>CAIPMU010000012.1 GCA_903866275.1 Vampirovibrio chlorellavorus | reverse complement strand
GCCACCGGTTTCCACAGCTTGCAAGGCTTTGACGATCTGCTCTTCGGTAAAACGGCTCTTCTTCATTTCGAGATTCTCCTGCTTTTAATTCTAGAGGAAAATCTCTACACTCAACTGGCCCTAATTTTCGGACGCCTGTCAATTTAATACAGGTACAGATTATCAAGAGCGGAAAAACCATGACAGATAAAAACACTTATTTGCTTGGATCAAAAATATCAGCATCCTGGAAAATTCTCCTGAAAGCAACTATCGCTTACAAAGCTCGAATTGATAGCTTCATTGTTCAATTTAAAAGCAGTAAGATGAATTCGATTACAGGTGTACTTTTACTCACATTTCTTGGTCTGGCAATCTTTTCTATTGGATCGGCTTATGGATTTTGCCTTCCTATTCATTACGAATTTGAAACCCAGTCTGAAGCTTGCAAGAAATACCCAGACAACTGCGATGGGCCTGGCGGCATAGTGGCTGCTGTTCTTCTTTTTATGTTTCCCGGTATGTCTTTATTCGTACCCATAATCAGTCTGATTTTATTTTGCATGTGTACACTCCGTTTTCTCTTTCTGACCGGAAAATTCAGAACAAAACAAAGCATTTTTTTAACGCTGTTTCCTTTTGCAATCACCAGTATGTTATATCCTTTACTGGTTTACATTTTGCTGCATAATGGTTTTTACACAAAAGATTGGCCGTTTTACCATACAATACTCAAAATCGGACTGCTCATCCTAAATATGCTCATTTACTCCATTAGTTTATTTTTCACAGGTGGTCTCGACTTAAACAAATCAATTCGATTATCCATAATGCCTTTTATTATGGGCTTTTTTTACTTGTATCTTCTTTTAAAATGTTTTTATTTGTAGGACTAATTTCAGTTGAAAAGCTTAGCATGTCAATTGAAATATTTGATTTGTATTAAGTAATACTATTTATTCAGCTTACCTACCGAACGGACCGTGCGCTCAACACCCTCGGTGTAACCCACTTGAGGCAGACAGCCTGTAAGTTGATACCAGCGGGAGGGATCGCAGAGGAAGTAATCTTCAAACAGAATGCGTAAAATCAGGCTATCGGGATGGCGATGCAAGAGTGTGCGTTTCATCCGCATCAAACGCTCCGGGCTTATTTCGTGAGAAACATACGGCTGCCCGAGGGCGCGGGCCACATCCGCGAAGGCTTGAGCCACCGGCACGGACTGGGGATCGCTGATAAAAAAGCTTTGATTCTCCACCGCCGGATGCACGCCTGCCAGCCACAGCATTTGGGCCAGATCTTCGGCATAAATGGCGCTGGCCCGACCCGGAAACGGATAGCGGGTGTAATGCGCCCCCGCTTGCACATGGCGGATCAGCTTGTCCATACTGGAGTTCGCTCTGGGGTGTGGGCCATAAATATAGGCGGGCCGCAGAATGACATAGGGCAAGCCTCTGGCCCGGATGGCCTCCTCGGCTTGCCATTTGGAACGGCCATAATCCGTGTTGGGATGCGGCGGCGAGGTGTCAGTCAGAGGACCTTGCGCGGGCAAGCCGGGTGGGCGGTCAATGGCGGAGATGCTCCCCACGAAAACGAGCCGCTGGAGTGCGTTGCTCTCACTCAGCACGCCGAGCAGTTGCCGGGTGGCCTCGGTGTTTTGGGTATAAAATTCGGGGCCGTTGCGCAAACTGACCAGTGCCGCCGCATGCACCACCAGCTCGGCCTCTTGCAGATCAGCCTGATAGGTATCCGGTTGTAACAAATCCCCGGCCAGCCAGCGAATCTGTCGGGGAGATTGAGGCCACTGGGCCGCTGCTTTCTGCGGATCCCGAACCAGGCAAGTGATCTGGCAATCAGGATGATGGCGCAGCACCCACTCCAGATAGTTGCGGCCCACAAAGCCGGTGGCCCCGGTGAGAAAAATCCGCATGGCTGGCTAGTGCTGCTCGAATTGTAGATGGGTCATTAAATCGAGCAACAAATCCTTCTGAAAAGCTTCTTTTTGCGCGTAGCCCACAACCAGCGTGTCTTTGCCGCTACCTGTTCCACTATCTGGCTGACCAGCCTGGATATGCCTTATCACGCCAGCTTGATAGGCGCGGGGCGAAGACTCATTACTTAGCTTGAATTGCACTTCCAGTTGCCAATAGGGGTATTGTTCCTGAAGATGCTGGATCAGTCCGGCGTCCAATGTTTTCACCCCTTGCACATTCACCGTAATGGGAAGGCTTCCGTCCCCGGACTGGCGGAGCTTGATCAACTGGTTGGCCATCAGGTTTGCCCAGGCCAGATCAGGCTCCTTCCCATAAACCTTATCCACCATCGAACGAGAAACCCCGTCCAGCACCAGAAATTCCTCAGGCTGACGTTTACTGATAATGCGTAAGACGTTGACGCCAAGCAGCTCCTGCTTTTTCTTAATCTTATAAACCGGCTGTTCCAGCAAGCGGACGGTTTCGTGGATGCTGGTTTTGCCAGCGACATGAAACAGACCCATCCAGCCCACCTCAGAAACAACGGAGTAACACCAGACACCCCCCAACAGCAAAAGCACAATTGTTGACCAGCCCAAAATTCCCCTGGTCCCTTTCTTGTCACGATTTAGACCACTTTTGGAATTGACAGGTTGATTCTGTGCCTTCAAACGGATAACTCGCTCTCTCTCATTAGGGTGGGCTGGGGATGACCGATTAATCCGGGAGCAGACTGATGGGATGACGGCCCTTGAAGCCTTCATGAAGCCCATGAAAGTAAAAAATGCCGTCCTCATCGGGTCGCCAGCAGAGCAAATAATCCTGCTGGTTACTCTCGGCGCGGTAGGGGAAATCAATCAACCCTGAATCCACATCCCGCAGAATAATCCCCTGCTGGGCAAAAAAGGCGACCCAACGCTGCAGTGTCTCTTCAAAACGCTCGAATTTCTGCTGCAACAGGGCGGCTTCACCCTCATCCGGATTTCGCCCACTACTGCGCCGAGCCAACAGCAGGCGCTTACTCAGAATTACGTCATCCCGCAATGAATCGATCTCGCGTTGCGCCAGACTCAACATCTCCTGGATGGCAGGCAGCATCTTCACCGCCTCTTCCAGCGTAAAGTACTTCTGAAATGCCTGAGCGTCTGTCTGCTGTTCCATAAAATCCTCAGCGTTCACTGTGTTGAGCATCCAGCCAATTCGGTGGGCATGGATGCAAACCTCTGAGGACCAGCATAGAAAAAAAAAGCGCCCCTGTCCAGAATCTGCCCCCACAGCTCGGCTCCCGCGAAGAAACTTCGCCAGTTTGCCAGCTGCAGCCCTAAAACTTTAGCTTGGTCTTCTGAATGACCAGGGTATAAAACAGGACCATGCCCCAGTACATCACGCTCATCACGATAAAAAACTTGAGTGGCGAGTTATTTCGAGCTATCGGGAATATGAGCCCCACCACAGGCTCTATGGCCTGATGAACCGCAGGAATGAAGCTAATCAGGGTAATCAGCACCAGAAACAAGTAAAAGATGCCGTAATATCCGATGAATTGGTAGCCGTCCATTTCGCGCATGACTGGATGCCTCTTTCCCATACTCCCATGAGTTGTAACCTTATTTTACTTGTTTTTATTGTTTTTATGGAAGTTCCGAAATTGGACTACAGTATTTTCCCGGATTGCCGATAGTACAGTAGTCTTGAATGGACATTCGATTTATCGTTCACTAGGTCGATTTTACTGGAACAGACTATAAAGGAACCCACAATGTCGCCAGAATCATCCTCTTCGGAAGTGTTTGAGCAAGCTCCTGACCCGGATATTCAACAGGCAGTCCACCATGCCCAGACGAACAGCGCCGAAGGCTTCAGTGAGCCCGATCTGGAAGTGGGGGACACTTTAGCGGCATCAGGCTGCCCCTTTCTCGGATTGCGCTATGTGTTGACCAAGTGCGGCTTAATCGCCGAAAAGTACCCCTGGCAAACCACCACAGCCTTTTTATTGACCATCGCCGCAGGGTGGGTCTGTGCCTATTTTGGGGTTAGTCTACTGTTGGGGCTGATCCTGACGGCAATGAGCATGGAAGAATAAGGCATCGATCATCCGCCTGCATAGGGCTTGATTGGAGCCTTTAGCGGCTACCAAATTTGCCAAAACAGAAAAAACGTCACGAACCGAGCGGAACGTGACGTTTTTTAGGGCTGTAATACTGCGTTTTACTGGGCGGGTGCCAGTTCCGGCAACACATCCACGAAGTGGGGTTCAACCTTCTCAGGCAAAACACCGGCACCAAAGCCACGCCAGAGTAAGAGCTTCACGGCCTTGCGAATCTCAATATCCGCGTCCAGGGTCATTTCATTAACATACATGCCCACAAAGGTATCTGCCGTCTCGCGATCCAATCCCCGAGCAAACTGCATGGCGTAATCCAGCGCCTCTTCCCGGTGCTGCAGGCCATGCTCAATGCTGCGTTTGAGGACGCGACCAATTTTCTGGATCAGCTCATCACCCAGATCCAGACGGATGGCGTTGCTGCCGAGCGGCAGGGTCAGGTTGGTTTCTTCAAACCACCACTCACCGAGATCCACGACTTTTACGAAGCCTTGCTGCTGATAGGTCAACTGGCCTTCGTGAATAATCAAACCGGCTTCAAACTCGCCGCTTTCTACCCTGTCCATAATCTGATCAAAAGGCACCACCTGCGTTTTCAGCTCAGGATCCCAGATTTTGAGTGCCAGATAGGCGGTGGTCATTTCACCGGGCACAGCCACCGTCACATTGCGCAACGCTTCCTTGGTGAACGGTTTCTTGGCGATAACCACTGGGCCATACTTGTCGCCAATGCTGGAACCGACGTTCAGAAGCGCATATTTGTCCATCAATTTGGCGTAAGCGTGATACGAAATGGCGGTCAGCTCGTAAGTGCCTTTCAGCGCTTCCTGATTGAGGGTTTCAATATCCGTCAGGGTGTGTTCAAAGGTTAGACCTTCGGTATCCACCTTATGGTGGGCCAACGCCCAGAACATAAAAGCATCGTCAGAATCCGGGCTATGGGCGACGCGAATGACGGCGGGGGCGGGTTTCAGCTCAGTCATGAGAACTCTCCTGCAGGTTGATGGATGAATGACACTACCATACTGCAAAGACACGGGAAGCTAAAGGACGAATTGAAAAGACCTTCTTTTAAAGCCACTTTGCCGCTGGAATGCCCCCTTGAGTAACCGCTTTCAGGCCATTCCCTATATATCTTGCCCTTCAGCAGGCACATGCAAAAACCGGGCGATGCGTTGGCATCATCCCGGTTTTCGCGTTGTATGGTGGGTGGGAGAGTAACTATTGGTCCGAGGGAGCCGCCGTGCTCAACACTGCGGGAGTGGTGGCCAGCGGGAGTGTTTTGATTTTTGCGATTGCCCCATCTGCTGATTTCCAGTCCGTAACACCTTGCCCCAGTCTGGCTTTAGCATCTGCCAGAGATAAATCCGCCTTAGCCCGTTGGAATAAACTGGAAGGCTTGACTGTCGATGACGCAGCCTCCGTTGCAACTGCAGCATCCGCTGGTACCATTTTTGTTTCCTGAATCATTACACCATCAGCACGCTTGATAAATGCACCAGTCGGTACTTCTACCATTTTCGGTTGACCTGAAGTCAAGCCATCTGCAAGCGGTGTTTTAGAGGGTGCAGCGGCGACAGCAGTAGACTCGGAAGCTGTGGTGGTTGCTGTGGCTTCATCTGCAGCTGCAGGTTTACTCGATTTAAAAGGATTTAACTTGCTCAAAAAACCACCTTTAGAAGCTGC
This sequence comes from Vampirovibrio chlorellavorus, assembly GCA_903866275.1. GTDB lineage: Bacteria > Cyanobacteriota > Vampirovibrionia > Vampirovibrionales > Vampirovibrionaceae > Vampirovibrio > Vampirovibrio chlorellavorus_D. The sequence goes on along the minus strand of CAIPMU010000012.1, from coordinate 338,863 downwards.
AGCAGCATCGTCAGCGGACGTAGCAGCTGTGGCTTCGTCAGCTGCGCCAGCTACCTTACCGGCACTTAACGCACCAGAAGCTTTAATACCCACGGCACCTAAACCAGCAGTCAGAAAGCCTTCGCCAGCCGCTTCAGTATCACCGGAGGCAAGGCCTTTGACCACCTTGGAGCCGCCGGATAACACTGCGGCACCACCCAACAGCAACGGACCCGCCACCGGGAATGCCACGCAGGCAGCGACACCCGCAGCGGCCATCAACAGCCCTTTTGGTGTACAGAGACTTTTGACGGTGTGAACAACACCTTTAATAATCCCCTTGAAGAAACCACCTATACCACCGCTCTTTTTCGGCTGTTCAGCAGGCGGAGAACTGCTGGGGAAAATAGCACCCTGTTCCTGTGCTGAGCCGCCGGACACCGCAGTGCCTGGACTAGGAGGATTAATATAACTGCTATAAGGATTGTAACCTGATACACTACCCATAAAACACACCCCTATTCTTATCTTGTACCACTCACTTCTGAAATAAAAACTGAACTACTTAACTCCCACGGTATACTTGCATTAAAAACAACTTTCATATTTTGATGCTAGTTTTGTAAACTGTATTTACACAGACCTTTAAATATTCCTTCCAGAATTTCAGAGGTTATATTCAATCAGAATGACGCTTTAGCCCCAAGCTCGATGGGGCTCTGATCCGAAAAACAATGCCGTTTCATTCAGTTGTTTATCCGTTGCTCTTTTCAGCAAAAAAAAAGCCGTCTCTTGTGAGGCGGCCTTCAGTAATTTTCTTGGGTACAAGCATAGGAGTTAGAAGGCTTCACCCAACTGCATTTCAATGAATTGGCTCATTGGAATTCCTTTCATCATGATGATTCGTAGAACTTGCTCTGAACAGAATGTACGATCAGCATTATATGAGCTTGTGGCTATGCCGGATTTTTACTCCCACTGGTATAGGGGGTAGCCCCAAATACCGCCGAACTGCCCATATTAGCTTCTTTCACCAATTTGGTCATCTTTTGAAACCTATCGCTGGCAGACAGCTGACTCCAGTCAGTGCCCGATCCGGCGGCTCCCGAGTCAGAAGTGGTTGATTTACCACGGAACCAGTTTTGCGTTTCCTTCAGACCGGGATATTCACGCGTCCAGTAGTTCCACCGAGTTTTCAAGAAGCCCGGCGTCTTTACTGTTTCAACTTCGGCTGTCTCATCCATATTGGCTGTTGGCTTGGCAGCCTGCTCTCTCCGCCCAAAAAGCCGTTCCCTCATCGTCGGTTTTGCGGGAGTAGCCTCGGCAGGGAGGCTCTTAAATGAAGAAACCGAAGCCGTTTCATCAGTAACATCAGATGTCATTGACTGCAAAGAAAGTTGTTTTCTTCCGCATGCGGATTCTGGTTGCACTGGTGGCGTAGGAGGCGAGTCAGGCACTGAAACAGGGCCTGCTGTCGGAGATTTTGTTAATTCCAGGCCCCGCTCCGACTGAATTTCACGGGCAGTATGCCAGGAATCAACGGAAGATTGACTGCCAGGGCCACCAGAATGCTCGGATGCCGAAGACTCAGTGTGAGTCTTCAGATTTTCCGCTGTCAGCGGGACTGGCTTATCGGGAACTGCAGGCTTGGCCTTGGCGAAAAATTTTCCTTTGATATTGGCTAATGCCGTGTCTGTCTCATTGCGCAACGCCTGCCAGTAAGTCACATCAGGATCCTTGAACGCTCCTTTTCCGATAAATGGGGCTTTTAGTTTGCCCAGCAAAGAAGTATCAGCCAGCTCATGGGGGCCAACCTTATTGGGGGTTAACTTGCCAGCCAACAGGGTTGCACCTAACGTAAATACCCCTTCACCCATCTTTTCAGCGTCACCGTTGATAGCGCCTTTGATTAACTGATAGCCGCCAACCCCGACACCCAGGGCAATTAATGGAAGCAGCATACCTGCACCTAAAAAGGCCACACCGGCAACCGAGGCAGCCGTTAGCAAAAAGCCGGGGATGGTAAAAAAGCTTTTCACCATATTGGCGAAGCCGTTTTTAACCCCGCTGAAAAATGCACCAAACCCGCTCTTCTTCGCCTGTGGCTGACCGTGGGCAGCTGTGTTCGCCTGCCCTGGCGCTGCAGGCATCTGTCCAGCCTGAGATGGCACCAGTCCGCTGTTCACAAAATCATTGTAATAGTTATAGGAAATCGGGCTGTTCATACCCGGATAGCCACCATAAAATCCCATCTTAACCCCCTTGTCCACCAAACCTTGTTCTTCAATACCTTCAACATCTGCTGATGATCTACTGAAGGACTCCTTGTAGGTGCATGAAACCCATTTTTTCCATTTTGTTGCTACTGCCGTAATATATATTGAGACTCACGCCCCAACAGCGCTCCTCAAGGTTCTGAGTCATAATATCCCGGTAAATCCCACAATAGGCTCACTGCAATATTGCGTTATTACCATTTTAGGAAAATTCAAAATTGATTTTAAAATCCTGAACAAATCCCAGAGGTGCACATCAGCTCGATTTATGTCTATTCTATACATAAGCGAGAATAAAGCACAAAAAGAAAAACACCGACTCTATGCAGAATCGGTGATTAAATAAATGGAAGTTGGGTTTATACAAGCTTAGGGTTAGAAGATACCCTGGCTTGTTTTCACTGTTTCCATCATTGACTATCCCCCTTATTAAATTGAAATATACTTCAATGCGTTCGATACAGTTTTAACGCAAGCTAAAGGCCGTACCGGAGACGATTGTTCCACTGTCCCACTACCCTTTGTCCCGTTTCGTTGTTTCCCTGTGTTTGCATAAAACCCACGTTGTCAATTTTTGTGCCAGTCAATTTTAAAAAAGTTTACTATTAGCGCTCAGAACTGTGTGATCGCACTGTGGTGGTAAATCACACCAAAAGAAAAACACCGACTGCACAAGCAATCGGTGATGGAAGGAGTGTTTCAATGGAAGTTGAATCGAAAGTGGAGGGATGGGTTCCCGGTGAACCCGGTCAACCCAACCGATCACGTTGTGTTTCTTTCAGCCTCCTGAAGCACTGATGATGGTGGACTAAACTGATAAGTACAGATTCAGAACTCCCGATGATTCTGATGAAAACGAGATATACCCCTATACACCCACTAACTGGAAACCGCCTGATTCAACATTGAATCGACGCATTGAACGACCTCAAACTTTTGCACTGCATTGCTGCCACAAAATCATAGTGAACGGGTTTTTAACGATAAAAACCAAAGACTTCCTGAAAATCGATTGACGCTCTATCCGCAATTGCGGTTATAATCCCTACGCATGAATAAAAACCAGAATAGCCGCTGTTGTGCCCCTCCCCTTTAAAATGCTTAACAACCCGAGCCGAATGCACAGGGAGTTGAAACCTTCAAATCCAGTCCCCATCAAATCAATCCAGCCATCAGCGCCGATTTGTGAAGCCTCTGAAAAGTTCTTTCCGATTTTAGGGCTTGCAAGTGCTTTGGAGTTGGTACAATGAAAAGAGTTTCCTGTCTCCTGATGCGTCATTCTGGAAGCGTACTGAACAAACTTTAGGGCTTTCAAGCCTCTCAACCCCTAACCCAAAGATGGCCGGTTCCATGTCAACAGTTCCCATCAACAGTCTTGCGGAAAAAATTCGCCGCTACCTCAGCCAGAAGAACGTTTCCGCCATGCGGCGCCTCTTGGCCCGCCATAACTTCGCGGATATTGCCGATGTCATGGAGAACTGCCTCAAGCTGGAAGAGGCCATGACCTGCTTTCAGTACCTGAACGTCGGTCAGGCCGCGCAAGTACTGGCCAGCGTCAACGATGACCTCCAGCATGCCTGCCTCTCCTCCCTCCCAACCGTGATGGGTAGCCAGATTTTGCGCATGATGCCCACCGACGACGCGGTAGACATCTTACAGGACATGGATACCCTGGACAGCCAGCGCATTCTGGAAGAGATGCCCTTTGATACCGACACCCGCACCCTGCATCACCTCATGATGGAAGAGCCAGACACCGCCGCAGGGATCATGTCCACTGATTTCATCAGCATCTCGGTGGAAGCGACGGTTGGCGAAGCTATGAGACTGGTGCGCACCGCAGAAGAGAAGGATTTTATCTACTATTGCTACCTGCTGGACGCTGAAGAACACTTAATTGGGGTGGTTAGCCTGAAGCAGCTTATTCTGGTGGATGAATCGGTACCACTGAGCAGAATCGCCCAGTTTGACGTCAAATCCCTACTGGTCAACTTCGATCAGGAACTGGTGGCCAATGTATTCCGAAAGTATTACAACCTGCTGGCCATGCCTGTGACCGATCCGGACAACACCATGCGCGGAATTGTGACTATTGACGACATTATTGACGTCATCGAAGAGGAAAGCTCCGAAGACATCTACAAAGCCAGCGGGATTAACCTGGAAGAGATGGACGAACGCGGACTGCTCATTGGCCCTGAATTTCGAGCCTTCAAGGCCCGTTTCCCCTGGCTGTCCATTACGATGGGCGGACAGTTTCTGGCCTCCACCATCATTGCCCACTTTAGCCATACCGTGGCCACGGCGGTTGTCGCCATCTCCTTTATGCCCTTGCTCACCGGACTCTCTGGCAATATGGGGACGCAATCGGAGACCATCACCGTGCGCGGGCTGGCGCTGGAGATTATCACTGATGACAATGTGGTCGCCATGTTGCTCCGCGAGCTGCGCGTGGGCCTGATTACCGGGACCTTCTTCTCACTCTCGGTCGGCGCGTTGTCCTATGTTATTTATCACAAGTGGGAGCTCAGCTTGTTGCTGGCCGCCTGGGTGCTGATTTCCCAGTGTACCTTTGCGGTACTGGGGATGCTGATCCCCTACGCCTTCAAGCGACTCTTCAAGGTCGACCCCGCCGGGATGGGGGGACCCTTCATCAGTACCCTAAGCGATATTCTCACCTTCCTGGTCTACCTCTCGGTGGTCACCCTGTTCCTGAAGCAGATGATTTAACAAGCCCTAGAGACTATCAGAGCCGTGATAGATGCCTTCAGCCAGCTGGACTTCCTTTTGGAGGAAATCGAGCGCCAGCCACATTTCACAAACGAGCAATGAAGCCCCCACAACCAGACCAATCACCCCCAGAAAGCCACACAGCAGCGTAATCACAACAATCGCCGATGCTGCAGAATGGTTGTTAAACATGGTGATGGCCGCGCCCAGAATGGACACAAAGGCCGTCGCCGCAAAAGACCCCACCGAGACATAGAAACAGGTCAGGGCACGAACCAGCAACAGGGATCGCTGACCCACCACAGGCAACTGTTTCTGGTACATGGCCATTTCCTGGGGCGTTAATTTTTCGGGCACTTTCAGCACGTCATAGAGATAGCGGGAGCGATCCACGACCCGCGCAAACCGATTCGAAGTCCCCAGTGTGAGTATGGAGGACGAATTGGTCAGAATGGCGGGTGCCACAATAAAGGTCAGGATTTGAAAAGGGTTCGTTTCCAGTATCAAGGTAACAGGCTCCTTTGGGTTACTTTATTTTAACCGATCAAGGGATAACCCGACACCTTTCCACACTGGACGCAAAATACAAGTTCAAGCCGAAAATACCTGAAAAATAAAATACCGCCACAATACCCTCAGATACATACCAATCGTATCAGGATGAACGCCCCCGCAAAGCCCTGATGATCCCTTGGTGGATTTTCATAGCGCCTTTCCTGTGGTATGACATAGGAGTGGTCATTGCAACAGCAGATTTTACCAATCGCTGTAAAATGCCAAACTTCGGATTTCCCATTTCATCATCTTGCAAAACACCCGGAATAACACCAGCCAGCCTTTCATGGCGAGGGTCAGTATTACGCCCTATGGTGAATCACCGGTGGCAATGTCACCGTCTTGTAGAGTCAGAGTATAACGTGATGGTTTTGATGCTTGTTCAACGGGTTCCTGTTAGCCATTTGGCAGCTCACTGATGAGGGCCTTGCTCACCTGCGTGCTGGTCGGCGCAGTCATCGTGTTGCTGGCAGGATTGAGTCAGAGACTACACAGCCTGAACTGGATGCAAAAGGAGCAGGCCTATCAGCCTGACGCCCTGAAGCACATGGCCCATGTGGCGGCAGTCCTTCACAATTTAAACCCGGAGCTTTTTATAGCCCAGATGCGGCAGGAATCCCGCTTCAATCAGTATGCGCGCAGCAAGACAGGCGCCATCGGCGTGGCCCAGATTATGCCCGCCACCGCGAAAGGCTGGAGAACCGATCCCAACGATCCCATGCAGGCCCTGGATGCGGCAGCTACCGCCATGTCAGTCTATATCCAAACCTACAAGGCGCAGGGCCACGATGAACACACAGCCTTTAAGCTAGCGCTGGCCGCCTACAATGCGGGACCCGGAGCCGTGGCCAAATATAAGGGGGTCCCTCCGTTTCCGGAAACGCAGCACTATGTCAAAGTCATTCTGGGCACTCATCGCAAGGAAGCGCCGCAGCATTTATCTAGTTCAGCGCATACTGACCCCCATCAACCCGCCACCATGACCAGGCCATACATCGCAAAATTTCCTCGATAAAACGCCAAACTGCCTGATAAAGCCATAAGTCCGGCCTCCACTCACCCACAAGTGAGTGGCTTAAGGGGCTAAAAGCTCAGCCCAACCAAGGTTGCAATATATGGTACGATAGTCAAGCAAAGCGTTTGGGTTGAATTGGTTATGGGAAGTGATGATTTTGACCAAGTTGAAAAACACACTTGAATTGACCCGACAAGAGGAACACTTTCGTCATATTGCGGATGCCTATGTCCATTCCCGGCGAAATATTCCGGCAACTGCCGCATACCATCTCTATTGGGAAAATCTGCTGCAAGCCAAAATATCCAGCCAGCTAGGCCCGGAAGCCCGTTATCTGGATCCGATGTGTGGGGCCGGGCTTTTTCTGGAACTTCCGTTAAACCGCTTTAACGAAGTGTACGCCTGCGATTTGTCTGAAGAAATGCTGGATTACATTTTACCTGAGGACCGCGAGCGCTTAACCTACTGTGCCAAACAGGACGTGCGCCAACTGAGTTTTGATGACAATTTTTTTGATGTCATTTTAGTACGTGGTGGCTTGCATCATGTCTCTAACCATTTAGATGTAGTTATCCCTGAACTGTTCCGTGTCTTAAAACCCGGCGGACAGTTTATTTTCAGCGATCCCGTGAATTTCAGCCCGCCTGTAACCTTCGTTCGCAATCTCCTTTATACCCAAACGACTATTTTTGAACCCGATGAAGAGCGGGGCCTTACGATTGAAGAGTTGCAAAGCGGTTGTGTCAAAGCCGGATTTACCAATTTTGAATGGGAACCTTTTGGTCACATCGCTTATGCCATTATTGGCAACACCGACTTTTTTAAGCTGTTTGCAGGCATTCGTCACCCTAAACTGATTCAGGCACTGATTCAGTTCGACGAAATTTCCCGAAAAATCCCCCTGTGGAACCAACTGTGCTGGATTGGAAATTTTAGCTGCGTGAAGCCTGAGGCCCAGTAATGGGAAAATTCACGGTGAATTTCAATTCGGAAATTCCGGTCAAACAGCTACTGAAGGTCAGTGTTCTGTCAGGCTTGATACTGGGGCTGATTGCGTTTGGCATCTTTACCTGTTGGCCATATTGCCTCAAAGCGCCAACCCCGGATGAAAGTACATTTCTGTACGAGGGGCTACTAACAGCAAAAGGCAAACTCCCCTATCGCGACTTCTTTGATTTTATCTGGCCGGGCACCTTTTATCTGGTCGCATGGCTTATTCAGTTCAGTGGCGGCTTGAGCATCGTTGTAGTGCGTGTCTTTACGATCGCAGTGCTGTTAACCTCCGGCGCACTAACACTCATCATGGGCCGCGCTTATTTACCCAAACGCTGGCTCTGTTTGTTGGCCGGTCTGTTTTGGATGCTTCATTTCCCGGCATCCATTCAAGTTCAACATCACATCCTGAGCAGCTTCATGGGCATTGTTGCGGTTTTTTGCCTTTGGAAAACCATTGGCAAGGATCAGCTGTCGCGATCCTATCTCATCTCGTCCGGTTTGGCCTTAAGCGCCTGCACCCTGTTTACCCAGTCTCTGGGCATCATCCTGATCCTATTGATGAGCGGGGTGGTCTTTTCCCGGGCTCTATCCCAGGGCGCAAGCGCCGTAAAACAGGCAATGCCTCTTTTTGCAGCCGCCATTTTAACCCCCATCCTATTCACCTTTGGGTTCTTCATGTGGCACCATGCCTGGGGAGACTTCTGGTATGGTACCAGTGTTTGGCTGTTTCACGGGGGCTACATCCAAACCAGTAATCATTTATTCTTTTTTGAAATTTATCCCCGATTATTGACGTTTTTTCAGACGCCTCATCCCTCTGCCGCGGATTGCATGTATTTTCTGCTGAATCTGCTCTATTTGATTTTACCGGTATTGGGCTTGTGTTCCGGGCTGACTTATTGTCCCCGGCTATTACGCCGCCAAAATATCAACCCTCAGGACTGGGAGTTATTTTTGCTGTTTGCCGCCACCCTGGGCTTCCTGGCATCCACGCTCTCACACTCCTCCTTTTACCATATGGCATACAATGGCTGGATTCCATTCATGCTGGGCAGCGTAATTCTGGCACCGTTGCTCCGGCGTATTCCCAAAGTGGAAACAGCCCTGTTGGCCCTGATGTTTGTGCTGTTTTTCATCACTGGCGTTCAGCAGCTAAGGGAGTCCTTTCAGATTAGGGCACTGCCTATGGTTCGGTCTTTTGGCACCCAGGAACGCCAACTGTACTGGCTGCAACCAGACTTTCGAGATACCGCCAACGTCAATCAAATGCTGGAAACCATTCATCAATTATCGCCCCCCGGAGACAGCCTGTTTGTCTATAATCTGGCCCCGGAATTCTACCTGTTAACCAATCGTGACAACCCCAGCCGTTTTCAATTATTAATGGCTGTACTGGATACTCCCGCTCAAATCAAAGAGGTCACGGACGCTTTGACCTTAAAAAAACCGATGTTTATCCTGTATGAACATCAGGACGAACGATTCTTTCAAGCCGAGGCGCAAGCGACTCACAGTCCGATTATCAACTATCACTTGCTCCCTCTTGAGCAGGTGATTCAGCAACACTATACCTTGTTTTCCAGATTTAGTCGGTACGAGCTGTATATTGAGCAATCAGCACTTGCCAAACTTCAATCCAGCGGCGAAATCTAACTGATTCAACATCGCCATCAACACTGTAATAACCGATTCATAGAGACACTCTGTGCGTTATACAGTCTCGAAGCGGTCGCCTGTCCCAATATCAATCCGCACATTGTAAACAATTGTTACCGTATAAAAGCAATTGCGTCAATTTCCGGGGCTAAATTTTTTTATTCTCTATATAAGCTATTACAGTTTTAAGATTTTGGATAGAGATTTAATTTCGGGGCTTTTTCCCGATTGGAGGTTGTAATGTCAACATCAATTAATAGTTTATTGGGCTTACCCTCATTGCTAAGTACCATGAGCGGCAACCAAGATCCCTTATCGCCTGCAAACATAACCAGCAATCCCTATCCACCTGGGTCTGGTATGGACAATTTTTTGAAAGACTTAAACCAAAGAACTGCTGCAGCAACAATGGGTCCAAATGGCCAAAATGTCGAAACATGGGCGCAGGGCTTAGCCACCCAAGCGGCGCAGCGCAAAGCACTTGGTCAGACAGCCGGTGCAGGTGCTACAGGAGCAGGGGCCACCGCAGCAGGTGCAGCGGGAGGAACTCCTATGGCCATGATTCAGAGTCTCATGCAGCAGTTAATGACTATGCTCACTCAATTAAAAACCGCTAAATAATTATTTAATTCCTAGTACTGACCACCCAGGCCTCATGCTGATAGCCTGGGTGGTTTTACTTTTTTATTTTAAAGCAGAGAGCGGCATACCGCTTCTTTCATTTTTTCAGTGAACTAAATATCTTCAGGCTATAAAAGGCAATTCTATTTTATAAATTGTTTTTATTATCTTATATGTAATTAATATGTAATCCATGTATTCCCATGCCAATAGAATATAGAAGATTTTTATATTCTTTCGAGAGAGACAGAACGCTGATGGCATTAGGCAAATCGACATAGGAGGTTAACTGAATGACTTCAATCAACCCATTATTGAGTACATCAATACCACTCAATACAACGGTGCAGAAAACCCAAAATACTGCATCCCCAGCAACTAGCAACCTGTTGCAGCCAACTGCACCCACTCAGAATTCAACAACTGCAGCACCAAACGTGAATATATCACAGTTGCTGCAGCCACTATTAATGCTGATGCTGCAATTACTTCAGAGCTTATTTTCCCAGTCATCCCCTAGCAACGCGGGCTCAGCTGGCAACGCGGGCACAGCCGGAACTGCGGGTAAAGCTGGCACTGCGGGCACAGCTGGCAACGCGGGTACAGCTGGCACTGCGGGTACAGCTGGCACTGCGGGCACAGCTGGCAACGCGGGCACAGCGGGTATTGAAAGCGATGCGAACTCAGCCAATAAGGGAAATTGCCACAAAGCAGATAATGACAGTCAAGCACACTACACCCCTACGCCAGCTGCGGATAATACACCGACCCCAACGCCTACATATAATACGCCTACTTACACCCCGCCAGCTGCGGATAATACACCGACACCAACGCCTACATATAATACACCTACTTACACCCCGCCAGCTGCGGATAATACACCGACCCCAACGCCTACATATAATACACCTACTTACACCCCGCCAGCTGCGGATAATACACCGACACCAACGCCTACATATAATACGCCTACTTACACCCCGCCAGCTGCGGATAATACGCCAACACCAACGCCTACATATAATACACCTACACCAACAAAACCTCATTGTGATGAGAAACCACCGACGCCATCCAAGCCAACCCCAACACCGCCACCCTATAAACCCACTCCAACTCCGCCCCCAAAACCGTCAAATCCTCCGTACAATGGCGGTAAATACTACGGTGACCCGCACTTTGTTGGTTTCGGTGGCGAAAAGTACGACGTCATGGGTCAAAACGGCAAAGTATACAACATACTTTCCGACAAAGGGCTACAATATAATGCCCAATTTACCACCTGGCCAAATAAACCTGATGCGACCGTGATCTCAAAAGCCGGCATTACTTCTGGCAAGGATCATCTGGAGTACGACCTGAACAGTACCCCAAAACTGAATAACGCACCGATGGAATCCGGGAAACAATACACCCTGGACAACAAAGGTACAGCAACCTGGAACGGAACCATGTTGAGTTTCAGTAATACCGAGTACAAAATCAACCTCAGCACGGATCCCACTAATAAAGATGCCATTCAAAGCAACGTGACCATTCAACCGGGTGCGAATCCCTCGGGAGATGGTGTCAGCCCACACGGTCTTCTGGGCCAGACCGCTGACAATGTTGCCGGACAACACGTTGGCGTCAATAATAGTGACATCCTGAAACAGGGTGGTACCGTCATCGACGGAACAGTCGCCCAGTACGAAGTAGGTCAAGGTGACAAAACCGTTGCCGACAAATTGTTTGATACCAGTTTCAAACAGTTCAACCGCTTCAACGGATAAACTAAAAGCGCATCATCATCTGAGGCCTCCACTCCGAGATTCGGGGTGGAGGCTTTGGGTTTATGGCGATTATGGCTCAAGTGGTTTCAGGAAGCAGCCGAATCAGCTGAGAGGGACGCTTGAGCACCCACATGTTTAGAAATGGACAAATTGGCACATAATACCCAGAAGGATTCGTTTCCGGCATGAGGGGATATTATTAATGCTAACACTGGCCACCCGCTTCTATGAATCTTTCGCCCAAAAAGGCTTTCTGCCATCAGGACTGTTCAAACGGAACCAGATTGAACACGATCTGGCCAACGAAGACCTGAGCACACTGGATCCCGACTGGCTCCTGGTAGAAATCCGCCATAAGGAGAATCATCCATGATTCAACCCAGCCCACAGAGTCTGAGCCCAGAGTCAAAACGCTATGGCATTATCGATGTCATGGATTACTTCGATACTCTGGTAACCCAGTACGAACAAGGCCCGGAACCCTGCCTGTTCCTACGCTCCCTGAACGGAATGGCGAAACATCTCAGTTGTTCGGCAGTAGAGATTCAGGCCAGCCTGATCCTGTTGCAAACGCAGGGTTACGACTATTTTATGATCGACATGGATACCCCCATTACATTCTGGCATCCCGACAAGCTGGCCAACCTGATTGCCACACCGACAGAAGCCAGTTTGACTTAAAACGGGACAACGCTTGACGATCTCTGAATTTTCCACAGGCTCAGTGGAGGATGAGTTTATCCTGCACCGCAATTGACCCGGAATAACCGAGAATCGTACCGGGTGAAACCCTTACACCGTAAAGCCCTGACGACTATCCGGAGGCTGTCCGAATCTTTCAAGATAGACAGCCCGCCACTCTGGCTCCCCATTGATAAACATCCAGTCGCTCCGAATAAAGGGGCGCATGGTGTATAGACACAACGGGGGCTGGTTGGGGAAAAACTTGGACTTGAGCGCTCGAATGGGGTGCCATGTGGGAAAAAACTGCCCCACGGTGATGCCTCGCTGCATCATTTCAGTTTTCAGCCGTTTGGATGCCTCTGGGTCACACAAGATATTCTCTCGGGCGTTGGGCATCAACACCAGCATCACCCGCAAATTTTCCCAGGGCCCCGAATGCGGCTGCATGCGAGTAAATATGTCTGCATGGCTGTGCATCAGGCCGTAGATCTCATCATAACGGCGTGGATCTTCCAGCGTCGTCAGGCTGAGATAAAAAATAGCGGCCTCCAGTGAGAGCTTAACATAGGGACAAACCACGCCGGGTCTTCCTAATCGGGGGTGAGGGCGCATGATAAATTCCCGAACCCAGCGCATCACGGCCTTCAGTTGACGTCGCTCCCGATCCGTAAACCATGCCAGATCGTCAGCCTCAATCTGTGTCGGATCACACAGGCGAAAGCCGGTAGTTTTCACGATCTGGCTCATGGTATCTGCATCATAACCGGGGCCCGGCAATGGGCCAGTTGAGACTATGGCATCATTGAGGACTCCGTTTAGGGACGGTAATGGGGCCGGAAGAGAGGCGGATGGGCTCATGATTCTGCACTTTCTGCTTGCTGGAATGGACGAAACGGGGGCCTGTCTTTTAAACGGGCATCCAGCTGCCACAGGCGACGGGCAAACGGATGCGCAAAGGCTAAAAGATTCCACAAAGGCTTGCGGGCCACATGCCATTGATTTTTATAGGACTCATCACCCCGCCCAAACTCGAAGCGGCGACCTCCCCGATGATGGGTCCGTTCAATCAGGGCCTCAATATGCAAATGTCCCGGACGATACTTCCGGGCTTCAGGCTCATAGCAGCTTAAGTAGCCCATACACCCCTGGGGCGTCTGAATATCAAAGTGATAGCTAATGGGTTCTCCGCCCAATTCCAGCGTGGAAAGCTCAAAAATGGGCGTCGCCAGACTACCGCGAGAAGGATGGTCACTAAACCGGTGATAAATACCCTGATAAAAGCCCATCAGTTGATGATGCCGGGCGTACTCACTCCGGCATCCCCGGTCCAGCCAATAGGCTTGATGGGCTTTCAGAAATGTGGACACGATCGCATCACCACTGGGGCCGGGCGAATGAACGACCAGTCTGGGCTGGGAAATCTGATAATCCCGCTGCAAATGGTTGCTAATGCGATTCAGGTCGCTCTGATACTTTTTCTTGCGATACGGGGGCGGATTTTGCCAGATCTCCGGAAGCTGGATGTAAGGAATGGACATGGGCTGACTGATGGCATAATGATGCAAACCGGGTTGCAAGGCCTCTAATAACCGATGCAACTGATCGGCCTCGTCCATGTATCGCCAGTCCAGCACATCCCATCGATGCTGATGCTGGCGCAAGGCTTCAGCCAAGTGGAACAGTACCCGATCAGCATCGGCTCGGGGATGAATGATGACGCGCATGGCATCATAGACTTCCGGGTGAGTGCCAATAAACTGCACCCGCCGCAACAACCGAGAAAACAGACCCGACGGGTTTCGACTGATGCAGAAAGGGGCTGCCGCAATGAGATCCCCAATTTCATCCCGAACCAACAGGATAAATACCCCACGGGGATTAAATATCTCCAGCCACAAGCTCAACCAGCGATGATACAAGCTGATATACTCAATCCCGCAACGTTGCAACAGGTTGTCCCAGATAAAGGCAATCGCCCCAAACTCGGGCAAGGAATCAATCACACTGACCGTATAAGGACCTGAAAACCTTCCCGGAGAACAATCCGATCCCGCCTGCCACGCTGGGGCCCACCCCATTAGCTCCGTTGGCAAGAGTGGCCGTTCAGACTGTTGCAGCCCAAGATAACCCATTGCTGATTTAACCCTCTCTGTCATTGCGTCGAACTCCGGCAAACGCTGCCATCAGCCGTTTGCATTCATCCAGAGCCATCTTGATATGGATGAGGCCGCTGTTCAATTAGACAGTGAGGCATACCGGATAACGATCAGGTAGCAATCCGGGTAATCCCCAAGTGTCCTTCATCTTCTGCAAACATTCAGCGGAAACGATCGTTCACCTATCCGTCAGAACGATGTGCCGAAAGCCCTACAATAGCAGCACCAAAATAAAAGCCCTGAGTGATAACACTCAGGGCTTTTACAGGTCATTTTGCGGCAGTTATTGGGCCAGAGATTTCCCCACGGATTTCAGACTCTGGAATGCCTCATCCAGACGGGCGATGATGCCTTCTTCTCCCGTACGAAGCCATTTGCGGGGATCGTAGGCCTTCTTGTAAGGCGCCTCGGTCTCAGGGTCAATCTGGTACAGGAAGGCCTTGGGGTTGGCCATCACATAGGTACCCACCGCATGTGAGAAGGCAAACTGCAAGTCGGTATCGATATTCATCTTGAACACACCGTAATTGAGGGTTTCATCAATTTTGGACTGCTCGGAGCCTGAGCCGCCGTGAAACACCAGGTTTAAAGGGTTAGGGCCAGTTTTATGGGTCGTCTGAACCAGATCCTGGGAATTTTTCAGGATCTCGGGGCGTAATTTGACGTTACCGGGTGCGTAAACCCCGTGTACGTTTCCAAAAGAAGCCGCTACGGAGAAAAAGCCGATGGGCGACAGCAATTCATAAGCCTGAAGCACGTCTTGCGGCTGGGTGTACAGGTTCGGGTTGGCCAAATCATCGTCATCAGAGCCGACACCGTCCTCTTCGCCACCCGTGATGCCAAGTTCGATTTCGATACTGGTCTCAATGGCAGCAGCCCGCTTCAGAATCCGGGCGCTTATCGCCAGGTTCTCTTCCAGCGGTTCTTCGGACAAATCCAGCATGTGCGAGGTAAAGAGAGGGCGTCCGTGTGTTTTGTAGTATTGCTCCCCGTGGGTCAGCAATGCTTCCACCCAGGGCACCAGTTTCTTGTTGGCATGATCGGTGTGCAAGACCACACAAACCCCATAATGCGCCGCCAACAGGTGCACATGGTGCGCCGCAGAAACTGCGCCCAGCACCTTGGCTTCAAATGCATCCGGTAACCCCTTACCGGCATAGAACTCGGCGCCGCCGTTAGAAAGCTGAATAATCACATCCGATTTATTCTTGCGAGCGGCTTCCAGCACGGCGTTGATACTGTTGGTCCCCACCACATTTACGGCGGGAATGATATAGTGACCGTCTTTAGCGGCCTGAACCAGCGCCTGATAATCTTTACCAGTGACAACGCCGGGCTTGAGTCTGGTCTGAGATGCTGTCGTCATAAAAAAATCCTCTGCGAATCAAAGCAATCCTTTATGTATATCCCAAAATCAGCCTCCCGCCAAGGGGTGACTTATCCGAATGAAACCACAGTTGGTTATATTTAAATTTGCGCTATGCAAATGACAGACAAACAACAGCATTCAATAAACGACTCACAACCTAACAATAAAATGAGTAAATCCACCAGTAACACTGACTCCAAACAATCAACCCAAAGTGCGCTCCAAAAACAACTTAAAAATCAACTCATTTTCAAACCCGTGAAAGTGTCTTTTCTGCCATCATCCAGGCCACTCTTATTGCCGTGTACTTTTACCTGTACTAAAGCGTTAATCCAGTTTCACATTAAAACTTTATACAAAATTCACGAAAGAGGATACCCATAATCGCGACCAAGAGAACCGCATGGGTAAGACAATACGAATTAATCAACAAAGAATCTATTCATAGAGATTCCACTTGAGAGGATCGATAAACCGGGAATCCGGACAGGCGAAAGGAATAAACTGTCGGGCATCCAAACCCATATCCACGCCCGCAATCACTTCTTCCAGTTGCTGGGCTGATTGTACGCCCACCAGGGCAAAGTCCACTTCAGGTAGGCTGGTGACAAAGTTCAGGGCGCCTTCCATCGGGGTGAGACCTTCCTGAATCAGAAAGTCGTGGTAACTGTTCATCTGCTTGCGAATGGGCCAAAACCAGGGATGCAGATGCGTGGGATCGAGCAGCACTCCTTGCAGAAAAATATCCCGCACGTGAATTTCCACATGTTTCGCTTTCAGCCGATGTAAGTGTCCACCCAGCAGCAACCGCTGGTCCAGCACGTTCAGGGGTAACTGGACAATATCCGGCAAGCCATGACTCAACAACCGATCAATATGGCCCCCGTGAGACACGGACACACCGATTTTTTCGATCAAACCCTGTTCTTTCAGGGCCTGCATGCGCCGAAACAGCTTATCCCCTTGCGTGGCAAACAACCCCTGATCGCTGCCAATCATCAGGGCATAGACTTTGTCTTTCCCCAGTGTCTCCAGCGTGCGCCGCAAACTCTTTTCGAGTTGATCCGCATGGTGTCCGCCCACGAAATCCGTACTAAAAGCTGGCGCCTTGGCCACAATCTTAAACGCCTGAGAAGGACTCAGACACTCGGCCAGCACTTCTTCACTGTCTCCAGCCTGCTGTGCCGTATCCAGTAATGGAATGCAGGCCTGCTGAGCGATTTCCAGAATACGCCGGGCTTCATCGCGAGACACCTGCAAGGCATGCTTGCCCGTCTTCGCGGCGAATTCCACGGTGCCTAAGCCGAGTTTCATAGCTGAACAACTGACCAATAGGACATGGGGATGACTCTCTCTGCCGGTTAATTTGCCAGTCCTGGCAAGCCTCTGACAAGATTTCAGAGGTCAGGGATTATTCCTATTCTACCACCCGTAACCCACTTGCAACCCACTCGGGCTGTAAACGGCTGGTGGCTCACACCGGGAGCGCCACCTTGCGGCCCGCCAGCATCATATTGGAAGACAACCGGTTTTCCACCAGAAACCGTTGAAAAACAGCCCCATGTGTCTCCCACTGATCGATTAAAAGCTGTTTTAAAAACGGGTGCGCTGCCGGATCCAAGACGCCCGAAAGCATCTGTTTCCGAACCAGTTCCGCATCCAGCCGGCCGGGGGTTTGCACATCAATGACCTCAAACCCGCAGTCCTGCATCAAGCGGGCCAGCGAAGCCGGGCTGAACAGGTTCAAATGCTCCACATCCACGGCGCAAGAATGTTCCTGCAACGTCACCACGTCAAAGCCCTGTCCATTGGGACAGGTGAGCAGAAACAGGCCGCCCGGTTCCAGCAAACTGGCGCATTGCTGTAAAAAATCGCGCGGTGAAAACAGGTGTTCAATCACCTCAAAACACACAATCACACTCAGCGCGTCGGAGGCATTCACTAACTCGGCTTTGGTGATGGCCTCAATGGGTTTTTCAATCACAGGCAAGCCCCGACGACGACAATCCTCCGCCAGATAGGGTGTCGGCTCCACGGCTATGACACGATGAAAACGCCCGGTTTTCACCATTTCCTCGCCAAACAGGCCAAAGCCCGCGCCCACTTCCAGAAGTGTCTCGGTGGGTACCTCAAACCGCTCGCATATCTCCAGCACCTGAGCCACACGGGGCAGAAAGATCTTTTCCCGGCGGGCCGCTTCCGAAGCCGGGAAAATAAAACGGCTCCAGTATTCATAGTTCTGCGAGTGCTGATAGTAGTCGTTTAAATGCTCAGGCCGGGGACGAGGCGAGGCATACAACGTTTCGCATTGAACACAGCGCACAAAGGGCATGCCCGTCTTTTCAAAAGCAGGTTGAGCCTGTTCTTGCGCGCAAGCCGGGCAAGCCACCGGCACAAACGCTGAACGGTTCGCCATCAGGCGGGCAATATCCAGCGCAAAGAGCCTGGCCTGTTCGGCCATTAACGCATCCGGTCGTATCTCATTCTCGCTCAGCATCAGGTGTAGGGTCTCATTCTGTATTCAGTCTCTAGGGATTACAGGGGACACAGCCCTTGAAATCATTGACGATTAACTTGGTCAAATGGGGTTACTCCGGCACAGGTTTCTTCCGGAAATGGTCCCAATTCACGTTGGACTGGCTCAAGGTTGGCACGGGGTAGGCGCTGCGCTGCCCGCTCAGATTATCCTTCTCCCACAGCCCGTCGGCGTTGCGGTTCCAAACACGAGGATCCCGGAAGGTATCCGCGATGGCATCAAATTCAGCCTCGCTCATACCCACATAGTCCAACCAGCGCAACAAATCCGCGGATTTCACGTGATCATAGCGCAAGACCAGTTCAATGCCTGCCTCGCGGGTCATTTTGCCACTGCGTATGTCCTTGCACACATGGTCCGAGCAGCGCCCATAGCCGAATTTAATAAACTTCAGGTAATCATGCATGCCATTTTCATGCATGTCATCCAGATTGGACATGCGCCGGTAGGTACGTTCAAATTCAAAAGGCGCCTCTTCGAAGCCCAATTTTTTCATGAGTTCCGTTTGCTGATTGGCATCCCAATCCACAAAATTACCCAGATAAATCCCCCGAACCCCTACGTCATCCAGCGCATCATCCGAGGGATACCGACACCACTGCATGTCCCGCGCGCTAATGCCCTCTGCGATCTCGGGATTGGCGGCGTCCAGCATGTCAAACCAGTCGTAGCCCCGTTGGGCATGCTCCAGCCGAAACTTGGCGGTCATTTCAATTAAATCGTTCATGGAAAACATGCCGCCCAGATCCATAAACCCATGCTCACCCCAGACAATCAGGGGGATGTTGTGTTGCACCGCGATTTGCACCGGGTAGGTAAAAATCCCGGCATGGGCGTGCCAGTTCATATCGCCCATTTTTTTAAAGCAGAGCCGGTTCAGTTTTTTCAGGGTGGTGGGATTGGGGGTGAAAAACAGGTGATCCACTCCAAAGACTTCCCGCATGCGCTTTAAATTCCGCAGGCCCACATCCAGATAGTTATTGCCGTTGTAGGTCACCAGCAAGGGGTTCAGCCCCAGCACTTCCTTGATGTAATAGGTCTGAAACCAGCTGTCTTTTCCACCACTCACCGGGATAATGCAATCATAGTTTTCCCCAGTGGGCTGACGGTACTCATCCGCCAGTTCTCGCAACCAGGCCTCGCGCTGGGCCCAATTGATTTTACTTTTCTGAGCATGCACCCGGCAGCCACTGCAAACAGCCTGCTCATCAAAATTCAGCGGCACCGCCGACACCAGAGGGTAAACACATTGGCTGCAATACTGCATTGATGACTGTTGTCCTTTTAATCCAATCAATTCTGAAAACTGTTTATGGAGACTATTTGGGGAAAATTATCAATTATTGCCGCACATCCACGTTCATTTTGAGCAAGGCACGGCGAGCCTGTTTGGCGCTCAGTTCCGTAAAATGAAAAATATTTCCAGCAGCCACAGCATCCGCATGGCCTTCGGTCACGCCCAGCGCAAAGTCAGGAAACCGGCCCACGCCACCACAGGCAATCACAGGAATAGTGACCGCATCGGCCACGCTACGCACCAGTTCAAGATCATACCCGGTGGCCATGCCATCGCGATCAATGGCATTCAAAAAAATTTCACCCGCACCCAGACGTTCCACGGTTTGCGCCCAGTCTATCGGATTTTTGCCGGTGGGCTGGCGGCCGTGCTGGGTGAATACCTCATAGCGCCCATCGGGGTGTTGCCTGACATCAATCGAAATAACAATCGCCTGACTCCCGAACACTCGCGCACTCTCAGTGATAAAATCAGGCTGTTCCACGGCAATGGTGTTCAGTGTCACTTTATCGGCCCCGCGCGCAATGCGATCCTGAATATCTTGCAAGGTACGAATGCGACCACCAAATGTGAGGGGCATAAAACACGTTTTGGCGATGGCTTCCAGCAGGTCAAGTACATTATCCTCACCCTTGATTTTGGTGTCGGCGCGGCCAGTATGATGGTGCGTATCGTCGCTGATGTCGATGTAAATCAATTCATCTACATCCCAGGCGTTAAAGCGTTCCACCTGATGAATTGCGTTTCCCAGCAACTGGTGCGTCTGAAATTGCTCGCTACGAACGAGGTAGCCATTTTTCAAAAACAGGCAGGGAATCAGGCGTTTTTTCAGCACGAGCGTTCCCCTTGAGTGGGCTGAATTGAATCACCCTGAGAACTTTCTGGGAGCATTTGTGGATACAGCACATTGGCCCGGTTATTGCGCGCCAGATGCAAAAAGTTACCCAATAAGGCCAATCCGTGTTTTTGACTTTTCTCCGGGTGGAATTGCACACCCAGTATATTATTTTGCTGCACCACGGCGGGAAACTCAATGCCATACTCACAACTGCCCGCAATTAAATCGGCATCGTGGCACTGCAGAATGTAACTGTGCACAAAATAGTAGGAGTGCACGGCGCCCGGCAAGCCCAACACAGGACAGGTGCGCTTGACCGTGACGTCATTCCAGCCCACATGGGGCACTTTCAGCCCTGATTTCCCAGAATCAGAGGCTTGTAGATCTTGCAAATCCGCCGGAAAACGGACGACATCCGCGTTGAGCCAGCCCAAGCCTTCAGCATGCCCGCCCTCGGTGCTGGATTTAGCCATGAGCTGCATCCCCAGACAAATACCCAAAAACGGCTTTTGCTGGTTCAGCACCAGCTCATTCAAATGGGGGATCAAACCCAGATCTCGCAGATTGGACATGCCGTCGCCAAAAGCCCCCACGCCGGGTAGAATCAGGCCATCGGCATCCTTGAAGTCTGCCGGATCGCGGGACAACTGAACGTCTGCCCCCAGCGCTTGAAGCGCATTGGCCACTGAACGCACGTTCCCCAGCCCATAGTCGATGATCACCACGGATGCAGGGTCGTGGCCGCTGGATTTGGGCATGCCTGCCGGGGGAAAATCGGTAAAATGCATGACGTTTTTCACTTCCCGATTGTTATGATGATAAAGATGAACAGATCTGAATCTTTAAGGGTCCAAGTTTATTATAGGATTCCTTGATTTAATCCAATCCATCCCGGTTCAAATTTCCCCTAGACGAGGTAGAGAGAGTGTTTGACCACAGTTCAATCCTGATTACAGGGGGCACTGGCTCGTTTGGGAAAAAAGCCGTGGAAACTTTGCTGGCTAGATACAAACCTCGCAAAATCATTATTTTCTCCCGGGATGAATACAAGCAGTTCGTCATGCAACGCCAGTTCAACGCCCCGGTGATGCGCTATTTCATTGGGGATGTGCGCGATGCCAGCCGCCTGAAGCAGGCCATGAGCGACGTGGATTATGTCATTCACGCGGCTGCGTTGAAGCACGTGCCGATTGCCGAATACAACCCCACCGAATGCATTCGTACCAATGTCAATGGTGCGGAAAACGTGATTAACGCCAGCCTGGAGAGCGGCGTCAAGCGAGTGATCGCACTATCGACTGATAAAGCAGCCAACCCCATCAATCTCTACGGGGCCACCAAGCTGGTTTCAGATAAACTGTTTGTGGCGGGCAATAACGTGGTAGGAACACGCCCCACCCGCTTTGCCGTGGTGCGCTATGGCAACGTGGTGGGTTCACGGGGGTCGGTCATACCCTTTTTTAAAGAATTAATGGATTCTGGCGCCACAGAGCTGCCCATCACAGACCCTCGCATGACCCGATTCTGGATTACCCTGCAGCAGGGCGTGGATTTTGTGCTGAAGTCCTTTGAGCGCATGCAGGGCGGCGAGATCTTCGTGCCCAAGCTGCCCTCGATGCAATTAACCGAGCTGGCCGACGGCTTATATCCCGGTGTCCCGCAGCGCTTCGTGGGCATTCGCCCAGGCGAGAAGCTGCATGAAATCATGTGCCCAGCCGATGATTCACATCTAACGCTGGAGTTCCCGGATCATTATGTCATCCAGCCCACCATTAACTTTGCGGAAACACTGGATTACAGCCAAAACGGACTTGGAGAGACAGGTCAAGCAGTCCCTCCGGGTTTTGAGTACAATTCTGCCAGCAATCCACATTTTTTAAAAGCCTCACAGATCAGGGACCTGATTCAGCCGGATCTACTGGAACTATAAACCGTTATCATTAGAAAACAGCCCGGTCTCCTGATGGATACCGGGCTGTTTTAGTTCTAAAGACCTTGGAAATCAGGGCCTTGAAACGGTCTTGAATTTAATTGTAAGAGGCGGTTCGTTCCCGTTTGAATCACCATTACCAGGAACCTTTGGACCTTGTACATAATTAAACCCACGAATCTTCTCTGGATACACGTTGAGCTGGAAATACTCTGTATAGTCTCTAGGGCTCTCAGAATATCCAAGTGGGGGTAATAAAAGCACTTTTGTGGAGTAGGGAAGATTTGGAACTACTGCCATACCGGTATAGGGTTTATCCAGTCCTCTGACAGTCGAGGTCATCTGAATGGAACAGTTGTAAATAGGTTGATTGGTAAGTGGATCTTTCACAGTATTTTTACAACCGTCCAGATTTTTATTGTAATAGTATTTATTGGGAACAACAGAAGGATGCAGTTTATTCACTCTAAAATCATTGGATAACGAGCGATAATCAATAGGGCCATCAAAATAGAGCATAATGGCTGCATCAACAGGGACTGGCTGATTACGGGTAAAGTCAGCTGACCCATTTGGGGGTAAGTCATAATTCGCATAAATTTGGTGGGAACCCATCTGAAAAAATACGACTTTCCGTGGCCGAGCAGGATTTGTGAGCGCACTAGCGGTTCTGTAGTCACCTCGTGCAGTCTCTCCAGCTTGGTAACCCCAGACCTTTTCAAAATCAGTAATTTCTTTCTTCCAGCCTTCTCCCGGAATATAGGCAGACTGATCTAAAACTACAGGTTGACCTTCAGGAAAACTGTGAATATAAACAACCTGGTCTGGTTTGCTCAGGTTGCTTTCAGGCTCAATGAGTACTTTTGCCACTACAGTCAGGTTCGAAGGCTTGTAACCTGAATTACATTGAGGCTTGGGACTGGGACTTGTACTTGTACCTGCACTTGTATTAGATGCCAGTCTCAAGTCTGTAGGGTATGTAACCGAAGAGCTGGATGCGACAAACTTATTAGGCCAGGCTTTATCATTCGCAATACAAGTCATCCCTTTTGAAATGACATACAGGGGACTATTGGCTCTTGTCACGTCAACGCCATCCCAAGGGGTCGAATTGTTCGTCAACAGACGGGGCAATGTCGCATCATTCGCGGTCATATCATGTTCCCCATAATAGGGACCCATTGGATCATTTTTGCGTGAGGGATCCCCGCCAACAATGACATAACGATAAACACCCATCAGTCCGGATGGATTAGCCCCGACATTTTGAAAAACGAGACCCGATTTAGGGTATGGAGATTTAACACGGGGATCCATTGGGGGTAAAAAATTATAAGGGCTCGGATTTGCAGGATTAACAAAGCTTAAAAAATTGCTTCTGGGCAAGAAACGTGTGGCAATTGCCTCCTGAATCCCCGCATTCGCCACATAATATGTTTGAATGCTAAGGGTATCAACCACATTTCGATTTTTACTGGACTGCTGCATAAACGTGTTTGCCGAAGCAATCAACGCCACAGTAAGCAAAATTAATCCCACCACGCCAATCAGAGCGCTTTGACCTGATTGTGCCTGAAACCGACTAGTCATATCAGCCATACAAAACCTCAACTTTGATATACCTTCTCTAAAGCTTTCCAACAATTAGTTTGAAACAAACGCTGCGAGTATGGATCATAAAAAGCATTATAACTAACAACCTGTCATCCGGATCGACTGCGACCTAAAAATAGTATCGACAGATGAGGATGAAAACTGAAGTAAACGTTACAATTGTTCACATAATCTTCAGTCTGGGAGCATCCTGCCGATACCACTTAAGTAGAAGCAGAAGTAAGAAGAGTCCGAGGTAGCCTATATGACCCTCACACAAAATCTATATACCTATATATACGGTCAAAAAACTCAAGCATCTCGATTCAATCAGAAGGTTGAAGCTGGCGTATCTTTAATTGAAGCAGCAGCCGTTTTGATGTTTTTTACCATCGCACTGATACCGATTGTGAACAATATTGGCGGTCCAGGAAGCGCCACTGGCACGGCAGTCAAGTTAACCGGTGAAGCCTCCAAGGAAATTCTACTGGCCAACACACTGTCTGAAAAAGCGTTAAGCAGCGACTATTCGGCTTATACCTGTAATGGCGTTGCAACCAATGAAGCGACCCTATCTGCAATACCTTCTGAAACATCAATCAATATTCCTAGCAGCGGTCGTTGCAGCAAAGCCTTGCCAGACAACAATACACTTTATTACAATTGGACCATTTATAACGCAACTCCCGGCAGCTCGCCTTCATCCACCAGTATCATGCCGGTGGGAAACAAACTGTATAATGCAGTTTTAAACGTGTATAATACCCAATCGGGTGGAACCCCTATTTTTACCGCTCCCATTAGCTTTTTCCTGAATAAGTACACGAAACCGGCGGCGAGAAACAAAACAGCCATTCTGATTGTGCAGGATAAATCTAAAGCAATGCGTTATGGTGGTTCAGAGGAATCACACGGGGAAGATGACGATAAAGATGAGGATAAAGGAAAAGTAAGAGAATCAGATGATGGCTCTTCTGATGATAAAGTGGCCAGCATGAGTGGAAGCGTGGCCAGTCCATTCCTGAAATACCGTTACGATGACACCACACCAAACACGTATTTAGAGAAGGATTATGATCCTACGAGTGTAAAGACTTCTCCACCGTATACGAACAATTCCACATATAAAATCGCTGACTTATACAAAAATAACACGCTGGATATCGTTTCGGCGAAGGCCAGTGATTTAACTGAAACGCCTTGGGATGACCGTTATCTGGGTAAAAGAGCCAATAGGGCCCCCGATTGCAGCACGGAGGCTGCTATAAAAAACTTCGTCACAGCCCCTATTAACGGCTTTTATGCGGACAATGGAGGTGTTGGGCTCGCAGCTGACTGGTCATATGATGGCAGAACAGTGCCGGGTTCATATAGAATCACCAACATTTATAACATCTGCGCCAGAACGCCTAACTTTGAAAAAAGATACATCTCCCGCATTGAAGCCTCCAGAACGGCGCTACTCAGCTTTCTGATCTCTATGGAAAGCAACCCAGGCATATTGAAAGACACGCAAATGGGTCTTGAGCTCTTTTCCAGCGATTGGTGGACAGAAGTTCCATTTGAAAATGCAGATAGTACTGGCCATTATGTCAAAATGAGACGCCGGATCAGCTGGATCAATCGGGAAGACGATAAATCCGTGACGACAACCGATGGAAACTTTTCACGCTCCATTGTTCCAGGAGGTGCAAGAAGTACCTACGGTGCACTCAAATACGCTGCTGAACAAATCCTCAAACTGGATGATGTTGATCACCGTATTATTATTCTGGTCAGTGGCGGGAAACCTGAGGAAAAAAGAGAAGACGATTCCTGCAAAGATCATCACAGTGATGAGCATCACGACGATACCGACTATAGTGATCTGGCAGAACACATGGGCGATGGATCAATGGGTAATGCGCTAGCCAGCGACCCCACACGGAAAATCACCCTGTTTACAGTCGGGATGCTCCAAAGTAGCGACGGCGAATCAGACAAATATATGGACACCTTACTCGCCAGCCAAACCTCCGGTGGTCAATATGTGTACGCTGGTGATATTAGTAATATTGAGCCCGTTATGAACCAAATTGCTAACCAGGTGCAAAAAAACCAGATGAATCTCTATAGCAATCGGTTTAACGTCGACTTTAGTATCTAATTCACGCACAATACCTGGTTTTAATGTTCATTCGCTTGTTTCGGGTCATCTCATCCATTGGACCCGAAGCAAGCGACCCAATGCCCAAACCATAAAAAATGAGCAACAGGTACATGCAAGCCGCCCATTATAAATATCATAATCATCGCAGCAGTGGCTTTTCGCTGATTGAAATTTCTATAACACTGCTGATTATTGGGGTTATTTCTGCCATAGCCATCATGGGTATCACTACCACCAGTGAAGATAAGGATGCTGCAATGGCTAACGCCGTCAAATCAACGCTGCAAAGCATTGTGAATACGGCATCGGAACGGCTACATGTAGACCCCGATCAATTAGAAACCGACAAGGTTCTGGAATCGGCACAAAGAATGTTCGGCGTTTATACGACACCAGATACACCAGCGCTGACCAATGCGCCAATTGGTCTGGCTTATACCGGCTCAGAATACGAGCTAACCTTGAACAGCTCAAACCGTAAAGTGTATTACACCTTGTCCAACGGCCAAATTGCCATTTCCAGCTTTAGTCCCGGTGCATTTACTTACTACACAATAAATGGTGGTGAACTTGATAGAAACTAAATCGATAATAAAACATTGTGTTTCATCAGGTGTTAGCTTGCTGGAAATGTCGATCGCCATGATGATCATAGCGGTGGTAGGTATCGGTGCCAGCAGCCTGATGAAAGCTGCTGTGCAAAATGTGAATAATGAACGTCAGCAGCAACTCATGCAAATTGTAGGCATGAACATTATCAACGATCTAAGGTACGACTTGCGCTATGCTGAAACAGCCACAATCAGCAGCTCCAGTGGCTTAACCAATAATGTGCTGACTATCGCCAAAAAAGACCCTCATAACCCGGCTAACAACATCACTGTAACATACACCCAATTTAAAGATACAACCCGAAGTGATTTACTCTCCTTGAAGCGAAAACAAAGCAACGTCCCCGTATTATTTAAAACGTACAACGATAAAGCTTATAGTTCAAAGTTTGAAATAAAATGTGTTGGGGATTGCTTTACTAATTTCACTGACAGTGACGGCAACATTCGAGGAATCAATATTTCGGAAATTGATCTCACGATACCCGATAAAACAGTATCCAGCTCTAGCAGTACACTCAAAAAAGAAACCATCGTGGATTTGGTTTTTGGCACAGCCCCAAACTACGTCATTCAGCCTTCAGAATTTACGATTACCAGTAAGGTGACATTTCAATAGGAAGCAGCAGAGCAAAGACCTGAAAAGTCGGGTACAGGCTACGCGCTTATCATTGGATGACCCAATCATTCGATTATTATTGGTATCGTTTGCTCAGATGCCGCAACGCATCCTGATAACCAAGTGCTTCAGCTAAGTCCATCGCCGAAATATACCCGGCCTGTTTCAAATTGGGGTCCGCACCGTGCTTCAGCAAAAAGTCAATCAACTGATCACTCGCCCCCTCCTCAATGGCAATGTGCAAGGCCGTTTTACCAGCCTGATCCGGAGCATTCACGTTAAAACCCAGACTCGTCCCACATTGCATGGCGTCTTGGTCTTTTCGACGGGCAGCGGCATGTAACACCGTCTGCCCCTGGCGGTACTCGGCATTAAATCGCTCCAGTCTGGAAATGGCGTGCCAATTTGAGCTTTTATATGCGAGCTTCAGATTAGACAGCATCGCCTCTTCAAACTCGGGATCACTGCCAATTTTTTTCCAGACCTGGCTCACGGCTTCAGGTGATTCTTGCATGGCCTGATAGAGTTCGTCTTTCAGTCCCAAACCGGGCCAATCGCCAGATCGAACAGACTCAGCCGAGAAACATGAAGATGCCCTATTGAAAGCCCCAGAATCCCCTGATTTTTGTCTTTTAGAAAGCCGGTTGGAAAACCAGTTTTTCAAGCTACGGAATAAATCCTGAGCGTGATGAATGGCTGGTGATTCATTGAACTCATCAGAATATTGAAAACTGTCCTCCCCAGATTGGGAATTACCGGCAAAACGGGTGGATTTTTCTGATTTTGATTGGTTCTGTGCGTGCATTGGCAAGATAGAACGTGCAGAAAAGGTGATTGTCATATTTAAAACTCCAGAAAAAAAGCTATTAGCGTGATGATGGGTCAAACGATAGGAGAATAGGCCATGTAACAGGGAATCGCTGTAAAAAAACGTAAACATTCAATGAACGGATCTGCACAAACGTGCGGGATAAGATAAGAAAGGTAGAGTGGGTCACTAAAAAGCGATTACCAAGCAGATCGAATAATCACTAAAGTACGCTCAAAATCTAAAATTGCCTTACAACCAGAACAAAAAGGAATCAAACTTGGGCTGGAACTATAACACCCATGTAGCCAACTGGCAAGCATAAGCGGCTTCAAAGCACTCTGTTTCAGCACTAGAGTTCGCCAGTCACAGCCTGTAAACGAGCCTGAGCCTGCTGCGCCTCGGTTTGCACTTCAATGCATTTAATCAGCGCCTCAGCGGTAGCGCGTTCCCGCTGATTGACCAGAAACAGCGTGCTGTCACCCAGGGCAAAACGGGATTGCTCGCCCGCTTCCAGTTGCCGTGCCAAGGCATAAGACTGACTGGCCGCCTCGAAACGCTGCTGGGTCATATTCAGCTCCGAAGCCGTATCTTCTACCTCCAGCAGAATCTGCTGAACCACCACCCGCTGATCCAAATCGAGCTTTTGCAGCTTTAACCGAGCTTGCTCAATCTGTCCACGCGCCGTGCGATTTCGCAAGGGGACCACCAGCGTCACCCCGGCCTTGAATAAAGGCCCAACCGAATTCTCGCCCGTATCAATCCCTGGCCCGGCATAAAGATCCAGCACGGGCAACAACTGATTACGCGCCAGATCCAGATCCACGTCCGTGACATCCCGCAACAGGGCCAACTGAGACAACTCCGGACGCTTTTTCAGAGCGGTCACCTTGGCCAGCTGCACAGCCTCATCGGTCAGTGTCTGGGGTTGAGGCAGTTGATCCGGCACCTGAGAGGCCAACGGAATGTTGACTTCAATGCCAGCGGACTCGGGTTGTTGCCCCATCGGCTTCTGACCCGCTGGCCATAAATAACTCGCCACAGAGAAGGTGGCTTTCTGGAAGTCACGCTGGGATTTCACCAGGAGTTCCTGACGACGCTGCACCTCCTGATTGGCTTCAACCGCATCAATCAAGGGCAAGTCACCGGACTTGGCCCGCTTTAGCACCTGCTCAGCCCGAACTGAAGCCAGCCGCGTAAGTTGCTGGTTGACGTCAGCACGCAAACGGGCAGCCACCCATTCCCAATAGGTATTGGAGGCCTTCAGCAACAAGGAAATGCGCGCCTGAGTGTAATCCGCGTTGGCCAGAGGCTCACCGAGCATTGCCTTGCGCTCCGCGGCTGCTTTTTCGTTAATCCGTGCATTCCGCAGTAACGGCACATTCAACCCTAAAAAATGACTCCCCGCGGCACCTGTGCCGGAGGCCGGCGATTTCACATCACCGTAGTGGTAGTTCGATGAGGCCGAAATTTTAGCCCCATACCGGGTTAGCATCCCCACCGAAACATCGTTGAGCGTCTCGAACTTGGATTTTCCCCGCGTCGGATAGCTATTATAACGCTGGGTGTCATCATCAATCACGATGGCCGGATCAAACGCCCCCTGCTTTTCGAGTCGTTTGGCGGCGGCCATGCGTCGTTCCAGTTCAGCGCCCTGCAATTTGGGATGATTGAGCTGGACCTGCATTAAAACCGCTTCTAGCGTCAGTGGCTTTGTTTCCAATGGTGCAATATCTATCGACTCCGCGTAACTTAAACTGGATAAGCCCGCCGGTGGACCAGCCCCCACAAAAAGCAGTAATATCAGCGACAGCACACGAAACCTTGAGCGAACCCACACGGGCTGCCTCAACCACTCCGGGAGAGCGAATGCAGTCATCATGATGTTTCTGATCGTTTCAGACATGCTTTTGGGGTCAGGCTTTCTTTTTGGGCTTCTTAATGTCTTCTTTGGGGCCGTTTTTGAGCCCTTGTTTCTTGTCGGTCAAAGGCTCCATGCTCACCGTGGGCGGGAAGGCGTTAAACTGACGCCACATCTCAAACCATAAGGGCACCCGATCCAGCATGATCCAGCCGATGGTTTCGGAGCCCGGACGCAAGTACTGAGCCGAGGGCCAGACTTGCTCCTTCCCGCTCTGAATGGCCTGAACATCCGGCTTGACCCAAACCTGATAACGGCTGGTGCCGTCATCGATGGCATCAATCACTGCCACCCGCCCCGCAAACGTGCCGACGGCCACCGCAGGCCAACCCGAAAACTGCAAGGCGGGCCAACCCGCAAACTGCAAGCGCACCGGACGTCCCACAGCCACCAACGGGGCATCGTTGTCTGAAATCAACAAGGACACGGCCTGATCCGTCGATTGGGGCATCAGGGTGGCCAAGGCATCGCCTTCTGTAACGGTTTCACCGGAGCCCACCTTCATGATCCGGACCACAATCCCGGCTTTGGGCGCCTTAATCTGCCGCTGCCCGGTTCGTTGCCTGAGATTTTCAATATCAATGGCCAGCTTTTCCAGATCATTCTGGGTGGAAGCGAGCGTTTCATGGGCTGTCGCGATGGCCGCCTGAGTCGCGTTGAGTCCCGCAGCGGTATCTGCCGATACTTTGGCCTGATCGAAATCCGCCACGCCCTGATCCTGCATGGCGATAGTCAGGGATGCCTGCGCCTGAGCCACCTTGGTTTGGGCCTCGATGGCGCTTTGCTCGGCCAGTTCCTTGTCCCGCGTGGAGCGCAAGCCCTGCTGATGCAGCTCCCGAATCCGCCTGAGGTTCAGATTGGCGGTGGTTGCATTCTGTTGCGCTGCCGTGAGACCCTGACGAGCAGCCATTATCTTGTTGCGGGCCTGGGACACCTTCAACTGGGCTGACGGAACCGCTACCTGCCTGGACTGCGACAAAAAAGCCACCTGCTGCTGGAGGGACGCAATACGGGAGCGTGTTGCATCACGGCGGGTGAGCAACGCCTGCCGCTGAGCTTCCATGCGTTTGAGCTGAATGGGGTCGAGATACTTCACATCAATCTCGGAGAGCGACAGCAAGAGCTGACCTTTCTCCACAAACTGTCCCTCACGAACGTACCAGTGTTCGATGCGGCTGGAAATGGGCGCCTCCACAACCTGGGGGCGATCCATCGGGGCATAGACAGAAACCTTGCCTATCCCGGAAATGGACTGCTGCCAGGGGATAAAAATAAGACCACTCATCACCAGAATGAGCAGAATCAGAATCGTCAAGGCCACGGTTCGGAAACCACCCGTCGACCGGATAATTTGAAAGGCCTCGCATTGGGCCACCACTTCCTGCTCCTGTTGAGACATATGACTAATGGCCATCAGAAAGCCGCTCCTATCGTCGGAAACAACTGGGGTAACAGACCGGTAGGATTGCCCAGTAAGGCTTTCGGGGTGCCCTGTTCCACAATTTTCCCGTCGTGCAGAATCAAGACCTGCTCCACGCGCTGAATGACCTCGGGTAGGTGGGTAATCAGGATCACCGTCCAGGGTTGGGCCTTGTCCAGAATAAAATTCAGAATCAGACGCTTGGCCTCAATGTCGATCGCCGAGAAGGTTTCATCCAGAATCAACAACTGCGGACGATCCACGATGGCCCGAGCGATCATCAGACGCTTGCGCTGACCCAGCGACAGATTACGCCCTTCACTCATCAGGAGCGTCTTTTTGCCATCGGGTAACTGCGCCAGATCATCGACCAGCAAGGTGGCCTCCAACGCCCAGCGAAGATCCTGCGGAGTCACCCAGGAACGGCCCAGCGTGATATTCTCCTCGATGGTCCCTTCAAAAATCTCATGCGTAATGCCTGCCCAGGCCACCGCCCGACGCAGGTTACTCAACGCCAAATCCCGCAGATCGTGACCGTTGATTTCAATCAGCCCACGGGTGGGCTCCTGTAAACCACACAAGAGGGCCGCCAAGGTACTCTTACCTGAGCCGCTCAGACCCACCAGAGCTACACGGCTCCCCGAAGGCAGCGCCAAATTGAACTCGGAGAGAATGGGTGACATTTCTGGGTAGGCAAACACCACTTCCCGGCAGAGGACGTTTGCCCCTTGCGGGCTATGGGGTAAATCCCCGCCACCTTCCCGCTCCACAGGGAGATCAGTCAGGTGACCAATCTTATCAATGCCAGTGAGGAGATCGTAAAAGGGCTCAATCTGCAGCATGAGTTTTTCCAGAGCGGCCAGCACGGAGACGACGATAATCTCGGCGGCGACCAGTTGACCCAGTGTCAGCTGACGGTTGATCACCAGCCAGCCCCCAATGGCCAGAATACCCGCACTGGCCAAAGCGTAAATCAGATACGTAGTGGCCGCATGGCGAAAGAGTACCCGAAAATGCTGGCCCCGAGATTCGATATAGCGGGAAACCAGATGATTGGCGTGTTGCAGGGAATGCGCGGGCAATCCGGCCACCTTGAAACTGATATGACAACGCCCCAGATCCTCCAGCCATCCAGCCACATGGTACTTCTGATAGGACTCCTGGATACTGGTTTTGAGCCCGCCAAACCCCATACCCCACAATGCCAGCATCATGCCTGCAATCAACAGAATATCGAATGCCAGCAAAATAGGACTGTAAAAAGCCAGCAAAATGAGGCCCACCAGAATTTGCAGGATGGCCGATGGCCCGTCCAACAGAATCTTGGCCCAGGTCTTTTGGATGGTGACCACATCAAAGAAACGATTGGCCAGCTCCGGGACGTACTCGTTGCGTAAGGCCTCCAGCCGGATGCGGGGCAAGCGATAGGCCAGGCGCAAGGCAATTTTGGCAAACACCCGCTGCTGTATGACTTCCACCAGCGTCAGTTGCATCAGCCGCAAACATCCGGCAAAAATCAAGCCACCCAGCATGAGCAGCGAAAGAACCACCAGCGGCTGCAGAAAGACGCCAGCCGCAATGGTATTCACCAAAGCCTGTGCCGTCAGTGGCACAGCCAGCATGAGCAAGCCGTTCAGGGAGGTATAAGTAATCAGAACCAGCAGATCCTTGCGATCATCCCACAGTAACTGGATTAACCGCTCCAATGGGGTCAGGCTATCAAATGCCAGAGGGGATTCTTTCATTACAAAACTGCCATAAATTGATGCATTTTAGAGAGGGCCACGGCCTTATATTAGAAAATTATAATACACTAAAGTACTAAGGCAAGTGTGAACTCAACAACGTTCAGTTCATCCAATAACAGCCATCAAGCACTAGAACAATAGGCAACACGCTGGAACTGGCATGCAACGCAAAAAATTTGATGCGGTCCTCAAATCCGTGTCCTCCCTGTTTAGAATTCTTTCTCATCCGGACCGTGTTCGGTTGATTGGATTGCTCCAAAAGCAAGAAATGGCTGTGAGCGAACTTCAGCAGGCCCTTGGTGTGAGCCAGTCAGTGGTTTCCCAACATCTCAAGCTATTCAGGTTTCATGGGCTTGTAAACGAGCGAAAATACGGAACACATGTCTTTTACAGCCTGAAAAACCCCATGATCAAAGAGGTGATCACTGCTGCTATTGCGCTACAAGCCTATGACGCCAGCCAGATCAACGAAACCACCCTGAACCTGCTTCAGGAGTTAAGCGGACTCTGGTAACATCTGGACCTCCAGGCACAGGACAGAGTCGTCCGATGATAGACGCTCCATGTTCTACGGATGCTCATTTTATAAAAAGACACCTCAGCTCAATCGCTGTAGAACTGCTGTTTTAAACCAGCTGCTGATCAGAGCGCCGAAAGAACAGCCCATTGGGCTTTGGGTTCTGTTTGAGACTTTGAGTGGACAAGAGCAGCAAAATTTCGTGGATCTGACGAGTCACGAGCTCTGAGACCATTTTCTGACCTTCAGGCGTGGTGGGCGGCAGGCTGCTCTCCAATCGACTATGCCCCAGATACAGGCAAGGCTTATCAGATCGCCCCAGAAACCATGAGGGCGCCAGACTCTGCACTTGTCCACTCTCAGGGTGGATATATCGCAAAGTCTCCTTCTTCGGACGAACTTCCAGTCGAGGTTGAAAAAATGTACCCTTTAAATAGGGTTTAGACTGTTGAAAATTCAGGGAAACACTCACCCGACATTCCGGACCCTGCGGAAAGACATACTGCCTGAGGCCTGCATTGAAGGCCTGATTATAAGCCGCCTCCAGCTTTTGATGCTTTTGATGAGCGTTAGCCCCTGCTATCAGCACCGCCATCAAGGGATCATGCATTGACTGTGCAATCCGACGACGCTCCTCCACAGCCAGAATGGCGGGGTTCGGCTGAAAATCGGCAGGGGTCAGCGGCTTTCCCCGACGTGTGGTTCTGAGTGGCACATCACCTGAGGTCGCCCTTGCATCTGAGCCGGGCTCAGGCCTCGAATAGTGGTCAATATTGGCATCCGACTGCAGGTTCGCCATGAGCGGCCGAGCGCCGGACTGAAATCGTTCTGCCCGAAATAAGCTTGCGTGTTGATTTGTAAACCTCTGGAACCGGGAAGTACCCAACCCACCCGAAGGAAATGCACTTGCCCAAGTCGCGCCAGTCAACATCAGAAACCCCTTCACAATTTTGAAATCCATTTAAATTAGCTCATCCCATCAATCAAACGGCCCATAGAAAAAAGGCTTTAACGCTGGACATCAGACAAAGCCAACACGGCTGATCAGGATTAAGGCAGCATCATGTTCACAAAAACATTCAGAGCAAGCAACCGGAAAAGCATGATAAAACCCGGCCAAACAACATGTTCAGCATTGCATTTCAATTCGATTTCAGATAACCTTTCTCAGTATTCATTTGGCAATATTCAAGTGTGGATTTTTAAACGCAAAGCGATCAGGGTTCTCTGGAACCTTGTGTGAATTTTGATGCGTTCTATTCTAGCGAATTAGTAAGAGGGGTCAACGATCATGAGTATTCATTTACCCGGATTTCAAACCGTGTCATCTTTCACAGGTCCAAAAATGGCTTTAAAGCCTGCAAAAGCAGGTATCAAAACCACCATGTCTTTTCAGGCGCCCAACAGGCCCTCAGGTCCAAAAGCATCCCAACCCGGACCGACCAAACTGACACCCAATGCATCGGGAACCGAAGATTCATTTAAAGCCTCCAAAAACGGCCCGAAACTGGCGATTATTGATGACTTCAAGACGCCCTTTGACCCTGCATTTGTCAAGCAACCCAACCGGTTTCTGATGGAAACTCCCGGTAACGGATGGGTCACACACGGGGATATTGTAGAGGCCCACGCCAAGAAGGCCCAACACGGCATTCAAATTGTGCGACTGGAAACACCCAGGGTTCGAAGCTTGAACATTCACAGTTTTGGGCGTTATCAAGCCGATTTACCCGGCGCGCTAAAAATAATGAAAAAACGCCTGGAAACCGACCGAAGCATCGATGCCATCAATATTTCATTCGGGTTGCCCATTCCGATTAAACGCCTGAAAAAAGATTTGAACCTACCGGATTTAAACGCGCAGAATATCCGCAAATACCGGGATGTTATCCTCGAAAATTTTGACAAAATTCAATTCTCACGCCCCTTATTCGGCATCAAGGCACTCTCCCCCACCGAAAACCACAAACGCACCTACATTCGTGAAGCCATGCAGTTACTGGAGGAGATCGCAAAAATCAAACCCGTGTATCTCTCAGCGGGTAACGCCGGACCGGACCAATTCAATATTCTTTCTCTCGTCAAAGGCGTAAAATCGGTAGGGGCCCTGAACAACGACCTGAGTGTCGCCTCCTACAGCGGCAACAATGGACTGGTAGCTTATTGGGCTCAGGTCAACCAGCGTTTTGCCCCTGTCACCGGGAAAAACGGTAAACTGTTAGGTATTACCCTGAAAGAGGAGCCCTCAGAGCCCATAAACCCCGGGTTCATCCCCACAGAAAGACTACAAATGAACCCATTGGGCGCAGGCAAGTGGTTCAATGGCTTAACAGGGGCAACCATCAATCCCAAGACCCTGCATGGTACTTCCTATGCAGCGCCTCAGGTGGCCGCACAAAAAGCCCATCAGATTTTCTGGCTCAAAAAACTGATGGGACTGGAACGCCACCAGACACCCTGACCCCAGAACCCGTTCTGTTCATGGCACAATGGACTTATTATGCACCGTGTGCAGGAACAATCGACAGGAGGTCCTTCATTGCTTACATCCAGCTTAAAAGTACACGGTCAGCCACTCAAAGCGACCGTGTCCAGAAAAGCCCAGCAGCATCGGAAGTTTGTTCCCGTTCAAAACAACGCCAGTCTGAACCAGATTCAGGCCAGCCGTGGGGTTTTGCATCATAAGCAAAGCAACATCTTTTTTGAGGTCAACAAGGATCGCATTCGGCCCCTGCCCACCCCCGGCAGTTCACTCAAAATTTTAGGCACCGTCATAGCCGAAGACGGTCTGGAACGGAATATTCTTGAAATTGCGGGCAGTGGACCATACTATTTCAGCATTTCAGGTCGTCAACTCGGCCCTGAGGACGCTGGCAGTATGGTTTCCTTTGTCGTCCCCTTCGATGAACTCAGTGGACAGGGGAAAACGCATCATCTGAACGTGATTATGTAAACGCCGCGAATCTCAGGGCAAACATCCAGTTCTATATGACTAAACCAGCGCCATTCTGCTAAAAGCAGGAGATGATACCAGAACCCATTCGTTTCAATACGATGCGTCCATATATTTATAATTGTTTATCAAAAATTTGGCAAATTTATGCAACTCCGGCATGTCGGCTTGGGAAAGATTGACTTTAAAGGTAATGCTGTTTGGATCGTGATCAAATAACATGGGCGGCACTTGATGAGGAAAGCCTTTGAGCCGTGCTATTTTCATTCTCCAATTGTTACTTTTAGCCAATTGATCCATCTCTTCCAGCTTTTTTTTGATCTTTTCCAGTGGGGGAGCCACTGCATAACGAATTTTCAGAATAGCCTGTTCCGGGAGTTCACCTTCCGTTTGCAAGGCATCCATCAAGATTTCTCCCAACTTGAACCATTGGCCTCGGGGCGTCAGCAAAGCCGGATCCTGCTGGGTATCCAGCTCCCGCTGAAACAGTCTCGGCTTTGGGATGTCCAGGGAATCAGCAGACTCCGCAGCTCTGGTATGCACCACCGGAACGCTGGCAGGCCTGGGCCCTGAGGCTAGAAAGCGTCTGGGTGGAACTCTTTGAACCTTGCGTCGATTCTGAGCAATGCCAGACGCGATAAATGACTGATGTACAACCATCATAAGACCTTCCCCCTAAGCGATTAGGCTATAAACCCACTTTAAAATCAACAGTTCAGACTGGTGTTGCAAGTTGCTTATTTTAAACATAAAACCCATCAAAAACAAGCGCATTCAAAACATCCACTTCAAGCCAACGAACCTGTTGCCGGATGTTAAACCGTGAGACGCCAGACCCACAGAACCCGCACATCCTTTGCTTTCATCACGCGACCCAAAGCACAGGTTCAGCCCACAACTCATAGACAAACAGAAGCCGGAGGTCAGAATTTCAAGGCACTGATTGGATGGCCACAAGACGTTCATGACTGAGTCATCACAGCATCACCCAGAGGTCATGATCGGCCGGTTGGTTTTATCAGATGCAGTCGAGTGGCCATTTTAGAGTCATTTTTCAATCAGTACGGCTTGAATCCGGGTTAAAAAATGTAACACTTTCACCCGTTTAATCAAAGTTTTTCAGGCTATCCGCCGATAGGAGTAATAGCAAGAGATGTGAAACGGAATTCAGGCTTCATAAGGACAGTGACTATGACGACTGACACAGCCAACTGGACGGCCGCTTTTTCAGGGCGAACTCAAGGCAATCTTTATCTGGATGCGCACCTCTCGGCCCTGGAGCCGGACAATCGTCTGGATGAGGCTTTGAATGCCTATGCACGCCAGCTGGAGGAAACACCAGAGTGCCCACTGCTGTTCAGCCGCATGAGTCAGATTTACTTCCTCAAGGGCCAACCCGATCGTGCCATGAGTGCCGCGCACAAAGCAATCTCGCTGACTAAGCAGCCCAAGACCTCTAATCAGGGTCTTTCCAAAAAGGCCCGCGCTGAAGCCTACACCATCATGGGGCTAATTCATCAGCGTTCCGCACAGTATCACCGCTCCAACCAGTTTCTCAAGCAGGCATTGGCCAACAGTGGTTTTAACAGTGGACAGATTCGATTTGCTCTCTTTCAAAACCATCAGGAACTGGCGCTGCAAGGGCCTCTTAGTCTGCAAGCAGTTTTTCACTGGATCAAAGCGAGTTACGCCCTGATTACCAGCTTGCTGATGCAGCCGTGGACGCTGAATCAGCAGACAGTTGCCCAGTGGCTGGTCATTCTGCCCGCACTCATTCAGGCCTGGATGCTGGAAGAATCCAACCAGACTGAAAAAGCATGGGTGCGTTATAGTCAGCTGGCCGCAACCTATCCCGGTTTGGCCACGGTGCGTTTAATCATGGGAGACATCCAGCGGGAACGCGGTGACTTCAATCAGGCCCGCTTCTGGTTTGAACAGGTCTGCCAAAGGCACCCCAACCATCTGGATGCCCACTATCATCTGGCCCAACTGCTGGAAGAACATGAAAACTACGAAGAAATGACGGCAGTTTACATACGGCTGCAAGAACTCAGGCCCAATAACCCGCACATCCATTGCAATTTAGCCAATGCCTATTACTACCTGCACGATTACAAACAGGCGCTGGCCCATTACGAGTCCGCCCTGCAACAAGGCACTGACGCTGACTGGAAGAGCATGGTCGCCCAAAGCATCGGTAACATTTACTGCGATTACCTCCAGAATCCACAGGCCGCGCAGGCTTATTACCACCTGGCTTTGGATTTCAACCCAAAAACCGTTGAAAACTACATTCAACTGGGCATGCTCTACTTTCAGGCGGAAGATTACGCCAATGCCGAGCTGATTTATCGAAAAGCCATATGGGTCACGCCCAACAGTGCGCGTATCTATTCCAATCTGGGGTATTTACGCTGGCTGGCCGGGGATGCCACTGAGGCTATCCAGCTTTACGAGAAAGCCATCCGGCTGGACAAGCATTACGAGATCCCGATCAACAATCTCGGCGTGATCTATCTGGACATGCTGGGCGACGTGCAGCACGCCATCGAATTATTCCAGCAGGCCATCACCCTGGATCAGCGCTATGCGCTGGCCTACTACAACCTGGGGCGGGCCTACAGCTTTCTTGATAAACGCCTGGAGGCGGCGCAATGTCTGCAAATGGCCCGTGAACTCAATCAGTTCACCCGAGATCTGGACAATGACGACTTATCTGCGCGCATTCAGCGCCTGTTTGACACCCGCGAACTGGAACTGCTCGACTAACGCCTGTTGATTGCGAGAGTCTCGTGCGGTGCAGGACAATGTCAGGCTTTGAGATAGAGCCGCGTGCCCATTCTCGCACAATCAATTCCGCTGCTTGGCGGAAGCGGTTTTCCGTGTATAATACGATTTACAATCTAAGCCTCAGCCAGTCTTCAACCTGCTAGCGAGCGTCTCTGGCGCTTTCGGAGAGAGTCACTGGTATTTCCCCGAGTGGGCCTGGCAAAGTCTATAGCATACGATATCCCTCGTCGTGGAAGTGAGCCGAATGGTTAGGGAACCGCCTCGAAAGCGGTCGCCCCGCAAGGGGTTGCAGGTTCGAATCCTGTCACTTCCGCCACTCTTTCCTCTTTGGCTACTCTGACCGTATTTTTCAACGATTTCCCACTATGCACTTGTGTACAGTACTCAGAGGTATTTCAGGGGTATCAACACTAGTATAATGAGAGCATGCCCAGTAGTTTGAAAGTACTAGCAGTCCTATTAGCATTCTACCTTGGAAGATTGTTATTAGACAAACTTCTTGGGTACTTGGTTTTGCAAAAGAAACAAGAGTGGGTAGGGACATTATTTTTTGCAGGGGTATGCTTCACTAGCAGTGTTTGCTTTGGATTCGTCGCCCTATTAGGAGCGATTGGGATTTATACAGCAGATCTTGGTTTTCCAAAATGCTTAGCGGTAGTCTTACTACTCATTTTCGGTTGGCTTGCACTATTTTTTGCCTGCTTTAGCTACCTCGGATTCAGAGCGAGCTTCCACAAAGGGGAATTGGATACATCTAAAACTCCAGACACTTGGATAACATTGCTTTTATCTGCCTTAATGAAAGTTTGCATACCCTATATCCTGCGAAACAAGATGAAATCTATATTTACTAATGAAAAGACAAAGAGGTAAGGCAATCCGCAAAGAGTTGCTGGAACTGTTGAGACGTCAGAACGAACGCCATACGGACAGGTTGGCGTAATTTAGTAAAGTTTTAGTATTGATTAGAATAGGGGTCTCAGATCAGGATTTCTGATATTATACCAATAGAGAATTCTTCTTAGCGTTAGAGGCTTTTTACATGAAAACAGGGTTTACATTGGCTGAGTTATTGATTAGCATTGCCATTCTGGGGGTTATTGCGACTTTTGCGATTCCTAAAATTATGGCTAGCAGCCAGAATGGCCAGAATGTCACCAAAGCCAAGGAGGCAGCGGCGATGTTGACCGGGGCGTATCAAAGGGCTCAGCTGGATGGTATTGTTACAGCCTCTACAAAACCCTCTGATTTAACGCCTTATTTGAATTATGTCAAGATTAATACATCAGGTACAGTGATTGATGCTCAACCTACGGTTTCTTTTAGAATTTGCGCTGCGGCCTCACCTTGCGCCAAATTGCATAATGGGGGGGTATCTTATGTTCTGGGATCAGGGTACTTTCTCAGGAACGACGCCTTTAAATGCACTGGAGATTCTCTTTGACCCCGATCCCGGTAATAATACAACCTCTACAGCGGACGGGCCGCTGAAAGCTGTAGACTTTGTGCTGTATTACGATGGCTCACTGAGTACGAGAGGGCAAGTGAAGGCAGGAACGGTAAATTGGTATGGTGCTTTTGCTATCAATTCGGCTCTGGACCCTTCTTGGCTGACTTGGTGAGCGTTTTTTCTGAACTTGAAGCCATTTTTTGCGGATAGTAGGGCGTGTCAGTGTGGGATGTTGAATCATAAAATAGTGTGTTAGCGTTTACTGACTGAAAGCAGGATAGCGGTCAACAAACGCCCGCAGACATCCACAAATCCACGGAAAAAATCACGGTTTTGGGCTATAATTAACCGCAATTGAGTGCAACCATCAATAGAGGGTGTGTACGCGTGGCGGTTTTACTGTCGCACAGCGGTTTTATTTCCTCTTTTTGTTTATTCCAGAGAAAGGCAACCCATGTTCAATATTCAGCAAATGATGAAACAAGCCCAAAAAATGCAGGATCAAATGAAGGGTGTGCAAGAGGAGATGGAACGCTCCGAGTTTACCGGCACGTCCGGTGGTGGCGCTGTCACCATTGTCTGCAATGGCAAATATGAATTCCTGTCGGTCAAAATCAAGGAAGACGCCCTGAGCGACCGCGATATGCTGGAAGATCTGGTTCTGGCCGCGCTAAAGGACGCTAGCGGCAAAGTGACCGACACGATGGAACAAAAAATGGCCAAAATTACTGCCGGTCTGAATATTCCTGGCCTGAAACTCCCCGGCTTCTAGAACGTCTAAACCCTCATGCGCCGCAAGAACCCGTCTTTCGTACTGGTTCTGCGGCGCATCAGTACCCTATCTCCTCCCTTTCTCCGCTTCTCCTATAGCGATAGCCCCACAGGAACAACACCCCCATGAGTTACACCCTGCCGCTGGCCCGACTGATTGAAGAGTTTCAGAAGCTACCGGGCATTGGCCCGAAATCCGCCCAGCGGTTGGCTTTTCATGTGCTGAAACAATCCCACGAAGATGTGCGGACTTTTTCAGAAGCGCTGCTGGAAGCGCGGGATAAGATTGGCTACTGCCAACGCTGCTACAATCTCTCCGCGCAGCACGTTTGCGAGCTATGCCGACAGCCGGGACGCAAACCCAACCTGCTCTGCATCGTCTCCGAACCCAAGGATCTCTACGCCCTGGAGCGCACCAACGAATTCAAGGGGTTTTACCACGTGCTGCAAGGCCTAATTTCTCCGCTGGAAGGGGTTGGCCCGGAAGAACTGAAAATCAAGGAACTGATTACCCGCCTGAGTGAGCCGGGTGTCGAAGAAATCATACTGGCCCTGCCCCCATCCATTGAGGGCGACACCACCAGCCTTTATCTGTCCCGATTGATCAAGCCGCTGGGCACTCCCCTGACGCGCATTGCCTTTGGCTTACCCGTAGGCGCCGATCTGGAGTACGCCGACAGCATGACCATCACCCGCGCACTGCAAGGGCGTCAACTGGTTTAAGAACCGGGCAGCCCTGAGCCTACTCTGCCAGCAACGCCAGAATTTGCGCGTCGGGAATGTCATCACGCACAACCACCTGACCGGCCTGTTTCACCGGCAGAATCAAACGAATGCGGGCATCCCGATTTTTCTTGTCCTGCCGCATCTTCTGCAACAGGGCAGCAGGCTCAAACGTCATCGTGGACGGCGGCTGTGCGGGTAGCTCCCAGGGTTGATACAACGCCAGTAACTGCGCTTCTAATGCAGGGTCAATCAAACCCAGTTGAATCGAGAGCCGAACAGCCTTCACCATGCCAATGGCCACAGCCTCCCCGTGAAGCAAGCCGTATTGACTCAGGGACTCATACGCATGGCCAAACGTATGCCCCAGATTCAGGAAAAAGCGGAGCCCTTTGGTTTCCAGCTCATCCTGCATGACGACCGCCGCTTTAATGGCGGCACAGCGTCGAATCATTTCCGGGAAGTGCTGCCGCAGCGTGCCTTTTTCCGTGTGATTCAATAACCAGCCGAAAAAGTCACCTTCATAACCATCCGCACCATCAGCAACATTTTCAGCCAAACAGGAGGCCTCAATCAGGCCATACTTGATCACTTCGGCCATGCCTGCCGCTAATTCCCGAGGGGGGAGACTCTCCAGCAACACCGG
Organism: Vampirovibrio chlorellavorus; assembly: GCA_903866275.1. Lineage (GTDB taxonomy): Bacteria > Cyanobacteriota > Vampirovibrionia > Vampirovibrionales > Vampirovibrionaceae > Vampirovibrio > Vampirovibrio chlorellavorus_D. Next base: position 295,731 of record CAIPMU010000012.1, on the reverse strand, counting down.
ATCACTGAAGACCGCCAAAGGCTGGTAAAAGGTACCTACGATATTTTTGACCCGGTCAAAATTAACCGCCGTCTTGCCCCCGATGGCGGAATCGACCTGCGCCACCAGCGTTGTGGGCACATGAATCAAGGCCATCCCCCGATGGTACGTGGACGCGCAATAGCCGGACAAATCACCAACCACACCGCCACCCAGCCCCAAAATGGCATCTTTGCGCGTAAAACCGGACTGGAGCAACAATTCATAGACCTTCTGAGCTTGAGCCAGCGTCTTACTGCCCTCACCCGCAGGAATGATGCAGGGCACCACCTCAAAACCGCTGGCCTGCAAAGTCTGTGTCGCCAGAGATAAATAACGTTCGGCCACTTGTGCATCGGTCAGGATTAAAATTCTGGCATCCGCAAGCAAAACAGGCTGACAGAGCGGGCCCAGCGACTGCAACAAGCCAGCACGCACCACAATGTCATAGTGCCGACTGGCTGCACCGGACAACATCACTGAAATCGGCGACAACGGACTTGCATCCTCTTGGGATCTGGAAAGGGGGGCAGGTTGCATGGTTTTCATACTCTGTTTCAGACTTAATGGAAGTGATACGGCCTTAATACAGGGGTCAATTTCATAAAACCGGGCTCAAGGCAATATGCTCGGTGATGGAGAAGCGCTGGGGCGCCCATAGGGAAGTGCTAACCCGGCCATAATCTCACGCACCACGTCATCAGGCTTGCGATTGATGGTATCGACCGTAATATCGGAGCGCTCATAATACTGACGTCTTTCCTCAAAGCGCTGGTGAAACAGGGTTTCATCATCCGGCACATCGACACGCGGGCGGTCTTTGGGACTGAAGATCACCCGCTCGTACAAGTCGCCTACGGGCGCACGCAGATAAATCAGGGTGCCCGTCTCGCGAGCCAGATCATACGTCTCATCCCGAACCAGTGTGCCGCCCCCCGTGGAAACCACCACGCGACTACGACCCGCCAGCTCTTTGAGCACCATCATTTCGGCTTTACGAAAAGCCTCTTCCCCGTTCTCTTCAAAAATACGAGACACGGGCTTGCCAAAGCCACGCATCACCAGATGATCCGTGTCGAAAAAACGATACCCAATGCGCTGGGCCAGCAGTTTGCCTATGGTCGACTTTCCGGCGCCCATAAAACCTGTCAGGTAGAGACAAGGGTGGGATTCAGTTTTAGGGGCGGGGTTTGATGGGGTCACGGCTCTTGATCGGTTCAATCGACTTAATGGAGGGCCTTGGTGCTACTTTGGGTCCGTTATTGAGCGCTTGCGACGTGTCGGTCGAAGCTGTTGAAGTGCTCGCCGGGGTAGCAGACGTCGTCGAAATTGACGCTGACGTTGCGAATGAGGCCGTACCAGTCGAGGTATCCGACATCAATAAAGAAGCTTCGGACTTCATCCCGACCCAATCACTAGACAAAGCCCCATTCAAGCCTTGAGAAAAAAGCTGAACTGCAAGGAGGAGAATCAAGACCGAAAACCAGCTGAACGCAGGACGGCTCATGGAGCCAACCCTTTGACCGGTGTCATCGCCGGTTTTTGCTGCAGCTTCAACTGCTGAATTCGGGTGGTCACTTCGGCTTTATCAGGCGCTTCCGGGATCATTTGCAAATAGGTCTGGTAAGACTTGAGCGCCTTGTCGAACTGCTGCATTTTGTCGTAAGTCTGGCCAATATGCAGATAGATCTCACCAATGGTGGGGTCCTGACGCAACGCCTCCTGATAAGCCTCCTGCGCCTGCGGATACTTGCCCATGCCAAACAGGGCAAAGCCCTTGCTATCCAGGGCAGCCGCGCTATCCGGCTTTAGTGCCAGAGATTTATCAACCATCTTCAGGGCTTCGTCGTACTTTCCCAGCTGAGCCAGGGCATAACCATAGTTGTTGTAGGCCTCAGCGAAATCACCACCATTTTCCACAGCCTTTTTGGAATAGATGGCCGAGTTCGCGTAATCAGACTTCTTGGCGTACAACACACCGAGATCGTAGTTAATAAAGCCGTTATTGGGCGCCAACGCCACTGCCTGATGCAGCGTTTGCAGCCCTAAATCCGTATTGCCCATTTTGTCCTGCAACAGACCCAGACTGTAAACAGCCTGCACCAGATGAGGATCCAGCCGGGTCGCGGTTTCATAATGGTTGAGGGCATCGGGATAGCGCTGCAGAGCTTCCAGCACGATGGCATAGTTCATATGCCCAAAGGCATCGTTGGGCAACAGTTGAATCGCCTTGGAGAGGGTGGCTTCGGCAGGGATTAACTGACCCCGAGCTGCCAATTGGGTACCCAGCGTGTAATAAAAATTACCGAACAGCTTGTTGGGATCGCGGCTATTATAGACGTAGCCCGTCTGAACCAGCGTATTGCGGGGATCCACAGCACGTTGTATGGCGTCCTGAATCGAACCGGGAGACCCGCCAGCAGGGGACCCGGCAGGTGTGGACGACTGGGGCTGCGCTGGGAAAACACTCAAAAATAAGACATTAACCACCAGCAAGGCCGGAAATACACTGCCCAGCATCAGCCACGGGGCGGTTTTCCGGACCAGTTGACCCACCGGAGACGTTTTCATGCGATTCAAAAGTGTTTGCATACGCGCTCTGCCTATCCCTTATGTACCGTGTATTGTATCCTAAAAAGCAACCTCAGTAACAGTCCCTTGTTAAACGCCATCCGACCACAGAAGCCCTCGGCGTCTCACCCGGTCCAAGCCCACAGGAACAAAGAACCATGTCCCCTTATCACCGCATACTCGCCCTGGAAAGCAGCTGTGACGACACTGCAGTCGCCATCGTGGAGGATGGCCGAACAATCCGGGCCAGCGTCATTCACTCTCAAACCAGCCTGCATGCCCAGTTTGGCGGCGTGGTCCCAGAAGCTGCCGCGCGGGAACATATCGCAGCGATTAACAACACCCTGCAAGAAGCGCTGGATATGGCGGGATGCAGCTTATACGAGATGGACGCCTTTGCCGCCACCCTGGGACCAGGACTGGTGGGTTCCCTGCTCGTGGGTGCCAATACCGGCAAGACACTCAGCCTGATCACCGGAAAACCCTTTTTAGGCGTGCATCATCTTTACGCCCATGTGGCATCCAACTATCTGGACAGTGATCTGGAACCGCCCTTTTTGTGTCTGCTGGTCAGTGGGGGACATACCCAGCTCATCGCCGTTGAAGAGTATGCCACCATGCGTGTGGTCGGAGAATCGCTGGATGATGCCGTGGGCGAGGCCTATGACAAGGTGGCCCGTTTCATGAGCTTACCCTACCCGGGCGGGCCAGTGATGGATCGACTGTCGCAGGAGGGTAACCCCAAGGCCTTCTCTCTGCCCAAGGCACAAACCAGCGGAGCCTACGACTTCAGCTTCAGCGGACTAAAAACCGCAGCTTCTCGCAGCTTCGAAAAAGCCCGCGAACTGCTGCCTCCCAACCGGTCCGCCGAGGCGCTGCGGACTCTGCAAGCCGATATGGCCGCCTCCTTCCAGCGCACCGTGGTGGACACCCTGTTTGAAAAAACCCTACGCTGTGCCAAAGATCTGAACATCAAAACTCTCAGCATCGCCGGTGGTGTCTCTGCGAATCAGGGCTTGCGTCAACGGTTTCAGGACTTTGTCAACGAAAACCCGGACTATTGTCTGTATGTGCCCAACCTGAAATACTGCACCGATAACGCCGCCATGGTGGCCGCCTCAGCCTATTTTAACCCCTACACCACCGATATACGTCAAGAAGTGTTCTCTCGCAGCCCTCAACCCTGAAGCGTCAGTGTTTTTTGGTCAGGTGCTTTAAATCCAGCAAGATAATGTCCACAAACTCCCCCTCTCGAAACGGTGGCACCACATACATCAGGTAACAGCCCGGTATCCGGTACCGGTACATCACCCCATCCTTGTGCTTACTGATTTTAGTGATTTTAGACTGATACTCTACCGGGGATTCCTTGAGTACATCGATGGCTTCATCCACCATGCGTCTAATCCGCAGCGTCAGCTGCTGGTATTCCCGCAAGAATGTCGAGCTTTTCATAATTTCATGCATTGCATGGGAATTCCACATTTTTTTTGTTGTGTATAGACCATTCTAAATCAGATTACAGAGAGATTATTTCATTTTACTGCTGAATTCATGTAGCTACTGTAGAGCAACTTTCAAAGCCAATACAATTCAGCAACAAAAACCGTAGTTCAATAAAATCCTCATTATTATTCCCAAAATCTATAAAATTTAAACGTGTCTTTTACGGCCCTCCACAGACCTCTCCAAAAAGCCCCACCCTCAGAGCAAATGTGATTTCACATCTCAAGAAACCTAAGCGTCTTTTTTATAAATGGACAGTATCGGGACCTGGGTTTTCTCTCTCAAGAGCTGCTCAATCTCATCGGCTTCCGGAGGGCTAACCACCCGTAACTGACGCGTCGGATAGGGCTTATCCCCATGATTTCCCCGAGAATCCAGATGCCACTCCATTGGATAGGCCCGCTTAGGGGTGTTCAACTGGACTTCGTCAGGCTGGATGTCATTGATTAAATCAGCCATTGCCTGCACTTCCTGGCGATTGGTGGGCATAAACATGCACTGCAAGGCCAGCTTCCCGGAATAATTGGCCTTTAGATGCTTGATCCCTGATACAATACGCGCCAAAGTCACCCCGGCAACCGGTCGGTTCATTTGCTTCAAGCCCGCCTCAGTGGCAGCATCCAGCTTACAGGCTACCTGATCCGCTTCCTGCAGCTCGTGAATCACCTTGGGATCCTGGAGCATCGTCGCATTGGTCAGCACCATGACCGGCTTATGCGTGTATTCTTTAATCCAGTGAATCACCTCGCCCAGATTCAGGGCCAACGTCGGTTCTCCACTGCCACTCAGGGTAATAATATCCGCCTCTTCCCACCGGCTACGCCGCAAATCGTGCTCAACTTGCGCGGTAGGGACATAGATCCGTCGCTCATCCGTTTTCAGCTGAATATCGCCCAATTGGCAATAAATACAGTTGAACGAACAGGTAGAGGTTTGCAGGAGCAAATCGATCCCCAGAGAGGAGCCCACCCGCCAGGAGTGAACAGGTCCATAAACCGAGGACTTGTCCTCCTGAACTTCAGCAATTTCGGATTGAATGGTCATAGTGACAGCGGTTCCAAGACAGATGACCGAACTATCCTAACACAAGACACCGTGTTTCCTGCAGACCCCAGAGACTGAGCTTTATCGCGCTCAGCGCCATGCTAGGTGAGATGTTCCACTTCAATCCGGTTACGACCATTGAGCTTGGCCTTGTAAAGCAGATCATCTGCCACTTTAATCAAGTCTTCGAACCCTTTCAGTTCCTGAGCACGTTCTGCGCTAAAATCCGCAACACACAACCCAAAACTGGCAGCAGTCCGCAGATTGGCATCGTTATCAAATCTCAGCAAGGGTAAACTGCTGTGAATTTTGGAAATGATAGCATGGGCTTCTTCCACATCCTTGAGAGGCATAATAATCGCGAATTCTTCCCCCCCAAAACGACAGCAGAAGCAATCAGCCGGTGTGGCGCCCTTAGCCACCTGTGCCACCGCTTTGAGCACCTTATCACCCACTAGGTGACCATAGTTATCGTTCAGCTTCTTGAAGTGGTCAATATCAACCATGCACATGGATAAAATCTTCTTTTTATCCTTGGCCATTTTAAATTCATAGGTCATTTTTTCAATAAAGAACCGCTTGTTATAGACCTTCGTCAACTCGTCAGTAATCACGGATTGCGCCAAAATGTTCGCCTCTTTGGAGAGGTTCTTGTATTCCACCTTCAACTTCATCAAATCGGCAGCACGTTGGCCCAGGGCATCCTGATAAGTCGCTTCCTTACGCTTGGTAAAAGAGAACTCAATCAAAATATTCCAGAATAAATTCTTGAACGTCTCGACCACCAAATCCAGCAAGGGTTCAAAAAGCCTAAATAATACAGTCGCCGGAATGGCCAGAAAATCCAGATAACCAACCATCGCCTGCTTGAAGAAGGGGGTGTCAAAAGCAGCCACTTTATCCTTCAGGAAGGAATGCTTGGCCATTTCTGAGGCCATATGCTGCATCAGATCCGCCGTAGGCATCCCATACGAATACTTCAGGTGCAACATCCCGTTGATCAAGGCTGCCAACTGATAAACCGGCCACATCAAAAAGTTGGTGATGTAATAAACAAAATCAAGAAAAGGTCGCCAATCCGTATAAACCACCATCCCCTGAGACAAGTCCATCCCGCCGTATACCGGATCCCAGATCATGAAAAAGTATCTGACCCAAATGAGCAGATAAATCAGCGTAAAAACAATAGATTTCAGTCTGTGATACACAATTACAATCTACAGGCTTGAACGTACCTCAATCCTCATTCTAAACCATCTGAAAGTTTTCACTAGCCTGCAAGGCAACAATTCCTCCACTCAAGGGAGAGGGGCAGAAAAGTGACAGGCTGTAATGAAAGAGGGAGAATCAGGGCATTGAAGCAGTTTCTTTAGTTCGACTCCCCTTGGAACGATCTGTCGAAGGGCTTAAAACCGATGATTCCAGCGTATTAGTGGCCGGAATATCCAGTGCCTGCAAGCCTGACTCAGGCAGAATTGGCCACGAATCCTCGTCAGGGCTATAACCCAGTAACGGCATACTCTTTTCAGACTTACAGCCATAGTCCTCAAACTTCTTCAACTGGGGAATCATCCCCTGACGACCGGTAAGCGACTGCTTGGCCTCATCAAAGGCCCCGCCCAGTGCCTCAATCCGATCACCCACCTTACTAAACCGCTCCAGAAAGGTGGAAGCCCGCTTGTGCAGATCCCGTCCCAAAACCTGAATCTCCTGTGCCTTCTGGGACAACTGGGCCTGATCCCACCCATAGGCCACTGTTTTCAGAATAGACATCAAAATCAGGGGACTTGCCAGAATCACCCGTCGCTGGAAAGCCTGCTCCATCAGGGCGGGCTTTTCCTCCAGCGCAGCGCGTAACATGGATTCTCGAGGCACGTACAAGACCACAAAATCAATACTGTCCTTGCAACGGCTTTCATAGGTCTTCAAACTCAAGGAAAGCACTTCCTTCTCCAGAGCGGCTGCGTGTTTTTTACGCTCCGCAGCCTCCTCATCAGAATCCCCCGCCCCCAGCAAGCGCTCCAGATTAACCAGAATGGTCTTGGCATCAACGTACAGGACACGCTGATTGGACAGTTTAATGGTAATATCCGGACGAAGCCCGTCCTGTTGCTTCTGGGCCTCATAATGCACACCAGCCATCAACCCGGAGTGCTCCAGCAACCGCATCAGTTCCATCTCGCCCCAGTCGCCACGGCCCTTGCTGTTACTCAACGCGTCGGCCAGCTTGTTTTTCACGCTGACCAAGCGACCCGTCTCCTCCACAATCAGCTCGATATGCTTTTTCAGGGAGGCTGTATCCTCGGTATGCTGCTTTTCAATTTCTTTCACCCGCAGCTCATGGTGGTCAATCACTTCCCGAAGGGGTTTTAGCAATAACCCAATCCGCTCATCCATCGCCATCTGGCGGGACTGAGCCTCACGAGCGGCCTTTTCTTCCATCTCATCCTTAATCAGCTTCAGGGTTTTCTGGCTAATGGCTTCAAACTGGCCTTGCTGCTGTTCCGCCAGAACTTGATGCTGCTTTTGCGTTTCATCCAGCAGGGTTTCCAGGCGCATATTGGACAGACTAACCTCGTTCAGCTCCATCCGCAGCAGTGCTTCCGTAGCTTTCAGGTCCTCAGCCTGTGAGCGCAGCAGGCCATTTTCCGTCTCCAGGCCAGATTGCTCCAATTGCATCTCGCTTTGCAGACGCGTCCGTTGGAACTTATACAGCAAGAATGCCGTCAGGTATCCCAGACCCAAACCACCCAGAAAAGTTAACCCAATCAAACTCTGCATCGTCGTACCGCGCTCTCCAATTCAGGACCTGTCCCGCATTGTATCACTGCCAGCACCGGCAACGCTATAGAAAGCGACATCAATCACAACACCATAGAAGTCAGTCAGCTGCTTGAGCCAATTCCGTCCAAAACAAAGCGCAAAATTCAAACTGTAACAAGCATTGCAGGGATTCATAACGCATTTTAGGCCTCAGCACCAAGAATTTTTATGACAAGGGGTTGCCATTCCGTTTTCTTTGGTGCATTCTATATAGACAGTCAACTGCTGACACACCTGACGCGGGGTGGAGCAGCCCGGTAGCTCGTTGGGCTCATAACCCAAAGGTCGCAGGTTCAAATCCTGCCCCCGCAACCACTTAAAAAAACCTCACCCTTTCGGTGAGGTTTTTTGTTGTTTAACTGCCGCTGTAAAGACAGAAGCCAACCCTGGACCCGACATCCTCTCTGCACACATCTCCCTCCAATGGCTGAGTTTCCACCACTCTCTAGCCCGAATGGCTAGTTAATAGTTCATACCATTGCCTAGATGACCCTGACCTGGCTTTTCACTAAACTAATCACATCTTGAAAATATACCAAAACCACATCACTACCCCATTATAAAGGCCTTTGTGAATCCATCGATTGCTTCCTGATCCAAAAACATCCCGGTGCGAGACAAAGGTCGCTGCCAATTTAATCTCAACAATCAAAAATCTCAACTATGTTAAGGTAAAGCGCCCTCCTCCCGAGGGCTTTTTTTTGCAAAACTCAATTTACCAGCACAATTGCATCAGTGGCTCAGTCTCAGCAGCACGATCAAACCCAAATCACTTTCTGACATTCTCTTTCAATACTAAACTAAACAGCCACAGTGGGAACTGTGGCTGTTTAGCAATAGATTACCTAAGAGGCTTACAGCCCCATGAAATCCGGACCAGCGCCTTGCTCGGTCGGTCTAACCTTCAGATTCACCTCTGGACAGACGATTTCGCAGGTACGGCACTGCACACAGTTTTCCAGCGACATGCCATGCTTTTGAAGACCGTGCACGTCATCCACGCGATGTACTTCGGCCGTACAATCGGACACGCAGGGCGTTTCCTTGTTCAGCGCCGTGTAGGTGCTAATACACTTCACACAGGTATCGGCGTTGAACTCGTCGATGTGCATGTTTTCTTCATGGTACTTCGTGCCCGCAAAGAACACAGCATCCGCACGGCTGGTGACCGTATCCTTATCGTAGTTGCCCGGTTGAATCTGGCGTTCCACTTTAAAGTTGGGCACAATGTGCTTGTAGTCTTCCTTGTAACGGACCGAGCCAATATCACAGTTGCCGTCCATCAACTTTTTCAGACGCAAGGCATCTGCAGTCGCCACAAAGGGGTTATTTTTCAGACCAACGGTGACCAGACCGATCCAGGCGTTCCCATTGTCAATGCCATCCATGACCGTCGGCAGATAATTATTCAGCAATCTGGGGTTTTCCTGCCAGGCCTGACGGAAATAGCGAGCCTCGAACAACTGCTTGCCTACAAACGAGTTCATCACGCGCTCTTTGTAGGGGGCCAGTTTGACTTCACTGAAGTCACCGGTTTTTAAGGCGTCATGCAACAGTTCCGCCGCTTGCCAGCCGCATTCCATCGCCTTATCAATGCCCGAGAGATTGCCAATATCCAGCACACCCAGAGCATCACCCAACAGCATGGCGCCATCGGTGGCAAACTTGCTGGGAAGACTAAAGTAGCCGCCTTCCGGCAACAGGGCTGCACCGTATTTCAGCATCTTGCCACCCTTGATCATGTCTTGGAGCCAAGGGTGCTTTTTCAAATCCTGCAACCGCTGTTGGGGATTGATATTGGGATTGGGAGAATCCAGCGAAATAACCATCCCGATGGTCAGTTTGTGGTCTTTCATCCCGTAGACAAACCCACCGCCGAAGCTGCCGTCCACCATCGGGAAGCCCATCGTGTGCCAGACTTTACCCGCAAAATCTTTCTCGGGAGCGAGCTCCCAGACTTCTTTCACGCCAACCGACCAGATTTGCGGATTCTCGCGCAGTTTGAATTTCTCAATGTAATTGCGGGAGACAAACCCTTTATCGCCAAAGCAGGTCACTTTACCATAAATGTTGTCTTCATTGGCGTCTCCAGTGGATTTTTCCACCACCTGAACACCGAGAACCTTGTTGCCGTCATAAACCACTTCATGGGCGGAAAACCCAGGGAAAAGATCCACAACCACATTAGGGACGTCCTTGATTTTGGCCTTCAGCTGGTTCGCCATCCAGTAGACCACATGGCTCAGGGTGAGCACCCAGTAGCCTTCTTTTTTCATGCCATCCGGCACCAGGGCGCTGGGGACATCCCATTTGCTGTGGTTGGCCAACACGGAAAACTGGCTCTCCTGGCAAACAGCCTCAATGGGAAAGCCCAATTCTTCGTAGTTGGGGAACAATTTTTTGATCACATGGGGTTTGGTCACAGCGCCACTGACAATGTGCGCGCCAAACTCTTTGCCTTTTTCGAGAATGGCCATCGTAAAAGATTGACCGCTCTCCTTGGCCAAATCCACCAAACGGTGGGCCAGTGATAAGTTGGAAGGACTGCCGCCTACCAAAATAATATCGTATTCGATGCGTTCAGCCACAGAGGCCGTGCCTCCTATTAATTCAAGACGTTATATTCATTTAAAACTTAAATTATTTCAGTTGATCCGGAAAAATAATGGGGTTGAAATGCGCCTAAACCAAAGACTTTTCAGCCGAGGAAACACCGCCTGCCTGCTTTTGAGCCTTCATCTGACGAATCAGCTCGGGCACTACATGGAAGACATCGCCCACGATCCCTTGTTGCGCCACCGAGAAAATGGGCGCATCGGCATCCTTGTTAATGGCGATGATCAAACCGGATTTCTGCATGCCGACCTTGTGCTGAATCGCCCCGGAAATGCCGCAGGCAATGTACACTTTCGGACGAACCACTTTGCCGGTTTGGCCAATCTGGTATTGGTAAGGGATCCAGCCCGCATCCACAACTTTGCGGGTTGCGCCCACCACACCGTTTTCAAAGCAGGCCGCCAGTTCTTTTAGCAGTTCAAAGCCTTCCGGGCCACCCATGCCAAAGCCGCCAGAAACAATCACATCGGCATCGGTCAGGTTAACGCTATTGGACGTTTCGCGCACAATTTCCATCACTTCCAGCCGGTAATCTTCCGACAGCAAATTGACGGGAATGTGGCGTACTTCGCCGGTACGACTAGTATCCGGCTTCAAGGGGTTCATCACGCCGGGGCGAGTTGTGGCCATCTGCGGGTTGTTCCAGGGCCCCAGAATCCGGGCTTTAAGGCTCTCGCCAAAGCTGGGACGAATGGCGTACAAGCAACCGGGGTATAGACCCACTTTATCCGGATCCGCCTTGTTGGTGTGCTCATAGGGCCCAATATCCAGCTCGGTGCAATCGGCGGTCAGGCCGGTTTTAAAGAACGCCGCAATCCGGGGAGCCAAATCGCGCCCCGTGGTGGTCGAACCCAGCAACAGAATATGTGGGGGCAACGCAAACGTTTTCAAGAGATCGGTAATTACCCGGCGGTAAGGCAAAGTGCGGTAATTTTCCAGTTGAGCATCATCACCGACATACACAATCTCGGCCCCATAATGAATCAAGGTCTGAGCGGCATCGCCCAAATTGTGACCCAACAGAATACAAGACAGTTGGCCGCCCAGTTTGTTGGCCAAATCACGACCCGCACCCAGCAATTCCAGGGTGACGGGCTGAATTTGCCCGCCCACTTGCTCAGCCAGGACAATGACTTCCTTGTTGGAGGGGGTGATAATTTCGCGCAAGGGCTCTGGCTCGGGGGCCGGAGCGGGAGGCGCCTGATTTTCGACGGGGGGAGTAGGTTGATTTTCAGTCTGGCTCATACGTTTGCAAATTCCCTGAGATTGCTGGTTTGCAGCATGTCACGCACCATATGTTCAATCGGTTCGCCTTGGCGCACTTTGCAGCTGCCACCGATCTCGGACACCTTGTCGGTTTTGGCAACGATGGTGGGAGAGCCCTTCAGCCCGCAGAGGGTTGGATCCGCGCCCACATCGTCCAAGGTGATCATTTTAATCACGTTATTTTTCTCTTCTTCGTTGCGCAGCAGCATTTGCACTTTGCGCGCCCCGCGAATGGTTTTGTACTCCAGGTGATGGTAGGAGTTGGCCACGGTGATCATCGCAGGCATCGCCATTTTCACCCATTGGTAACCGCCTTCAATGACCCGGCGCGCCACCACTTTACCGTCTTCCACGCGAAAGTCTTCGCAGTAGCTCGTCTGCGGCAAATCGAGCCGTTCGGCGATTTGGGGACCCACTTGAGCGGTGTCACCATCGGTAGTTTGCAGGCCGCAAAAGATTAAATCAGGCACGCCCAGATGTTGAACCACCTTGTGCAACGCATACGCAGTCGCCAGTGTATCGGAAGCGGCCAAGCGGCGATCCGAGAGCAGGTAGCCAAAATCTGCCCCGTGCTCAATGGCTTCCATCAGGATTTCCACGGCGGGCGGGGGACCCATTGAAATAGCGGTGACTTTTCCACCGTAGAGGTGTTTGGTGTGCAAGGCCGCTTGCAGGGCATAGCGGTCAAAGGGGTTCAGCATGCGCTTGGCTTTGGCTCGATCAATGGTGCCATCGGGGTTAATCCCGGCTTTCGCGGACTGATCCGGAACCTGCTTGATCAGGACAAAAATATTCTGAATGGTGGACATGATCTTTAAACCGGCTCTTCTCTTAATAGGGTCTCAATAAAGGGGAATAGAAGTCTTCAGACGTTTAAACTCTTTGATAAAATCAAAACAATCAGGGTGATTACCGCTCAACGAGTGTGGGAGATCATCGATAAAGATAACAACGAAGAAGTATCTCGTCAAATATTTTAGTCCCTTTGGTGACTTTGGGGAAGCGAAAGTCGCTGAGCTCGTTCGCTTAAATGAGCCGGGTATCAGGGCCTCATCCGCGAACCCCCCGGATGCAAAGAAAAAACCAAGATTTGCAACAAGAGCGATCAGTCTAGCAATGGACTGAGGGGAGAGCCTGAGGTGGTCAGCTTTCGATAGAAGCGCAAGAGTTGATCGCCAACGCTCAGTTTGATGCCCTTACGACGCATGAACTGCAGACGAGCCAGCTGAACCTGATGCTGTAAGGGTTTGGGATAATGATAGGCGGCCATAAAGTCTTGCAAGGCCAAAAAGCTTTGCAATAGTTGGTGTAAACCCTGTCTCGATTTGCCTTGATGAAGACTGGCTTCCTGAGTTGATTGTCGGGACAGGAGTTTGGGGACGGGATCAAAGTACACCTGCCAGTCCAGAGAGAACCGCAACCAAAGCTGCCAGGCACTGCTATGCCCCAGTTCATTTTGAAATCCACCGGCCCGGTTAAAGCATGCTTTCCGGGCAATCACGGAACCCGCGGGGATGAGATTGGCCTTGAGCAGCTGCCGGAAGAACAGACGACCCGGATAAAGCGTGGGGTGGTAAGGCAATTCGCTATTTTTCTTGGGCGGCGCGTAGCGTTCAATGGGCACGCCATTGTCATCCAGATATTGCACCCGACTGAACAATAGACCCAGCCGTGGGTTAAGAATGAATTGGGTGACGCAATCCTTGATCGCTTGAGGGCTGGCCAGCCGATCCGTGGGTTCCAATAGCCAGATTAACTCTCCTTTGGCTTGTCGCAGCCCATGATTCCAGCTATCGAACCGGGTATTGGCTGAAGGAAGCACCAGATGCCTCACCCGATCGTCCCGCCGGCTCACTTGTTGGGAAAGTTCGGTCGGTTCCCGGTGCAGAGCCGTATCTAAAATCAGAACTTCCAGGTCAATGAAGCTTTGAGCAAGGATAGAGCGGAGGCATTCCTGCAAGGGCAGAGCAAAATCCCCGGCCAGAACCAGAAAAGTAACAATGGGTGATGATGATGCCACCATAAGTCTATCCTCCCCAATCAGACGCGCTCGGGTTTGACCAGTGTAGACAAAAGGCATGCGCCCGCCAATAGGACAATTGGACGATGCACTTAGCTCATGCGCCTTGTAGCGACAGGGCTTGAGGTTTCCGGATTGAAATCAGCCCAAACGCATGCCCCACATGCTCCGGGGCTATTTTCCCCTTGGAATCACCCCAAAGCCGGGACGATGGGGTAAATAGAACCGGCTCCCTTCAAAGCGCACACCCTCAAACGCATCTTCACCCATGAGCAACGCCCCATCGAGGTCGCAATAATCCACCAGCGGACTAAGCTGCGCAAAGGCCGTAACTGACAGCGAACTTTCCCCAAAGCCGCCCAGCATAATGGTAAGCCCATGGGCCCGCGCCGCATCAATCATCCGTCGGGATTCGGTCAATCCGCCGGTTTTGGTGTGTTTCAGGTTGATGGCGTGGAAAAATTCGGCACAGCGGGGAATGTCCGTCAGGGTGTGGCAACTCTCATCCGCCATCAGAGGGATGGGGCTTTGGGCCTTGAGCTTGGCGTAATCCGCATTGGTGCAGGTCAGCTTGAGCGGCTCTTCCACGAATTCGACATGATGATCATGCAGCAGGTGGCAGATGTCGATGGCCGCATCCACATCCCAGGCCGCGTTGGCATCTACCCGCATGGTGATAGCCGGATACGGTGCGAGCGCGCGGATGGCCTCGAACAGCCCCACGTCATTGGGTGAGCCCAGCTTGACCTTGAGCACGTCGTATCCCCGCGAGAGGGCGATTTTGGTTTTACGCTGGGCAGTCTCTAAATCCGCAATCCCAATGGTATAGGAGCTTTTAGGCGCTTTGGCCGGATCCAGGCCCCACAGTTGCCAGAGGGGGCGATTCAGGATCTTCCCTTGCAGATCGTAGAAGGCTTGATCAATCCCGGACTTGGCCGCCATATTGCCTACAAGAGCCTCAAAGCGGTCTTGCAGTTTCTGAATATCAAAGGGCGAAAGGTCGGCCAGCACTTGCTCACGGTTGAGGCGCTCATAAAACGCGCAAACGGTTTTTGCGTTCTCCCCGTAAAACTCGGACGGGACAGCCTCGCCCATGCCTTCGTAAGTCTTCCCGTTTTCCTTATAGGTGAGCGTCACGATCACCGTGGTGGCATGGGTGTGGGAATGCCGGGAGATGGTGAAGGTAAACTCATAAGGGATTTCCAGCGGACAAAATTGCAGCTTCAAGGCGATTCTCCTGTCTAAGCAATGTTGAAATAGTGATTAGGGGGCTGATTGCACCTCTATCATTGGATTGGGATTGGTTGGCATCGTTTTTAACCGCAGTCTAGTTGCGTGGTTAGCGCATTGAGCAAGGATGATACGCCGTAACGCACCGGGTCGGTTACAGGGAGGCCAGTTTCCTCGGCCAGTTGATCCAGCGCTTGCCGGGCCTCGGGTTCACTCAGCGCGGAACTGTTCACGGCGATGCCTGCGATGCGGGCGGGCTTCTCTCCGTGCGGGCGAACCCACTGGGCCGCTTGCTCGTACAGTGCAACCAACTCCCGCATAGGTGGCAAAGCAATCTGGGGATAGTTGCGGATATGCATTTGTCCCGCCTTGTGACACAGGATCATGGCGTCCGGGTTGGCCCCGTGCATCAACGATAGCGTCACCCCGGAGTAGGCAGGATGCAGCAAAGAGCCCTGCCCTTCCACAAAGACCCAGTGCGATGGGTCTTTTCCGGCAGAACCCTTACTCACAGCTGGCAGGCTGGCAATTTCCTCCTGCAGGCAGACCTCAATCGCCCCGGCCATGAAGTCGCCAATCACCCGGTCGAGCGGAACACCACGCCCGGCAATGAGAATCCCCGTTTGCCCCGTGGCCAGAAATCGGCTGGAAAGCCCTTGCGCCTGATGCTGGGCATGTAGCTCCAGCGCCGTGTGCATCTTGCCCACCGCACAATCGGAGCCGACCATGGCGATCACCCGTAAGTTGTCCGGGCGAGGCTTTTGCAGATTGATTTCCTGAAACTTATGCCGCCCGTAAGCTTCTGGGTCACGCACATCCCACAGGGACACCTGATGCTGTGCCGCCAATGCGACCAAGTCCGGCTCTTCGGTGAGGAAAAAATGCAGGCCGTTGATGATATGCAGCCCGTTGCTTATGGCCTCCGACAAAATCGCGCGCCATTCCGGAGGTAGCACGCCGCCCGGTGGGGCTGTGCCAATCAACAACGCCTTGGGCTGAGTCGCGAGCGCGGCTTGTAATGAGGACACAATCGGGGCATCACAGGGCATGCCGGTAATTGAACGAACGGTTTTCCCGGCTTGCGAGGCATCAATCACCGAGGCCACGGGCCATGTTCCATACCGAATCACGCCCAAGGCCAGCTTGGATTGCGATTCCCCGAAGCAGCCATCCGCCAGAATGACCAGCGGCGTCTCTGCCGGAATTAGATTCAACTGTGCGGGATTCATGCGTAACCCTTTCCTGCCAATTACCGAAGATTGACCCGTTTACCAACCCTGCTTTTATTTTAGTATGGGATGGTCTACCGTGGCCAATCAAATCGAAGGAATCCTGTTTTGCGCGCTCAATATCGGCTTCATTTGTTATCTCTATTGCTATGTGCTGTTTTCATAGGGGTCGACTTGCTGAACATCACTTGTAAAGGACAAACTGTCGCAAACCCAATACTTTGGCAGGTTTTTATCGAGCAAGCCAAAATCAAACAACGGGCCGGTGATTTTGACGGCGCCGAAAATGATTATCAACTTGCAGTGAAGCAAGGTTCGTCCTTAAACAATGCTGAACGTGAAGCCTTTGACTCGATGTGCAAGCAATATTTGTTGCAAAACCAAAACAGCCTGGAACAAAGATTGAGCGCACAAAACCAGGAAAAAGAGCCTTGGCCTGATCAAATTGGCCAGACGCTAAAACAATTAGCCACCAACGAACTGAACTTGAAACGACTGGACATAGCCGAAGAACACGCGAAAACCGCTTTTACCATTCTGGAAAAAGAACACGGGAAAGAGAGCAAACAAGCCTCAGAAATATTAAATTTGCTAGCAGCAATTTACCAACAGGAAAATAAACCGGATTTGGCGACCAACACATTAAGAGAAAAAGAAGACCGGGACGCTTCCAGAGCAGCCTGCGCAGCGCAAGACACAGACTTTGGTAGATATATTCATATCATACATAAAGCGATTCGTTCAAACTGGAATCCAGCGTTAGTACCGGCAAGCAGTCGCATTGTAGCCGTGATGAAAGTCTATTCAGATGGTTCAATTAATGATATTCGGCTTAAGCTTAAATCAAATAGCAAGAAAGCAGATCTGGCTGCGATAAAAGCCATCCTGCTATCCAGTCCGCTACCCCCGTTGCCTAACCCTTGTTATGAATTAGTTCCTGTCGTTTTCACTTTTGACTGGCAAGTACAACCTCTAGCAAATCAGACCAAGCCAAAAATTAAACCTTCCAAGTGGGGATGGTTGTGGGAATTATAAAAGACGGCGAAAACCTGACTTAACCGCTGGTGCCCAAGCCGGTGGCCACGCCTTCAATGCTGGAAACGATCACCCGGTGGTAGGCTTCCAGCATGGGGCTTTCGGGGTCGTTGGCGGCCAGCTTGCGATATTTGGAGAGCAGCTGCACCTGAATATAATTCAAGGGATCCAGATAGGGCTCTTTCAGCTCGATGGCCTGCTTGAGCGTCTGCGCCTCGGGTTCGCTGAGGAGGGGGTTGCCGGTGATGGCTTCAATCATGCGGCGGGTTAAGTTGTACTCCGCCTCAATATCGGCCAGAATGGCTTCGGTGTTCACCTTGTCTTCGGCCAGGCCGCAATAATAACGGGCAATACTGAGATCGGTCTGGCGGAGAATAATCTCGCTGTTTTCCAGAATGCTTTCCAGAAAGTGCCAGTTGCCGTACATTTTTTTCAGCAAGGTCAATTGCGCTTCAGGATCGGCGGCTTCCACAAAGCGGGAAAGGGCGGTGCCCAAACCGTACCAGCCGGGAATAATCTGGCGGGACTGGAACCAGCGGAACACCCACGGAATGGCCCGCAGATCCGAGACGCTTTGCACGTTGTGCCGACGACTGGGGCGAGAGCCGATTTTCACCAACTCGACTTCTTTGGGCGTGACTTGCTCAAAGTATTCAATGAAATGGGGATTTTCATGCACCAGACTGTTGTATTTGGTGCGCGCAAAGGCGGACAACTGATCCGCAATGTCTTCCCAAATTTTATTTTGGGCCAGTTCTTTGGCGTCAGGATGCTCCAAATCTTTTTGAATCAGGGCGTTCAGCAGATTCTCGCAGCGGGCTTGGGCGGTTTCCGGCACGTTGTAGTAGCGGGATAACACTTCGCCCTGCTCGGTGAGATCTTGACCGTAACGCACCGTGCCCGGTGGCAATGCCCGAATGGCGCGTTGCGCGGGGCCGCCGCCTCGGCCTAAATTACCACCACGTCCATGGAAGAAACGCAGTTCGATTCCGGCCTCCTCGGCCACTGCCCACAAGGCTTCCTGGGCCTTATAAATGTTCCAGTTGCTGGTAAAATAACCGCCGTCTTTATTGCTGTCGCTGTAACCCACCATGATCATCTGCCGATTGCCCCGGGCGGCCAATTGCAGACGGTACGCCGGATTGGCGAACACCGCGCGCATAATATCGGTGGCATTCTGCAAATCGGGAATGGTTTCAAACAGAGGCACAATGTCCATGTGACTCGCGTACTGCGGATTTCCATCGCCGTACAAGGGGTAAAAGAGGTTTTGCGTTTTCAGCAGCAACAAGGCCGCCAAAATATCCACCGGCGCGTTGGTCATGGTGATCACCAGATTCCGGCAAGCATCCGGGCTGATGAAACGGCGGGCCTTGTTGGCCGTTTCCAGCATGCCCAGCATGCGCTGAATAACCTGCTTGTCCCCTTCAGCGTAGGGCAGGCGAGCCTGTGGCTCTTCCCAATGGCTGGTGTTTAAAACCTTGCGGGTGAGAATTTCACGGGTGAGATCGCCCAGAAAATCCTGCGAATCTTCAATCCCGGTAGCTCGCAGCACTGCTTTGGCAGTCTGGTTGATATGATTGCTCTCTTCACGCAAATCAATGGAGGCAAAATGAAAGCCAAAAATGCTGACCGTGCGCTTGAGGCGATCCAGCCGGACTGCTGCCGATCGCTTGTAGCCTTGCTCGCAAAGACTGTCGCTCACAGCGTTTAAGTCCGCGAGCAACGCTTGCGAATTGAGGTATACAAACGGTGAGGTGGCTCGTTTTTCGGTGGTTAAAAAGGCGTTGTGATCGCGAGTGCCTTGCAAGCGCCGCATCATCAAGCTGAGCTTGAGCCGGTAGGGTTCGCGTTCCACCTGGCTGGCGTAGGTTTGATTGTCTTCGCCGGCTTCGCGCATATCGTCCAAATCTTTTTGAATCGAGGCTTTCAGGGCATCGGAAATGCCCACCCGGTGCATGGCATGGCTCAATTTTTCACGCGTTTCCCGTAGATCATCCGCGTATAAATTCAAAATGGCTTCGGCTTGCCGAATCAATGCATCCGAAAAAACGTCCGGGGTGACATAGGGATTGCCGTCCATGTCTCCGCCCACCCAACTGCCTACCGAAAGTATCGGATGTTGTGGGCTCTCCGATTCGGTTTCGTAATGGTACTGCAAAGCCTGATGGAGCTTTTGATGCACCGTGGGCAACGTGGTATACAGCGTGCGCGTCAGATAACTCAATACCCGACTGATCTCTTCCTGCGGCTCGGGCTTGGTCCAGCGGCTAAATTGCGTGGCCCACAGAACTTCCACTTTTTCACTCAGCTCCTTGAGCAATTCCTGCTGGCGAAACGGGTTGAGATCCGTGGTGTGCATGGCTTGAAGGATGTAAAAAATATCTTTCTGGTGGTGCAAGATGGTTTGCCGCAAAATTTTGGTGGGGTGCGCCGTGATCACCAGCCGTGCCGTGGTGCGCTCCAGCAACGCTTCTAGCTCGGGCAAATCCAGTCCCTGCGTTTTGGCCTTGCCAATGGCTTCCAAAACGCCCTGCTGATCCGCCTGTTCACTGTGGTTAAACTTGGCGCTCTGATGATATTCCTCGGCAATGCCCGCCAACAGTAGAAACAATCGAAACGCAGCCACAGCCCGATGGAGCGTACTACGCTGGGCGGTCTCATCATCGCCTTCCAGTTCAGCCTGAATGACACCGTGGATTTTTTCCACACCAATTCGACCAGACTGTTCTCGCGCGTCTTTCGATGCCTGACGCAGGCGCTCGATAAACCGATAAAAATCAGCCCCCTCATGCTCGCTGATAATCAACCCCAGCAAGGCTCCCATCAGACGAACATCATCTTTTAGTGCATTTCCAGACCTTTTACTGTCCGCAATCTGAGTTTCAACCAGTTGCGCCAAGGGGCTAACGGACTTAAAAGACTGACTGACACCCCCCCCAGATTGAAGCGAAGAAACACCGACAGCTTCAGTGGTTGCAGGATCCACAGCAGGAAGTTCATCCACCAGCGGCAAGCTGCGGCGAATGAAACGATACAAGTCCCCTTGGGACAAACGTTTATGCGGGAGCTCCAATGAAATAGGCATAATAACTATCATAACAGACAACGGCTGAAGCGCCTAAGCTGATTAAAAATCTGCCATTGATGAAGATTAGAAACGTCATTTTTTTCACGCCCATAACTTTTTGACCGAAAGATTAGCCAGCCAGAACGCAAGGAGCTGTTTTAAAGCATGAACATAATCCCAAATGATGAGAACGGACCCATAAAATGCCTAAAATAGGCCCTGGGTTGAGCTATTTTCAACGGTACCAAAGGGCGGCAGATTCACTTCGTAAACCTGCCGCCCTGATAAACCGAACTAGAGTTTTTGCCCGTTTTCATAGCGGTCGAGGTTCATCACCTTGGTCCACGCCGTCACAAAATCCCGCAGGAACTTTTCCTGGGCGTCATCGGAAGCGTAAACTTCAGCGACTGCCCGCAACTCGGCGTTGGAACCGAAGATCAGATCCACGGGAGTCGCCGTCCAGCGCCGTTTGCCGGTGGCCCTTTCGAAGCCCTCATAGACGCCTTCAGTCGTCGATGACTTCTGCCACTGGGTGGACATATCCAGCAAATTGACAAAATAGTCGTTGCTCAAGGTGCCCGGATGCTGGGTCAAAACGCCATAAAGGGATTGATCCGCATTGGCGTTTAAGGCCCGCATGCCGCCCACCAGCACGGTCATCTCCGGCACGGTCAAATTGAGCAAATCCGCGCGTTCAACCAGCATTTCAGCAGGAGACTTCCGGTTGTCCTTGCCGTAGTAGTTCCGAAAACCATCAGCAGTTGGCTCCAGCATTTTAAACGCATTCACATCAGTTTGCGCCTGCAACGCATCGGTCCGGCCGAGCAGAACAGGAACCGTCACGTTCGGATACCCAGCCAAGCGAGCGGCCTGCTCAATGCCCGCCGATCCGGCCAGAACAATGGTGTCTGCCAGAGAAACCTGTTTACCACCCGACAACCTGGCGTTAAAGTCCTTCTGCACCTGTTCCAGTCGGGCCAGAGTCCGAGACAGTGCTTGCGGATTATTCACCAACCAGTTTTTCTGGGGCGCCAGACGCAACCGGGCGCCGTTGGCTCCGCCACGCATATCCGTCCCCCGGAAACTGGCGGCAGAGGCCCAGGCGGTTCTCACCAACTCCGGCACGGTCAATCCCGATTGCAGGATCTGCGCTTTCAACGCCTTGGCATCCGTCTCATCGATCAACGGATAGGTCACAGGCGGCACAGCATCCTGCCAGAGCAAGGCCTCTTTCGGAACTTCCGCACCCAAATAGCGACTGGGAGGTCCCATATCCCGATGCGTTAACTTGAACCACGCCTTGGCAAAGGCCTGTTGAAACGCAGCCGGGTCCTGCTGAAACCGAAGGGCAATTTTTCGGTACGCGGGATCAAACTTCAACGCCAAATCGGTTGTGAACATGATCGGGGCGTGTCGTTGACCCGCCACATGTGCATCCGGAACCAAGCTAGCGGCCGCCCCGTCTTTGGGCATCCACTGAATGGCACCCGCAGGGCTTTTGGTTTGTACCCACTCATAGGCAAACAGATTGTTCAGATATTGAGTCGTCCAGGCCACAGGATTAGCAGACCATGACCCCTCCAGCCCACTGGTCACAGTATCTTCAGCATTGCCTTTACCGCATTTATTTTCCCAGCCAAAACCCTGCTTTTCGATACCAGCGGCGGCCGGTTCAGGCCCCACACAGTCGTTGGGTTTATGGGCGCCATGCGTTTTGCCAAACGTATGACCGCCCGCGATCAGAGCCACCGTCTCCTCGTCATTCATCGCCATTCGGCCAAAGGCTTCCCGAATATCCCTGGCCGCCGCCAACGGATCGGGGTTGCCGTTCGGACCTTCCGGATTGACATAAATCAGGCCCATCTGCACAGCAGCCAAAGGCTTTTCCAGTTTACCATCCGGGCTATACCGCTCGCTGGCCAGAAATTTGCTTTCAGGTCCCCAGTAGACCATGTCCGGTTTCCAGTCATCGGCGCGTCCACCGGCAAAGCCATCGGTTTTAAAACCCATATTTTCCAAAGCCACATTGCCGGTCAACACCATCAAATCGCCCCAGGAAATCTTTTCGCCGTACTTTTGCTTGATGGGCCAGAGCAGGCGACGGGCTTTATCCAGGTTCGCGTTATCAGGCCAGCTGTTCAATGGCTCAAAACGTTGTTGTCCACCATCGGCACCACCACGACCATCCTGCAAGCGATAGGTGCCAGCACCATGCCAGGCCATGCGGATAAAGAACGGTCCATAGTTTCCGTAGTCCGGTGGCCACCAGGCCTGCGGGGTGGTGAGCAACGCATTGATGTCCTTTTTAACGGCCTGCAGATCCAGCGTGTTAAAGGCCTCGGGATAATTAAAACCGGAACCCAACGGGCTAGAGGTTGTCTCATGCTGGCGCAATGGCCCCAAATCCAGCAACTCGGGCCACCAGAACCGATTACTTTTTGGTGTTTCCGGGGCCAGTGAGGCAGCCCCTGAGGTTGCTGGCCAGAGTCCAATTCCCATCAACCCCACCAGCGCTGAGGTCAAAAATAACCTGCTCGTTTTCATTTCTCAATTTACCTTATTTGCACAGAACAATACTGGATTTCATCGCCCTCAATATCAGGAGAGTATCATATCAAACCGGATGCGAAAACCTGATGAAACAGGCGTTCAAAACGGAGTGCTACAATCTGATTCAATGCGACTGACCCAAATCTTTGAACGTTTCATGAACAGGCCTAATGGTTCAGCACGGGGCCATTTTGCAAGGCCATTTTATGGGACACTGAACCGGTCGTCTAATAGGAGCAGAAACGCTGCAAACATCGCGCTCCGTTTGCTGGGGAAGCACAGGGTGTCAAAACCGTCAGGAATGGTCTATGATGGAAACACTGTTTGACAAACATGCCTGAAATTCATGCCCCATTCTAACCATCACCCTGACGCTGAGCCATTGACCCCGGCCATTCCGCCCAACGGCATGACCGTGCTGGCGCGTCGCTACCTCATCCGGGATGAGCACGATCGGGTGTTGGAAACGCCTGCCGAGCTGCTGCGTCGGGTGGCCCGCTGCATTGCCGAAGGGGATCTGGCCTATGGCAAAACGCCTGAAGCCGTGGACGCGCTGACCGAAGAATTTTATAGCCTGATGGCCCGACTGGAATTTCTGCCCAACAGCCCCACGCTGATGAACGCCGGACGCCCATTGGGTCAACTCTCGGCCTGCTTTGTCCTGCCCATTGATGATTCGATGGAATCCATCTTTGAAACCCTCAAGCATACGGCCCTGATTCACCAGAGCGGGGGTGGAACCGGCTTTTCGTTCTCAGCCTTACGCCCAAAAGGAGACGTGGTGCGCTCCACGATGGGCGTTTCCTCCGGTCCGGTATCCTTTATGGAGGTCTACAACGCCGCGACCGAGGCCATCAAGCAGGGGGGCACCCGCCGTGGGGCCAACATGGGCGTCCTGCAGATCGATCACCCGGACATTGAAAGCTTCATCAGCGCCAAAGACAACCTGCGCAAGGTCAACAACTTCAACATCTCAATCAGCGTAACGGACGCCTTTATGCAGGCAGTGGCAGACGACTCGGACTTTCCACTCCGCCATCCCAACAGCGGACAGGTGGTCAAAACCGTGCCCGCCCGGCAACTCTTCAACCAGATTATCGATTGCGCCTGGCGGACCGGCGAACCAGGACTGGTCTTTATTGATCGGATCAACGCCGATAACCCCACTCCCGCTCTGGGCCGAATTGAGTCAACCAACCCCTGCGGAGAAGTCCCACTCTTGCCCTACGAGGCCTGTAACCTGGGTTCCATCAATCTGGGACGCATGCTGACTGAGCAAAATCAGCTGGACTGGAAAAAACTCGCTGCCGTAACGCGCCAAGCGACCCACTTTTTAGATAATGTCATCACCCGGAACCGCTTCCCCATCCCTGAAATTCAGCGTATGGTGGAAGGCAATCGCAAGATTGGACTGGGCGTCATGGGCTGGGCGGATTGCCTGCTGGCGCTGGGACTTCCCTACAACTCCGAAGCGGCCATTGAGCTGGCCCGGGAAGTGGCCGCCTGGATCGACTATCACGCCAAACTGGCCTCCATTGAGCTGGCCCGGCAGCGGGGTTCATTTCCCACGTTTGCGGAAAGCCGGTATGCTCAGGGCCACTGGCTGATTGAAAAACACGGGGGCCACCCCACCCAGCGGGTAACGCGTCAAGACTGGCAAACACTCAGTGACCAGATACAGCAACACGGCTTGCGCAACGCCACCACCACCTGCGTTGCCCCCACCGGAACCATCAGCATCATCGCCGGGGCCAGCGGTGGGATTGAACCGGTGTTTGCGCTGGTCTTCACCCGCAACATTATGGACAACACCCGCATGCTGGAAGTGCATCCCCAGTTTGCCGCCTGGCTGGAGGCAAACCGGCTCAATACCCCTGAGCTGCTGGAGCAAGTGGCCCAGCAAGGCGGGGTGCAAGGGCTGACTGAACTCCCAACGGAACTGCAACGCCTCTTTGTGACCTCATTCGACATTGAACCCCAGTGGCATGTCCGCATGCAGGCCGCCTTTCAGGCATTCACGGACAACGGAGTGTCCAAAACCATTAACTTCCCGGAGCAGGCCACACACGAGGCCATTGCCGAGACGTATCAACTGGCCTATCAATTGGGTATTAAAGGCATCACAGTCTATCGCAACAACAGCCGCCTGGATCAACCCATGTCCCTGGAAGCACCAACGCCCACACACTCAACAACGGAGGCGGATGCCTCACAAACGCTGGAAGCCCAGGAATCTGAGACTACACCTGTCAATCCGGCCATTCGCTGCGTAGACTGCGATTAACGCAACCGTGGGTTCATGTTGCATAAACACCATTGCCTATTGGCATAGCTGGGTTTTCTTGCTATAATCGGCTGGTTGTTCATCATTATTGAGAGAAGTTATTGGGCGAAAGCAGTCGCTTTGGGCTGAATGCTTTTCTCAGTAGTTGTTTATAGAGTAAAACATGAAGGGGGACTCCCATGTCCGGCATCACCTTTAAAGCAACCCATGTGCCCCAGACTCAGACGCAAGTTCGTGCCAAGGCGACTCAAGCTAACACGCCCGCTGCAAAGCCCTTTGCAACACCGAAACCACCGGCACAACAGCACCCGGTGGGCACCAAGTTTGACAAACACGCCTAGTTGATTCATCTAAAACGTTGGTCTGTCGGTCGCTAAAAGTTTATTAAACGCTGTTTTGCGCCTATTGGCCCAATAAAAACTGGAAAACCGCAGTCATTAGGCTGCGGTTTTCTGTTCATTAAAATGAGTCAAATCACTGCATCAGGCAGCGATACCCCCTTTTAAGGCCCCAAAATATCCCGCACATGCTGTTCCCAACTGAAACTGCCAGCCCGCTGAAGCCCCGCTTGCCCCAGCCGCAGCGCCAATGTGAGATCTCGCAGTACCTGATGAATCTGGCTTGCCAGCACAGAAGTTTGGCCCGGCGGAGCATAGATAGCGGCGTCTCCACAAATGTCACGGGCAAAGGCAGCCAGGGTACTCCGATCACTGACAGTCCGGCCATCCAGCGCCACAACAGGAATCCCCAGAGCCATCGCCTCCATCAGGGGGAGTCCCAGCG
Source organism: Vampirovibrio chlorellavorus (assembly GCA_903866275.1). Taxonomy (GTDB): domain Bacteria; phylum Cyanobacteriota; class Vampirovibrionia; order Vampirovibrionales; family Vampirovibrionaceae; genus Vampirovibrio; species Vampirovibrio chlorellavorus_D. Next base: position 269,686 of record CAIPMU010000012.1, on the reverse strand, counting down.
TTTCCACGAGCGAAGGAAAGACCAGCACATCGGTGAGGCCATACAACTGCCGCAAGCCAGCCCGACTGAACGATCCGGCCAACACGACCCGATTGGCTGGACACTGGGCTACAGCGGTTAAAATGGCTTGCTTGCAGGGGAAATACTCGGCGCTGGCCTCATTAAAGGTCAGGATTAACTGGAAGTGCTGCATCTGGGTATTCAGGATATGCACCGCCTCCAGCAGGGCCATAATATTTTTATACGGTGCCAGATTACAGGGATACAGGAGTATCCGGGTGCCCATTTTACGACTCATGGACAACGTATCTAGCAAGGCTTGCTCTGCGGCAGAGATTGCCCGTTGGCCCCCGTTCGGGGAATCATTGGGCCAGCCCGGCAAACCTGGTAAGCTCACCCGATACGCGGAAGCGGGTTTCCGAAATACAATGGCCTCACGCATGGGCTGAACCAGCCAGCGCGTGGGCACCACAATGCGCTGGGAGCCCAACTGGGCCAAATTAATCAGGAAACCATACATCCACTGAAACCTGATCCATTTCAGCCAGTGGTTGCGCGGTTGATATTGCGTGTACGGTATGGACTGCTGCAGGTATAATATCTGCCGACAACCGGGCCGTAGCGGTCCGGTATTGCCAAAGCTAAACAGGACATCCACCTGCCGAAGCTGAATGATTCGGGGCAGGGTCACTTGCTCCCAGTAAAACCGGCGCAGCCCATCGGGCTCCCGAAATGGAATGGCCTCAATCCGTCCTTGCGCTGCCGTTGGAAGTGCCTCAATCCAGGCTTTCACCTGCGGGGTCACGTCAGGGTGATGGTACAGCAGCAGGGAATCAATGTTCCCCTGAGCCGAAGACGCGCTGGGCCAAGTAAAATCATTCTGACCTGTTTCAGCCTCATAGGCCAAAAAGGCGGGCAGGAGTTGCTCCAGAATGACCAACCCACCCGATGATTTCAGATTACTGGCGTTAAAGAGCAGACGCATCAGGGGGTACTCCGGGGCGACCCTGAGTCGCAACCTGTGCAGTTTGCGTGGAAAAATGCGTGGCCAGAATGGTATCCAGCGGTGCCCAGAGGCGGGTCCAGTCGTAACGGGCTATGGTATCATCCCAGCAGGCATTCCAGGGCGTGGGGTTCAACGCTTCATCGATGAGGGCCTCCGCCCAGCGCTCAACGTCAGGCTCAATCAGTTGCACATGGGGAAACTGCAGGGTTTGTAATTCCTTCAAGGGGGTCGCCAGCACTCGTTTGTATGCCGCCCCGTACTCCAGAATTTTGAGCGGCATGGCATTATCCGTGAACGGACAAGGGGTAAAGGGCAATACCCCGATAGAGCAGGCCTTAAAGTACGCCGCGATTTCCACCGGCGGAATGGCGCCAGTAAAAATAATCTCAGGCCGATCCGACTCCTGTCGCTGATAGCGACCAATTTCCTCACCCGGCCCCACAATCAGCAAGCGGCTCTCCGGCAAACGGGCATGCAACTGCTTAAAGGCGTCCACTAATAAATCCATCCCAGCCCACCAGCCGTGATTCCCAATATAGCCAATGGTAAACCGCTGCTGAATCTCGTAACGCTCCTGAATTGCCGCGACACTCAGGGCCATTTCCGGGGAAAAGGCGGCTAAATCCACACCATTGGGAATTAAGGTGCTGTTGGTATAACCCAGTTTCTCCAATTCCGCTTGTAAAGCGTGACTGATCGTCAGGATCTGGTCCGCCTTTTTCAGCTCTTTCAGGGTGAACTCACGGGTGCGTTGCCAGTGGGCGTTGCTCTGCGGGGTGATATGATCATCGACCACATCGTAAATCCGGGCACAATCGGCAGTTTCAGGCATCGGGAAATGATAGGCGTTACCACTAATCACCGCCTGAATGCCTTGCAACTGAATAAATTTTTCAACCTGACGCCGGTTAAACCACTGATTCACCGGATAGGGCGCCAGCATATGCGGAATACTCACCCAGCGAATCCCATCCTCCAGACGGATTTTGGGCTGCAGAGTGGCACTTTCATAGGCCTCGTGCAGTTTAAAGCCCAGCTTGTTGAGCAGGTTCGGGTAATGTCGGCCCCGCACCCGCCAGACCAGCACATACACCTCCACCTCGGACTGGGCTGAGAGATGCCGGGCCAGTTCTATCGCCCGCACTTTTACGTTGCGGTTGGGCTGATGGGGAATAATCAATATCCGGGTGGGTGCTCTATCCTGCGGCAAGAGGGTTTTTTCCTTCCGACACACGCCACACAAGGCGATTCTGTTAGGATCTATCATATATGATCTTGGCTGTGGTGTGGGGCCTCTGCAAAAGAAAGTGCGTTTTCTAAAACAGGGATACGAGAACAATTTAATTCAACCGTGCAGAATCCATGACCCGCCTTCAACCGTACGCCTTCTGGGTAAAAGATTCAACGCATCAACCCCAAAAACGATGAACGAGACGACTGAAACGATGCAACTAAAAACCCTCAAAAAACAGACTGCCCAAACCCTCCTGTTTAGGGGTGTGGAAGTGTTGATGATTCTTTTGGCCCTGATTCTGGGGTATTGGGTAGCCGGTTCCGGCCTGGAAGGCACCATTCCCCTCATCTCGGGGATGGTCGGTTTTCTGGTCGTGCGGCTGATCATGCGTCGTCCGTTTCATGAGGCCATGACCGGCTTTGTGGCCATTGCCGCCTTTAACTATTACTACTTTTACTGTTCCCGCCTGACCGGGCGAAACCCCACCGATGTGGGCACCTGGGGCATTCCAGCCACCAACACCGAAAAAATGACCAAAGACATTATCCTGGTGGCACTACTCGGGTTGGCGGGCTTCCAGTTGTTGCATCAGCACATGGAAAACCACCCCTTGTGGAGTCGGCGGATGACCCACCCCCTGATGATGCTCATCTCCTTTTTTACGGTTTACACCATTTTGCGAGGCATTACCTGGGTGTTTCAGGGCGAAGACATGTACGATCTGCTCTATTACATCCGGGGCAACGTCGAATTTGCCATCCTGCCGCTGGTGCTGGCCACTGTACTCATCCAGAAACAGGAACAATTGGCCACCGTTTGCAAGGGCATGGTGTACAGTCTGCCCATTGTGTCCATTCTGGGCATTGTCGAATTTTGTATCAACGGATCCCCCTATGTGCGGTCATTTGGCGGGGGTCATCTGTTCTTTCGGGCTGCCTCCACCTTGCAGAATCCCAACAACCTGGGTGGTTATCTGGTCACGGTGCTGGGTGTTTCTGCAATTTACTTCCTGGCCAAACAGTACAACGTCTGGGAACGCTGGGGCTTCAAGCTCACCATTCCCCTCGCCTTGACCTGCCTTTTTATGACCCTGTCCCGATCCTCCATGCTGTTTATGGTCTCCACCGGTGCGATTTGCGGGCTTTTACGATTGATTGCCCATGCCAGAAGCCTGCCCTCGGGCTTTAAAATTTCGATCAAGCCCAAGTGGCTGATCCTGGGGGGATTGGCATTGCTGGGCATTATGTACGTGCTGGTCACCTATTTTGACTTTCAGCACGCAGTGATGGACGGGGCCAGTCAGTATCTGGACCCCTCCTCAACCACGGCCAACTACCGGATCTTCGCCCCGCTGTTTACCCTCAAGGGCCTCCTAGAACATCCGGTCAAAGCCCTCTTTGGCAGCACCTGGACCGAGGTGAACTTTGGCCCGGACAACGCCTTTGCCTACGTGCTGTTGCGGAACGGTCTGGTGGGCTTCGTGATGTACGCCGCCATCTGGATCATCGCCCTGTGGACCTGCCTGCGCCGGGTGCTGTGGCGCTACTGTCATTTTTTATACTGGGTATGCACCTATGTGCTGGTATTTCAGTTTCTGTACGGATTTTCCGCACCCATTCACGAGAATTTTCCACACAACATGTACTTCTGGTTGATCATCGGGGTGTTGGCCTGGCTGGAGAGTGAACCCACCCAGGAGGCCCAGCCGGTCTATTCTCTGGAAAATCTGGTGAAACAGTTAATGGAAATAGAACACCCCACCCTTTAATCGACGGCATTGGCACGCCACACCGCGCAAAGACTCATCGGATCCCTGATGTCGTCAGACAAAATCCGCCTTGCAGCCATACCCTAAAGCCTCTGCACCAGAAAGCGACTGAAAGCTCTCCCGGCAGATTACTCCTGCCACACCCCTGAAGGCCGCCTCCAGCAATCCTGCTAACCAAATTCCCGAAGAAAAGCCGCTTCTCGAATGAACTGAGAAACGGCCTTTAATGAGTGCTCAGATGTACGGTTAGACCGTATATCATTGGACTCGAAAACGTTAACAATATCAGTATTAAAACGAACGCTTGATTTCCAGTTGACCCGGCCTTCCCATCAGGCCGGTCTGCGACCAGACCGCCCATCGCGATCTCTCCAAAAAACCAGCTTTAGGGATTCAGATAATTTTTCAGGCTTTTAATATTGCGGTTATTGCGGCACATCTTGCGCAGCTTGTTCAGCGCACGGGTTTCAATCTGGCGAACCCGCTCACGGGAGACACCGAACAGTTGCCCGATCTCTTCCAGCGTGCGCTTGTTGCCGTCATTCAACCCAAAGCGTAGCTTCAAAACGTCCCGCTCCCGAGGACGCAGGCTGTCCAGAATCTTATCCAGTTCTTCCGTCAAATTTTCCTGAGACACCCGGCTGTCCGGAGACTCCATGTTTTCATCCACCAGGAAATCGCCGATTTTGGAGGTTTCATCCTTGGTGTGCAGCGGCGTCTCCAGGCTAATGGTGGATTGCGTGGCTTTTAGCACCAGTCGCAACTTGGACAGCGAAATCCCCATGCGCCCCGCCAATTCTTCCTTGGTGGGGGTGCGGTTCAGTTCATGCGTCATGTCCCGCGTCACTTTTTTCAAGCGGCCAATGGTTTCAATCATGTGTACAGGCAAGCGAATGGTACGGGATTTATCCGCAATGCCGCGCGTGATCGACTGTTGAATCCACCAGGTGGCATAAGTCGAAAACTTGAAACCGCGCTTGTAGTCAAATTTTTCCGCGGCACGAATTAAACCTAAATTGCCTTCCTGAATTAAATCCAGAAAAGACAGGCCGCGCCCAATATACTTTTTGGCAATACTCACCACGAGACGCAAATTGGCCTTGACCAGCAAGGCCTTGGCCACTTCATCGCCTTCCGCAATGCGCCGGGCCAGATTCACTTCCTCTTCGCCGCTTAGCAGTTTCACCTTACCAATTTGCTGCAAATACATCTTCACCGAATCATCGGCAGACCCACGTTCTACCTGATGTTCTTCGCGCTCACTGGGTTCTTCTTCCTCCTCTTCCTCTTCGAAGAAGTCCACCCGATCCTGAGCATCGTTAAACCCTGGCTCGTTCTCGTCATCCAGACCCAGTAAATCGTCGCTGGTTTTGGCGGGATGTTTGCGCTTTTCCAATGCCTCGGTTCCTTTCTTCACAGGCGAACTGTTTTGCCGACCCGGAAGTTTGTTTTTCGGTAAAGTGCTCATGAATCCTCAAAACGATCTCACACCCTGAACGGGGGTTAAGGCTGCAATCTATGATTTTTAAAACTTAAGAAAATTATATCAGTGGCCTCGTTTTTCCGATATTAAGACCATCCATTCGGAGGAGTGGCCAGCAGAGACGGAAAAAACGAAGCCGAAAAATCACACAGATTCTGGCTTTCACGCCTGACCCATTCACGTGCAATCCGCACAGTAAAATCCAATGGATGCAACCCGCGATCCCGCAGACATTTATTTGGTCAGCGCCTGATTTACCAGATTATAGTTACTTTCAGCCGCAGTCAGATTTTCCTGGGTGCCTTGCGGGGGATGGGACATTTGCAGAATACTGCCAAACAACTGACGCGCCTCGGCAAAGTTTTTACGAGCCCGCTCCAGTTGATGATCGCGGACCAGCTGGTTGCCCTCATTGATCAGCAGTGCCCCCAGATTAAACCGGGCCTCAAACTTGTTGGGATTAATCTGAATCGCCTGACGATAAGACGCCATGGCCGAGGTGTTTCGTCCGCTGGTTTGCGCCTGAAACCCCTGTTGAAAGAGATCGTAGTACTGTTTATTCTGGGCGGTACTGCTATTGCCGTTCTGAACATCGGCTTGCAGATTGTAGAGCATGGCCACGGTATTCATGTCCCGCTGACTGAGCCCATCCTCCTGCCGGGTTTTGGAGAAGAACATAATGTCATTCGGGTTGGGACTATGCCCACGCAGGCCAATGGCATGGCCCAATTCGTGCACGGCAATGGCCTTCAGGTCATCCGGCGGAATGGCCCGATTACTGTCGGGATAAAAAGTCGCCAGATTCACATCCGATTCCACAATGGTATCACCAACCGTTTGCAACGGGCTTACCCCCAGAATGCCATCAGAGAAATTACGCCGCCAACGCACCACAATGTCTGCGTTGGACTCGCTATACACCTGCGTGAAGGTGATCTGGTTTTGCGTCCCTTGCTGCCAGGAGCGCATGGCGGAAAGCACCGGCTGCTTCATACTGTTGTTCCAGCCCTGCACCCCTCGCCCCTCTGTGATAAAGACCTTCAGGGGCATGCGGTCGGTGGCGAAGTGCACCACCTTGCCATGAAACAACACGTACGTCAGATAATTGTCTTTACTGGTCCGGGATAACGAGGTAGTTAGAACCTGGGCCGCCTTGGTACTACTGCTGGCCAAAGTGATCTGCTGTTTGGTGACATAGTTGATGTTGTTGCGGGCCAGTACGGCCAGCTCACTGCTGGGCGAGGACATTTGCAACACATGATCAAAGGCGTCCCGGGCTTCATCCAGCCGATTGAGCTTCGCATAGGACATGCCCAGATAAAAAACCCCATCGGCAGAGGGGTTACTCTTCAGTCCGGACTGAAGTTTTTGCACCGCCTGAGAGTAGCTATGAGCCTTGTACAAGGAGATCCCATCGCTCACCGCATCCGCCCAGCACAGCGTACCGGCTCCCCCCATCAGGGCAAGGGCCAGAACGGATCCCAACAAGAAACGAAGCGTCTTCATACCAGAGGTATCGAGCGCGACGGATGAATCTTGAACGATGGGTGATGAATTGTTGAAAAACTTTACATATTCGGTTAAACCATTGGCGGTGACTAACGGCCAAACCGGGTATTTTGAGTTGGTCCCTGCCCCGAAATGGAGTTTAGCAGGTCCTGAGCGGTGATCATCTCCTCGCTCAGGGTCTCCATCAAGCGAGTCATTTCATAATCGGGAAGGTCGAAGTAGGCCAGGACGTCCGGGCTAAAGTACTGACGATGATAAGGGAGTTTATGATGATAGAGCTGGGCCATCTGGTTGGCCAAAGCCACCATGAAAACCATCGATTGGCAGTTCTCAGCCTTTTCAGGCTCATGGTGAAACTGAATGACCTCGGTAAAGCTCACCGGCAATTTCCATTTGGTCGCCAGAAAGCTGCCAATCCCGGCATGGGTTATGCCCAGTAATTTATGCTCCAGGGCGTAAAAGGCAGGCCCGTGACAGGGCACATTCAGGCGGCGGGCATGACCCAGTACCTGCTGGTACTCCTGCTGGAAATAAATATCCAGCACCACCTTACCAATGTCGTGGAGCATCGCGGCGCTGAAAATGTCATCGGCATCGGGTAACCGAAACTGATTGGCCAGTACCCGAGCCGCTACCGCCGTACAGAGCGAATGTTCCCAGAACTCCTGATGGTTCAATCCGCCGGGATGGGTATGCCCTTCAAAGAGCTTGAAAATACTGGCGCTGAGGACCAGACCACGCACATTGTTGAAACCCAGAATCATGATGCCATGCTGAATGGAGCTGATCTGGCGCTGGAAGCCGTAGGCGGCAGAGTTCACCATACGCAGCACCTTGGAAGTCAGGCCGGGATCATAGGCAATCAGGCGGGCAATCTCGGAAGCCGGGGTGGTCGGCTTGGCAATGACCACCAGAATCCGGTTCACCACATCGGGCAAGGAAGGTATATCCCGAATGCGCTTCAGGATAAGCTCATAGGATCCCGGATTGAGTTGTGACATAGGATAGGTGCCTTCGGACTTGGGTGAGGCTGTAACCAATTGCCCTATTGGAAAGGTCATGTTGGAGACTGACTGGGATTGACAGAGACCAGCGGAATCAGGGTGAAACTGCAGGCTGTCCGGTTCGAACAGGACTAGATGATTGCTGGAGGGTTATTCCGCCAGAATGCGGTTGACCGTAAACCGGCTGACGGGCTTCGGCAGGAGTTTCACGTTCGCGGTTGGCCCCAGAGCGTCCAGGGTCTGTTGCTCGGCCTCACTCAGGGGAGAGTCAGGATCGATGGTAAAGATGATTTTCTCCACGCCCGGCAGGGACTGCAAACTGGCCAGCAACGCCAGACCGGTCTGTTCATCAGAGAGGGCGTAGTCCACCATCAGAATCTGGGGTTTGTATTTGCCAATGGCCCAAGCCAGTTGCTGGGGCATCCGCACGGTATGGATCTTATCCAGGGGTGTACCGCAGATGAAGAGGCAATCAATCAGACGCTTCAGGCTTTTTTGATCCGGTTCCAGAATCAGGACACGCTGGCGATCACGGGGATCTCGCTGAAGGGAACGGTAGGGGGACACTGTCCCGAACTCCTCCATCATCCCCTGACGACGAACGGATTTCAGCTGCTGCGGTAAAGCCTCGGGCAAATCGACTTCCGCAATCTCGGCGCTCTCGGAAGGCTTGAAGAGAAACTGATGGGGACGAGCCCCGTTGCGAATGAAGCGGGGGAGTTCATCCATGGAAACTTCAAAGCCCTTGCGCAGTAGCAGGATAGGCGCCATGCCCTTGTTCTCGCGATAGATGTCTTCCTTGCTGACCAGAGTGCCCTCCGGGAGGGAGACGGGCAAGGGCAGAGGCAGGGGTGAGCCTTGTGATTGACGGGCATGAAAAAATCCAAACATGGGCAATGAGCTCTCCATAGCATCAGACGCTAAATCATTCAGTCAGAACTTAAATCCACTTGAATGAATCAGAGTCCCAGGATGATCGTCATAGAATAGACTTCGACCAAAACCCTCCAAATCTTCAGCTTTCCCGCCAAATATCCCCCAAAAGCAGTAGTCTCCAAGCCCCCACATTTCCCAACGCCTCATCCTCAACAGCCACTGATCAGAAACACCCCCATCAATCCATCCTAATATCCACCGATCTAAAATCCACCAAAAAGTGAAAAAATCAGCCCCTCCCCCCCCTAAAAATAGCTGCTTCCTTCTAAAAAATCCCACCCTCAACCCAGAAACCCGCCCCACAAAAAACAAAACCCGGCCGCAAACCCAAAAGAGGCAAAGCCTCTTGGCCTCTCCCCAAAGAGATCCCACAGCCACGCGACAGAAAACAACACCTGGAGGGGCTTGGGGAAAACAGTTTCCCCAATGGGCGGGGCGGAGGGCAAGCCCCCTGACAGCCAATCCGCTAAACCAAAAACCTACTTCCCGGAATTCGCTGAAAGCTGCGAAATCAAACCACTTAAAGCAGTGCTCTGGCTTTGATATTGCCCGACCAGTTGATCCATCGCCAGATATTGGGCCCGCAGGTTGGCCTGCTTGGTCGCCAGACGGGCCTGGGCGTCGGTAATGGACTTGTTTAAAGTATCAATCCGCTTTTGAGCAGAGGTTTGATAAGCTGAAAAGAGCCCACGGTTGCTGTCATCAGTCCCACTGTACAGGGCACCATAAGCGGTAGCCCCAAAGGAATCAGTATAGGTCTGATCGGATAGCAGGTTTTGTAACTGGGTAAAGGTCCCATTAAAACCATCATCGGCAGAGGTCCCGTTTTGAGCGCCTCCGAGATCGCGGGCGACGAAGAGTTTTTTGATGGTCGCGGGATTGGAGGCCAGGGCGGCAGTCAGTTTGGTGCTATCCAGTTGCAACTGAGGCGTGGCGGTTCCTGCCGAACTACCGACGGCGCCCGTGGTGATACCCACCTGTTGCAAACTATCCAGCCCGGTACTCGCCAGAGATCCCACTTGCGCGGTAAACATACTGCGAATCTGGTTCCGCAAATTTTTAAGACCCGTTTGACCCGCCAGGGGCATTTTATTCTGGGCATTGGTCTGCTGATCGATAAAAGAGATGGCGCTGTTGTATTTGGTGATCACATCCTTGACCGCGTTAATCACACTGGCGGTATCTTTTTGCACGTTAATCTGAACGGTGGTCCCCACAGAGGCCTGATTCAGATTCAGGGTAACCCCGGTCAGACCGGTGACGGTTTCATCCACGCTGGTGGTGGCTGCATACATGGTCGTGCCATTCACCACAAACTGGGCATTCTGTCCCAACTTTTGAGAGGTGGTGGTATCACCGCCAGAAATCAGCTTCATGGCAGTCAGGAAGTTACTGGTGCCATCGGCCATAGAGATATAGGTGCTGCCGGTATTCTTGGAGGCCAGCTGGAAGGTGTCGTTTCCCTTGTTGTAAGAAGCGGTGACTCCGGCTGCGGAGGTATTGATCTGATCGATCATATCGTTGATGGTCAGGCCGGTGGTATTAAAGGAAACGCCGTTGATGGTGAAGGTGCCATCCGTCACAGGGGTTGCCAGATGGGCTGCGGCAATGGACATCATCTGGTTGCGATCCACGGTGGTGTTTCGCTGGGAAGCGGTAATGTTACCAGCGCCATCATTGATACCCGTCAGCAGGTTGGTGATGGAAAGGAAATTACTGGTATCACCACCGGAGCCCAGGACAATATTGGCACCCGGCTGATAGGCGATGTTCACTTTGCCATTAGTAATGGTAGGGTCCGCACTGATGGCGGCATCGGCGACCAGACCATTGATGTCGGCAAAAACGGCGCTCATGGTTTCCCCGGCTGAAACCGTAACCGTGTAAGGGGAGCCGTTGGCATAGACCGTAAAATTACCGGCGGAAATGCCCAACTGATCCACGGTGGTGGCTGTGTTAAAGGAACCGATTGCGCCGGTGCTGTTGGATACAGTCAGACTGGGCAATTTTTGAACTTCCAGGCTGATGGTTTGGGCTGCGGCCGAATTGGTGGCCGTAGCCGTGGCAACGGTGGTGTTTGTGGAAGTAGCCGTCATGTTGTCGAAAATAGTGGCGTTGGTGGCAACATCGCGGGCGGTCATGGTTTTAATCGAGGTCAGCAAATTCTGGACCAGGGTTTGGGCCTGAGCGTAGAGGCCTTTCTGGGTTTTAATATCCGACTGCTTATTCTGCATATCGGTGATGGGCTGTTGCTCCACGGCAATCAGCTTGCTAACGATGTCATCAATGGGCAGCCCGGAGTTAAATCCGGTCGAAACGGTCAAGGGCGTTGTTAAACCATTATTGGTTGAGGTACCGCCACTTACACTGACTGAACTCATGCGTTCTTAATCCTTTTGAATTGGAAGCATTGTTCTGGACAATGACTGAATGCGTTATAAGAGTGAATCTGTGACTTGGAACGGCCAAGGTCGGAGTTGAATGCCAGAGACGATAACGGTCGCAGAGAGATCAATTGCTGACTAATCGGAGTCTGGGCCGGGGCCAGGATAAGATACACCACATTTCATCATTACCCGCTTTCGGGTTTTTTTAATCATTTAAGTATGGGAGTTCCCCCAAATACGTATGGGAGTTGCCCGAAAAACCAGCAAAGCACACCCTACACTCACCCATCACGCATCCACTTCTCACGAATAACCACCCACCCGCCTCCCAAAAACTCGCCCGCGCTCCAAAAAGAGGCAAAGCCTCTTTTCCTAAGCCAAAGGGCGCCACAGCCACGCGAAAGAAAACCACACTTGGAGGGGTTTGGGGAAAACAGTTTCGCCAGTGGAGGGAGCTTGAGGGAGGCTAGCCTCCCTCAAGCAACCAGTTAAACCTGAATCTTTAAGGCTGCACAATAATCCCCAACACATGCACCCCCACAGTTTTCAACTCCTGCATGGACTGCTGAATCTGCTCCTGAAAGCTATGCCCCGGATAAACCAGCAAGAGCACACCGTCCATGGCCAGACTCACGGCCACGGCATCATAGGACTCCTGAATCGCGGGCAAGCTGTAAAATACAAAGTTATAGTTCGGAGAAAGAGAACTCTCCAGATGATCCCAACTGCGGCGGGAGACATGAAGGCCCGCGCCTTCGATGGGGCTACCGGCGGGAATAAAACTGCCATAAACACTTTTACCCAAGGGGTAAATAATATCCACGAAATCTTCGGTATCTCCCGCGAGGTAATCACTGAGACCCGGTCCATGCTGGAGGGCGGCGGAAATCGGGAGACCCAGACTTTCCATCAGGCAAGAAACGGACTGGGGGGTAAAGTCCACATCAAGCAAGGCCACTTTATGCCCGGCTTCGGTAAGAGACAAGGCGAGGGTGACGGCGGGAATGCCACGAACATCGGTGCCGCCGACGGGGAGCAAGCCCACACGCCGGAGGTTATCGTTCTGGGCCAGACTCTCCAGATGCACCATGAGGCGCTTGTAGGAATCCGGCGCGCCAATGGTGCCTTGCTCCAGACGATGGGCAAAGGCATCGCGCGAGGGACAGGACTCCAGAATGAAGACATTGGGCTCACGCAGACCGTTCAACTGAAAGGGCCAGCGAAAGGTATGATCCAGAGCACAGCGGACATACACCGAAAAGAGGGCCAGACAGAATCCCAACAGGGCTGAGGCGGTCATGTTCTTGGTGAGGTTAGGCCGGAGGGGTTCTTTAGGCACTACTGGATTTTTCAAAACTTCCACCTTGGTGAAACTTTTGGAGACTTCCTGCATCAGCGAGGCGTCATCGAGGCGTTTTTGCAGGAGGCGTACTTTTTCCTGAGCCATATCGTAGTTATTTTTCAGGGAGGCATACTCCACCACCTGCTGCGGCATGGCTTTCAGCTTTTCGGTCACATCCGCATGTGCCTCAATCAGGGCTTTTTCCTTGGCGCGCAAGGCATCCAGCTTGATGCGGGTTTTTAAGAGGTTTTCAGCCAGGCTGGCATCCAGCGTGCTGCCCGTGGTGAGCTTGCTGCCGTTTTTCTCGGAAACACCCCGAAAGGCAGTGCTAAACACTGCCAGACGCTGGTTTAATAATTGATGCAGGCGTTGCAGCTCTCGGGTGTAAACACCCATTTTGGGGTGTAGCTCCGTGACTTTGGATCCCCACTCCGCCTTTTCGGTTTCCATCTGCACAATGCGCTTCCGCAGTTCGCTGGCCTCCGGGTCGCGTTCAATGCGGGCCATCAGGTTCACATACTCAGGAGAAACGGGCAGGGCCTGCTGGGAAGACAGAATTTCCTGACTGGTGGCCTGAATATCGGCTTGCAGCATCTTGGCCTGTTCATCCAGCCCGCTGGCCAGCCCCAGCATCTGATTCACCTGAACATCCATATTGTAGGCCGCGTTTTTGGATTCAAAATCACGCAGCTTATCCGAGGTGTGGCTTAACTCAGTCTGGGCCAGCTCCAGCTGCTTGGCCAAAAATTCACGTTCCCGGCTGGATTTATCCGAGTTGATCGCTTCCAGTACATCCTGATAGGCGCGCAAGTACTCCTGAATGAGAACCAGCACCACTTGCGGTGGCTGGGAAGAACTCAGCTCCAGTGTAATGACGCTGGAAAACTCTTTCTTGGTAATGGTGATCATGCGAGCCATCTGAGCGCCATCCACCACCAGATAAGAACCCATGTGCTGACCGACATAATCGGCAGCCTTGTTGGCCACGCGATCCGAGCCCAGAATTTCTACCTGATTGTTGATCTGCCGAAAATCGTCATCGGAAGCCGACATACTCGACTCGCCAGTGACCGTCCCCGGCCGAGGCTCCACATAAATATCCGCTGAAACCCCGTAAACCTTGGGCTGCATGCGAAAACCCACATACCCCATCAGCAGGACAGCGACAAAAATAGCAATGGCCAACCAGCGGTAATGCCACAGGATCTGTCTGTATTTAGCTTTGGCTTGAACCATAATGAAACACGCGTCCCAGGAAAAAATACGAACCGGAAGTACTTCTACTCGCAGTTTAACAACCGAACAAGCAAGACCACATCAACGGCTCAATGGATAAACCCCTCGTTCTCTCCCTCATCCACAGGACGCGCCGCATCGCCTGCAATGGCCACCGGATCCATCAAAACATCCCAACCGCCACGAGTTCAACCCGCACGGGATTCTCAGTGCTCAACGCTCACACTTGAAAGATGAATCGCGCTTAAAAAGCGCTCTTTTTCACCGTCGGCTTGACCCATTCGGTGATCACACTCATCCCGAAGGCGGGCGAGTGTTCAAAGCTTTTCAGCAAAGCGGGGGCTACATGGAAATGCGTCCGCTTCAGAGATAAACCCCAGGGCTCCAGCTGACTGCTGAGTTCCTTGACCGTGAACTGATGCCGCTGATGCTGCAAATAGTTATCTTTTCCGGTCAGGTGCGGAAACAGACCAAACGGACGAAACCAGACCGCGTTATTGTAAATCCAGCGCTCCATCCCACGCAGAACACTGCTTTGGTTGGGCACGGAGAGCATTAAAAACCCACCGGGTTTTAGCAGGCTGTTCAGGTGCGCCATCAGGGCCGTGGGATCGTCCAGATACTCCAGCACGCCGAGACAGAAAATGCCATCGTACTGCTGTTCAACATGGGGGCTTTCAAAGTGTTCGTTCACCCGAAACAGCCGAGCCCGTTCCCGTTGCGGGACACTTTCCATGCAGCGGTGGGCTTCTTCCAGCATCCCGGCAGAAAGATCCACGCCGGTTAAATTATATCCTGCCGCCGATAAGGCCTTGAGTAAGACACCACTGCCGCAGCCATAATCCAGCACATCCAGAAAGGGCGGATAGGCGGCCATCCAGTTCAGCACTTTTTGCAAGCGTTCCTGAAAATGGCGACTTTCCTGATAACGTAAACTCCAGGCCGTGGATGCCGTATCAAAGTAGGCAACCGAAGTTGTTGGCGCACTTACTTCCACATGTTTATCCTGCAATTGATTCATCATGTTCTGATTTTAAACGGCAAAGTTCATTCCTGAAAAAAGGGCGCCCTAAATTTCCTTCAAATGCATGAGTCCTGATCGTGGAAATCGCATTGAGTCCACATCGGAAATCCATGATGCTTGCAGTCGGAGACTGACACTTGGCCCCATCCCTCTCCGGGCTCCACTGGGCGGAGGGCTCAGTCTGATCGGCAAATACAGTAAGATTCCAGAAATACGGGTTAAGTTTTCACCCTCTAAAGACATCAATCACGTCAAAAGCCCCCGTCCAAAGTAACCCCATGAAACTGTTGCCATGAAACTGCTCATTGTCTCGCCCTCGCCTGAACATCCCCCACGGGATGCCTTTCGGCTGTTCCGGGCGTTGAGCGAGGAACTCAGTCGGCGCGGCCATACGATCGACTACTATATAGAACCGCATGGGGAATCCGATTCAAAAACGGAACAAGCGGGTATCCCACCGATCACCCCCGATGCTTGGCAGACCGTGCGTCGGGGCATGGGGCTGTTGACCCGCATCAGTGGGGCTTGTCGGGAACGGCAGTATAATTTCATTCTGACCGCTGGCACATTGGGATGGGCATTGGCCGCTATGCGGCGATTCATCCTGCCCAGCCAAACCCGTCTGCTGGCCTGGCATGGCGGGCACACCACCTTACAAAGCCATCGGGCAAATTGGCCCGATGGGGCTGCCGCCTCGCCATTTGCAACACCGGGTACAGAAGTCTCTGGTGATCACCCAGAAGATTCTCACCATGCTCCGAAACCTTCGGATCACGCCAAACCCCAGACTGCCCGGACATTATGGTTACCTCGCCAGTCAGTACATCAATGGCTTTGCCAGCAGGTGCTGACCACCCACGACGCCCATTTTTTCAACACCACGGAAGCCCCGCTGCGGGTGCTGGCTGAGCATCCGCACGTTCAACCCAAACAATTGCTGTATCTGCCCAGTGGTGTCGCAAAAGTGTTTTACCATCCCCAGCGTCACCCCAGACCAGAAAACGAGAGCAACGATTCCAGCTATCAAAAACAGGCGCCCCGACTCCTGATGCTAGGCCCCTGGGCGAGTGATCCGCAACAGCTGGCGGATGCCCTGCAGCGGGTGCAGCAAACTCACCCCCTTCTGAAACTCACCATTGCCCAGGCCGGTTCACAAGGTGAGGCCTTGCGGGCCATACTGCCAGCCCCCTGCCAGGACACCCTGACCGTTCTGCCCTCCGTGAGCGAGGCGGCCCGAATCGCCCTCTTTCAACAACACGATGTCTATCTGCAACCCGCCGCGCTGGAAGGCGGTGTGCCCCTCTCCCTGCTAGAGGCCATGGCCGGATCGCTACCCGTCATTGCCGAGGAAGCACCGGGCTTACGGGATGTGATTCGACATTACGAAAACGGCCTGCTGATTCCTGCCCGTGATGCCAACGCGCTGGAGCAATCCCTCACGCATGTGCTGGAGCGCCCCGATCTGGCCCGCGCGCTGGGCGAGGCGGCCTACGATCATGTCAGCCATTACGCCACCTGGCGACAAATTGCCGATATTTTTGAGGACCGATTGTTTCAGATGCTTCAAAACCGCCTCGTGGGTTCTCAAAGCTGGAGCGAGTTTCCCGATGCCTGAGTTCGACCCGTCCAAACCCGGCGCTAGTCGAGGTCAACCACTCACCCAAACCCTCATCGGGTTGTTCGAAAATTTCGGTCGGGCCTGCACAGCAGCCTTTCCCGGGGTGGCGTTGGGTGCCGCCCTGCTAACCCTGATCGCGCTGGCCTGCATCTCTCCCCACATCAACCTGATGGAACGCCTGTTGCATGTGCAGGACAATCGCCACCGGGCGGACGTAATTGTGGTGTTTTCCGCCACATTGCTCAGCCAATGCCACGCCCATCCACACGCCTTCATGCGGGAAGGCTTTGCCGCAGAACTCTGGCGGGAAGGGTACAGTCGCAGCGGCCAACTACTCATCAGCGGGTTATACAGCCAGCCGCCCTATCCCGAAGCCCGTTGCCACGCCCATCTGGCGCAACTGCTCCGGGTACCGCCCAGTGCGCTCCTGATGGACAACACCGCCGACACCACCAACGACAATGCCTTGCATGTCAAAGCCATCATGCGGGCCCACGGCTGGAAAACCGCCTTGCTGGTGACTTCTGACAGTCACATGCGCCGTGCCCTCCTGACCCTGACCCATCAGGGCATTCAGGCCTACCCGGTGCAGATACCGGATTATCCACCCTTCCATGAGGAATGGCTGGACCCCAATCGGGTGGCCAATCTGCAAAGACTCCTCTATGAGTACGGCGCACTCATCAAGTACCGATGGTACGGTTATATATAACGATAGGGCGCCAGCCACACAGAGGGCCAATCAACCCCATCCCCCTACCCGTGTTGCGAATGAAATTATTGATGAGATAGATGAGATTTAATCGATGAGACAGGTGTTCCAGGAATCCTATATGAGCAAAACCTTGTGCGTGGAAGAAGTACCAGCGCCGTTGCTGCGGGGTACCGGTGTGCTGGTGCAAACCGCCGCCTCGCTGATCAGCCCCGGCACGGAACGCGCGGCGGTGTCCTTTGCCCGCAAGGGGATCATTGCGAAAGTATTGTCTCAACCCGAGCGGGTGCAGTTGCTCCTGCGGAAGATGAAACAGGTGGGCGTGATCGACACCCTGCAACTGGCCCGTCGCAAACTGGAAAACCCCATTCCCCTGGGCTATAGCGCCGCCGGGGTGGTGCGGGAAGTCAGCCCGGACATGCCGGGCATTCGACCGGGCGATCGGGTGGCCTGTGCCGGGGCGCAGTTTGCCAACCATGCCGAGGTCCTGTACATCCCTAAAAATTTATGTGTGCCCATCCCGGATGGTTTGAGTTTTGAAGAGGCCAGCTTTGTGGCCCCCGGTTCCATCGCCCTGCACGGGGTCCGTCAGGCGCAGATTGGACTGGGTGAAACTGTCCTGATTATCGGACTGGGCCTAATCGGTCAACTCACCGCCCAACTGGTGCGGGCCCACGGGGGCATCCCGATCGGGATTGATCTGGATGAAAGCCGCCTTAGTTTGGCGCGGGAACTGGGCATGACGCATGCCCTGAAGCGGAGTCATCCCGGTTTGAGTGAAGCCATTTTAAAACTCACCGGCGGGTTGGGGGCCGATCAGGTCCTGATCACGGCAGCCACACCCTCGCAGGACCCCATCATTCTGGCGGGCGAACTGTGCCGGGAACGGGGCAAAGTGGTCGTGGTCGGTGATGTAGGATTGAACGTCCCCCGCAGCGTCTATTACCGAAAGGAACTGTCCGTAATCATCTCCCGCTCCTATGGGCCGGGACGCTACGATGAGCAGTACGAAACCCACGGGCAGGACTACCCGGCCAGTTACGTCCGCTGGACGGAGCGGGACAACATGGCGACCTTCCTGAAACTGGCGGCCGAGGGCCAGTTGAATTTAAAACCTTTAATCGATCACCGCATCCCCATTGCGGATGCAGCGCAGGCCTACGACATCCTCACCAACCCGGAGATTCGTCCGCAACCCCTGGGTATTGTGCTGACCTACCCCCAGCCTCAGGCATCCCTAACGCCCGCCGAAGACCGCATGCTCTGGCTTAGTTCTCAGACCCCGAACACGGTGGCGGTGCCGAGCACAGACACGCTGGGCATTAGCGTGATCGGTGCGGGTAACTTTTTAACGGGAACCTTGCTGCCCCTGCTGCAACCCCTCACCCGACAACAACCACCCCTGCAACTGCGAGGACTGGTGTCCGCTTCGGGATTATCGACCAAAAATGCGGCACGTCAGGGGAATTTCGCCTTTTGCGCCACCGATGTCAACGCGATATGGGCAGACGCCACCACACAGGCGGTACTCATCGCCACCCGCCACGACAGCCATGCCGGGCTGCTCACCCAGGCACTGGCCGCCGGACGTCACGTGTTTGTGGAAAAACCGCTGGCCACCCACCGGGACGGCCTGAAAGCCTGCATACAGGCCATGCAGTCCGCGCCCAAGATGCAAGTGATGGTGGGCTATAACCGACGCTTTGCCCCGTTGAGTATTGCGTTGAATCAAGCCCTGAATCGGGGCTCGAAAGAGGCCAACCCGAACGCAGACCAAAGCTCAGACAAAGATTCAAACAAAACGGCCATGGCCGTGCCGCTGTCCATTCGCTACCGGGTGCTGGCAGGACACATCCCCGAAGACAGCTGGGTGCATCAGCACGGCGGGAGAATCGTGGGCGAGCTGTGCCACTTTGTGGACTGGTGCCAGTTCATCACCGGGGAAAAACCAGTGCAAGTCAACGCGCAATCCGCAGGCGACGGGCTGAATCCGGATGTGAACATCCAGCTTGCCTTCTCCGGGGGCTCGGTCGCGCAGATCAACTACTGGATGCGACTGGATGCCGGTACCGCCGCCACACTGGGCAAGGAGCGCATTGAAGTGAACGCCCCCGGCCTGTGGGCAGAGCTGGACGATTTCAAACAGCTCCGGCTGGCCCAGGGGGGCAAAATAACCACCCAAAAGCTCTCCAAGCAGGATAAAGGGCACGCCGCCGAACTTCGGGCGTGGGCCGAGAGCTTACGCCGTGGCACACCGGCCATTCCGGTGGAATCCCTGCTACTCACCAGCGAAACCACCTTCGCCATTCTGGACGCCCTACAAAGCCAGAGCCAGGTGACCATTGATTTAAACCGTTATGGATACTAAGGCATGGGCGCGATTTGGGAACCCTTATTGCTCGGACTGGCCCGCTATAATTTGTGGGATGATCACACCGCGCTGAAACTTTTCAGCGGACTGCTCTTCCCCCGACGCCGCTGGACGGAGCCCATTCGCCATGTCGTAATTTACCGGGTGGGCAACATCGGGGATACGGTGGTCGCCATTCCGGCCATGGCCGCAGTCAGAAGTGCTTTTCCCGACGCGAAGATCACCTTGCTGACCTCAGCCGGTCAACCGGATTTGCCCGGTGCTGCAGATGTCCTGAGCGCGTTTCCCGGTCTGGTGGATAAGATCGTGTCGTACTATCCCGCCGAGCTACGAAGCTGGACGGGATTTGCATCATTAAAGACCCGCCTGCAAACGCAGGATCATACGTCACAGCAGCCCCAATCTATTGACGCCTGGGTGAGCTTGCCCGTGACCATGCAGGGCATTTTCCGGGGGTACCGGGAAGTGCTGCTGGCCCGCCTGTTCGGTAGCCGACGGGCCACGGGGTTTACGGTGCTGCTGCCGGAATTTTTCAAACGGACGTACATCAAACATCATACCCTGCCCCGCACCAGTGACTGGTTGCTGACTCTGGTGCAAACCGGCTTGCAAGGCTGGGACATTCAGACCCCACCGCCCGCCACTCCCCGGCCCAATGATCCCCATGCCTCAGCAGCGGACGCCTTAAGCTATTTTCAATCCCCCCAGCCGGAGATGCTGAATCAACTGGGCCTGAAACCCGATGCACCCCTTCTGGTGGTGAATGCCGGGGCCAAACTGGCCATCAAGCGCTGGCCCGTCAGCGCGTTTCGGGCGGTCCTGACGCAAGTGCTGAACGAGATTCCATCGGTGCAAATCGTGTTACTGGGCAATGCTCAGGAGCAAAGCCTAAACGCCGACATCGCCCACGATCTGCCGGGCCAAATCGTCAATCTGGCGGGACAGTTATCGCTGGCCCAAACCTGGAGCATCCTTCATCAGGCAACTGCGGTGTTGTCCAACGACACCGGCGCCATGCACATGGCAGGCCTGCTGCACAAACCAGTATTTACCCCCATGAGCGGCCAGTATCCCGCCCCCCTGTGGCACCCGCCCGGACCCAAAATCAACCCCGAAATCCAGATATTTGAACACCCGGTGCCCTGCGCGCCCTGTTTCAAGTCCGAATGCCCGCTCCCGCAACAACTTTGTCTCACGGAAATCAACCCCTCCCGCCTCAGCGATGCACTTTGCGCTGGGCTAAAAATCCACTCGGCAAGTTAAAACCTCACCCGCTTCCGGTCAACGAATCAAGCCGTGTGATCCGGCAAAATCTGACGGACCTCCAGCAAGGTGCCGGGACGTTGGGGAAGACTGAGCATAAAGGCTTCCAGCTTCTCGCCGGGCACATAGTAGGTATTCAACCGCACCTGCTCCGGATCGTGATGCACTTCCATCATCTTGATCAAATACTCCCGGCTGACGGCGATCTCCCGTTGCGCTTCTTCTCCGGTGTTTCCGTTGTTGTGCTCGTACTTCAGACTCACATAGTTAAAACCATCGGGGCTAATCACCATTTCCCCGCCCTCTTCCAGCTCAAAGTGAAAATGCTCTCCCCGACGATGACGCTGAAAGATACTAACGACCTTATTATTCATATCATCGTGAATCACTGAGTCGCTCATAGCGATGGCTCCTTTTTAGATGCAATGGGGAGTGCTTGCTGTGTCATGTTTGATTCAACAATTGAATGCCTTCAAAACTGGGGCGTTGGACTGGGAGGCGGGCTTTCAGCAGAAACCTGCGAGACCAGTTGCGTACTGAAGGTTTGGGGATCGCGCCCCTGACGCTGAAGGATGCTGTTGAACCACAGCACCAGATCCAGCCCTTCTTTTCGCACCTGACAATCATACCAGAGCAGGGTAAAGGCACTGATGTGAAAGGGCATCAAAACAAAGCTGGCCAGCGTACTCCACAGGTTGAGCACAGTTTGCACATGCAGGGGCACCGTAAAAGGTGTACTCATCCCCAGCCGACTGTATTCAATGCCTGCCCAAATGAGCACAGGACTTTGAATCACGGCAGCAATCACCAAGGCCAGAAAAAACTGGGCCAGGGCAAAGCCCATTAATCGAGGAGCATTGGCAAAAACCACGCGGTAACTGTTACGAATTAAGGGCCACCAGGGTATCTGTTCATCCGGGGCATTGGCAATGGCCATCAGGGGAAAAACAAACAAAAAGGTTTGAAACGAAATGAGTAACGCCATCAGGGACAGCATCGTAAAGCCCCATACCAGCAACACCACAATGGCGGTCACGGCACTCACCGCAGTGTTGACCGAATGAAACAGCCTAGTGCCAATATAAGCCAGCAGAAAACCAGAAAAAATAATGCCCAAATAAAACAGCACCATAGTGATAAAAAGCATCACCACAAACACCAGACCCAATACCAGGGTTAAAAGACCCAGGACCAGCCATTTTTTGAGCACAAACCTCACACAGTGCTTCAGAGGCAGCGGCTGATTGCCGATGATCGCGGTATACAGATAGCGACTGATCACACAGGAACAAAACACCCATAAAAAACAGTTGGGAATACTCAAGCCCACGATGGCTAAACTTAATTTCAACTTTTGCATCAGTTCTGTCATGGTGACTTGGGTCAGCACCTTTCCACCAGCCAGTTGGATACTCAGCAGATGAATCAGGGTAGACAACAGTACCGATGGCAACAGAACCAGCACGCATTTTTTCAGGTTCAGCCGAAACAGATTCCAGGCCCGACTGAGTAGGGTAATGTTCCCCTGAGCAGGGTATATCACGGGCGCGGTCATTGAGCTTCCGGATTCAACGCTCATTCGGCACCATCCGTGAGGAGATTAAACGAGCGGGTCGGGCCGTGTGTGGCCACCTGCTGCAACACCGCCTGAAAATTCTGCAGCAACCGAAACTGGTAACCGCAGCCTTCGGCCAGCTTTCCGCCCATCAGCAGGGATTGTTCCGACGGGTAGTTCCGGCAAAAATCCGGACGCTGCTCGTAAGCCCCGCAGGTGTTGTCCGGTTGCAGCAAGACACACTGAAACTGCAAACCCTCCTCGTCACTCTCGTTCCGTAACGGCTTGAATGAAGCGTATTCTGGATTCTCGGCCTTGATGGCCTCAAACATCTCCACACTATTAATGGTCTGCTGTCCATACACCAGATAAATCTGGGTGCAACACTTCCCGCACTGGTTACACTGACCGGTGCGCTCATAGTATTGTCCCTGCAACCGCCCCGCTTGCGGGGTTTCCTCCGGCCTGAGAAAGGCTTTCACAATTTCCAGCATAACTGATATTGTATCAGTATCATCTTCCCTTCTGTACTGTTTCCGTCTGATACATTCTGGCAGAATGGGCGGGCAAGGAGTTTGATGAGAGCGTATGACCCGCACAGTTTTTGAAGAGGCTGTCCATGCCCGGATGGGAGTCTATTGAGGGGGGGGGTCGATGACTCTGCAGAGCGATGGGATGTTCCATTGCAGATAACAGGTCACTCCGCTCAAAGTGAAGAAAAGTTACAATTGACGTAAATCCTAAAGTTTTGGGGAAATGACACGATAATAAAATGAGGATGCAGGCTCTAATCGAGACAGTCATCTTTCGACCAGAGGCACCGTTTAATGCGACTCCCCATCAATCCTGGAAAACTGATCTATGGCTTTACACTCGCCGAGCTATTAATCAGCTTGGCGATTCTGGGTGTGATTGCTACGATTACCATCCCCATAATCATCCAGAGTCAAAGTAATGGCACGCACACTGCGATTGGGAGAGAAACACTAGGGATGATTTCTGCAGCCTATCAGCAATACCAGCAGTCAAACAGTGTGTCAGCCAGTACGACAGGTGGAGACTTAACACCTTTCATGAATTATGTGAGCTATGATCTGTCGGGCACACAACTGGACAACCTGTATACCTTAAGCGGTGGGGCCAATTGTAATACGGTCGGTAATCAGAGAGGCTGTATGGTCTTGCATAATGGTGCCCGATTATCTGTTTTCAGCATGTCTTTTGGGGGAACTGCCAATAATAATGCCATCGTTTTCCATCTGGATCCGGATGGCATCAAAACCGATAGCACCACCAACGGACCGGGAAAAACGGTGGAAATTGAGCTTTTTTATAACGGACGCATATCATCCAGAGGACAAATGGGCGTGAATGCGGTGAGTAGTGACGTGACCCGGTCTGCTGCTCCTGTGTATGATCCTCCCTGGTTTCAATAGGGTCAGTATTCCGCCTGACGGGTATGAGCTTGATACCGTCCGGATAGTGGTAATGCTAGCGGTTTACCGCTTACAGCTCTTGCTTTTCAATGTTCTGTAACCCTTTGGCACAAAAATGACAGGTTGTGTTTTTATGCAAGTAGATACAGGGAAGGACATGGCTGGGAGTGAATGACGTCTGTCATTAGCAGGCTATTGCATGTTGCCAGATGTCGATTGTTCTGGAGGTTTTTGGTGGGATTTCAGTTTCGATTCAGAAAAAAGCAAGGGCTTGCCTCAAGCCCGTTGGGGCAGTTTGGCTCGCAGACCAACGTGGAATCGGTTGAGGATCCCGACAGTTTCAAACTCATGGCCGAAAGCCAGAAACAGCTCACAGAAGTGGCCAGCACGGCGCGCGAGGTGATTCAGGCGCATTACACCGACCCGCTCCAGTTGGCGCGGTTCATGGAAAGTCACCAGACCCCGGTGTTCGTGTTACGTCATCGATTTTTGGGGGCGGCGGCGCTGATGGCGCTGGGCTTTGAACCCGGCTTTATCCCTCCCGGACAGGGAAAGCGTTTTCAGTTGCTCCTCCAGCTTTTAAACACCCAGGGCCATCGTCCGGCATCACATCCCGCCAGCGACGCCATCACGAAAAACATGATGGCCGAAGGCTTGCCTCAGGGTGTGATCGTCCTGACCGAACCACTGATGACCGCTGGATACCTGTCACATCAGTTGCATCACTGGCTGGCCTTTAGGGCCGGACTACCGGGATACAGCGAACGCGCCCAACACTTGTACCGCCAGTTCTGGCAAAGGCAAAACGGCTGCTTGGGTCAGGAAATTCATGACATGAGCGTGGAAGACCTGCTGGCCCTGAAGAGCGCCATCAATCGGGACAAAGAAGCCTTGCAGTTTTTACGCACGATTACAGCGGAAATTTTTCGTCCCGCCCAGCAGGCACGTCGCCTGAACGACGGGTTTGCCTCGGCCTAGGTTCTTCTGGCCTTCAGCCCATAAATTCCGCCAGAATGGTGTTGCTCAGCGGAATAGCGGCTTCGGTGAGCTGGAGATACTCCCCGGCCCAGTGCAGGTAATCGCCACCAAAACGCTGCAGCACTGCGACATAGCGCTGCCGAAAATCCAGCCCGAATTCAGATTCGAGACTGGGAATGTGAATGCCTTGGGCCTTACGCAAGCCAAAGATGATGGCGTTCTCCAGACGCTCTTGCGGGGGACAGGGCTGCTGCTCCCCGGCCAGGGGATTTTGCAGATAGGTTTTCATATCCCGCACGCCTTCATAGCGAACCTGTTGCCAGTAGCCATGCGCGGCCACACCCAGCGCCAGATACTCCCCATTGTCCCAGTAGTTCAGGTTGTGGCGGGATTCCCGTCCCGGTTGGGCCAGATTACTAAACTCATAGCGGACAAACCCGGCTTGTTGAAGTACATCCAGACCCTCGTGATACATGGCCACCACATCGTCCTCTTCCGGCAGCGGGTAAGCCCCCCGCGCAGCGGCATTTAAGGTGAGGGTTTCCAGCGGGGTATTCTCCTCCACCTTCAGGCCATACATGGAGACATGCTGAACCCCCAGCGTCACAGTCTGGTGCAAGGTGGCCCGCCAGCTGTCTCGGGTTTGACAAGGAATGCCATACATCAGATCCAGCGAAATATTGTCCCAGCCGGTGGCCTGCAAGCGATGAATAAACCCGATGGCCTCAGCCGCCGAATGCAGACGGCTGAGCTTTTTCAGTTCGGTGTCATCAAAACTTTGCACCCCCACACTGACCCGGTTGAAACCCACCGCCCGGTACGCCGCCGGGTCGTCCGCCATTTCCGAGCGTGTCGCGCCCGGATTGGCTTCCAGCGTGATTTCGGCAGTGGGCGAAAAAGGGAGGTACTGATTCAGTGTCTCAAAAATTCGGGCATAGGCACCGGACGATAGCAGAGAGGGCGTACCGCCCCCCACATAGAGGGTCTGAATGCCTTGTGGGAACCGGGTCAAATCAATGTCCGCAAACCGAAGCGCAATCTCCCGGCAGACCGCATCGACATAAGCCGCCTTCCCGCCATATTTTTCAAGCACCACGTAAAAATCGCAGTAAATACAGTGAGATACACAAAAGGGCACGTGGAGGTAAATGTACATAAACTCGCTTTCGGGGGCGATTGGACCCCCTCATTAACAGATTGGGAAAAACGGGCCGGGAGGAGTGATGGGTGACTGACGGTGAATTTTGTTTACGTTATGATCAGTGTAACGAATCCCCAACGGGATGCCAATGCAACGGCACCCCATCTGTTCCCTGTGTAACCCGGAAGATTTGCGATGTTAAAGCTGGAAGCCCTGAAACAGTTCAAAGAAAACCATTACGCCCGCCATCTGGTGTTTAAATCCAAACACGTGGAAATTCTGGTGGTGTGCTGGCGACCGGGACAGGGCAGCCCCATTCACGGTCATGGTGAATCGGATGGCCTGATGATCATTCTGGACGGGGAGATCACCAATACCAGTTATTTTGAAGATGGACGCAAGGTCACCACCGTCTGGGGACCGGGCACGGTGGGCCATTCGCCAGTGGGCACCCGACACGAAGTGGTCAACCGGTCCGACAGCGATGTGGTCAGCCTGCACATTTACGCCCCGCCACTGATTCGGGAACTGCAAGGCGCGGACATGGGCTACCACAACACCGTGGTGCCTCAAGAAATCACGCTGCCCACCGAGGTGATCCAGTACTATCTGGGCGCGGCTTCAGAAAAGATTCCCTTTAACCTGCTGGATCCCGGTCTGTAAACGATGACCAGCACGGCGGCTTCAGGACCGCGCCCCCTGCAGATTTTTCTGTTTTTCGCCCTCCTACTGGTGGCGGCCTGTCTGGCCAATCCGCCAATCGCTCTGTTGTTGGGCTTAATCGTGGGCCTGAGTGTCAAGCATCCTTACCCCAAGGCCAACAGTGCCATCATCAAAAAACTGCTCCAATATTCCGTCATCGGGCTGGGCTTTGGGATTTCCCTCAGCGAGGTGATCAAGGCCAGCCAAACCGGTGTACTCTTAGCCATCCTCACCATTGTGGGGACACTCTGCCTGGGCTATGGACTGGGACGACTCCTGAAACTGGGGCCCAAGCTGGCCTATCTCATTGCCGCAGGCACTGCCATTTGCGGGGGGAGCGCCATTGCCGCCGTGGGACCGGTTCTGGATGCCGATGACAGCGAACTGTCCGTCTCACTGGGCACTGTCTTTATCCTGAACGGCATTGCCCTGCTCATCTTCCCGGAAATCGGCCATGCCCTGCACCTCACGCAGCACCAGTTCGGGCTGTGGGCAGCCATCGCCATCCACGATACCAGCTCGGTTGTGGGGGCAGCCACCAAGTATGGCAATGAAGCCCTGATGATCGCCACCACCGTCAAGCTGGCCCGCGCCCTGTGGATTGTGCCGCTGGTCTTCCTAACGGCCAGCCTATTCCGGCAACCGGCCGGAGAGAACAAGGCGCAAAAAGTCGCCCTGCCCTATTTTATTCTCTTTTTCCTGCTGGCCTCGGTGCTCAAAACCTATGTCTCGCCGGTAGCACAGATTGCACCCACATTGGTCACTCTGGCCAAGCTGGGCCTGACCCTGACCCTGTTTTTAATTGGGGCAGGTTTATCCGTCAACGCCCTACGAGCGGTCGGGCTAAAGCCCCTGCTGTTTGGCATGATCCTGTGGATCATCGTGGCCAGCCTCTCCCTGTGGGGCATTTTACAGATGACGGGAACGCCGTAGCCTTGCTCTCGGTTTTACGCCACCTGTTAGCCGGGGGATTGCTTCCGGTTTGAGCATTAGCCCGTGCTATCCGGGCATGGCAAGAACAATCCTGCAGAGCCGATCACAAAACCACCCAACCCGATCAGCATCCCCAAGGCCCTTTTAACCGGAATCCAAGCCGCATGCACTATCTGGATCAGGCCGCCAACAGCTGGCCTAAACCCGCGACCGTCTATCAAGCCCTGGATCAAGGCTTTGCAAGGCAGTCTTCCGATCCCTCTCGGCGGCGGGAACACTCATCGCGCGAGGAGACAGAAGCCACCCTTCTGGCGGCTCAACGGGAACTGGCTCCCCTGCTGAGTGTGCCAGACCCAACCGGCCTGTCTTTCACCCGGAGTTGCGAGGAGGCGCTGGCTAAAGCTTTCGCCCTGTTTCCCTGGCAGCCGGGCGATGGCATCGTCATCAGCGCGCTGGAACATCGGGCCATGCTGTCGCCGGTCTTTCATCTGGCCCGAACCCGAGGGGTGCAGGTCTACATTGTGCCCTATACCGAAGCCGAACCCTTCAGTCTGGACGAGTGCGAAACCCTGCTCAAGACGCATCCTGAGATTCGGCTGATTGCCACCACGCATGCCAGCAACGCGGTGGGCTGTATGTTACCGCTGGCCGAAATTGGCCGTTTGGCAAAGCGCTACGGCAAACCCTTTCTGGTGGACGCCGCTCAAACAGCCGGAGTCCGACCCATCCACGTGCAACGGGACGGCATTGATCTGCTCGCCTTTCCCGGTCACAAATTCCTGAACGGCCCACGAGGCACCGGGGCGCTGTATGTCAGCGAAGCCATCCGGGATGCCTGTTCCCCATCCAGCATGCAGTCCTGCCACACGGCCCTGTTGCCAGAAACCGACGCCCGTTTCATCCCCCGATTGCAGGCGTTCACGGCCGGGGTTCGCTGGGTCCGGACTCAGGGACTCTCCCGCATACAAAGCCATACCACCGAACTGCTGGCAGCCCTGCAGGACGAACTGGAGGCCATTCCGGAAGTGACCGTCTACGGCCTGAGCGATCTCTCCCGCCACACGGCCCTGCTGTCGTTCAACGTCTTGAATCACCACCCGGAAACACTGACGCAGAAGCTCTTCAACCACTTCGGGATTCAGGTGCGGGCAGGCCTGCACCATGCCCATCTCGCCCATGAGGCGATGGGGACCCTGCACCGGGGCGGGACCTTACGGGCTAGTCTGGGTTACCAGACCCGGACAGAGGACATTGAGGCCCTGATTCAGGCGCTGAAACACATCCTGGTCAGCAGCAGCTCCGGTAGCCCCAGCGCCATGAGACTTTTGCGCCAGGACCCTGCAAACTCCCCCAGCGGGAAACTATAGATACGCGGTGTAAACTTCTGTAAAAATCCCTGAGAGCCCCCCGCGATCCCCGACACCTTTTCCGATCCCTCAGCCTTACTATAAGTGTAGTTCATGATAGAGGCATTTTTATCTTTATGGTAGGATTTCCCCCAAACGAGCGTCCCATTCACCAGAGTGAACGCGAGTGAACCAGAACGTGGGTCAATCGGGCCGGGGTGACGAATCACCAAACCGCCTGATTATCATTCTTTAGCATTCAGACTTTGTAGTATCAATTCATAAAGGGAGTTTTATTGATGTCAGGAATCGCAGGAGTGAAACAACGCTCCCTCCTATCCCGACTGTTCCGCACCAAGAACCTGGATAAAATTCTGGCGGACAGCGCCAACCAGGAGCACCAGCTCAAAAAAACGCTGACCGCGTTTGATCTGGTCATTTTTGGCGTCGGGGCCATGATCGGCGCCGGAATTTTCGTGCTCACCGGGGCAGCGGCAGCAGGCTCGGATGGCCACCTGGCGGCAGGTCCGGCATTAACGCTCTCTTTCGTGTTAACTGGCATTATTTGTAGCTTCTGCGCCCTCTGCTACTCGGAATTTTCGGCCATGGCCCCGATTTCCGGCTCGGCTTATACCTATGCGTTCTCCACGATGGGTGAATTTGTGGCCTGGATCATCGGCTGGGCGCTGGTGCTGGAATACGCCGTGGGCAACATGGCCGTCGCGGTTGGCTGGACGGGGAGCATCAAGGCATTTCTGGCCAGTACCTGGCATGTCGCCATCCCCAGCTGGATGGTCAGCAACACCATCGATACCGTCTCGCCTGAGGGTCTGAGCGGCGTGGATATGTCCATCGTGTTGCAGAAAATTCCCTTTGTCATTCCGTTTACCGATATGCAACAGGTCCTGTTGATTCAGAAAGCCTTCAACCTGCCCGCCTTCCTGATTGTGTGGGCCGTGACGGCGCTGCTCATTCGCGGAGTGTCAGAAAGTGCCAGCACGGCAGCGGTGATGGTGTTCACCAAAACCACCGTGGTTCTGCTCTTCATCGCTGTTGGCGCACTGTTCCTGTTTGGTGGCCATATGGATGTTCTCCAAACCAACTGGTTCGCCCACGGTTGGAAAACCTTTGCCCCTAACGGTCTGCCGGGGATTGTCACCGGGGCCTCTACCATTTTCTTTGCCTACATCGGCTTTGATGCCGTTTCCACAGCCGCAGAAGAGACCAAGAACCCCCAGCGGGATATTCCCATCGGGATCATGGGCTCTCTGGCCATTTGCACACTGTTGTACATTCTGGTGACCTCCGTGATCACCGGCATTGTGCCCCTGCACCAAATCAACAAGGAAGCCGCTGTGGTGGGTGCCATCAACTTTATGGGCTACCCCTGGGCCTCCTGGATGATCAGCGTGGGTGCGATCGCCGGATTAACCTCGGTGTTGCTGGTACTACAAATGGGCGGCACCCGGATTTTCTACTCCATCGCCCGGGATGGCCTGTTACCGAAAGCACTGGCCAAAGTGCACCCCAAGTTCCAGACGCCGCACATTTGCACCATCCTCATGGGCCTGTTCGTGGCGCTGGGTTCAGGCCTACTGCCGATTAACCTGTTGGCCGAGATGTGCAACATCGGGACGCTGGGTGCGTTCATGATCGTCTGCATCGGCGTGGCCATTCTGCGCTTCACCGATCCGGATCGCAAACGCCCCTTCCGCGCCCCCTTCGGGATTCTCTTCCCGGCGCTGGGCACGATAGGTTGCATTTACGTGATGAGCGGCTTGCCCACCTTTACCTGGGTGGTCACCGGCGCCTGGTTCCTGCTGGGCATGGCCCTCTACTTCGGCTACGGCATCTGGAACAGCAACCTGAACCAGGAAGAAGAGCTGGAAGTGGAACTGCTAAGCTAGTCAGATTTTCGCCATTCTAAAAACCTGAAAGCCCATTTTCCCAATCGGGAGAATGGGCTTTTTAACGCGTGTCACACGCCAAAAAAACACCTACAGCGGCGCTGCGGACATAAGATTCCTCTAAACTCGACGACTTGCGGGTATCAAACTGCACAGACCTGCAACCGGGGAGGCTATCGCTTTTATCCCGGTCATCAGCGACTGCTGATTTCTGAAAATTTACGTCACAATTGCCTTTCAGGTGATGAGTGAGGCAACTCTTCCAATATACCGCTTCGATTGGCCAAACTTGAATTGGCTATAGTGTTACTGTAGCAACTTCCTCCATACTTCCGGATCGGTTCAACAGTGGAGATTCTTTTTGAAGGGGCTGGAGAGTTTCCCTCATAACCAGGGACATTGTCGATTTAGCAGGCCAGTGAGCCGAACCGGTTTAGAACCCGCAGGCAACTTTTCGAATGCTTTGTTTTTTATTTGATATATCCCTATCAATATACAGAAGATATAACCAAGGACCTGCCTGCCCATGAAAGATTTTCATCAGCTCGTGAGAACCCTGCTAAGCCTATGGATGATTGTTTACGCACTGCTGCTGCTGCCAGGTTTACTGCAGGGGCTGGCCTTTTTCGTGATCTTTGATTTCTCTATGCCGGTCAAGCATGCCCTTGATATAATGAACACCTTCCACCTGGGCGTATTGTGGCTGGTCCCGACTGCCTTTCTCTGGGTGGCCTATTACCTCAGTTCTCCCAGAAATCGCTTTTTGGGCAGCTAACCCGAGTTTTAATCTCACCGAGTTAAAGAATTACAAATGACTAATTTCATACCCAATCCCAAGAAACGCATTGCCGTGGCTATGAGCGGCGGCGTGGACAGCAGCGTGGCTGCCTATATCATGGCAAAGGCCGGGCATGACATTGTTGGCCTGACCGCCTGGACCCTGAACGGCCCCGGCAAATGCTGCAACGATGCGCTGGTCAACGCGGGCCGGGTCTGCGAAATGCTGGACGTCCCCTACGACACCGTCGATCTGCGGGCCGAGTTTTCTCACTTTGTGATGGACTACTACAACGAGTCCTATCGGGCGGGTCTGACGCCCAACCCCTGCGTGGAGTGCAATCGCTACGTCAAATGGGAGCAACTCCTGCGCTACGCCGTGGATGAATTGGGCGTGGATTACGTGGCCACTGGTCATTACGCCATTCTGGAGCCTTCCAAAGACGGGCGAGTCAACCTGCTGCGCTCCGTGGATGAACACAAGGATCAAACTTACATGATGGCTCGGGTGTACCCGCAAGATCTGGCCAAAACGCTCTTTCCGCTGGGCGAAATGACCAAGCCGCAGGTCGTGGCCCTGGCCCGCGAACTGGATCTGCCAACCGCCTACAGCAAGGAATCTCAGGACATCTGCTTTGTACTGGACGGGCAGGCGAACTATATGAATCAGGTCTTTGGCAAACAGAAAGGCCAGTTTCTGGATTTTGATACCGGCAAAATCCTTGGCGAGCATGATGGCTACTATCGCTTTACGCTGGGTCAGCGCAAGGGTATTGGCGTAGCGGCGGGCCGACCTATCTACGTGGTGAAGATCGATCCCAAAACCAACACGGTGTATCTGGGCGATGCACATCATTTGAACAGCACCAGCTTTACGGTGCTGGCGCCCAACTGGCTGACGCCACACTTTGAAACCCCCAGCGCCTTCCCCTTTGAGTCCATGGTGAAGATCAGATACAACAGCCCGCCCACACTGGGACGTGTGGAGTTATTACCGCCCGAATCATGCCCTGAGCCAGCCGGACAGCTGAAAGGCCTCCGATCTGATTCGGCGGCAAGCCGCCAAACCCTGAAAGTCACGTTAAATCAGCCCCAATCTGCCATTACACCGGGACAGATTGCCGCTTTCTATGACACCGACTTCCGGCAGCTCTTCGGGGGAGGGTACATCGACCGCCACCTGAGCCATGGGGAGATGAACGACAGCGACTGGCAGGAAAAGCGCGACAACCTCCCCGATCTCTACTGCCAGCTGACGCCTGTCAGTTAATCCTGAAGGAGTCCGGGTCAGCAGACTCGCTTACTGGGCTGGAGGAGACTCGGCATCTCCCTGGGCCGCTTCAGCGAGCAGGGCCTCTTCCTGTAGCTTCTTGGGTGACAGAATGAGCCCGTTGGCCTCCGGGTTAAAGTTGGCTGGAAAAATCGTATCCTCGTTGTAACGGGCACCGCGAATACTGGCCCCTTGCAAATCCACACGCTCCAGATTGGCGCCTTCCAGCTGGCAAAGACTGAGAATACACCCACTCAGGTTCGCTTTGGCCAGATTGGCCCCTCTTAGATTGGCACGCGTCAGGTTGGCCTGAAACATACTGGCCCCTTCCAGCACCGCCCGCTGCATATCAGCACCTTCCAGAACGCTCTGGTTCATGTTGGTGTTGCTCAGATTAATCTCCGTCAGCACAGCCGAAATAAACTTGACCTGCCGCATGACGGCACCTTTCAGGTTGGCTCGGGTAAAGTTGGCCCAACTAAACTGGGCATGCTCCATGTCCACCTTTTCCATCTCGGCATCCACAAACAGGGTGGATTGCCCCTGGGCCTTGAACATAGTGCAGCGATTCAATTTGGCACCGGTAAAATTGGCGTGCATCATCTTGGTTTCATAAAGCTCGCAATCAATCAAGGAAGCGTTGATCAGCACTGCGCGAGATAAGTCGGATTGAGACAAATCCGATTTGGTGATGACACAGTCGCTCCAGTCGGACTGGGAAGCCAGCAAGTTGCTAAAATTGGCATGGGCCGCCTTAGCCCCCTTAAAATTTGCATTTTCCAGCTTGGCGGCTTTCAGGGTGGCCTTATTCAGATTCACCGCTTCCAGAATGGCATCATTCAGGTTGGCGCCCCGCAAATCAGCATTGGTGAGATTGGAGCCACTCAAGTTGGCTTTGAACAACACGGCATTGGTCAGATTTGCCAAGGTCAGGTTCTTGTCCTTCAGGTCGGCGTATAGCAGATTATCTGCATTCACCTCCAATAGCGTGGAACCATGTTGATTCTTGATTGCTGTCATCGATCTGCTGCCAATTTCTTTCTAATTCCATTCACGACCCGAAGCCCCAAACAGGATCTTCAGACTTATTATGGATCATCTATTCTGAAACTAAACCTCTGTTAAGTCGATTTACAAGCGGATGGCTTGACTCTCTCGAGTGCAAGGCACCATCCAAAGAGACACGAGGGTTTTATCCAGGCCAGCCAATGCCCCACAGCACCGGCTGAATCTTCAAGCCCAGTCAATTAATCCCGTTCACTTCCGGAAAACCGGATTGAGTCTACTTTATAAATTATAAGCCATAAAGCGCAGCAGGGGGGCCACATCCGTGGGATCGTTATAACCCAGTCGGGCGCTTAAATCCTGCTGGGCAATGTTGCCATCAGCCCAGAGCGCCTTCAGGAATTGACCCGCCTCGGGGTTTTGATACCAGTCCTCGCCCTGAAGGGCGGGAGTCCCGAAGTGCTGACACAGGTACTCCCGTAGTTGGGCCTCCAGACTCCAGGCGGTGAAATAGTCGGCCACATAGAAACCGGCATCCACATCCCGCGTCCAGCCCGCCTCGTCATACTTGAAGCCACATCCCAGACTCAGCAGTGCCGCATACTTTGGCCCTTTGGCAGCCAGTGAGTATCCGGGCTCGTTGACCCCCTCAAACAGGAAGAGTTCAAACTGCATCTTGCTGGCGTAACGGCGCAGCATATACAAATCTTCCAGCGCACGACGCTGCACCGCCAGCCGGGCTTCCGTCTCGCTTAATCCGGCCAGATTCACCAGCCAGTGGCGATTCAGGAACAGGTTCTGAAACAGGTAGGCGTAAGTCTCGGTGGTGGTATTGTTGCCCATCAGCGCGTTGGCAAAGCTCAAGTCAGGCTTTTCGTAGGCAAAGTGCTGGGCATGGCCGCTCTCATGGAAGAAGGCCGAGTAGTCATCCAGCCCGCCCTCCGGCTTGACGGACAGATAAATCTCCGAAGGCACCGCCGCAGGATAAACATAGGCTCTCGATCGCTTGCCCTCCCGATTCGCAATATCAAGCAAAATACGGCGAAGCGGGATACTGCTTTGCGATGCCTGCTCGGTCTTGGCCACCACGTCACGCTGATAACTGTCCATATCCGCAAAGTTGACTTCAGTGGCCACGCTGGAAAATTCGAGCCCCAGACCATCGAAGGTTTGACGGGCCAGCGGCACCAGCTGGGACTGCGGAAAGCGCTGATCAATGGCGCTCATCTCCGGAGATTTGCCATGCAGGACATAAGAAATATCCGCGCGGGTGGCATCAGTGTCAAAGTCCAGTCCGGTCATCTTCTGGTACAGGGCGCTCATGCGCTCGTGGTAGCGAGCCTGGGTTTCTTCAACCAGTTTTTGGCCATTTTCACCCAGTTTGCGCAAGTTGTGCCCGCTGGTTTGGGCGTAAAAACCGATCACATCCGGGTAACCCAGTTCGGCCAGCATGCGGTTTTCAATTTCAAACAGATCGATAAAGCGTTGACTGAGATGCTCGGTATAAGCCTGCGCCATACGATCGTACAAGGCTTGACGCATGCGCTTTTCCGGGAGTTTTTTCAGCCATTCCGGCACGTCCTCATAGAGCAACTGGGTGATGGGTTCGCCACTGGCTTGCGTTAAGCCGAGTTCGGCCACATCAATGGTCAGTTTGTTCTTCAGATTCTGAAACTCATCGGAAAGCTCCGCCAATTGTGCCCCGATGTAGGTACCTAGCACCGACGTAAACATCCGCTTGGTTTCTTCGTCCTGCGGATTACGATCATACAGGGTTTTTAACCGACGAAACGTCTCTTCCTGTGTGAGGAGAGGGTAACGGGCATAAATTTCCTGCGAGTTATAGGTTTCGCTCAGCTTGGCGGTGGCAAACAGATAGTAGGCCCGCGCAAACTCCTTGTTGGAATCGGCAAAGGCCTTTTCCAACGCTTCCAGAAATGCCTGATCGTTCATCGGTGTTGTGGCAATGCTCATGATGGACTCCCCTGTGCCTGTCTCAATGGCCTTATTATACGCCATGCGCGGGGAGTCCGGGTAAGGTCTGATCAAACCCAGCCTCCAAACAAAGCATCAGGCAAGCGGTTTAGAGGGACGCTGCGCTCTCTGGGTGAGGGCCACTGGCCATCGCCGTGCCAAAGGATTAAACTAAATGCTGTCAGGTGTTCTGAACAGCTCAGACGGTTGGCCTGATGGATTGGGTTGTATGATCACAAGGAACTACATGGATGTCTGACCACCCCCTGCCCCTGATGGGTGTTACCGAGTTTGTGCGGCGACAAACCCAGGAGAGTCATCATCATCATTTTAACGGCAGCTGGGAGGAACTCACCGCGCTGGTCACCGCCGCCTGGCCTGAACGACGCATCTCCCCAAACAACCCGGAAGTTGCGCTGGTCCCCATGCCGACCCAGCAACTGCACCGCTTTTTTAGCAGCACCATTGCCATTACGCCGGATACACCGCTTCAGGCCCATTTTGCGCCTCGGGTGGAGGGAGAGGCACCGTTCGTGCAAATTGCCGTGCAACATACCGAACAAAATGCCGAACAAAATGCCGGACAAACTCGCAAGATGCCCGCCCGACGGGTCGATGTGATTGTCTATAGCCATGCGGTTTTGGCCGTGGATGACGACGCGCCCGATCCGCAGGAGGCTTTGCATTATATTGTGTCCATCAACGCCTATGCCAGTCTGCAGGAAGAGCCCATGCATCCCATGACGATGGCCCGAAACCTGCTGGGCCTCAAGGGGGGCACCCGCCCTCAGACGCCCTACACCCCGGAGGCGTTCGCGGAAGCCATCGTGTTCTGGAGCCAACACGCCCGCATCGCCCCCTGAAGCAGTAGCGCCTGAAACACCCTATTCAGCGATTCGCCAGCGCAATAGCTGATTTCAATTGAACAACTCAGGAAAACGCCCACCAGAACACCGCAAACCCTGCACCGAGTAAAAAGCCCACCGGGGTCATAATCATCATCCAGGAAAGAGAACTCGGCAACAT
This sequence comes from Vampirovibrio chlorellavorus, assembly GCA_903866275.1. Lineage (GTDB taxonomy): Bacteria > Cyanobacteriota > Vampirovibrionia > Vampirovibrionales > Vampirovibrionaceae > Vampirovibrio > Vampirovibrio chlorellavorus_D. The sequence goes on along the minus strand of CAIPMU010000012.1, from coordinate 232,743 downwards.
CGTGTCAATCCAGAGGCCGGAGGCCAGCCCCAAACCAGTTGGCACGGCCACCACCAGCCCCAGTTGGGCAAGTTCCCGCACCAGCCGATACCACGGCATGGATAAGGCCGACTTCAGGACTGTTCGTTCACGCAAGGACGATGGCTTGTCTGGCACGGCTATTGAACGGCTCTCCGGGTTGCGCTGAGCAAAGTGCGCTTCAGAACCATTGATAGGCTCATGCGGTTTCGGGTGCATCATGATATTCATCAGATTGAATCCCGTCGTCATGTTGCATCCTGCTTATCGCAGGGAACTGAATCTGTCTATGGTGCTTTGCACCGCTGAAGCAGAAGGTAAAGCAGATCGGGTATTGTATAGAACCAAATCCCCATAGACACATAAAAGCATAGACCTCTCCATCCCCGCATTCAATCAGGAGACCGGCGGATTTCAGTAAAGGCCGATGGCATTAGGCCATCACACCACTGACTAATACGAGCTCATCCCCCATGATGTCGGGCATGATGTCGGGCCAGTCGTCCAGTCTGGTGTTCTCCACTTCGGGTCACGACAAAAACCTCCCCGCTGTCAGGCTCAAGCCTAAAGCGGGGAGGTTTTGTCAGAATTCCGGTTATTGAAGAGCAAACTCAGAGCACTGAGTCGCCGGAAAGTTTACCAGTAACCGCGAATGACGCCCGAAGTACGGGTAGTGTTGGACTCGTAGTAGTGCGGTTCGGCTTTCGCCGGAGGCTCCTGATAGCTCACTTTCTGGTTCTCAATCACTTGCTGAATGGTGCTGCCCCACTGGGAAAACTGGCTTTGGCTGGCGCTAGCCACATTGGGGACACCAATCTTCACGTTGTCCAGGTTCCACTTGGCCACCGAATGACCTTCGGCATCCACCAGCTGGTACTGTTGACCCACTTGATAGGGTGCAGTCACGGTGTTGTTGGACACCACCGGGATATAGGACTGCGCCTGACCGTTCACAAAGTAAAGTTGTTTACCGGTGTTGTTCAGGATGTGAAACTGCACATGACACTTGGTGATGGGGCTGCTCACCACAGGGCTGACTTCGGATTCAACCGCGGCGCTTTCCACTTTGATTTCAAAGGTGGCATAGGGACCTTCTGCAAACGCCATCAAGGGCAAGCTGAGCGCTGCCAAAGCACCCACCGACAACACGTGTTTAAAAGTATTGTTCATGTCTTAACTCTCCTAAAAATCCAATCAACACAGGAATGCAAGGCCGCATACAGAGTCGCGGGAAATTCCCTCAAACCCTCACAGCCAATTCCAAACACTACGATTCTCAACAAGACGGTACGATTACTGATTTATTTTAGCATTGAGCCAGCGGGGATCGAGTGACTCTTTTGGGACGAATTTGACAGAATCCAGCAGGAGCCATTATCAAGGCCCCTGACAGGTTTCAAGCCTGCGTCCCTATTTGAAGCCGGAGCAGAGTAGCCCATGATTCAATACATTGTTCCTCACCACTGTTCAAGTTATGGTAATGGCACTCAATTCAGCATCTACAGGAGCGCATGTTGTATGTCCCAGCCCCATGAAAGCCCCCGCAAACCCTACCCGCTTTCGGGATCTCCTGCGGCGGTCGCCCTCATTACCGGTGCCAGCCAGGGCATTGGCCATGCCATTGCGCTTCGGTTGGCCTCACTGGGTATTCATCTGATGCTCTGCGCCCGGAACACCGAAAAGCTCACAGCCTTGCAAGCCCGAATTCAGTCTCAGTATCCTGAGATCACCTGCCTCATTCGCCCCTGCGATGTTCGGGATGCCGGACAGGTGCAGGCCGTGGTGGATGACACCCTGAGCACACTGGGCCGGGTAGATATTCTGATTAATAACGCCGGGGTGGCGCCCCAAATCGGTCTCTTTCAGGAGAGCAGCATTGCAGACATCGATCGGACCATTGATACCAACCTGAAAGGCTGCATGTACGCCATGCGCGCCGTGATCCCACAGATGGTGCAGCAGCAGGGCGGTACGATCATCAATATCAACTCTGTGGCCGGTAAAACCGCATACCCCTACTGGAGCGTCTACGACGCCTCCAAGTTTGGACTGCATGCGCTGACCGAAGCCGTGGCCGAAGAGCAACGCAACAACCATATCAAGGTCATTGGCATCTATCCCGGCGCCGTGGACACCCCCATCTGGGACGGCCTGCAACTGGAGAGCGAGCCCCGTCGCGAAGGCATGCTCACACCTGAAGACATCGCCGAGGCCGTGGTTTACGCCCTGAACCAACCCACCAACCTGTTCATCAAGGAAATCATACTCGGCCCGCTGAAACCAGCCGTTTAAGTGTTCCTGCGCCCCACCTTGGGCGTACCTCACAATAAGGGCGACACTCACAAAAGCCGCTGGGACAATCAGTTGTGAGCCTGAACCGGCATCATGCGTTCCAGCATGCCATTCAAACTTGTTCACATAAGGGCAGTCTTTCAGCTTGAGGGATCTTCTAAAGCTCAAGCCTCAGCTGGCATCCCATGATGAAAGAAGCCCACCGATGAACGCCCCCTATTCCACCCTGCCACATCCCAGACTCAACGGGTATCGCAAGCCATTGCAGCGCGTTCAGGCATTTCTGCAACGCGGGTACGCGCTTGGGGTTGATGCCATGCAACGGGACTGGCAGTCCATCCTGAACCTTCAAACCCTGCCCGTCCGACTGCTCAATGCCAGCCGCACCGTGATGACCAGACTGTTGCGAATTACGCTGATGTTGCTGATCTGCATTGGGGCCGCTACCGTCTGGGATGCAAAAATCGGCGATGGTCCCTTGCCAACCTTCAACACGCTCACTTCGGATGTTGCCGAACACCGGCTGCTGGCCCGGATGGCCCAACGCAACAGCACCGCAGACTGGCATCCGTTGCTCGCTCACACGGCACCTCACTCAGCAGACTATTGGGCCGCACTCTATCCCAGCCGTCGACTTTTAAACACCCTCTCACCCACAATAACCAAATGGCTTGATACCCTGCACCGGGAAGAACATATTACCCTGAGCGAACCGGAAGACATTCACGCCACCTATCAGGTTTCAGCCGATACCGAACTACTGGCCGCCTACCGTTACAGCGAAAATACCCTGTATCTGGGACAGGGCTTCTGGCGGCTGAGGGACGGTGAAAAAGCCGCCATCCTGACCCATGAGTACCGACATTCCCGGCAGAATGTGGGCAAACGGCTCAGCCATCAACTGGCGCAACTCATCGGTTTAGGCAATTTGCAGCAAGATTCGCCGATGGAAGCAGAAGCGTTGGCCTACGAACAAGCCGCGAAAATGGCGATGGGCCTGATTTAAAAGAGACTAAAAATAGAAAAACGCCATTTCCCTCAAAAAATCGCAAGCGATACCGGGAAAGGCGTTATATAGCGCATCATCTAAAGAGTTAGTTGTCCAAAAATTTCAATTCCAGCCTGTTGTCCTTCTATATGCATAAAAACAAACAATTGAAATTCAGGAACGGTTTGTAAACAAACATAAAGATGAATCTGGGAACGCTCGTGAATTCAGAACTGCTGAATTCAGCAGGCTTCAGTAGCACCATGAGCCCCAGTCGTTTGAATCAGGGCAGCCGAAGTAGCAAAGGGACTGGCAGCCGAAATACCAGAACCACCACCACGAGAAATACTTTGCGCAGGAACCTCAGGCTAGGGGGCTGACTTGGACTTAAAGCTGGATAGAGCAGCCTCATGCGCCGCAATGGCCTGGTTACTGGTAACCATTTGTCCTTGAACATCCGTTTTGAGAGCATGAAACAGGTCGTTCAAGTTACTACCCGAAGCCAAAATCGCAATCAGGCTGAAAGCGACTACGCCTGCACCAATCAGGCTGTATTCAATCATACTCATTCCCACTTGTGCTGCACGCTTAGTTGGCATAACGGGCAACACCCAAGGTTTCTGCTGCTTTGACTGCATCTTGCGGACGTTCCTTCTGCTTGAAACATATATGCAAATTATATATTCTGGTGTCGACCAGAATTTTCATTCCTGAAGGCCTTGTTAATAATTCTTATCATTAAAAAAGGCTTAAAAATGAAAAAACGCCATCTCCCGTTCAGTCATCGCAAGCGATACCGGGAAAGGCGTATATAGCGCATCATCTAAAGAGTTAATTGTCCAAGATTTCAATGCCAGCCTGTTTTCATTGTAAATGTATAAAAACAAACAATACGAATTCAGGAACGGTTTGTAAACGAATGTAACAGGGAAAGTCATACTATTCATCCAGCGTGGCCTGCTAGAGGCTATTAACAGAATCATCGCAGCGATTTCGATCCCCTGAATCACAGCTTTCAGAAATAATTTAACTCACGATCACCCGGTGTTTTGGTTATGGCGGCATTTTTTTAGGGAGACACTGACGATTGCCTTCAACAGAAAGACTCATGCCAGGCAAAGATCGCTGAAAAAACTTTAGCCCAAGGATTTTCAGGGTCAATTAAAGTTTTCTCAAAACTGGGCGATAATAAAAAAAGTGAGAGCCTGTTTTTTTAGAGGAAACCCAGTGTGGATAATCGCCCCTTCCCAAACCGCATTGCTGAGTTGGCGCTTGCCTGGAGCTTGAGCCTACCCTTGCTAATGACACCCACGCCACTGGTTCAGGAAAAAGCACGCCAATGGCTGGGCTGGTTGCCAAGGCCCTGCCACACCCGAACCCCATTAGGCTTTACACTGGCCGAACTCCTGATTAGCCTGGCCCTGGTAGGTGTGATTGCCACATTCATCATTCCTAAAATCGTTAGCAATTCAACACAGACTTCCTACAAAAGCATGGCAAAAGAAGTGGCCAGCATGGTTGCCAGTGCCTTTCAGCAATACCAGCAACAAAATACGGTCAGTGGCAGTTTTAAAATAGCCAATTTAACGCCCTATATGAACTATGTCGTAGTGTATACCGGTGGCAGTGTTGATCTGGCCTATACCAATGGAACAATCGTCTGCAACGGAGCAGCAGCAGGCTGCCTTAAAATGCACAATGGCAGTATTTTTGGATACTACCCCAATGAGACATTCACCGGAACAGCTGCAAACAATGCCGTCTGGTTTTGGATCGATCCGGATGCCGCCCCGGACGGCACCACCAATGGCCCTGCCAAAAGCATGTGGTTCATGCTCACTGCCAGCGGTCGCATTACGGATATTGGCTCTTTAGCACCAGGAACCACAAGCTCTTCAGGCACTTTTGGCCCAACTCCCAATCGGGTTCCCCCCTGGTTTGACTGGAATTGACCTCAAAACGCGCATCGGCTTTGTTCACATCCCTGAAACCCATGCCAATGGCTCTATTGCACTACCTAATGCCGAAACAAGAACCATAAACCCTGCCACATCGGCATGGCTTAGCTCCCAATACCCTGCCATTCCATGCATCTCATTTCGCCAGCAGAACATTTTATACCGCCGACTTGTACCCCGGTGATCTTGCCTGATAACAGATGCTCACGCAGTTTCATTTATCCCCAGCCCAACTGCACTCAATTTTTCAATGTAAAGAAATGTTAAACATGGACCAGTCTCACTCAAGAATTCTGAAAACCCTCCGATAATTAAAGAATACAGAGAGCAGTTTTCGTCGAGAGGTTCCAACGTTCCCATGTCAACGATCATCCCTAAACCAAAACGCCGCTTCGTCAAGGGATTTACCTTAGCCGAACTGTTAATTGCTGTCGCCATTTTAGGGGTCATTGCCACCTTTACTATTCCCGCAATTATTACAACGCAACAAAACTCACAGTTCAATTCTGCCGCCAAAGAGGATATTGCCGCACTGACAGCCGCTTACCAGCAGGCACAAATGGCAGGCATCGTATCCAGTAGTTTTGCAGCAATAAATTTAACACCGTACTTGAACTATGTCTCTGTCGATACGAGTTCTACCATAGACGCCTTACCTACAAACCTATCCCAGAACTGTAGCGCAAGCTACCCTTGTCTCGTCATGCATAACGGTTCCAAGATGCAATTCTGGCCTGCCACCACTACATTTGGTGGGACTGCCAACAATAATTCAGTCTATTTATTCATTGATCCAGATGGCATCTTAACGACAAACACCACCAATGGCCCTGGTAAGTCAGTGGAGGTCCATTTATTTTATAATGGACGGCCTGCAACGAGAGGAACCCTACCTTTCACGGCCGTATCCAGTGATTTTGCACGCTCCTTAAACACCAGCGTGGAACCTTCCTGGTTCAGCTGGTAGGTCTGCACCGAATTATAGATTGAGAGCCAACGGTATTTTGAGTTGATAATCGGGCAAGGTAGCAGTTAAAAGCTTTGGCGCCATTGCTGATTCCATGGCGCTCAGCTTGGAGAGGCTCAGGCCCAGTAAGCGGACTTGACGGGCCCCAGCTTCCGTAGTCGTCATTAAAATTTCAGCGAGTGCCAGCATGTCAGGAACCGTGTTTAATGGCTCGCTCACGGTTCGGCTGCGGGTAATCTGCTGGAAGTCGGCGTACTTCACCTTAAGCGTTAGAGTATGCCCCACCGTATTATGCCGGGTTAGCCAATCCGTGATTTCCTCAGCCAAAGGCGCTAAGGCCTGCATCATCTCCGCTCGATCGCTCAAATCTTCCGCAAAGGTGGTTTCCGCGCCAATGGATTTTCGCACCCAGGTAGTCTCAACAGGACGGGTATCAATCCCGCGCGACAAGCCGTAGTAAAACCCCGCACTTTTGCCAAACAGACGTTGCATCTCCTCAAAGCCCACAGCCCTTAAATCCGCGCCGGTATGCAGCCCCAGCGCAATCAGACGAGGTTCCGTCTTTTTGCCAATGCCGTAAAACTTGCCAATGGGCAACCGGGCAATAAAATCGACGGCCTGCGTCGGCGGAATCACGCACAAACCGTTAGGCTTCTGGTAATCCGAGGCGACCTTGGCCAGAAACTTGTTGTAAGACACCCCTGCCGACGCCGTCAGGCCAGTTTCTTCCAGGATTCGACGCTTGATGTACTGGGCCAGATGCGTGGCCGAGCTCCGTCCCAGTTTGTTTTGGGTCACATCCAGATACGCCTCGTCCAGCGAGAGCGGCTCGATGACATCGGTCACCTCGGCAAAAATGGCCCGAATTTGTCGAGAGACGGACTGATACGCCTCAAAGCGGGGGAACACAATCCGTAAATCCGGGCAAAGCTGCATGGCTCGATAAGAAGACAGGGCTGATCGCACCCCATAGCGACGGGCGATATAGTTGGCGGTACAAATCACCCCGCGCCGCTGCGGCGATCCGCCCACAGCCAGTGGCTTGCCCTGATACTCCGGGAAATCGCGCTCTTCCACGGCCGCAAAAAACGCATCCATATCCACATGGATAATCTTGCGGGGCTGACTATAATCCGGTTCAGCAGACATCGGCACAGTCTCTCCATAGACCAGGACTTACGCAGGGCTTTCAAAACCCGGATCAATCCGTATTATTGGGGTGAATTCATTGATGAATCAATCCGCGCTCCAATGTGCGACATACCAGAGGATACGTTTCTTACTGACTTGCACTCCATAAAATCGAGCCAGACTTCGCATCACCAAGTATTAATGATCGATTGAATCCAGATTGATTTATCGAAATTACATTCGATAACAAGTTTAACTGATGTGTAAATCCAGCACAAGGGGTTTCAGATCCTGCAAATTTTTTCTATTGTTTTAGATCGTTTTTTATGGTCTTTTTGAGTTATAAAAATAATTTTATTTTCAATAGAAACATGCCCGCATCTTTTTCAGCACATCAGGTTTCATTTGGAGTAACAGATACAAGGCGATGCCAGAGACTGCCTGCCAGCATCCCTGCCCTCGCCTAACCTTCGAACCATAAATAAAGGAGTTTCTTTCATGTCCGCATCCCCAGCAGCCCCCGGCCCCTTTGGCACAGCTCCTCAGTTTGGTCCAGCTCCTCAGTTTGGCCCAGCTCCTCAATTTGGTCCAGCGCCACAACCATCGGTAAGCCCATTTGGCCCAGCACCGGCTCCGTTTGGCGCTCCGCAAGCCCCAGCAAGCCCATTTGGTCCGGCTCCTCAATTCGGTCCTGCGCCTCAGTTTAGTCCCGCTCCCGGCGCCCCCATGTTTGCCGGTCAAAATGCAACAGGCCAAAACCTGAATGTAGTGGGTTAGTCCTTCACAGACTGCCATCCAGCGTTTCAAAAAATCCCTCGCTTCAATCCGGCGAGGGATTTTTGCTTATCACCCGGCAACCCATCACCGACACAATTTCATGCAAACCATTCAAACACCGCCCTGAAAAATCATCCCAACTGAGTCAGATGACTTCCCGCAAACGGGCAGCACCCCGTATAATAGCAATGAGAAGCTTCTGGATCGTGGATGAAGAATTCTCAAAGCGGTCAGCATTAACGCCGTTCAACCCAACAGTCAGAGTCCGGGCATTGTGGCTACTTCGCCCAGCGCTCAAGTCATTTCAACAGATTTTGTAACAGGACATTAGGATAGGGAACCCACTGTGAGCGAATACGTTTTCAAACTGAAAAAAGGCGATCTGGAGTTAGAACTCAAGAGCGATGACGCCAAGTTTATCGAGACCCAGATGGACAACTGGCGCAACATGCTGGTGACCCAGGAAGATAAGTAGAAAATCAGTAACGAAAAGCTGGACAGCACCTGAGCCAGACACATGGCAATAGCGTTTAGGAAATCATCTAGCCTGTGCTGGGCACCTGATTTTCCTGAAACAGTGCGGGATTGAAACAGGTTCAGTCCGTTTACAGTGCAGAGAACCAGGCAAACAGGCCACTGACAGGGTAGATAGGCATTTTTTAGTCTGAAGGAGTCTTTTATGGACGGGCAACATCAGTACGAAATTAACTTGAAGAAAGATGAGCTGTTCATTGGTCTCTCCTCGGATGACGTCTATTTCATCTCCAAGCAGATGGACAAATGGTTTCGCATTTTGCTGGATGACAGCTATGTACCCGTCAGTCTGCCGCCCTGGCCGCAACCAGCCGCTGCGGCCCCGGCACCCACGGTCAGTGTTTCACCGGAACCGGAAGCTGCAATACCGGCAACAGAACCAGCCCCTCCGGCAGCAGCCGTACCGGAACCTTTAGTTGCCGCCGAACCAGAGCCTCTGCCGGTAACTGTTCCGCCTGTCCAAACTGCCCCGGAGCCCCCGGAAACGCCCGTTCTCCCGACAAGGCCAACCGCCGTAGTCCCCCCGGCGCCTGAACCGGAAGCTGTACCTGTACCGGTGCCAGAACCAGTGGCTGAGGCCACGGACGAGTTGCCGACCTTTGAGTCCAATCAGGCTCTGGCCGATCGCATCCTGAACTCGTTCGAGCCAGAGTCCCCTGAACCCGCAATCAACCCGGCAGCCGCCGCAAGCACACCTTCCTTACAGGACGTCCTGGCCCAGGCCGGTCAGCCCAACCTGCCAGATTTCCTCGATCAGCAGGTGCAACAGTCGCAACCCGAACAACCTGTCGTTTCATCCATTCTGGATGCCATCCCCGCGACCCCGCAGTCGCCGATCCCTGCAGCGACTGCCGCAGTCCCCGAGGCTCCCGCCTTGCTGCCATTGGCCCCAGAGTCTATCCCACAGACTGCACCACCCCAGCCCGTGGCCGTGGGTGCGCCAGCGGCACCGCCCACCGAGGAAGATGAAGACTTTGAAGCGGTCATGAATACGCTGATGCGTGATTTTGAAGACAAACCGGAACCCGAGGAGTCGCCCGCCTTTCCTGCGGGGGGCGGTGCAAGCGCTGGCAATGCCCGCGCCCGATTGGCCCCGGATCTCTCCGGGATTACCTCGCTGGCCGATCTCTGCGATCGGGCCAACGCGGCCAACTCCGAAGACTATTTGCTGCTCGCCGCTTACTACCTCACGCAACTGGAGCGTCAGGAAACCTTCTCCCTGAAAAAGGTAAACTCCGTACTCGTGAAGTCGGGACTAACCCCGGTCAATCACAGCGTACTGGAAACCGTCCTGACCAATGGTTATCTGGCGATGGTACCCGATTTAACCGGGACCGCCGAAGTGACCGAGTACAAAATCAGCATGGATGGTCAGGCCGCCGCACTGGCCCTGCTCTAATCGACGATGAATTCCCCTCACCGGACAACTTGCCAGCGTTTATCGGGGCTATTTCGGTCTGGCAACCTGATTGACCCGCTTTGAACGCAACGCGGTTTGAGCTCGCGATAGACACGCTCATTCAGACACCTGCCTTACTTGGAAATACCGAGGCAATCTCGAACACGCCCCCGGTTTTAAAGGGGCAGGTGTTGCACAATGTTGCTCACTCGAAACAAGCCAATGCCGCCCTAATCGTGGAAACATGGCATCCCTGATCGGCGGGGTTCATTGTTCCACCCTGAATTGCAGCATCCGTCACCCGACAACATGCCAACAGACTTACCTATCACAGGTTTCCGTTTTTTAAACGGTTTACAACAAACCTGAAACGATACAAACGAATGATACAAATTTCATTAAAAAGACAGCCAAAGGGCTGCGGCACACGTTTTTTTCTGCTACTCTGTGAAAGCCTCATTTCGAGATTTTAAATGCGACCTTCCCTCAACCTCACTTTACCGCTCAACTGGCTGGCCGTCCCGATTTCACGGGATAGACAATCGCGGTTGGAACCTTTTTTAGAGAGTGACTTCAAGACATCATCTGTCACCGTTTTAGCATCGTCATTATTAGGACCCCCCTATGGAGGATAACGATTTGGCTATCGAGTTATGTTTGCCGGATTTGCAGATTGAAAGCGGTATCCATGATACCAGCAAGGTCAAAATCTTTACGGGCCGTGCCAATCCCAAACTGGCTCATGAGATCGCCCGTTACCTCGGGACCGAGCTGAGTAAGGTTGAGATCAAAAACTTCAGCGATGGGGAAACCTACGTTCAGGTCAAGGAAAACGTCCGTGGCTGTGACGCCTTTATCATTCAGCCCACCTGCAACCCCGTCAACGATAACATTATTGAGTTATTGATGATGATTGACGCCCTGAAACGCGCCAGTGCACACACCATCACCGCGGTGATTCCCTACTACGGCTACGCACGTCAGGACCGGAAGTCCGCCGGACGCGAGCCCATCTCCGCCAAAGTTATGGCCGATCTCATCACCACCGCCGGGGCCAGCCGGGTGGTCGCCATGGATCTGCATACCGGCCAGCTGCAAGGCTTCTTCAACATCCCTGTGGACCACTTGTACGCCACGCCGGTACTGTTGCGCTACATTCAACAAAAAGATCTCGGCGATCTCGTGGTGGTCAGCCCGGATGCTGGTGGCGTGGAGCGCGCCCGCGTTTACGCTAAAAAACTGAACGCCCCCATCGCCATCATCGATAAACGCCGTAGTGCCCACAACGTGGCCGAAGTGTTCAACATCATCGGGGATGTGAAAAACCGCACTGCCATTATGGTGGATGACATGATTGATACCGCGGGCACGGTCTGCTCCGGCGCGCAACTCATTCTGGATTCAGGCGCCAAGGCCGTATACGCCATGTCCGCTCACCCGGTGTTCTCCGGTCCTGCGGTTGAACGCATTGCCAACTCGGTCTTCAGCGAAGTGATTGTGACCAATTCCATCCCGCTCAGCCCGGAAGCCCAGGTGCTGGAAGCCCGTGGCAAGATCGTTCAGCTCTCTGTGGCGCCCATTCTGGGTGAAGCCATTGGCCGGATTCACGATCACCAGTCCGTTAGCGAGATGTTTGAATAACTCTCGACGATCACTCAACCCGATTTGTTTTGTACCCATCGGGTTGAATCGTTAAAAACACTCAGAGCGACTACTGCAACCGGTAGTCGCTCTTTAATTGGTGTTAGGGGAGCAGCCTGAGAGAGAGACTCGGCAATTCTTCAAGAGCAATTGTTTTTATTTATAAGAGATGGTGGAAATATAACGTCCTTTGAGAACGTGATTTGAAATGCTTATTTTTAAAAGACATTAGGCAAAAGGAGAACGCATGACTGAGCCACGTCAGACGGGTAGTAATTTTTCCGTGGATAATGTGGTTCAACCACTCTTGGATTCACAAACCACGCCGATCGAGTTGCAGGCTGGCCCGGAGTTTCAAAACTACTTTCAGGCTGTTCCCCACCTGAATGCATTACGCCTGCGCGCCAGTCAGGCCGCTGGCCCCTCAGCCTGCGATCTGGTGCACCTACTGAACCGGGAAGGACTCAAAGCAGGCTTTGAACCCGTTGGGGCGTTTCATCAGGGCATTAGTACAGACGCTTTCTTTCAGGCCAACCCGGCATTTCGGGCCATGGAAGAACAACTGGCCCAAAAAATCAGCCCGGAAAACGTCTCTGAAGTCTTTGAGCTGATTAAGGAAGCGGATTATTACAAACCCTCTGCGACGGTTCTGAGCGCTATTCAGCAAACCTACCTTCAACTCATTGGCCAGTCTTCAGGCGATAACAAGCAATCCGCCTAGAAACACCTGAAAACATTGTCCTTTCCACGCTATGCCCTTCAAAAACAAAGGCCCATCCAGCCAGTCTCCAGGCCAGAGATTCACCGATGGCTTGCGGGATTTACTGAACTTGAGCCTGCCGGGCCCGCTGGACGGATCTCGGAATTTCCATTATGATGCTCTTTTCAGGCCTTGTTAATCACCCTGAGCGGTTGAATCGGATCGAGAGACTGCCTGTTTGAACGCCTGTTTCCCCTGTGCCCATGAATGAGGAGTAAGCCTGCGGATGCCGAAGATCAATTATTATGTGCCGGTGGATGCCTCCCTGCAAACCATCTGGGATGTGTTGCTGGATCGCATCGAGCATCCCGACCGTTATCTGGCCGGGCTGGAGTCTTTTTCCTTTCCTGAAGGCAACGAGGAATACGCCATTCGGGAAGTCGTCATGAACGGTCATCCGCTGCGAGAGCGCATTACCATCGATGAGCGGATGGGTGAAATTCGCTACCAGCTACTCGATCACCCCCTGTTTGCCGGAGACGTCTATAACGCCATCATCCCCCCGGATGAGTCCGATCTCAAAGCAAAGCCCGTGGTGCAGTTTCGGATGGACTGGCGCCCCTTGAACGCCGAAGCAGCCGCCATTGAAGCCGAAGCGGCCCAGATGATGGAAGAATCCCTGCACCAGGCCGTTCACTATGTGCGCGATCTCGCTGAGCATCGGGAAAAACAATTGAACGCCGTTTCATAATTCGGCCCACTGATGCCACTTCACCCCCAAACGGTTCCATTCCCCAAGGGGCCAGTGGACTGCTACAATAGTGCTGTCGCGGTTAAATCTGCGCGCGTTGTAAGGCTGCATACCTGGATCGAGTCAGGTGTATTCCTGAGTGCTTTCTGTTAAACAATAGCGCTGGCTCTAGAAAGACAGGCCAGGTGCCTGAACCGATTGCGCCGCGCATCAAGCTTTAACCCGACTCCCCGAACACGATCAGTAACCCAGTAAATCCACCCCACACCGTCGCTCCTGAGTTCAAAGGTCTCCGTTCATGAAGCACAAACTCAGCCCCTACATTCAGGACCTTCCCGCTTCTCTGGTCGGCTTTTTAATTGCCATTCCTCTGAGCCTGGGCATCGCCATGGCCTCTGGAGCACCGCCCGCGTTGGGTCTGGTATCGGCCATTCTCGGTTGCCTGATGGTGGGAAGCTTTACCCGGGCCAGCCTGATGATCACCGGCCCGGCCGCTGGCCTGATAGCCGTCACAATGGACACGATTCACCAATACGGTCTGGCCTCGCTGGGGGTTATCGTCCTGCTGGCAGGGGTCATTCAGATTCTGGCCGGACTGTTTAAGGTGGGGCAGCTCTTTCGATCCATCACCCCGGCGGTCATCCATGGCCTGATGGCTGGTATTGGCCTGATCATTGTCCTGAGCCAGTACCACGCCATGTTTGACGTGGCCCCGCCCGGAGACGGCTTTAAAAACCTGATCAATATCCCCCAGACACTGGGTCTGGCGTTCAGTACCCCGGCACCCTCGCCGCACAGTCTGGCCCTGATCGTCGCAGTTGCGACCATTGCCATGATGTTGCTCTACCCCTTACTTCCCAAGGCCCTGAAGGTCCTTCCTTCCTCGCTCTATGCCATTGGGAGCGGAATGGCACTGGCCAACCTGATGCACTGGCCGGTAAAATTTGTACAAATTCCCCACCAATTTACTGAAAACTTTCATTATATTGACCCAGGTAACCTGCTCCAGCTGTTTTTAAACCCCACCGTACTGATGGCGGCCTTTTCAATGGCTTTTATCGCCAGCGCCAAGGCACTACTCACCGCCAACGCCCTGGAACAGATGCACGATTACGAGCGCACCCGTAACAACGAGGAACTCATCGCACAAGGCATCGGCAATGTCCTGTGCGGACTGTTGGGCGGACTTCCCATCAGCGGAGAAATCCTCAGAAGTACAACCAATGTGCAGGCGGGCGCCCGCAGCCGGGCCTCGCTCATCCTGATAGGGCTCTGGATACTGCTCTTTGTGATGGTCTTTCCGCAATTTCTGGAAAGGATTCCGTCCGCCAGCCTTGCAGGCTTGCTGGTAATCACCGGGCTCAGCCTGATCAGTCCGCATCACATCAAGAATCTGTTGAGCCACGACAAGGGTGAACTGGCCATTTACCTTGCAACCGCGCTGACCGTTGTTTTGATCGATCCGCTGCAAGGAGTCATGCTCGGGATGATTCTGGGGCTGATCAAACTGGGCATGGGACTATCTCAGCTGTCGATCCAACTCACACCAGGCGATCCTCATGTGGACCTGCAACTGGAAGGGTGTGCCACGTTTATCAATTTACCTGCACTGGTGACCGTGCTGGAGAAAATTACGCCCGGCGTCGCGGTGCATGTCGGGGTGGATCAGCTGATTTACCTGGATAATGCGTGCTATGAAGCCCTGAAAAGTTGGGAAAAAGTACACTGCAATACCGGTGGCTCAGTCTCCATCGACTGGGAACACCTGAAAGGTCGAATGAGCCGGGCCGTTGTGCACGCCGGGCCACCGACCATTAAACCGGTTTAAGTGACCATTTTGTAAGCCGCAAGCCAGCAGGAGCCTGTTATAGTTGGCGCGTTATGATGAGGTCCAGTTGTCCTCTTTCCCACAGCAACCCGCACGCTCGACGATCCCCCGGTAACCAATGCCTGCCCCCGCTCGCCTCACTCGCATCAGGGAGCATACAGATGGATCCAATCGAGGGATAATAGAAACACCTTGCAACCGATGAAAAGCAAAACCGATGAAAAATTTTTTAATTATCGAAGATGAACTGAGAACAGCGCAAAGCCTGAAAAAAGGCTTGCTGGAGCATCACTACGAAGTAGAACTGGCTGCGGATGGTGAAACCGGGCTGGCCTTGCTGAAGCAGAACGAGTACGAGCTGATTATTCTGGATGTCATGCTGCCCAAAATGGATGGCTGGGAAATTCTGCAGGAAATCCGGGCTCAGGGTCGACAGACCCCGGTGCTCATGCTGACTGCCCTCAGTGACATTAAGGATCGGGTTCGGGGCCTGCAGGCCGGAGCCGATGATTATCTGGCCAAGCCCTTTGCCTTCTCGGAGTTTTTAGCTCGGGTGGAGGCCATCTTGCGTCGCACCCGGCCCAACGTGCCCAAAGAAACCCTGTCGGTCGGTGATCTCAGCATCAATCTCACCCAGCAGTCTGTGCGCCGTAACGGGCAGGCCATCGAACTCTCGCCCAAAGAGTTTCAGTTGCTCTGCATGCTGATGGAAAACGCGGGACGCTTTGTATCCCGCAAAGAGCTGGTGGCCCGGGTCTGGAACATTCACTTTGATTGCGAAACGAACGTGGTGGATGTCGCCATTCGTCGCCTGAGACAAAAGATCGATGAGGGGTTTGCAACCCGGTTAATCAAGACAGTACGCGGGGTGGGCTATGTTCTGGACCAGAATCCATCGGCTTAGCCAAACCATCACCGCGCGCATGGCCCTCTCGTTTGCAGTGGCCAGCGCCTGTATCCTGCTGGTTTTGAGCTATGGCCTGTATTCGCTGGTCAATGGCCAACTCACCAAGGACGATCGGGATGTCCTCGCCGATGCGGTCTCACTACTAACAATCACCCTGCGCGAACAGGACAACAATCAGTTTCTGCTCAACCGGCGCCTGCCGGAGGAGTTAAACGCCTTTCACTTTAACCGGTATCAGGTTCGATTGCTGGCCAAATCCGGTCAGCACCGGGTGCTGTTTCAATCGCTGCATTTCCCGACAGCCCTGATTTCCCGGTTTGGGACGACCCCGCTCGGCCGGGAGGAAACCTGCCAAAAGCAAGGACGCACCTACCTGATTCTGCAAGTGCAGGGACTACTCGGCGATCACAACCCGCAACCGATTCTGATACAAACCGCACTGGAAACCACCGCGCGGGTGAACACCCTGTTACGACTCAAAAACAGTCTGATTCAACTGGTGTGCATTGGGGTCTTTCTGTTTAGTGTGCTGGGCATGATTGTGGTGCGTCTTGGCTTACGACCACTGCGGCAATTCAGCCACCGCATCCAGGGAATTCGCATGGATTCGCTGGACGCCCGAATCAATATCAAAGATTGGCCCAGCGAACTGGGACCATTGGCCGATTCTTTTAATCGGCTGCTGGGACAGCTGGAAAAGGACGTGGATCAGCTGACCCGCTTCTCCGGGGATCTGGCGCATGAGCTGCGTACCCCGATTACCAACCTGCGCGTGGAAACCGAGGTCCTGCTGGAGAAGGCCCGCACGGTCGAGGAGTATCGCGCGGTACTGGAAGGCAACCTGATCGAGCTGGAGCGGCTCTCCAAGGTGATTGACCGGATTCTGCTGCTCGCCAAAATGGATAGTCCTCAACTGGCGCTGGAAATGACCCCTTGCCAAATGGCCCCGCTGGTGAGCAAGCTCTTTGATTTTTACGCCCTGCTGGCCGAAGAGAAAGAAATCAACCTCTCATTAACCGGCGACTGCCTGATTTTTGGGGATGAACCCCTGGTGGAACAGGCCGTCGGCAATATTCTGTCCAACGCCATCAAGTACACACCACCCAAGGGGCATGTGCGGGTGCGCCTCTTTCAGGAAGCAAATCAGGCTCAAGGACTGAATCAGGACAACCTGCAAGGAGTGGTCTGTGTGCAGGACGACGGACCGGGTATCTCGCCGGAACATTTGCCCCATATTTTTGAGCGCTTTTACCGGGTCGACAGTTCCCGCTCCCAGATTATTGCCGGGGACGGACTGGGACTGGCCATTGTGAAAGCCATTATGGATGTGCATGATGGCGACGTGGTGGTGCACAGCGAAAGCGGTCAAGGGTCCGATTTTCGGCTATGCTTTCCAACGCCGCCGGTGGAGTCGGTGACCCACTAATCGCACAGGTTTCCCAAAGCAAATGCCGCCCCCCAAAGCAGGGCAGATTTTGCCGCACTGGGACGGGCCGCACCGGCGCATTTTTCTGCTGGTTTCAGGGCTGTGACAAATTGTAACAGACTCGACTTTTTGGGCAATTCGGACGCTTCAGCGCATTAGTTGGATTGTGTTGATGGAGAATCATGATTCAGGTGCGTTTCGCCTAAAATGCATTGTGCATGAATCTGCAAGTCCATGTGTATCATTCAGGAGAATCCCATGTCGATTTCTATCCCCCCGATTCGGTTCAATAAACCAGTCACCGAGCCCGGCATGTCCTCGGTGACATTTGCAGGCCATTCTTCGGCCGCATCTCCTGCTGCTCCTGCTGATGCATTTACCTCGGGATCGTCCACACCCACCTTCAGCCAGTCCACATTGAGCCATGACACCGCCCTGGCCACAGCCCAGCTGTTTCAGGCGCTTTACAGCGGTGATCAGGCGTTATTGAGCGAAGCTCTGACCGCACTCAAAGACAAGACACCCATCGACCAGATCCTGAACCCAGAAACGAGATTGAGCCCATTGATCACCGCCGCCAGTCTGGGCGATGTTGAATCCACTCAAAAACTGCTGAATGCGGGAGCTTCAGTTTACAGCTTTTCGCCGGGAGCTATGCCTGTATCGCATGTGGGTGCGGTGTACGGCAAAAGTGTATCCCTGCTACAAACGTTACAGGCCGCCATGCAGGCTAACGCGCTGAATATCAAAGACATTCGGGATCATGAACATCGCAATGCCCTGCACGATATGGCCCGGTTGACGGCAATGGATGGAAGCGATGCCGATAAACAGTCCCAGAAAGCCCTGATTCAATGGCTGACCGAACAGGGACTGGATCTAAACGCTCGGGACAAACGTGGCTTGACCCCCTATCTGACCGCAGTGGGTAATGGCAATGTCCGTATGATGAAAGCCTTGCAAGCCGCCGGTGCGGATGTCCGGCTCTGGAAATCCAGAAAAGTTCTGGACGAGGCCACCCAAACTGAAATCGATGCGCCACATATGACCTCTTTACACTGGGCCGCGGGATTAAATCAGGGAAGTACCATCAAACACCTCCTCAGCCCCAAAAACGCTGACGTTCAACAACTGAATCCCAATGTTCCCATGCCGGATAGCGGCAACACCCCATTACACCTGGCCATCGAGATTCCCAATGTGGAACAGCCCTCCAACCGGGATGCCATTGAGGCCTTGTTAGCGCGCGGCGCAGACTGGCACACGCTAAATCAGGCACAAGAGTCCCCCTGGATGTGGGCGCAAAAAAAGGGACAACGCTTTTTAGACTCCCTCTCCGGGCTACCCATGCCAGCATCGTCTCTGAGCAAAATGCCTACGCTACCTGTCATTCAGGAAGTGACGACCGAGCAGGAAACTCAGGAATCAGGGATAGATCAGTCGGAGTCTGCTGTGACGTCACCCGATCTTCAGGGTTCCCTGCTAGAGGGAATGAGCGCCCCCAACCTCAAAGACATCAAATCGGCCATCACTGAGGATCAGGCCCCCAAAAGCATCATCCAGCCTCCTCATCAAGGTTCTGCCAAACAGCACAGTGCCAAAAAAGTTTCCCCAAAACAGCAAAGCCAGCAATCGTCAAAACCTGCAGCAGCATTGGGACCCAAAACGGCGACCAACAAGCCACAAGCCGTTCCAACCCTTGAAAACAAACGATCCACGTCACCGAACAACCCCTTCACTCTGCTGGCACTCGAAGACCGCTCCGACGAACAGCCTGCCAGCGCTGCTTTAACAGGGGCAAAGCAACCTAAATCGCAAGACGCCAGCAACAAGCCGACAGTGCCTGTTACACCCGATGCATCAACGCGATCCAAAAAGAAAAAGAAAGCAAACAAGCAGCCCGATCCCCAGACAGCGACCTCACGCTCAAGCACCACGACGGGCAACACAAAGACCCCCAAAGGCAAGCCAGAACCTGTCGAGAAGCTGGATGAAATTGATCAGGCCCTGATGGAACTGGAAGGTCGTACCACCAACACACGGGTCCAAACCTTTGATCAAATCATTCTTGAGCACAAGCAAGCCTTAAAGCTAATGCCAGGAGACCAACAAATGGCGCTGGTTTTCAGTCATCTCACCGAGCAAAACATCAATGCGCCCTATTTCACCACAGAGCAAGAATTTTTGCCCCCTGGTAATAAAACCACAATGATCGAAATCATGCCCCTTCACACCGCAATCCAGGGACCGCTGCCTTTAAACTGGATCACTCGTTTTATGAAATTGGGTGCCAACCCGCTTGGCCGAGACGGCCTGGGACGAACCCCCTATCACTATGCGGCACTCTGGGATACACCCGACTATCTGGAAGCACTGGCAGCGGGCAAAAAAAACATACGTGCAGGCAAGCAGGTTAGCCTCCTGCAGGACAGCACAGGCGCAACGCCTTTGCATTATGCGACACGCGAAGGGCGCTTGGCAAATGCCGAATGGTTACTGAAACATGGTGTGCCGATCAATACCAAAACCAACGAGGATGAAACCGCCTTACTTCAGGTGGCTCGGACACCACACACTCAGATGGTTCCTTTTCTGTTGAGTCAGGGGGCCAATCCCGAGGCAAAAGATAAACTGGGCTATAACGCCTTGCATCTGGCGGTTCGCTTTGCACAGGATGAGATGCAAAAAACCCTGTTGAGTCTGAACGATTTTAACGTCAACGCCACTGCCAATTTTGGCTCAACCCCATTACATCTGGCCATTGCGAATCAGGATTACAACAGCACGCTCTTGTTGCTGGAGCATGGGGCCAATGTGAACCAGGCCAGTCAAAGCGATACAACGCCGCTGCAGTTAGCCCTGATTCTACAAAATCCCAGAATAGCCCAGGTCTTGTTGGAGCATGGCGCGGATCCGAACAAAAACAACAATCAAGATTTCTCGCCAATGCAACTGGCTGCCTGTTTAAGAGAACCCGAAGGCTGCTTTGATATTTTAAGAATTCTGATAGCCAAAGGTGCCAAGGTTGATTCAGTGCGCAGGGAGGATAAGACCACCCCACTGATGCAGGCGGTGCTGGCGCGAAATATGATGGCTGTATCCATATTACTGGCCAACGGAGCGGACGTGACCCGCAAAAACAAACTGGGAGAAAATATCCTGCACCAGTTCATGAATTTGCCAGATTTCACGATAGAGGACCTGGAGTTCCTGAGCATGCTGCTGGATAAATGCCCTGAAGAACAAAAGACAGAGCTCCTGAACGGTACAGAGAACGATAATCAATTCACGCCGTTGCATATAGCCTGCGACAAGGGCAAAATCCTGGCGGTTGATGCACTGTTAAAGCATGGGGCCGATCCTCGGGTGTTGAACGTGCAAGGTGAAAATATCCTGCATGCCATGATGATGGCGCCTTATTTTGACCAAAACTCAGCGGATATGCTGAATAAACTGCTGAACCACTCCAGGGCTTACACTGCGGATATGCTGAACCAGCAATGCAACCTCTTCCAGAACACGCCGCTGCATCTGGCCATTGCCAATGGTAAAACGCAGGCCACAGAAGCATTCCTGAACCATGGGGCTGATACCCGACTGGTCAACTGCGCTGGGAAGAATGCAATGCATACGGCTGTGGATAACATCCATCTCAATGAAATCCCGGAGATAGTGATCAGCTTGCTAGAATTGCCCAAAGATGTGGTTTACGACTTGCTCACCGCCCGAACTCATAAAGAGGGGAAAGAAAAAAAGGGCAAAACGGCGTTCGACATTGCCCGACTCTCGCCATCCCCCGTCCTGAATGTTCTCATCGCGGACATCCTCAAATCACAACTGGAAACGGGCGAGCCTGCCAGAAGCAGCACCTTGGAATCCACTGAGGCCCAGGCGTCTAGCTCTGATCATTCCCGTTCAAACAAATCCAGCTCAGCCCGGAGCCGAATTAACCTGAAACCCAAAGGACTCGGTGCAAACCCGTTGGGCTCGAATTTATCAGGCAAAATCGCACTGTGCTAGAAAATACAGCCATCCTCGCCCGCTTCCCACTGGCGCCATGCCTCAACCGATAACCCCAGGAAGGCGGACCTGAAGCAAGGCGACTGGATTACCTGCCAGAACCACGCAGCGCGACTGACACTTGAAATCCAGGGTGTTATGCCAGCACACTCAGCCGTTGCTGACCGTGAGACTTCCTGCTCGACTGATGGTGCGTTTGATGCTGTTTCAGCAATCTGGTCACGGCCTGAGGCTGGAACCCTTGATAGATGGGTATCAATGCCTTGATCAGAGGTTCATCCCTGAGTTCCAGAGCCAGATTCAAGGCGTTCTTGCCATTCTGATCCTCGTAACCCAGGGCATCAAAAGCGTGATCGTGTGCCAGCTCCCTGGCAATAGTCACAGCGGTGGATCGATTGTGAGCCACGACCGCTTTCAGTAAAGGGGTGGGGGGCTCTTCGGGCCGGTGATCAATGGCGGTCAGACTAACCCCTTGTTCTTTCAAAAGTGCAATATCCCCGGGCTCACCATACTCCGACATGGTAAACAGGGTATATTCACCCAACGCATTGGGTTCTGTACTTTCACTGCAAAACAAGGGAAATTTTTCATGCAGAATTTTGCTTTGTGAGGGCGTCAAGCTGGACATGGCGCTGCGAATTTTCTCAATGGACTGTTCTCGTTCCAGCTCATCCGTGGGCAGGTTAGCTTTTTCCAAATCTTCAATCAGGGGGAGAATATTTCTGGGCGCCGCATCCTGTGACAGGGAATGATCTCTGGCAGGTTCAGCAATTTTGGTTTTGATGGTGAGTCTTAAGTGGCCACCATTTGTATTCAGTTGTAATCCCATCCCTAAAACCTTTCATGGCTATGGCGTTGATTAAAACCGGAACAAGTCCTGAAACCCGAGTGTTTTCTGAAATAGTCACGATCATTGCATACACGCATCTGATCAGTTTTCCGGGTGCACCTACAAACTGCATCAGGAAAACTGAGGACCTGTGAAATGACCGCTAATTCCCTAACAAGGGATTCAGCACACAAACTAATATGAAATAACCCAATACAAATACTTTCTCTCAAACATTTAAAAAATTCAAGGGTTAAAAATAACACGCTTCAGGGAAGCAGATACCCACTGACCCGTCAGCCAAAACAAGCAGTTTTTGCATTTTTCGGCATGGTCGCCCCAAAATTCACCAGGGCATGACAGGTTTTCTGACTATAGCAGTATTTAAGGCTAACTGATAACAAGCATTGCAAAACGGTCACACGCACGATTCGTGCGTGTGACCGTTAAACGAAATAATGGAGCTATTCTGCGACTCTCACCGGACGTAAAAGCGCGTTAAACTGGCCTAACAGGGCGTTGTGCCTTTCCGTATTCCTGCGATTCTGCGCCTGGTATATTTTAAGCATTTCCAGCTTTTGCCCTGGCGCCAGATCGGAACGCAACTGAACCTGCGCGATCTCGTTTCTCAACTGCTCTCGGCTTTTCCGCATCTGCTGTAAGGCCTTCACACATTCCTGCCTGGTTTTCGGCAATGGCTTCGAGAGGGTGGTCCCAGTGTTGGGCTTGGCCGTTATCAATGGTTTTGCAACGGCTGTCCTGGCTGGCGAGCTCACGGGCACGGGAGTCGTCACTTTCAGTGTTTGGGCGGGCGCCTTTGCAGTGATTGCTTTAGACGCATTCTGGTTAGTCGTGTTCTTGGCGGGTGTGGCCACCGGCACAGTATTCTGACCCCCTGTCGATTGAACGCGACCTGCTGGGCTTGTGCCGGGTTGAGAAACTCCAGTGACCGATTTTGTCGGGGCTGTTGCTTTTGCAGGTGTTGATGGAGTTACCGGGGTGGCAGGCGTTGCAGGCAAAGCCTGTGGTTTCAACATCGCTTTTGAACCCACGGTGACCGGCGGACTTACGCTGTTCAACGATTCCAGCTCACGAATTCCGGCTTGAGCCTTGGCATAATCCAGACGCTGAATTCCCGGTGTTACCCGATGCGTGGGCACATTGGGCATATTTTTTATGGTCTGAATGGCCTGAATCTGCTGAAGCTTTTCCTCCAGCGACCCATGTGGATTCCAGGCGTAGGGGTTGAGTGCTCTCAATCGTTCCCAGGTGCCATCCAGATTGACCTTGCGATCGGCAGCACTCGCCTGAGGAGCAACCGAACGGGTCGCCTTGCTGCCTGGTACCGCCGGAAAGTCGGAAGCGTTAGGTGTTCTGGCTCTCAGGGGTGCACTATAGGCGGATGCCACTGGCACCGTGGTCGCTGTTGACGATGCTGGTGAAAACGTATCTTTAGGTGGATGAAATGGAGTGGGCGTGTGCGCTTGCGTTGGCCGCAAAATAGTCGTTCTCAAGGCGCTGGTTGTGGCAGCAACACTGGTGGACAATCGTTTGGCCAGTTGGCGCACTGGCTGATTGACGGCATTTTTCAATACACTGACCAATGGTTTTAAAGTCATACTGCGAGTACCCCCATCCTCTGACTTACGACCCTGATGTGCAAAATTTATAACCGGTAAAACGTTGCCTGTCATAGGTTAAAGCGTTAACCCCATTGACCCTTAACGACATTACAGGGTTACTGCACATACTTGTACTAAAACGACAAGTTACATTTTATTGCCTTGAGATCAAACTAATATTTGTTTTGCGTTTATTGGCTGGGTATTCATCACCCCATCGGAAAGCAATGCTTAACCACGCAAAACATCAGCGTGTCAGACCCATTCAACCACTAATTCCAGCATTTCATCGCATCGACTTGACGACCACCCTGTACATCCATTCCATTAAAATTCATGGACACAATCATCTTTCTTATTGATAAAGGAAATCCAGAATGATTCCCAGAAATAATCCACCACAAGGCAGTCAACCATCCGGCATGTCAAACAGTCTACTTGTCCAGGGAAAAGACCAGAAAAAAAGCACACTCAACACAGAAACTGGCTCACCCTATTCGACCCGTCAGCAACAACCGCACCTGCCTCCCATCGAACTGAAACTGGAAACAGTCAAAATCCGACCCAAAACAAAAAAAGAACTAAAAAAGGCACCCACACCGCTAATCACTGAGGACCAATTTGCACCGACCCATGCCCATCCGGTTAGCCTAGCCAGTTTTTATTCATCCGTTAGCCCGCTTCCCCCAAACACTCAACTCCCTCCCATCGCATTACAATTTAAACCGGTTGTCTCTCATTGTCCTCTGAAAAAAAAATCGAAACGACAAACCAGTGATCTCATTTTAACAGTACCCAATGAACCCATTGGCGAACATTCATCATTAACCGATCGCTTAAAACTACTGCCGCCCATTCGGACCATGCTTCCACAAGAAAACAAACCGAATGCGGCCGAGCTTCAAGCGCAGACCGCAGCAGTGCTGGAGTTTCTCAAACGCCCCAACGCGGTTCTGGAAGTTTTTCGCGATTCAGCGTCCGAATTTTACGCACCACTCTCACAAATTCATAACGTGAATGAGCGTGTCATGATGGCCACATTAATGGCCGATAACCTCTGGCACAACCCGGACATTCACCTGCAGTTATTAAAGACACTCCAGGACAGCGTCGCCATACTCAATGCCCGGACCCAACCCTCCGAGTCTTTTAATCAACAGGAATGGGTCAAACAAGTGCAACACCTGGTCTCCAATAAACGATACCATGACCCCACACTGTACGGCCTGCCACCAGCCAACCCCTTCAAGGACGTCTAGTT
This sequence comes from Vampirovibrio chlorellavorus, assembly GCA_903866275.1. Classification (GTDB taxonomy): domain Bacteria; phylum Cyanobacteriota; class Vampirovibrionia; order Vampirovibrionales; family Vampirovibrionaceae; genus Vampirovibrio; species Vampirovibrio chlorellavorus_D. The sequence goes on along the minus strand of CAIPMU010000012.1, from coordinate 207,694 downwards.
CTGGCAATCGTTCGATTGTTTAGAATACCCAAACCCTGATTTCCTGACATTCAAGCGACAAATGACAGTGGCCCTTCAATGAATCGCCTGCTTAAGGTGCTGGTGGAGACTGTCCACTACCAATGATTGCCGCATTCTGATAAATGTTGACAGGGTTGTTAATCATGCTGTCCCAATTGGGGTAAGTAGGGCCGAAATGGTTAATCAAGAGGCTTAACTCCGTGTTAATAGACAGCGTCGCCCCATTTACAGCCGTTTGAACCCCGGCAGGCAGCGCGGTGGGATTTTGAGCCAAATAGGCGGACAGTTGATCCCGAAGCGCATCATAAGGACCCTGAGAACGCCAGAACGCATCGTAATCCCAATAAAACGAACCGGCACCTCCATTAAGGGTGCCAATCGATTTTTCCAGATTAACACCAATGGTATTGGCGGCAGCCGCTAAACGGCTTAACAAATCCAGCAAAACAGGATCGGTGCTAGGGTCTTGTTGGGCTGCCGCTGCAATATCAGCCAACAGTTTCGATTGATCGTGAATATACTGCCGGGCGCCATTGGCCCCACTGACCTGAACATTAGCTTGACTCTGGATAATCTTGTTATTCAGGCAGTAAGCAACGCTGTAACAAATGGTAGAACCCATCTGGCGAGGATAAGTGACCTTAGAGGTAGCAGGTCCCTGTGGTCGTATGGCCTGCGAAGCCGATACCTGAGCTCGCATATCGCCTTTCAGTCTGCTCATCAAATCATTCAGCCCTTTACCCAGATTCAGAGTAGGACTTAACACCAACACCAACACAATCAGGAGCATAAACCCATACTCAGTCAGTGTATTCCCCTTCCGGGAACTCCTGATTCTGCGGTTCAACTTAAACATCTCAGAACACCTCTTCAGAACATCTCACAATTTCAGGTGTGCACATTTATTTATACCTGTTATCGGCATAAACTGGATTTACTTTAGAGGATGTTAAGCAATCTAAAGCTTAAAATTTAACTTTTGTAACACATTTACACTCAAAACCAGCACAATTTCTGAAAGATTCGGTTTTATAAATTCAGTGAATGTTTTAACGAAATGAACCAACAGTGTCATTCAGTCAAACATGCACATCGGTAGGTGTGAATTCAGTGTTTAGGGTTTACCTTAGGGCAGTTAGAGTTTAGGACCGTATTGACCGCGTGACTGCGGTGCAACCGCACTTTAACATTTATTGCAGCCAACCAATGGCCTTCAGGGACAAGCAGTATTAGACAGTGGGGAAAACAGGGTATGACCAGTAATTCAATCAGTTCAAACCCTTTATATGCCGGCATGACCAGTGGGCCCGGTGTCAATTATCCACTCTATGCCAATCAACAGCCTGGTGCCTGGGACCACCCTTCATATCCGGGTGCTTATGATTTTGGTAGCCCTTCTTCCTATTTTGCCAACCTGAGTGGTCAATCCGGGTATACCGGTGCGGCCTCCCTGATGCCACGTTCCAGCACGGGTGGCAACTCGGCTCCGGGCACATCACCCACATCACAGGGAAGCAAGACGGACTCCAAGACCAAGACGCCCACAGGCAATGGCGGCTACCCGCTGACCTTTACCACCGACGGACGTTTGGCCTATATTCAGCCCGGCGACGATTTAAATAACCCGAAAAATGTCATTTATGCCGATCCGTTACCGGCACAAAGTGGCCCCAATGGCGAAAGCGTCTATTTAACGCCACAACCGGACAGCAAAATGATCTACATTGGCAAGGACGACCAGAAGCGAGACGTGATCAAATACATAGACCCCGCCGAGCAGGCCAAGGCCGATTTGGTTTACAGCCAACAAGCCATGAAAGATGGCATTCCGGGTTTTGACCCACGCAAAGATATGCAGTTTGTGATTGACCATCAGAAAACCACCTTACACGAAGCGGTGAAGAAGGAATCGAATGAATCGCTGACTGAACAGGACTGGCAGGAAATTGCCTCAGGCAAACATGACGATATTCTGACGGTCAAAATTCCGGATGAACAAGAACGCCTGAAGGTCAAAATAACTGCCATGTCCATGGTAGATCAGATTGAAAAAGCCAAGTCTGACATTAAATCCCCGATTAACGCCTTGAAAATTCTCGCCAGCAAGGACGGCGATCGGTTGTTCAAAATGGCCAATCCGAATGAAAAACGCAAAACACGGGAGATGTTTGAAAAAATCGCCAGTGGCTGGACACCGGAAGGACTCAACGCCAAAGACGCAGCCACCTTTGAAAAAGTCAGGGAAGCAGTCCGTTATTCGCTGTGTGTCAACATCACCGATCCCAAATATTTTAATGAGATGAAAAAACACGGCACCGGTGGCGGTACGCTCTTCCAGTATCTGGATAACAGCAACAGTTCCAAGGATAACAACGGAAACTTCGGTTTCCAGAATTACGGTGCGGCACTGTTTCACTTTGGAGTCAGGTAGATACCTTGCAGACCACCACTCATTCAATCAGTGAGTGGTTCATCATAGCCTCGAAAATCGCGGAGATTTTCCGAGGAAAAGCATAGGATAAGGATTTAGATATGGCGAGTAATGGGCCACCCGTTTCAACCGCATCCAGGTTTGGCAATCCACCGCCAGGCGCACCTCGCTTCGCCAATTCAGTTTCGGGGGACGATTATGCCACCAGTGTGCAAAAGGCGCAATATTTTTCTGGCGTTCAAGGCCAAAATGTAGACGCGTTACGCTCTCGACGTGCGTCCACCTCTCAGGTTCTGGATCTGGGTTATGACGCTTACACCTCATTCGATAAGGCCCGCCAGCATCAAGGCGCCATCGGTTCCTTTGTAGAATCAGCGGCCAACGCGTTCGGGGTAAAGGGCAGCGCCAACAACGTGGATAAACGGATTCGAGACGATCAGCAGGTCGGCTATGATCTGGTCAATTCGATCGGCACCTCCGATATTGTCGGCGCGACCTTTAACCAGGATTACGGTAAAAATACCGGCTTTGCCTACGATCCCAACCACCCGATCGTCAATGCCAACGATCCCCGCCTGCAAGACGGTAAATTCGGCGGCGCTATCGGCGATGCCTACCAGGCTGTCGAGGATTATAAGACATCCCAAAAACGGGGTATGACAGGGTTCAATATCGGGGTCGGCTTATTGGCAGGCTTGGCAACCTTCCCAATCGGTGGTGTAACAGGCCTGGCCCTGGGCGCAGGCCTGAGTGTGGCAACCACCGTCGGCACCACCGCGCTGGAAGACAACACTCGCGGCGACGGCACCCATGATTTTGGCGTCGGTGATTATTTCAAACAGGCGGGCATCAGCGCCGCCGCAAGTGTGGCCGGTTCTGCCATTGGCAAGGGGCTGGGCAGTGTGACCGGCAATGTGCTGGGCAAGGTGAATCCCTATTTCACGGGCGTTGCCAGCGGTACCGGCAGCTTTAGCATATCCAATAGCTTGAGCAATGTTGCGGGTAATCCCGGTACAGCCCACGCAGTGGGAGTCGTTTGGGATGCCCTGACCAATACAGCCCGCTACACAACACACGCCTAAATTCATAAACATTTATAGCTCAATTCATAATAACCCATTGAATTGCAATATTGCGGCTGTTAGCATTGAGCCGTCATGATTTCAACTTCAATATTACCGACCAGTCCTTATACCACCGAGGGAACAGGGAAGCAGCTTCGCTTTGGAGCAGGACAAATAACGCTCTTCTCCGATTTTGACGGAACCTATTTACCGGCCAGCCATAAAACCATTGCCCTGGCACCCAACAAACAGGCATTAGCCGGGTTGGATCGATATTTTGCCCAGTTCAGACAATGGTTACAGTCGACCCAAAACGGGTTTCACTTTCAGCTGACCACTGGTCGTAACCTGGGAGAATTCCAGTCCTTGCTGAATCATTTTCGACGACTGGATTTAAAAATGCCCTTGCCAGACTCGGTCATTATCAAAAACGGGGCCGATGAATATTACAGACGTGGTCACGAAACTTCGTTTTACCAGAACGGTGCAAAGCCCTTTTCTGAAGTCAATCAGGCCAAACGGGATACCATTCGGACAAAGACAGGCTGGGACGGCCCCCGAATCCGGAGCCGACTCAAGACAGTGCTGGCGCAGGAGGATTTTCAGATTCGTGAAGATCTCACCACCAGCTCCGCCACAGATTATGGGCAGGATTCAGCATTAGACCATGTTCATGATCATTATGATCGCAATGAATCACCCAGCCCCTGGACGGCAATCCTGCGTCAGGACGGCGACCTGAAATTTTTTATCGGCTTACCCAAGGAACTGGACCAAAATCCAGCCAGAAAACAAGCCCTGAATCGTCTGCAAACTCGCATCAAAACCGAATTAAACGAACTTACAGCAGATGGTTCAAGGCCCTTGCAATATACATTTCACTATCGACCCAAGGACTCCGAGTACGGCAAGCATCCCTCATTATCCATAGCCCCTGAACTGGAGGGAAACGAACTCACCAAAGTCTACGACACAACACTGGCCGTGAAACAGGCCGCACTGAATCATGATTTGATCATCGTGGCTGGCAATGGTGATAACGATTTCGAGATGTTAAACCCGGCGCGTTACCTGAGCCTGTCCGAAGAATTACAGCAAAAAAATAGCACGGAACACTGGGTGGATGACCCGAAACAATGCCTGAAACTGCTGGCACTTCACCCTGAACTTCAGGCCCAATGGGATGCCTTGCCCTTTGTGGGAATCGTAATTACACACCCTGAATCCCACAAAAAGGGTACTTTACCTAATCGGCTTCACCAATTAATTAACGCCTATTCAACGGGCCCGAACCCCAAAATAATCAGAATCCCCGAAGGCCATTTATTGGATGGCATTCGCAAGGTGATTCAAAATCATCAGTCTAAAAACGCCCTGTTTGCTGCAGGGATGTCCCCAAACTTAAAACAGGCGCTTGCCAATGCAACAAACCCATCCACCCTGCAGAACAACACCCCGCCGCCTACGGAAACAATGAGCAAGGCTGATTTATCAGCCACCACCCCAGCAAGCGCGCTCAACAACCACACTAGTCAGCCCAAAACTTCAATGCTTTCATCCATTAAAACGTTCAGCCAGCGAGTCCTGAATGCTATTGCGACGTTCTGGCACTGGTTGCTTTCTGGCTTTAGAGCGTGCATGCCAGCCAGGCTGAAATCCCTGAAAGGGCATTAACCTAAACGACCAAGCAGCAATGCATCAAAGACTTTGCAGGGATTAATCCAATCCACTTCAACCCCATAAAGTCATTTGGAAACCGGGAATTAACCACCCGTACATTTCACCCCAGAATCTTTACTGCTGCCGATGGTGCAAATGCTGGCTGAATGGTTGTTTGCGGCAATACTCGAAACGGTTTGTTCCATATTCTTCGGAGCACCAGCATTTTCGGTGATTGTGGCCACCGCAATATTCGTGTCATCACTGAGTGAACCGATTTGACCAGCCAGATTCTCCACAACCTGGGCAACCACCGGATCATTCAGCACACCACTCTGCACCGCTTCCTGATAGAGCGTTTGCAACGTCTGAATTTCAGGATCAGCCGTGGGATCGGTCAACGGGTTTTGAACGGCATTCGGGTCCATCGAATTGTTGTTATAACCAATCAGGTTCATCAGGGTATCCGGGGTATATGTTTTACCCTCAAACTGAATGAGCGTATTGGCGTATTGCTGAGGTGAAGAGGCAGAGGCTGCCACATCTTCCTGTAGCTTCTCAATACTGGCAATCCGGTGCCCCTGGTTGGCCAGAGCCATCAGGGAATCGTAGCCAGTCTGGGAAATTTCCTTAGCTGCCAGCAGTTGCTGAGCCAGAGAAATAATCGTATCGGCCAGCAGATCAGTCGTCCCATGAGCGCCCGATGTCATGATCGAACTGGAGAGATTCTGGGGGTAAACCATCAAATTAATCACGGTGCCAGAATCGGTAGTGAGCTGGACGATATTGGGAACGGGTGTCACCGTTGCCGCAGTTGTCGTCGAATCCGTTGGCGGCGTGTGTGTTACAGCCATTGTGTTGGATACCACTGGCTTGGACCCCATCATCCTCTGGACTGAGTTTGACAGATTCACATTCATTTTCAGTAGCGTCAATATACACACACCCAGCACCAGCAAGCCAACCAAGGCATACTCCATAAAAGTATTCCCTTGGGCATAAGTCAACTTAGAGGGGGACTTTTTGGGGTACATAGCCGCCTTTCTTCAGCTAGACTGGCTAAAGTGCCAACTCTACCTGGATAGGTTGCATCTACTACTTCCACTTCGGCAAGCCGGTTGAATTCTGGAGGCTATGTAAAGAAATATTTACTTTTCGATATGACCGTTCCTGGAAACATCCAAATTTACACTTTCCCCACTTTTCAGCAGAAAGCCAAACTATCCCATTTATTCATCCAGATGGTAACGAACCGTCGTGACGACTTTTCCGGCCCGAAATCTTAATATGGCCTTCAAAAACAGGGCAGTCTGGTTGTGCAGCAGGTTGTGCCACCAGCGTTTGGGCACGAATTCAGGCACAATAATCGTCACCAGATTATGCTCGTAGCGATCTTCGACTTCATCAATGTAATCCAGCAAGGGCTCAGTCAGGGAACGGTACGGCGATTTGAGCACGGTCAGGGGGATCCCGCAGCCCCATTCCGCCCAACTGGTTTGAAGGCGAAGCGTCGTTGCCGGGTTGAGTTCAATGTGTACCGCCTCCACGCGATTGGAAATGGTTTTAGCGTACTCCATCGCCGGAATCGTTCCCCGGTTGAGCGAAGAGACCAGCACCAGTACGGTGTGCTCAATGGCAATCGGGCAGTATCCGGTTTCCGGCAACACCAGCTGACGACCGATATTGATATAGTGCCGCTTGACCGCATTAAACATCCAGATCAGCAGCGGTGAGAGCACAAAGACGATCCACGCGCCTTCCGTGAACTTCTCAACCGCCAGAATGATCGTGACAATGGCAGTGACCACGGCCCCCAACGCGTTGATGGCGATGCCCTGCTTCCAGCCGGGTTCTTTTTCCCGGCGATGATGCACCACCATGCCCCACTGGGAACAGGTAAACGACACAAACACCCCCACCGCATACAGTGGAATCAAGGCATGGGTATCCCCCTTAAACACGATGATGAGTATCACCGAAAGCAGGCACAAGACGGTGATGCCGTTGTTAAAAACCAGCCGATCCCCCAGGTTCATCAACTGCCGGGGGAGAAAACCGTCATCTGCCAGCAGGCTACTGACACGGGGAAAGTCAGCAAAGGCCGTATTCGCCGCCAGAATGAGCAGGATCATGGTGGAAAACTGAACTAGCAGATAAAGTGCAGACCCTCGCCCAAAGACAGCGCTGGCCACCTGAGACAGAATGGTCTCGTTTTCCTGGGGCAGGATATGAAACCCAAAGGCCAGGTAAGTAATACCCAGAAAAATACCTCCCAACAGCAGGCCCATGAGGGTCATGGTGGTATTGGCCCGATCCGGGCGCGGCTCCTTGAAGGCCTTGACCCCGTTGGACACGGCCTCGATGCCGGTTAGGCCCGCACACCCGTGCGAGAACGCTTTCAGGAAGATAAAGGCAAAGCCGATACTGGCAAAGGTTTGCGAGCCCGTGGGATCATGCGCGGATGCTATCGGGGCAATCGCCGGCACTGCCATACCGCTGAAAAGCTTCCAGAGGCCGGTGCCAATCAGGGCAGTCATGCTGAACAGAAAGATATAGGCCGGAAAAGCAAAGGCCAGTCCAGATTCCTTGACGCCGCGCAAATTGATCAGCATGATCCCGATGGTAAACAGCACACACAGCGATGTGGTTTCCTGATGCGGAAAGAGCCCGGTGGAGGTCAGGGCGGCCACTCCCGCACTGATACTGACCGCCACGGTCAACACATAATCAATCAGCAACGCCGAGGCGGCCACGTGGCTGGGCAGCGTGCCCAGATTTTCGCGCGCCACGATATAGGCGCCACCACCATCGGGATAGGCTTTGATAATCTGTCGGTAGGAGATGACCACCAGCACAATGAGCAGGGCGATCGCCAGGGCCACGGGCAGGGAGATCAACCCGGTCAAGGCTGCGTAACTGGAACCCGCCAGCGCAATCAGAATCTCGTCCGTGGCATAGGCGGTCGAAGAGAGCGCGTCTGCGGCAAACACCGCCAAGCCTAACGGGACGTTCAGCTTCTGATGCTCGGCATGAGCGGAGGAAATCGGGGCGCCAATGAGTAACTGCTTGAGCTTCTTATACACGATGCGAGCCTTCTGCTTGAGCGATCAACGAGCCACTGAGGGGTATAAATCTATGGGCATTATGTCGGTTGCACCGGAGACGCTCAAGGTATAAATCGCGTTTGCGGCAAAGATATATCTGCAGGTATAGATCGGCTTGAGACCCCCGCAGTAAAATAAGACAGACTCAAAAATAGACCGACCAGCTTGGACATGTCAGGCATGCAGTTTTTGAACTTTGAAAATCTGTTCCGGGTAAGCCCCCGAAAGCGCTGGGCCATTATTGTGCTGACGTTTTTATTAATTGCCGCGTTTGATTTCTCCACCCCGTCAGAATTTGTACCCGCCTACCTCTACGCCTTTCCGATTCTGGTGTCGGTTTCTTTTTTGCGCCCCCGCATCGCCAAAACCATGCTGGCGCTGGCAGTGATAGCCACGCTCTTGAATCTGGTCTTTCCGCGGGTCGTGTTAAATATGCCCTCCGTGCTGGTCAACCGGCTGTTGGCCGCAGTCTCCATCCTGATCTCGGCGTTTTTCATGCTGCGGTATATTCAATACCAGAGCTACATCCAGACTCAGGAACGATTACTGGAAACCGAGCGCAACGTGGGCAGGCTGCGGGAAGATTTAATTGCCACCCTGACGCATGATTTAAAAACGCCACTTCTGGGCGAGCAAAAAACCCTGCAAGCCTTCATTGAAGAAACGTTTGGCCATTTGAACGGCGAGCAAAAAGGAATTCTGGAAGCCTTGCAACGCAGCAACGCCCGCCAACTGGCGTTGGTGGAAACCCTGCTGGATGTCTATCGCCACGATAATCTCGGGGTGAATGTACAACGGGTGGCGGTGAATATGGATGACCTGATTGCCGATATTTTAACCGAGCTGCAATATTTGGCCATCGAACGGGGCATTCGACTGGAGTACACCTGCCAGAAAACCCCTCAATCCGTTCAGGGGGAAGCCTTTCAACTCAAGCGGGTACTGTCCAACCTCATTCACAACGCACTCAATTACACACCATCGGGTGGGCTCATTCAGGTGCGTCTAATCCCGGAACCAGAACAGGCCCCGGAGCATTTGAAAGTAGAAGTCCAGGATAACGGACCGGGCCTGGCACCCCAGGATCTGGATCGCATTTTTCACCGTTTCTATCGCGCCAATGGCAGTCGTCAGGTCCTGGGCACAGGACTGGGTCTGTACTTAAGCCGCCAGATCGTGGAAGCGCATCAGGGGCGGATCTGGGTGGAAAATGGTCAGCCCAGCGGGTGTCGATTTATTTTTACCTTGCCCGTCCATTCAGTCGCACCCTCAGAAGGCGGGCCCTCATGATCCGAATTTTACTGGTGGAAGATGATGAAATTTTTCGCATTGGGCTCACCATTGCGCTGAAAAAATCACCGGAAGTGACCTTGCTGGACAGCTGCGGCGATGGCGAAACGGCCCTGAAACTGGCCCAGGCCCTCAAGCCGGACCTCATTCTGATGGACATTGGGCTGCCTGTGATGACCGGCATTGAAGCCTCAAAAGCACTCAAACAACAGCTACCAGACCTGAAGATTCTGGCCCTCACCTCTCATACAGAGCCCCACATTGTGAATCAGATTATGGATGCGGGCGCGGACGGTTTTTGCCTGAAGGGGGTGTCCACGGAACGCCTGATTGTCTCGATTGAAGAAGTCTATCGGGGAACATTCTGGGTGGATGCCGCCGTGGCAGAGGTATTAAGAACCCGTTTTGGCCCGGCAAATCCTGCTGAAGCCAGGGCGAAACCCAAAAACCACGAAGGGGTTGTCCCCCCACTGCTGAACAGTTTGACCGAACGGGAGCAGGAAATTCTGGGACTGTTGGCCGAGGGCAAAAAGAACAGCGAAATTGCCGAACTGCTCTTTATTTCTCCGGGGACGGTGCGGGTGCATGTGCATTCCATCCTGAACAAACTGGACGTGCGCGATCGGACGCAAGCGGCATTGATGGCCAAACGCCTGTTGCCGGATTCATAGCAGCCCAGTCCAAAATGAATGGCTGGCATCATGAACCAGAAACATCATCCCCTCTATTGCGAACCGTTCGCCATGTTTTCACTTGCTTCCCAAAAACGATAATGCTATTCATGAACTGGATTTAAAACTTCGCGTTTTAATGGCTCTTTGTTTCAAGTGGTTGAATGATTCAGATTATAGATTGAGCCAAGTGGTTTCTATAGCATGATTGAAGGCAATCCGAGCGATTGCGAGGGGGTAGAATGATCACAACATCAGGGCTGAACACCGTCACGTACGGTAAACTCGTGCCGCATCGAAGTCAAAATTCAGCCCGAAATTCTGATAAGATAAAGGGACCCCTGAACCTTTCCACGGCTCGGCCGGCGATGAGCCCCTTACCCGGAACATCCCAGTATCTAGGCATGTTTGGTTACAAACCTTCCCGTAATCCTTCGCTGCTGACCACCAAGGCGTACCAGGGGCCATTACTGTTCGGGACAGGGAGCATTAAAGTATTGCAACTTACGGATTACACACCACCATCCCACCTGATTGATAAAACCGAGTTAACCTTCGACCTCAAGGCCGAAGACGATGTGGATGTGACCTCCCGGCTTCAGATCCAGCCGAATCCCAAGGCAGTTGACCCCACGCATAGCCTTACGCTGAAAGGCGCGCCAGCCTCGGCGCCCGAGGATGCGGAAACGCCGACCATGAAATTACTGGACATCAAGGTAAACGGCAAGGCGCTTTCCCCGCAGGAGTATCATCGGGAAAACGATGAATTGACGCTGCACCATGTGCCGGATCATCCATTCTCCCTGGAAATTAAAACCAATATCAACCCCAAGGCGAACCGCTCCCTGTCCGGGCTGTATACGTCCGGCGGCAAAATCACGTCCCAGTGCGAGGCCGAAGGCTTCCGCAACATCACTTTTTATCTCGATCGCCCGGATGTGATGAGTGAGTACACCACCACACTCATTGCGCCCAAGGGACAGTACAAGCAGTTGCTTTCCAATGGAAACCCCGGAAAACGCAAAGTCACCCCGGATGGCAAAGAACAGATCACCTGGCATGATCCGCACAAAAAGCCTTCGTATCTGTTTGCTTTGGTGGCCGGTGATTTTGCGATGAAAGAGGACCATTTCAAAACCCGATCCGGTCGTGATGTCACGCTCAGACTCTTCGCCAATCACGGCGATGAACAGAAACTCAAGCTGGCCACGGAATCCCTGAAGCAGGCCATGAAATGGGACGAAGAACGCTTTGGGCGGGAATACGATCTGGACCTGTTCCAGATTGTGGGCATCAATGATTTCAACATGGGCGCTATGGAAAACAAGGGGCTGAACATCTTCAATTCTTCAGCCATTCTGGCCGATGCCAAAACGGCGACGGATGCCCGCCATGAATACATTCAAGCGGTGGTCGCCCATGAGTATTTTCACAACTGGTCCGGCAACCGGGTCACCCTGCAAAAATGGTTTGACCTGACCTTGAAGGAAGGCTTCACCGTGTTTCGGGACGCTGAATTTACCGCCGATCTGAACTCCCGCATTGTAAAACGCATCGATGACGTGAGCGGCATGCGCACCTCCCAGTTTGCGGAAGACGCGGGGCCCATGGCACACCCCATCCGGCCCGCCTCCGTGGGCACCATCGATAACTTTTACACCTCGACCGTCTATGAAAAAGGCGCGGAAGTGATCCGCATGATTCACACCCTGCTTGGCGAAAAAACCTTCCGCCAAGGGAGCGATCTATACTTCCAGCGTCACGATGGACAGGCCGTCTCGACCGAAGATTTTATCAAGGCCATGCAGGATGCTTCTGGCGTGGATCTCGGTCAGTTTGAAAAAACCTGGTACAACCAGGCGGGGACGCCTATCCTGGATGTGCATGATGCCTACGATCCCAAAAAGAAAGAGTACGCCCTGACCATTCGGCAATCGACGCCCGCCACACCGGGACAACCCACCAAAGACCCATTCCATATTCCCGTTCGGGTGGGGCTGCTGAACGCCAAAGGGGAAGACCTCCCCTTACACCTGAAAGGCGATCAACAAGCCTTGCTGACGCAGGGGGATATTCTGAATCTGAAAGCCCCTGAAACGACGTTTGTCTTCAGGGATGTGCCGGAAAAACCGATTCCTTCGTTGCTGAGAAACTGGTCGGCCCCGGTGAAGGTGAACTATCCTTATACCCGCGAGCAACTGACCTTCCTGATGGCCCATGACACGGATGGGTTTAACCGCTGGGAGGCCGGTCAAAAGCTGGGGGTGGATGTCTTGAAAGAGCAGATAGAGGCACATCAGCAGGGCAAGCCATTTGCGCTGGATCCCAATTTGGTGACCGCGTTCAAAGGCATCCTCAAGGATTCCACGCTGGATCCGGCGTTGTCAGCCCGTGCATTCTCGCTGCCCTCACCGGACTATCTGATGGAACTGTATCCCGCCGGTAAGGTGGATATGGATGCCATTTTCGCCGTGCATCAGTCAGCGCGCCGCGCGATTGGTCAGGCGTTGGAACCCGAACTGCTGGAACGCTTCAAGCACAGCCGTTCGTCGGAATCGCAGCCTTATCAGTGGACTGGACCTGATTCGGGAGAACGGGCGATTAAAAATCGGGCCTTGACTTATCTCGTCGAAGGCCATCCGGAAAAATACCTGCCGCTGGCGGTGCAACAATACGATTTGCAACACAACATGACCGATGTGTCCGCCGCCTTATCCCATCTGGTCGATCATGCCGATCCGGTGACGCAACAGGAAAAACTGGCACACTTCTATCAAACGCATCAGGGTAACCCGACGGGCATTCAGCGTGGATTTACCACTCAGGCCTATGCGGATAAACCCGAGGTACTGGACGATGTGAAAGCCCTGCTCCAACATCCGGAATACGACGCGAAAAACCCCAATGCCATCCGCTCGCTCTTGGGGGCTTTTTCTGGAAATACGTTACACTTCCATCAGAAAACGGGCGCGGGTTACGAATTTTTGGCCGATCAAATCATTGCCATTGATAAATTTAATCCCACCGCAGCCTCAGGCCTGGCGAAGCGTTTCGGTGAAACTGCCAAATTTAATGATCCGGCTCGGAAGACACTCACCAAAACCCAGTTGGAACGCATTTTAAAACACGCTCAATCCGATAACGTCCGGGAAGTCGTGGAGAAAAATCTGGCGCTGCTGGCGGAGACGGATCAGGCGAAAAACTAATCATACGGTGGTAATGGCACATGAAAATCTGGGTAGATGCGGACGCTTGTCCCGGCGCGGTTCGGGAGATTGTGCTGAAGGCCGCAAACCGGCTGGTGGTGCACACCACATTTGTCGCCAATAAGGCACTATTTTTACCCCAGGCCGAGCACCTGTATTTCGTGCAGGTTCCCGCCGGACCGGATGTGGTGGATGGCTACATCATCGAGCAGGCCATCACCGGGGATCTGGTGATCACGCAGGATATTCCCCTGGCGGCAGAGCTGGTCAATCAGGGCGTGGTGGTAATCAGCCCCCACGGCACCCTGTTTACGGATGGCAATATTGGGGATCGTCTGGCCAGTCGGAACCTGATGAGCGATTTAAGGGATACGGGCATGATCACGGGTGGCCCCAAGCCCTTTGGCGAAAAAGAAAAACGCGCCTTTGCCAACGCCTTTGATCAAGCCTTAACCCGGCTGCTCCGGGCCACGTAAAAACAAAACAACCTGAACCCTCTGCAAAGAACGGGTGAAAGTAAGGAGCAATAAATTTATAGATTGATCCCTTACTGAACCGCCTGCTGCCAGTTGCTGGGGGTTATTGTTTTCAGTTGCAGGGCGTGCAAATGGGTTTCACGGGCTTCTTTCAGCACTTCATGCACCAGCCGGTGCTGATCCATCAGGCCCACGCCTTCAAAGCGGGGAGACACCACAGTGATGCTCAAATGGGTGGCTTCCAGCCCCGTAGGCGCTTGATGATGGCCCGCATGCTGCCAGCTATCGTCAATAATCTCCACATGCAGGGCATCCAGTTCCTGGGTCAATTTGGTTTTGAGTTGATCAATGACGCTCATGAAGTCTTCCTTTCGAGAATATTAAAGTTGAGAATATTAAATTCAAAAATATTGAGGTCGAAAATGTGGCGGAGGGTTAAAGACCATCAAGGGGTTGTGATGGGGTGGGATTTTTCGGTTATAGCTGGTTATAGCAAACTCTGGGCGTCCACATCCAGAATGAAATTGAGATCCTGCGGCACGCTGCCCGCCATTGCCCGCTGATAAAATTGGGTGATCAACTGGTGCCCGGCCAGCCCGGCGGTGTTTTTAACCAGCAAGTGAAACCGATACCGCGATTGAATTCGGGGCATGACACAAGGCGCAGGGCCCATCAGGGTCATCCAGGCCAGTTGCGGGTTTTCGACGGTGCCTTCCCGAATGAGCTGCCGCAGGTGCAAGGTGGCGGCCTCGATGAACTGCTGGGCGCGTTTCTCGTTCTCGTCGCTGACAATGAACCGGAAAATCTGGGAGTAGGGCGGAAAGCACATGGCTCCCCGCTGGCGGATTTCATCGGCGTAAAAACTGTCATAATCCTGCTTCTGGGCATGAGTTAGCACCATATGCTGAGTTTGCACGGACTGAATGTAAACCCGGCCCGGCTTTCCACCTCGGCCCGCACGCCCTGCCACCTGCGTGAGCAACTGAAACCCGCGCTCCGCCGATTTGTAATCCGGGAGCGAGAAAGCGGAATCCGCGCTGACCACGCCCACCAGCGTGACGTTGGCCACATCCAGCCCCTTGGCCACAATTTGGGTACCGATGAGAATATCGGCCTGCCCGGCGGCAAAGGCCTCAAAGATCTCCACGTAGGCGTTCTTGCGCTGCAACACATCACTGTCAATGCGCAGCACCCGCGCCTCGGGGAATTTGCGGATCACCTCGTCCTCAATGCGTTGGGTGCCCACGCCGCTGTGGCTAAGCTCCATGCTGGCGCAGACCGGGCAGTAGACCGGGCGCTCGTTCTCGTAGCCGCAGTAGTGGCAGCAGACCTGATTGCGCGCGCGGTGAAAAGTCACGGCCACATCGCAGTTGGGGCACTGAAAAATATAATCGCAGACCACGCACTGAATGGTGGTGAAAAAGCCCCGCCGGTTCAACAGGATGATGGACTGCTCGCCCGCTTCCAGGTTGGCTTTCAGGGCATCACTCAAGGCGCGCGAGAGATGGTTCTGGTTGCCCTGGGCACGCTCCTGTTTCATGTCCACAATGTTGACCTGCGCCAGCTCACGCCCGCCAAAGCGCTCCGGCAGCAGCAAAATGCGATTGTTTTGCTGGGCCTCGTAATATGTGGAAACCTCCGGGGTGGCGCTGCCCAGAACCACTTTGGCCCCCACCCGCTTGGCCAGTTCCAGCGCCAGCGTTTTGGCATGGTAGCGCGGCGCGGGAGAATCCTGCTTATAGCTGGTTTCGTGCTCCTCATCGATCAAAATCAGGGCGAGATTTTTGAGCGGCGCCCAGATGGCCGAGCGCGCGCCAATGAGGATTTTCAGTTCGCCGGTGTGCATGCGCCGCCAGGTGTCCGCCTTTTCCCCATCGGAGAGGTTACTGTGCCACAGGGCAATGTTTTCCGAGCCAAAGTGATTGATAAACCGCCGCGCAATCTGGGACGTCAGCGCGATTTCCGGCACCATGATCAGCACCGATTGCCCCTGAGAGAGTGCATGACGGGTCATGCTCATATAGACTTCCGTCTTGCCAGAGCCGGTCACACCATACAGCAGGTAGGGATGCGCGCTGTCTCCTTGATTCACCGTATCCATGGCTTGCCGCTGGAACGCCGAGAGCGTAAACTGGCTCTTTTCCGTCAATTGGCTAAACACGTTGAGTGGATCGCGCGAGCTGATCACTTCCCGAATGCTCAGCAGGCTGAGGGCCTCCAGCTTTTTGACCGTGGGCAACGTGGTTTTCCCCGCCACCAGAAAGGCCTGTAAGGCCATGCCCTCGGGGTGGGCCTTGAGAATGTCGAGTAATTCCTGCTGGCGCGCCGACAGCGTGGCGGTTTCAGCCATCGTCGGGTTCAGGCACACCATTTTAATCACTCGGGCGCAGGTTTTGGCGCTGAGCTCGGTTTCCACGATGACCACGCCCAGCGCTTTCAAGCGGCTGAGCAGTTGATTCATGGTTTTCTGGGGCAAGTGCAACTGCCCCGCGAGAAACTTGGGGCTGTAACCCTTGGGCTGATTCACTGTGGCCCAATCATCGTAATGGGTGGCGTTCTTGTAGAGAAAATCCACCAGTTGCAGGGCCTTGCGCGCATGGGGATCCCGAATTTTGGCAATGGTCAACGGCTCGGTCATATAGGGGCCGGGGAACACCATCTTCTTGGTCTTTTGCACCAGATTGGCGGGCAAAGCACAGAGCAACACCTGGGCCACCGGCGTGGCGTAATAGTCCGCAATCCAGGCGATAAAGTCGTAATAGGCCGCATCAAACAGCGGCGTTTCATCCAGAATATCCGTGATTTCCTTGAGCTTGAAACGCCCCGTATATGTGTCGCTCAGCTCGGTGATAAAGCCTGTGAGATCCTGCTGCGCGCCAAAAGGCACCATGACCGGCTGGCCCACTTGCACCGTGTCCGCAAAGGCGTCCGGCACGATGTAGGTAAACACCTGACTTTGCAGACTTTTAGCAGTCATCAGGACCAGCACCTGGGCATAGCAAGCGACTCGCACCGGATGAGGGGATTCCGGGGGCGGCTTCATGCTGGGTTTCAAACAATCCGGCGGCTCGTCCAGACTGTCCCAAAGGCTTAAATTCATGGGAATCATTATCTCTTAAAAAAGCCGGTAGCCACTAGGACCACCGGCTTTTTGGGGAATCGTTCTATTCAGTGCGGAGTGTGGCTACACGTCCAGGTTTTTCACATGCGAGGCGTTGCTTTCGATGAAGTTGCGGCGGGGTTCCACGCGCTCGCCCATCAAAATATCAAACAGCTTGTCGGCTGAGGCCGCCTCTTCAATCTCCACGCGCAGTAAGGTGCGGGTTTCCGGGTTCATGGTGGTGTCCCACAGCTGTTGGGGCATCATCTCGCCCAGACCTTTAAAGCGCTGCATGGTGGTGCCTTTTTTGCCGCGTTCTTCCACGAAAGTCTTCAGGTCATCCAGACTGCTGAAGGTTTTCTCGTCTTTCCCGGCCACGACCACCAGCAAGGGGGTTTCGACGGTGGGGAAGAAGGCCTCGACCTTGGGACGCATTTCAATCAGGCGCTCAAATTCGAGGCTCTCAAAGAGTTCCACGGACAGATTGATGGTGGAATGCTCCTGATGGTGCTCGGGCAGCACTTTGTACTGCACCAGCACGCTGTTCTTTTCGCCTTCCTCGTGCGTTTCCACCACAAAAGTGTAATGCGGGAACAGCGCGGCCAGCCCATTGGAGAACCCATTGGTGGATTCCAGCGTGTTCAGCACCGAAGCTTCCACTTTTTGTGCAATCAGGTGCAACAGCAGGTCTTCCGGGACGGTGCGCAACAAGGGGTAACTGCGCGCGGAATAATACTTGCTGAGATTGGACAGCAGCCCTTTCAGCGCATCCTCTTTCACCGAGCTTTGGCGGTGAATATCAAACACTTCCAGATGGGCCACGCCGCGATCGCTCATCATGCGATCCAGATCGCGATCATTATAAAGGTAGCGTTCTTCTTTTCCGATGCTCACTTTATAAAGTGGCGGCTGGGCGATGTAAATGTGCCCGTTTTCAATCAGGGGCCGCGAGTAGCGGAAGAAGAAGGTCAGCAACAGGGTGCGAATATGCGCCCCATCCACATCAGCATCGGTCATGATGATGATTTTGTGGTAGCGCAGGCGCTCCATTTCAAAATCTTCTTCACTGCGGGAAATGCTGATGCCCAGCGCTTGAATCAAGCTCTGAATCTCGGTGTTGTTGTAGATTTTATCCAACCGGGCGCGTTCCACGTTCAGAATTTTACCGCGCAGGGGCAAAATCGCCTGGAACATCCGGTTCCGGCCTTGCTTGGCGCTACCACCGGCCGAATCGCCCTCTACAATGTAGATTTCGCAGCGTTCCGGTTCGCGGTTGGCACAATCGGCCAGCTTGCCGGGGAGGGTACTGCTCTCCAGCACGGTTTTACGGCGGGTCAGTTCACGGGCCTTGCGGGCGGCTTCACGGGCCTGCAGGGCCAAGGTGGCCTTCAGCACAATCAGCTTGGATTGCTTGGGGTTGTTTTCCAGCCAGTCGGCCAGCTTTTCACCCATTACGTTTTGCACGATGCCTTGCACTTCGCTGTTACCCAGCTTCTCTTTGGTCTGGCCTTCAAATTCGGGGTTGGGTACTTTCACGCTGACAATGGCGGTCAAGCCTTCACGAATGTCATCCCCGCTGAGGTTGGCTTCGTTTTCCTTGATCAGGTTGTTCTTGCGGCCGTAATCGTTGATGATCCGGGTCACGGCATTGCGGAAACCGGTTAAGTGGGTGCCGCCGTGGTGGGTGTTAATGTTGTTGGCGAAGCTCAGCACCGTTTCCGAGTAGGAATCGGTGTACTGGATGGCCACTTCCACGTTCACGCCGTCTTTCATTTCTTCCACATAAAAAGGAGGGTCGAACAGGTTGGTGCGGTTTTCGTTCAGGTACTCCACGTAACTGCCGATACCGCCTTCATAGAAGTACTCTTCGGTTTTCTCGGTTTTCTTGTCGGTGAAGACAATTTTCATGCCCTTGTTCAGGAAGGCCATTTCCCGCAGGCGGGTGGAGATCACGTCTGAATCAATGATGGTGGTTTCAAAAATATCGGCATCGGGCCAGAAGGTGGTGCGAGTGCCGGTGGTTTGGGTTTCGCCCATTTTTTCCACATCATGTTGGGGCTCGCCGCGCATGTAGGTTTGCTTGTAAACGTTCCCCTGACGGTGGACTTCCACCACCATGCGCTCGCTGAGGGCGTTTACAACGGATGCGCCCACGCCGTGTAGACCGCCGGAGACTTTATAGCCGCCATCGCCGAACTTGCCGCCCGCGTGCAACACGGTATGCACAATCTCCAGCGCAGACTTGCCAGAATCTGGCTTAATATCGACGGGAATGCCCCGGCCGTCATCAATGACGGTGACGCTGTAGTCTTCGTTAATGGTGACTTGAATCGTTTTGCAGTACCCGGCCAGGGCTTCATCCACGGAGTTGTCCACGATTTCATAGACCAGGTGGTGCAAGCCGCGTTGGCTGGTAGAGCCAATGTACATACCCGGTCGCAAACGAACCGCTTCGAGTCCCTCCAAAACGCGGATTTGATCGGCACCGTAGGATGAATTGGTCATAGTGGAGGTACTCTCTATCATGAATGGTATCCTGTCATTTGAGTCAGACTGAAAACTGAAAACCTGTCAAAAGCGGCACGAGACCCACAAGACCTTGACCGCGTGAAGCTGGCTCTGGTTTGACGCCAAAACAGTCGACTGGCGACCGTCTGTCAACAGGGACTCTGCCTTATCCAACAAACAAACCGTCTGTCAGGGCATTAAACGGGTTGATTATAGCACGAGCAAACAACATCCCCAAGGATGCAAGGCCGCATGTAAAGATGACTTTCCTACCGGCCATGCCGCTGTGCACCCCTTCATTTTAAGCCATCACCTCAACCCCATTTCAGATAAAGGAAATAACGGTTCAAGACTCAACCAAAGGCAAGGCTGACTTCCGCTTACTGTGTTCAACCGAAAGATCAAAACTGGCTTAAAGAAAATCCGGTGTTTGCCGATACCCTGAGTATTGAAGTTGAACTCAGAGTCGGCCCCGTAGACACAGGTTGCTACCGGTCCGCAAAGGACGTTTTATGCAAGCATTTTTCTATCAGCGACTTAATAAAGTCACCCTCGGTCTGGCCATTGCCCTGATGATTCTGGGGTTGGGACTGACCCCCAGCCTGAATCTCGGCGCCGAGGCCAAGAAGAAGGCCGCAGCGGTGGATCCGGCAGCCACCATGGATGCCGAGGTTAAAAAAGTCGTAGACCCCATCAATACCCAATTGGGCAAGCTGATGCTGAAAGTTGAGTCCAGAACCCTGCTTTCCCCCGCGGATGCCGGACAACTGGCCGACATCAAATTCAAGCTGGAAGACGCTTATACCCAATATCCCACCAGCACCCTGCTGGTGCGGCCCCTCTATCAGGCAGGCATCCTGTTTTTTCAGCGCGAGGCCTATAACGACGCCTACGAGCTGTTCAGCTATCTGGTGCAGGGCTTTCCCACCACCCCGTATGGCCTTAAATCCAAAGGGCAGATCGCGCAGCTTGAAAAACGGTTTGGCGCCGATTACTTTGCCGCCGATGGCGCAGTCAGTGGCTCACCAGATGCGACAACTGCCAATGGCTTACCGGGTGGAGCATCGGCCACGGGCGCCAAAAAATAATCAGACCCCTATCACCTCCCAGCCTCTGCTGTAACAGATTATTACAATACCGGGGCTGAACCATTCAGTTTATTCACCCCCCGGTCGAAAAGAAAATAACAGGAAAAAAGAAACCTGAATCAAAACCGCCCCCATTTACTAAGCCTGGAGCACAAACCGGATGATGGTGTTTAGTCAAATTGAACTATTACCCATTGCCTACTTCCTCGTACTGTTGTGCGTGGTTTGTGCCAATGTACTGGCCAAGTACCTGGGCAAACATCTGGTAGCGTTTACCACGGGACAGTTACATCAGATCCTCGTTACAGATGTGCATCTGCCAGTGACCGCAGACACCATTGAAGCCCACTTGTACGATGAGCGGTTGATTCGCAAGATTAACCAGCAACTTCAATTTAATCTCCATGTTGATTTCACACGATGGATGTCCAGCGAAACCTTGACCCTGCTGGACGTAAACCCTGCTCGCTTCATTCTGCAACTGTACCCTCAAATCTACTGGAGTGGTTGCCCGCCCAGTGTGGCTTAATCCGTTTCTGTGCGTCATTCTGCATTTAAATCATGCAAACGGATGATCAACCGGGCAAACTTACCCAACAAATCCGCCCAAAATCGCAGAATCGGTTAAACTATTTATTAGTGGGTAGTGAGTAACCAACTATTTGATACTGAAAGATTGAGGTACGTTTGATGTTAGCTACAGTTATTCGTCGTTCACAAAAGGGTTTCACCCTCGCAGAACTTTTGATCGCCCTGGCCATTCTGGGTGTGATCGCCACCTTCACCATCCCTAAAATTCTGTCCTCTTCGGCCAACGGTCAAACCACCGCCATTGCCAAAGAAGCAGCGGGTATGATCTCGGCGGCGTTCTCTACGTACACCCTGAACAACTCCCTGACCACCGGTACAACCGCAGGCGTGTTGACCCAGTATTTCAACTACGTAACCACCGATACCGCTACTTCTTACACAGGTACAGCATCTGGCGATACAGCCCTCTCGGCCTGCTCCGCAACCCTGATTTGCTTGAAGCTGCATAACGGCGGCGTACTGCAGTACTCCACCGCGCAAAACTTCGGTAGCTCACTGAGCACTGCGGCTGTTACCTTTGCACTCGATCCCGATGGTATGGGTACCCGCGGTAAAATCGTATTCGTTCAACAGTACGGTGGCCGTACCACCACCAACGGTCAGGATGCGGTGTTTACCACCAGCGCGGCCGGTGTTACCAACCAGGCCACCGACCCATCTTACCTGACCAACTGGAACTAATCACCCGATTAGTAACCTGAATCCCAGTCAGGGGCTTCTCATTCGTGAGGAGCCCCTGATGCTTTGGAGAGAACAGCGACCCAAACCGTACCCGCCTAACTGCTGGCTTTAAGGTCCTCAGGGGTGGATTGCCCGAGCGGGTTCCGCTATGATGGGCGCGTTCCATGCCGAGAGAGTATCATCCTACGATGCCCCCCAAGCCCCCATCCGCCAAACCTGAATCGTCTGCTAGAAAAGCCTCTACCCGGCTGAACCAGCCCGTCTCAGAGCCAACCTTACCCCTTCTGGATTCCCATGCGATGGCGGAAATTCTGGAAACACTGGAGCGCACCTACGACTTTCACCCCATGGGCGCCCTGACCGCAAACAACCCCTATAAAGTGCTGGTGGCCTGCGTGCTTAGCTTGCGAACGAAAGATGAAGTCATGATTCCGGCCAGTGAACGCCTGTTTGCCGTGGCCGACACCCCGCAAGCCATGGTGGCATTAAGCCCGGAAACGATTGAAAAGCTGGTATTCCCCTGCGGATTCTACAAGACCAAGGCCCGCAGCATCATTGACTTCTCCCAAACGTTACTGGATGAATTTGACGGGAAGGTACCGAATACCATCGATGCTTTGCTGACCCTGAAAGGGGTGGGGCGTAAAACCGCGAATCTGGTGGTGGGTCTGGGGCATGGACTACCGGCCATTTGCGTGGACACCCACGTGCATCGCATCTGCAACCGACTGGGATACATCGTCACCCAAACCCCGGATGAAACGGAAACGGTTCTGCGGGAAAAGCTACCCCTGCCCTATTGGTCAGTCATCAACACGGTCATGGTGTTACACGGTCAGCAGACCTGCAAACCCATTGGCCCCCGATGCGATGTTTGCACAGTGGCGCATCGCTGTCAGCAAGTGAATGTTAAACCCCGCCCGGTACCGAAAGCCGCTCCCAAAAACAAAACCCAACCGTCGGCATCCAAACAATAAAAGCCTCCCAGGGGAAAGTGATGGTATTCGTCACCCAACGCCAAAAATAATGGCCTGCATCGATACAATCATCGAACAGGCCATGGCAATCCACAGGAGTATTGGTTACCGGGCGCTGTGGCGTATCCAACGCACCCGATCACCGGAATAACAACGTTTTTAGCTATCGTTCATGCTGAAACTGGAAACACGGACAGACTGTTTACTTAAAGGCGGCCCCTGAAGCGGAATTCAAAATGCTTTGGGCCAGATCGTCGGTGTTGATAGAGCGCAAATACTCATTAATCCGGCCACTATCGACTAAATCTTTCATGCGGGATACTTTTTCCGCATCGTAAGGCTCCTGAATGCGCTGAGCCAATCGGCTGAGACGCAGGACATCCTTTTCACTCTCGTAGGCCTTTTTGGCTTCATCGGAGATCGTCGCCTGATCGACCAACTGAAGGGTGCTGGAAGCATTGGCGTCTTTGGCTGCCTCAAGGTTGATCTTTTCAACGTTCTGGCTGGCTTGCTGGCGGTCTACATTGAGCAGCGCTGCATCCTGAATGCTGTTGCTATTCCCTGAAATGCTATCGACCATCTCGTCCTCGCTTGCCCCGGTCTTTCTGGATTGCCTGTGCCGGGCGACTTGTTTTGTTAACCTACATTTATAGTATGACAACTCCTGCCCGCCTTGCCATTGATCCGGGGATCAATGGGGGACTCATCCACTGGACGATCTTTTGAATAAAATCGAGCGAACCACCGAGATTCATGCCCCATACACTGCTATCCGAATTGAAGTATCAGTATAGTGCAGCGCAAGCGGTCAACTGTCCGTAGGAGATACAGCGTACCCGGTGGCGCTCCATTGAACGGTGGATGAGTTGTCCGGTCATCAGGCCGCATACTGCCTATAGAATCCACAAAACCACCTCGTTTATCCCCTAAAAAGACTCAGGTGCTTGCACTTTGGGTCTTTTTCCCTGTACAGAGAACGGTGAACAGGGGGTAATGCCCCAATCCCCCTTGAAAATCAGAATCTTGCCCGGTACAAGCCACATACCCACAGCCTGGGCAGCGTTACATCTTTTGTTCAGGGATTTGTGTCAGGGCAAAGGGCCTGCCGCCCATCCGGTGAATCTGGCTTTCTCGCAGACTTTCCTGTAGTCTGGGCCTAGACAAATGGTCAGCGACCGCAAATCCATTTGCGCCGATACCCGTTTGTCGCTAATCAAAACACTTGTTTGGAAGAGAGGACCCTTTGATGAGCACCCCCACGTTGACCAACGCCCCCGACTTGCGTACCGGTTTTCCACGCAGCCCCAACGAGGCGCTTGGCCATTTCGTCATCTTAACCCGCATCATCGACAAATGCCGGGCCACGCTGGCCGGTACCAATGGCGAATATAACTTCAACTGCCCTCTGGACCGGCTGTTCTTTGACTTTGCCCAGGTCGACGCCATGGCATTTCAGGAGCAAGTATCTGCCGGAAAAAATGACGCTGAGCTGCTGACCTGGATTCAAGCCCATTCCAAAGCCCTGAGCGAAGCTGAAATTCTGGCTTGGTCCTACCGGGCACGCTGGCGTCGTCCGGAAACCGATGACATGATGAGCTATTTTGAGAGCCTTCGTCTGTCCATTGCCCCGCACAATTATGCCATTGAGACGTGGTTCCAGTTGCTGGATGCGGAGGAAGGCCGGCTTTAGGCCCTGGCCCCCAACCCACCCGTTAAAACCGTTGGCATATACCACAAACTCCATACAAAAATATAGCCTTTGCCCTCGGGCAGAGGCTATGTTATATTCTTCTCATCGCTCGGGGGCGTAGCTCAGTTGGTAGAGCGCCTGCTTTGCACGCAGGATGTCGCGGGTTCAATTCCTGTCGCCTCCACCACCCATTTCAGGGTGAAACACATATACATCATCACAGTCCCAGCTGGTTCGATTGAATCCGGGGCTGTTTTTGTATGGTGTTTTTGTCTAAAGTCCCATTCGGCCCAACCAAAAAGTCGCTTATACTGCCGGGAGCTATACCTACTCGAGAAAATTACCGATTAAAGCTGTCGCAGTATTTGCAAACGTAGTCGTTGGCGTCCTCAAAGGCTGCAGGAACGAGCAGGGGGCCGGGGAGACCAATGCCGTGCAAACTGGTCAGCAGAGCCTTCCGAAAGAAGGGATGACGATCAATCCCGATGACGGCCTTGGCAGGTACAATCGCCGCCAAACCCTCGCGATTGACCAGCCTGACGCGAGACCTGTCCACCCACTCCACCCGACAAGCCTTGCACACCCCATTGCCGGTGAGATACACATCCTTATAATCCGGTTTCTCTGCGGCTTCCGCAGAAACAGACAGAACAGCGCCACTGCTTGTGATCCCAATAAAGACGACACTGAACAAAATCGGGAGCCACAAGGGGCTGTAAACACGCACACGATCACTCGGCGCCATACAACGGCCGTTGATCTTCGCTTCACAGCCAAACTTCCAGAATAAGCTTAGACGATTGAGCATCAGACGCTCCGAGCTTTATAAACAAAGAAACAGACCCATAGAGGGCCTCCCTGGATTTATCGACCAGTTTGACCTCTACTTGAATGTGAATCCAGAGTGCCTACCTGGCCATTCAAACCAGCGCGTGCAACAGACACAAGCCGGACTCAAGCCACAAGCCCTGGCTCCTGATGGAACCGGGGCTTGCGAATTTCCAAAAAATCGCTCAGCAATACGCAAAGCAGAATCTGAAGCCTGCTTTAAACGGGAACGGCTTCCATCTCCAGCGCTTCCTGACGATACGTTTCAAAGAGGGCGGAGGAGAGGTAACGCTCCCCAAAGCTGGGAATAATGACCACAATCAGCTTGCCTGCGTTTTCCGGACGCTTGGCCAGCTCCAGTGCGGCAAAGACGGCAGCACCAGAAGAAATCCCGACCAGCAACCCTTCTTCTTTGGCCATCCGGCGGGCCATGACCATCGCCTGATCACTGTTGACCTGAAAGATCTCATCCAGCAATTCGGTCTTCAAGATAGATGGCACAAAGCCTGCGCCGATCCCCTGAATTTTATGCGGCCCCGGTAAGCCACCCGAGAGCACATGACTTTCAGCCGGTTCAACGGCCACAATTCTGAAATCCGGCTTCTTGGGCTTAATGTACTGACCAATGCCGGTAATAGTGCCACCTGTCCCCACACCGGCCACCAGCATATCAATCTGGCCATCGGTATCGTCCCAGATCTCGGGCCCGGTGGTTTCAATGTGCACTTTCGGGTTGTCCGGGTTATCAAACTGCTGGAGCATTACAGCGTTGGGGGTCTGGGCCACAATCTCATTGGCCTTTTCAATGGCGCCTTTCATCCCTTTAGGCCCGGGAGTCAGAACCACTTCCGCCCCAAAGGCACGCAATAACACACGGCGTTCCATGCTCATGGTATCCGGCATGGTTAAGATGAGACGATAGCCCTTCACCGCAGCGACAAAGGCCAGTGCAATCCCGGTATTCCCGCTGGTCGGCTCCACCAGAACAGTTTTTCCCGGTGTAATGTCTCCACGCCGCTCTGCGCCTTCAATCATGCTCTTGCCAATGCGATCTTTAACGCTGCTGCAGGGCTCCATGCTTTCCAGCTTGACCACCACACGGGCCTGTAGCCCCTCAGTGACACGATTTAATTGTACCAATGGGGTTTTCCCGATTAACTCGGTAACATCCTTCGCAATTTTCAAACCAACCTCCTTGGCAATCCCAACCCGCTCGGCCTGCTGACTGCCCCAAATAATGCGTTGACACT
Source organism: Vampirovibrio chlorellavorus (assembly GCA_903866275.1). Classification (GTDB taxonomy): domain Bacteria; phylum Cyanobacteriota; class Vampirovibrionia; order Vampirovibrionales; family Vampirovibrionaceae; genus Vampirovibrio; species Vampirovibrio chlorellavorus_D. The sequence goes on along the minus strand of CAIPMU010000012.1, from coordinate 181,059 downwards.
AGTTATAGCCCCATCAGGAGCCGCCGTCAATTCAGGCGGAATTCGGTTTATGCCGAAAGCCCGGGCTAGATGGCTTAAAACAAAATCAGAACAAGCCAATCAGCTGACGATAATAAGATCTCACCAGCACCCCTCAGGCTCCAAGCTGATCCAACCTGTTCATCCCAGCACCTTGACCCAGGAAAAGCTTCGAGTGTTCTCTACACAGCGATTCATGCATTAAAGCCTGCCCTGCATGTGCAAAGCCGGGAAATTGCGACCCTGCCTGAAATACCCTAACCGTCCCAAAATATGAAGAAGTGTAAATAAAAGGGCAAAAAGAGGGCCGAAACCTTCTTATTTTTGGAAACAGCGTCTTATGATAGGCAACACAGCTTATCGAGCAACACTTCAAATTGCCTTTTCAAACTGGTTTATTTTTTCAACTGTGTGGAAAGTTATGCGGGTCTGGACATCCAGCCTGGTATCACTCAATCTGAACCGTAGCCCTTTTTTGAATTAAAGAAGAGTTTCATGACCGTCACGGAAATTGATTCCCCCTCCCGGACTTCCCTGGTTCTGCCTTTTCCTCCGGCATTTCCCGCCGACCTGAACGAATGGCCCCAGACCCTGCCAGCGCTGAGCCTGAACAGCCCGAACCTGGAGGCCCTGACCAGCGTGCAGCAACTCAAGGCTCAAGCCCTGTTGCACACTATGCAAGAAGCTCTGGAAGAGCAGCGCATGGATCACTTCAACGAGGCCAAGCGCGCTCTGGTAGCGATTTTCAAAAAACATGGAGAGCCCATCACCCAATGGAATCCGCTGGTGTTGGTCTTGAATCATCCTGACCTGTTCAAAGGGCACGATCTGGGCACGATCAATCTGGAAATGACCCATTTGCGCGTCATCGACGGGCAAGCGATTTCAATGGCCGGGGCCAACCTGCAAAGTGGACTCTTTCTATGCAGCAACCTGAGCCGTATGACCCTGACCGATGCGGATCTCAGCGGTGCCGACCTGCGCTTTGCGGATCTCAGCGAAGCCAATCTGGAGCGCGCGGTGCTGGTAGAGGCCAACCTGAGCCACGCCAACCTTTCCTTTGCCAACTTCCGGGATGCAAACCTCTATTGCGGCAACCTGAACGGCGCGGTGGCCAAGCAGGCCTGCTTCCAGAACGCCAACCTACGCAAGGCAGACTTGCGTCACGTTGATTTTTATCAGGCCGAGTTGATGGCGGCTCGTCTGCAACATGCCGATCTGCGGGAAGCCAACCTGTTTATGGCAGATCTCTGTGGCGCCAAACTGCGGCAAGCCGACTTGCGTCATACCAATTTGGGCTTTTCCCGCTTGCAGGATGTCCGATTGCAGAACGCGCGCCTGTCCGGGGCCAACCTGAACAACGCCGATCTCACCCATGCCGACTTGCACGACTGTTGCCTGCAAGGCGCGCTCTTGAGCCGCACGCTGGTGCGGGAAGCCAACCTGACTGCCCTGGAGCTGGTTGGGCTGGATCTCTCCGAGTGTCTGGCCCTGGAAGAGGCCAAGCTGGAAAACGCCGTTTACAATGCAAAAACGCTTTTCCCCAAAGGGTTCAAGGCCAAAAAACACGGCCTCGTCACCGAGCAGTGCACCGGCCTGAAACGCCTCAGCCAGTTGGTGTCCAGCATTTTAGGATAGGCCTGTCATATTACACTCACTTCAAATAAAAACTGCCAGTCTATTGATGGACTGGCAGTTTTTATTTGAATCTTCGAAATTGCATTTAAACAAATGAACTCTCTCTTACTGTGTACTCTTTTTCAATAGCGCAAGTTCTGAAATCACAGGTAGATGATCTGATCCAATTCGTGGTCCCGTTTTCCTGGATAAGGTGGAAAAGCAATGGCTATGTAAAATGTGATCAATTGGAATAAGGGGCGGCAAATTTTCTATCCCTCGTTCCGGAATCAGTACAGGCCAGGACGGCTGTATGCCTTGCCCAAGTTGTGAGTCCTGTAATTTTGTCTGGCTCATAAAATGGCGAAATGTATACGACCAGGGCGATGTATTCAAATCCCCAATCAGCAAAATATGATCACTCCATTCAGGCCAACGGCGTTCCAAATAGGCGAAATGATTTTTATTGCGCTCGTACCAATGGGGCTTTACTGGTGGGCGAGGATGAATGAGCAGGATAGTCACAGGAACCTTCTCTATCACCATATGAAGTTGTAAAGTCGAGTCTTTACCGGGTTCCACGTAATCGACCTGCACATCTTTGGGTTGAAAAGGAATCGTGCTGTAAATGCCGTCGTTCCCATACTTCACCACATACGACGATGAAAAGCGTTGTAACACGCCTGACTGCTTTAATGCGTTTTGCCAGCGTGAGTTATATTCTGCCAGTGTTAAAATATCAGGCTTGGTTTGTTGAATGAGATCAATAACGGGTTTTGTGTTGGAATTGATTCCCAAAACGTTAATATGTAAAATTTTTATTTTTCTAACAATTTGAGAGTCCTTAATATGAGGTTTTGTTTGTAAATAGGGTATAAAAGCAGAGAAATTGATACCCATTAAAATAAGGTTGGTGATGATCAACAGGGTACTTGCTCTATTCGTAAGTTGAAATAAGCCCTTACCAATAAGAACATAGATCAAAAAAGCAAGTTGAACGCCTAAGTATACCAAACGGAAGTGACTGCTTAATTCGGGTAGCCACCCTGCGTTGAAGCCCACAATGGACAGCACAGAGCAGATCATAGTGATCATCGCAAAAAACCACAAGACCACCCCATAAAGTTGCCGCGTTAGCTGGGCGAGAAATTTAATCAACATCGACAATAATCGGTTCATCTGAGCAGTGGGCTTCTTTCATCCTAAACATTCACTGATGCATTCAGAAATTTTCTGAGGGAGTAAACGGACTTTAAAACGATTTTAAAAAGAATATCACGCTATGCGGCATCATTGGGAGTGTTTTATTGATCACTCAGTTGTGGTTGCCCCTGAAATAATTTTTGTGCATTCACCATCATCGATTCTTAATTGCCCGCCTCAAATACACCCAAAACTCACCCCTTGACAAAGCGGGGAAATGCTCCTACTCTAATCTCATCAAATCATCCAGACCAGCTGAGGGAAAGGTCCTATGAAGCTGGGGCAACCTGTCCGCATCTCGCGGCATAAGGTGCCAACTCCTGCGGCAGATCTGCCGAGAGATGAGGCGACACGCACAACGGCGATGTCGCAATAGGTGAACCCCAAAACCTGCTCAATCTCTCTAGCACCGGAGCGCCACAGGCGGCCGGTTTTTTACATTTCAAGTGGCTATCAGGAGAGAGAACCATGAGCAACGTCTGTACCACCACTACTGCTAATCCATCGTTTTTGACTTTCATGCCCACGTCCCAAGAGGCGTCAGTCATTGCCCCTGTACTTGAGCGCGCCGCTGCTTCTGTGGATACACCGATTGACGCTGATTTTTCTTTCACGCTGCCCGCGCCATTTGAACTGGAACACGGTGTCATTCACACACCGCTGAATGTTCAAGCGCGCATCACCGGGCCGTGCGATGCGCCGGTGATTCTGGTGCTGGGCGGGATTTCTGCCAACCGTCATCCGTGCGAAGACGTGAATCACACCGGGCAAGCGCAGGCCGGTTGGTGGCCGGAGATCGTGGGCGAAAACCGGGTGATCGACACCACAGAGTATCGCGTTTTATCATTTGATTTTTTGGCCGGTGAAACAGTGATCCCGCATGTGAGCAGGCCCAACCCCGATCCGTTGCACGCCCTGCCCACCATCACGCCAGCCGATCAGGCCAGCATTGCCGCTGCACTGTGCGATTATCTGGAATTGCCGCCGTTGTATGCACTGGTTGGCGCATCTTATGGGGGCATGATCGGCCTCAACTTTGCACAACGATTCCCCGAAAAACTGGAACGCCTGATTGTGCTCTGCGCCTCACACCGGGCGCACCCGATGGGTGTGGCCTGGCGGAGTATTCAACGCAAAATCGTGCAATTCGGACTAGATACGGATCAGCCGGATCGCGCCCTGAGTCTGGCGCGCGAGTTGGGAATGACCACTTACCGCACCGCCGAGGAATTCAGCAATCGCTTTGCCTCAAAAACCGAGGTCAAAACCTATCTGGAAAACCGGGGACAGGAATTTATCGGCAGAATGACGCCCGCGCGCTATCTCATGCTCTCGGAATCCATCGATCATCACGCCGTGGATCCACAAGCGATCAGCGTTCCCACGGCCGTCATTGGCTTCCGACAAGACCAGTTGGTGCCAGTTGCCGATCTACACCAACTGACTCAGGATTTACCCCATTTAACCCACTTTTTTGAGTCTGATTCCCTGTATGGTCACGATGCGTTTCTAAAGGAAATTTCATTTCTCAATCACGCCCTGTCCCAAAGCCTGAAACCATAATCCGGCAGGCTTGCTGACCCCTCACCAGTTGGATGGCAAGCCCGTTTCACCAGACGAAAACCCCGCACTGGGGCAAACTGTTTTAAATCGTTTTAAACGCCTCATTTTTTGAAAAAGGAGTCCCTCATGACCTTAAACGCCCGAGCAGTCCACGCGTGTCAAAACTCACCCTCCCAAATTTTTCAACCCGAAACCATTGCTGCCCGTGCCGGTGTGGAAACCGATCCCACGCATGGGGCGGTCATGCCACCCATTTATTTATCCTCGAATTACACCTTTGATGGCTATAAGGGCAAGCGCCAATACGATTACACCCGCAGCGGCAACCCCACCCGCGATGTGGTGGGGCAGGCCATCGCCGATCTCGAAGGCGGATTTGGCGCAGTACTCACCAGCTCCGGCATGGCTGCACTGGATTTGTTGTTTCATTGTGTCAAACCGGGCGAGTTGATTTTCGCCCCACACGACTGCTATGGCGGCACGTATCGCCTCTTGCGCCATAAAGCGGATCTGGGATTTTACCGGGTAAAGTTTGTGAATCAAACCGACTTAACCGCCCTGGCAAAGGCCTTCGCCGAAGAAGCCCCCCGACTGATTCTGATTGAAACACCCAGCAATCCCCTCTTGCGCCTGACCGATGTGGCGGCCGTCTGTGCATTGGCCCGGCAGGCGGGTACACTCATTGCGGCAGATAACACATTTTTATCGCCGGTGCTGCAGCGCCCGCTGTCACTGGGTGCGGATCTTGTCATTCATTCCACCACCAAGTATTTAAACGGTCACAGCGATGTCGTGGGCGGTGCGCTGGTTTCAAAAACCGAAGAACACCACCGCTTTTTTAGCTGGTGGGCCAACTGCATCGGTAACGCCGGATCGCCCTTTGACAGTTATTTAACCCTGCGTGGCCTGCGCACACTGGGCGTGAGAATTCGCCAACAGGAAGCCTCGGCTTTGAGCATTGCCCGCTTCTTGCAGGCACATCCATTGGTAGAAACCGTCTACTATCCCGGTCTGGAAACACACCCCAACCATGCGCTGGCCTGTCAGCAACAGAGCGGCTTTGGGGCCATGATCAGTTTTGAACTGGCGGGAGGGGAAGCGGAATTAATTCAACTGCTGGATCATTTACACCTCTTTAGTCTGGCGGAATCGCTGGGGGGCGTGGAAAGCCTGATTGCACACCCGGCCACCATGACCCATGCGGCAATGGATGAACAGGCCCGCGCCGTAGCCGGTATTTCCAATCAACTCCTGCGTCTGTCCATCGGGCTGGAAGCCGTCGAGGATCTGCTGGCCGATCTCACACAGGCGCTGGACGCCATTCAGGCCGCTTCACTTCAGGGTGAAATGACACCCGTTGGAGCGCAATCGGATTCGCAGTTATGCGCCGTGTAGCCAGAACAGGCAGAAAGGTTGCCTAGCCCCAATGCGTTGGTGCCAATTATGTTGGTGATAGTTGCTGGTTCTGAAGCGAGCGGTCGGTTTCAGCCAGTTCCGGGTGCAGGGCCACGCTACTGACAATATACAAGGGGCGGCCTTTAACCTCTTCAAAAATGCGGCTGACATACAAGCCGTTAATACCCAACAGGAAAATAATCAACCCGGAGAAAAAGGCGATGACCGCCATGAGGCTACTCCAGCCCAAAGGCTCGGGAACGCCCAGCAGCGCATTAATCGTGACATACCCCGCATACAGGATGGCCAGCATCGACAGCGTGAAACCCAGTTTCACGATCAGGCGCAGGGGCTTATCGGAGAAAGCGATTATCGTATCAAAGGCTAGATTCAACAGGCGTTTAAACGAATAGCTGGAACTGCCGTTTTCGCGCTCGGCTTCGGCGTGGCGCACGGGAATGGCCGTTTGCCGATACCCAATCCAGCCCAGAAAGGCGGGCACAAAGCGCAGACGTTCCCGCATACTCAGCAGGGTTTGAATCACCCGCCGGTGATAAATCCCAAACTGGGAGGTGGTGGGATCTTGTCGCGTATCAGTCAGATAACTAAAAAAGGCATAAAACGCGCGGGAACTCAGACGCTTAAGCCAGGTGTCGTGTCGCTCCACGCGTTGGGCCAGCACCACATCAAAGCCTTCCAGCGCCTTATGGTAGAGTCTGGGCAGCTCTTCAGGCACGTCCTGCAAGTCGCAATCCATGATCACCACCCACTCGCCTTGCGCCTGATCCAGTCCGGCGGTAAGCGCCATGTACTGGCCAAAGTTCCGGGACAACTGCAGCCCCTTCACCCGTGGATCTTCCAGCACCAGTTGCTGAACCACCGCCCACCCCTGATCCGGGCTGGCATCATCCACAATAATCAGCTCAAACTGATGCGTGATCTCCCGTTCCAGCACATCGCGCACCCGCTCATAGAGCGCCGCAATCGTCGCCTCACCCCGATAGAGGGGCGTAACAATGGAAATGAGGGGTGGGGGCTGAGCGGTCACGAGAGGAAAACACCTGAATTATGTCCCTTGATCATATCAAAGGAGCCTCTGATTTGAAATCATCGGTTGCAGACAATCGGAGTCAGGCCGGACGGGCAGCCCAAGCTTCCAGCGCAGTCAGCACCACCGATGCCACCCGGTTGGCCTGTTCGAGACTCAAGTCATAGAAGAGTGGCAACCGGACCAGACAGTCCGCATAGCGCAGGGCATTGGGCAAGGGTCGGGCCGGATCATGATGAGGCTGGTAAAAGGGACTTTCATGCAGGGGCAGGTAATGAAAGACAGCCTGAATCTGAGCCTGTTTGAGTTGTTCAATCAAAAACGTCCGCGCGGCTATGCTGGGACAGATCAGATAGTACATGTGCGCGTTGTTGCTGGCACAGTCGGGCAGTTTGGGCCGCTCAATCCAGCCTTGCGCCTCAGCGGTGGCGAGTCGCTCGTGGTACAGCGTCCAGATGGCAAGCCGCTTGGCCTGAATGTTCTCCAGATTTTCCAATTGTGCCCAGAGGTAGGCGGCCACATAATCGGCGGGCAGGAAGGAAGAACCCACGTCTTGCCAGGTGTACTTGTCCACTTCACCGCGGAAAAAGGCCTGACGATCCGTCCCTTTCTCCCGAATCACTTCCGCCCGGTAAATCAGGCCCGGATCGTTGATGGCGAGTAGGCCACCTTCCCCGCAGACCAGATTCTTGGTCTCATGAAAGGAAAACGTGGCCAGTTGCCCAAAGCGCCCCAAAGGTTTGCCTCGATAGGTGGCCTCAATGGCGTGTGCGGCGTCTTCAATCAGGAAGATACCGTGCCGGTTGGTCAGGGCCACCAGAGCGTCCATATCGCAAGCCATACCCGCATAATGCACCACCACAACAGCTTTGGTTCTGGGGGTAATCAACCCGGCAAGTTGCGCCACATCGATATTAGGCGTCTGGCGCTCGCTGTCGGCGAAGATGATTTTGGCCCCGCGCAACACAAAGGCGTTGGCCGAGGACACAAAGGTGTAAGAAGGCACAATCACTTCATCGCCGGGTTGAATATTGGCCAGAATGGCCGCCATCTCCAGCGCATCCGTGCAGGAAGTGGTTAGCAGGGCTTTTGGGAAGCCAAAGCGTTCTTCAAAAAACTGTTCACACCGTTTGGTGTAAATCCCGTTCCCAGAGAGATGTTTCCGGGCAAAGCAGTCCTGCACGTAGGCCAGCTCTTGTCCCACCTGTGCAGGCTGATTAAAGGGTATCCGATTCGCTGTTGTTGAAGTTTCCGCCGCCGTCGAGTGCTCAGTGGTGGCCGACATGGGTTCCATCCTTCCTGTTAGCCCTGTCTGTTCAGGCCAGTTTCTGCCGTCCTGTTTACCGTCTGGCCTGAACACAAACCGCAAGACCCAAGCATGACGCCTGCCGGCACAGAGCAAGGACAACATCCTGACGCGAATACTATACTACAATTGGGTCGAGGATACGTTTCTGACCCATCCGATCTCAAACAGAACACCGGCGCGGCCTGACCAAGTCACACAGATGCTGCTGCCCTTTTTAACGAAGATTTATTATAAAACAACTATGGCAATACTTCTAAACAGGGTCAGTCCCGGCAAGCAATTTTAAGTATAGTACTGGTTTTCCTAACCAGAGCCATCCTGGCCCCTACCGACATCTGGCCATTGGGTTCCTTGCATCTTCTACCCAATTCCCTCCAACGTCCAAACAAGCCAGCGAACGATGGATGATGAACCAGTTCATCCACAATTTTATTCCAGAGGATTTTGATCATTGATGCCCGTTAAATTTTATTCCCGACCTACCGCGTTACAACCGCTGCCGCAATCCCGGCAGCAGAAAAAACATCTTGAAAACGGGATCAAGCCTCAGTCTCAAACAGCACCAGACCAACTGGTTTTTTCGGGATCTGGCCAACACCATCATGGTTCAAACGATCAAGCCAGTATTACCGCCTCTGCAGAGCCTCAAACGACTGAGAGCAACCGTTCAGCGTTTGCCTCAGAACACGGAATCAAAAGAACATCGACGGCACCCAAAAACCAGTTACATTACGCCTCAGAGGCTCAGCCACTGCCGGAATCCATGCAAGCACAACGCAAGGTTCTGAGTCAGATCATCCATGACCTGCTGAAGGGGAAAATAACTGAAATCACCCCAGAGACATTAACAGAAATACAAAAAGGCATCGCATCTCCCGACAAAACAATGAAAATCACGTCTCTTAAGATGCTGAGCGAAGCGATTCATCAGAATCTCATCAAACAACTAACTCTTCCCTCCCAAATTCTGATACAACTGCAAACGTTATTCCCGGATCCTGAGGTCCAGGCAGTCGCCATTCAAATGACGACGAAAGCCCTCAAAAACCATCTATTCAATGCCCTGCCAGACAGCCTTTATGAGGTTATCCGTCAGGCCCAGTTTTCAAACGATCCAGTAGTTCGGACAGCAGCGAAGAATTTTTTCCGTACCGCCTACCTACAATCCAGAGAAACCATTGGGCCAACCCAACCTGAGGGTATTTTAGGCCCTCCTCTTTCGCACGAAAAGGCCCATGCAGCGACAAACCTGACCCAAGCCACACAATCAGCGGCAAATACACCCAACCCGAATACGGTTTCTCAGGATTTCCAGGGATTAATTCTACACGACAATGCCACAACCCTGCGTGAATCCCTTCAGACACTGGGCATGGCTATCCAGTACAGGCTCATCCCCCCAATTTCCTCAACGATTCAGGAGGAACTGTTCAGGCATGTTTTCTCAACAGATCCACTGATTAAAAGTGCCGCAATCAAAACGCTGGGGCAAGCTTACAAAAGAAAAATGATGAAAAGTCTGAACCGGTCGCCCCGACTCAACCAACTGCGGGCTGAACTTGAGCGTTCCATGCATGCCATGGATTCCGAAGTTCGAAAGTTCGCAGTATTTACGCACCACATGATTGCCAAACGCAACAATCATCTTATTTTTGATGAGCCTAACTTCACATTGAGGCTAAAAAATAAACCTGCCCCCTTTCTTTATCATTCCTCCTGATTGCTCACCGGTCTATTGAATAGGATTCAGCACCTGATCGAACAGTCCCACTATGGCAAGGATTTGGATGAGTTATTAAGCCCGTCACACAAATTCAGGGCAATCAACCTGCCTGGAAACTTCCCGTTAAAGAGCTATAGTGAGCCCCATCAGAAACGTCCGCCATTTCAGAAAGTGTGTTATGAACTCGCCAACTCAGCGGGCAAAGCCCTAGAAACATGAAAGCAGACGACTTCAGCCAGTACATCCCGGCAAGCCTTTGGGCAGCCAGACCAGACTACATTTTGATGGCAGCTCATGGAACCTATGCCGATTTTCTTTAAAACTCATCAACGCTTTAAATCCAGGCATGGCCCTGCAAGACGCACCCAAGGCACGCTATGCCTCCTGAATCACCACTTTGAATGCATGTTTTATTGAACAATTTAATACCCACTGATACTCATTGATCAATCCCGTTTACGGCAGATAACCAACGAGAAGAACCCCATATGCCCATTCCGTTATTGAGTCCAGCGCCATTACCAGCGCTCACAGCGAATTATCAGGCCCCCCCTGCAACCCAAGCCCCAAATGACCTGAGCCACTGGAACAACCCAAACCATGCGCCATATCGGTTTGCCGTGATCGGCGATGCCGGAACGGGCGATCAGAATCAGGCGGCCGTCGCCCGGCAATTGTCCCTCTCGCAGCAGGCCACGCCGTTTGAATCGGTGCTTGTGCTGGGCGATAATGTATACCAGAACGGTGAACCAGCCCTGTTTCAGGAACGCATTGCAAAGCCCTATCAAGACCTGATTCGGCGGCAAGTGAAATTTTACCCGGTATTGGGCAATCATGATGTGAAACAAGGCTACGGCAACTGGCAACTGGCATACTGGGGCGTGCCGGAGTTTTATCATTACAAGCTGGGACCTCAAGGGGCAGAAACCGAATTCTGGGCGCTGGATACCAACCTCCTCATTCCCGGTCCGGATGAAATGAGCGGGGAGAACCCCGTGATACGGGCACAAAAAGCGGCCTATCAGTTAAAATGGCTGGAGCAAACACTGGCAAACAGTACGGCCACCATGAAGGTGGTTTACGGCCATCACCCCATGCATTCCCGGGGTGCGGACGCCAAGCTGCAACGTTCCTGGCAGCAAACAGTAATGGCACAGCAGCTCGGACCCCTGTTTGAACAGTACGGGGTCGATTTATACATGGCTGGTCACGAGCACCATTATGAAAAGCCCACGGCAATCAACGGGGTAAACTATCTGGTCAGCGGGGCCGCTGGGAAACTGGACACCCCCACGCGCGGCAGTCAGGAAGGCAATGGGCTAATCAAGCAACTCCACATGATGCTGTTTGAAATCACCCCGCAAGGGCTGGCCTACCGAACCATTTCTGCCAATGGAACCCTGCTGGATTGCGGATTAATCCCTCGCAAACCCAAGCCCTCGGTCACCGCCTGGCCAAACTCGTTTTACTGGAATCCCCTGGTGGGAGGCACCCAAGGGGGAATTCCATCCATTCAAAACCGGTAAACAACGCCAATCATTTAAACACCTCTGTTTCAGGCTGATAGCCGTTTAGGTTGTATGATCGCCGGCAACAGAAGGTTATAACCTGAACCGAATTCCCGGTGGAGTCAGGTGCCCGGGGTTTTCACATAGCCTTGCAGCAACTGGTCAAACTGACCGGAGCGAACCAGATCGATGGCCTTCTGGTATTGAGGCAGGTTAGGCACCGCACCGCTGGGACTGGACGGGGTATTACCCTTGAAATCAAAGATTTGTTGCAGCCAGGCCTGACGAATCGCAGGATCCTTTTCCTCGTTCAGGGCTTTAACCACGCCACCAATGGACTGAACATCGCCATTCTGGCTACCCACAAAGGGTTGACTGGCAATATCATTGCGCCCCCAAGACTGAAGCAGGGTTTTCAGCTTGGAATTATCATACAGATTGGGACCCGTCAGGTTACCCCGATAAAGCGCAGCAACTTTGGAGAACATTTCCGCCTCGGGGGTCATTTTGACATTCTGAACCTGAGTCAGATCAGAGGCGATCTTATCGATATTCGCGCCCGGTGTGACTGCGGCTGGCACACCCAGCGCATCGGCCTTGAACTGGTTGGCGTACATACCGGCCACAGCAGCCTGGAACTGATCATTACCGGTTTGCGCAAAGCGGGACTTTGGATCGGCATAGGTTGAAAGAATAGATTCTGCCGTTCCGGTCTGGCCGCCGTGAGAACCAGCCAGCAGATAGTTTTTGTAATCAGACGCGGTAAAAGCCTTGATGGGCTGACTGCCATCGGCAGCCACGATAGGCGTGCTGCCTGTCGGAGGCGTAACGGTTCCCGGCGTCGTTGCGCCACCAGTGCCTGGGGTTGTATTGCCACCCGCTGGCTTTGAACCACCGTGATTGTGACATCCGGAATTCCCCGGCACGTTTCCTGAACCATCCTGGCTGGGCGGCGTGGCATTACCGCCACCATAACCCGACCCTGATGTAGCGCCACCCGTCGCAGGTTGCGTTCCTGTTCCAGTATCGGCAGCACCCGTTCCGGAAGGCGTGCTACCCAATGTGGGTGATGTTGCAGCCGGCGAGCCCGATGGGTAAGCTGAAGCGGAGCCCGCAGGGTTATTAGCACCCGCGTCCGTTGAGGGCTTTGACAGCGCGCCCTGAAATGGCGAATTACCGGCGGGTGAACCATTGAGTAAGCCAAGCATTTGCGTCATCAGGGTCAGCAAAGAGGTCATGAGTTTAAAGAGGTCCTGGTTTGGAAGCGCAGCCGAGGTTGCCGCTGAACCAGCATTGCCAGCAGTAGCACTAGAACCAGCAGTACCGGCAGAACCTGTGGTGCCTGCGGTTGCCCCTAACGTGGCGTCCTGTGCAACCTGAGAATTAGGCGCGGTTGAAATAAAATTCATATAAGGCCCGTAGCCGCCGGATGAGGAAATGTTCATGCCCATAGATGGCAGTCTCCTTAGATACGCTCAAGTTCAATACAAGGGAAGGGCCTCAACGTGGGTCCTCTGGAACAATGCTGGGTGACAAACGCGATTGGGTGTTATGCACTTAACAAAATAAAAACAATTCATTAATCTGGATTGCATCTTTGAAACAATCCGTAACATCTGAAACGGCTCAGCAAATCTGAAAATTCAGGCATCTCCTAAAACTCAGCCATTTAGCCCTCAACGCGGGCACCAGAAATGTGTAAGCCCATAGCCCATGCATTTGAAGGTTTAATCAGGCATCTCATCCACGCACAGGAAGTCACTCAACTTACAATTGTTTTTTAAACTTTACTATGCCATAATACCGATACTCGAATGGCAAAGCGTGGAAAGTGAACGAAATGAAGTGTTGGACAACCCTCCTGTTGGGGGCTCTTGGTCTTGAGCTGGCTATTTCGGCAACGCTAGCAGGGCAGCCTCAGGCCTTACCCAAAGTGACACCACTTGGCACCGCCTACGTCACCCAACTGAACAACCTGCAACCCAACGCCGACTATGACAATAGCTTTGGGGACAACTGGCAGTCCGTCAGAACCTTTCGCCTGCTCTCCCCATTGGATAAGCCCCTGAAAGTCTATATAGAGCACCGACCCAAGGTGCCGGGACTGTTCCAGCCGCAATACGAAACCTATGTGCAGGATGGCCTGACCCAATGGGGTAACGCGCTGGACAACCGTCTTCGCTTTACCCTCACCAACAAGGCCCGCGAGGCCGATATTACGATTGACTGGGTGCCCAACTTCTCTGATCGCTACGTGGCAGGCCTGACCACCTACAGCGTGGGCCATGCCAGTGTCGAGATCAAAACTTTGGGCATTCCCGACAAAGACATTAAATGCAACATCATTCACGAGCTGGGCCACGCGCTGGGCATTTCCGGTCATAGTTACAACCCCGGCGATGTGATGGTGGGCATGCGGAAATGGCACCGGGACAATGTCCCCTACGATCCCAAACTGTCCAGCCGGGACACGCAAGCCATTCGTCGCCTCTATAGCTTATCCTGGCAAAAAGGCGAAGACCTCTTTTCGGCAGAAGCCCAACGGATGCCCGTCCTGGCCAGCAGTCAGGCCACGCTGAACCGTTCTGCAGGGACAACCGCACCCAACGCCAGTCATCAGGCCAACATCACCCCCCCTGCCCCCCTCAAGCCAAGCGAGCAAACTCAGCCTCCTGAGCTGTCTCCCAACGCCTTTACCGCCTCCGCACAAACCCGAACTGAACCGGCCACGGCAGACAGTCTCACACCGAAACCGTCTGGGTTACCCGTGCAAAAGCAAACCCCGCAGAGGCCACGCTTTACCCAGATTTTCCCAAAGCCCTGACAGCCAGTGGAATAGCCTATTTAAAACTAATTTTGCCTTTCATCATGTGCATGCCGCACTGAAATTCCACATCCGTGCCCGCCGCCTGCGGCTTGATCTCCACAATCTGGCTCTCATGGGCCGGTAAAGGAATCTGGACGTTTTCGGAAGGAATGATCAAATCCTTGGCGCAACTTTCCGCGTTGGCGTCTTCGTCGCGATAAAACTCGATTTTCAGGGGTTTACCGGCCTGCGCCACAATCACACTGGGCGAATAGCCGTGCTTCACGATCACTTTGACCTGTTGGACGCCATCGGTTCCCATCACGGCAGCGACGGGCTTGCTGGCACAACCGGTGATCAAGAGAACCACCCCGGCCAACGAAACCGCTCCAGCCAGACACACAGCGCAGAGCCGTGCCAACCGGAGCCTGCGCGTTTGTAACCGACGATTCCATTTGGTTTGCAATATTGTAGATAATGTCATGCTTAACCCCTTACCGTGGCACCACAATGGATGCAAGTATAATTAGGCTGTCCCCAGGAATCTTCGCCCTGATAGCTCATGGGTTCCCCACACCGACAGATCACGCCTTCGGGAGGCGCTTCCAGAGTGCTCCCGGCACAACGGGAATTCATGCACTTGTAACGGGTTTCTACCTGAATGGTACGACCATTGCATACCGAACAACGTTGCATAGACAGCCTTTCTTCACTTAGACACTACACCAGAACCAAGGTGCCCCGGATGATTTTATGACCCTAAGGATATCCAACGATGCAGAACAGGGACTCACCCAAACAGGTAGGGCTGGAGCGCAACCGTGTTGCATCAACCCGTCTAACCGATCTTCTCTGCACCCATAATGTTGCCCATTAGCAGATTCACCAGCACCCGATCACCGGGCTGTGGGTCGGCATAAAATGCTTCCGGATTCAGGCGCATCTGGCCCAATTCCGTTTTTCCAGCCACCCGAAAACTGATCTCATAATAAGGGCTCTGGTGAATAGAAATCGCTTGGACGTCCACCAGCTCAATTTCCATCGTTTGCTGCAAGCCACCCATGTGCGCATTCTCCTGACAGGACACTCCTAAAATACTACGATCCCGCCCTGAATACAACCTGAATGCCACTATCACAATGCATGCAAGGCAATGCCACCTATGAACTCAACTACAAAAAAAGCGAGTCAGCCTCAATCACTTTGAATCGTATTTTCACTCAATAGAACATTTCTTAAAAACAATAGCCGAGCTGCTTGCTCCTGAGGCCTAGGTTTTAGAGTCCAGCGCCCGGTAGGAAGCCTCCTGGGGATCATAGCGAAATATCTGCATGGTCCGCGCACCCATCTTAAGCACAATATCCGACCAACCTTCACTGCGACTGGGCAAGAGCGAAATTTGCTTGCCACGGCCAAAGAAGATCTCACGGCCATTCTTCACGATGGAAATATCCAGCAAACCATCGGCCTGAGTGGCATTTTGAATAATCTCTTCCGTGGCACCATCCTTGTTGAGATCCACTTGCCGAATGGCAAAGGGCTTGATGATGGCCTCACCGCCACCGGATTCATCGGCAGCCAAACCGGCATTGGGCACCGGCGGCGCAGAGCTGGCCACGACCACTTCGCGAGGGACAGGTACAGGGCGAGCAATTTTTTCCACCTGCTGAGGATTTCCATAATCCACAGGCAAGGTGGCCGAGTCTGCATCCGAGGCAGGCTCCAGCGGATCAATCCGGGATTCGGTAGGCTCGGTAGAACTACCCCACGGCTCAATATAGCGAGAATCCCCGGCTCCACCCCGACTGCCAAAGATACGGCCCATCAGCGTCACCTTGCTACCCGGCTTCAGAAGTCGCTCATCACCGGTCAAGGTATCCCGCTCAATCAGGACACCGGGCTTCTTGGCGCTTTCATAGGTCTCATACCGAAAGCAAAACTGATAGAAGAGGGCCAGAACAATCAATAATCCAATGAACATGGGCATGGTTAGCCACCCTCCTGCACTCAGCAATGTGGTTCTATTATAGGATACTATGCAGCTTTCATACAAATGCCAGCCCTCGTATCAGGAAGTCAAAGTGTCTTGCCTCGCAAATGATCAGAGAGGCGCATGGCTCCAATCAACGCCCCCACCAATGCCCGTTATAGCACCTTAAGGTGAGCTGTATTTGCGCCAGACCAGCCACTTGTACTATGCTGAGGATCACAAGCCAAAAGCCAAATCTGGAGATCCGTGTTCATGAAATCCTACCGCCCAAATGCCCATCTAACGCGCATCGCGTTGTCATTCTTGCTGGTAGGACTGACCGGCTGTCAGGCCAAACAAAGCCAGCTTCAACTGCCTGAAGAATCAACAGCGGCAGTGTCGACAACGCCACTCTCCAAAGGGCATGAACTATTCCTTACCCACTGTGTGAGTTGCCATCAGGGGGCAGGTAACCCGCCGGGCCCCAACGCCGTCATCCTGGATTCGGAAACGCTCAAATCTCAAACCGAATTCACCGCCCTGATCCGCCACCCCCGCTCTGGCATGATGACACCCTTTGACCCGGAAACACTCCCCGACGGGGATGCCAAAGAACTCTACAGCTATCTGCTGAGCGCCAAAAATCCAACCCGGCAATCCACCCCCTAGCGGGCATGAAACGCTGGCCTAAGCCATGCCTGCAGAGAAAACCCGCTGCAGGTTAAAAACCTACACACGTTCGGTATACATGCCCCAGCCAGAGATGCCTGCGTGTCTCTCCCTGCCGGATAAACAAAGGCCCGACTAAACAAGCGTTCAGACGGGCCGGAATATGTTAGGGGTATCTTGCTTCAGCGTATGCCTACGCTGTGCTGTCTATTCTGGTTTCATTATGCCCGGGCTTCGAGACAAACCAATGACAATTCTGTGACGAAATTGTAAAGCTTTCATTCAACGACTGAGTCGAAAAGGCTTGCCACTGCACAACAGGGCAAAGCACACCCCCGCCAACAATCCACCCACATGACCCCACAGGTTCACGGTGGCGCTTTCCATCAGATTCCAGGCCACAAACATCAACACAAAGAAAATGGCCCCCCGAAATTCCCGAAAAAATGTGTCCCGCTGATAGCGATAACGCAGGATGAGCACCAGAGACAAATAAGCCCCAATCAAGCCATAATCGATCGTCGATGCGCCCAGAGTCACACCATTGGGCAGCATATAAAAAGACAACCCCAAGCCCAAAAACACCGAAAGGGCATACAGGACCAGCAACCGCCTAAAACCAAGAACAGGCTCCAGCAGGTTCCCAAAAATCAGCAAACCCACCACATTGTTGAACAAATGCGGCGGATTGGCATGCAACAGGGTCGCCGTGATAAAACGCCACCACTCCCCCGCCTGAACCGCCGGAGGATAAAAACCACCCACAATCACCACGCGATCGGGTGGCCCCTGCCCATCGGTGGAAAACGTCGTGATCGCGTAACTCAGGATGAGCAACACCGAAAATCCGGTCGAAAGCGGATTTCGCTGCCAAAAAGGCGCTTGACCCGTTCGCGCGAGTTGCCCACCTGGCTGAAGCGAGGGCACAACCTCCGATTCTGATGGGCTGGCAGCAGCCGTCTCAGGGCTAAGCCCTGATTCATGCGCCATGCTTTCGGATGATTCATGCATCTTGAGAACACCTACTGACAACAAGGCCAAGTAACAATTCCAACATCCCATTATAGCTCCATAATCTGGTGACCTATCCAAGCTTTCAGGATAGACTGTTTCAGGACAATTTCGATCTTGTGTATTCTTTCATTCTTGCATAACTCTGAACCCTATCCGGTGCATACCCAAACCATCCCTTGCTCTCAACGCAAAATTAAAACCCTATTTTTAATGAATCAAATTATAGATATGTCTATTCAAAACACATTACCCCCCGATTTTCTCACCCGACATGCCCGCTTGAGCAGAGTCAGCAGCGGCACGTTGGAAAAAATCCAGCAAGTCGACGCCAAACTGGCGCAAGTGGTGAGCAGCCTGGAAGCCGATCAGTTTCAGCGGCAAACCCAGCCAGAAGGTCCTCAATCATCAGTCGCCAATCCCGAACAACCGGGGACCAGCAGACCGACAGAAGCCGAAATTCCGATGCTGGCGCATGGACCTGCCCACTTGGTCAGTAAAAAAGCAGACATTGAAACCTGCCTTGAAAAAATCAGGGAAATTCTCCCCCAGGCGGAGCATGAACTCCTGCTCTCCCACGGTATTCTGTTCAGGCCTCCAGGCATCGAGGCCACTTCTGATAATCTCCTGATTCACGATACTATAAAACCCATCATCAATCGGCTTAATGAGCATCACCAACATGGAACGGTCATTCAAAATCCACTGGAAAAAGCCGTTCAGCATTTTTTGGTTGAACAGGAAATCGAGCGCCATTTTTTTACCCAATGGCTCACAACGTTCAAAGATCATTTCATCGCACAGCGCTCGCGCTATGTCCCGAGCAATAATGGCTTATACCCCTTACGAAATTTGCAGGGCCAGCCAATTGGTATCAGAGGCATCACCCGTACCAGCAAGGATGACCATCAATACAGTTTCAAAGACGTTATACCGTTTATCCAAAAGTCAGCCAACTCCAGACAACGTGCGGCCCTCTACCATCAACTCACCTGTCGCACGTTTCAGGAATCAGACATGCAATCCGCGCAAGAACGGGATTTAATCGGGCAGAACATGGTCGTTGCCACTCGAAACATTCCAAAGGGAGCATGCCTGGGCGTTTATGGCGGCACCATGATTCCGGGTGCCAATCAGGATACCCTGCTGCTGGATGACACCTATTTCATCAGTATGAACAGCCCGGACAAAGACCTGATGGACGGCGACAATATTATCTCCAGGATCAACACCACATTTCTGACCAATCAACATCATCAGCCAGTGCTTCAGGCGCCTGATAGTTACTTTAATGCTGAATGGGCCGGATTCCCGATTACCCTGGAAGACAACAGGAAATGTGTCCTCGTCACCTGCTTCGCCAGGAAGAATATTTCCCAGGGCGAAGAGGTCAGGGTCAATTACAATTATTCACCCCAGATTATCCGGGAAAAATTTCATCCTCAGCCCTAAAGCCACCAGAAACCTGCTGAAAACCACCCCGGTAGTCAGGCATTTGAGACAGCCGCTTGGGTCTCCCCCTTCTTCCGGCTATAATAATCCTGTCAGGAAGTCCGTTGAAGAGGCAAATCTCGCATGGTTGCTACACTCCCCCAAACGCAATACGAAACCGTGATCGGTCTGGAAGTCCACGTTCAGCTCAAAACAGATTCCAAGCTGTTCGACGCCAGCCCCAACGCCTTTGGGGACGAGCCCAATGTGAACATCAATACCCCCTGCCTGGGATTACCGGGCGCGTTGCCTGTGCTGAACGAACGCGCGGTCGAATTCGCCATCAAGCTGGGCCTCGCCCTGAATTGCCAGATTGCGGAAGTCACCAAGTTTGACCGCAAACAGTATTTCTATCCGGATCTGCCCAAGGGCTACCAGATTTCCCAGTATGATGCCCCCATCTGCGAACACGGCTCGCTGACCCTGTCTAATGGCCGTCACGTCCGCATTCTACGCGCCCACCTGGAAGAAGACGCCGGAAAACTGGTCCACGCTGGCTCTGTGGGTTTGGCTGGCGCCGAGTATAGTCTGGTGGATTTGAACCGGGCCGGTGCGCCGCTGGTGGAAATCGTGTCCGAGCCGGACATCCGCTCGGCGGAAGAGGCCCGCGAATACATGCAGCAGATTCGCAACATTGTGCGCTACCTCGATGTCTGCGACGGGAACCTGGAAGAAGGTTCCATGCGTTGCGACGCCAACGTGAGCATTCGACCGGTAGGCGCGACTGAGTATGGCACCAAGGCCGAAATCAAGAACATGAACAGTTTCCGCTCGGTGCAGCGGGCGATTGAAAGCGAAGTGGCCCGCCAGATTGAGCTGGTGGAGTCCGGTCAACGGGTCATTCAGGAGTCCCGGCTGTGGGATGAGGCCACCCAAACGACCAAGAGCATGCGGAGCAAGGAAGAAGCCCACGATTACCGCTACTTCCCCGACCCCGACCTGCGTCCACTGGCCATTCCGCGCGAGCAGGTAGAAGCCATCCGCCAGGTGCTGCCGGAGTTGCCGCATCAGCGTTATGATCGCCTGATCAGCGGCTTTGGGCTGAGCGAGTACGATGCAGGCGTTTTGGTGGAATTCAAGGAAATGGGCGATTTCTTTGAGCTGGCGACTGAGCACACGGACAACTACAAAGCCGTTTCCAACTGGATTCAGGGTGATATTACCGGCTACCTGAAGGCCCAGAAAGTGTCTATTTTTGAAACCAAGCTAACCCCCACTGCACTGGCCCAACTGGTGCATCTCGTGGATCAGGGCACCATCAGTTCCGCGATGGCCAAGAAGCTGTTACCGGATTTACTGGCTGAAGGCGGCGATCCGGAAAAACTGGTGGCCGAAAAAGGTATGGTACAAATCTCCGACGAAGGCGCACTGCGCGCGATCATTCAAAAAGTGATGGATGCCGCCCCCAAAAACGTGGAAGACTACCGCGCGGGCAAGGACAAGTTGTTCGGCTTCTTCGTGGGCCAGGTGATGAAAGAGTCCAAGGGCTCAGCCAACCCGGAACTGGTCAACAGCCTGTTGAAAGAAATGCTTTCCTAGCAATTTCACGGCTTGTTCATTCGTTTTGAGACACTTCTAAAACGGCCCGGAGCCCCTCGCTGGATTCCGGGTCGTTTCTGCCTTACAATCGGCGCAATAAGATTGAACGTGGTGCGTTTTACCCGTTCAAAATTGCGCATCTGAGAGAGGACGCCACCTGATGAAAAAGACCATTCGGGATGTACAGCACTGGGCCGGTCAACGCGCGCTGGTGCGGGAAGATTTCAACGTGCCGCTAAGCAAGGACGGCCAGATCGCGGACGACACACGCATCCGTGAAGCCTTGCCCACATTGCGCTACCTGCTGGAACAAGGCGCAAAAGTGATCGTGATGAGTCATCTGGGCCGCCCCAAGGGTCAGGTTGACCCCGCGTTCACACTGGCCCCGGTGGCCAAGCGCTTGCAGGAACTGCTCACCGGTGTGACCATCCACTTTGCCCCGGAAACGGACCTGAGCGCCGTGACCCGGCAGACTGAAACGCTCAACGCGGGCGAGCTGCTGCTGCTGGAAAACGTGCGGTTTTATCCCGGCGAGGAGAAGAATGATCCCGCACTGGCCCAACAGCTGGCTGCACTGGGTGATATATACGTCAACGATGCCTTTGGCACCGCGCACCGCGCCCATGCGTCCACCGAGGGTGTGGCACATTGCTTGCCCGAGCGGGTGGCGGGGTTCCTGATGGAAAAAGAGATCAAGGCCCTGTCACTGGTACTGAACAGCGACCAGCCGCTGACGGCCATTATTGGCGGCAGCAAGATTTCCACCAAGATTACGGTGCTGGAGAACCTGTTGCCCAAGGTGCGGCACATGATCATTGGCGGCGGGATGATTTTCACCTTCCTCAAGGCCCAGGGGCTACCCGTGGGCAACTCGCTGGTGGAAGACGACTTTGTGGAAACCGCGCGCAAGCTGCTCACCGATGCACAGGGTTCCACTCAGGTCACGCTGGTGCTGCCGGATGACATTTTGATCGCCGAGCGCTTTGCCGCCGATGCCGAAAGCCGGGTGGTGAATGCCGACCAGCTCCCCGAAGGCTGGATGGGGCTGGACATTGGCCCCAACAGCATCGCCCGCATTCAGGAGATTCTGCGCCAAAGCCCGCTGGTGCTGTGGAATGGCCCGATGGGCGTGTTTGAATTCCCCCGCTTTGCCGAAGGCACACGCGCCATCGCTGAAACGCTGGCTCAGGAAACCGAAGCCGGTCGCAGCAAAACCATTCTGGGCGGTGGCGACACCGTGGCCGCCATTGAGCAGTTCCAGTTTGCCCCCACCCGGTTTACGCACGTCAGCACCGGTGGCGGCGCCAGCCTGGAGTTCCTGGAAGGCCAAACCCTCCCCGGCATTGCCGCCCTAGAGGATGTCCCCGCCCAAGTGCCCGCGCACTAGGCAATCGGCCCCGCTGCCGACTGTTTAACAACAGCGCTCAACTTGTAAAACCCCCTCGCGCCGCATTTCGCCCAGCGAGTGGGTTTTGCTATGGACAAGGCCCAGCTTCGGTTTGGCTGCCTGTATGAAAGTCGAGGCTTGATTTTTACCCCCATTCGCCCTATCCTGTATCCCATAAGGCGGCATGGCCAAGTGGTAAGGCAGGAGTCTGCAAAACTCTCACCCCCAGTTCAAATCTGGGTGCCGCCTCCAAAAACAGCCAGTAGATTTAATCTGCTGGCTGTTTTTGTAAAATAGCGATTTTGAATTCTTTTGGGAGAGATTAAGTGCAAGAAGATAAGCATGAAATTGCAATGAGACTGTATGAGTCAACAGCTGAAATTTATAAATTTTCTTTTAAAACATCTATACAACTCATAGCAGGTTATTTGGCTGGCTCGGGCTTATTATTTGCTTTTTATGTTGCTCACCCAGATCAAAAAATATTATTACTCTTGCCTGTCATTGCTGGTGTCGGTTTATTTATAATTTGTTTGATTGCAGCGTTATTTACTAAAAATTTAGACGAAATGTTTAGCGGGCCGCTAGAAACTTTGAAGCATGCTGTTAATCATCCAGCAGGTTTTGAGTATATGTTTCCAGCTCACCAACCATTAACGTATTTATTACTAGTATTTGCATTGATGGTTCTTTATGTGGCTGGGCAATGTCTATTTATAGGGGATTTTATTCCTAAAAGCTTTGACCCTTTAACTTTAGGAATAGTTGTTGGTATAGCTACAGCGCTATTAGCTTATGTCGTTCTGAAATTAATTCAAAAAATTCGGGAAAGTTCCACATAGGAAGAATAGAAAGGACGACCCGAATTTCACTTAAGCTGTCGCTTTGGTTTCTTAATTTTCTAAAAATTACCTTCCCCTACCAAAAAGGTATCCCTGGACTTCGCGTGGGCTATGTTTTGGCCTCCTATTTTCTCAAAATAGGTGGGTGTCCTCCGTGGTCGTCTGAGTTTCCAACTGGCACGTTTGCACGCGGTTGGTATACGGCGACGCCATCGCGTTATCAGGACTCCCGATTATGGCGGGTAGAGTCAAAACACAGCACCACATCCAGGGATGCGAGTATTATCTCGCATGCGGAGAGCCACGGCAACGGGGCCGGGCAAAAATCAGCCGAATTGGTGATTTTCATCCCGCAGGCTAGCCGCATGGCGAATAGTGCGATCGTGTAATATTTGCCGCAACAAACGCACCGCATCCGGCCGATGACTGGGCACATTCAAGAGCTGATTCACCAGAAACATACTGAGTGTGAGCCGCTGCATCTGGGGTGTACTGCCCGAGAGCGCCGTATATTCGCGGGCCGTATCCGGTTGCTCAATCCCGTGTTCCCCCTGGCCGCGTGACCCACGAGTGGGACGCGATGCCCATTGATGCTGATCATTACCCATAAAACCCCCTCGATTCAGCGGGCCAAACTGCTGGCCCTCCTCTACATCATGACCGCAATGGGGAACGCATTGCATCCGGCCAGGGATGTAAACCTGCAGGCGAAGTCTTCAAGCGAAACGCCATCAAGAACATCCACAAGCCTTACTGTAGTTCGTTGATTAAACCGGCGCATGCAACGCGTCAGACACCACCAACAAGCCTTGTGGCGGCAAAAAGGGCAAATGGGCAGGCAATACACGCTCCCCCGGCAACAACACGGGGATGCCCGGCGGGCAATGCACCACGGTTTCCTTCACAATGCGGTCCAGAGCCTCAGCGGAAGTCACGCGCTCGCCCGGTGCAAAAAAGGCATCCCGCGGGAGCATGACCATATCGGGCAAAAGCACCGCCGGGTTCTGTTCCGTTAGAGAGGCCCGCACGGGGGATGCGGTAGCATCAGACACCGAAGCGCAGTCATCTTCTTCTAGTAGCGAGGCCTGTAAGTAGGCCCAGTCCTCGGACTGCAGCCCCAGATTCGCCAAATACAACACCCCATAAGGCGACGCCGACTCATAAGCCATCTGCCGATCGGCTTCCAGTCTTGGGCCCCAGTCATCGCCCGCCTCATAGGGGTGAATCAGGTACAATTTGCAGGGATCGCAGAACGGGATTTGTTGCTCTCGTCCGTCAAACAGGCGAAAGGTATTAAGTTGGGCCTTCCATGTATCCCGAAGCGATTGAGTTTGTTCAATCAGAGAGACTATTCGGCGCTGTCCATCCGGGCTCGCCAAAGCGTGACAGGTGGCTTCCAGACTGGCCATCAGCAAGTAAGACGGGCTGGTAGTCTGTAAGGTATTCAGGCACTGCTGGAACACAACGGGATCAACACGAGAGCCTTTCGGGAGATGCGCCAGCGCACTCTGGGTCAAACTCCCGCCGCTTTTGTGCATGGAGTGAATCACCACATCCGCACCCAAATGCGCCGCCGAAGTGGGTAACGCTGATGAAAACGGCCACAGGCTGCCGTGGGCCTCATCCACAATCAGCAGGACCCCGCGCGCTAGGCAAAGCTGGGCTAATGCAGCCACATCGCTGCCCACGCCCTCGTAAGTGGGCGAGGTGATCACCAGCGCTGTGGCCTCCGGGTGAGCATTCAGCTGGGCTTCGACTTGTGCAGGCGTGACAGCACCCCACAAGCCCCAGTCCGGCAGGCGATCCGGCAAAAACCAGACCGGTCTGGCACCAGTTAAAATCAGGCCACTCAACACGGCCCGATGCACGTTACGGGGCAACAGTACCGTTTCACCAGGCCTCAAGGCGCTGAGCAAAGCAGCCATCAGACCCACCGACGCGCCGTTGATCAGAAAAAAAGTATGTGCCACATCAAACAGCTGAGCTACTTGCGTCTGGGCTGCCAGCAAAGCCTCTGTAGGCTCCGAGAGCACATCCAGCCCGTCCAGCTCGGTCAAATCATAGCAATACGGGTCCAGGGGCAAATCCCAAGCGGCGGGCAAGAGCTTAAAACCTGCATGCGCAGGCACATGATAGCGCCTGCGCTGCAGATGATTGTATTCGATTAAGGCCTGAACGAGGGGCGGGGTAGGCCCACACCCGTCTCCGCCAGTCTCTGGACTAGGGAGTGCTGCCTGCGGGCTGGAGGGGTTCCAGACCGTGGAGGGCTCGTTCTTCATCGCTGACTCCCTTGATGGTCAGGTTGATGCGGCCACGCTCGTCAATGTCCACGACTTTGACTAACACGTCATCGCCCACTTTAACCACTTCCTCAACGGTTTGCACGCGGCGAGGGGAGAGTTGGGAGATGTGCACCATGCCATCCTTACCGGGGAACAGTTCCACGAAAGCGCCGATGGGAATGGTACGAACCACTTTGCCCATCACGATCATGTTGCGTTCAATTTTGCGGGTCAGGCGTTCAATAATGTCTTTGGCCCGTTTCGCGCCTTCGCCATCCACCGAGGTGATGGTGACCAGACCGCTGTCTTCCAGGTCAATGCTGGCGCCGGTTTCATCAATAATCGAGCGGATCATTTTGCCGCCGGGCCCAATGACCGTACCAATCTGGTCTTTCTCGATGAACAGGGTCAGAATGCGTGGCGCATAAGGCGACAGCTCTTCACGAGGCCCCGTCAGCGCTTCTGCAATGCGGTCCAGAATGAACAGACGGCCCACCTTGGCTTGATCCAAGGCCGTTTTCATAATTTCCAGCGAGATGCCCTGAATCTTGATGTCCATTTGCAGTGCGGTCACGCCATCACGGGTACCGACCACTTTAAAGTCCATATCGCCCAGGAAGTCTTCCACACCCTGAATGTCGGACAGAACCACGAACTTGGCGCCTTCTTTAATCAGACCCATGGCGATACCGCCGACGGGGGCTTTGATCGGGACGCCCGCGTCCATCAGGGCCAAAGTGGTGCCGCAGGTGGAGGCCATGCTGGTGGATCCATTGGATTCCAGCACATCCGAGTTCACGCGGATGGTGTAGCCAAACTGCTCTTTGGACGGCAGAACGGGTGCAATACCGCGCTCAACCAGTGCGCCGTGACCGATTTCGCGACGGCCAGCGCCACGCATCGGCTTCACTTCGCCCACCGAGTAGCCGGGGAAGTTGTAGTGGTGCATCCAGCGCTTTTCAGTCGCGGGATCCACGCCATCCAGGCGCTGGGCTTCACCGGGAGAACCCAGCGTGGCCACAGACAAGGCTTGGGTGTTGCCGCGAGTGAACAGGCCGCTCCCGTGGGTGCGGGGCAAAATGCCGACCTGTGTGTTGATCGGGCGGATGTCTTCCGCGCGACGACCGTCAGCGCGCACGCCTTCTTCGGTGATCATGGTGCGCATTACGGTTTTTTCAGTTTTCTTGAACGCTTCGCCCAGGAAATCCAGAGATTGGGCTTCCAGGAAGGCGCGAACCGCATCATCGGCAGCTTTGGCGGCCAAGGCTGCTTTCACTTTATCTTTGGCAGCATCCAGCAGGGCTTTGCGCTTACTGCGGTCAAACTCGTGGTAGGCGGTGAAAATATCTTTCTCAGCCACTTCTTTCACGAAGGTTTGAACCTGTTTAATGTTCTCTTCCAGCGCGTTGACGAACGGCTGTTTCACCACGCCACACTGGGCGGCGAATTCTTTTTGCACCTGGACTTGTGCTTTGATGTGATCATGCGCCACTGCCAGGGCTTTCAGCAAATCTTCCTCGGAAACGAAATCGGCGCCCGCTTCCACCATCATGATGGAGTCTTCGGTACCGGCCACAACCAGATCCAGATCCGCTTCTTCGGTTTGCTTGTAAGTCGGGTTCACAATGAACTGGCCGTTGACGCGACCAATGCGCACACCGCCCACCGGGCCGGAGAAAGGCAAGCCGGAAAGCTCTAACGCCATAGATGCACCAAAAATGGCCAACACATCCGGTTGAATGTTACTATCGGCGCTCATCAGGGTGGTCACGATCTGCACGTCGTTACGGTACCCATCGGGGAACAACGGACGAATGGGGCGATCGATCAAGCGGGAGGTCAGCGTGGCACGATCCGAAGGTTTGCCTTCGCGCTTCAGGTAACCACCGGGCAGACGGCCCACGGCGTACATTCTTTCTTCATAGTCCACCAGCAAGGGGAAGAAATCGATGCCGGGACGGGGTTTTTCGCTGCCGGTGGCAGTCACCAGAATGACGGTATCATCGCAACGAACAAACACGGAGCCGGAAGCCTGTTTGGCCAATCTGCCGGTTTCAATGTGGACTTCCTTGTCGCCAATTTTAAAAGTTTTGGTCTGGATATTGGGAAAGAGTATTTGCTCGTTCATAATGACTGGTCTTCTTTCTTCTTCAACTTCTTCTTCAATTTTAAATACGGCTTTACTGTTGCTCTTCAACTGCCGCTGGGGTCTTCGCGCCCCGATACGTATAGTATAAAACCTCGTGCCCTCAAATAGGAAATCAAAGCTGTAAATGGTCGTCCCGATGGGCTTTTGACTTGGCTTTGATTTCGGTTTCCCCGATCATCCAGTGTGAGTGGTGGTGTGGACCGGGAAAGACCGAATCCAGTCTTCAGGCACACGAAAAACGGGCACAAGGCCCGTTTTATCGGTTTATTTGCGTAGACCTAATTTAGTGATTAGCTCTTTGTAAGTTTCCGGTGTCCCGTTTTTCTTGAAGTAGTTCAGCAAACGACGACGTCTGCCGACCAGAATCATCAGGCCACGACGGCACGCGAAATCTTTCTTGTTGGCTTTCAGGTGCTCAGTGAGCTCATTGATGCGTTTGGTCAACGAGGCAACCTGGACGACGGTGCTACCGACATCTGTTGCACTTTTGCCGTGAACTGCAACCAGTTCAATCTTTTGTTCTTTAGTCAGCGCCATGTTTTGTTCATCGCCTTTTGAATTACGTTTTACTTCTACTAGGATGCGTCTTATTATGTACGGTGATAGAAAAATTACAATAGCAGCGTAGAAATGATGATGACATTTTATCCAAAACACCCCGCAAAAACCAGAAAATTCACCGGCAAAAGCCTGCTGGCCTTAACATTTGCCATGACTTGCCTGATGCTGCCCCTGAGCGCCTGCAAAAGTGAGCACAGTGACAGCGCCGATGCAGAACTGGCAAAGGCCAAGAAGCTGATCGCCGATGGCAACTTCAACGAGGCTTTCTTGCAGCTTAATCGGGCTTTGGCCGATGCACCGCGGGATCCTCAGGTGCACCTGAACCTGGGTTGGCTTTACCTCTACACCGATGACCCGGTGAATGCCGAACGAGAGCTGGGCACAGCGGCCAATCTCGCGCCAGATTTGGCCGATACCTATAAGCTGCGCGGCGATCTGTTGAGTTACAAAGGTCAGCATGAACGCAACCCGGTCGAAGCTCAACACCAGCAATTGGCTGCCGTGGATAGCTTTCAGCAGGCCCTGCAAAGGGATCCCAGGAACTATCAGACCTACTTTGACTTGGCAGGCAGTCTGGCGGCCATGAACCGCCTTGAAGACGCCATTACCCAGTTGGATCAGGGCTTTGATTACATCCCCAAGCAGGATTTGGAGACGCAGGTCAACTTTCAGATTGCAACCTGTTCGGCAGAGGCCAAGCTAAAGCGCTACGATGAAGCCATTGCCGATTGCAAGCAGGCTTACGAGTTCACGAACAGCCCAGTTTCCAAGGAGCGGATTGAGGGCATGATTGAGAACATGAAGCTGCTAAACCCCAATGGGGTATCGTCTTTATCTCCTCAGGAAGCACCTCCCGAAGGCACTCCGGAAGCCAAAAAGGCGGAAGAGAACGCAGTCATCAACGAAACTGCAGCGGATTAATTGTATTCACGACCTGAATTCACGGTAAACCGGATCAGGTGTGTCCCAGGTTAGCCATGTTGATTTCATACGGCTCAATCACGGCCAGTCTATTTTGCCCGGAGACAAAATGACGGAAACCATTGAAGGTCATGGCCAATGCATCTTGCAGGTAACTGCAGGCGATGCCAATCGTGCTTTGGCGGAACCACATGGCCCGCACCGATTTCATGCCCAGCAGGTTGGCGCAACGGACATCACTAAGGACGCCATCGCCCACCACCGCAATTTGGTCAAGGCTGAGGCCGAACCGTTCCCGCATCTGCTCAAACCCTGAAGGATGGGGTTTACGAGCATCCTGAATAAAAGGTAGATACAAGCCAGCCTGAGCCAGCTGTACCCGTG
This sequence comes from Vampirovibrio chlorellavorus, assembly GCA_903866275.1. Taxonomy (GTDB): domain Bacteria; phylum Cyanobacteriota; class Vampirovibrionia; order Vampirovibrionales; family Vampirovibrionaceae; genus Vampirovibrio; species Vampirovibrio chlorellavorus_D. The sequence goes on along the minus strand of CAIPMU010000012.1, from coordinate 151,664 downwards.
CGCGGCGACAGTACTCCGGCTGAATATTGTTGGTCACGATGCCCATTTTGAAACCGGCCCGTTGAATGCGTTGCAGGCTCTCAATAATGCCAGATGGAAATTTTCCGCTGAGCAGAGGCATCAGGGTATCATCCAGATCGAAAATGACACCGTGGACGTCCCCCAAATTCCGCAACCGGGATGGAGTCAGATCTTCAATGCATCTCAGGGTGTCATTTGCCAGCGTGGAAGCCCAAAATTGCTGGGCCCAATGCTGTACACGGGTTTGCAGCGCTTTTCCCGATGACGTCAGGCTCGACAAGGTCAGGGTATCTAGCGGGGCCATGCCAAATCGCGGATCGCAAGTGATCAGGGTTGTTTCCCTCTCCGCTTTAGGAGCTGGCCTTGTCAGGGTGCTATTAAAAGACAGCGTGTTCAGATTGAGCATCATGCGGGAAAAACCCTTGGCACCGGATGAGTCAACCTTTCAATCCTATTCACCATGCGTATCATCAAATCCCATCCCCCAAATCAGTTCACTTGATAGATCACTCGAACGAGCCCATTGAAAGCCGTCTTATCCTGAACATTGGAAATTAGTCAGATCGAGTTGTTGAAACCGTTGAATCCAGTGTTCAAAAAAACCATTATTATGCAGCACTCAGGCCACTAAAACCCCAATCACTGATTCCCTCAACAGCATTGTATACGATTGATGTCTAAAAGACCAGTAAAAAATCGGCTCCCCAAATTAAGGAGCAGGCTCACGCATTCTGCAACCAGAAGTTAATTAAATTGGACATCAAGCCCAGCCAGAAACCCAGAAAAGCGCCGAGAATAGCCAGCCAGCGAAGCTCCCGGCGACAGATACCATCAATCATGCCTTCCAGCTCTTCGTTGGAAAATTGCGCCAGTTTTTCCTCGATCATCTGGCCCAGGTTGAGTACCGGTAAGGCTCTTGCCAAAAGGCTTTCCAGCTCTCGATGCAAATAACGCAACATAAAGCGGGCCAGATTGGTTTTCAGAGTGGGCCGTTTTTCAGACAACCAGGATTTCAGGTTGACTTGCAGCAGGCGATTAATCAACAGACGACTCCCAGCACCGCTCCACTCGGCAACCATTTGGGTCATTTCTGGACGATGATCCGCCAGAGACTCAATCAGCACCGCACTGATATAACCGGTCACGGCTTCCCGTGTTTCAGGCGAAAGGGTTTCAAAGCGAAAATTGCTAATCCGCTCGGCCAGTCGCTCCCGGACTTCCATCCTGTCCAGCACTTCCGTGATATGGGCTTCAGCCTCTTCGGGGCGCTGCTCGCAGAAATTCCGAAGACGCAACAAGGTCTGCTCAATCCCCATAAACCGCACCAGTAAGCCCTTGAGCCCACCCAGCTGATGGGACACCCCCGCCTCGATACGCTGAATATTACTTTCCGTCAGACCATCGGCCAGCAACTGGCGCAAGTAATGCGGGGTGAGCAAGGTGTTAAATAAGGTATCCGCAATCCATTCAGCCTGAGTGTAATTCAATTGCAGCTTGTCGAGTGATTGCAGCAAAGCCTGATGGATCAGTTGGCGGGTTTTGCCGGAGCGGTCACTGTCCAGTTGCTCAATAAAGCCCGTGGTCATCTGGCTGAGCATGTCCGGCAGCACTTCCACCCCATAGCGGTATATCTGGCGGATCTGCTCCTTATTGGTCATCTCCCGGCCAATAGAGTCAATAATGGCATCCATGCAACGGATGATGGTGGCCTCGGTGAGCAGTTTTTCGGCCTGCTGGTGCAAATCGGCTTCGGTGAGCAATGTGCGGGTCACGGTATCGGCGATGCTACGGGACAGATTGGCCCGACCACGCGGCAAAATCCCCGGCGTCAGGGGAATCTGAATTCGGGTGCCGGGAATATATTTGGCCTCATAGGGATGAAACAGGAGCCAGATGGCCATTTCCGTGGCCAGCCAGCCGTGCAGCGCATAAAAACACGGTTGAAACCAGAACACCGGCCTCATCAGGTTATGCCATGACCAAAGGAAGAAAGAGTCCATGCGCTCTATTCTAGCACTTTTATGGCATCTATAACCGTTGGTAGGATAGTACACAGCCGCAATGGCCGCGCTTCAACCGGCCCATCACACCAGTAGATTGTGCTACCTGGAAATGGGGTGATTGTTCAGCAGCACAAAGAAGATAACCGCCACGATGATGCGGTAAACCCCAAACGGCGCCATTGAAAAGCGCTGCAGCATGTTGATGAAAAACTTGACTGCCAGCAGGGCCGAGAAAAAGGCGATCACAAAACCAACAGCATAGGCCGCAATATCACCCTGGTGTAGGCTGGGCAGGATGTCTTTCAGGTCTTTCAGGCAGACAATCACCATGATGGGCACGGCGGCCAGAAAGGAGTATTCAGCCGCGACCGTGCGGTTCAGTCCGCTAAATAATCCGCCAAAAATGGTGCTGGCCGCCCGAGACACCCCAGGACAGAGGGCCAGACATTGAAAGGCCCCAATCCGCAAGGCTTGCGGGTAATCGATCTTGTCAATGGAATCCACGTCGTGCTTGAAAATCACACGCTCAGCCAGAATGAGGGCAATCCCGCCCACAAACAGCGCAATAGAAACCGTCAATGGGTTGAACAGGTGGGTTTTGATAGTGTGTTCAAGCAGCTTGCCCAGCACGAGAATAGGCAAGGAGGTCACGGCCAGCATGCTAATGCCGCGCAGGCCGGTAAAGCCGCTGCGGGCCTTGAAATCAAACAGGCAGGCGAAGCGATGACGATACAGAAAAACCACCGCCAGAATGGCACCCAACTGGATAAACACCTCAAAAGAATCGACCACTGGGCTCTTCTGAATGTTCATCAGATAGCCGGTTAAAATCATGTGGCCCGTGGAAGAGATGGGCAAAAACTCGGTAATGCCTTCCACCAGACCTAAAATGACACTTTGCAATAAATCCATCGGGGCAAAATCCTTCTTGAATGAGAAAACGAAATACTGTCAGGTGAAAAGAAATCAGCGGCTGAAGACCTTGCGGGCGATGTGTTAAGGCGCAGCAGGCAGATCAGCGGTGGCGTGAATTTCAGTCCCGGCCTGCCCGGAGAGAGCCTCCACGACTTTTTCAAGGCTGGTGATAAAGGCACGTTTGCCACCATGTCGGACATAATCAATCATGGCCGAGACTTTGGGCCCCATGCTGCCCGCACCAAAATGCCCTTCGGCCTGATACTGTTCCGCATCCGCCAGCGCCAGCCGTCGCAGGGCGGTTTGATTGGGTTGCCCGAAGTTGAGATACACATTTTCCACTTCGGTGCAGATGATTAAATTCTCAATCTTCAGGGTTTTGGCCAGCAGACAGGAGGTGAAATCCTTGTCGATCACGGCCTCAATGCCCTGAAACACGCCGTCTTTTTTGTACACGGGGATGCCGCCGCCGCCACAGCACATCACGATATACCCACTACGGATTAAATGCTGAATGGGCTCGGCCTCCAGAATGCGCAAGGGTTTCGGAGACGGCACCATGCGGCGGTAGCCCCGGTTGGCGTCCGGACCGACAATCCAGCCCCGTTCTTCATACAGCCGCTGGGCCTCTTCGGCGCTGATAAACCGTCCCACCGGCTTGCTTGGTTTCTGAAAGGCCGGGTCTTCCGAATTGACTTCCACCAGCGTGTTGAGGGCCATCACAGGCTTGTCAAAGCCCGCTTCCAAAAGCTGTTTGGTCAGCTCGCGGGTCAGCCAGTAGCCAATCTCGCCCTGCGTCCACGAGACACAGGTGTCCAGCGTGACGGGGGTCTCAAACAAACGGGCAGAGGTTTCCGCCATATCGAGCAGGTTACCCACCTGAGGGCCATTGCCGAAGGTAATCACAGGCAGATAGCCGCTTTGAAAGACTTCGACGATACGGGTACAAACCTGCCGCACCATTTCGGGGCTGAGGTTGTTGCCGCTTTTCTTGTCATACAGGGCGTTCCCGCCAATGGCAATCAGGACGGATTCCATAATGTTCCCTTTTCAGCTCATACTGCCTGAATAAATACTGCTCAAATGATAGATAGATCGGCTGACATGCCGGGTTAACGGTCGGGAAAAATTCTGTTTGGGGCCATTGCCCTTGCATCCATGCTGCAAGTGGCCTTGGGGTAGTCAAAAAAGACGCCTCGGGTTCAGCCGATTCCGGGCAGGCGCTTTTGATGCGACTGACCTTTCACTATAATAAAAATAACATAAATTCTCGGGACGAAGCCAACCCAAGGCCTCACACCGCAGCCTCAATTCCTGATGTTTAATAACACCACCTGAACAAAGGCCCACTATGTCCATCGGTTCCCCTTCCAATCAAAGAGCATCGCGCATTTATCTGGATCATGCGGCCACCACGCCGGTCGATCCTCGCGTGAAAGCGGCCATGCTGCCATTCTGGGAAGGACAATACGGGAATCCTTCCAGCTTGCACAGCTGGGGACGTGAGGCCCGCAAGGCGCTGGAAGCAGCCCGCTCCAGCGTGGCCCAAAGTTTAAATGCTCACCCGGAAGAGATTGTTTTTACCAGCGGTGCCACGGAAGCCGATAATCTGGCGGTGATTGGTGTGGCCCAGGCCCTCCAGTCCAAGGGACGACACTTGATCACCACCCAGATTGAGCATGCCGCCGTGGATGCCCCTTGTGCCTCGCTGGAAACTCAAGGCTGGTCGATCACCCGTCTGCCGGTGGATACCGAGGGGTTTGTCTCCCCGGATGCGCTAGCTGCGGCCATTCGTCCGGATACCGTGCTGGCCTCAATTATTCACGGCAACAACGAAATCGGGACAATTCAACCCATTGAAACCCTGGGTTCCATCTTGCGAGAGCGGGGCGTCCTGTTGCATGTAGATGCCGTGCAGACCCTGGGCAAATTGCCCATCGATCTGGCCCACTGCCCAGTGGATTACCTCTCGCTCTCCGGGCACAAATTATACGGCCCCAAAGGGGTGGGGGCTTTGTACATTCGAAGTGGTTCCCCGCTGCCACTGCCCAGCCTCTGGGGCGGCGGGCAGGAGCAGGGCCTGCGCCCCGGCACGGAAAATCTCGCCGGGATTGTGGGGTTGGCGAAAGCGCTGGAAATCGCCACCGAGCAGATGGCCACTGATACCCCACGGTTGGCTGAGCTGCAAGCACAGTTCATTCAGGCGGTGCTGGCCGCAGTCCCCCAAGCCGTGCTGAACGGCCCAAGCGATTTACGATTGCGGGTACCGGGCAATGTGCATTTCTCATTCCCACCCGTCGAAGGCGAAGCGCTAGTCTTGAGGCTGGATCTCAAAGGTATCGCTGTGTCGAGTGGCTCAGCTTGCCATAGCGCCGTGATTGAACCCTCACGCATCGTGAAAGCTTTGGGAAAATCGGATGAGGTGGCACGCAGCACGATTCGATTTTCCATGGGGCGCAGTACCACCGCTGCTGAACTGGATCGAGTGGTGAACATCCTGCCTGAGATTTTGGGGAAGTTACAAAAAAAATGAAGAATCAGGCTAAATCCCATGACGGGCCAGCCGGGAGTGCTAGAATAATACCCAGTATGAGAGACCAAGGGCAGCAAGCGTGACCATTCAATTCTCCTCCTCGCCATCAGGCGAGGGTAAGCCAGCCAAAGCCTCTGCCCAAAAAGCAGAAAGCACACCAGCGGCGATTGAAAATGCCATCGCGGAAGCCTACGCGAGAGTGGCTACCCCGGTGCCCCCGGCCAACGCCTTTGGGACATCGCCAGAGCGTCTAAAAGAGCGTCCCGGCCTGATGAAAGGCGAGGAAACGACTTACGACAACCGGCATGAACAGTCAGTGCGCCCGAAGCATTTAAGAGACTACATCGGGCAATCCGCGCTCAAGGAAAGCATACAGATTGGGCTGGATGCTGCCAAAACCCGGCAGGAGCCACTAGATCACCTGCTACTCTACGGGCCGCCCGGTCTGGGTAAGACCACACTGGCGATGGTCATGGCTCAGGAGATGAGCACCGAGATTCACATCACCTCCGCCCCCGCACTGGAGCGACCTCGGGACATTCTGGGGATTTTGATGAGCATGAAGACCGGCAGCGTGCTGTTTATCGATGAAATTCACCGGCTGAACAAGGTGGCCGAGGAAATTCTATACCCCGCCATGGAAGATTTTGCCCTGGATCGCACCATTGGCAAGGGGGAAAGCGCCAAGATTCTTCGGGTGCCGCTCCCCCGGTTTACCCTGATTGGGGCCACCACCAAGGCCGGTTCACTGTCGAGCCCCCTGCGTGACCGATTTGGGCTGGTGTACCGCCTCAACTTTTACACCCACGAGGAACTGGCTGATATTGTGAGTCGTTCAGCCGGGATTCTAAAGATTGAGATTGATCAGCAGGGCGCACTGGCCATTGCCAGCCGATCTCGGGGAACCCCGCGCATTGCCAATCGCCTGCTGCGACGGGTGCGCGATTTCATGGCGGTCAAGCGGGTGAACGAATCCGTCATCACGGGCCCAATGGCCTTTGAGGCCCTGGATCTCTTTGAGATTGACCCGCTGGGACTGGACGCCACCGACCGCCTGCTCATGAAACTGATGATCGAAAACTTCTCCGGTGGCCCAGTCGGGCTGGAAACGCTGGCCTCCTCGCTGGGCGAAGATCCCCGCACGCTGGAAGATGTCTATGAGCCGTATCTGTTGCAGGCCGGGTTGCTGAACCGAACGCCGCGTGGCCGGATGGTCACGGCTGCCGCCTATCGGCATCTGGGTTACAAAACGCCCACTGGTTGGGGCGAGCAAGTCAAGTTTGAGTTGGAATAAGCGATTCAGAAGCATGAGAAACACAATGGGGAAGTGGTGCAGTCGCATCAAGCCACAGCGCAGGCCAATGCGGGGCCTCTCACGATGTATCACCATTGTTTTGCTGGCCCTGCTGCAATTGACCCAAAGCCCCACTTGGGCGCTTTCCCCCATTGAGCGAGGGCTGGAGCACACCCGCCCAGAGGCCATTGACGCTGCATCTCAGGGGAATCCCGCAAAAGACGCCCTGCCCATGCAAACACAAAAGACTGAAACCCAAAATCTCCACCAATCGAGTCCTGCTTCAGGCGTGTTGAGGCTAAGCCCCGCACCACTCCTAAAATCGAAGTCCGGGAAGTCCGGATCGCGCAATTCACCGGCTCAGGACTCCCAACCCGTCCAGATGGATATATACGGCGTTGTGCTTTCTGTGAAAGAAGCTGGCCCGGCCATCGGAAAAAACCGGTTGTCCATGATCGCGCCGGAGGATGCCCGGGAGCATCTGCAGAAAGTGACCGTTCGCCTGACTTCGGAAGGCCCGTCCGCTGACTTTAAAGATCGCGTGGTCACCATTGATAACGTGCTGGGTGCGAATCCGGCCTACAATATCCCGGTCAAACCCGGTGTTCGTGTCCTGATCAATATGGAAAAAAATCCCAATACCGGTCAATGGGTCTACTACATTGCCAACCGGGATCGTACCCCGGCCCTGATCATCCTGGGTGTTCTGTTCCTGTTGGCCGCCATGCTGATTGGTGGGGTAGAAGTCTCCAAACACCTGCTGCTCGTGGCCTTGATGCTGATGGGTTGCTACAAGGCCCTCTTTCCGGCCATTCTGGACGGCACCACCGGCCCCAACTGGATTCTGCTGATGTGTTTTACCTTTACCATTCTGGCCAGTTTTATCTACAAAGTACCCGGTACCCGCTCCTTCAACCGGGAGCAATCCGTGGTCATTCTGAGCACCATGAGTGGCTTGCTGCTACTAACCCTGATCCTGTGGGTCATGCACGACATTGCCCCGCTGAACGGCTTTTCCAGCGAGGGGTTGGCATCTCTGTGGTATCTTTCCGACAAAATGGACTATGTTTCATTGTTGATGGGTGGTGCGCTGCTGGGTTTTCAAGGTTTTCTGTTTTACCTGTGCTGGTCGCTGGCTCAAGGGCGTAAAGAAAGCACACCACTGGCCTTCTGGCAACGATTCCGGATCGTCATGCTCCGGGGCCGTCGCATTCTGGGACCACTGATTTCCTCGCTGGGACTGCTCTTTCTGGGTTTGTTCATGCCCATTCTGTTGCAACTGCAGGGCACGCCCACCGCGCAATTCATTAATCTGGAAAGCACGGTATCGGTGCTGGCCCTGGCCTTCGCTGGCGGTCTGAGCCTCATCCTGACCGTGCCCCTGACCGCCCTGATTGCGGCCTGGTTGCTGACTGAAACTTCAGAGACAGCAAACTAATTCAAGTGTTTAAACGGGATTTAATATCCAGGAGCCGTGGTGTATTCAGGCTGAAGCGGTGAATCTCCTGCGGGCAATGTATTTTTGTGGGTCATGCACAATTTCAACCCTACAGGCAAAACCTGTCAGCCAGCAGATCTCCACGGATGCGGTCCTCTTCGAGAGTCTCATTCCTGCGGTTTTAACATCTTGACTGCGGGGAATATAGTTGCCAAGCCAGCGCCGCACTGCTCTGCTTCAATCAGATGAGACAAAAACTAGGCCTATAATCAAGGAAGGCTCACATGTCGGCGGGGGAATGCTGCCCTAACGTATTTTGTAAGAGCGCCGGGCAAAACCGTGACATACAGACGTAAAGGAGACGCCATGACTGAACATCGCCCCAGCACACCGCAAGAGAAATTCTGGCAGGGCGAGTTTGGTAATGCGTACACCGAGCGCAATGCCATTGCACCCCAGCAGCGCACGGCTTTCTTTGATCAGATCTTGCATCGCGCGCACGGCATTCATTCGGTGTGCGAACTCGGGGCCAACCGGGGGCATAATCTGCAAGCCCTGCGCGAACTGAACCCCACGCTGGATGTCACCGGGGTAGAGCTGAACGATTTGGCCTATGTGCAACTGTCCGCGCAACCGGAGATTAAAGCGATACGCTCGGCCATTCAGGATTTCACGTCCAAAATTGCCTACGACCTGGTGTTCACCTGCGGCGTGCTGATTCACCTCAATCCCAACGATTTACCGGCGGTCTATGACAAAATGGTGCGCCTCTCCCACCGCTATATTTTGATTAACGAATACTTCAACCCCACCCCCGTGGAAATCCCCTACCGGGGGCATGGGGATACCCTCTTCAAGCGTGATTTCGGCGGAGAGCTGCTGGACAGCCAACCCAAAAACGCCCTGCGGCTGGTGGATTACGGCTTTCTCTGGCAACGCGACAACCCCGTGTGGGATAACACCACCTGGTGGCTCTTTGAAAAGAACGAATAAGCCAACAGAATTCGCCAAAACCAGCAGTCACTTGAATGATTAATCCTGCTTAAAGCCTCAAGGCTTTCCGCTGGGGGCTTGGGTTTCCATGACTTTTTTCAGGGCGTTCATTTGATCCCGGAGTTGGGCGGCTTTTTCAAATTCCAGCATCCGCGCGGCGGCTTTCATTTCGGTTTCCAGTTCGGCAATCAAGCCGGGCAGGGCGCTGGCGGGCATGGCTTGAGCTTCTTCCTGCAATTGGCGCGAGCTCTTCTTCACGGCGCTGCGCCCGTCGCCGCCCTCTTGGCCGTCGTTCATGTTGCCGATCAGTTCCAGTAGGCCGTAAGAAATATCTTTTTTAATGGTGGTCGGCGTGATGCCGTGGGTGGTGTTGTAGGCCATCTGGATTTTGCGGCGACGCTCGGTCTCGCTCATGGCCCGATCCATGCTGTCGGTGACTTTATCGGCATAGAGAATGACCATGCCCGCCGCGTTTCGGGCTGCGCGGCCAATGGTTTGAATCAAACTGGATTCCGAGCGCAGAAAGCCTTCTTTATCCGCGTCCATAATCACCACCAGCGTCACTTCCGGCAGATCTAAGCCTTCCCGCAGCAGGTTGACGCCAATCAGCACGTCAAAATCGCCCAGCCGCAAATCCCGGATGATCTCCATGCGCTGAATAGGCTTGATTTCGCTGTGCAGGTAGCGCACGCGCACGTTCAGGCTTTCCAGATACTCGGTCAAATCCTCGGCCATGCGCTTGGTGAGGGTGGTGATCAGCACCCGCTCGTTGCGCGCGGTGCGATTGCGAATCTCATTGAGCAGGTCATCCACCTGATTGCCCGTGGGGCGCACTTCCACGACCGGGTCTAGAAGGCCGGTGGGGCGAATAATCTGCTGCACCACCTGCCCGGATTCGGAAATTTCGTACTTGGTGGGCGTGGCCGAAACATAGATGCATTGGCCCATTCGCGCGGTGAACTCCTCAAAATTAAGCGGCCGGTTGTCCTTGGAACACGGCAGCCGGAAGCCATAATCCACCAGCACTTCCTTGCGGGAGCGATCGCCGTGGTACATGCCCCGCAACTGGGGAATGGTGACGTGGGATTCATCAATCACCAGCAGGAAATCATCGGGGAAGTAATCCAGCAGGGTCTTGGGCGGCGTGCCAGGTATCCGGTCTTCAAAAATACGGCTGTAGTTCTCAATCCCGTTGCAATAGCCCACTTCGCGGATCATCTCTAGATCGCGCAAGGTGCGCTGCTCCAGCCGTTGCGCCTCCAGTCCCTTGCCCATAAAGTGCAGTTCTTTCAGGCGCTCATCCAGTTCTATGGTGATCTGCCGGGTGGCCCGCTCCACATCGTCCCGGTTGGCCACATAGTGAATGGCGGGATAGATCACCACCGAGTCGGGCATCTCCATCACTTCGCCCGTTTCCGGCTCCACCACGCTGATGCGCTCCACTTCATCGCCGAAAAGTTCCAGCCGAATGATGCGCTCCTCGTGGGCCGGATGGATCTCGATGATATCGCCCCGCACCCGGAAGCAGGCCCGTTTCAGGTCGAGATCGTTACGCTGGTACTGGTTGCGAATCAGGGTCATGAGCAAGGCTTCGCGATCAATTTCGGTGCCCAAATGCAGGCGAATGGCCGCTTTAAAATAGTTGTCCGGCAAGCCCAAACCGTAAATACAACTCACGCTAGATACCACGATCACGTCGCGGCGTTCAAACAGGCTGCGCGTGGTGGAGTGGCGCAGCCGGTCAATTTCCTCGTTGATGCTGGCCGTTTTTTCAATATAGGTATCCGTGCGGGGAATGTATGCCTCGGGTTGATAGTAGTCGTAGTAGCTGATGAAGTACTCCACCGCGTTTTCCGGGAAAAACTCGCGCAGCTCATTATACAATTGCGCCGCCAGCGTCTTGTTATGCGAAATCACCAGCGTGGGCCGCTGTACATTCTGGATCACGTTGGCCGTGGTGAACGTCTTCCCCGAGCCCGTTACCCCTAGCAGCGTCTGCGCGGGCATGTCCGCGTTCAAGCCCTCGGTCAGCAACCTAATAGCCTCCGGTTGATCACCGGAAGGCTGATATTGAGAGACGAGTTGAAACGGCTTGGACATACACCGATCATCCTCTTTCATCTGCGATTTTTCAATCGAAAATTCTAAAGAAGCTTAATTTTCAATAAAGAGTTCAGCGGTTTGTAAAAATTGCCACTCTCTCAAATCAAAAGGAAGTCTTGGGAGGGGAACCTCAATATTTTTATCTATGTTGTAAATCAATAGTGCTACTGGGAAAAAGACTATAGATAGAAAATCCTCTTTAGTAGGCATTGATATTCTTTCATCCTGGCCCCCCAGAAAGAGTACGGAACCATCTTTTAGCTTGATTGTAGCAGGATGAATACGCCTTTCTTTCATTTTGCTTGGTGAATACCAATCAAGCCCTTGAGGATAAAATAATATGCCCTGTTTATCATGTGTCAATAGTAAATTGCCATTATTTAAAACTGTTTTAGTATTATGACTTTCATCATAAATGCTATAACCAGTTCGATTGTTGTCGAAATTATGGACAAAACTTATAAAAATTTCTCCCTTTCCCAGAGGAATTGCTGAATATTTGAGTACAGGGCTTTTCGCTTTCACTCTTACGTCTGAAATCTTAATCTCATCAAAATTTTTATTTATATCAATGGCTGCTGAGCAATTCATGTCATCCACACAAACGCTCATTGCCAGAATACGGTCACTATTATTTAAAACAAGTATTTGCTTATTGTTATCACTAGATAAGTCAGGGCTATTTATTGAATTTAAATTAAATGGAGCCGATATTTCGTTTGTATCTGGATTAAAAATAGTCGCCTCTGAAGCCATACCTCCCACTTGAAGGAGCGCAACTTGCCCATTCGCTAAAAGGATTGCCTTCTCTGGGCTGATTAAACTCTGTGTCCTTCCTTTTAATTGAATAGGCTCATACAGTCCTGTCTTTGGATTATAGATCCTAAACCCATTCCGAGAGTTAATGAGTCCTATTATTAGCACTCTACCATCTTGTAATTTAACAGTTATATGAGTTGGTGATGGTAGTCTTTCATAGGATGGATCCATGCCTCGTTCTAGGCTGAACTGCCCTGTTGGCGTGAACTTTCGGATTTTTGGATTAAAAACTTCTGATTTATCTGCTTCGGATATCAAAACATTCCCATTGTCTAGCACAGTCATTTGAGGTGCTAAATGCCTAAAGCAAGGTCTACCAACCCGAATAAAACGAGCTTTTGCACTGACATGGAGCGGAGTAGCCATAAGAAGCAATAACAGCAATGCTGATATTTTAATTTTCATGAATGCCTCCTTTTTTACTGGTCTAGTAGATTTAGGTATCATTCATTATAGAGAGTTGAAAACGAAAGTGCTCAATAACTATGACAGTTTGTGAGATTTATACAAAGCTTTGCCCATGTCAAAAATGGATCCATCAGCTTTGGGTATTCATGATTAAAAACATAAATCTCATGTATTAATCTAATGCAGGAATGTTCAAATCCAGAGTCATTGCAACTCTAGGCCCTTACGCTCGCCCTGTTGCATGGATTGAACCTTTCCATTCGTTCTCAACTCAATCAGCTCGCCAGCTTGCTTCATCGCTTTGAGATCAGGGTTTTGGAGGGTGAATCTTTGACTATTTAGCCGGGAGAGGCGCAAAGCCTGAATCAACGCACCATAAAGGAGGGCAACGCTGGAAGCTATTAACACGATTGGAATATTCACTTTTTTGGCAACAGTCGGCGCCATTTTTGCGAACCCTTGTTGCAACTCTTCGCTTATCACGAAACTAAGCATAGTGGTGACCGATAACCCAAATAGCTGTCCCATGCGCTTTTGCTGTTTACGCGACTGTGGTGTGCTTTCGATGTAGGTGACATAGGCCATGCGCTTGACGGGTTGATTCTGTTTCGGTGCAGAGTTTGCAGCAAAAGTAGGGCCTTGCAGGCCGCTGGCTGGGATGTTCATTTTCTCTTCAATCTCCCGATTCGGTTCACGGTGAGTTTTATTATTCGCTATAAACCCGGCGTTGTGATTTTTGTGCGCCTAAATGAGGTAAGATTAAATTCAAGCTGGTGGCGTGGTCGGTTTTGCCGTGGCCAAAGTGGTTTGCGTGATTGCTGTGTCCGTTGCGGTGGCGGGTTTGGGCTTGCTCCTGAACCAACCCACTAGTGCATTGAATTGATTGCGAAGCCATTCATACGGTTTGATGAGCAACCATTCGTAGGCACTTTGAAAAAAGTCGCCCATTTTATTCAAAAAACGGGGTAAAAAGTCGGAAGGAACAGCACCCCCCGAAAATCGAACGGGCTGGACTTGCTGTGCACGGACATCGGGTGCAGCCGGTTTTGCGGTTAGCGTGCTTTCCCGAGCAGGTAACAGGGTGAACGAGGTGATGGGCTTCATGGCTTTGGCGCTCCAATAACAGTCGGTAGGATGCCCATATTAAACCCGGGAGGCTTCATTTTATGCTTTTTTACGACCACTCTCCGGCATTCTAATTTAAACCAATCAATAGGGAGCGAAAAGCCACCCTTGCGGCATTTGGCAGAGGTGGCTTTTCAAAAGGTTTAAATGTGTAAAATTCAGATTAAGCGAGTGCGTGGCGGACGATGAAGTCGGTGTAGACTTCCTTTCCGTCCACAAAGGCGGCGTTGTCCATCAACTTCACATGGAAGGGAATGGTGGTTTTAATGCCGGTGATGGCGTACTCGTTCAAGGCGCGCTTCATGCGGGCGATGGCCTCTTCGCGATCAGCACCCCACACAATCAGCTTGGATACCAGCGAATCGTAGTATGGCGGGATTTTGTAGCCAGGGTATGCGTGGCTATCCACGCGCACGCCGGGGCCGCCGGGGGTCACATAGCCATCAATGGCGCCGGGGCAAGGCATAAAATTCTTGTCCGGGTCTTCCGCGTTGATGCGGCACTCAATGGCGTGACCGCGCAGTTGCACGTCCTCTTGGGTAAAGCGCAACGGCTCGCCCGCCGCGACGCGAATTTGTTCCTTGATCAGGTCGATTCCGGTAATCAGCTCGGTGACGGGGTGCTCCACCTGAATACGGGTGTTCATTTCCATAAAGTAGAAGTTCAAATCGCTGTCGCAGAGCAGTTCAATAGTCCCTACGCCTTCATAACCAATCTTGCGAATGGCCTTGAGGATGATGTTCCCGATCTTCTCTCGGATTTCAGGGGTGACCACCGGGCTGGGCGCTTCTTCCAGCAACTTCTGGTGACGGCGCTGGATGGAGCAATCCCGCTCGCCCAGGTGCACCACATTGCCGTACTGGTCGGCCAGCACCTGAAATTCCACGTGCCGGGGATTGAGAATGTACTTTTCAATGTACACCTCATCGTTGCCAAAGGCGGCTTTGGCTTCCGCGCGAGCCATTTCAAGCTGGGTTTCCACCTCGCCTTCATGCTGCACCAGACGCATCCCCTTGCCACCACCCCCAGCCGTAGCCTTGATGATGATGGGGTATCCGGCATGCTTGGCCCAGCCCCGCACCAGCTCAGGATCGGCAATGGTGCCATCCAGCCCAGGAACCACAGGCACGCCCACGTCCTGCATGGTTTTCTTGGCCGTGGCCTTGTCACCCATGTTCTCAATCATAAGCGCCGAGGGGCCGATGAACTTGATCTGGTGATCCGCGCAAATATCGGCAAAGGCGGCGTTTTCAGCCAAAAAGCCGTAACCGGGGTGAATGGCGTCCGCCCCGGACATCAGGGCCACGCTCATGATATTGGCCACGTTCAGGTAGCTCTTGGCCGATTGGGCAGGGCCCACGCAGTAAGCCTCATTGGCCAGTTGCACATGCAAACTGTCTTCGTCTGCCTGGGAGTAAACGGCAACCGTCTTGATCCCGAGTTCATGGCAAGCCCGAATGATGCGTAGGGCAATTTCGCCACGATTGGCAATCAGCACTTTCTTGAACATGAAGGGCATCCTTGTCTTAACGGAATGAAAGGTAAAAACTGAGAGAAAGCGGGGCCTGAACGGTCAGAGCGGTGAGGTCACCGAGTCACTGGAGAATCGATTCCAGATCCGGCGGCATTCTCATAGGCATAAAGTCCGGACACCAGCCAGGATTGCCTGCAAGGTGGACGGTTAGGCCAACTCCACCAACATCAAAACCTGCCCAAATTCAACCGGCTGAGCATTTTCCACCAGAACACGCACGACCTTGCCGGTCACTTCAGCTTCCAGCTCGTTCATCATCTTCATGGCTTCAATGATACAGATGGTTTGACCTTTGGAAATGCTTTGACCCACAGTCACAAAGGCGGGCGAATCGGGTGAGGGGGCCGAATAGAATGTACCCACCATTGGCGCGGTAATTTTGTGCAGCCTGTCCTCATCCTTGGCCTTGGCCGGTGTGGCTTCAACAGTATGGGAGGAGACACTGGCAATTTCCGCAATGTGCCCTGGGGCAGGCGGGGCATAAACCACCTGCTGGGGACCGCTGGCCGGATGAATCACCTGAGACAGGTTGTAGCCGGGCAATTTGATGGTGACACTTTTCTCGCCATCCTGCACCACCAGCTCGGCCAGTTGCTTTTCAATAGCCAAATCGGCCAGTTCTCTGATTTTATCGGTATTAATGTCCATTACTCAATAACCGCCAAACTCGACTAGACTCTATCTAAGTATTTGTTGTCACGGGTATCCACGCGAATGGTGGTGCCCACTTCCACAAAGAACGGGACGTTCACCACAGCGCCGGTTTCCAGCGTAGCCGGTTTGGTGCCACCTTGAGCGGTGTTCCCTTTCTCGGCAGGCGGGGTGTCCACAACCTTCAATTCCACGTGAGAGGGCAGATCCACGCCGATCACACGACCATCGTGCAGCAAAATCTGCGCGTTCATTTGCTCTTTCAGGTATTTCACCTGATCGCCAATCTGGGACTTGCTGATTCCGACCTGATCGAAGGTGTTGTTGTCCATGAAGGTGTACTCTTCACCGTCGCCATACAGGAATTGCATTTCCCGACGCTCCAAATGGGCAGTTTCCACTTTCTCACCGGCGCGGAACGTTTTTTCCAACATTTGCCCGGTGATCACGTTTCTCAGTTTGCTGCGGACAAAGGCGGCGCCCTTGCCCGGTTTTACGTGCAAGAATTCCACGATCTGCCAGAGGTTGGAGTCGATCATGATGGTGAGGCCAGTTTTAAAATCGTTGCTGGAAATCATTCGATTACTGTTCCCTTTTCACTGATTCACTGATAATTTTTCACTGCTATCCTGGAAAACCTGGGGAGAAGAGCGACCGGGTCAAAAAGCGGGACATAGAGCTTGAACCAGGAACTGACCATCACATGCCTGAATTGATTCAGGAGGTCCACGATCTGACAGAGCATCTTCACACTTTGGAGAGAAATAGCTTACCCGGTGCGCGCCATGCAATCAAGCAGGTTTCTATTTGATTGACAATAGCTATAAGGGTACCATAATCAAACCGTCCCTTCAGCAAGAAAAATCCCATGACCCAATATGCCCATCAGTACCGAATTATCATCCCTGATTTACCCGCTTTAAACCAGTTCGCGGAGAATCTGGCCAACCAGCTTCGCCCCGGCGACCTGGTTTCGCTGGATGGCCAACTGGGTGCCGGTAAAACCACCCTGGTACAAGCACTGGGCCAGGCACTTCACCTGAAAGAAACCGTTTCCAGCCCCACGTTTGTGCTCATGAACGAGTATCTGAGCGGCCCATTCCCGATTGCCCACGTCGATCTCTACCGATTGGGCGAAGACCGTGCCGTTGGCTTTGCCAATGAGCTTTATGCCATGCTGGACGAGGGACGCAGCCTCATTTTAGTCGAGTGGGCTTGCTATGGCGAATTTTTACAGGATGATATAACCATTGCGGTTCAAGTTGACTTTGCTCCCGACCTGCAAAAAAAGGCTACTCCTGATGAGACCTGGCCTGACGAGACCTCATCCCCCATGCCTCGCCGGATTACCCTGTCTGCCACTCGCCCCTTGGACTTATCCCCTGTCAACTAAATCGAAAGCAGCCTGAACAACTTCGCCAGTCTCCCCGTTTCCCTCCCCGCAGGAACAGAAAACACACCCACCCCTATGAACGACTTGACCCTGTTTCTTGATACCACCACCAGCACACTGATGCTGGCCCTGGGCAATTCGCAGGGTTTGCTGGCTGCCCAGAGCATTCCTTGCGATTCGCATCGTTATCATTCGGCGCTCATGATTCCCGCCATTGAAGAACTGCTGGATACACATGGTTACAATGTCTCTGATTTAAAGGCCTTGGCGGTGAATACCGGTCCCGGCAGCTTCACCGGCATTCGTACCGGGATAATCACGGCCCGGACGATGGCCCAGTTCATGCACCTCCCCGTCCATGCCTTCAATACCTTTGAGTTGCTGGCCGTCGATTACGACTACCCTGTTGCAATCTATCTTGACGCCTTGCGGGGACGCGCCTATCACGCCACCCTTTGCTGGGGCGAGGAAGGACCGCAATACTGGCGTCAGCCACCCAGACTGGTGTCCCTCCATGATGAAATCCCCAACCCACCCATGCAAGCCCGATTGTTGGTCTCTGCCGGGCTGACGCCCTTCTTCCCCTGGGCCAAACCGGGCCTGATTGATGCTGATTTTTTCACGCCACTGGCCATGATGAAGCTGATGGACCGCTTTGGAAGCCAGTTTATCAAGCCGTGGACCGACCTATTGCCTTTGTACCTGCAATCGCCCAGCATTACCCTCAAAAAAACACCCCCTCTAACAATAGCCCATTGATGATGCTCTCCTGGGTCATATCCAAACCTTACGGCCAGCTATAAAATAAAACGAGCAAGGGAAACTTTAACCATCAATCTCGTCAGGCAGGTCGCCTCGATCGATTGATGACGAACGGAAGGGAGTGTTTTTTATGTTGTGGACAGTGTTTGCCGTATTGCTGGTGCTCTGGCTACTGGGGATGGTTACCAATTACACCATGGGCGGTTTTATCCACATCCTGTTGGTTGTCGCCATCGCTGTGTTTCTGATTCGCGTGATCGGGGGCGGAAAAACGACCATTTAGCGCTGATGACACTGGTTCAAACGACTATATAGGATTTCCAAAAAAGAAAAACCGCATTCCTGCGGCTTTTTTGATTAGTAAGAAAAAGGAAGGAAAGAAGAAGAGAAAGTAGTCCGAACCGATTGACATAGGTTAAATTCCCGGCGAGAAGATCCTGCAAACGGTTGAAGCGACTTGTTTAAGTTTTTGTTACACGATGGTCATCAATACTCCAAATTCGCGATTGAAATCGTGTCGGCGATGCCAAAAACAGACGTTCAACCGGTATTCAGGGTCGCTTTGGACAGCAAAGGACACACGCTAACCGGGACTGGCATTGGCTGAAGGGTGACGCTTGTGGTATATAGAGGGTGGTTTGCCTCGCCACGAATGCGGGCCACAGAAGTAACCGCATCTTTTGAGCGTTCAGAAACGTTCAACTTGAGTTTTTGCCTTTATTATTGAAGCCACGGAAGGAATCGCCGGCCCATGAGCACCCTCTCTGAAGCGAAATCAAGCAGTTTTAGCGTGAAAAGTCTCTATTCGGACTACTGCAAGGACATGGAAACCTATATCATGTTCCGCATTTCGGCCCGCGTGGTGGAACTCACCCCATCGCTGGAAGCCAAGGGCCTGCCGCCCATTAAAATGAGCATTGGTGCCCCCACCGTAGAACCACCCAAGGCCTTGATGGACTACTTTGTGAAATGCCTCTCCGAGCCTGCCATTCACACTTACTCGGTGCCCAAAGGCGAAAAATTCCTGCTGGACGCGATTGCACAGCGCATGAAATCCCGCTTTGGCGTGGATGTTAACCCCAGCACCGAAATTACCTCCCTGTTGGGTTCCAAAGAGGGCTTGGCCAACATGTTCCGGGCCATCATCACCCCTCGCCTGGATAAAAAACAGCGCGACATCATCCTCACCCCCGACCCCGGCTATGCCTCCTATGTGGATGCCATTGAAGTGGTGGGTGGCCTGAGCTACCCCACCCCCTTGACCCTGGAAAACAACTATCTGCCCGACATGGACGCCGCCGTGGCTGCCCTCAAGGCCGATGGGCTGGATCCTGCGCGCATTAAAGCGGTGATCATCAACTACCCCAGCAACCCCATTGGGGCCTGTGCGCCGTTTGAATACTACGAGCAGGTGGTGGACTTTGCGAAACGTCATAATATTTTGCTGATCAGCGATGTGGCCTATTCCGAGATGTATTTCGACGGGCAGGAAGCCCCGCACAGCATTCTGGAAGTGCCCGGCGCGAAAGATCTGGCCGTTGAGTTCCATAGCTTCAGCAAGCCCTATGCCATGACTGGCTGGCGGATTGGCTTTGCCGTGGGGAACGCCGACGCTGTGGGTATTCTGGCCAAAATGAAAGGCACCATGGACAGCGGTATTTTCCGTGCCATTCAAAAAGCCGCCGCCTTTGCCCTGGGCAGCCCGGAGTGCGATGCCTACATTCGCGAGTGCAACATGATGTACGCCGAAAACCAGAAGATCATGCTGGCCGGGTTCAAGCGGCTGGGTTGGCCCATTGAGCAGCTCAATCCCCCCAAGGCAACCTTCTACCTGTGGTTGCCCATTCCCCGCAATTATACGTCTTGCGAAAAATTCTCCGCCGATGTGCTGGAGCAAGCGGGCGTGGTGCTGGTGCCCGGGACTGCCTTCGGGAAGACCGGTGAAGGGTTTGTGCGGCTTTCCCTGGTGAATCCTAAGCATGAGCTGGAAGAAGTGATTTCTCGCTTTGAGCAAAAAGGGTTTGTGTATTAGGGTTTCTGGTTTTGCTGGTTGGTCTTGAGGGAGGCTAGGCCTCCCTCAAACTCCCTCCATTGGGGGCAGCGTTGCCCCCAAACCCCTCCGAGTGTTGTTTTCTTTCGCTTAGCTGTGGCGCTTTTTTGCTTAGGAAAAGAGGCTTTGCCTCTTTTTGGACAGCGGGCGTGTTTTGGGGTGTTCTATAGAAACGCATTGCAAGCGAACTCGAAGAAAGACAAAAGCCCGATTACTAAAGTAATCGGGCTTTTGGTTGGATTGGGTTAAATTAAAGGGCCGCTTTGGGCTGGTTGACCGCGTTCATGGCGGAACCGGCCTTGAACCAGCGAATTTGTTCGCTGTTGAGCGAATGGGTCAGCTCAATGGTTTGGGTGCTGCCATCTGCGGCGGTCACGGTCACGGGTAGGGTTTGGCCCTGTTTCAGGTTGTTCAGGCCCGTGATGCTGAGGGTGTCGCCCTTGTTGGTTTTGGCATAATCGGCCTTGTTCACGAATACCAGCGGCAACACGCCCTGTTTCTTCAGGTTGGTTTCGTGAATGCGGGCAAAGCTGCGGGCAATCACTGCTTTCACGCCGAGGTAGCGGGGCGACATGGCCGCATGCTCCCGGCTGCTGCCTTCGCCGTAGTTCTCATCGCCCACGATGATACTGCCGTTTTGAGTTTTGTACTCCAGCGCTTTCAAAGCCCACGGAGACACACCGCGCTCAACGCCGTTGACCGGCATTTTGACCGGCTCGGCGGGCTTGCCGGTGGCGGCATCCACAGCGCCCAACAGCATGTTGTGGCTAATCCCCGACAGGTGTCCACGCAGCGGCAGCCAGTCTTTCCCGGCGGGAGAGATGTGGTCCGTGGTGGTTTGCCCCTGGGTTTTCACCAACACCGGCACGTTCACGAAATCCTGACCATCCCAGGGGGCAAACGGGGCCAGTTTTTCCAGACGCGGGCTGGTGGGGCTGATGGCCACACTCACGCTAGAGCGATCTTCGGGAGCCTCAATCAACCCCTCATGCGAAATCTGGAAGCCTTTGGGGGGCAGTTCCGGCGCGGTGGGGGCTTCCAGTTTGACTCCGTCAATGGTGTCGGTCATGGGGTTGAAGGTCGTGCTGCCCGCAATGGCCAGCGCTGTGACCACTTCCGGACTGGCGATGAAGGCCAGCGTTTCAGCGTTGCCGTCGTTGCGCTTGGGGAAGTTGCGGTTAAACGAGGTAATAATCGCATTGGCCTCCCCCTTTTTAATGTCGCTGCGATCCCAGTTCCCGATGCAGGGCCCGCAGGCATTGGCCATCACGATCCCGCCGATGTCGGTGAAGTCCTTCATCTGGCCGTCGCGCTTGATGGTTTCAAATACCTGAATGGAGCCGGGGGTAATCAGGAAGTAGGACTTGGATTTCAACCCTTTGGCCAGAGCCTGGCGAGCCACATTGGCCGCGCGCTCCATGTCTTCATAGGAAGAGTTGGTGCAGCTTCCGACCAAAGCCGCGCTCAGGGTCTGAGGGAAGTTGCTGCTTTTGACTTCAGCCGCAAATTCAGAGAGCTTGCGGGCGCGATCCGGGGTATGGGGGCCAACCACGTAGGGCTCCAGCTCGGACAGGTTGATTTCCACGATTTCATCATAGTAGTTCTCGGGGTGAGCCAACACTTCCTCATCGGCCCGCAGATCGGCGGCGTATTGCTCGGCCAGATCGGCAATTTCGGCGCGCTCGGTGGCGCGCAGGTAAGCGGCCATGCGGCTGTCGAAGGGGAACACCGAGGTGGTCGCGCCCAGTTCCGCACCCATGTTGGTGATGGTGGCTTTACCGGTGCAGCTAATGCTTTCCACGCCGGGGCCGAAGTATTCCACAATCTTGTTGGTGCCGCCTTTGGTGGTCAGCACACCGCAGAGATACAGGATAATGTCCTTGGGAGAGGCCCAGCCGTTGAGCTTGCCGGTGAGATGCACCCCGATCAACTTGGGCGCTTTCACTTCCCAGGAAAGTCCGGCCATGACATCGGCGGCATCCGCGCCACCCACCCCAATGGCCAGCATGCCCAGACCACCCGCGTTGGGGGTGTGGCTGTCGGTGCCAATCATCAATGCGCCGGGGAAGGCGTATTTTTCCAGCACCACCTGGTGAATAATCCCGCTGCCGGGCTTCCAGAAGCCCATGCCGTACTTGGCGGCGGCGGAACATAGGAAATCGTAGACTTCCCTGTTTTCATCGCTTGCTTTTTTCACATCGGCATCGGCCCCGGCTTGCGCGCGAATCAGGTGATCGCAATGCACGGTGGAAGGCACAGCCACTTGGGGACGATTGGCTTGCATGAATTGCAAAATGGCCATCTGCGCGGTGGCGTCCTGCATGGCCACGCGATCCGGGTTTAAGGAGAGGAAGGTTTCACCACGCACGATGCGCTCGGGGTAATTCTCAGGGGCAAAATGGGAAAATAAAATCTTTTCGGCCAGCGTGAGGGCCTGTTTGCCAAAGTGTTGCTTGGCCTTGGCGTGGCTGGCAGCCAGCCCGGCATAAAATTTGTGGATCTTGTCCGCGGGAATCGCGCTACTGCTCATGTTTTTTCTCCTACCCGATGCTTGAAGCGATCGATCAACTATCCGTCCCCCCATTCTACTTGGCGGGCCCCCTTGGGGCAAGAACGGCTCAGTCCGGCTCGGGCTGGGCTAGCCGGGATTCTGTCGGATGCGAATGTGAACTTGATACAAAACCAGACAAATCAAGGGTCTGGCTGAGGCGTTGCAGGGGCTTTTCCCCGGTAAGACGCTTTATGCTACACTGGAGCTACTACACATCGATAGTCTGTTTTATCTATTTCTCAAGGAGAGTGTTATGGCCCCCGCAGGCGAAAAAATTACCATCAACGCCGATTTATCGTTGAATGTTCCCGATCAGCCCATCATTCCTTATATTGAAGGGGATGGCATTGGTATTGATATCTGGCCCGCCAGCCAAAAAGTGCTGGATTCCGCAGTGGAAGTGGCTTACAAAGGCAAACGCAAAATTGAATGGCTGGAAGTGCTGGCCGGTGAAAAAGCCTTCAACAGCACCGGCGAATGGTTGCCGGAAGCCACCAATCAGGCCATCCGCGATTACAAAATTGCCATCAAAGGCCCCCTGACCACCCCCGTGGGCGGCGGTATCCGCAGCTTGAACGTGGCCTTGCGCCAGATTCATGACCTGTACGCCTGTGTGCGTCCCGTGCGTTACTTCCAGGGCGTGCCTGCCCCGGTGAAAGAGCCCCAGAAGCTGGATGTGGTTATTTTCCGGGAGAACACCGAAGATGTGTACTCCGGGATTGAGTACAAACAGGGTTCGGTGGAAGTGACCAAACTGATCGCTTTCCTGAAAGATAACTTTGGTGCCAACATCCGCCCGGATTCCGGGATTGGCATTAAGCCCATGAGCGTGGAAGGCTCCAAGCGTTTGGTGCGTCGCGCGTTGAAATACGCCATTGCCAACAATAAACCCAGCGTGACCTTGGTGCACAAGGGCAACATCATGAAGTTCACCGAAGGCGCGTTCCGCGACTGGGGCTACGAAGTGGCCCGCGAAGAGTTTGCCGAGCACGTGATCACCGAGTCCGATCTGTGGGATAAATTCGACGGCAAAATGCCCGCCGGTAAAGTCCTGCTGAAGGATCGCATTGCAGACGCTATGTTCCAACAACTGTTGCTCCGCCCGGATGAGTACAGCGTGTTGGCTTCCCCCAACCTGAACGGCGATTATTTATCCGACGCTTGCGCCGCACAAGTGGGCGGTTTGGGTCTGGCTCCCGGCGCGAACATTGGCGATAACTCCGCGCTGTTTGAAGCCACCCACGGCACTGCCCCCAAGTATGCAGGTCAGGACAAAGTGAACCCCGGTTCCCTGATTCTCTCCGGCGTGATGATGCTGGAGCACCTGGGCTGGACGGAAGCCGCCGAGCTGGTGGTGAAAGCCATGGAAAAAACCATTTCCAGCGGCCACGTAACGTACGATCTGGAGCGCCAAATGCCCAACGCCACCCTGTTGAGCTGCTCCGGCTTTGCCGACGCCATCGTCAAAAACCTAACCCCGGTTCACGTTTAGTTTTAAGCTAAACACCTGAGTCGGTAAAACAAATTCAAAGGGCGCTGATCCAATCAGCGCCCTTTTTGAATCAATATTGCAGCAATACCATTGGCATTGGGTTCTACGGAATGTACCAGGCTGGATCAGCCCCTGCATATGGATTTAAGGTATTAATAGAGCTTGAGGTGTTAGGAGCCATTCTCTCACGAGTGCTGATTCTGCCATTAAAGTACAAATAAAATTTAATAGAATCATCTAGACCCGTATATACACCATCGGGATCATAAATGAACCCTAGCGCGTTTAAATTGCTGGTACCGCCAAAACTAAAGTAGTCAAAATACATTAAAATGCTGCCATTATGAATCCGTAGACAATGGGCACCTGCAGAACCACAAGTAATTCCACCTGAAAATCCAGGGTTTTGATCAATTTGATTTCCAGAGACTACTTTTACATAGTTCATGAAAGGCGTTAAATCCATCTCTGTAGTGCTGGCCGAAGCGGTATTACTGGCCGCATACTGCGTGTATGCACCCGATACCATGGCAAACACTTCCTTAGTTACAGCAATCGTCTCGGCATTTTGCTGTGCGGTCAGAATTTTCGGGATAGCAATGGCTGAAATAACCCCAATTAAAGCCACACAAATCAAAAGTTCGGCCAGCGTAAACCCCTTCAAACATTTCCGAAATTTCGGGGGGATGGGGGGCACAACAGATCCTCCTGACAAAATAAAGCACTTGCTCGAATCCATTATCGGCAAACCTGCCCAAAACTGTAATATTTTGAGCTGCCAATCTGAATTGCCAAAATGACGAAACAGTTTATTGGAAATTAGAAAAAACTCCGGTTAAATGCAGGGTTTTAATCAAGATACTCTTTATCAAGGCCCTGTAGGCAAAACCCTGGCTTTGAACCAATACTACAGTTTAAACATACCGCTGACGCATCGCCAACACCGCAGCCTGCGTTCGATCATCCACGCAGAGTTTTTGCAGAATGCTATGCACATGCGCTTTGGCGGTGGCTTTGGTAATGGTCAGCGCTTCGGCAATTTCGGGGTTGGACATGCCATCGACGATCAACTTCAGCACTTCCAGTTCGCGGGCGGTCAGCGGGCAATCGATCAGCACCAGCGCATCGGTTTTGTTGGCATCGGGGGTGGCTTGCACCGGGGCATTCCCCTGAAAGCGACCGAGCACCATGCGCGCCACGGCGGGATCCAGCCAGGCAGTGCCTTCTTTGACGGCTTCGATGGCTTTCGCCAATGCTTCAATAGAGATGCCTTTCATGCAGTAAGCATCCGCGCCAGCGGCCAACGCGGCAAAGACATCGCGCTCGTTGTCCTTGGAGGTCAGCATAATAATGCGCTGACCGGGATGGGTGGCTTTAATCTTCTGGGTGGCTTCCACGCCGTCCATTTCCGGCAAGCCAATGTCCATTAAAATGACATCCGGTTGCGTGGACTCAGACAAGGTCACAGCTTCCAGCCCATTGGTGGCCTCGCCGACCACTTCAATATTGTTTTGCTTTTCCAGCAGCATTTTGATGCCCACCAGGGTCATCTGATGATCTTCAACGATCAGTACGCGTGTTGTCATCCGTCTCTATCCGATCTTGTTGCCTATAGTACTATTCTATCTCATCTTTCAGTTTCGAAGCGCCGGGAAAAGAATTCCGATGTATGCTCTCCAATCCAAGACGTCTTGCGGTTTGAGCACCTGAACAACCTGCCAAACATCAGGCATCAACCAGGGATCTGAAAGTGGAGAACCAGCGTTTTTAAATTTTACTGATGACGCCGTTGAACACTTTATAGGAGGTAAAGTTGCTCAGGCTGGTCAGGTTCACATCACCGCTGTTGTTAATTTTAAACGTCGCCGAGCGTCCGGCTTTGGGGATGTTCATTAAAAAAGAATCACCGCTGGGCGTAAACTGGACGTTGGCATTGCCGGTGTTCTTGGTGCGAAAGCTGGCTTTCAGTTCATTCAGAATACTGCCGCTGTAAGTATCTCGCAGGGCCATCGGCGTCAAATCCATACGCGCCGCGCCTTGGGTGACCACACTTTGCAACGAGGCTTGCGCCGACTGAACCATCGCGGCATCCTGCACTTCATCGGAGTTGGACAAGGTGGCCAGGGTAAAGGCACCCAGAACGGCAACAATGATCACCGCAATGGCCACTTCAACGGCATTAAAACCGCGTCGGGCCTGACGAAAGACCCGCTGCATCCTGTTGTTCAAACTGGAAAAAACACCCAAATTCATCACGAACATTAACTCTCTTGCATAGTAAGACTTGACGGACATGGCAGAAAAATGCAACCACGATTCACAATGACTGAGTCTGGCGACAGTGTCGACCACTACTCTGTATTATACCCGACCAAAGCCCTGCCGGGTTGGGTTTCATTCAGAGCCATTCAATCCTGGCTAAACGCTACCGGTTAGACAGAACGATGACGGGACTTGCCCGGTTTATTCCTCGATATTGATTTTCACCGAGGAGGGCGTCAGGGCCTGCTGATAATCTGAGGCGAGCTTGTCAACGATCTGCCGGGCAAACTTTTGACTATCCGGCAGAAAATGCACATTTACCCAAATGCTGGGCTGGTAGACAGCTTCCGTGGCCCAGACGACGGGACCATCTGATCCCTGAGTCACTTCCGCCCGGATGATGGAACAACTGCTATTCACGCACCGAAAACGCAAAACGCCTTCGGCAGCGAGGGACTGATACTGCAAGCGCCCGTCATTTTGGATGGCGGTGCGGGCATATTCCTGCACCTCAGCGGGAATGGGCTCACGCGCCGCCGAAAAATCATAGGGCTCCATATCCAGCACCCCAAAGGAATGCATCGCTGCCAATTGCGTGGGATTGTTCACCGCCACGATTAGATTGCCCTTTTGCGTTTTGGCATTGCTCTTTTGGGTTTGGGCCTCCAGAGGTTTCGTCCCAGACTGCTCATTCTGCAGGGCCAG
Source organism: Vampirovibrio chlorellavorus (assembly GCA_903866275.1). Lineage (GTDB taxonomy): Bacteria > Cyanobacteriota > Vampirovibrionia > Vampirovibrionales > Vampirovibrionaceae > Vampirovibrio > Vampirovibrio chlorellavorus_D. The sequence goes on along the minus strand of CAIPMU010000012.1, from coordinate 124,612 downwards.
GCGGGCATGGTCATGACGTCCCCAGGCCCACCCGGCGGACACTTGGCCCAGAATACTGAACAGGGCAACACTCAAACCCAGAGACAACATAGGCTTCAGGCGCATGGAACAAACTCCTCAATCAACGGTTCATCTTCATCGCTTACAGGATTGACGCTTTGGACTAACCCAGAATGCCTCCCACCCCCAGATCGGTCGAGGAAGAACCACCACTGCTGCTGGTATTGGTGGACTGAGCGGCACTGGCACGCATCGACTGCTGCATGTTGCTCATTTGAGTCAACAGCAGCTGCATAAAACGCTGGTTATAAATCTGAAAGTTGCTCTGATAGGTCAGCAGATCCTGCTGATACTTGGCCTGAGCGGTGGCATTGGTTGGGTCAGCGGGCGGGGTCGGCGGCACAGGCGGGACCATCCCCGTCGCAGAGAGTCCATACGCGCCACCGAACTGGGTATTACCACCAAGTTGATTCAACACGTTTCCGAACATGCTGGAGGCACTCTGGGCCTGCATGGCCGCGATGGGATCCGATTTCAGGCCCACCTGCTGGGGCGTAATCATCTTGCCGGACTGACGCAGGATGTTCAGTTCAAAGACTTTAAACGAATCACTCAACTTCATGGGGGTCTCCTCAGGGGCTCAATCTCTGTATCGGCAAGAGTGGGGAAATCTTCAATCGTGTTTTTCAAATCCCGCCCAAATCCACTGGATAAATGACCCGGCCTGCTGCTGCTGAGCTTATCGCGGGCTCAACCCAACCTGGGGTCCTTTTTCATGAGTGTAAGCAGAATCTACACAATGCAACGTAAGTGCCGCTCAGCCGGCAAGCCTCACACCGCCAGACCATAAACCCGCTATAATGAGACTCGTAGCGTCAGGGCTCAATGCATCCGGTTGGGCTGACAGGCATATTTATGAACGCGTCCCAGTCTGCAACATCCCACTTTATGAAGTACAGCCCGGCCACAGGCGACGCACTCGGGGAGTACCCCATTGCCAGCGAGACCGAGGTGACAAGCGCCGTCGCTCAGGCCCGCATCGCTCAGGCCGTATGGCACGATACGCCCCTCAAAGTGCGCTCACAGCTGCTGGAAGCGGTATTGAACCGCCTGTATGCCCGCAGTCAGGCTGTGGCACAAACAATCAGTCAGGAGATCGGAAAACCGTTGGCCGATGCATTGGAGGCCGATGTAGGCACGGCGCTCAGCGCCCTGAAATACTACGCGGATCTGGGGCCCAGAAAACTCCGCCCGCGCATGCTCCCCAACGATATGATTTCGCTGATTACCGGGCGGGCCCACTGGGAAACCTTTCATCCTCGCGGCGTCATTGCCGTGATTTCACCCTGGAACTACCCGCTGGCCATCCCCATGAGCGGCATCGCCACTGCCCTCATGGCCGGAAACACCGTGATCCTGAAACCCAGCGAACTGACCCCGGGCACCGGACAATTGCTGGTAGAACTATTTCAAGAGGCCTTGCAGGCACTAAACCTGCCCACGCATCTGGTGAGCCTGTTGCAAGGCGATGGGGCAACCGGCGCGCGCCTGCTCGATGAACCCATTGACGGGGTAATTTTTACCGGCAGCGCCGCCGTCGGTCAAAAAATTCGCAGACTGACCAGCGAAAAAGGAATTTGGTGCAGCCTGGAACTGGGTGGCAGTGATGCCATGCTGGTGTTACCGGGCTGCGATCTGGACAAAATAGCCAGCTACGCCCTCTGGGGACGCTTTACCAATGCCGGGCAAGCATGCGCTGGGGTTAAACGCCTTTTTGTGCCTCAGGAACTGGAGCAACCCCTGTTGGCCTTGCTGCAGGATAAGATCAGCCAGCTGAAAGTCGGTTCTCCCGAGAATCCGGCAAACCACATGGGGCCATTGATCAGCGAAGCCCAGCGCAATCTGCTGAGCGCACAGGTAGCGGACGCCCTGACACTAGGCGCAAGCTGTCTCATTGGCGGAAAACCCAAGGCGGGCCCCGGCTGGTTTTATGAACCCACCTTGCTCAGCAACGTCCCTAAGGAAGCCCGAATTTTGCAGGAAGAAGTATTTGGCCCGGTGCTACCGGTCATCCCCTATGCCTCGGTGAGCGAAGCCATCGCACAGATTAACGCCTCACCCTATGGCCTGACAACCAGCCTGTTTGGCCCAACCGATCAGGCCAGGGTACTGGCGCCGCAGCTGGCCTGTGGCACGGTGGTGATCAACGACGTCGGCCCCAGCAACTATGCCATGCTGAGCGCCCCCTGGGGCGGCTGGAAAGCCAGCGGCTCCGGGGTGAGTCATGGTGAGCGGGCCTTACTGGAGCTCTGCCAGATTCAAATCCTGAGCGAGAATCGATTTTTCTCCTGGCCGGTGGTGGGTAAGCCGATGTGGCTGTTTGGCCACAATCCGCAGGATCTGCCCGCGCGGGCTCAAACCGTGCTGGCCTTTTCCAGTCATCACCTCAGCCTGTGGTGCCCTCTGCGCTGGCTGCCTTTTTGGCAAAACCGGGACAAAACCCGGATTTAACGCCTACCTCTATTAATTGGGACCACCGCATGAACTTCAATCCCCCAACAGCCTCAATCCGTAACGTTGCAGGGGCCAGTGTGGAAAGGATTGAACACGTCCTCGTCATTCCAGGGCAGGGCAAAAACCTGACGCTGCAAACTGTCCTGTTCGGCCCTGCTGGGGCTGTAACGAATCTCCTCCGGGGTAATGGTAAAGCGAGGCGTTGGCGGTTTCGGGGCCTTGGGCATGCGGGCCAACATTTCATCAACGGTCATTGGCTTCAGGCTGCTGCCGGGCCGAGACTCTCCGACCGGGCGGGCGGGCTTGCCCGCGCCTGATGTGGCGGGTCGGTTTTCAGGCCTGAAAATATGGTGCAATCCCAGCTTGCCTGCCTGAAATCGCTCCGACAGTTTCGAGGTCCAACGCTCCAGTAGATTGACCGGTATGACTTTTGGCCGGGCATCCTCCGGGACGTCAGGGGATTGGGCAGGACCAGCATTGGCGGCAGGCAAGCCAACAGAAGTACCGGCAGAAGTGGCCGGGATCGAGGCGGGCGCAAAGCCTGTAGCAGGGGAAGTGGATGACGCCGACAGCCCCCCATTCAGGGCCTGAAGGGAGCCTGGCAGCTGCTGCAGCACTTTGGATTTGAGATCGGGAAAAGACATGACGGATCACGCCCATCAACAGGCAAGCCAGAAGCGTCGTGCGCCTTCGGAAATCCATCAAAGCAACACAGGCAAGATGATGCAGACGATTCCCGCTGGATGATCCAGTCCTGAATGCGAGAACCTCACGCATTCCGATACAGCCTCAACAACAGCGACTCCCGGACAGGCCAAACGGATACGGGGTGCAAACTAGGTTCTATCTAACAATTTGCCCGGCCGTTTGTCCAGCGTTTTGTCGGCTTTCAGATTATCGTAATACCGGTCGTATTCGTTGGCCACCTGACTATTGCGAATTTGATCAGGCGTCAGGCTGAATTTGCGGGGCTGAGGCACACTGGCCTGAACAGGCGCCGTGGCACGTGGCACCCCCCCGGTTGGAAACTGGGTCCGCTGCATGGGCATAGCGGTCGTGGGCTGGGGCATCGGTGATCCCGTCCAGCCGGGATTGAATCCCGATGCGGGCTGGGTTGCTACAGACTGATTCGGCATAGCCGCCCCCATCCAGACGGGATTCATGAAGCCCTGTGGCGTTTGAAACGCGGGATTAAGCTGTCCTTGTGCATTCTGGTTATTACGCTTGCCATCGATGCTGGCCTGACTGGGCCGCCCAAAGATGGCGCCGGAAATTTTCTCGCCCACTTTCTGGAACATGCTCCCAAAGAGGAACATGGCCACCAGTTCGGTCCCCAGACCGGCCAGCGTAATGCCACCCACCAGCGGAATTTTACTCAGGAAGCCCGGCAGGGTTTTGCCAGCGGCACGGCCAAAGACCTTACTGCCAAACTGAAACGAGTTGAGCATTTTCCGGCCAAATTCCCAGCCGATAAAGTTAAAGATTTGAGAGCCCAGCAAGTTATGGAAGAAGGTCTTCTTCTTTTCACCATCCTGCGCATTATGGGCGGCATGGAAAGAGAGACCGAAAATCATAACGCCTGCAAGCAAAGGCCCAACTGCTTTTTTAGCGAGACCCCAGCCCTTTTGAGCAAGGTTTTCCCCAGCGGCCTGGGTTGCCTCTTTTTCGGCAGTAATACGCATGGTGGTGCCATTGAAGATACGCTGGATATAATTCGTGAAACCGGCAAAGCAGCGCCCAACAGGGCCTACGCCTTCAGCGCTCAATTTAGCGGTGAGATGAACCTGACTCTCATAGAGCGGTTTATAGAGTTCTTTAATCCCGCTGACCCGTTCTTTCATATGGCGGAGGGTCTTATAGAGCGCCTTCTGCTCTTTGGTCTTGTTGGGCAGCTCCTTCAGGTGGTTCATTTGCTGATCCAGATTTTGGACCACACCTGCCAGGGTCGCGCTGGAATGCACCGGATTGTCTTTAGCAACAGCAACGAGATATTTTCCAGTTTGGGAATGCCCCGTCTCGCGCAACAATTTTTCGTAAGCTGTTTTCAGCGCATTCGACTTCTCGCACTGCTTAATGAACTGCTTTTGATAAGGCCCCAGCACGTTTTTAAGCTGATTTTGCTCCATATACTGCATGCTGGCTTGAATGGCCTTGTCAATATCGGCTTGGGGTGAATGGCTTGGCAAGTGCGCATCCGGCATCAGAAATTCTTTAAAGCTGCCGTGCTTGTCCGCATAACTTTTCAGCTTATCCAGCCTTTGACCCAACCATTGGGCACCCGGCATTTTATCCAGCCAGCGGGCGCCTGTGTTAAACACATCTTTTTGGGTCAGAAAATTCATACCCAGGGCAACGGCACCACCGGCCAATGCACCCTCTCCCAAGGCTTTTGGGCTGGGCAGAATCGTGTTGACATCGCCTGCATCGGGATTGGCCAACGATTGCTGTGCGGCAGCCATCATCGCGGGATCAACCCCGGTAAACGCGCCTGTGGCAGGCATCATGCCAACCGGAGCGGTGGCGGACGCCCCCCCCCTAAGGGTATTATTCGGCAAGACAGACGGTTGCCCCAGCAGGGCAGGCAGAGTCTGGGGATAAGGGAATTGTCCCTGCGGTGAAAAAGGCGATTGTTGTCCCATCCGTGATAAACCTTCTGTTACGACACCCACTGGCCTCAGAGGAGGAAATCACAGTGGGGGCACTGGCTTCTGAAGGCATGAAAACAAACATGCGGATTTTGGTGTTACTCTGCATCATGTTTTGAATCATAAAATTAACAGAAATGGTTGAGGTTTAGGGTAAAAGCAGCCACCCGCAAGCCCAAGGGGGCACCGCAGGCTCCTCTGTTTGTTGCAGAAGCAGGGAAAAATCTCCACTATCGGGATGTATGCACAGCCCGAGTCATTTTATAGAATAGTCTCAACTCGTAACTTGCGGGTGGTTCAAAAAACTGTGGATTTCTGAAAATTTCCGTAGCGGATGCCTTGTAGTGAAGGCATCCGTTCTTTTATGTGTATGAAGAGGGCCGGGAAGGCTGGCAAACCATATCAAGCCCTGCGGATTTTCGGCGCCATGCCCGGAAGGCATCGCATTTCATCCCCCTCCCCAAAAAGAAAGATAAAAGCAGCAAGCCCTCAGCTTTAAGTCAGGTCGAAAAACCTAGAACCATTCATGCCTAAGCTGGTTAGATTATCCCGCCAACGCGGCCCCTACCCTGCCAAAGTGAGCCAGCATTTCATTGGCTTGCCCGCGGGACTCGCCTTTGCAGCTGATAAAGCGTCGCACCTGAAAAGAGATAATTTCGGCGGACTGGTAGGCCGTTTGGGTAAAGACGGTATCGTGGTTGGAAATAATAACCTGAATACCTTTTTGAGCCAGCGAACGGGCCATATTGGCCAGGGCTTCCTGCTCGGCCAGACCAAAGCCACCCGTGGCGTATCCGGTAAAGTTGGCGGTCGCGGTCAGGGGCACATACGGTGGATCACAGTAAATCACATCGCCGGGGCGAGCCATCTGCAGGGTACTGATGAAATCGCGATGCAAGAGCTGGGCACCTTGAATTTTCTCGTGGAAGGCGAACATTTCCTGCGTGGGGAAATAGGGCTTGGTGTACTTGCCAAACGGCACGTTAAACTCGCCTTTGTTGTTGTATCGACAAAGTCCGTTGTAGCCATGTCGGTTAAAAAATAGAAAGAGGGCGGCTTTCAATTTGAGATCGTCAGTGGTGTTGAAAATTTGCCGAAACTGGTAGTAGCTTTCCGCATTATTGGTTTCCGGCACAAAAAAGGTCCGGCAATAATCGATGAAAGACTCACCGTCTGTTTTGAGAAACTGGTATAAATTGATCAGATCCGCATTAATATCACTCAGGATGGCCTCGGAGAAATCGGTGTTGAGAAACACGGCGGCTGAACCCGCAAAGGGCTCAATCAAGCGGTTTCCTTCCGGTAAAATTTCCTTGATGCGTTGCAGGATGGCAAACTTGTTGCCCGCCCATTTTAAAAAAGGCTTCATCTTAACTCCACGCGTTGATTTGGGATACTGATGCTTTGTAAGACGAGATTTGCTCAAGTACTCGAAAGGGGATGGAACCTGAAAAACAGATTGCCAGATCGTCTGGTTCCATCCAGCCAGAGCCAGGGGACTACCCAGAAAAGTCCGAGGAGCCAGTACAGCAATCCGGGGGCTGAGGGACATCCGCGTCTCGGATGAGACACCTGATGAGAACCGGCCTAACCCGATACTGGAGCCAACAGTGGACTACCACGCCAACCGATTACTTAACGTTACTTAACTCATCATAATATTCTTTTACAATTCTGGGAAGCCCCTGAGACAGAGTTTTTTGAAAGATCCGCACAGTCAGGGCAAAGACCGGGACCAGCATCAGGCATTCCCTTGCCGGGGATCGTTCCCCGGAGCGCCAGCCCCCAACAACCCATTCAGAACGACCATGTCAGCAAGGCCACCCCAAAAATCAACCCGTGCAATCCCGGATCAAACGTCACGAAAACCCGTTTTTGTTATCAGTGTGTTTCAAATCTGAATACCTGCTAATTTATTGTTTATTTATGGCATTGCATGTTACACAGAAAAAACGGATTCAAACCCATGAACTAAACAATGCCTGAGCTACTTTCCGCCAAATTTTCAAGTCTTTTTAAATTCCCCCCTTTACAATTATCAATTAGCTGGGAAAATAGACTCAATTCAAATTTATGGGTTTTCATTTTGGGGCTAGACTTCAGGTATCGCTTTCTCACTCAAAGCAACGCAATCTCACTCCTGAGTCAAATGATTTTCCCGATTTGAGTGGGCTTAACTGTTGGGGTTTCCACTGCCTAAGTAGAGCTTTAAAACAAACGTCGTCTTAGTCTCGATCTAGGCCTTCGTTCAATTTAATCCACTGAACCGATTTGCGATTTTATTTTTTGCAAACCGTTCAAATTAACAATTTTACTCACAATCTAAAAAACACAATCTACAAAAAAGGTGATGAACATAGGTATCCGCAAGGATACCTTTTTTTTCGCCTGAAAAATGGCTTAATGCCCCCGAAAGATTCGGGTCAGAACCGGAGTGATGCCATTCACGATAAATTGCACCCCCACGCACAACAGAATAAAGCCCATAATCCGGGTGAAAGCTTTTACCACGGTGGGTCCCATGCGTTGCATCATGGTGTCCGAAATCCGCAAAACCAGATAACTGCTGAAGCTGACCGCCAGAATGGCCAGCACGATGACCAGATAATTCAACCACGACCCGTTGGCGTTGGTGGTCATCCCGATGATGACAGCGATAGCCCCCGGCCCGCTGAGAATGGGCATGGCCAATGGCGAAAAGGCCACATCATCATGGCTCACCGCTTTTCTTTGGGCCTCTTGCTCTTCATCCGCGTTCAGAGTGGCCTGCTTGTTGATCATGCCATAAGCGGAGCTGAGGATCATCAATCCCCCGGCAATGCGCAGGGCATCAATGGAAATCTGAAAGAAGTTTAAAATCAGACTGCCTGTAATAAAAAAGATACTCAGAATGGCAAAGGAAAACAGAGATGCTCGCCGGGCCACAGCATCTCTCTGGGAGGCTGTCTGACCATCCGTCAGCGTCACAAAGACCGGCGCAGCCATCAAAGGGTCCACAATGGAAAACAGGGAAATATACGTCCCGATAAACAGCATCAACAATTCGTTCATATCAATCGCAAACGGCACGGCCCAAGCTCCTCATTAATGCCAGCGGGGGAACCCACCAGTCATTGGTCATCAGTCTATACTATAAACCGCAACTGTATATTTTGTTGTTAGGTTTTTTTAAAGACAGTCCTGGGACAATTGCCGCCTTTCCCCGGAGTTCTGGTAGAATGGCATTACTACAAAGTCGGAAGATGAGAGGTCCCCCAGAATTATGAGCACACAAACCATGCAAATGATCAGCCCATCCACCCAGCAAAGTGGCCCCAGCGTGCAAGTCAAGCGCCAGGTCGTTGTCAAAACCAAAGTAACGGATAGCTTTCGCGCTCGCGCCAAGGGTGAGCTGGACAACGAACTGAAACTGATTGATACCCAGCTGCAACAACTGGAAGCCCAGTACCAGTACAGCCTGCAACAACTGGAAAAAGTGGCTCAGCAAGGTCAAAACGTGCAACAGCAACTCCAGCAGCTGAACGCAGAAGCCCAGCAAAAACGCAGCCAGCTGGCCTCGGTGAAAATGCAGATTTCCTCTGAAATTGGCAATCTGGACAATGTAGAAAACGGTCAATACATTGTGACCGGGCAACTGGAAGAAGTTCTGAGCGTGCATGTGGGCGATAACATCTATGAAAAACTGCAAGGCGCCGAAATTCTCATTGAAGACGGGATTGTGACCCAGATCTCTGCCTAAATGAGTATCAAAGACGTTCGCATTGGAAAAATCGTAGGCTGTCACGGGGTAAGGGGCGATCTCAAGGTTCGCCCCGCCTCCGACAGTGACTGGGTAGGCGTGCTCAAGGAAGTCGCGCTGCAACACGGGAAAGCAGCGCCACAAGTCCTCAAGATCAAAAAAACATGGAAACACGGCCCGCTGATTCTGATGCACCTGGAGGGCATCGATAGCCGCAATGCCGCCGAGCCTTTAATCGGCGCTTTGCTCTTCGCTGACCGGGATGCCCTACCGGCACCCGATGAAGACGAGTTCTGGGCCGATGATCTCATCGGATTAAACGTGCTGGACACGGAAACCAACCGAAAACGCGGCGTGGTAAAGGATCTGCTATCTTCCGGCGGGCAAGACTATCTGGAAATCCAGCTGGAAGAGAGTGATCAGACGGTGGTCATTCCGTTTCTCGAGCGATTTTTCCCCATCGTCGATCTGGAAGCCGGACATATCACCATCGATCTGCTCAGTGATTTTCTGACCATGTCCACCGCACCTGTCACTGCGGATCGCCTGGAGCAATAGGCCCCCATTTTCCCTGCTAATCGGTTTTCATCAGTCCGGTGTAATGATACAGACTGGTAAACACCCGATGCACGTCCGCTTGCCCCTTGGTCATCTGCTCGTTGCGCTGATATTTAAAGTACTCACCGATGGTGACATGCTTATCCAGCTGGGCCAAAATGGACTGACCTTCAGTCGGGCTTGCATCGCCGCGATCCATCAGAAGCACCTGACTCAATTGGTAAAGGGGAATGTTAAAAAACGCTTCCACGCAATCGGGATCAAAATGTGCGCCTGCATCGCGTTTCATGATGGTCAGCACTTTGTCGAAGGCCATGCGATTCCGGTAATGGCGCCGGGAGGTAATGGCATCAAAGACATCCGAAATGGCCAGAATTCGCCCGGAAAGCAGAATATCGGTACCACTTAACCCCCGGTGATACCCCGTGCCATCCATTTTTTCATGGTGAGAGGCCGCAATTTCGGGGACCAGCTGCAAGTGGCGTTCAAAGTGAACGTTCTTCAAAATCTCATGGGTGTAATACACGTGCTTTTGAATGTGGCGGTACTCTTTTTCCGTGAGACGGCCATCCTTTTTCAGAATATCTTCCTGAATCCCGATTTTGCCAATGTCGTGCAACAGGGAGGCATACTTTAAAGCTTCCAGATCCGCCTCTTGCATCTCCATTTCCTCGCCCAGCAAGACCGAGTACTCTGCCACGCGTTCGCTGTGACCGGCAGTGATCGGGTCTCGGGCGTCAATCGTGCTGGAGAGGGTTTTGACGAAACTGTCAAAGGAGATCTTCATCTCCTTGGCCAGGGTGGCGTTTTCAATGGCCACACCAGCATTCGTTGAAATCGCGGTCAACAGATCTTCGTCAACCTTATCAAAATGAGAACCCCGCTTGTTCAGAACCTGAAACACTCCGATGATTTCCAGTTTCCGGTTACGCATCGGCATGCACAGGATGTTATGGGTCACATACCCGGTTTTTTTATCAATTTCCTTGTTAAAACGCGGATCCTCATAAGCATTTTTAATATTCAACACTTCGCCGGTTTTAACCACATAACCGGCAAGACCCAAATGGGCCGGAAAGCGAATTTCCTCGCTAGTCTCAAAACCAGAGGCCACCTTAGACCACAGCTCGTTATGTTCCCGATCATAGATAAACACCGTACAGCGATCGGCTTCAAGGGCCTGCTCCGTTTCGATTTTTATCAGAGGGAGTAGTTTATCCAGTTCGCGTTCTCCGGCCATTGCCTGCCCCACCCGCAACAACGACACCAATCGTTTGTTGGGTGTACCACTTTCGGGTTGAACCTCTTTCTCTTCCCCCTCCAGGGAAGCCAGCGCTTCCAGCAAGTTTACCTCTTTATCAAACACGCGATCGTGATTGGCCCTCTTTTGAACGATCTCCTGCCACTTTTCCTCGTTCAGCCGGAAGATTTCATCCTCGATGTGGCTAATGATAAAGCTCAACCCGTTGGCCTCGGAGATACGCAAGGCTTCCAGCATGCTGGCCAACGCCAGCTTGGGCTCATTCAGACTGATATAGATCTTGCCCAATTCATAATACGTCTTGGCCAGTTCCGCGATCTCGCCTTCCTCCTTAAAAATGGCGATCACTTCACTCATGGCCTCAATGGCCTGCATGCCCTGATTATCGCGGTAGTAAATGCAGGCCAGCAAGCGACTGGCCATTGCAAAGCCCTTGCGGTAATTACCCCGCTTGAAGACAGGCAGAATCTCATGCTCCAGCAAGCTTTTTGCCGAAGCATAATCTAGTTGACCGTAGTAAATATAGGCCTTGTAAAACTGGCTTTGCCCATAAAGCACCCGCATGTCGCGGCTTTGGCATTCGGTCTCCACCTGCTGAATCAACGCCTGAGCCTGCGCCAGATCATTCTGGTAAATACTCAGCCGGATCAGATCATTCTTGATGCGAGCTGAGCGGTATACATCTCCGACCGCTCGTGTAATGTTGAGGGCGCTGGTCAAGCATTCCTCGGCCTTGGGATACTCTTCCCGCAAAATATGGATACGGCCCATGATCTGATATGTGACGGCCAGTTCATAGGTACAGTTTAACTGCTGCTTGATGCTCAAGGCGTTACCGAGGCACTGGATGGCCCGGTAATAATCGTTGGTATGCTCATAATGCACCGCCAGACTATCCAGAATTCGGGCAGCCTCAAGACCATCGGCCCGACAAAAGGTTTTGGCGTACATCATATGCTTGACCGCTTCGCCAAAGTTTTTTTCGCGATACTCCACCAGCCCCTGATAATGCAACAGCTTCCCCCGGGTCTCATTGATACCCGGTTGATGCATGTGCACATGAATCATCTTGGTGGCTTCGCTAAAGAGCCGGGTGGCCTTGGCCAGACATTCTTCACCTTCCTGGTTGTATTTAATCCAGGCCAGCTCAATCAGACACTCAATCGATCCCAGATAATCCCCGGCAGACAAGAAAAGCCCGTATGCGTTTTCTAAAGCCTCCAGCGCCTTGAACTCATCGTTTTTGAAATGATGCAACAGTCCAGCCTGATAAAGACGTCTGGCCGGATCAGGCTCTTCCGGAACAGGCTGTTCAAACACCTGCAACGCTGATGAATCCGGCTGAAACAAAGCTGAAATATCACTCAGTGGACTCATGGGCTCGCCCACAGAAAGCAGCCCTTCAATGGAGTCGTACATTACCGACTCTTCCGAAGAATTAAAGCTATTACTGTCAGGGCTCTTGGCCATCTTCCCGCCTTACTCGCGAACCCGTTACGGGCACCTTTACTGACATCATAGAAAATCTGGACACAGAACTGCTTCCCTTATCCAGAGGAGTTTAAAGGAATCACTCAAACGCGGATAATGTGGACATTTGTGGCCTTGCAAACAAATAAGCCCTTGCATTTTTGCTCGGGCACTCTCAAAATGAAAGGGTGAGCATTTGCATACGATTGAGAGTCATTGTTTTCTGAGTTTGAATGGCGATAAACGTGGTATCAGAATTAAATTCCGGGGCAGAGATGCCCGACCCAGCAGCCCAAAGCAGTAAACCTCTGATTCTGGTGATCCATCAGGACGAGGTACTCATTAACGCCTGCCGTTCCGAGCTGGAAAAGCATGGCTTTGAGATTGATTTCGCCAACGACGGGACGGAAGGGGTACAGAAAGTGTACCGCACCATCCCGGATGTCATTCTGGCCAGCAGTTCCGCACCGGAATTGAACGGCTACCAGATTTGCCGACTGATCAAGAACGACCCGGTGATGCGAAAAATCCCGGTGTTGTTGCTGGCCGATATGGGCCTGAAAATGGATCGGTTCTGGGCCATGAAGGCTGGCGCCGATGATTTTCTGGAAAAAACTGAAATTGCGGCCAAGCTGCTCAAAAAAGTGCGCATGGTGCTGGAAATCTATGACCGTATGGACATTGAAGAAAAGCGCCTGCTGAAGGCCAGCAATGAAAAAAATCCGTTCAACATCCGCACCCGACTCAACCAGATCCTGGACACCTCTCTGGTGGAATCCATGTTGATGGTGGAGTTCCGTAGTCTGGCCGATCTGGTTCACGATGCGGCCCTGCTGAACTACATGCTCTTCAGTCTGGCGGAAAGCATTATCGAGTACGATGCCGCCGCCATCTTCTATAACGATGATGGAAAAGGGCCGCGTCAGGTCACCTGGCATTTGCCCGAAGGCGAGCAACTCTCTCCCAAACAGATCAACCAAATGACGGACACGTTCTTCAAGCAATTTGAAAATCGGGGACTCACCCCGGCTCAACTGGAAATGACCGAATCCGACGCGATTGGCGTGGTCGAGGAAGAGGCACCCACCCAGACCTACGACACGATTCATGTGAAAGAAGTGCGACTGGATTCCAGACTCATTGGTGCATTTGCACTCTATTCCCATCAGCGAGTGGACTACAACCAGATCTTTCCCTTGCATCTGGTTGAAGATGAGATTCGTCTGTTGATGAAACTGAGAAATCTCTACTCTCAAGCTGAAATTTCAGCCATTACAGACAGTCTGACCGGCCTGATCAACCATCGACATTTTATGGCCCTGATGCAACGAGAATTTAAATCGGCCAAACGCTATGAGTATGATCTGACACTCGCCCTGATCAGCGTGGATAACTTCCGGGAAATCAATGAAGTGAACGGACATGCCTGCGGCGACGAAATCCTGCGGCACATCTCCAAAATCATGCAGCACTCCTTCCGGAACGTGGATATTCTGGCCCGTTTCGGGGGCAAACATCTGATGATTCTCATGCCCAAGACCCCCTGTGATCAGGCTCGCATTGCAGTGGAACGCTTCTGCCAGCGAGTGGCTGACAGTCCGCTCCTATGGCAGGACAGAGAATTGAAAACCACCGTTTGTTGCGGCATGAGCGCCAAGCAGGAAATCACTGAGTCCACGCTCCAACTGATTAAACAAGCAGAAGCAGCCCTGGAAGACGCCAAAAAGCAGGGCGGTAATCGGATTGAGATTTCTCTGGCCTGATACTAGAATGGAGAAGCATTCAAAAGTCTTTCCGGGAATCCGGGCTGAGGATATTTACATTGGAAGACATACGCTACTCCGAGGACGTCAAGGATGTGATTGCGCTGGCCAATCGCATGGCACGCAAGGAGAAACGTGCGTCCTGCAACGACCGGGATTATTTGCAGGGGTTACTGCTGATCCACCGTAAGTTTAACCGGCTGGACAGCCTGCTCACTGAAATGAGTGTGCCTATTGACTCTTTACGCACTGCATTCAGTCGCTCGCCACTGGAAGCCGCACCAGCAAGCACCACACTACTGCTCAATGCCGAAACGCTGGCGCATCAGCATGTGCATGAATCAGAGCCGCATCCGCACCCGGCCAAACCCATCCCCACGGTGGAAGTGGAACATCTGCTCAAGGCACTGTACCTCTCCCCCGATGCCTGGGTGCAACAGGTTTTGCGCGAACAGAATATTTCGCCAGAGCGCATCGATCTCGCCGTCCATGCAGCAAAGACCAAGCATGTTCAACGCGCCGTGCTGTATGTCACCAAAGAGTTACTGGAAGTGGTGCTGTTTGTGCTTTTCTTCCTGATCCTGATCAAAAGCTTTCTGGGTGAACTACGGTTAATCCCGTCAGAGTCGATGCTGCCTGGCCTGAAGATTGACGACCGGTTGGTCATTGAACGGGTCACCCGTTGGAACCGGCCCTACAAACGGGGCGATATTCTGGTGTTTTACCCGCCCATGACCGAGCTGAAGAACGATCCGGGCAGCCTGTTTATGCGCCTGACCGGATTCTCAGGTCTGGTCTACAAAAAAGATGACAACATTGATGTGGCTTACATCAAGCGACTCATTGGCCTACCCGGAGACATCGTGAATGTAAAACCCGGCGTGGGTGTGTATGTGAACGGCAAAAAGCTGGATGAGCCTTACGTCAACGAAATTGCGGAAACCTGCACCTTGATGCGTCCAGAGCCCTACTGTGGCTCTGTGAAAGTACCACCGCACCATTATTATATGATGGGCGACAATCGAAACCTCAGCCTGGACAGCCGATACTGGGGCTTTGCCGAAGAGGAACGGGTGATTGGTCGCGCCGTATTTCGGATTTGGCCCCCAAATCGCATTGGAACACTACCCCTTCCTCCCGAACAATGATTTTCAAATTCTGGAATGCCCCTTACAATAAAATTACAGTATAATAAATGTAACTGTAAAAGTTGGTAAAAGGGGGCTTTGCCATTAATAAAGAGGATGGAAACGTTGAAAGCTTGCCGATGGTCGAGCTTTACGTGATGGGGATAGCTTTAGACACCCGCACCGGTACGCCGATTGTGGTGTTAAACGATCAGGAAAACCGTCGCGCGCTACCGATTTGGATTGGTACGGCAGAGGCCAGCGCCATCATTCGCCAGCTAGAAGACATCAAATCGGCGCGGCCCATGACGCATGACTTACTGAACAACATCATTGAGGCCACCGGGCAAAATATCAGCAAGATTGAGATCAACGACATTAATTCCGATACCTATTTTGCCAGTATTTACCTGACCGCCGCAGACGGCAAGGTGCAGATCATCGATTCGCGCCCGTCCGATGCCATTGCCTTGGCCCTGAAGTCAAAGGTGCCCATTTTTGCCACCGCCAATGTGATGGCCGAAGGGACAATTTCCACCGATCAGGAACGCGATGAGGCCGAAGCGAAAGAGTTTCGCAACTTCCTGACCGACCTGAAGGCCAGTGATTTTAAATTTCAGGGTGATATTGAGTCCAATCAATAGGATTTTGCCCTGATTCGGGATTTTCTGAATACTGTATGCCTTTTTTGCTGATTGGTATTAGGGGGCTTGCCCCCTAACAACCCCCATTGGGGGGCAGTGGCGCCCCCCAAACCCTGCCAAGTGTGCGTTGCTTTTGCGTTGCGGGCTTGCTTTTTTGGGGGAGGAAAAGAGCCTTTGGCTCTTTTTGGAATGCTATGGGGGCTTTTCTTCTTGTGGGGCAGGTTGATTGGTGGCAGGGTAGGGCTTTTCTTTTGGTGGAACAGATTGGTTGGTAGATAGATAAGACTTTTTCCTTGTCAGGTGTGTTGGTGAGTTTTTGGTTGTTCCTTTTTGTGGGGTGTTTGCGGGTTTTGGATTGTTCTTTGGTATGGATGAGCGAGTGGTTTTTTAATTGGGTTTTGAGTAGCTAAGGGTTTAGTTTTTCGTTAAACACTGACCGGGTGTGATTTGACTAGCATTTAGTGTTTTCTGATTGCTGACATTTCAGGCTATAATGGGCGGGTTAACCCGGAAAAAGAGAGTGATGCCGTCCGCCAAACGCCCCAGCGCCCGCAACAAAACGCTTATTTCTGACCAGCAGCAACTGGATTTTACGTCCCTCATGCTGGATGGCGCGCCCTCAAAAAGCGCTTACACTGTCTCGGAAATTACAGCCCTGCTGGCCGATGCCATTGAGGATCATCCCACCCTGGGCCACAGCGTGACCGTGCAGGGGGAATTGTCCAACGTCAAACGCAGTTCGCGGGGGCATATCTATTTCACCCTAAAAGATCCCACGGCTTCCATTGGGGGTATTTTGTGGGCCAGCACCGCTTCCCGACTGAATTTTGATTTGAAAGACGGGCTGGAAGTCTATCTAACGGGCCGCCTGGAGATTTACAAGCCCAGCGGCAGTTATTCACTGGTGGCCAGCAAGATTGAACCCGTGGGCGTGGGCGCGCTGCAACTGGCCTTTGAGCAGATCAAGGCCCGCCTCGACGCCGAGGGGCTGTTCATGGACGAGTTCAAAAAGCCCATTCCTGAATTTCCCGAGCGAATTGGACTGATTACTTCTTCCACCGGGGCGGTCATTCACGACATGCTGCGCGTGATTCGCCGCAAGAATCCTTTGGTGGATGTGCTGTTGCACCCGGTCAAAGTGCAAGGCGAAGGCGCTGCCGCAGAGATCGCGCAAGCCATCGCGGAATTAAATCATCCCCATTATCAGCTGGATATTCTCATCGTGGGCCGGGGCGGGGGCTCCTTTGAAGATCTCTTTTGCTTTAGCGAAGAGGCTGTGGTGCGCGCCATTTTTGCCAGCCAGGTGCCGGTCATCACCGGGATTGGGCATGAACCGGATTATTCATTAGCCGATGCCGTGGCCGATTACTCGGCCTCAACCCCCACAGCGGCGGCCGATTGGGCCGTGCCGGATGCGCAATTACTGGTGGAGGCCCATGCCACCCGCTCCCGCGAATTGCTGGAGAGCATGGCCGAAACGATTCTATACTACGAGCAAACCCTGGATCACAATGCCACGCGCCTGATTGAGCTGCACGAGAGCACTCTGGAAACTGAGGGCCACAAGCTGGAACAGCGGCAAGAGCGAGTCCTCTCTGGCTTTCACCTCTACTTCCAGCGACAGGAGCAAAAACTGGGGCAGGCCGTAGCCGCCATGAACGCCTTTAATCCCCTGACCACCCTGGCGCGAGGCTATGGCGTGGCCACGGATTCTAATCAACGGGTGCTCCGCTCCATTCAGCAAATCCAGACTGGCGAGACGCTTTCTTTGCGGCTATCTGATGGCAGTTTACACTGTCAGGTGCTCTCGCAGGAGGCACTAGAGCCCCCAGCCGCCTCGGGCAATTTGCCCTGAACGCGCTTTAGACCATCTTTCACCCAAGCTTAATCTCAATTAGAGGACGCATTTTATGACCGCTAAAAGCCAGAAACCCGTCAGCTTCTCCCAGGCCTCCGATGCCCTGGATACCATTGTGGACCGCTTTCGCGGCGACTCGCTCACGCTGGAAGAGGCCCTGACCCTGTTTGAAGAGGGCGTGCAACACATTAAAGTCTGCCAAAACAAGCTGACTGAAGCGCGCGGCCGCGTGGACGAACTGGTCAAAACCTTGCAAGCGGACGGCGAAAGCCTCACCCGCCCCTTTGAGTAAGCCGGCGGGCCTCTGAAAACAGTATTCATTTTGATGCAATTGATGGCGGAGTGAACGGAAATCCCAATGAGTCCCCAATATATTCTGGTTTTTGATCACGGTACGACGAGCATTCGGGCATGCCTGATGGACAAGGCGGGCCAAATTGTGGCCACCGCACAGGAGCCCTTTGAGCAGCTCTATCCCCAGCCGGGCTGGGTGGAGCAAAACGCAAACACCCTCTGGGAGGTGACCTTGCGCGTGGCCGCTGGGGTGTTGCAACAGCAAGGCGTCACCTGGCATGCCATTGCCGCCGTGGGGCTCACCAATCAGCGGGAAACCACCATTTTATGGGACAAGCAAACCGGCCAGCCCATTCACAACGCCATCGTATGGCAGTGTCGCCGCACCGCAGATCGCTGTGAGGCCATGAAGCAGGCAGGCCATGCCCCCCGCATCGCTGAAAAAACAGGGCTGGTGGTGGATGCTTATTTTTCGGCCTCTAAAATTCAATGGCTGCTGGAGAATGTCCCCGAGGCGCAAGCGCTTTTGGCCCAGAATCGGCTTTTGTTTGGTACCGTGGAAACCTGGATTCTCTGGAAGCTCAGCGGCGGACAGGTGCATGTGAGCGATCCCACCAACGCCTCGCGGACCATGCTGTATAACATTCACCAAAAAGCCTGGGATGATGAGCTGTTAGCCCTCTTTGGGGTGCCGCGCAGTTTGTTGCCCGAAGTCAAACCCTCCAATGCCATTTATGGCGTGATTGATCCGGCCATTACTGGCGGCGTATCGGTGCCGCTGGCGGGCATTGCAGGCGATCAGCAGGCTGCCCTGCATGGCCAGAAGTGCTGGACGCCCGGCACCGCCAAAAGCACCTACGGCACGGGCGCGTTTCTGGTGATGAACACCGGGACTCAGCCGGTTTACTCTAAGGAAGGATTACTGACCACCTTGGCCACCGACGCTCATGGCCATCCCGCCTATGCGCTGGAAGGCGCGATTTTCTTTGCGGGCGCGGCGCTGGAATGGCTCACCAAAAAGCTGGGCGCGATTGCCGCCGTCAGCGAGATCGATCCGCTGGCCCAGAGCCTGAGCGACAACGAGGGCGTGTATCTGGTGCCCGCCTTTGCCGGGCTTGGCGCACCCTATTGGGACGCCAACGCGCGGGGTGGCATTTTCGGGATCACGCAAGATACAGGCAAAGCCCACATGGTCCGCGCCGCGCTGGAGAGCATGGCCTATCAAACCCGCGAAGTGCTGGATTCCATGCAGCGCGAAGCGAGCTTAAACCTGAAAGTCTTGCGCATTGACGGCGGCGTGACTCGATCCGACTTTCTGGCCCAATTTTTGGCCGATATTTTAAACGTGCCCGTCGAACGGCTGGATGACCCCGAGCTGACGGCCAAGGGCGCGGGCTATCTGGCTGGGCTGGCCGTAGGGTTTTGGGCCTCCCCCGATGAAATTTTGGCCATGCAGGAGCAAACCGAGCGCTTCAACCCCACCATGCCCGCGGCAGAGCGTGATCGCCTCATGCAAGGCTGGAAAGCCGCTGTGAAGCGGGTACTGTCCGAAAAGGCCTAATGCGTGCGATTCGCCGATGGGTTCGCGTTAAAACCCGGCCATTCTCTTTAAAAAACCGCGCTTTCCTGCTAGGCTAGAGGCAATGAGAGAGGCTAATCGAGGGAGTCGCTGATGGGAACATTTGTTCAGGTGGCCATGGAGCAACGGGCGTTGGGGCCGGTCGCTCGGGTGACCTTAAACCGTGCCGAGCTGCACAACGCCTTCAACGAAGTCATGATTCAGGAATTGCAGGCGGCCTTTGCCGAATTCACCCGGACATCCGAGGTTCGGGCCGTGGTGTTGCAGGCCGAAAGCAAGAGCTTTTGCGCCGGAGCCGACCTGAACTGGATGAAAAAGATGGTGGATTACACCTTTGAGCAAAACGTGGCCGATGCCCACGCTTTGGCGGCGATGTTGCGCACCATCCACGACTGCCCCAAGCCGGTGATTGCCCGCGTACACGGGGCGGCCTTTGGCGGTGGCGTGGGCCTGCTGGCCGCCTGCGATATGGCCGTGGCCCTGGACAGCGCCACCTTTTGTCTGAGCGAAGTGAAACTGGGCCTGCTCCCTGCGGTGATTTCTCCGTTTGTGATGAAGAAAATCGGCCCCAGCGGGGCGCATCGCTATTTCCTCACTGCAGAGCGGTTCTCGGCCGCGGAAGCCTTGCGCTTGGGCCTGATTAGCGAAACGGCTCCGACCCTTGAGGCGCTGGATGCCTGTATTGAGCGCCTGCTGGATGCCCTGCTGGCCAACGGCCCGGAATCGCTGGCGCATTGCAAGGTGCTGATTGAAAAAGTCTGTCACACCGAGTGGGAGCGCGCGGTGGACTTGACCACCAAGATGATTGCCGAGCGGCGCAGTTCCCGCGAGGGACAAGAGGGCATGAAGGCCTTTCTGGAGAAACGGCAGCCCGCATGGGCGCAAGGCGATTCAGCGGCGGCTTTGAGCGCGGCCAGCCCTTCGGGAAAGGACGCCTGAATGTCGAAGCAGCCTTTATTCAACAAAATTCTGGTGGCCAATCGCGGTGAGATTGCGGTGCGGGTGATGCAAACCCTGCAAGAGATGGGCATTACCACCGTCGCGCTGGCTTCCGAGCCGGATCGGGCCGCCGAGCATGTCCGCGTGGCCAACGAAGTCATTGAACTGCCCGGACAAAAGCCCGCGGATACTTATCTGCAAGGCGATCGCATTATTGAGCTGGCGGTCGCGCACGGGGTGGAGGCCATCCATCCCGGCTACGGCTTTTTATCGGAGAACGCGGGCTTTGCCCAGGCTTGCGCCGATGCGGGAATTACCTTTATCGGCCCCAAACCCCACGTCATTCGGGATATGGGCGACAAGATCATCGCCAAAAACCTGATGCACCAAGCGGGTGTGCCCGTGGTGCCCGGTTGGTCGGGCGAGGCCGAGACGCCCTTTGAAGAAATTCAAAAGCAGGCGGACACCATTGGGTACCCCTTGCTGGTCAAAGCCGCTGCGGGTGGCGGGGGAAAAGGGATGCGTCTAGTGCATGCCGCGTCCGAGCTGGAGGCCGCCTTTGCCGCTGCCGCACGCGAGGCCCAAAGCGCCTTTGGCGATGCGCGGGTGTTTCTGGAAAAGTACATTACCAAGCCCCGGCACATTGAATTTCAGATCTTCGGCGACCACCACGGAAACGTGGTGCATCTGTTTGAGCGAGAATGCTCCATTCAGCGCCGCCACCAGAAGATTGTGGAGGAAACGCCTTCTCCCGCGCTAACGCCAGAACTGCGCGAGCAGATGGGCCAAGCCGCCGTGCGGGCCGCCCAAGTGATGGGTTACACCAACGCGGGCACCGTGGAATTTATTCTGGCCGAGGATGGCTCCTTTTACTTTCTGGAGGTAAATACGCGCTTACAAGTCGAGCATCCCGTGACGGAGATGACCGTGCATCAGGATTTGGTGCGCTTGCAAGTGATGGTGGCCGCCGGACTGCCCTTGCCCTTTACCCAGGCCGAGCTGACCCAAAACGGTCACGCCATTGAAGTGCGCATTTATGCGGAAGATCCCGCGCGGAACTTTATGCCCGGCATCGGGACGCTGGCCTTTTACCGGCCACCGGTGGGGCCGTTTATCCGGCTGGATAGCGGCGTGCGGGAAGGTAGTGAAGTGACCGTGCATTATGACCCCATGCTGGCCAAGCTGATCGTGTGGGGCAAATCGCGGGACATTGCCTTACAGAAGATGTCCTGGGCGCTGTCGCGCTTTGCCATTGTGGGCGTGGCCAACAACGTGGCCTTTTTGCGGGCCATCATTGAGCATCCCCAATTTATCAGCGGCAAGATCCACACCCACTTTCTGGAAGAGCAGCACATCACCGTGCCCGAGCCGATGGCAGAAGGTGCTTTGCCGCCTGCCGTTTTAATTGCTTCGGCTTTGGCTTCACAAATCGCAAAGCGGAGTGTAAGCTCCCCCGGTTCGCGGGTAAAACAAGGACAAGCCCTACACCCCGATCTGGCTGAATCCGTTCAACATTCCCCCTGGGTGACGGGCGGCGCTTGGAGGCACCTGACATGGCAAAATTAATGCTCAAATTCCCCCACCGCAGCGAGCCGGTCTCGCTGGGTTGCCAGATTGACGGCAGCCGGTTTTCCATCACCCACGAGGATACCGTCTACGAAGGGACTTTGATGATCACCGGGCCGGGCGAAGGCTGGCTGAATTACGAGGGGAAAATCCTGCCCTTTTACATGAGCCAGAAGCAGGACGAGATCGCCTTCTGGCTGGACGGGCATAGCTACACCTACAACCTGCTCAACCCGGAAGCCCGACGCGCAGGCGGTGGCGGGGCGGCAACCCTCCCCGGTGGCGAGGTGAAAGCCCCCATGCCGGGCACCGTGCTGAAAGTGCTGGTGCAGCCCGGCGACGCCGTAGCGACCAATCAACCCTTGGTGCTGATGGAATCCATGAAAATGGAAATGACGCTGGCCGCGCCGCAAGCCGCCACGGTCAACGCGGTGCATTGCACGCCCGGTCAACTGGTGGATATGGGTGCTTTGCTTGTAAAATTAGACACGGAAGCAGATACTTAAAATAGTCTTGCTGCATGTATTCCGAGTAAAAGCGGCAACCAGAAAGGGATGCGAGCCATGGCCATCCAACCCGTCAAATCCGTCAAAATCGTGGAAGTGGGGCCACGGGACGGCTTGCAGAACGAAAAAGTGATCATCGATACGGGGGCCAAGCTGGCGTTTATTGGCAAGCTGGCCGCTGCGGGCCTGAAGTACATTGAGGTGACCTCTTTTGTGCACCCCAAGGCGATTCCTCAATTATCGGACGCGCTGGATGTGGTGAAGGGCCTGCCTGCGTTGCCCGGCATGCATTATTCCGCGCTGGTGCCCAACCTGAAGGGGCTGGAGCGCGCGCTGGAATCCGGCATCCGGGAGATTGCGGTGTTTACAGCGACATCAAATACATTCACCCAGCGCAACATCAACATGACCGTGAACGAGTCCTTTGAGGCCTTTCAGCCCGTGGTTCAACGCGCCCTGGCCGAAGGGCTGTTCGTGCGGGGCTATGTCTCCACCGCGTTTTACTGCCCCTACGAAGGCAAAATCGACAGCGCGGCAACGCTGGATGTGACCCAACGCTTGCTGGCGCTGGGCGTGCAGGAAGTTTCCATCGGGGACACCATTGGCCAGGCCACCCCACAGGATGTGACCACCACCATGACCCACCTGCTCCAGCATGTACCCGTGGAGAAACTGGCCATGCACTTCCATGACACCAACGGGCTGGCGCTGGAGAACGTGGCGGCCTCGCTGGCACTGGGGTTGTCGATTTTCGACTCCTCTGCAGGCGGGCTGGGCGGTTGCCCGTATGCACCGGGGGCGTCGGGCAATTTATCCACGGATGCGCTGGTGGGTTTTCTGGAGAGTCAGGGCATTGCCACCGGGATTGATTTAAACCTGCTGAAAGAAGCCTCGGCGGCCATTCGCAAAGTACTGAGCAACGCAGAACCGGAACTGGATGACATTGGCAGTCTGCAAAATCTGGCAGTGAACCCCCGAGTGGAATCATGACGCCGGATAAACGCACAGCACCCTTTACCGTTCGTCACTACCCCGAGCTGGATTCCACCAACGAGGAATCCAAGCGCCTGCTGGCTCAGGAGGACATTTCCAGCCCGCTGATTGTGCGGGCTGACAGCCAGACCGCAGGCAAGGGTACACAGGGACGGCAGTGGTTTTCCCCACCCGGGGCAGGCTTGTATTTTTCCGTGGTGCATTCGTTTGAGACAGGCAGTGACTGGTTGCTCCCTGCCATTCACCCCACGGGGGACGCTCCGTTTCACTCTATGAATGAATGGAATGAATCCTTCCACGAGGCAGACCAGTTCTGGTCAGCCAGCCAGGGGCAAGATTCTCAGTCCAAGGGCTCCATTCCGCTCACGCCATTATTTACACTGGCGGCAGGCGTCGCTTGCGCGGAAACCGTGGCCACCCTCACAGGTTTATCCATTCAGCTCAAGCCCATTAATGATTTGTATGTAGAAGGCCGCAAACTGGGCGGCATCCTGACGGAAAGCTTAATCAGCGAGAACCGCTGCAAGGCGCTGATCACCGGCATCGGCATCAACCTCCGGGAACATGAAGCGGTACAGGAAGGTTGCACACAGGATCAGCGTGGCCATCAGCCGATTAGTTTGCAGGCCTGCATCGCGCCACAGCTCTTCCAGCAATGGCACCCGGCTGCCCTCATGGAAGAACTCAGTCAGGCCATCGCCATGGCCGTGGACGAGCAATACCGGCGCTTGGCTCAGGGGCGAACGACTGAACTGCTGGCCGCCTATTTACGCTACAAGTTACCCGAAATCGACATGCCAGATAGCATTGCAAGGCTGCTGGGCTAGCAGCTGGGTCAGCGAGACAGGCGGATGCTTGCATCCATTAAATTGGGTGCCGCTGGACAACTTAGCATTTTCAAAATGAGCACCGATCAATTCAGCATTTTTGAATTTTGCATCCGTTAAATCAGCATGCTTGAAGTTGGCCTCGGCCAGGTTGCAACCGATTGAATCAGTAGATGGTGCTAAAAGTTGAGCACCTTTCAAATTGGCATTTTCAAAATTAGCATTCATGCAATCCACCTGAACCATACGGGCACCACTCAAGTCCGCAGCACTCAACCTGGTATCAAGGAGCGAAGCCCCATCCAAAATGGCACCTCTTAAATCGGCATGACTCAAGTCCGCATCATTCAGCGAAGCATCCTCCAGACGCACATTTCGAAGATTAATGCCCTTCAGATTCAAATCCGATAAATTTGCACGCGCTAAATTTAACGTTTGATTGGCCTTATCATAAGCCTGTTTAATCTCCTTGTAGCGATCCTTGTCCCCAGCTCCTATGGCTTCCAATGCATCCTTAGCTGAAGGCAGCGACGGATCAGGTCTTTCACGGGCAGAGTCAGCAATTGATTGAGTCCCTGAAGGATTGCGAAACGGATTAACTCGTTGTTGAGCGTCTATGTCTAATGCATCATGTACAGCAAGCAAATTTTGAATTCGATAATTCACTGCTTCTTGCCAAGCAGCAGCCTGAGGGCCCAAAGCAGGTGGCATAAGCTCATTGCCACTATCTCTTCTTTCATCCAAAGACATGGGATTAAAATCTTGCAGCCTGGATAAATCGGCACCCGTCGTATTAGCATCAACAAGATTCGCACCATTTAGATTGGTACCCGCCAAATTGGCCTGATAAAGGATTGCCCCACTTAAATTGGCATTCGATAAATCGGCACCCTGAAGATTCGCCCCATTTAAATCAGCATTCGATAAATCGGCAGCATGAAGGATTGCCCACCGTAAGTTTGCCCCCCACAAATTGGCCGCATAAAGTGTTGAATGGTGTAATTGGACATGCGACAAATCAGCATCAGTCAGTTTAGCAACACTTAAATTGGTACGCAACAAATTGGCATAAATAAGATTCGCTTTGTGTAAATTAGCGTGCGACAAATTGGCACGACTGAGATTTGCACGCCTTAAAGTGGCACCCGACAGATTCGCTTGATTCATCTGCGCGTCCGACAAAGTCATAGCTGTAAGCCTTGCCCTTTTCAGGTTCACCCCCCGCAAATCCACACCCCTCCAGTCAAGCCCATAAAAACGTTTGCCCTTCAGGTCTAGAACTTCCCCACGCGCATCCATCCTGGCTTTAATCTGGTTGAATCTAAGTATAGACTCGCTTTCCAGCGCCTGAATAGCCAGTCGTCGATCCCGTTGCCGTTGCGTCCGGAAAAGATCCAGCCAATCCCCCGACTCAGGCCGGGTTATCAACGACTCAAGCCGGGTCATCAACGGTCTTGAACGGTTGATTCGAACTGGAGTTTCCGCAGCATTAGAGGAGCGGGGACTTGATGAGGCTGGGTCCAAAGCATGAACAGTTACTATAGAAGTTAGCGGGCCTGCCGAAAATCGGATCTGATCAGCGGAACGGTTAATATGTACTGGAGTAACCGCAGCATTAACGGCAACAGGAGGTAGTACAGGCCGAATGATGGTCATATGAGGATTTTCCTTACAAGGGCCAATGGTAAGCCAATTTGATGACGCAAGACAGGATGCCCGATTAAAACCGAACAGCTGTGATGAATTGATAAGCCCCAAAGCACCCATCGCAATCTGTTCAGCTATCAAACTGACTCTCAGTTTAGCAAAACCAGTCCCAGGCTAAAACAGAACGCGCTCCCACACGAAAGAATTATGAAGATTTGTAAGTAATGGCAATTCGATTTTTAATATTGTTTTTATACTAATATCGAAAGATGTGTGAATCCTGAATCTCATGCTGGTTATGAGTTATTGTGATGGAGGATATAAAGCTTATAAACAAAAATGATCCTCGAATTTTGGAGTTCTTTTTAATCGGCCAATCTGGCCAATTCAAATGCTAGGCAGGGTTATACAGAACCAACACAGCACCAAAACCCCGTCTCAACTGGTTAATAATCCATTAAGCCCCCGGATTTCGGCTTGGCAAGAGCAAGTGAGAAGGCGCAACGTTGCCCTTCACTTGAGCCAAGCCATTGCAATCCAGCATTAGAGGGCTTTCGGGTTTTTAACACGTTAAGACTTCAAGAAGGGGTTCCCTTATTTGAGGTGCTTCAGTGTAGAATGGAAAGGTGGAGTAAACTATGGCGGCTCGACAAGCGGTAATGGCGTTCAAGTCCTCTTCTGAAGAATCACCGAAACCTAAAAAAACAGTCAACGACTACGTTGATCTGATTGAAACCGTAGCGCGGGTAGAATACAGTCGTCTGCCCAATCACCTGATCGATTTCGCCGAAATCGTGAACATTGGCGCGATTGCCATCCATGTGCTGCTGACATCCAATCCCGATCGGGAGTACAACGTCACGTATCTTTCCACGGCCATCAAGTGGGCCATCCGCAACGAATTACGGTACCGCTACAAGTGGTACTCGCTAAAACAGGTCAGCATGGAGTCCAATCAGGACGCCAACTCCGGTGCCCCCGGCGAAGACGATGCCGTCAGCGCAGGCTTTGAAGTTGAAAAAACCAAAGTGCGCGAAGCCATGTACGAAACCATCCTGTCCGTGGACAGCATGATGGACGCGGAAAACCCGCACGAGATCAAGGACAACTCCTACACGCCGGAAGAAAATACCGAGCTGAAGGAAATGGCCAAGGTCGTGCGCGATGCAATCGCCAAATTGCCCGAGCGGGAACGGCAAATTATCGAAGCCCGGTTCTTCAAGAACATGAAGATGCGCGAAATCGGCGAGACGTTCAACATCTCTCCGTCCCGCACCTCCCGCATCGTGCAATCCGGACTGGACAAAATTAAACTGGAGCTGCAACGTCGGGGTTACAACCCCAACTTTGGCGACGTTTAGAACCAGTCCCCTATATTTCCCTCTGGCTGAGCCGTCCCCTTGTGATGATCAGGACGGCTATTGCCTATGCACCCTACCCTGAATCACGCTGGGCTTTCACAGCAAAAACCACGCTCCCGTTATCATCGCTACCCATTCAGCACCCTAAGCAATACCTCCCCAAATACCCAACATACGGTATGCTAGAAAAAGTGTATTGGGCAGTAACAGGGAACCGAGTTGAGCGTTAAACTCAAAAAATCATGGCGACTCTATCTGGGCTGGGGCTTACTCGGCTTGTGGTTGCTGTTCATCTGCTGGCCCTATTTCATCAAGCTACCCGTACAGAATGAAAGTACCTTCCTCTATGAAGGCTATCTGGTCTCACTGGGCAAGTTGCCCTATCGGGACTTTTTTGACTTCATTCTGCCGGGCATTTTTTATCTGGTGGCCGGACTCATCAAACTCTTTGGGGTGAGCATGGTCGCGTTTCGACTAACCGCGCTCACCATGATACTGGGCTGTATTGCGATCACACTGTATCTGGCCCGTTTTTTTCTCCCGCGCAAGGGATGGCTCACACTCGGGTTGCTTTTACTGGTCTTTCACCTGCCCAGAGTTCTGGAAATTCAGCATCACCTGTGCAGCGCGTTTACCGGCATGCTGGCTGTTCTCTGCATGTGGCACGCCTTGTTTCAACAGGATCATATCCGTCCCAAGCTGCTCCTATTGGCGGGTTTTTGGATTGGACTGACCACCCTGTTTACCCAAACACTGGGGGTCACGCTCGGGATAGCACTCGGCCTCTATTTATTGTTCTTTTTAACTCTGCTGCAAAAACAAAGCCTTGGGCGAAGCCTGACCTATACGATACTGCACCTGACCTTACCCGCATTACTTCCTATCGCACTTACCTTTGGCTATTTTGCCACCCAGGGCACACTAGGCAAGCTGTGGTACAGCACCTTTACCTTCCTGGCCCGAGGAAGCTACGCAGCCACTACAACCCATATCTATTTTCTGGATGGCTGGATGAAGCTCAACACCTATCGCAAAATCATCCTCAGCAATGGCCCCATTGCCCTGCTGGCATTCTTCCTCCTGCTCTCCGGAAGCCTACCCCTGATTGGCCTCGTCTGGCTACCAACATACCTCCTGAGAAAACGAAACCACCCAAAACCCGCACTCTGGAACACCACATCCCTTTTACACTGGCGACTGCTGTTTTTATGGGTAGCTGGTATCGGCTTTTTTGCAGCAATGTTCAGTTATCCAAACACCCGTATGGTGTTATGGCATAGCTGGTTACTCTATTTGATGGCCTGGATTGCGTTCCATATGGCCTGTCACACCCGCCCCCAGTTAGAACGCCTGCTCGGAGGGCTTGTCACGCTTTGCGTTTTGACCTTCCTGATACTTTCTACGGAAAAATCGTTCAAGTTGCTACAACTCCCACGCATGGTCTCCTATGGCACTCGGGAACACGGCCTGATTCTGGAAGATACCCCCCAAAACATCCGGGGGATGAATGCCCTGTTTCGTACTATACACGACCAATCTCCCCCGGGGGAGAACCTGTTTGTCTATAACGGGGCACCCCATTACTACCTGCTGACCAGCCAACTCAATCCCACGCGCTTCCAAATGCTCATGGCCGTTTACAATACACCCGAACAGATACAAGAAACCTTGCACGATCTGACTCACAAAAAACCCACATTCATCATTTATGACCACCTGGATCAACTCGATTTTGAACAGGATCAGCGCTTTAAGAAATGGCAGCATTACGATTACCATTTACATGGCATAGAAACACTGCTTACGGAAAAATATACATTGCTCAGTCAATGCAACAACCTCTGGTTATTCAAACGAAAAGATCACTAACACTAGCCCCAAGCTACAGCACGAGCACTTCATTGCAATCGCTGTACTCAATATGGCCCCCAAAAGCAGATTTCACCCCTGGAAACAAAGGCCACACAAGTTTATGAGGATAGAAAAACCATTGAACAAACCTTCAAACCATCACTGGCTACTCTATTTGGGCTGGGGCTTGCTCGGCTTGTGGTTGCTGTTCATCTGCTGGCCCTATTTCATCAAGCTACCCGTACAGGATGAAAGTACCTTCCTCTATGAAGGCTATCTGATCACCCTGGGCAAGTTGCCCTACCGGGACTTTTTTGACTTCATTCTGCCGGGCATTTTTTATCTGGTGGCCGGACTCATCAAACTCTTTGGCGTGAGCATGGTAGCGTTTCGCCTAACCGCGTTGGCCATGATTCTGGGTTGTATTGCGATCACCCTGCATCTGGCTCGCGCGTTTCTCCCCCGATGGGGTTGGATTACCCTGGGCCTCTTGCTGTGGGTGTTTCATCTGCCGACCCTCATGGAATTACAACATCACCTGTGTAGCGCCTTTACGGGCATGCTCGCCCTGTTGTGCCTGTGGCATGCCACACTGCAAGAAACCGGCCAACGCCCCAAATTCACGCTGCTGGCCGGATTTTTGATCGGGCTGACGACCCTCTTTACCCAGACCCTGGGGGTCACGCTCGGGGTGGCGTTGGGCGCTTTTCTGCTGGTTTATCGCATGCAGCATGAAAAACAACCGTTCGGTCGCAGCCTGTTGCTGGTACTCACCAACCTGACCCTGCCAGCCCTGCTCCCCATTGCACTGACCTATGGCTATTTCGCCTCTCAGGGCGCACTGGGCAATCTGTGGGACAGTACCTTTACCTATCTGGCACGCGGCAATTATGCCGCCACCACATCGCACATCTATTTTCTGGATGGCTGGAACCGACTGTTTAGCTACTCCAAAGTATTATTCAGGAATGGCCCCATCACTCTGAACTTATTGTTTATGATTCTATCCGGCATCCTCCCGCTGGTGGGACTGATTTGGCCCCCGGCTCACCTGCTGAAAAAACGGTGGCGCCATGGCCAGAAAGACCCTAGCCTTTCACTCACAGACTGGCGATTGCTCTATCTGTGGATGGCGGGGATTGGCTTTTTTCTGGCCATTTTTTCCTATCCCAATACGCGCATGGTACTGTGGCATGCTTGGCCTTTATACCTATTGGCCTGGGTCGCCATTCAGGGCATATGGCAGCACCGCCCCACCTTGCAAAAAACCTTTGGCGTGGTACTGATTTTGGGAATTCTGGCCAGCTTGTGCCTATCCACGAACACATCGCTCAACCTGCTCAACGCCCCGCGCGTGATCTCCTACGGTACCCGAGAATCCGGCCTCACCTCCGAGGCATCGAGTGACTACATCGAAGCCTCCAATCAACTGCTGCGTCTATTACACGAGCAATCACCGCCGGGCACCAACCTGTTTGTATACAACGGCGCACCCGAACTCTACTTCCTGACCCATCGGGACAACCCCACCCGCTACCAAATCCTCATGGCCATCTACAACACCCCGGAACAAATAGAAGAAGCTCTCAGGGATCTGAGGCGAAAAAAGCCCACCTTCATCCTCTACAACCGACTGGATGAACTGGACTTCCGCTTTGATCAACGCTTCCTGAAATGGCGCAATTACGACTTTCACCTGTACGGTTTGGAAACCATCCTGGTCAAGGATTACCAGCTCGCAGGCGAATTGCAGAACATTCTAGTCTTCAAACGCAAAGACCGCTAGACATCATCATCGCTCGAAAAGGCGTTGCGCTATTCTTCTCTGCCGTCTTTTTGCCACAGCTCGTGACGGAAGTATTCGCGCTGGCCTTGACCACTATAGGCATCGTTAAAGGACTTCAGGAACCAGGCACCCAACAGCACCGTACCCGCTGCGATCGCCGGGTATGTAAAGGCTTTTTCCAGAACTTTGGCACACCCCTTGACAGTCCCTTCATAGGCCTTATTGGCATATTTACAGAAGCCACCACCAACGTTTGCCCTGGAAATGACACCGCCAATTTCCTTGCCCATATCACCAATTTTGCCATTAATGGCCTTAGCCCCAAAAAAGCCATACAGCGAAGCAATACTGATGCCAATCGGAACCAGATTGGGCAGAATAACCTCTTTATAAATGGAGTAGAACTTGACCACCGTTTCCTGATACCATTCCTTCAGGCCATAAGGACCATACAGCTTTAAGCCCATCCAGCTGTGCGCCAGATTGTCCATATGGGGGCGACCGGAATAACGGCCCCAGTCATAGGCCGAATAGGCGTAATCCTTGTTAGCCTGGTGCATGGAGGCCTCTTGATCCTCACGCTCCTTGTTGCCGTGGTAGGAGTCACGAATCATCCAGGCCGTCGTACCCACTGCCGCCAACGCAAACAGCCCCATCATCGGGCTATCCTTCATCGGACGAGAAACAATCGGACCGTCTTTTTTGGCCGCAGCGCTCAACTTATTGACTGCCGAATCACTACTCATGAACGAGGTCCCTCATACACGTTCAGCCGTTGTCCCATTTGGACATTGGCCAAGCCCGGTGACATCATGCCCGGGGCGTTACTCATAATATTCAAACGACTTCCGAAGGTAGGGCCAGCTGCACCACCGGGAAACGTTCCGGCAGCGGGTGGCCCGTAAGCAGTCGCCGGATAAGCGTTAGCGGGATAAGCCCCCATCCCTATTGGGGATTGATAACTGGTCATGGGGGTGGGCATCGTGGGTGCTACAGGCATACCCGCAGGCATACTAGCGGGTGCACTCTGCGTACTTGCCGCTGAGGCCGGTTCAACCGCAGGGACGGGTGAAGGTGACAGGGTAGCACCACCGGGTGTCATCGCGTCTGCGGGAGTACCGGGGGGCGCATCACCGGGGGCCGCTTCTTTTTTCTTGCCCAGCACGTTTTCCAGATTCTTGCCCAGTGTGCCGTTTTCGGCGCCGGTCAGGATGGAACTGGCCAGATCATTTTCCTTGGTTAAATTCTTGTCATCTTTTTTAGCCAGCGACTTTAACTGGTTCCGCACCCCTTCCGAGGGATGGGGCACTGCGCCCAACTGAAACGTCATTTCGCCCATCCCCCGCACCAGCGTGCTGGGGTCCTTCATGATTTTTTCAAGAAAGGCGTCCACAATGGCCTTGTACTCCAGGCTATCCGACAAGCCGGGATGTTTTTCCAGAATTTTGCTTAAATCGGTCGCCGCCGAAGCCCGCGTGACCTCATCCGGGTCATTCAGCTGCCGGTTCAACGATTTCACAATGTCATCCGTCAGCGCGCCATCAAAGGGATCCGCAGGAGCCTTGGGCTGAGCCGGGGCTGGCGGAGGAGCCGGAGGCTGCGGGGGCGGGGGCGGTGGCACCGGAGGCTGCGCCATGGCCGGGCGCTGCATAGCGGGCTGCATGGGCACTGTCGCCGCTGGGACCGCATTCATAAATACATGGGGGGCCAACACTTGTGGCGGTGGTATAGGGGCCATCGGATCGGCCAGCGCGATGGCATGCGTGTGAAGCATCGGCGCGGTGTTGCACGGCGGCCACAACGGCGGCACGGCAGGCATGGCACTTGTCTGCGTCATCACGCTGGGGGCCAGTTGCGCCGGCGAAGGCAAATCGGACAAGCCGCTTAGTCCGCCCGTCGTGCCCGACAGCGGAATAATATAGGATTGCGTATTGTATGCCGGAGTGCCCATACCATCGTGTGTCCTGTCATCCCTGTGAACAAAATCCCGTCATCCAGCATTCTGAATCAGAATCCTGAATACCTATAGTCCTACCCATATAAAACCAACAATGCCAATTTTGGTGCTAAGCATGTAAACTCTAATTCTCATTATCCGTAAAATATGAACATTCAAACACAGGCATACCCGTGATGCTCAGAGACATCATGAGGTTTCACACGCGGGCTTGAGTCGAGCAAATTTCATCCTCTTCCATCTGCATTTCAATGAAACCAAACAGCGCTACTGTTACCTGATCTACGCCCTCTGGAGGATTTTTTCGGGTATGGCTGGCATTTCCGTGATTGAGAGGATATAGAACTGGAACGATCTCGGTCATAAAGAGAGAAGACCTCAATGGGTGAACACGCCTGTGTGCCGTTGAGCTTCGGGAGAGAAAAAATGGGAGTACATTGACGATGGTTGTTCGGGTAGGCTCAGTTGGCGATGACAATATGCGTGGCGGCAAAGGTTCCGATAGCCTGTCCGGTAGCGACGGCAATGATGTGCTCTATGGCCTGCGCGGAAACGATACCCTGTTGGGCGGCCTTGGCGACGATCGACTAGTGGGCGGAGCGGGTGAAGATTCACTCACCGGGGATGACGGCAACGATACCCTGATCGGCGGGTCTGGCGTAGACACGCTGGATGGGGGCGATGGCGACGATTTTCTGGACGGCAACAAAGGCAGTGACTCCCTAATTGGTGGCGATGGCAACGACACCCTGGATGGCGGAAGCCTGAACGATACGCTGGTGGGTGGCAACGGCAACGATACCTATTTGTTTACCGGCCGCTTCGGACAAGATTCCGTCACCGATACGGTTGGCACGGATGTGCTGGATTTCGGCACCATCAAGAACGATCTGACCATCCATCTGGACACCAGGCTGATCACCAGTTCCCACGATTCGGTAGATTACACCGGCGCTAGCAGCATTGCCAGCATTTCGGGCGGGTTGGGTGATGATACCTTTATTGTGGCGGAAAGCTTTGGCGCCATTACAATCAATGGCGGCAGCGGACATGACACGCTGGATGGCACACTGGTCACCAGTGATCTGACGGTGGATGTACATGCAGGCACCTGGGGCGATGGTACGCATACTATTAACTTCTCTAATCTGAACCATTTTATTGGCGGTACCGGGGACGATACCTTTACCGTCACGGATATTTCAGTTCCAGTCACGCTGGATGGCGACACCGGCAACGATGTGGTGGACATGTCCTCGCTGGGCGCTTCCGATAACGCGACGGTCAGCTTTGGGGTCACGGGTCTGACCAACGCCATAATGGTCAGCAATGTGGATACCGTCACCACCGGCGCGGGAGACGATACATTCTCGTTCGCCAATGGCTTTAATACCGTCACCATTAATGGCGGCACCGGCAACAATACGCTGGACTTCAGTGATTTAACCACCAGCAATGCCACCGTGAACTTTACCGCAGGCACCGCCACCAATTCGACCAGCGCGGGTACCATTACGTTCACCAACATTCAGGATGCCACCGGCGGGGCCGGCAGCGATATCTTCACCTTTGGCAACGCCTTTGGCACCCACACCGTGGATGGCCGAGGCGGCACAGATACCCTCAACCTCGCGGCCGTCACCACCGATGTAGCGATCAACCTCAGCACGGGTTCCGTCACCACGGGCGGCAACACCTTGACCATCGATAATCTGGAAGCGGTCTCTGGCGGCACCGGCGATGACACCTATACCGTGAAAGCAGGAGTCGTGGGCGCGGTCAGCCTGAGCGACGCCGGGGGCGATGATACCTATCAAGGGTTTTCCACCGGCCATTTTGGGGCGGTGACCATTAACGATGCCGCAGGCACCGACGTAGTGGATTTAACCAGCTTTACCAAATCTCAGGTTACCGCCTGGCAGAGCGCCGATTTATTTGGCAGCGACAGTCTGCCCGATTCACTGGTGGTGCATCTTTCCACCGGCGATACCATTACCGTGCAGCACTATTTCAACAACGATACGACCATCGCGGGCGTTGGCGAAATTGAAAGCTTCCACTTCAGCGATGGCAACGTTACCCTCGGCGATGTAACTTACACCGAATCGGTGTCGGCCCCGACCCCCATTCCATCGCCATCACCCACCCCATCGCCTTCACCTTCACCTTCTCCATCGCCGGCACCAGCGCCAGCCCCGGCCCCGGCCCCCTCGCCGTATACCGGCACCACGGGAAATGACTCGATTACGGGTAGTAGCGGCAACGATTCACTGACCGGGCTGGCGGGCAACGATACCCTGAACGGCGCCGGTGGCAACGACACCCTGAATGGCGGCCCGGGGAATGACACGTATCAGTTTATCGGCTCCTTCGGCCACGACACCGTCACCGATTCGTCCGGCACCGATGTTCTGGATTTTCATACCCTCAGCGCGAATATTACCACCGACCTGCACACCAGTTTAATCACCAGCTCGGCAGGCAACGTGGATTTTACCGGGGGAAGCACGGTGCAAAGCATTATCACGGGTACCGGGGACGATTCTTTTCTCTATCAGAATGGTTTTGGCAGCATCACCGTGGACGGCGGTACCGGGGAGAATAACCTGGATGGCTCCATCGCCAGCCACGCATTGACCGTCAACACCCACACCGGAACCATCACGGATGGCACGCACACCATCACCTTCAGCGATATCAACTACTTCCTGACCGGTAGCGGAAACGACACCTTTGTGGTCTCTGACCTCACCAATTCGGTCACATTGGATGGCGGCACCGGCAATGACGCCCTGGATATGTCTGGCTTGGCCAACACCGATGATGCCACGGTCAGCTTCGGTGTTTACGGGCTGGGTGGCGTCACCTACGTCAGCAACATCGATTCCGTGACCACCGGCGGGGGCGCAGACATTTTCGTCTTCGCAGATTCCTATGAGAACGCGACCATCGATGGCGGCACCGGCAGCAACAGTCTGGATTTAAGCAACACGAGCGACTCGGTCACCGTCAACTTTACCGCGCAAACTGCCAATGATGACACCACCGGCACTGGGCTGATTCACTTCTCCCACATTGCCGATGTGACCACCGGTGGCAACGATGACACCTTTGTACTGGGCAACGCCTTCGGCACCCATGCCATCGACGGCGGCTTTGGCACCAACAGCCTGAACCTGTCCGCCGTGACCTCCAACCTCACCGTTGATTTCAGCGCGGGTAGTGTTTCGACCACGGGCGGCGCCTTAACCATTGCCAACATCGAGGATGTCACCGGCGGTTCGGGTGATGACACCTATATCATCAACGACAGCGTACCCGGTACCACCAGCATTACCGATACCGGCGGCAATAACCTCTATCAGGGCTTTGGCACCGGCGGCTTCGGCGATGTCACCATTACCGACACCGGCGCTTCCAAAGTGGTGGATCTCACCGGCTTTGCCCAATCCGATGTCACCTCCTGGAACGCCGTGGACGCCTTCGGCAATGACAGTCTGCCCGATTCACTCGTCGTGCATCTGGCCACTGGCGATACCATTACCATCCAGCATTACTTCAACAATAACGTCGCCGTGGCTGGAACCGGTGTGATCGACAGTTTCCACTTCAGCGACGGGAATTTGACCTTCGGGGATATTAGTTATACCTAAAGTTTTTTCGAGCTTTTTCGTTTCAGGTTGAGCTGGTGGGTCTTGAGGGAGGCTAGCCTCCCTCAAACTCCCTCCATTGGGGAAACTGTTTTCCCCAAACCCCTCCAAGTGTTGTTTTCGGGTGGGTGGCTATGGCGCTTTTTTGCTTAGGAAAAGAGGCTTTGCCTCTTTTTGGTAAGCGGGCGAGTTTTGTTTCGTTTTAAAGAGTGAAGGGGGGGAAGCCCTCTGTAAAGCCAGCGCAGCTGGCTGGAAAGAGTACCCACTGACAGAAACGATGACAAGAGACACACCCTCAATAAAATATACCAAATACTGTTTTTACCCGACACATTGCCAGCCCATCAATGAAAGCACTGGCAGAAGAGCATTTGGGTTGTAGCACGTACTCTCCTTTTTTGTTAATCAATCCCCAATTCCACTGATCTCCAGTTTTTGCCAATACCCAGGCAGTGCCTTTGTAAAAATGCACCGCATTTCCAAATTGAGGGGCAATAAACCAAGAGTTATCTTTGTTTTTATACCCAAATGCAGACTCACCCATGCAAGGAAAAGGATAAGTGTCACTACCCGGCATGTAGTAAGGCTCAAACGGGGTGGAGCTATAACAATCTTCTTTCTTAAATTCACTTTTTAAAATATTACCTTGTTTATCAATGGTATAATGCCACCTCCCATGACAATTCAGTAGGTCCTCTATCAAAAAATCAACTTCAGCTTTTCCATTGTCAAAGGGCAATGCATCGGAATAACGGGGCGGGATCACGAAATGACCTTGATTATCTACATAGCCATACAAGTCGTCAGTTCCAAGACTTACAATCACCCAACCCAAGAACACAGTCAGAAGGCTGGCTGCAACGGTTAGTGTGGCTTTAATGGGTGATAAGCGCAAAACTTCAATCCTTTACATTTAATAGTACAGCTCAATAAGGAATGCCAAATACCGTTCTTACACTGCATACAGCCAGACCTTCATGGAACTCTCCCGCAGAGATGCATTTGGGCTCTAAAACATATTTTCCTTCTTTGTTGATAAACCCCCAAAGCCATCGGTCTCCTCTTTTGGCCCTTACCCAGGCAATTCCATTTTCAAAACGATAAGCCTTGTCAAATTCAGGTTTTATGAGCCAGTTACCATTTTTGGACTTGTAACCATATGCCAGTCCGCCGTCAACCATCTCACTGTTGATAAATGGATATTGATCTCCAGCTTCAGGCTCTCTTGGTTTAAACTCAAGTGGTAAATAACATTCTTCATGTGTGAATTCACTTTTTCCAATAATTTGTCCTTGATGATTAAGTTTATGTCTCCACCTTCCTTTACACTCACTCCACAAATCTGTTGATCGGACTTCCTGAACAACTCCTGCTTGCCCATTTTGAAAATGCGAAGCCGCAGAATAGCGAGGGGGAATGATAAAGTGTCCCAATTTGTCTACATAACCATATAGATCATGGAGATTTTCATAAACAAATACCCAGCCTATGCCGCATAAAATAATGACAATAGGGATGCCAATCATTATGACTAGTACGAGCCCAGCTTTGAGTGGAATATTGGTGATTAAAAACAAACATTTTCGAAGCATGTAGAAACCTTTGCTTTTGGCGTGTGAGCAGTATAACATCTAGCCCCTTTTGCAAAACCAGTGTAGCTCGATGAAAACAGGCTGGGTGGGTTGTCATCGTGGTGGTGGGCAAACGCTTACGCCCCTTTTACCAAAATCGAATATATATTCGTTTTACTCACCCCAAGTCGTGGTATGATGGCGGCAAGATGTTTGATTTTGTTCGTAGTCTTGCTCGGATGCTTTTTCGTATCGTTGTTCCCATTCAGGCCATCATGCCA
The DNA here is from genome assembly GCA_903866275.1 of Vampirovibrio chlorellavorus. Taxonomy (GTDB): domain Bacteria; phylum Cyanobacteriota; class Vampirovibrionia; order Vampirovibrionales; family Vampirovibrionaceae; genus Vampirovibrio; species Vampirovibrio chlorellavorus_D. The sequence continues at coordinate 86,225 of CAIPMU010000012.1, read as the reverse complement.
GTGTCACCATGCGCTCACTCTTAAAACAATACTGGGGCTATGAGAGTTTTCTGCCCATTCAGGAAGAGGCGGTCAACGCCATCTTGCACCGGCAGGATTCGCTCGTCATTCTGCCCACCGGGGGCGGGAAATCGTTGTGCTACCAGTTGCCGGTGTTGCGCATGGGCGGCACGGCCGTGGTCATCTCCCCATTGCTCTCCCTGATGAAGGATCAGGTGGATACCTTGCGCAACCTGGGGATCTCCTCCGGATTTCTGAACAGCACGCTGAGCGATAAAGAGCGCTCCGAGACCATTCGCAAGCTGCGCGCCGGGGAGTTCCAGCTTTTGTATATGGCCCCGGAACGCTTTACCGGCCCTGACTTCTTTGACCTGCTGCGCCAGTGCAACATTGCCTATTTCGTGATCGATGAAGCCCACTGCATCAGCCAGTGGGGCCACGACTTCCGGGCGGCCTACCGCGAGCTGGGCCAACTGCGCGCCCAACTCCCCGATGTAAGCATTCACGCCTTCACCGCCACGGCCACCCCGCCCGTCCGCGACGATATTATCCATGAACTAAATCTGAGCAACTACCGCCTGATGATCGGCGATTTTGAGCGCCCCAACCTGCTCTACCGCGTGCAGTACCGCAGCAATCTGCAAAAACAGCTCAGCGAAATAATCTCCCGCCACCCCAAGGAGGGCGGGATTGTCTACTGTATCAGCCGCAAAGACGTGGATTCGACCTATGAGTCCCTGAAAAAGCAGGGGCACAGCGTGCTGCCCTACCATGCGGGCCTCACCGCCAACCAGCGAGAAGCCAATCAGGAAGCCTTCCTGACGGAGCAGGTCGATATCGTGGTGGCCACCGTGGCCTTTGGCATGGGGATTGATCGCTCCAACATCCGCTATGTCATTCACACCGGCATGCCCAAATCCGTGGAGCATTACCAGCAGGAGGCAGGCCGGGCGGGTCGCGATCGACTGGAAGCCGAGTGCGTACTGCTCTACTCAGGTGCGGATGTGATGAAGTGGCGCGAGATTATGGGTAAGCCCCAGACCGCCACTGATCATGCCGCCCTGGACAAGCTCTTCGAGATGTCCAACTATGCCCAGCGCGTGACCTGTCGCCACAAGTTTCTGGTGGAGTACTTTGGCCAGCCTTACGCCAAGGCCAACTGCGGGCGCTGCGATAGCTGTCTGGGCGAGTTTGAGTCTTTGCCCGACTGTGTCACCTTGGCCCAAAAGATTCTCTCCTGTGTGTACCGGGTGGGCGAAAAATTTGGCGCGACCCACGTCGCCTCAGTCCTGCACGGCAGCAAGCGGGAGAAAATCCTGCAGTTCCAGCATGACCGGCTCAGCACCTTTGGCTTGCTGGCTGAATACCGGCAAGATGACATTCAGCAGTGGATTGATCAGCTGATCAATCAAGGCTTTTTACTGCGAGATCCCGAATACGGGGCCTTGCGCCTGACGCTGGCGGGCGGGCAGTTGCTCAAAACCCGCGAGGGCGAGGTCTTGCTCTCCAAGCCCGTGGAGCGCGAGAAAAAAGAAAGAGCCGAGCGCAGTCGCAAGCGCTCGACCAGTGCGGGCAGCGAAGCGGCCGACTGGACGGATCTCGATGGCGAGCTGTTTGAAGCCCTTCGGCAGTGCCGCTTGACCCTGGCCAAGGCCAACCGGGTGGCCCCCTTCATTGTATTCGGGGATGTCACGCTGCGGGAGATGGTAGACCTCAAGCCCGTCACGCTGGCCGCCTTTCGCGAGCTGAAGGGTGTGGGCGAGCGCAAGCTGGCCGAATTCTGTCCCCACTTTTTAACCGTAGTGCAAGCCCATTGCGCCATCAACGGCATTGAAGGCAAAACCGCCACTTCCGGAAAATCTGGGAAGCGAGGCTTTGATCAGGATTTGACCGCCGACTGGCCGGAAATGCAAGCCTCCGATCACAACCCCAAGAGTGCGCGGGCCAATCAATCCAAAACGCTGGCCTTTGCCCTGTTTGATCAACGCGAGTCCTTGAACTTTGTGGCTGCCCGGACGGGAAAAGCTTTTAGCACCGTGACCAACTACCTGTGTGCCTACATCCAGCAACACCAGCTCACCGATGTGGCTCCCTGGCTGAGTGAAGACACCTATCAGTCGGTGAGTCAGGTTGTGTCCCAACTGGGTGCGGAACGCCTGCAACCCATTTTTCAGGCCCTGAACGGTGCGGTCAGTTACGATGAGATTCACATTGCACTGGCCTTTCATGCCAATCGCTCGGTGGCCTACGCCCTGAGTTAAGGGGCTTAACATACTTCGCCTAGCTTAACAGCTTGGCATTGGTATTAATCGCTGAGCTTGCTTTGCTTGTATTTTTGGGATACAAGGGTAGACTCCCCGAATTGTATAAATTCCCACAGTAGATTCCTGACGATCAGGAAAGATTGGACTATTTTCAAATGGATAACTCTCTCAACGCCGAGCTGATTGAAGCACTACAAGGCATTCACGCTGAACTCAAGCGCATGAACCAGAATTTGGCGACCATCGCCACAAAACCTGCCGCTGCTGCTGGCCCCGCTGCCGCTCCGGCTGGCCGTACCTATTCCAGTGGCCCCCGTTCTTCTTCCTCCCCCTCGCGCGGTCGCGCACCTGGTGCTGGCTCCTACAGCCGCGCCCCTCGCTTTGCCGAAGAAGGTGAAACAGCAGCCCCCAGCTACGGTGGCTCTTCCACCTCGGCAGGTGCCCGTTTTGGGAAAAAGAAACCCGCCACCCCCGGCGTCAAAGGCAAACTACCCGCCAAAAAAGGCAACGGCTACCCGAAAAAGAAATAGCCCCTTCTGCGCCGCGAACTGAACGCCGCGCCTACCCAGCACTAAAAGACCTTCCACTGCACCATGCCAGGGAAGGTCTTTTTTCAATTTAACTTGAAGCATAATACCAACACAATACCGTTTAAAGCTTATGCCGGAATTGCATTCTGTTGCATTGGGTTTTCTTTTTTCATCAAGGAGCGAATAAAGTTACGACTGGGTACCTCTATAAAGTGATACATCAACTGAGCAGACACAATAATACCCACGGTAATCCCAAGATAAACAAGGATATTTTGCAGGCTGGGTTCTGATGAAATCAAGTGCAAACGTCTGTCAGCTTGAATAACTCCCATGATGAACAGGGAATGAACCATATAAATAGAGTATGAAACCTCGCCCAAATAAACCAATGGCCGACTGGAAAGTACACGGGTCAAAAGTGTATTACCATCAGTGAGCGAGAAGATCAGTAATGCAATACAAGCGACTGGGACAATATCAGGCAATTGGAACCCAATGGCGCTAACTAGCCCTATGAGAGCAACCTTGGAGAGCGTTTCCATCAGTTTAGGCTGTTCGCCAACCTGTTTGTAAATATTCAGTAAGGCACAACCAATAATAAACTCACTGGTAACACGGACTAAACCAAATCGATGTGTCCAATCTATCGTGGGCAAGTGAAGCACTGCAGTAAAGCCAGCCAAAAAAGCGAAACAGGCCACAATGAGCAAAATGTTATTTTTGAACCCTGAAATTCTGGCGATAAATGGGGTCAGCACGGGAAACATAAGATAGGCGAACCATTCCGCGCTAACCGACCAGGCTGGGCCATTCCAGGAGTTATGGCCTGCAAGACCCCAAGCCTGAATATTGAACAGGTGATAGATAAAATCAATGAATGTATTTTTTTCTGGCGAATCGGAGGGTTGGTGCAAAACAATTGACTTAAAGAAAAAGAAGAATACATAGGTAAACAGCATAAAATAATGCACCGGCAAAATTCTGGCGCATCGCAAAATTAGAAACTTGATTGTTTGAGGAGATGGAAAAGTTAAAAATTCATGCTGGTGAACATAAGAGATGATAAAGCCACTAAGAATGAAAAACATATCAACGCCAAGATAGCCTTTGTCGATAAAAAGGTTATGCAGGCCACTGGGAAAGTTTATATTGATGTGGTAAATGATGACCCATAATGCCGCAACAGCACGAATACCAGTAAGAGAAAGCAGTTTTTTCATAGTTTTAAACTTTGTTACCTACAATTTTATTTTCATTTAATCAAAAATATGAAAACAGCGAATCTTGTCAGACAAATTTGTTACAACTAATTGTAAGAAGCGATTGATTTTAGATGTTCAAATGCTTACATCTAGCACATATTAATGATCAGGACAGCGCTTCAGCCAGCTTGGCCCAGTCGGTGTTGAGCTGGGTCAGGGCGTGGCGTTTGTCATCGAGGGTGGCGGAGAGGTTGTGTAACAATTGATAATCGTGCTGGATGTCGGGCGCCTGAAGCTGGATCGTCAGCTCGGCAATCTCGGTTTCGAGGGTGAGGATATTTTTTTCGACTTTTTTGAGCTGCTTTTCAATCTCCCGACGGGCTTGCAAGGGACTGACATCCTTGCCGGAAGGCCGACTATCATCTGCTAATGGGCTTGCTTCAGTGGATGACCTGGCTGCGGCCTGACGCTCGGCTTTTTGCCGGGCTTGCAACGCCGCCTGATCCGCCTTGGCGCGCATTTCATCACGCTTGAACAGGTAATAATCGTAATCACCGCAGTAAGTCAGGAGCTGACCGTTGTAAATTTCCCAAATATCAGTCGCCAACTGCTGAATGAAGTAACGATCATGGGAGATGCAGAGGAACGTGCCTTCGTACTCCAGCAGGGCTTCCGTAATCACGTCCTTGGCGGGAATATCCATGTGGTTGGTCGGCTCATCCAGCAGCAAGGTGTTAGGGCCGGACATCATCAGCTTGGCCAGCGCCACTTTGCTCTTTTCGCCGCCACTGAGCACGCCAATAGGCTTGAATACCTGATCGCCGCTGAACAGAAAACGTCCCATCAGATTTCGGATTTCCGTGTTGGTGAGCTTGGGGCAGGCCTCCTGAATGGTGTCAAAAATGGTCAGCTCGGCGTTGAGGGTGTCCAGCTGGTTCTGGGAGAAGTAGCCCATAATCATATTATGCCCGGAGCGAACTTGGCCGCTGTCCAAACTTTCCAGCCCCAAAATCAGGCGAAGCAGGGTGGTTTTGCCCGCACCGTTCTCACCCAGCAGGAAAATGCGCTGCTGACGCTCCATATCCGCGTTTAAATGACTGAACAACAACTTGTCGCCAAAGGACTTGCTGACATCACTCAGGCTAAGCACCTGAATACCGCTGGGCTCCGGGGTCGGAAAGCGCAGGGCCATACGGCGGTGGTCTTCCTTGGGCGGTTCCAGCCGTTCAATCTTGGCCAGTTGTTTCTCCCGGCTCTTGGCCTGCGTGCCGCGGGTCGCACTGGCACGAAAGCGATCGACGAAGGCTTCCTGCTTGGTCAGTTCTTTTTGCTGGCGCTCGTAGGCGGCCAGTTGTTGCTCCTGCGCCAGCGCCTTTTGCTCCAGATGATAGCTGTAATTTCCCGCCCAGACGGTAATCTTTCCCATTTCAAGCTCGGCAATCTCGGTGGTCACCTGATCGAGGAAGCGGCGGTCGTGAGACACCACGATCAATCCGCCCGGATACTCGCGCAGGAAGTTCTCCAGCCATTCGCAGGCCTCCAGATCGAGGTGGTTGGTCGGCTCGTCCATTAGCAAGATGTCTGCACCTTCCAGCAGCACTTTGGCCAGGTTGATGCGCATCTGCCAGCCACCACTGAACTCGCCACTCTTGCGCTGGTGATCCGCCTCGGAGAAGCCCAGCCCCTTGAGAATCTTGTCCACGCGGGCATCCACGCTCTGGGGGTCAAAGCGCTCGGTCTCTTCGTGGATAGCACACAGGCGCTCGGCCATTTCCATGTGAGCATCCTGACTGTGGCTGGGGTCAGACAACTGCTCGATGAGCTTGGCCTCTTCATCGCGCAAGGCATTCAGCTCGCTAAACACCGAACGCAGCTCGTCTTCCAGCGTCAACTCCGGGTTAATCTGCGGCTCCTGGGAGAGGTAGTTGATATGCACCCTTGGGGCACGGTAAATATTGCCACCGTCCGGCTGCAAATGCCCCAAAATCAGCTTCAGCAGGGTAGATTTGCCGCAGCCATTCCGACCAATCAGGCCAATCCGGCTTTTAACGCCAATTTCAAGTGATAAATCCGTGAAAACAGGGTGCGTCTGGAAGCTCTTGGAAATACTGTTCAGCTGAATGCTCAAGGGAAGTTGCTCTTCGCGGTTGGGGACGATGCGGATACTTTATCCTAGTGGAAAGTGGGCTGGTAGTAAATAGAAACCATGAAAACCCATGAGCCGGATGGTGATCCTGCTTTCAATAAACAAGAAGCCCCCTGCAAAAGTGCCTGTGAAACGCACCCATTTAGAAACCCCGCACCCAACGCTGCGGGGTTTCTAATGCTGCGATTCCAGTTCTTGATCTGTCCGGGCGCTGGTCTCAGCGCTCGTGTTCGAGCGTGGTCCCTCCGCTGGACATCCCCCCTTTTTTCCCGATTTCAGACATGTGCTCCCGGTTCTGGCTGACGGATTGGCCGCCTTTCCGGCCAGCCGCGCGGGCCTCTTCCGAAGTCCATTCATGCGCGGTGCCACGCTCGTGGGCTACACGACCGCCTTTGCTACCGGCTTCACGGGCTTCCTCGGGGGTGAACTCGTGGGCGGTGCCTTTTTCATGGGCCGCTTTGCCGCCCTTGCTCGCAATTTCGCGCTGCTTTTTTTCGTCCATGGAAGCAAACCCACGGGCAGAACCAGATATAGAACTGTGGATAGACCCATGAGCCTGCTCGCCGTGAGGGCTGCGACCGTGCGATTTCTCTTTATCCGACATCACTCACTCCTCCCTGAATGCGCTGTAATGGATCGACCATTGGGCTCCCATCCATGTCCAATCCCATTGCAGTTCAACGGGCTCGACCGGCTTGTTCAGGAAGCTTCACTGGCAGATGGCGCTGCGTGACTAAGTGGTATCGTAGCCTGTCCCCCTGAAAAAACCATTCCTCAGTTGGCTAACTGCCCGGCCAATTCAACTGCCCTGTGTGGTTACCCGTATGGATAAGTATCCTGACACAACCGTCAGGGTGAGGCCCTGAAGGTAAAACAGACCCAAAAATCAAACCAGCGTAAGCCAGCCCGGATTGGGGCCTTTAATTTTTATTGAAAAATCGGCTGAAGAAGGGAAACATGGCCGCCACCGCAATGCGATCGAGGAAGAGGTCGCGGCTATAGTGGGCCATTTTGCGGCCGGTGGACTCATCCACAAAAATCACATCGTTGGGGAGCAGGCTGGCCCAATCCTGAATCGGCTGCTTGCCAATGAGTTTTTTATCCTGCAGGTTCAGCTCGCGATGAATGAGCTGGCCCTGCTCGGTGGCATGCAACACATACACCCGGTTGGCGTTGGCATTGGGAGAAAACCCGCCCGCCTTGGCAATGGCGGTCAGTACATTGTCTGCGGTGCGCGCCGAATAGCCGCCCGGCTTCATCACCGCGCCAATCACGCTGATTTTAAATTCCGCAGTGGCCAGATTGCTCTGCTGAAAGGCGGCGCTGGTATCATCCAGCACCAGGGTATTATCCGCAATCGTGGGCACTTCAATCACATCATGATCATGCAAGGCAATGTCCTTGAGTGTATCGCCTCCCTGAAACAGTTCCAGCAGGTTAATATGCAGGGTGTCGGGCTGGGGTTGATGCCGGTGGATGATCACATCCCGCACGTTCGCGTTGTAATTCAGGCCTCCCGCCAGAATGAGAGCATCCGCCAGATAGAGCCGGTAAAAGTGAAACTGTTGATTAAACCCGCCCAGTTGCATTTGCGCTTTTAACGTATCCGGATTCAGGTTTTTTCCGCTGATATACACACCGGGATGCGCCACCGCACCTGTGAGATAAATACGCACGGGATGACGACGGGCCACTCGCAGACTCAACCGGGGATCATTAAAATACCGCTGATACTCGCCGGTTAATTCGGTACGGGCCTGCGTGAGAGACTTTCCCGCCAGGGTTACCCGACCCAGCAAGGGCAGGGTCAGGCTGCCATCGGAGAGAATGGTCCCGCCTTTCACCAGTGTGCCCATCACGCTGTCCTGCAAATCAATGCTGTCTCCGGGGGACAGTGGCATGTCCTGCGTACTGTCCGTCGAATCAGGCGAGTTCAGCGCCGTCGACAAGGGGGCCGAGGGACTGGATTCGGTCGTCAATTTCTGAGGTTCTATTTTTTGCTGAATCAGTTTTTGCAGCAGCGGCTGGGGCTCTTTGGAGGCCAGCACCGCCGGTTGGGGTAACGTTGGCGCGTTGAGGGCTTGACCCGCTTGAACGGGACGAGCGGGCGTTTCAGCGCTCAGCGCAATCAGCGGCGAACTCATCAACCAGACCACGCCCAGCAGTCCCGTGAAGGCTTGTTTTAAAATACCTGCTTTTGGCTGAATGCTTTGAGACATGTTTAGAGTCATCATTACTTCTTCTTGCTTGCGCTTAAGCTGGAAAAGAACGGCAGCAGGGAGGCACCAGCGGTACGATCAATCAGCACCTTGCCCAACGCCAAAGCCTGACGACCGCTGGCATCATCCACGAAAATCACATCGCCGGGCAACAGACTGGGCCAAAGACTGGCATTTTGGCCCATTAAACGCGTATCGCTGGCATCGAGCTGCTTTTTAAAGACCTGTCCCTGTTCGTTGCTGCGTAATAAATAAACGCTTTTTTGATTGGCAGTCGCTGAAAAGCCCCCCGCCTGTGCGATGGCAGCAATGGCATTATCCCTGGCGCTGAGCGGATAAGTGCCGGGTTGCTTCACGGCCCCAATCACGCTGACCTGAAATAAGCTCACCCCCAAATTGGTGCGGCTGATACTTTTCCAGTCTTCGCTAAAGGCCAGCTGACTGGCTGGCAAGGCAGGCACTTCAATGCGGTCATGTTCTTCCAGTGCCAAATCCCCGGCGGATTCGCCCTGCTGGAATAACTGCCACAAATTCACATGAATCACTTGTGGATCAGGGAAACCCCGATAAATCCGTACATCCTGATAATTGGCGTTGGCCTTGAGCCCACCGGCCTGAATCAGCGCATCCGTCAGGTGATACTGGGCGTAGATTTCAGTGGCATCCGTGCCGCCTAACGCCGCGTGATCCTTGTTCTCCGGTTGCGTATTTTTGCCGTTAATGTACACGCCGGGATGACTCACCGCCCCTTGCACATAGACCCGAATGGGCCGCTGACTGACCACCTGAATGGTAATATGAGGCTGCTGCAACAACGTTGCATACCGACGATTGAGAATATCTTGCGCCGTGCTGATTGAGAGGCCGCTCAGGCGAATTGGCCCAATCAGAGGGAGATCAACCAGTCCTTCATCACTGATGCGTGTGGTATCACTGGCTGACTGGCTATTCGTGAAATCCAGACTGGTTAAATTGCCGGTAATCGTATCTTCAATCCGAATCTCATCCCCCACATCCAGAATATAGGCATTGGCTAGAACCGTTCCGGTGGTCAGTGCCGCCTCAAGATTCGTCGTTTGCGCTGGCTGGTTTGAATTCTCTTGCGCCAACCCCTGAGCCATTCCGGGCAGGATAACATAGAACCCTGCCCAGCACAGCAGAGCCACTGCCAGCATATGGGACTGTATTTTTTGAGTACTGATTAAGCGTTTGGCTTTGCGCGCCAGCCATTGAATCATAGGTCTATTGCTCCCGACTCCCTTTCCATTGTAGCATTCGGGTTTTCTCTTTCCAGACTCCGCCCTAAAGTTCCTTTATCCAATGGAGTACAACGGTTGAATTGCCGTGTATGTTAGGTTTAGGTGACACAATCGCCTTCGTGTGTGCATTGTGATGATTGAATTATTTTTCTGCTCTGAGTCTGTTGAAATCGCCTGATTTAACAATCAATAAAATGGCAAACAATGCGTTTTAATTAATCCTGATGGGTTTTCCATGTCCAGCCAATTAATGTTGTGGTTACGAACAGTGCGTCATTTTCCGGTGGCGGCGCTTGGGCACCGCCTGCGGCTTCGCTTGACCCGCAAATACTATCGCACGCCACAAATTCCATTAGGGTTGGCTGAAGCATGGACCAGCTATTTTAACGCCCTCCCGCCGGATGGATACCCATTTCCCGCTGGCTTTGCCCGTTGGCAGGCAGAAGCATTGCCTGACGGCCAGGCAGCCCTGAACGCCCAAGTAACCGATTTACTGCAAGCAGGTCAGGGTGAGTTACTCAATGATCGGTTTCTATTATTCGGGTCACTGGAAGATTTAAAAGTGGCCCTGAACGCCCATACCCCCTTATGGCGAGAGAATTACGGCTATCTGGAATTTCTGCGCCCGCTCATCTGGTTTCTGAAAACAGCAGCAAACGACTCACCCGAGTTCGCACAAGCCCGCGATTTACTGGAAACACAAATCAACCTCTTCTGGCAGTTAAATTTACAAAGTCGCGTGTGGTCCACTTACGGGGTTTCCCGACGCCTGCTGACCTATATCGAAATCCTGCCCTTACTCACCCAACTATCAATCGAGTTCCAGCAAAATTTTTGGGAACATTTCTATCGGGAAAGCCTCTACCTGGTTTCCTTTTTGGAGTGGGACATTCAAGGCAACCACCTGATCCAGAACGTCACCGCATGGCTCGCCGTCTGCATGGTCTTTCAGCAGTTACCGCACCTGCAAACCCTGGCCAACGACTGGCAATCTCAACTGGAAACCCTGTTACCCAAATTATTTAACGAACAAACCCTGCCGGATGGCTTTCACTATGAACGCACCCCCATGTACCACTGTTGGGTGCTTCGGGACTTGCTGGAATGTCTGGTAAGCCTGAAAGCAACCAGTATGCCAGATACAGTGCGTGAGCCATTAATTCCCATCGCGCAACGGTTATGGCAGGCTGGCGCCACCTTACGTCATGCCAGCGGTCAAATCCCCCTCTTCGGCGATGCCTCCCTGCCCCAAACCCCGGATTATTCGGTATTAACCGAGTATGCCAGAACCGTTGCCGGGGTGATTTTACCAGATGAAATTCAGTTGGCACCCTTTCAGATTTTTCCTAAAGCAGGGTTTGCAGTCTGGCGTCTGAAAGACCCGGCAACCTCACTGGTGATGGATTGCGGCGACTTTGGCCCCCGCCATCTGCCCGCTCATTCGCATTGCGATCTCGGCAGTTTTGAACTCCACGGCGCCAATGGCCCCCTGATTGTCGACTCCGGCATTTCCGAATATGTCACCTCACTCATGCGCGATTACTTCCGGGGCACAGCGGCGCACAATACCCTCTGGTTTCCCGATGAGGAACAGGCTGAGTTCTGGGCCAGCTTTCGCGTGGCAGAATACCCCCGCTTCAAAGGCTGTCAAATTCACGTCAGCGATCCAGACGCGCCTTCTTCTGAAGAACCTGCTCCCGAGTCGATGGAAAATGCAACGCCTGCCCCCATCCTCTCCCCCCAATCAGGCGTCAACCCGGATGTAAAACTGGGCGTGGCTTACGAAAATTATAATCGCCACTACGGCCATCAGCGCTCCATTGAATCTTTGGAACAGCGTTTCTGGGTGGTGAAAGATCGCGTACAACTACTGGCCGCCATGGAAACAGGTTGTTTCTCCCTGCTGCACCTGCACCCCGATTGTCAGATTGTTCCCAAGCAAGACGGCTTTATCGTGGACGAGCAACTCATTATCATCCCCTTTGGCGCCTATCTGGTCGAGCATGCCGAACGCGAACCCTGGTATCAGAATTTAAACCTTTACAGCGGCGGATTTAATCTGGCCAGCCCCGGACAATTAATTGCCTTTTCACCCGATATTACCCGCTCCTTTGGCTGGGTTCTAATTCCCTTTGCCAATCAAGCATCCCCGCACTGGGAGTGGGAGCAGGATGTCTTATCCGTGCATTTTTCGGATGAAGATATTGTGCGGGTGGATTTAACGTGAGTCTTTTTTGCGAGTTGAATTGAAGTTCGCGAGGGAGAATCCAGAATAATGACGGGATGACTGACCGCCTTTATGACCGGATTTAAGGGTGACTTTCTGGCGATTCTGATGAGAGCCCCTCAGGGCTGGTGTGATGCTTGAGGCGTTCCAGGGCGAGGGCTTTCAGCTGATGGGGTTGGAGCAATTTCAGACCAAACACCAGACCCACAAAACCTATTGTGCTCACCACCCCGGCCCCGATCCCCAGATTCATGGCTGCCAGTGAACAACCCAGCGCAAGCGCTTCCAGACAGAGAATATCCTTGCCCAGACGCAGCGGCGTATAGCGACGCACAAACGTCAGCATCGTGATTAAAATAGCCACCTCGGTAATCACCGTGGCCCAGGAGGCTCCTTCGGCCTTGAGCATGGGGATCAACATAAAATTGAGCCCGATATTCAACAGCGTCAGCACCACATTGGCCCAGATAATCGGACGCTTGCCCTGAGCGTTATAAACCAGCAGCAGATAATAACAAAGCGCATTCACTGCGGCAAACGCCTGCGACCAGATGAGAATGCGAATACAACCCGCCGCTTCGGCATACCCGTGCCCGTACATGCGCGTAATCCAGGGGGCGTACCAGAAGATCAACAGGCTCATCGCAATTAATACCGTGAGAATGAGCCGAATGCCCGTTTGAGCCAGAAAGGTCATCCGATCCGGATCGTGAGCCCGCTGGACCAGCAAGGGCAACAGCGCCGGACACAGTGAATTAATAAACAGGGCCATAATTTCCGAAACCCGAAACGCAGCCGAATAGATCCCTAAATCATGGTGCCCGGTGGGCGACAAAACCTGCAACAGCATCGTATCCACGCGCGCCAGAATAATATACTGAATCCCCGCCAGCCACAACGGCCAACCATCTTTAAAAATACGACGTACATGCCCCCAATCCGGGAGATTCACGCGCAGTTGCATCGGACTGAGTCGGTAATCCAACGCCAGTTTCACCAGCGGATTAAGCAGGGCAATGCTCACAATCACCAACACCCCCGCGTGCAAGGCCACCGCGCTCCCAATCAGCAGCAGGTTCACGATACTCGCCGCAAATCGGGTGGTGGCCGTTTTATCCAGTTGCATACTGGCACTGAAGTAGAGATCGTAATACGCCTCAAACCCCGCAAACAATCCGGCATATGTCACGACAATCAGGGGCAAGGACAAGCCCAGCCCCTGACCCAGTAAAAAGCCCACCGGCAAGAACAACGCACAGCCCAACAGTCGCAAATAAATAATACTTTCCAGGGTGGCACGGGGACGAGCGGGTGTTTTGGCGATCTCTCGCCCGGCAATGTGCGAACCACCCAGATCCACCAGGGTGTTAAGCAAGGCCCAATAGCTAAAGGCCAGCGAATAGCGCCCAAAGTCCTCAACCCCCAGCGCGCGGGTGAGGAGCAAGACGATCAACAGTCCCAACCCCTTGGACAGCACAGTCCCCCCCAGCAAACTGATATAGTTCACCAGTAAATTTTTACTCTGGAGACGTTTGGGTTGTTCGCTCGAAGACAAGTCGGCCACGCAGGTTCACTTCACTCCCAAGCGCCATTCTAGCACCTTGAGACATCTTCGGGCTCATTGCTTTGATGGGGATTCAAGGCAGCAATGGGCGAGCATTGGATTGGGAGTGATGCCTAACGGGACCCTTGGGCATTTGCCTCGTTCACATTGGGCAAAGCCAAAGGCTTGTAGTATCATGCGCTCAGTGCTTTTAACAGCCGTTCAGTCAGCCATTGAGCAGGACTATCGTGTCGATGACCGCCGGGGGAACCCTCCCACAACTTGCATTTCCCACAGCAGACTGCTGCTTTGCGGAACCCCGCCTGCTCACGGATTATGACACCCTGTGCGCGCCTCACGTTGCAGCCCTGCAGGCAATCCTCGCCGGTCGGCAAGGTCGCTACAAATTACCCTTTGAAGACGCCACGTTCATCTTTGATGCCGGATGCCTGATGGGGCGAGTCTGGCGCGAGGGCCGCAGTTACGCCCTCCCCCCTCTGGCGCTGGATCATTTCGGACTGCCCTATTTTTACGCCATCCCCGCCACGCAACGTGCCGTCTGGTCTGAATTTTGCCAGCTTCCCAAAAGCATTCTGCTGTTTTATTGCACCCTGCTCAAAAAAACGACCGGGGGCGGCCTGCTCTCGGTTCAGGACAACCGGCTCGATCCCGCTATCCGGCCAGGATTGCCCCTTCCGGTGGCGCTTCACCCGTGGCTGGATGCGGTGGCTTGGCCGTATGTCTCAGCGGTCTGACTAAACGCTGCCCCCATCGACTGAAAGTGCTTTTTCAGGGGGTGTCGTGTAAGGCTTCGTATACTTTCTGAGCCAGCGTGATGTTCAGACCGGGGGCGACTTGTAGCTCTCCGAGAGAAGCCGCCTTGATTTTTTCAAGGCTCCCAAAATGTTGCAGCAATTGGGTTCGACGTTTTTCGCCAATGCCCGGAATGTCATCCAGCGTGGACCGGGTGGCCTTTTTGGCCCGCAATGTGCGGTGATAGGTAATTGCAAAGCGGTGCGCCTCATCCCGGATTTGCTGCAACACAAACAGCGCCCCGGAATCCCGAGGGAGCAGAATGGGACGACTCTCACCGGGCAGAAAGACTTCCTCAAACTTCTTGGCCAGCGAGATCATGGCCTGATCGCCCAGACCCAGCGCTTGCAAGGCTTCCCAGGCTGAGGATAGCTGCCCCTTGCCCCCATCGATAATCACCAGATCCGGAGCCTCCCAGCCAGGTTCGCCCTGTTGGGCCCGGCTAAAACGCCGGGTGATCACCTCGTGCATGCTGGCAAAATCGTTGGGCTCCCCTTCAGCGCATTCAATTTTAAAGCGACGATACGCCTTGTTATCCGGGCGGCCGTGCGTGAACACCACCATAGAGGCCACCGTTTGCGAGCCCTGAAAGTGCGAAATATCGTAGCATTCCATGCGCCCCGGAAATTCGGGCAAGCCGAGCGCATCCTGCAGTTCAATCAGCGCACGGGCCGGATCGTTCCGATAATTCCTGACTTCCTGACCCTGAGCCTGATCCAGGGTTTCCAGCGCGTTTTTTTCACCCATTAGCAACAATTCTTTCTTCACGCCTTTTTTGGGATGCGTGAGCGTCACTTTTTTGCCGCGCTTGTGACTCAACCACTCCTGAAAGAGCGCCTCATCCTCCACGGGAAATTGCAGGATAATTTCCTCCGGCAGATCCTCGGCGTCCTCATCCTGATAGTACTGACTGAGAAAAGCCTGATACGCTTCAGTCAATGTGGTGTGATGCGTGAGCATGATTTCATGCGGGCGGCTGCCAATCAGCTTCCCCCGGCGAATATTGAGCACAATCACCGCACACCGGCGCTCATCGGCCACCGCCGCCACCACGTCCTGATTGACCGTGGCATCGGGGTAGTACATTTTTTGCTGGGCCACCACATCCTGCACCGCCAGATGGCGATCGCGCAGTTTGGCAGCCAGCTCAAAGTTCAGATGCTCGCTGGCCCGCTGCATCTCATGCTCCAGCCGATGCAGCAGATCATCAGCCTTGCCCTTGAGAAACAGCTCCACCTGCTTGACCACTTCCGCATAATCCGCCTCGGTCACCAGCTCCTGACAGGGGCCAGAGCAAGCCCCGATGGAGTAATTCATGCAGGGACGGTGCTTGAACAGGGGCTTGCGGCGCTGCCGCAAGGGAAAATGCTTGCGAATGAGCTGCAAGGTCTTGTACATGTTACCGCTGTTGACAAATGGCCCGAAGAACCGGCCCCGACCACTGGGGTCACGGGTGATGAACAGCCGGGGGTACTTTTCGGCACTCAGGCCAATCCAGGGGAATTTCTTGTCGTCTTTCAGCAGAATGTTGTACTTGGGCCGATACTGCTTAATCAGGTTATATTCCAGAATCAGCGCTTCAATTTCCGAATCGGTGACAATGTAATCGAAGCGCACCACCTGTTGCATCAGGGCCTGCACCTTGGGGGCCATTCCCGATGGGTTCTGAAAATAACTCCGCACCCGGTTTTTCAGGATTTTGGCCTTACCCACGTACAACAGCGTGCCCTTGTCGCCGTACATGCGATACACACCGGGCAACTCCGGCAGACGGCTCAAGGCCGTCTGGAAATCAAATGATGGCGAAGGATAGGGAGACATCAGGATTAGCACTCAGGTATGGATATTGGACAGGGCATCAGGCAAAAGGTCAGCGTAGGCAACAGGCCGAAATACAAACCTCTGCCCGAGGATCACTCAGGGAAAAAGTATCTGCTTCTATTATGCCCGATTTACCCAAAATCCCAAGCCTGTGAAACCAGCATTTTCCAATCTTAAATTCTTCCATCAGAGCTCCTGAGTTTAGGGGAGGTGGATGGCACATAAAAAAGACTACTCTAAAACCATAGATAACCCGTGTGGCCCCGGGGCATGGCACGAGCGTTCAACGGGAGAGCAGGATTTTGGATACGGATTTAACCCAGTTTCAAAAACCCGTAGCAGACAAATTGCGGGTGGTGGTTTCAACCCGGTCATTTAGTCTGGAAGGCTTTCTGCACTTTCCCCGGCTGGGAAAAGAAGGACGCCGCCTGTCCAACCTCCTGAATACGGATCGTCGGTTTATGGCCCTGACCAATGTCATCGTCACCGATCGAATCACAGGCGCGAAAAACCCCAAGCCTTATGGACTCTTGCAAATCAACATGGAATCGGTGGAATTTGTGCAGCCTTATATGGACGACAAGGAACTCGCCAGCGAAACCGACTGATCCACCCACTGCAACAGGGCCTCAGCAATCCGGGGATGCTCCGCCTCAAACAGCACATCATGGTAAAAGTCGGGGTACTCCTGACAAACATTGGCAGTCTGCTCGGGAATACGGGCAAAGGCGGCGCGCATCGCGGCAGGATCACACACCACATCCTGACCGGGAATGACCATCATGGTCGGCAAGCGCAGTTGGCGAATCTCTGAAAAAGCTTTCTGACAGAGGTCGCGCACCCCCAACAAAAAGCCCGCATTAAGAATCAGCGGTTCCATGTGCAGGTATTGCGTGTCGTTAAGCACCGCCGGATTGGTGGTTAAAGCATCCATGCCATAGGGCAATTGGGTCAACGCTTTTTTCCCTTTTAGCAAAAAGGCCAGCGTGTTGATCAAGGTATAACTCAGGGTAAAGGTTTTGGGATGCGGCTTATAGGCCGGTGCCATGAGAATGACCTTGCTAAACCGTTCGGGATGGCGGGCCGCCAGCAGGGTTGCCAACACCCCGCCCAGACTGATGCCACACAAGACCAGTTCCTGATGCCCGGCGGGAAGAATCACCTGCTGATAAAACGCTTCCAAATCCGGTAAGAGCAAATCGGCCCCAGTCAGGGGTGTTTCCAGCGGGTTCAGGCCAAAGCCACGCAAATCCGGACCGTAAATGGTTGGGTAGGCGGGCTGCAACTGCTCCAGAAAATCCAGCGCACCTTTGACCGAGCCCCCCAAACCGGGAATGAACAACATGGCACGGTTATCGCCCCGATCGTCGGGAACCCTCAATCGACCGGCCCGCATCGGAAAACGGGCTGCCCCGGAATATTCAATCAATTCAAACATGCTGTTTATCTTAGGACCTGAGAAGCCACAGAGCAAGTCCACAATCCGAAAACCACAATGATCCTAAACCTTCAACGCTTCTTCCAGGGTCAGGGCCGAAGGAGAACGCTGACCCTGCATCGGTAACGTTGAACTCAATGCCTCGGAAACTGTGAAAATCCGCAGCGTCCCTTCCCGCCCCCGAATACGCACCTCGCCCAGCGACAGATAAGGTGAGGGAAGTTCTGAAAGCCCGTTCACATCGGCTAATTCAATCAGCGTGGACTCGCTGATAATAAAGCGGGTCCGGCAAGGCCGGGTTTGCTCCTGCAAGCGAATACAGGTGTTGACGGTATCCCCCACCCCCGTGTACTCCAGCTTGTTGGCAGGTCCCAAAAAACCCACAAAGGCTGGACCGCTGTTCAGGGTAATGCCAATTTCAGTGTCAATGCCCAACGTTTGTCGCCAGCGCTGACAGAGCTGCCCCGTGACGCTTAAAATTTCGGCACCGGCCTGCAAGGCCATTCGACGATGCTGCACGTTGGGCAATGGCGCCCCGAAAATAATCAGAATGCCATCCCCCATGAATTTATCAATGGTGCCCTGATGGCTGAAAATAATTTTCACCGTTTCCCCGTAGAATTCGTTGAGCAATTCGGTCAGCTCATTGGGCTGCAAATGTTCAGCCAACCGGGTGAAATCCCGAATATCCACGAACATGGAGGTAATTTCCAGTTTTTGACCGCCGGGCGCGAGCACATGAGATAAGCGGCGAATTTCCCGAAACACTTCCGGGTCCACCAGTTGAGACAGGTTTTTTTCCATGTGCGCCAGCTGTTTTTCTTTCTTGCAAATGCGGTAGGTGCTGCCCGCAATAAAAGCCACCGTCATAAACAAAAGCGGGGTGAGTACGTCCAGCCACCATCCCCCCAGGGCAAAACAGCAGTATGCCAACCAGCTGTAAATCACCATAGAGCCCAACGTGTACAACATCGTCCGGCTGATTTTGGGATAACGTACCCGAATCAGGAAGATGGCAGGGCAAAGCAGGACCAGCATCATAAAATTCAGCCAGCCGGGGACTTTACGCACGGTTTGACCCATTAACAAATTATCGATGGCCGTGGCATGAATATCAGAGCCCAGATGACGGTTGGCCATTGGTGTCTTGTGATAATCCCGGTAAAACATGGAAGAACTGCCAATCAGGGCGATTCGACCGGAGAGATCCGGTTTGGGGTATCGATTATCAAAGAAATGCCACAGGGGGATGGCCAAATGACTCCGAGCCGGCTCAGAAAAACGATGCGTCATTAGTTTTTGCCAGCGCAGATTCAGCGCCCCCTGATCATTCACCAGCAAGGGTAAACCTGACACTTGCTGATTAAAAGCTTGAGCAGACGAAAGACTAATTCCAGTTTGGGTTTTCCCTTGAAATGCTCCCCGAGCTACGTGGCCAGGTGCAACCACCTTGGAATGACTTAACCCGGTAGATGCCACTTGTAGGTATGCCTCTGAAAAGAAAAAATAGTCGTTCATTGCAGCCAGTGAAAGTGCGGGTAAGGTAAGCCCTCTTAAGGTTTTACCCCCAAATTGGGTTCCGCTGTGAAAGAGTGGATAGATCGAACGAATGACCCCATCCGCGTCCTCATTCACATTGATCACCCCCAGACGCAGGTTGCCCTGCATGAGATATGATAATTCACCATATCGGGAAGACACTGACTGCGACTGAAATAAAGACTGTTTCAAGCGTTGAAAGAAATGAATATCCGGTTTTAATGCCTCCAGTGCAAATCCAGTGATCAAATGCGGAAAACGAATCGCCTCTTCAGAAAAAGAGGGCTTATCGGGTAACGGTTCATCGACATAAAAACTGTCAAACACCATTACAGCAGGGTTAGCAGCCTGAACCGCCTGAAAGACGGATTGGTACCGGTTACGAGACCAGGGGGGCGGACCAAAACGTGATCTCAATCGATTCAGTGAGTCATCATCGATCAGGATCAGCGTAACCGGACTGTGGGTGGCGGGTTGCGCACTCCATCGCATGAATAAATCATGCACCCGAAGTTCGGTAAGTTGCCCACCCATCCATAAAACAGCCAGAAAAACGCCCGTTAGCAGGGTCGGTAATAACCGGTTATAAAAACAGTTTAAAAAATTTTCCAGACAAGACGGTATAAGCGGTCCCCTCATCAGGTTTTAAAATCGTAACGACTGATCATCAATGGCACTCACACACTGCATTCAATATAGACAATCCCACAATGCAATGACTCACAACCGTGTGGGGAATCCATTCAGCGCTTCGCATGAATACTTGAGCCCAATGGATTCCCGAACTTTAAATCAAACCGAAAAAACTAGATCATGCTTTTCAAGGCAGGTTCCAGAATGGAGGCCTTGAAGGTGTAGCCGGTTTCTTGCAACACCACCGGAAAAACCCGGCTGCTGGCCAGTAATAGGGCATCACCCATTTCTCCCAACGCCAGTTTCACCGCAATGGCCGGGGCTGGTGGCGTCCAGTAGTGCATCGGCAGAAACGCAGGAATCAGCACATGCCGCATGGTACTGGTAAACACGCCATTGGTTACCGGGTTCGGCGCCGTCACGTTGACCGGACCGGAGATTTCAGGGTGGTGTAACACATGATCAATGGCGCCCACCACATCGGAGAGGGCCACCCAGCTCATATACTGCTTACCGTTGCCCAGATCACCGGCCAACCCTAAACGGAAGGGCCAGTACATGGCTTTTAATGCGCCACCTTTAGGACTGAGCACAATACCCAGCCGGGTATTAACCACACGAATGCCTTTATCACGGGCTGGCTGACAGGCAGCCTCCCACTCGCGGCATACATTGGGGAGAAAACCCTTGCCAATACTGCTGACTTCGGTGAGAGCCTGATCGCCCTGATCGCCATAATAGCCAATGGCACTGGCACAAACCAGCGTGGCTGGCGGATGTTCCAGCTTGGCCAGCGTTTCCGTGAGCAAACGGGTGCCTTTCACCCGGCTCTCCCGAATGCGCTTTTTGACCGCGTCACTCCAGCGGCCAGAAGCAATGCTCTCGCCAGCCAGATGCACCACAGCATCCAGGCCTTCCAGATCGGCGGGGTTCAGTTGCCCCTTCTCGATGTTCCAGGCCACCTGGGGTTCATCAAATTGACCTTTGCGACGTACCAGACGAACCACCTCGTGTCCGTTCATTTTTAAAAAGTCGATCAAGGCAGTACCCACGAGCCCTGTGGAGCCTGTAACTAGAACTTTCATCGAAAAATACTCTCTCTCAATGCCAAACTGACTGACTCAATCATATACTATTTGCCTCGTTTCTGACAGCCCAACTTGCGGACAGTCAAAGGGGTTGCGTGTGATCAACCGGTTAATCTGTTTGGGGCCATGCAGGGGGATAGGCACCGGGTTTACAATATTGTAGGATGGGGTTCGCGGGATGTTGTGTCCCGCACCTGGCCGGTTGAAGACCTGCTGAATCGCTATTTTCAACCACGTTTTTCCGTCATTACCCATTGAGGTTGTAACCCCAAATAGTCCCAGTCAAGCGTCCGAGGAGCTGCTATGCCATCCCCCGCAAACATGCAAAAACCGGTGTCCGTGATGTTTGTCTGCATGGGCAATATCTGCCGCTCTCCCTCGGCGGAGGCCATGTTTCGCTACCATGTGGAAACCGGTGGGTTTGGGGCGTTCATTCAAGTCGCCTCGTCCGGCACGCACGGGTATCATGTGGGACATCCCGCCGATGCCCGCTCGCATCAGACGGCACTGGCGCGCGGCATCGACATGAGCGCCCATCGGGCCCAGCAGTTCAAGCCAGAGCACGTTGAACAGTTTGATTACATTCTGGTGATGGACCACGCCAACCATGAACATGTGATGCGAGTGTGCCCCAATGGCTTGCAGCACAAAATTCATTACTTCCTGGATTTTGCGCCCCAACTAAGGGTCAAGGAAGTACCCGATCCCTATTACGGGGGACCAGATGGCTTTGAACATGTTCTGGATCTCATTGAAGCGGCTTCCGCCGGGCTGCTATCCGACATCCGCACACGCTGGATGGATCCCCCGCCGGTGGCCCGAGAAATCAATACCTGAATTCAATCACCCGAATTGAATTCAAGTTGAATGCCATCGTTCATCACTGAAAAAGAGAGTTAAAACAGCTGCAGGTTCCGATTCAATCTGAAAAAAGTGCTACCCTAACACGCGAATGGCTTTCACGTCTCGATACAAAGCCTGTTCAAAACCAATTATTCAACGCTATGATAATGATATACATCGCAGTTTAATGGTGAATCATCGCTGAAACGCATGTGAACTTCAGGCAGACGCACAGCTTGCGTCATCCTCTTGCGTAAACCTTGAGACAGACTTTCTGAAGACAAAACGCACGCCAGCCGAAGCTTAACCCGACACTCCGCAAGAAGAGTTTATCCAAATCAGCACCCCTTGATTTTGCAATAGCGATTGCCTGGAACAAAAATCAGAGAGCCTAAAAATCAGAGCGCACAAAAATCAGAGAGCAACGAGAGAGAGTGACCCCATGTCGAACGTATCGCCACCGGTACCCCAAACCATGCCAGATTCTATCCCGGAATCTATCAATGATGCATTAGGACTGGTTTTAATTCAGCCCGGTGACGCAGGTAACGCCGTGAAAACCATTCAACTCCGCTTGCACGAACTGGGATTTTTTCAGGGGTTGGTGGATGGCATTTATGGCAATATTACCGCAGGCGCCGTTGCAGCCTTTCAACGGGCGCAAGACCTGACCCCAACAGGCTCGGTCGATCACCTCACCCTGCAAGCATTGGGTTACGACGTGGACAACGCACCACCGGCTAACCCTTCCCCGGCCAGCGGGCCTGTGATTTCCGTGCCGACCGTGGCCAAAATGTTCCCGGATGTTCCGTTGGTAAACATTCAAAAATACCTACCACTGGTCCTGCAAGCCCTGGGACAATTGGGGCTGGGCGATTTGCCAATGGTACTGATGGCTCTGGCCACCATCCGCGCGGAAACCGGCAATTTTTCGCCAATCGATGAGTATCAGTCCAAGTACAACACGGCACCCGGTGGCGCGCCATTCGGCCTCTACGATTTTCGCAAGGATCTCGGCAACAACGCGCCCGGGGATGGCGCCCGATTTAAAGGACGGGGCTTTGTGCAGCTCACCGGCAAAAACAACTACTTCCGGTACTCGCAGGAAGTAGGACTGGGCGATCAGTTGTTAAAAACCCCCGGCGCCGCGAATGAATCTGTGATTGCGGCGCGCATTCTGGCTGCCTTTTTGAAAGATCATGAGGCCGAAATTCGCAATGCGCTGGCGCAAGGCAATCTGACTGCCGCGCGTAAGGCGGTGAACGGTGGCACCCATGGACTGGAGCAATTCCAGATTGCGTTCCAGAAGGGTTCCAGCCTGGTCGGCATCGCCTGAAACTGATACAATCCGCTTTTAATAATGTCTGCTCGGAATGACAAACTTGCCGCATCCTGCTGACCCTTCCCAACCTAACACCTCCTTTCCGGCGTCTACTGGGTTGCCTGTGCCACACAGCCAGCCAGCCGTCAGCCCCACGACCTCAGGATCAACCGATGATCGGACCGGCTTACATATTCGCCCTGCCCGCCCGGAGGAAACCGAGGGGCTGGCCACGCTCATTCTGGCCATGGCCTGGGAGAGCGAAGGCATGCAACTCAACCCGGACACCCTGCTGGCGGGCATTCGTGCCGTATTTAACAATCCCGCGCTGGGCACCTATTGGGTCGCAGAACTGGGGCAGGTGCCCATTGCCTGCACCTTGATTACGCTGGAGTGGAGCGACTGGCACAACGCGTCCTACTGGTGGATTCAAAGCCTCTACATTCAACCGGAGCATCGCGGAAAAGGCGTCTTTGAACAGATACTACACACGCTGGAACAAGCCGCGGCCTCTACAGGCGGTCGCGAACTGCGCCTTTACGTGGAGAAAGCCAACGCTCGCGCCATTCGTGTTTACGAACGCAACGGCTTTGATGGCGAACACTACCACTACATGAGCAAAAGCCTGATTTAGCCCTAGAACCGGAAAACCCCATGTTCGCGGGCCGGAAAAGGCGCGTTCAGGGCGGCGGCAATGCCCAGCCCCAATACCGTTCGGGTATCCGCCGGGTCAATTACGCCATCATCCCAAAGCCGGGCACTGCTATAGTAGGCGCTGCTCTCGCGGGCGTACTTTTCCAGGGTGGGCGCTTTAAACGTTTCCTCATCCTCAGTGGACATGGCCGGTTTGCCTTGTGCGGCCAGCTGGTCTTTCTTGACGGTGAGCAAGACGTTTGCCGCCTGTTCGCCGCCCATCACCGAGATGCGGGCATTGGGCCACATCCAGAGCTGTCGGGCGCCAAAAGCGCGACCACACATGCCGTAATTGCCCGCGCCATAGGAGCCGCCAATGATCACGGTAAACTTGGGGACTGCCGCATTCGACACAGCCATTACCATCTTGGCGCCATCCCGGGCAATCCCGCCGGATTCGTACTGACGACCCACCATAAACCCGGTGATATTTTGCAAAAAGACCAACGGAATGCCCCGTTGACTGCACAACTCAATAAAGTGAGTTGCCTTCATGGCGCTTTCCGAGAAGAGCACGCCGTTGTTGGCCACAATCCCCACCGGATAACCCCAGATACGGGCAAAGCCAGTCACCAGACTGGTGCCATACAGTGCCTTAAACTCGTGAAAGCGGCTACCATCCACCAGACGGGCAATCACTTCGCGGACATCGTAGGGTTTGCGAATATCTTTCTGGATGATGCCGTAGATCTCATGGGGATCAAACAGCGGATCCTCCGGGACATCCTGCGAAAGAACGGCCTGTGGACGACGGTTCAGGTTCTGCACAATGTTGCGGGTGATGGCGATGGCGTCCTCATCATCCAGCGCATAATGATCGGTCACCCCCGAAGTCCGGCAGTGCACATCGGCCCCACCCAGATCTTCAGCACTGACTTCTTCTCCGGTCGCGGCTTTTACCAGCGGAGGCCCGGCCAGAAAAATGGTACCCTGATTCCGCACGATCACACTTTCATCGCACATGGCCGGAATATAAGCGCCGCCCGCGGTGCAAGAACCCATCACCACCGCAATCTGAGGAATCCCCTTGGCAGACATACGCGCCTGATTGTAAAAAATCCGCCCAAAGTGTTCTTTATCCGGGAACACTTCATCCTGCAAGGGTAAAAAGGCCCCGCCGGAATCCACCAGATAGATACAAGGCAGGCCGTTCTCTAGGGCAATCTCCTGAGCGCGCAGGTGTTTTTTAACCGTGAGCGGGTAGTAAGAGCCGCCTTTCACCGTGGCATCGTTGGCCACAATGACGCACTGGGTACCATGCACCTGCCCGATGCCTGTAATAATGCCCGCACTGGGGGCTGCGTTATCGTAAATATCTGTCGCAGCGAGTGCGCTAAATTCCAGAAACGGCGTATCCGCATCCAGCAGTGCTTCAATGCGATCCCGCACGAAGAGTTTACCCCGGCTGGTGTGGCGCTGGACAGCCACTTCGCCCCCGCCCAGTTTTACCTGACTCACACGGGCTTTCAGGTCGGCCACCAGGGCAGACATGGCCTCATGGTTCTCCAGATAGGTCGGATCACTGATGTTAATACTGCTTTTTAACACATCCATCGTGTTTCTATTCCCTCATTCCTGAGCTTCAAACAGCTTACCAATCCTCAACGATACGATGAACCGGCTCAAAGGACTCTCTCATCCCAATGAAAAAACCAGGAACAACCCTGAGACACTGAACCGAATATCACGCAAAGCCCGGCAGGTTTTCGATCATCCGAAGTCCCAGCCAGCGTTCTCCTTACAGAGTACGACAAAAGCGGGAAAGTCGAAGGGATTTTTACCATCATTCACGCAAAATCAACACCTTCAACCAGCGATCAGGCACCGTCGGTTCTGGCCCGAGTGTAACAAATGTCAACGTTTTTACGGAAAACCGGCAGATTGTAACACATTGTAAACATCAATATTTAAGATGTAGTAGGTAAACACGCTCAGCCATAAGGCCGCAATTTTAAACTGAAGTTTTTGGGACTTCATAACCAGACGACTACTTTAAATTCACCGACAGCGGATCTATAATAAGATAGTCGGTATACTTTTTGAACTAAAGCGGCCCAACAAGGCTAAACACGCATTCCGGCCAGATGATTCATCCCCCTTTAACCCGACGTCAGGCCGCTCAACCGCTTCTGAAATTACAAAACACCTTGAACGAAGGAACAATGATCCACCATGTTTTACGACGGTAGCGTCCATATTGAAGAAGAAGACCAATGTTACTCCTGCGAGTACTTTCTCAAAGGGGTGATGTGTCCTCTGCTGGAAGCGCTGGCCGTGGGAGTCGCTCATCTGGAAGGGGATGTTCTGGTCAAGAACTGTGGCTTCTATGTTGAATTCAAGCGACACCTGCAATTGGTAGACCACGACGAAGAGTCCAGCGACAATGACACCCCGCCTTCCCAGAATGACCAGGGCGAAGGACCCTCCCGAATCCGACGCTTCAAGTCAACCTAGACCCAAAGCACAGTCATCTGACCTTTAAGGGGCACTCTGTCTGCAGATGCCCCATTTTTAAAGCCAAAACGCCCAAGCCTGAGAGCTTGGGCGTTTTGTTCTGAATTTTTTGGCAGCGGATCGCTGAACACTTAACTTTTAGTGACAGTCTTTTCTCGGCCCAGCAACCAGGCACCAAACAGTCCTGCCGCGGGAATCGCCATCGTGATCAGGCCGGTAATCAGTAAAGGATGAAAGACTAGTCCTACCGCCAATTGCAGAAGGCCCAGCGGGACACCGATGGCCAAACCAATCCCGGACAACACACCCAAACTGGTGGCAAACGTTTTTTTCAGAAAACCGGGCTTTTGAACCAGTGTTTCCGAGTCACCACCACCAAACCGTGGCTGAGCATTCGTTTTATTACGAAAGCTATCAGGCGCTGACTGAGCCCCAGACTGAGGCAACGTGGCAGAGCCAGCCTTAGTGGTCGCAACCGGACAACTGCTGGCACAATGATTCCGAGAAGAAGAAGCGTTGAGTACCATAATGTGGACTCCATGAGGGTTAAGGACAGGGTTCTGCTGAATAAAAACCCGTGAAAAAATTTTGTGCCTACTTAAATCTTAGTCTTCTACAAGAGATTCAGACGAGCACATCCCGATCCATTAGCATGCTTGATAAACAGGATTTTTAAAACCGCCCCCGCTTCACTGAGCAACCATTGAAGTACAGAAAGCGTCCAGACCTGCTGAACGCTTTCTGTTTGACGATTCAGGTTACCCGTTACTTTTCACCCGGCGGGCGCCCAGTGACACCGGTTTTAACGTGACCGTAAAAACTGGCACACCCTTTCAGGGCCGCATAAGGAATAGTGCCGACCACCTCGACCGCACCAGCCAATCCAGCCAGCAGAGGATGCCCGGTTTTAGCCAGCCCCGTGGTAGTAACAGCGGTGAAAATGAGTCCCTTCATGATTGCCTTGCCCGTATTCAGGGCAGCGGCAGGAACCGAGATCGCAAATTCAGTCGCTCTCTTCTGGGGACTCAACTTGGGTGGGCGATTTCCCTCGGGTCTGGCAAAAGACGACGAATATCTAAAGCTACTTGGACTAAGACTCATTGTGGATCACTCCCATTCATTCAATGTTTAACAGGAAACGGGCAATACCGAAAAAACGAAGCTGTTTCGGCTGTCGTCAACCTTGGATTGGAATTGAGATTTTCTGGTTCTATTGCATCTGCTGGTATAAAACCAGTGCAGCGAAATTGATGCGCCCAAAACCTCCATTCAAAAAAACAATTATTGAAAACCTATCAAGGTCACATTTTAGGGGCTTTGGCCAAAAAGGGTAAAAGCTTCCATGCCCAAAGTGCCCCATGTTTGATTGGTGTTTGATTGGTAAAATTCATTGCAGATTTCAACTTTTCCTCAACGTATCCAAACGAATCAGGGGTTGTAGAATCAAAAGCCTGCCAATATCCCGCCGGTTATGCTCAAGTCGGCGCTAAAAGGCTTCAGAGATTTAGCGATGCCCTTTTATACATTGAGCCTTAATCCAATCCTGATATGCTCAACCATCACGGTGAAGCATTCACACGATGCAGCGATGTGAAATCGCTCTATGACGCAAAGCGGCAAAACAACCAGGGCTACTTGACGCCTGTGTTTCCAGATTTTGCGGTCAGAACAGTCAGCATATAAGTTGATTCAATCTTACCGAATTAACTTTAAAACAGCAGTGGTGGATTGGCCAGGGCATGTTATCAGTTACAAATGGCTGAAGGCTTGTCATTCCCGCGAACGCGGGAATCCATTGTGCGGCTTGGCTTTCAGGTCAAAGGCGAGATGGATGCCTGCGTTCACAGGCATGACAGCCTTCTGATTATAGGGGTGCCATAACAAACACGCTCTAGTCAAACTATTAAGAAAAACTAACAATTCCTTATATCCATCTTAAATCTCAAGGCAATTCCTTCCTATATATTTGTTTTTAATATTTTAATAGAGACTTAAAACCTGTGGCTTTAGCGCAAAAAATTCAAAAATAGGAGAGAGAGCATGAGTATTTCTGGAATTGGAGCTACACCAACCCCAGCACCCCATCATAAAAAACAAACGGTCAAACAAGCACCCACAGAAAAGCCGGCTTCGAATCCGTCACAAGTTCCAGTCAACAGCTCCCCAAGTCCCAAGCCTGCGCAAGTCACGACCCAAAAAGACACTCAGGGTGATAATAAGGCTGCTCAACTGGGGGCAGGTTCCTATTTGATTCAAAAGAACCAAACAGGTGCCAATAGTGGCGCTCAAGTCGCAAAGGCCTTACAGGAAAATGCGGATGGTAAAAACACGCTTCTTCAAACTGGATCTGGCCTCCAAGGCAATCACACGGGCGAAAATTCCGCAGCCCTCATTGGATCAGGAACGCAATTTAACCAGCATGGTGCCAATACCCTGCAAGATGCTGGGGTGGGTGGTCAAGCAAATTTCAATGGTGATAATAGAGCTTCTAAGGTCGGAAACTTAACTCAGAGCACGACTGTTGGCGCTAATAAAGCGAATAATATCGGTATCGCCGCACAAGACACTCATTCTGGTGAGAACGTACTCTGGAGCGCAGGTCAAGGTTCTCAAAGCAACGTTGATGGAACAAACACGGCTGTAGGTGTCACCCAAGTCAAACAAACCAATCAACACGGTGACAACGTGGCCTTTGGGGGAGCTCCTGGTCAGGGCGCCATAGGTGCAGCTCAGGGCGCTGTAGGTGCTGCCGTAGGCGCAGCTGCGGCAGCATATTCAGGAGATGCTCTGAATACCTCTTTGGCTTCCGCCGCCGCAGGCCAGGCCGCTTTGGCTGCAGGGTCCATCGAAGGTGCTATTTCTGGTGCTGAAGGTTCAGTAGCTGGAGTTTCAGGATCCATCGCGGGCGCTCTTTCTGGCGCAATCGGAGCCGCTGCTGGCTCAAGTGGCGTTGTTGCAGGCATTATTGGCTCACCTGAAGGCGTGCAAAAAGGGCTTCAAGGCGCACAAGCCGGTTTTAAGGGAGCACAAGCGGGTTTCTATGGTGATAAAAACGGCGCCAGTGAGGGAGTCAATAAAGCTCTATTGGCCGGTGGTGAAGCACTGCAAGCGCCTCAAACCTCCCTCACCCAAGCTGGCCTGAAGCCTGGCGCAGACAAGGCAAACCCTTTTGTCAGTCCAAACGTTACCCAAGAGCAAACCCAGGTTGCTCAAACAAATAACGGTGTCGTTAACAAACCTGACCCTGTTGATGTTTTTGTGGTCGATGATTTTAACCCCGATCTCAAGAACCCTGGGCAGCAAAACCAGAATGGTGAGGGTTTCAACCACGGTGAAACTGTCAGCAGTATCATTCAGAAAGGGGGCAATCAGCCCAATTTAGAGGCAAAAGTCAAAATAAAGGTTCATGATGTCAACGTCAATGTCGGCAATGACAGCAATAGAACGCAAGTGATCGCCGATGCACTGGGTAAAATTGCGACACGAGCTAAGCAAGATCCTAACAGCGTCGATGCGGTTAACCTATCGCAGGAACAATCATCACAAACTCCACAATCAAAAAAGGTACAGGAACAAATCGATCAACTAACCACTCTAGGCATTCCCGTGGTTGTAGCAGCCGACAACTTTGGGCCTGACAAGCCCAATCAACTCGCTCCCGACTCCGCCGTTACAGTGGCATCTGCAGACGAGAATAATCATCTCAACAATGACTCTGGACCTGGTGATATCGTGGCAGTAGGTCGTTCCACTTCTTTTGCAGCACCTCAGGTGACCGCAATAGCAGGCTATGAGAAACAACACGGATTCACGCCTGCACAGATTGAGGCCGACCTAAAAAATAAACAGGCAGAGAACGGTGGCGTGCTCCCTGGAACCACTTTTGATGACGTTTATACCGCTGCGCCAACAGTAAGCCCATTCAGTACTACCGGAGGAAGCACGGTGGCAGGGCCTACAACAGACAAAGCAAATCCGTTTGTCCGTTCAAACGTCCCTCAAGAACAAACCCAGGTCACAACAGAAGCACCCCTGCCGACTGGCGCAGATCAGCCACCAATTGGTGCAAATCAACCAACCATCAACACTCCGCAATTCGCAAATGACGAACAAACTTTGACTGACGGGTCATCCAAATTCACCACATTCACAACACCAGTAACAAACTCGCCCTCTGTTGCTCAATTGCCCTCTGTTGTTCAAGCGAGTAACGGTGGCAATAACAAGGCCATGGGTTACTATAGCGTTGCACAGACTAACACCAATGGTAAAAATATAGCCAAAAATAACGCTGGCCCTGTCACTATTACAGGCAGTAATAACGAAGTGCGGGCCCAAGCCAATACGGGTGTCGTGACCATTGATGGTAATTCAAATCGCGCACGTCTTGTTAATAACGACCAAGTCAACCTGGGCGGTGCAGATAACACGTTCAATTCAAATAACAGCGCGCTGTCCACAGAGACGATTACTGGCCTGAATGGTGGTTCTGGTAATACTGGGGTGATTACCGGTGGCTCTAATAGTGATACAGTCATCGTATCAGCAGGCGATCATAACAATTATCTCTTTAATGGTGGCGCTGGCGATGACAGCATTGATCTGAATGGAACTATCCAGGATTGGAAAATCACCTCCAATGACCAAGGCAAGACTTTCATTGCGGTGAATGGTACGGATACCGTCATTTTCAGTGACGTTGAATCTATCAACATCGGCGGAGTAAAGGTACCCGTTTCAGAATTTGTACCGGCTGTACCCGCTGAAACACCAACACCGGTCAATCAAGGGGACTTTGCAATCTTATAGGGAAATATATAAAAGCACCCCCTGTCAATATTCGTTTTATGTTCATTTAAATGAATTTGACCGATGTTAAATAAACCCGATTTAAAATCGAGGCATCAAGACGTTGTAGCTCACCCTACAACGTCTTTGTCTTTCAGCATTCTATTTGCCCCAGGTTCTGATACGCCTTGGACAATAACGCCAGCAATCCCAATTGGCCCATTGGTGGGTTAACCCCTAAAGTTTAAGGGGTTCTAAAACCTATGAGGTATGCTATAATAGGTATTATAATAGCTTTTTTATTGAGCGTCCCCAAGGTCTATTAAGAGGGTGTTTCCGATATGGTTTCCAGCAGGAAAAAAGGCTTTACCCTGGCTGAGTTATTGATTTCAGTGGCCATACTGGGCGTTATTGCGACCTTTACGATTCCCAAAATCATGGTGACTCAGCAGAGTGAGGCTTATAATGCCAAAACGCGAGAAACGATGGGGATGATTAGCGCGGCATTTCAACAGGCCAAACTGAATGGTTTGGTCAGTTCCAATACCGGCCCTGGCGTTATTACACCCTATATTAATTACGTGAGTATTGACACGGCTTCAACGATCGATGGTTGGCCCGTGATTGCGCCGACACAAAGTTGTACTGCAGGCACACCTTGTCTGAGACTGGCGAATGGCGGAATATTGCAATATTCGCCTACGACCATTTTCGGCGGGACAACGACCATGCATTTTATCGGCTGGACCTTTGATCCCGATTTTGGCAATTCCAGTCCCGGTTCTGGCGTGGCGCTTGAGTTATATTACGATGGTATGATAACCACGCGTGGACAAATCAAAATCAATAGTTGCTGGCAGTTTGGATGCGGGATTATGCCTTCCAGCACGTATGATCCTTCCTGGTTAAAAATATAAGAAACCTATTGAGATGGGCTCATTTAAGGGAATTTGTCAATGCTCTACCTCTCGATAATCGCGCCTAAAATAATCGGTGGAGTATTTTGATTTATTAAATACCACACCAGTCATGAATTCACTCTGTCTTGCGAAGTCTTTCAGTGACGACTTTTTTCAGGCCCTAGTTTGAGCAAGGCCAGAGTGATTATGATTCTGACAGGGCTCATGAATAATAGGGTGAACGCTTTATTTAAAATCCGATTTAAAGAGGCGACGTGACTCAAATTGGCCCCAACTTCAGACCCAATGGTCAGCCCAACCCCATTGCCACATCGCGTGGAGCGACATCGGGCGAGCCGCTGAGTACGTCCGGAGAACCGCATACAGCCAACCAACCTTCATCAGCGGAGCATCACGCGCTACCCACAGGAAGTTTGACGCCTGCCCTGAATGCAGAACTGGCCCTTCAGCCCGGACAACTCCTGCAGTTGTTGAGGAACCTGTTAAAGCTGCCCAAAGAACTGGCCCAGCTACTGGCCATGCTGGCCAATGAGAACCCGACAATGGCCAAAACAGTATTACCAGAACTGTTAGAAGCCCTGCTACAAACGGAAACGCCTGTCCCCCTGAATGAGCTGCAAGCCGCCCTGCTCACCCACGTTGATGAAGCTCGGGAAAAACTGCTAAAACTGCTGCAATCCGCAGGCGGAGGGAGCGGCGGACACCCCGGCCAACTGGGAGAGCTCCTCGGAACCTTGAGTGAACTGGTCGCCCAGAGCAAGCAATCACCGGGTCAGGCCTTGCATGCGGCCATCCACCTTTACCTGCCTTACCCCCTGCATCCCCCGCAAGCCTTTTCCCTGAGACAGGAAGCGGCCGGAAGCGGAGAAGGCGGCGAATCCGCTGGCACAGCCGGTGAACAACTGGCATTGTTCATTGAAACCTTAACACTGGGGCAATTTAGAATCACCCTCAGCTCGCAAGGCCGAGCCCCGTTGCACGCCATTGTTCAACATGAACCCATCGCGACAGCATTTACAGCCGCCATTGCTCAGGAAGTCGTCACCGGGCTGGGCGGCGCCGGACACATCGATCTCAGCTTCGTGCTGAAGGACAACCCAAAAGCCATCACCCTTCGCCCCGATTCAAATCCCCCGGCGGCCAGCGCTGAATCAGAGGCGCCAGCCAATGCCCATGAATCCCCTCTCCACGCTGCCACAGGAAAGCAATCGGTGGGCTTGCATCCAACCGGGGAGCTCTCCATGAGCGCTTTGTATGCCGCTTATGTCATCATTCGCGTGATTTTTGAGCTGGACGAGCAACACCAGCGACACCAACAGCGCGCTCGACGCATCGACTCACAAACCGGCGACCAAACGGCCCCTTGAGTCGGTTAGGCCACTAGCAGCGAAAACCCGACATTCATCCGGGTCGTCATTGTATTGCTAGTCTTCATCTTCATCCAGCGCGTACTCGGCTTCTTCCTCATAATCACGCTCATCGGGGAAGTACTCAAACTCCAGCCCGGCCATTTGAATAATATGGCCTTCCTCGGCACCCACCAGAGCCAATTGCTTGTAGACCCCCATCGCTTTCAGGATGTTCATGAGACGGGCGCTGGCTTCGCGATTTCGCATATCCGTCACACTGAACAGACGGTCAATCTTACCCCCGCGCACAATAAAGACCTTGCCCCGGCGTTCGATCTCAAACTCGCTGTCATCATTGTTAGACGCCTTCAAGTCAGGCACCAGTGTGACCACTTCTTCATCCCGTGGCAGCTGATCCAGCTTGGCCATCACGAAATTCACCAGATCATCCACACCGGCCCGCGTGGCAGAGGAGATGATAAAGACCCGTTCGCCGGTCTTTTCTGCCAGCAGATCACGGTAGTAGTCCACCACGTCTTCGCTGACCGTATCCGCCTTGGACAAGACCGCAATTTGCGGTTTTTTGGACAGTCGCTCGTTATAGCGCGCCAGCTCCCGATTGATTAAATCGTAATTGCCCAGCACATCCTCGGATTCCTCCGTGGACAGATCAACCAGATGGATTAGCATCCGGCAGCGTTCCACGTGGCGCAAAAATTCGTGCCCCAAACCAACGCCTTCACTGGCACCTTCCACCAGTCCGGGAATATCAGCCACCACAATCCCGTCGCCATTGGGTTTACGCACCACACCCAAGTTGGGCACAATGGTGGTAAAGGGATAGTTGGCAATCTTGGGCTTGGCCGCGCTAATAACGCTGATTAAAGTCGACTTCCCGGCGTTGGGCAGACCAATAATGCCCACTTCGGCCAGCAGTTTCAGCTCCAGCTCAATGTTCCGCTCAATGCAAGGCTCTCCCGGTTCGGAGAACTGGGGAGCCTGACGCTTAGAGGAAGAGAAGCTGGCGTTTCCGCGTCCCCCACGGCCACCGCTGGCCACCAATACCTGATCACCCTCTTCACGCAAATCCGCCACCGCGTTTCCATTGTCGGCATCGCGCACAATGGTGCCGCAGGGCACCAGAATGATCAAATCCTTGCCATTCTTGCCGTGCATATTCTTAATGTAACCCTTTTCGCCGTCTTCCGCCTTGAAGATGGACTGATACTTAAAGTCCATCAGCGTATTCAGATTGCTCGTGGCCCGAATAACCACATCGCCACCATTCCCGCCATCGCCACCAGCC
Organism: Vampirovibrio chlorellavorus; assembly: GCA_903866275.1. GTDB lineage: Bacteria > Cyanobacteriota > Vampirovibrionia > Vampirovibrionales > Vampirovibrionaceae > Vampirovibrio > Vampirovibrio chlorellavorus_D. The sequence continues at coordinate 51,826 of CAIPMU010000012.1, read as the reverse complement.
GGGCCACCAAACGGAACATACTTTTCCCGTCGCCAGGCCACCATGCCGTTGCCCCCGGAGCCGGATTTAATATGGATGGTCGCCTTATCAACAAACATGGAGCGTGTTTTCCTATCGTTTTGAGGTGGGGGTAATTTTACAGTGACGATTGACAGCAAGTACTACTATAATTGAAACAAAGTGGATGAACCAAGGAAAGGGGAGAGACGTGCGCGCAGTGGGAGAAAAAAACAGACGGTCTGACTCAGGGACAGGACGCTGGAGCGCTTTGGCTCTGCTGGTGATGCTCGGCAGTCTGTGCCTTTGGGGAAGTGGTGGTGGTGTAGAGGTTGCAAACGCCCAACCCGCGCCCGTACCGACAGATGCAGGGACGCCCACGCTGAAACCCATGCAATCGGGTATCGCAGAGCGCCCGATATTGCGTGTAACGGGCGTGTTGGTCGCCAACACGGTGAAGCAGGGGAATGTACTGAACGTTTATCTGAACGATTCTAGCACAGTCGGCCACCCAACCGCTGGAGCTACGGCCGAATTTGCCGGGCGCAAGGCCACGTTTTTCCCGAAAAAGGACGGCAGTTTGCTGGCACTCGTACCCGTTTCCGTCTTTCAGAAACCGGGGGCCTATACGCTCAGTATATCTGGCACCCAGGGTGACCCCCTAAAACCGGTTCCAGTCAGCGTGATCAATGCCGCGTTTAAAACACAGAACGTCAGTGTGAGCAAAAGCACCGAGGGCCTGCAACCCTTTCCCGGCGAAATGGAAGCCATTCAGGCCCTCAAGGAGCGGGTCAGCCCGCTCAAATTCTGGGATGAAGGCTTTATCAGTCCAACTCCCGACTGCCAAAACTCTCCATTTGGCGTATTGCGGCTACACAACGGGGTCCCAACCGGAGATTACCACAAGGGGGTAGACTTGAGGTCCCCTGCAGGGCGTCCCATTCGGGCCATCAATGGCGGCGTGGTGCAAATCGCGCAGATGTTCCGGTTACACGGCGGCACTGTGGGCCTTGATCACGGCCAGGGAGTTGGCTCCATCTATATTCATATGTCCCGCCTGAACGTTACGCCCGGCCAGCGCGTCAAAAAAGGCGATGTGCTGGGCTTTGTGGGCGCCACCGGGTTTGCCACGGGGCCTCATCTACACTGGGGCATGTACGTCAGCGGACTGCCGGTGAATCCCAATCAATGGCTACCCAAAGTCCCGCGATGCAACTAAAGCGTCTTTAAAAACCCTTAAACCACCTGCAGCCGACCATCATCGTGGAAGTGAACCGGCTGAAACGGAGCACCGGACTGACGCAAGCCCCAATTGAAAAAGTTACGCAAGGGCTGATTCGAATTCCACTGCACACGGTCCGGGTGTGCGAAATCGGGGAATTCATGGTTTTTTACGGTGAATTCATCCATCGCCACACTGTAGGTCCTGGCCGGATCCAGGGGTTCCCACCGCTGATTGGCCCGACTGAAGACAAAGGCCTGCTGCACCTGACCCACAGTCCCGTTCAGGCTCACCGCCAAACCGGAGGGGTGCAACATACCCGGATGACTTTCCCGATTGGCAATACCTCGCGCGGAACGGGTGAGACTGTTCAAAATCTCCTGTCCGGTCACGTTGAGACGGATAATGGGATCCGTGAAGGGCATCAGGGCCTTGAGATCATGATCCGTGAAAGCACCGGGCTGAAAGTTATCCCGGATCTCCGAGGAGCGCACAAAGGCAATATCAGCGCCACTCAGCGCGCGCATGGTATCCGCGGTAAACTGCGCCACCGGATCGGGATGGTACTCATTCCCATTGGCGTCGTAACTGTGAAACACATCGGCAATCTTGCGAGGCATGCCCAACATGCTATCCTGCAGGGCCTTGGCTTTGGCATCCGGCGGAGCAATCAACGGACTAAACAGCTTGTTCTGCTGCGGGATCAGTCGGCCCTGAGGGTCAAACAGCACATCCGCCACGCCCATATACTGGGCGTTCTTGCCTCCCTGCAACAACAGGACAGGCTCGCCGGTAGGGCCATTCAGGTAGTTGTTGCCGGGCGTTATGCCATCAATGACATCATGGGAATGACCACCCACGATAATATCAATACCCGGCACCGTGCGGGCCAGCTTTTGCTCCAGCGGATAACCCATATGGGAGAGCACAATCACCTGATTGACACCCTGATTTTTCAGCCAGTTCACCTGAGCCGCCACATTGGCCGCCGTCTCTTCAAAGCGTTGTGGATCCACCCCTTCCAGCTTGGCCTGCTTACTGACCACCGATTTCAGATCCGGCGCAGTGACGCCAATCAGGCCATAAACCCCCTTCGGGGTTTGCAGGATCTGGGGCAGGGTGCGTAATTTCCCTTGCTGAATAAGTCGGGCCAGACTGCTGCCCGCTGGAATCTTCAGGTTGGACACCAGCGTAGGAAAATTGGCATTCTGGAGCCCACGAGCATAGTTCGCAGTGCCCAAATCCAGCTCATGGTTCCCCATCGTGACCGCATCATAACGCATCATATTGAGCAGCTTGACCTGCAAGCCCCACTCATCGGGCTCCTTGCCCACGTTGTTATCGCCTGAGTTTAAACGCAGGACATCCCGCCCGGCCAATTGCCCCTGCGCGGACGCCAAACGAAAGGCGCTGACCAGATAAGGTAGCGCCTTGAATTTTTCGTGGGGATCGTTATTGTAAACGATACGAAGGGATTGATAACCCGACGGTTTAGCCAAAGCGGGCAGAACGGGCATATACTTTTGCCCCGCTGTCGCCTCAGGAGGAGAATCGGAGGGTGGGTTCATCAGGTTCACCGACCGACTGAAATGATCTCGCGAATGCAGCCCGGCCATTGGCGGCGCCAACCGAATCGCAGGCACAGCGCTGACAGGAGGGGTTGAAACCAGGGGAGGTGGTGCAAAAGTCAGGGCATTCACAAGATACGGTGCGGTGACATTCATGACGAAGGCAAACCCTTGGCGGCGATTACACGAGAACTATGAAAACAAAACCAGACAGAGCACAAAAATGACTGATGGTTGTCCCTGATTTCAGAACGCAGGCAAACAGCACTCATTTCAGAAAGATTCCGGGGAACGTCACGCTCGTTGAGCAAACCTGCCGAATCGCCTGAACCACCGATGCGCAGATAACCCGTTGTCTTTGCCCAAAGTGAGGTTGCTGGATGGCAACACGGCGCAGGGATAAAGAGAGGGGGCGGTTCGGTGAGGCAGTGCAGGACAAAGATAATCGTTCCATTTCTGCTAACTCTACTCATGATTAAAATGAAAAGGCGAGCTTCGCACAAGAAAAAAAAGCCAAGCGTTGCGGCTTGTTTACAAATAGTCTTTCAGGGGATGCTGCCACGTTGACAAAAGACTAGAATGAAAACGCTTACCAGGGGAGGGATGTTATGGACGTGTTGCAAGTGCTCGCCGCAAAACGCAATCTGGCCCGTCGGGTCATTCAGGACTTGAGTGAAAACTATCAAAAGCTGAACGATGACCAGCGACTGGAGAAATCGAGCACCATTCTGGATGAGGTAAACAGCTACCTTCAGATCGAACAGAATCTGTTTTTTCCCTACATCCACAAAACTGGCGAACATGAAGACCTGATTGCCCGAATGCTGACCGTGCATGAGGGCATCGAGGAAGTGTCCGAACACGCGATTATGATGCACGTGGATGAACCCCGCGGAGAGTATTACTATCAGGTGGTCAATCTGGGGGGCCTGCTGGACCTGGCCAAACGAAACGATGAGGAAATCCTGTTTCCGTGGGCGGAGGCGTATTTAACCGAGGATGAACAGTATTACATTGCCAGCCATATGAAAAATGAAATGATGCAGGAATCGTTGCCCGCACCGGTTTACGACTACCGCTTATAACCCCTCACACTGCAAACCAAACCGTTAATGCCACACAGCCCAACCGGCAAACGGAATGAACTAAATACAAAAAACCCTTGGCCCACACAAACCAAAGGGATTTTAGCTCTGAATACTGAAGAAACACCCTTTGCAGGGTGGAACCTGTTGAAGGATTACAGGCACCCGGTACATTTGACCGAGTGCCTGCTCTCATTCATGATTCAATTATTCGCCTTTGGGAGCGTCGTCCTTGGGCGCTTCGGCGGGGGCTTCAGCTTTTTTGGACTTGAATACATCGTTAATCAGTTTAGCCGATGTACCGGTATGCTCCAGACCAGTCTTCAGGGCAAGGGAGTGCATTTTGGTAAACGTTTTCCACCAGGTACCCACCAGATTCACAGGCGACTTGGTGTTCGCAGCTTCATTGATAGCTTCTCTGGAAATTTCAAGGGCGCTATCCAGTGTATTTTTACCGGTTTTTGCATATGAGCTGACCGCTGTCTTGGTAGCCTCTTCCGGAATCACTTCATAGACCTTGGCCAGACTCTCTTTGACCTTCTCATCCACTTTTACCTGTTCAAGCAGGTTTTTCAGAGCTTCCTGAGTCGGCAAAACAACCGCATCAATATCTTCCTGGGTCAAAATTTCTTTTGCTTTGGGTTTAAAGCTATCCTGGGGTTCCTGTTGGGCGCGAACCACCAGAATCCGTTGCGTCGGACGTTGAACCGAAGACTTCACAAGAGGACTTTGCTGACGACCAGCAAGCAGCCCCTTTTTGGGTTGCGCCGGTGTGAGGCTGCTAACAGGCGAAAATGACATCATAGTTCCCATTTGAAATACTCCTCATTCCATTTCCTGCCATTTAAAGATGGCGGAAATTCGCTTATATGTTGTTTTTTCAACCTAATTGTTTTATGAAACCATTGTCAGGCTAACATAAACACGATTTTTTTGACAAAGCTTTTATTAAATTGATGGATATACTAGACGCATCAGCCAGAGTTCAAGCGCTATTGGCACTAGCACGCTGTTTCAGGAGGTCCTGGAAAACACCAAAGCAACCGCTCCAAATATGATATTAAATTTAAATTATCTCTAGAGGAATTTGTCCAATGTTCGGGATGACTCTCACCCATTCCTCTCAAAATAACCCTGAAGAGCAATCAGCCCAATAAAGACACCCTCAGCGCATAAACCCGCCCATAAAAAACCCTCGGCCTGTCCATACCGAGGGTGCTGATTCTCGTTGCTCGCTATTGAAGTAGATTGTTGCTCAATACAGTTCGACCATTTCAAAATTAAAGTCCCGCACAATAATCCTGAAATCGACCTGTATTCTGGGTATTAGGAACCTCCCATCTTCTTGAGGAGTTCCCCAATAAAGTCCAAGGTATTGCGAAACTGATGAACGGAGCCATCCAGTGCCGTGACATGCAGATCCACGCCCGATTTCATGAAGATTCCCGCAGCTTCCAGAGGCGAAGAGGCCTTTTTGACATCCTCGGTCATGTGCAACAAAATTTTGCTGGCGTCATTCCAGAGCTGAAAGTGGGTATTCCAGATTTTACCGGTTGCATCTTCCATAATCACCAGCCGACTTTTGGAGCGGGTTGGCTGAGCAGCAGCCCGCGATGTTGCATCCGGTGGTTCCGGGCGCTTAGGGGTGTCCTTCAAGCTGGGGGCAGCCGTTGCCAGAAAGTGAAATCGACGTTGCATGTGATCTTTCTTCAACACAGGCTGTGTTTCGGCATGCACCACCTGAGGTGGTAAAGCCTGAAGCTGAGCCACAGGGCGCTTTTCAATCGTTTGACGACGAGAGCCACGACTATTAAAAGCATTCTGCCCAACAACCACTGAAGATAAATGAAGTCCCATTGAAAATAATCCTCATACTCACTCCACCCATCCCGTGATGGTGAAGTTCCACTGATATGATGTTACCCATAAAAATTGATTCATTTGAAACCCATGTCAGGCTATCATAAACACAATCTGACTGAACAAAATCTTTAGTCTGCTATTGATTGCAATAAGCACAATTCCAGGAGTTTTTGGGCGGCTTCGAATCACTCAAAACGATGCCTTATTCTTGGACACACCCAAAAGGTATCATGCCAAATACGGCGTTAAATTTAAAATGCATCTGGAGTAGACGCCACATAAATAACTGACGATGGTACCGCTCCAGTTCAACTAAACGCAAAGCCTCCCATTTGGGAACCGGATCCAGCTGCGTCCTGCGACTATCCTCCTGACTGTCACTCAGCGCCAGAGGAATATCGGCGCCTGAGAGCCAATGCCAGTGGACCCAAGGCGGGACCTGCTGAAGTTGAGGATCCTGAGGATTCCACATGCGTCATCCGGGCTCCTATCAATAACTGACCAGACATCCAGACTGACCGGGACAACATCCGATTCTGTCCCTGCGATGGCAACTGCTCGCAACCCGGGTACTGTCCTCAACAGCATCTTTCCCGTGGCGACGATGTCCAACAACGCCCTATTAACTGACTTCCATCTTGCTCCACTGTAATACCCCCCATGTTTTATTTTTAATCATCATTTTTAAAAGTCAGAATTAAATCCATCAAACAACTCATAAAAAAGCCGGAAGACATGGACTAAACCATGAATCATGACTCAGGCACCCTCAACATTTCGAAGGGGTTAATCTAACCCGTCACGTCCCGCTTGCGTCTGGGTCACAAAAAGCGGCGGATTTTTGCCCCATTGGGTGCTGGCATCAAAACGCACATCCTCCAGAATAGCCCACTCCAGTTCGGCATCCCGGAAATCTGCACCCATTACATTCGCCCCGGTTAAATCGGCATCCGCCAGTTTGGCTTTGCGAAAGTTACACTGGCTTAAATCGGCATCCTGAAAATTAGCCCGAAGCGCCTGACAGCCCTCCAGCACTGCTTCACTTAACGAAGCACTGGCAAAATTGGCCTGCTCCAGATTGGCGTGGGGCAAGTCAGCCTCTTCCAGATTCGCCATATAAAAGTCTGTTTCCCGGCAAGAGGAGCGGGAGAGATCGGCCAAAATCAGGGTCGATTCAACCAGATACGCAAAATCGAAATTACAACCACTCAAGTTGGTATTACTTAAATTAATACCCGCCATATCCTTGGCTGTGAAATCCAGCCCCGACAAATCCAGCGGCATGTAGCCCGTTTGACGTCGATAATGATTGAAGGCATCCACACCTTCCATCACAATCACCTCAAACAGCTGAGCTTTATCCAGCAAGGCTGGACCGGCAGCACGTTCGGAATTCTGCAAAGGCTCATTCATGGGACTCATTAAACCGAAAAGACCGGCGTGATGCAAATGCAAAACAATCAATCCTGAAACTGAAGCCAAAACCAGCGCAAAGCCTACCGAGCCCAAGCACAGCACCATGCCTCTGACGAGGGGTTATCTTCCGCCAGAGCGAGCTCAAGCCACACATTCGCCACATTAAGCCATCTTCTTCTCTTTCATCGAACACTTTCACTTGGAAAAACCTTGGCTTTCGGTGATAATCTTCAGGGTTTCCCGCCGCTTGATTGCTGGCGCTCCCTCATTTTTGCTTTTCGCTCTGTTTTTTCATTGAAGCCCCAGAAAGACCGCATCATGCCCGCCACGCTTGCACCCGACACCCAGTCTTTGCTGAAGTCCCTCAATATCACTCAGGATGAGTACCAGCGCATCTGCGATCATCTCCACCGGGAGCCCAACTTCAACGAGTTGGCGATGTTCAGTGTACTCTGGAGTGAGCATTGCTGCTACAAAAATTCCCGCCACCTGCTGCGGTTGTTCCCGAACAAAGGGCCGCGCGTGGTGGCTGGCCCCGGCGAGAACGCTGGCATTATTGACGTGGGCGACGGCATTCAGGTGGCCTTCAAGATTGAAAGCCACAATCACCCCACCGCCGTGGAGCCTTTTCAGGGTGCAGCCACTGGGGTCGGCGGGATCTTGCGCGATATTTTCACCATGAACGCTCGACCTGTGGCCAATTTGAACTCCCTGCGTTTTGGCCCACCCAGTTTTCCGGAACGCGGCGAGGACAGCCCAACGCAAGTGCGCAACCGCTATTTGCTCAGCGGCGCGGTCAAAGGAATCGCCCACTACGGCAACTGTGTCGGCGTCCCGACTGTCGCCGGAGAGGTCTTCTTTGACGAGTGCTACAGCGGCAATCCGCTGGTGAACGCGATGGCCGTGGGCATCCTCTACGAAGGCGAAGAGATGCCTTCTGCCGCCAGGGGCGTCGGCAATCCGGTCCTCTATGTGGGCTCAGCCACCGGAAAAGATGGCATGGGGGGCGCGGCCTTTGCCAGCAAGGAACTGGATGAGAACAGCAACGAAGACCGGCCCGCCGTTCAAGTCGGCGACCCCTTCGCTGAAAAGTTACTGATTGAAGCCTGCATTGAAGCCTTTGCCACCGGCTGCGTGGTTGCCGCTCAGGATATGGGCGCGGCTGGCCTGACCAGCTCCAGTTGCGAGATGGCGGCCAAGGGTGGTGTGGGCATTTTAATGGATCTGGACAAGGTACCGGCCCGCGAACCCGACATGCAAGCCCATGAATACCTCCTTTCCGAATCCCAGGAGCGCATGCTCTTTGTGCTGGAAAAGGGCAACGAGCAACCCGTACTGAATGTCTTCGCAAAGTGGCGCATTCCGGCGGTGATCATCGGTGAAATTACCGCCGATGAAAACGTACGCATTCTCCACAAAGGCAAAACAGTGGTGGATATTCCGGCCCCGCTGCTCACCGATTTGGCGCCCTCCTACAATCGCGGGATGAATCCCCCGGAGCCGGAAGCGGCCCAAGCCCGCCGTTCCGTCGATCCCCGAAAGGCGCTGCCTGAATTGGCACCCGCTGAAGTCTCCCAGTGGCTGGAACGTCTCTTCAATTCTCCCAATCTGGCGCGTCCCACCGGTATTATTTCCCAGTACGACCGTCACGTGCAGAACAATACCCTGCTCGCCTCCGAAAATCTCGGCGCCGGTGTGATTCGTCTGCGCAAAAAAAGCGGCGAGTTCTCTGGCAAGGCACTCTCGATGACCGTGGATTGCAACGCCCGCTATGTGACACTGGATCCCTATCAGGGCAGCCTGTTTGCCGTCACGCAAGCCGCACGCAATCTAGCCTGCACGGGCGCCCTCCCGCTGGCAGTCAGTGACAACCTGAACTTTGGCAACCCTGAAAAACCGGATATTTATTATCAGCTGGTGCAAGCAGTGAATGGCATTAAAGATGCTTGCCTCGCTTTTGAAACGCCGGTCATCAGTGGCAACGTGAGCCTCTACAACGAGCATTCCGGCGAGCCGATCTTCCCCACCCCCACCATTGCGATGATTGGGTTGATTGAAGACGACACGAAAGTAGCCACTCCCACGCTGCGGGAAGCGGGCCTGAAACTCGCCCTCATCGGCCACTTTAACCCGACACTGGGCGGCACGGAATACCAAAAACTCAGCCTGAGTCGCATTGAAGGCCAACCGCCTGCGGTGGATTTGGCTTTGGAAACCACTACCCAGACCTTAATTCTCTCGCTGATTGGTGATGGCAAACTGAGTGCGGTGCAAGATGTTTCTTTGGGCGGGTTGTTGTCGACCATTCTGGAAATGGGCTTTGAACACGAGATTGGCCTCGCCCTGAATCTCTCGCCATTAAAGGCATTGAACCCTGAATGGCGACTGGATGAACTGCTCTTCGGGGAAACGGCGGGCACATACATTGTGGCCTACCACCCAGCGCAGGAAGCGGAGCTGCTGGCCCGAGTGCAAGCCACCGGACAGCCGAACCTGAGCCTGATCCCCATTGGCCAAACGCTGGATACCTTTGAACTGACGTTGAACGCTCAACCGGCCATTGCCCTGCAACCGGTCAAAGCAAATTGGAGTACCACCCTTGCTGTCCTTTAAGCCTGCCACTGAAATGGATCTATGTCCGAGCAACGCCCATGAGGCCGCCACCACCGCAGATCGCGCCCTGAACGAGAAGTGTGGGGTGTTTGGTATTATGGATCGCACATCAGCGGGTTTGGGCCACACGCTGTACTTTGGCCTCTATGCGTTGCAGCATCGCGGGCAGGAGAGCTGTGGAATGGCCGTGTATGATAACCACCAACTTCGCCTGCACAAGGAAATGGGGCTGGTCAATCAGGTCTTTAACGAACACCTGCTCGACAATTTGACCGGGCAGATCGGCATTGGTCATACCCGCTATTCCACTACCGGGGATAGCAATCTAGGTAATGCCCAGCCCGTCGTGGTTCGCACCCCCTTTGGGGCGATGACCCTAGCCCACAATGGCAACCTCATCAACACCGAAAACTTGCGCGCCGAACTGGAAAAGCATGGTCACTTCGGGCACGGCAACAGCGATAGCCATCTCATGGCGCTGTACATCAGCCATATGCTCTCTCAGGGGCACCCCCTGAAGCTGGCGGTTAAAATGGCATTAGAAGCCTGCGAGGGTGCGTTCTCTATTGTAATCGCCACTGGGGATACGCTGATCGCGGCGCGTGACCGGCACGGATTGCGACCGTTTTGCATGGGTCGCACGCCCAAGGGCGCGCTGGTCTTTGCGTCTGAAACCTGTGCGCTGGATATTGTGGGCGCAAACTACGAACGCGATATACAACCCGGCGAGATCGTTGTGGCAGAGCTGGAAGAGTTCTATGCGGGCCTGCACCGCGAAGGCGTGGGCCGCACGGAGTCGTTCTATCTGGACGGCGAGAAAAAAGAGCACCTCTGTGTGTTTGAGCTGGTTTACTTTGCCCGCCCGGACAGCCAGATTCACGGGCATTCCGTCTATAACTACCGCATGAATCTGGGCCGCCGCCTGGCACAGATTGGCCCCAAAATTGAAGCCGACGTGGTGATTCCCGTGCCCGATTCGGGGAACGTGGCCGCGGTGGGCTACAGCCGGGAATCCGGTATCCCTTATGTGGAAGGCCTGATCAAGAATCGCTATGTGGGCCGGACGTTTATTAGTCCTACGCACGAGTTGCGCGAGAAGGGGATTCAGCTCAAGCTCAACCCCTTGCGCGATGTACTGAAGGGCAAGCGCGCCGTGGTGGTCGATGACTCTATCGTGCGAGGCAACACCAGCCGCAAGCTGGTCAAAATGCTTCGGGAATGCGGCGTGAAGGAGATTCACTTCCGCGTCTCATCCGCCCAAGTGACGCATCCCTGCTTTTACGGCATCGATATGTCCAACAAAAGTGAGCTGATCGCCAATCAAATGGCCGATGTAGAAGCCATCCGAGAATATCTCGGCGTGGATTCGCTGGCGTACCTGTCAGTGGATGACATGGTGGCCGTGGCGGGCTACGATGCTCCTTGCACCGCCTGCTTTAGCGGTCATTATCCAGCAGGCACACCTGATGATGCGGAACTGGTTGCAGCGTTAAGCTAAGCACATGAACCGGTGTTGGCGAACCTCATCGCTAAAAATGCTTCAGGCAAACGGAACGCATCATGACGTTGTCTCTGGGGCGGGTTGTGTTATAGTAACCAGTACCGCACCACCGGTTTGATTCTTGCGCGGCGCAAGGCGGATGAACCTTGTCAGGACGGGAACGTAGCAGCAATAAGTCTTTACCTGCGGGTGCTGCAAGACCGTCAGCCGGGACGTTATTTAGCAATAAATGGCGGGTGCGGTATTTTTACCCCTGAGTGAGCACCCTTATTCCATAGGTCCATTTTCAATGTCCAACTCGGAAACCCAGCCCGTTTGTCAGTCTTCGCACGTTCAATCTCAGCACGATCAGGCCGTGGCCTTGGGGCAACACTGGTATACGGACGCTCAGACGGGTTTTCTGGTCTTCACCGAGCTATATCACCTGGAGCGCGGCACCTGTTGCCTCTCCGCCTGCCGCCACTGCCCGTGGGATTATAAAGGCAAGCCTTAATCACTGCCTCTTCTTGTTTCTCTTTTGCTCGTAAAAAGAGCCCAACCATCAACAGGTCGGGCTCTTGAATTTAAAATTGCTGATTGTTCGCTTGCTATGCCTGCTTGGATGCTTCCGGCTTCTTGGGTTCCGGCTTTTTGATGTCCCATTTCATATGCAGCTCACGGAGTTGCTCATCGGCGACTTCGGCGGGGGCTTCGGTCATGGGGCAAACAGCGTTGTTCGTCTTGGGGAAAGCAATCACGTCGCGAATGCTGTCGCTGCCGGACAGGAGGGCCACAATGCGATCGATGCCCAGCGCAATACCGCCGTGGGGTGGGGTGCCGAACTGGAAGGCATCCAACAGGAAGCCAAATTTCTCCTGCGCTTCTTCGTCGCTCAGGCCCAGCAGGGTGAAGATTTTGGCCTGCAAGTCGGCCTGGTGAATCCGGATGGAGCCGCCGCCGATTTCGGTGCCATTATAAGCCACATCGTAGCCCAGCGAGCGGGCCTTTTCGGGCGCGGAATCCAGCAAGGCCACATCCTCGGGGTGAGGGGAGGTAAAGGGGTGGTGGTTCGCACTCAAGCCGCCGGTTTCCGTGCGCTCAAACATGGGGAAATCAGTCACCCACAGAATGGCGTGATGATTGGGGTCAATCAGGTTGTGCTTCTCGGCGAAGTGCAGCCGGAAGCGACCCAGCACCGTGCAAGCGGGAATAAACTGATCGGCCATAAAGAAGACCACATCGCCAGTTTGCGCGCCGGTGCGTTCAGCAATGGCCTTTTGCTCGGCGTCGCTCAGGTATTTCAGGATGGGCGATTTCGGCCCCTCTTCCGCGAAGACCACATAAGCTAAGCCTTTGGCCCCAAAGCGCTTGGCTTCCACTTGCAGATCATCCAGTTCCTTACGGCTATAGGAGGCCGCACCTTTCACGCAGAGTGCTTTCACCACGCCACCTTCATCTACGGGCTTGCGGAAAGCGCCAAATTCGCTGGCGGCAAACACGTCGGTCAGATCGGTAAACTCAAGCCCAAACCGCAGATCCGGTTTATCCGAACCGTACTGGTCCATCGCCTCTTTCCAGGTGATGCGCTGGAAGGGTGCCTGAATCGTGATGTTAGCCACGGCGAACATGTTCACCAGCAGGCCTTCCATCAGGTTCAGCACGTCTTCCTGTTCGATAAAAGACATCTCAATATCAAGCTGGGTGAACTCCGGCTGGCGATCCGCGCGCAAGTCTTCATCCCGGAAGCAGCGGGCAACCTGGTAGTAGCGCTCAATCCCGCCCACCATCAGCAGTTGTTTGAAAATTTGCGGCGATTGCGGCAAAGCAAAGCACTTGCCCGCATGCACCCGGCTGGGCACCAGGTAATCCCGCGCGCCTTCGGGGGTGGTTTTAATCAGGATGGGCGTTTCCACTTCCAGAAACCGGCGATCGTTCAAATAGCTCCGCACACTTTGGAGAATCTGGTGGCGCAGCAGCAGGTTGCGGGCCAGTCGAGGCCGACGCAGATCCAGATAGCGATACTTCAGGCGCAGGAACTCGTCCACGTTATCCGCCTCGTCATCAATAGGAAAGGGGGGGGTTTTGGAGCGGTTCAGAACCTCTACCAGTTCGGGATAAATTTCAATGTCGCCAGTGCTTAATTTGACGTTCACGGTTTCTTCGGGGCGCAGGCTGATAGGGCCAGTCACGGAGACCACATCTTCGCTTTTCAGGCCCGACAACGCCGCGTGGGCTTGCGGATTCTTGGAAGGATCGGCCACCAATTGAATGATGCCGGTGCGATCCCGGATTTCCACGAAGACGATGCCGCCCAAATCGCGGTTGGCAGAAACCCAGCCATTAGCGGTCACGGTGTGACCCAGTTGTTCCTTGGAGAAATCACCGCAAAAATGGGTGCGTTTGGTGAAAAAGCCGGTCATTTTGGACTCCTGAGTCGGGGTAGGATGTGGCATTTGCAAAATCTCTCTGGGGCAGTTCATCATAACGAAAAGGGGGAGCTGAGCGGGTCGGGCGGCCATCAAGGCCAGACTGAATCTGACTTGCCCAGGCTCATGTTAAATCCTGATTCTCTATCATATCGCCAATATGGAATTCATCAAGCGGACTGTGCGCTGGGGGACAGGGGAATTTCCACCGTAAACCGGGTGCCCTGATTGACCTGACTGGCCAGCAGAATGCGCCCGTGGTGCTTTTCCACGATGCGATAGCACAACGCCAGCCCCAGCCCGGTTCCCACGCCAGCACCCTTGGTGGTAAAACCGGGGTCAAAGACCTTGCCCAGATGCTCTGGGGCGATGCCCTTACCGGTATCCTCAATGGCAATGCTCATTTTTCCTGTGTCCGGGTCGAAACGGGTTTGAATGGTAATGGTGGGCTGGCTGCCCGGCGGACGCTGTTCCGGCTTCACATCCTCGATCGCGTGGGAGGCGTTGACCAGCAGATTCATAAACACCTGATTCAGCAAACCGGGGTAGCATTGCACCTGGGGCAGATCCGGCTGATAATCGCGCTCAATCACGATACGGGGATCGATTGAGCTTTGAATCAGCAGGATGGTGCTTTCAATGCCCTCATGCACGTCTACGGTCTTCAGTTCCGATTCATCCAGACGGGCAAAGTTACGCAGGTTTTTCACGATCTCCTGAATGCGAGATCCGGCCAGTTTGTTCAGCGAAAGCAGGTTGTCGATGTTCGTAAACAGCTGCTCGGCGCTAAGCTGGGGTGCCTCTGTCGCTGGCGCAACATGGGGATGGTCTGCCGTTGAAGGTTCGCCAGCGCTCAGCTGGGGTAGTTGCTTCATTTTGTCGATGCACACCTTGAGGGTGGCATTGTTGCTGAGCATCGTGCCCAGCGGGGTATTGACCTCGTGGGCGATCCCGGCGACGAATTGACCCAATACCGCCATTTTCTCGGATTGAATCAGGTAAAGCTGGGCCTGTTGTAGCTCTTCCAGAGTTTGCTCCAGCGCGCGTTTCTGCTGATCCAGTTCCAGAAAGAGTTGCGCCTGATGCAGGGCCACGCCCAAATGCTCTGCCAGAGCCCGCAGCAATTCAATGTCCTCCATCACCCAGGCCCGGTAGGCATCGCACTGGTGCAGGGTGATAATCCCGGCCAGGTTGTCCCGAATGAGAATGGGCACAATGGCCAGCGATTTGACGTCGTTTTCCACAAAATGGGCCTGTTCGGCCAGGGTATTGGGGCAATCCCGCACATCGTTCAGGATAAATGGGTTGTAGGGCTGATCGCGGCGAAGCTGAAACACGGATTTCTCGTAGTCCCAGTCGGTAATCGCCAAGGGTGGGGTGCCCGGCAACTGATAATGGAAGACTTCCTCCTCCCCGCCGGGATCAAAGTACCGGATGAAGCAACGACTGATCCCCATCACCTTGCTCAACTCCATCACGGCGGTACTCAGAATGATGTCAATATCCAACGATTGCCGAATGGAGCGGGTGAGCTGGTTGATTAAAAACTCCCGACTCGCCTGGGTCTGGGTTTGCCAGTAGAACTTGGCGTTTTCCACCGCCACAGCCAACTGGGCGGACACTTCAGTGAGCAATTCTTCCTGATACTGGTAAAACCCCCCTTCTGCGGCAGTGGACATGGCAATCAGGCCAATCACCACGCCCTTGTTAATCAGCGGCACCACCAGCGCGGCAACGGCATCCGCCGTCAGCAGAAAGGTTTCCGGCAAGGCGTCGCGGGTATAAAGCCGCGAAAAAGGCTCGCGCAATACCCGATCCATCAGGGGATCGTTTCCGGCGAAGGCGTGATGCTCTCCGGTGATTTCCAGCTCCCCATCCTCGGACATCCGCACCAGCATCTTAATCCCGTTCTGGGTGTCGTCCAGAATCACGATCACGGCCTCCTGATACGGGATATGATCGCGCAGCACATCACCCAAAGCGTCAAAAATATCTTCCATGATCAACGAAGAGTTGACCGCCTGACTCACATCCTGCAAAATTCGCAATTTTTCCTGCCCGGAATCCACACCGCTGGCGGGAAACCACTCCAGCAAACCCGCAGGACCAGACTCACTGGGCGGCAAGGGCGTACATTTCATCAAGGCCCCTTCCAGCGCATACCAGCTGGGCCCGACGTATTGCAGGCTATTGGCAATCCAGTCGGCGGGTGCACACCCTGAACCCGAAGCCAGGGCCTGTCCGGCTGCTCGCAAGGGGTCTGCAATTACCAGCCACTCCCCCCAGGCCTTTTGCCCAGTGTCGTTCGCAAACAAAACCTCACCCGTCGAATTCACCAGCAGCAGGGGAGCACTCACGCGCTGCATCAGGCTTTCAGGAGAAAGCAGAATGTTGGGGCTGGATGACCTAGATGACATAGATGGCTGGGTCACAGTGCACACGACTCACACAACGGGCATCGACTATGTTCCCATTGTACAGTGATTTATGCGGCGTGACCCGAATCTTGCGCCAGCGATTCCTGCCGTCTGCAACGCTTGACTTTTGTCCTGAAATTTTACAGACTGAAACCCGAGGTCAATGCTTCCGATGCAAACAATTCGTGGATTCTACCAGTTTAATTTTGGATTTAATTGTGGGCGAAATGGCCGGAGGCCTCGCTGGCTGCCATTGAGTCTGGCCCTTTGGCTGGGCGTTGCCCCCGTGCAAGCCTTTCCATTTTTTCATCATCACAAGCCCTCGCAGGAAAATATACCACCCGCCGCTCAGGCCAAGCCCAATTTTATGCAGACCCCGGCCACACCACTGCCCGTGAGCGCCACGCTGGTTCCATTTTCACCCCTGCAACTGCTCGTCAACAACAAAATATTTCCACCCGATGCCAATGAGCGCACGCAACCCGTCACGCGCGCTGAATGGGCTGCGGTACTGGTGGCCGCCATTCATCACAACACGCAACTGGTTGGTGAATTTCCGGTGTACCGGGATGTCCCACTGACGCATCCCGGCTACGTACCCATCGAGGTGGCCCGCGAGAAAAAACTGCTGACATTTGAAGCCGATCACGGATTTTACTATCCCGATCGGCCTATCACCTTTGCCGAGGCCTATGAATCATTGGCCCACGCCATTACCGGACCCGTCCCACCCGCCGAAATGCTACCGCATTTGTTGCAAGGGTTTACCGATCGGGATCAGCTCAGCCCACAAGAGGCCCAATCGGTGAGCAAAATGGCCAGAGTCCATTTTTTTCGGGAGCCTGTACCGCAGACTGAATTGCGCCCCCATGCCTTATTGACCTACAAGGACGCCACTCCGCTGGTGACTTACCTGATTCACCTGATTCAGCGCCGGTCCCCGTTGAAATCGGAGCTGGAAACATCGATACCAATGGTACCTCCTGGCCTCCCGCTGGTTTTGTCACCCTCCACGGCCATTCTGGAAGCCCAGTTGACGGTTGGACAATCGGTCAGCTTCAACCTGGTGAACGCCATCGGCCCTCTCCCCAAGGAGAGCCATTTTGAAGGGCAGGTAACCGCTGCCGTTCCCGCCAGCCGAAGCTATACCGTTCGGCTTACTTCGGTTAAAACGCCGGACGGTTCGGAATATCAAACGCAGGCTGAATTCGCACTGGGCTTTAATCCCCGCAGCCGAATCACCTTTTTTGTGCCCGGAGAACTTTTCAACGCCACCACCCAACTGCCTGCCAGCACCACTGACGCAACATTCACCACATTGCCCGCAAGCACACCCAATGGAAACATCCCGCCTTTTGCCCCGCCAGTGACGCCAGCGATGGGCAAGTCATCCCCAAAACCCCGCATAAAAACACCCACAAGCCCCCTCAAGCCATAAACCAACCGGCATCCCCACACCGAGAGAGATTCACCGGGGGACAATAACCGGGAAAAAGTAACTCAAAAAACTGAGAAAATTGACCCTGACAGGCTCGCCTTACAACTCATCGGTGGTTTTGAAATGGAGCTTGGCGACGTCCGCCAGTGCAGGCCGTCCGTGCTGAGATACCACTGAACGGGCAGCCACTTTAACGGCCGGTCCAGCGCCCAATGACAAAGCAATGCCAAAGCGATTCGACAAGGCCTTTATGCGCCGGGTAAATTCATATCGGGCCACAATACTGGCCGCCGCCACACCCACATTGGCTTCCGCACGATGGGTTTGATGGAGTCGAATCCCCTGCCCTTTTTCCTGCAATTGAGACAGAATGTAGCGCTCATCCCCAAACTGATCGGCGATGGCTTGCTGGCAATCCGGGTGTAAGGTGAGCAAATTTTCAATCACCGTGGCATGCCCCCAGGCCAGCAGATGGTTCAGATTTTTACCGTTGCGCTTAAAGTCCTGATAAAGGGCGTTATAACGGGTGGGCTCCAGCGCAATCACGCTGATAGCGGACTCACCCACAACTTGCACAATCTGGGCATACAGCGCACCGATTTTGGCATCGGTCAGCTTTTTACTATCCATCACACCCAGTCCAGTCAGCACGGCGGCAGTCTCGTCCGTGACCAGCACCCCGGCCACCACCAGAGGACCAAAATAATCGCCCTTTCCGGATTCATCGGTGCCGATATAGGTCCCTTGCACGTCCAACAGACCAGACGTTTTTCCGTGCGCAGAAGCAGCAGGCCCAGCGCTATTTCCAACGGAACCGGTTGACGATTTCGCCGATACACCGGTTGCTGTCGCCGGGTTAGACCGACTGACCGGACTTGCACTGAGCAACGCGGTCATCTGACTCAGCAGGTCATCTGTACTGGCTTCCAGATAGAGGGTGCCATTGCTGAACTGCTTGGCGCGCAACCAGCCCCCGCCCAACTTGCCATCCAGCCGATAATCACAGTTTTGCTCGCCTTTTTCGGTCCAGATCGTCCCGGCAATCTGGCGCAAGGCGCTTTTAAACCGGTTCTTTTCCAGCGATTGCTTCAGAGAATATTTCGCAGCAGGCATGAGTCAGACTTCCTTCTCCGGGGGATTCCAGTCATCCGACAAACGTGACCGAAACCGCCATCATATCCTCCCATTATAGCGAGAGGATGGGGAGGCCCAAATCGGGAGGAAAGTATGCCTTAGCTGCCGCCCATCAATCCAAAGGAACTCTGAATGTTCTTTTGAACCAGCTTGGAAGTGCTTTCCAGCTCTTTACTCACGGCTTCCTGCTGACTGGTGACCCGACGCAGGTGCATGTCCAGAATCTTGTCGGCCTGTTCCAGCTGCTTGATACGGGCTTCCAGCAATTTTGCCGCCGGAGAATCCGGTTCCAGCTTGGCCTGTACGTTAAAAAACCCATTGGTCAGACTGGCCAGAAACAGCTTATGCTGCTCCAGGAACTGGGCCTCCAGTTCCAAATCGCTTTTCCGCGAGACCATTGCCGTTAATCTGGCTTGATTTGCCGCGAAGCCCATGACTGACCTTTCTGGTTACTGGGTGCCCTGAGGCTACCCGATTGACTAGTAATGCCGATTCATCCGGTTTCCCTGATGTTCGTAGGGATTAAACCCGTTCAGGGTGTTCTCAATACGTTCCAGCTTCTGCATTTCCAGCATGAAGCGGTACTTAAGCAGTTTCATGCGGCTTTGGTAGGTAATCAGGTTGTACAATCCCGTCATCACACTCATGGCAATCGTCTCAATCGGATTATTCCG
The DNA here is from genome assembly GCA_903866275.1 of Vampirovibrio chlorellavorus. Taxonomy (GTDB): domain Bacteria; phylum Cyanobacteriota; class Vampirovibrionia; order Vampirovibrionales; family Vampirovibrionaceae; genus Vampirovibrio; species Vampirovibrio chlorellavorus_D. The sequence goes on along the minus strand of CAIPMU010000012.1, from coordinate 32,493 downwards.
CTTAAAGAAGTTGCTGGCCAATGTGAGATACAGCTGCGGGCTTGCCATAAACCGGTACCCCCTGTGTAACTGAAAACAGAGACTCTACATGTTAAAAAACAAATTCCGGTAAAAAGTTGTTACTTTTCAACGAATTATTAACAAAACTTATATAAAAATTATATAATCCCGTTGATCATGAGCGGTTTAAAAAAATGCCTGCTCTAATAGAGCCGTCCATGCGTATGCTGGTCATGTCTACGATGTTCATCTAAAGCCCCTCCCGCATGAAAAGCACTCCCAGGCAAATTGCCAGAGGTTATCGTCGTATTCCCCTGACCCTGAGTGCGGCTAAACAAATCTGAAGAAAAGAAATCTACATGATCAGCATCTTGACCCGCTCCCCTTGGCTTGTCATAGGTTGTAATCACCCTGGAAGGAGCCACACCCAATGATGAGCGAGAGGTTCCTAAATTCCCAGCCTGTGCATCCCTGGCGGGCTCAGCCTTCACGTTGTCCTGATCCATTTCAATAAACCAATTCCGGATTTCGGGACGGGCATCCTCAAAAATCTCAGGCACCAGATGACTTTGATTCATGTGCCCATGCGATACAGACGTGCCAACTCCTGGCGTTTGGACTGAAGCAGGCTGAGCCGCCGGTGCGGACTGCGGCCTCGCTTCTGCCCGAAACCAGTCCTGAAATTGAGGTAACGCATCGCTAAAAATGTACGGCAGCCCAGTAGAATCATTTTGCAACGCAGTAAAAGAATCGACCGGAAGTGAGTTTAGCAACGCTTCAATCGGTTCCAGTTGAGCCGGCTGAGATACTGCAGCAGTTTGACGCACAGCAGATGCCGGATTCTGGCTAAAGATGGGTTTCAGATAGTATCTCATCAGATTAAATCCTTGATTTTTTTGATGGTGAAAGCGATAGGCAAGGGAATTTTCCGAAATTTAAAAGAGAGAAACCAACGGGTTAATTTTTCAAGATGAATAGTCAGTTGAAAGCTGCAAAATATGAAATTCTTCAAAAAAGTCCGAGCTTCAAAAAAGTCCGAGATTGATGAACTGTGCTTTCAGGCCAGAAAATTGGTTTTTTGGGCTTTATGCTTGGCCTGCAACCGTTTTTGACGATTGAGTAAATAACGACGATTGGTCACACGCTTTCGAACATCGGCGCGTTGCTTCACATTGGGATTGGAATCGCTAACCTCATCATCCGTCCGTGGCGAAGTCAAAATATCGGCATATTGCTCATGTCGACTGGGTCGCCGCCAGGGAAAGCGCGGATTGGGCTCGAATGCTGAAGGCGTGTTCACCTGACGAGGTTGAGCGTGGACAGAACGCTGCAACCCGGCCAATGCATCCAGAAAGAGCTGAAGGTCCGCACCAGGAATGTCTACGGTTTGCGCTGGTGCTGCCTGAGACTGATTACTCTGTAAAAACATGTTCTGATCCGGGGGTTGATTGCCTTGAGCAGAACGGCTGTAAGGAACCGCATTGGGAAACGTCTGTATTGGCGGATTATTCAGTCGCATAAAGCAAATCCTGTTAAGGTCTGGATGTCAGAAAGTCATGAATGATGACCGTTCAACAGCTTGCTATACTAACACAGGCAACTCCCCAAAATTGCCCGCGAAACCTGTCCTTTCAAACAAATACTGATTTCACTGGCATGACTGAGGGCGACGAGGCTTGGCGCTAGACTCGGGTTTAGGATAGAATTCAGAGATATTGGCCTAAAGATCATTGATGGGACACGACCGCCATGACCGAAAACCTCAGCGCACTAAGCCTTCACCAGAAAATCCAGTCCGGCGAACGCAGCGCCGTAGCAGTTTTAGAAGAAACGTATCGCAGAATTGATGCTTTGGATGGCAAAGTTGGCGCTTTCAACTCCCTGTCCCGAGATCTGGCCTTTGAAACCGCCCAGGCGGTTGATCAAAAAGTGAAAGCCGGAGAGACCCTGCCCATTCTGGCTGGCGTGCCCCTGGCCGTGAAGGACAACATCAACGTCAAAGGCTATCCGACCACGTGCAGCAGTAAAATCCTGCACGGTTATGTCTCGCCTTACGATGCAACGGCCACCCTCAAGGTGAAAGCCCATTTAATGCCCATCGTGGGCAAAACCAACCTGGACGAGTTTGCCATGGGCAGCTCCACAGAAAACAGCGCCACCCGAATCACCCGCAACCCATGGGATCTGGATCGGGTGCCTGGCGGCAGCTCCGGTGGCTCTGCGGCTGCAGTGGCTTCCAGCCAAACTTTGCTCTCACTGGGATCTGATACCGGCGGCAGTGTGCGTCAACCCGCCTCCTTATGTGGACTGGTAGGCCTCAAGCCGACCTACGGTCTGGTGTCCCGCTATGGTCTGGTCGCCTTTGCCAGCAGTCTGGATCAGATCAGTCCCTTCGCCCGCAACGTCAAAGACACCGCCGCGCTCCTGCAAATACTGGCAGGCTTTGACACCCGTGACTCTTCCTCCTTGCAAGGCGACGTGCCCAACTACCTGCAAACCATTGACCAACCCGTCAGCAAGCTGCGCGTGGGCGTCATCAGCGAACTGAACGGCGAAGGCATGCAGCCGGAAGTAGCTGCCGCGTTTCAGGCCTCTCTGGACACCTTCCGGAAACTGGGTGCAGAGATTCAGACCTTCTCCATCCCCAGCATCAAATATGCCGTGGCCTCCTACTACATCATCGCCACCGCTGAAGCCAGCTCCAATCTGGCCCGCTTTGACGGCGTGCGCTATGGCTTGCGCGAAGAAGGCGAAGACATTTACAACACCTACTGTAAAACGCGGGCTCAGGGTTTTGGCCCCGAAGTCAAACGCCGGATTGTATTGGGCACCTTTGCCTTGAGTTCGGGGTATTACGATGCTTACTACGGCAAGGCTCAAAAAATCCGTCAACTGCTAAAGCACGAATTTGATAAGGTCTGGGCGCACGTGGACGTGCTGGTTTGCCCCACCTCGCCAACCACGGCCTTTAAAATCGGCGAAAAAACCAACGATCCCGTGAGCATGTACCTCTCCGATATTGCCACAATTCCGGTGAATCTGGTGGGCATTCCAGCCATCAACATCCCCTGCGGCTTTGATGACCTGAAGTTACCCATCGGCTTGCAGCTCATGGGTCCCCATCGCTCGGAAGAAACCCTCTTCCGGGTGGCGCACGCCTTTGAACAAGCCACAGGCCTGTGCAATCTCACGCCAGCCGAACTGAGTCTGGTTTAATTCAACGCAGTCCGGTTGACCCAACCTGATTTTTTCTCATTAGCTCAAGCCACTCTGAATGGTCTGCAAGGAAAATTCAGCAGGATGATGGCTGGTCACGTCATGTTTTTCCAGCTTTAAAATCCCGGAACGTTCCACCTTGTTGAACTGCACATCCGGGTTGAGATATTCCAGCTCGACTAAATCTTCCTTGGAATACTTGAAGATATTAATCACCGGCTTCCAGCTGCCGGTATTAAAATAGTAGGCATTTTCGCTGAGGGGTTGCACGGCAGGAATATGCGTGTGTCCAAAGGCAATCAGGCGAGCCCCATGCTCCTTGTAAATCTTTTGTGCAGCCTTGTACTGATACTTGTTGGAATGGGTGCGACGAACCAGCCTGGAAGTAATAAAAGACAGTAAAGGCAGAGTGGCTGGCAACCGCATGGTCAGTTTGATCATGAAATACAAGATCGGCCTGGGCAACCGCAACTGGTGGATCAAGTAGCGGGTCATCTGAGGGTTTTGCAGGGTTTTAGCCACCACCGAAATCAGAATATCCCGAATCGAGCGCTGCTTACCAATATTTTCCGGGTGACGGTCGTGCTGGCGAGCAATGGTTTCAATCCAGACCGGCACCAGTGCCAGCGGCCGCAAGTATTCTATATCATGTAATTGTGCATGCATCCGGCTGATAAATTCCTCGGAGTAGCCCTGCGAGCGCAAGCGGGACACCGTCAATTCCACAAAGCGATTGACCACTAAAATATTAATCACATCGCCCAACGGCGGTTGATCACTCTGGGAGTGATTAAAGGGGTCAAGCAAATGCCCATGCTCAATGTATAAATCCAGCTCTTTTGAGACATAAAAAGGCTCAAAGCGGAGACGGGCACTTATTGATTCATCCAGCTGAATCGGAGAATCCGATTCGGGGATGTTTAAATCGGATGAGGGCGAGGCGCATAAAAAATCTCGCAATATTGATTGGGATGCTGGAAACTCCTGCAACAGGCCATCATGATTCCCAAAAATATAAATAATTTCCGCGTGAGGATGCTGCAAAAAACGGCGTAACTCCTGAAAGGTGGCCAGATTATTATCGACAATATCATGCAGCAGTTTTTCCAGAATGGTTTCTACCACGGCTTCATTTTTGTTCCACGGCATAATGGGCTCAAACCACGAGCCGGTAATATCCAGAATATCCCCGTTTAAAATGATTAAAACTTTTTCCTGCGGCGCCATTTCCTGATTAATGCGGGTCAAAAACTCCCGAAAATTTTGCCGCCGGGGATTTTCCGTTTCCTTGTGTCGATCATAGGGATGATTATTCAGATGTACATCACTAACCACAAAAGCTTTCAGGGACGTATAACCACGCCCGGATGCCGCCTCCTCTCCGGATGCCCTTGCCTCACTCTGCTTTGATTGTGGATCGTTCAAACAAAACTTACCTAAAGGGCGACTCTATGCCAGTGACCAATCTTTCTATTATACGCCTTTTGTCACAGTAGAGGGGGATGCCCAAGCCACGCCATTCAACTATCGATTTTGAGAACTGGAACACAAACCAAACCGTTTAAAAACCGATCACTCCACCAAAGGCTCGCCGCGCCGCTCCGGGAGACTCCAAACCCAGGCCGCAGTCAACAGGGCAAGCACTGTGGGCACCATCAGGGCGCCTTCAATGCCACCACGTCCTACAGCCCAGAACATCACCACGGGGGCAAACATCTGTACGCCCCGAGCGGTATTGTACACCGTACCCATCGCCACGGTGCGCTGAGCCGTTGGAAAAATTTCCGCCAGCAGGGCCCCAAAACCCGCCGTACAGCCTGAACCAAACCCCAACACAAAAATCAGCGTCCAAAAGAGGGCCTGATAATGATGAAAGAGCGCATTCCAGCCCAGGGCCAAAGGCAGCAAGGCCCCAGCCGTAATCAGCGAGAAAAGGGTAAACGCCCAGCGGCGACCAGCCCGATCGGCGATCAGACCGAAAGTAGCCATGCCCAAAAACTGGCCCACCTGACCCAGCAAAATCCACAGGGTAGATTTCAGCATGGCCACCCCGAAGGATTGCAGAATAAAACGGGGCAACCAGGTATAACAAGTCCAGTAGGTGCCCAGTTTAAAGATGGCCAGCACCAGCGCCAACACCATCAATGGCCAATACTGCCCTAAGAAAGGCCGCAACGCCTGCACCCGCTGGGCAGAGTTCAGCTTTGGACTTTTCAGCCACAACGGCGATTCCTGCATAAAGCGCCGGAAAAACAAGGCCAGCAACCCACTGAACGCAGACACAATAAACACGCTACGCCAGCCAATGGTGGGGGCCACGAGAAAACCCATCACCGCTGCCAAAGCCACACCCACCGGTTCACCGCTTTGCAGGAACGCGCTCCAGCGGGCGCGTTTAACGGCAGGGACAGATTCTGCGATGAGCGCGTGGCCCACGGCCCATTCCCCACCCAAACCCAGGCCCGTGATAAACCGGGCCACAAAAAACTGCAAAGGCGTTTCCACAAAACCGCTGGCCAGCATCCCCAAAGAAAACAGAATCACGGTCAAGGTCAGAATGGACTTGCGACCGTACAAATCGGCCAGCCAGCCAAATAATAAACCACCCACGCCAGAAGCACCCAGACCAATCCCCAGTAACCACGCACTCTGCTCAGGGCTCATCTGCAAGGAATGCTCAATAGTCGGAATTAAGAAGGCGATCAGGATGAGATCGTAGAAGTCAAAAATCCAACCCAGCCAGCATAAAAGTGCGGTCACTTTAAAACCGGATTCGGCAGCTCTGGCTATGGCAGTTGACGCTGCAGTCTCTTCTGAATTGGTCTCTCTCATGCACCCATTGTATCGGAAATCATCGCTGTAAGGCCAGCCAACCCGGCATACACTGTTACAATTCCAGAGTTGTATCAAAGAGTTGTATCAGACAGTTCCTTCCCATTACCCAGCCGAATTGCCGAAGGTCCGTGGCTTGCCGAAATCCGTCGGCGCCTTGGCGGTCCTCCTGCGCTGTTCCAATTGGGCGTTGCCTGTGTCCAGCAAGGCTTGCACCCGAGTTTTCAAGGTTTGGGTGATCGCCTGCCGATCGGCTGACATATCCGGCAACATGGGTTCCCCAAAAAGAAGCAGAATTTTCCCAAAGCGTGGCAGTCGCTGTCCCTCCGGCCATGCGGCAAAACCGCCGCAAATGGCGAACGGCACAATCATCGCGCCGCTTTTTTGCTGCAACAGACCCACACCATTCTGAAATGGCCCCAGACTACCGTCCCGGCTCAACCGTCCTTCCGGAAAAATACAGATCGTTTCCGATTGCTGCAACGCTTGCACCGCCTCCACCAGCGCGCGTTTTTCACGGCCCGGTGCAATGGGAATGATATTGACATAGGGCACACAACGCCCCACCCAACCCCAATCAAAGACTTCATGGGTCATCAGGAATCGAAACCGACTTGCCACTGCAGCCACCACCACCAGACTATCCAGATAGCCCGTATGATTTCCGGCCAGAATCAGGCCGGGACGATGTCCCCGATTTTTTTCGTCAGTGGTGCGACCGTGAGTCGCATTCGGGCCGTCGGGTAACAGCCATTCCTGTCCCTGAACCTCCAGCGCAAAGCCAAGCCACAGTAAAAAACGGGCCACAGCTCGCGTAAAGGGATAGGGAAGTTCAAAACGGCTTTTATAACGCTTGGGCTTCAGCATGGCTGATCTCCAATTGAATAAGTCAAATCCACAAACAGACGAACCCACACTGACCATCAGCGCAGCATCCATCATTCACACCCTAACGCACGGTTTTACCCGTTGCCGCTGAGGCTATAACACTTCCTTAAACTGTTACAATAACTGTACATGTGCTGACTTTAAATTGTTACACTCAATTCAGTTCAGCAGAGCAAGGCCAGCCGCCCACCGGATATGCACCGACTCATGGCAGCCGTAAGCCAATAAAACTGGCTCGTTTCAGGAGAAGGATATTTCAAGATGGACATCGCCATTCAAAAGGGCACCCATATCTCAGTGCACCAACAGCTGGTGACACAATTTTCCATGCAGATAGCCGCAGGCATTCTCAAGCCGGGCATCAAACTGCCCAGCATTCGCCTCTTATCGCAGAAGCTGGGCATCCACCACAACACTTGCCTCAGCGCCTACCGGGAACTGGAGGCCAAAGGGCTGATTGAAATCCGGCATGGCAGCGGCGCCAAAGTGGCCACCCTGGGCGTGGAGGCCCGACGGGGCATTCTATCGCCACAACACAGCGAACCCAGTGGCTTGCAAGCCCTGGCGGAATTTTTCACGCATCAGGTGATGCAACAGGGCTACACCTGGCCCGAGGCGCTGGCTGCGATTGAGGCTTGTCGTCAAACGCAGACGCAACAAAACCTGCAGCCGCTGATTTTCGTGGATATTCACCACGACATTCTGGGCGTGTTTCAGGCCGAACTGCAACACGCCCTGCAACGCCCTGTCAAGGTGACCACACTCACGCAGCTTCATCCGGAGCAGGAGCCATTCAGTCACTTTCTCACCAGCCGCTATCATTATCAGGCCCTCAAGGAAAAACTCGCCACCGCACAGCAAGAGCTTCCAACAGGCTCAGAAATCTCCAACAGGGCAGGCTCACCTTCACTCCCGCTGGATGAACACGCCATCAGCGAGCGCATTACCGTCATTGATGTTGGTGCAGTAAAGCAAGAGCTGGATTTTATTCGCCAATTGCCGCCGGATAGTTTAATTGCCGTCATTTCCAGCAGCACGATCATTTTGCAGCAGGCCGAGGCGGTCATTTCCGCGCTGCGTGGCGATTCGCTCAGCATTCGCACGATATTGGCCGGGCAGGAACCCCTCGCGGAAACCGAGCGGGTGCTGAAACGGGCACAGGTGATTTTCGCCGACTGGCTCTGCACGCCACAGTTGGAACAACTCACCCGAAAACCCATTCACACCATTCGCATTATCCCACCCCACGAACTGGACAAATTGCAAGGCTTTCAAGCCAGACCCAACTGAATTCAACCGGCCTCGACCGTTCATTTAAAAAGCTTCATTTCAGAAAATGACAATTGCCCTGACCTTTACCGCCATCGTTTCTCCCTCACTGAAGAAGAACTCACCCTAACTGAATAACAAACAGCCAAAAAATTACCACAACGAGCAATAGTCAACGCTCGGCAAATTAATTAAAATCAGGACAATCTCAATACGGTTCACCGGGGGAGTGTTGCCTTAACATGGCAATTCCAGCGAGATCCATAAAAGATACGTCTTGGTTCTCGCCAGTTGCAGCACAAATGGCAGCGCCTTGGGTTTAATGAGCATAGTTCACGGTTAGCAAGGCAACCTAGACAAACGAGCCACCCATGAAAAAGCTGAAACACCACCCAAAACGCCACCAGCGTCATCGTCAAACCGAAACACCCGACAACAATCGGGCAGCCGCTGATGCCTGGGAAGCCCGGATTGAACTGCTCGCCATGCAGCTCTGTCCGATTGAGGAATGGGCTCGGTATGAAGCCAATCTACAATTGCTCGCCCCCAAGCCCCAAGCCTCACCGTCGTCGCAGGTGCTACCTTTTGCCCCACGACCCGCAAAACTCTACACAGGCAGCCCACGGTGCACAGGAACAAAACAGCAGAACCAAATTCAAGCCTCCAGAACCAACGACGCGAAGCCCAGTCAATGGGGCATCAGCGTCAAGAGCCAGGGACGCTCTCCAATCATTCAATCCGCGACGATTCGACTCTTCCCGGTGTGGCGCAAATACCGGCAACAAGCCAAGCGCGTGGCCACACTCCATCTAGCACTGCCAATGCTCCGGCGCTTGCCGCTAACGGTGTGTGGTTGGCTGGGGAATTTACTGTTTAAGTAGCCAGCGGGCCGCATCCATAGCGTGATAGGTGATAATGATTTCCGCGCCCGCCCGTTTAATACCGGTGAGCAACTCCAGAACCACGTCGCGTTCGTTGATCCAGCCATTGGCCGCGGCAGCCTTCACCATGCTGTACTCCCCGGAAACGTTGTAGGCAGCCAAGGGCAGCCGGGTGAGTTGTCGCACCTGACTGATGATGTCCAGATAGGACAGGGCGGGCTTCACCATAATGATGTCTGCACCTTCCTGAACATCCTGCAACACTTCTTCCAGCGCTTCCCGAGCGTTACGGGGGTCCATCTGGTAGCTCTTGCGATCCCCACAGGCGGGCGTGGATTCCGCGGCATCCCGAAACGGTGAGTAGAGACTGCTGGCGTACTTGGCCGAGTAGGACATCAGGGGAATATCGTCGTAGCCGGCATCATCCAGCGAATCCCGAATATAGGCAATGCGTCCGTCCATCATATCCGACGGCGCAATAATATCGGCTCCGGCCAGCGCCTGAGAGATTGCCGTGCGGGACAGTAACTCCAGTGTGGGATCATTCAACACCCGACCATCCATCAGCACCCCGCAATGGCCATGCGAGGTGTACTCACACATACAGGTATCGGCGATGACCACCAGATCCTGCCCAAACTGACGCTTGAGTTCACGAATGGCCCGCTGGGTCACACCCTGCTCAAACCATGCGTTGGAGCCCTCCTGATCCTTTTCGGAGGGCACACCGAAGAGTAGCACCGAGCGCACGCCCAGCTCCAGGGCCTGACCGACTTCAATCACGGCGTTATCAATCGATTGCTGATAAATACCCGGCATAGAGGCGACTGGAATTCGGCTATGGGGCTCATCATTGATGAACAGGGGGTAAACCAGATCCGCGGCGGTCAGTTGAGTTTCCGCGACCATGTCTCGCAACAGCGGGGTCTTGCGCAAGCGGCGCTTTCTTACTACAGGAAAATTCATTCTTGTGGGGGGTTCCGTAAATCAGGGTTTCTGGGCATATAATAAAGGTATCAGCCAAAGGCTAGAGCGGCTGATGAAATCTTACCAGATTTTTTTTTCAATACCACTATCTAAGCTTAGCAATTGGCTTTATAATTAAAGTATAGTCTTTAAGCAATCCTTGAGACAAAACGCCAAACGCAAAAACGATGTTTTAGTTCAAGCCTGAGTCCATTTTTTCTATCCATTTTTCGATTTTGACACGCTACTTTATCCATTTCAAATTTCCATTTTTAAACCAGCTAACTGTTTTTGGGTATTCAAACTGACCTTCTAGCCAGTCGAAAACTGCTCAAAGCAACTCCAGTTCCGCCAGAGTCCAGTCTGGCCCCAGGTACATCCAGCTTTTGATCCGCACACCTTAACCACAGAAAGGCGCCTGCATTACCATGAAGTCTCGGCTTGGCTATAGCAGTCATTTTTTGACTGAGGTTCGTAAACTCAAACTCTCCCTGCTGGAAAAGGTGTTGCTCTCATCATTGTTATTGATGTGTCTGATCAGTGTGCTGTCCGCCATGAGTGGCCGGGATATTGGCAGCACAGAACAGCTTAAAATGGCCAAGCTTCAGGCTCAACAGGATTTAATGGCACTGCGGACCAGCACGAGCACTGATAGTCAAACCGGCGAGCGCTAGAGTCAGCAACACTTCTAAAAAACTCGACGGATCATTGGGGGGCTCAACGCTGAGCGATCCGGTATGATAGAAGCGTGAGGATGATGAGACACCGGGAGCGCTTCGGAATCAGATGGATCCCCAGCAGCACAGTGCACACCAACCGACGGTTACCCAGACCACTGGCATTTCAGGGCCTAATACCCTGAACCAAAACCCCTGGGAGCGCTGGCGGTGGGATTGGCAGTCCAGAAACAATGCCCTGCACTGGGCATTGCGAAATTTTATGCACTGGTCACCCGGCCATTACCGGGAGACGCCCGCCGGTCATCAGGCCCTAAAAGGTTTACCCCCAGAGGCCATTGACCTTGGAAATACACTGCTAGACTGCTACGGATTGAAGCATTTGCCCCAACGCGCCAGCGAGCAACGCGTACTGGAAACCCTGACCTACCTGCACTGGCTGGATCAGATCTTTCAGCAGCATCCACACTTTTTTCAGGGGCTGACCTCATGCCAGCCAGATGCCGGTCAACCTTTTCGCTGGCTGGATGTGGGCGCCAAGAACTGGGCCTATGTGGAAGCGCTGGATGGGTTTATCAGGCAGCAGCTGTCCAAGAATGCCGATAAAGCCAAGCTATTGGCCCCAGTTGCAGAGACTTCTGCCCCGACCTATGAACTGGATGGGGTGGAACTGGACCCACACCGACGATACACCAACCTGCAGACTCGCGCACAGGCGGCCCAAGCCTTTATTCAACACCTGCCCCACGCCGCCTATCATGCCGGTGCCATTCAACAGTGGCAACAACCGGCGGACATCATCAGCCTGTTTCTCCCCTTTGTTTTTGAAGAGCCTCATCTGGCCTGGGGCCTGCCGCTGAATCACTTTGCGCCGCAAGCCCTGTTGAACCATCTGCTGGATCTGCTTGCGCCGGGCGGTTTGCTCATCGTTGTCAATCAGGGCGAGGTGGAGGCCAAGGCGCAAGCCTCGCTGTGGTCTCAGGTCCAAGCGGCTCACCCCAACCTGCGCTTGCAGATAGAAAGTCTTGGACAATTGGACGCACCCTTTATAGAGTATCGGTATCCGCGCATGGGCTGGCTGTGCCAAAAGCAGCCGGTGCACTGATCACCATCATGCGTAACCCGTTCCGTTCAGACAAACAACGGAATCGCAGCCTCAACCTCAAATCCCGCAAGGAGTGCCGCCCTCATGTCTAACCCACCGCCCTCCCCGATGCATCCCGTGTCTCAACCGCTGGATGACGCCGCCACGATGCCACTGGTGATCACCCTGGCCACCAAAAATACAGGCAAACAGCGAGAATTGATGCACTGGGTCGAAGCCAGTGGCTTGCCCATCACCCTGGCCATCCACGAAGCAGCGCCGGATGTGGAAGAGACCGGGCAGGATTTTCTGGAAAACGCCTGGCTAAAAGCCGAGCAAACCGCACCCGTCCAGCCCGACGGGTATGTGCTGGCTGAAGACTCAGGGCTGGTGGTTGACGCACTGGCAGGACACTACGGGCTGAACCCTTTTCCGGGCTTACACAGCAATCGCTGGCTCACCCCCGCCCTTCGGGATGAGCTTCTGGGCAACAGCCATCCCAATCGCATGCCACTGGATCGGATCAGTGAAGCGGGCGTGACCAACAGCGATCTCTGTCAGGGGATTTTAAAATTGCTGGCTGGCCAAAGCAACCGCAACGGGCACTACTGCTGCGGCATGGTCCTGTGGCACCCCCAACGCGGCCGTTGCTTTGAGATCCTGGAAAGCACTGAACTGCAGATCATTGATGAGGCACCTCGCGGCCTAAATGGATTTGGCTACGATCCCATCACAGTCCCGCTCAATGCCCTGGGTGAACCCAGTCCCCGCACGATGGCCGAGCTGTCCACAGCGGAGAAAAACGCCATCAGTCATCGCGGGCGAGCATTTCAGGCAGTGCTGGCCTATTTAAAAACCCTGCCCTGACCCATTGACCGCTTAAATTTCAAAATAATAGGCATCAAAACCCAACAAGGGATCAAAATCACCCGGAAAACGTTCCGCCTGCGCCAAGACAGACTCAGCCTCAGGCCAGGCCGTTGCGCCCGGTACGGCCATTTTCTGACGGCGAAGCGTATGGGTTACCGGATCGGGATTGGCGGATAAGCCCCGTTGCGGCACCTCCGGCAGTTCAGTGGCATGGGTCGCGTCATCAGGCGGAAAAGCATACCGGGTGGAATGAGCAAAAACTTCGCCCTGCGACTGATGAGCGGCATTTTCCGCATACAAAATGGCAGCTTCACGGGTATCAAATTCCGAAAGCGCTTCCGGCTGGGCGTCGTCCAGGACACACCACCCGGTATAGTAGGGCATGACATGATAATGACGACCTGAAGGCATACTCACCCTCCTCTCCTGATAGCGGTCTGGGGTCACTGGAACGAGAACGCTCCGCCCGCAAAGGCCGAGCCGCTGGGGAAAAACCATCGCACAACTATCCAATAGGCTACCACGTGAGAACGACCCGATTATATTGGCCAGATTACTATATTTTAAAAAATTTGAATCCAAACAAAAATCAGCGGCTATCCACCTGAAACTGAACCCCGGAAAAAAACGACTAAAAAACCGCTCAGCAACACACTGAACGGTTTTTTTTAGACTGAGACGCCACAGGCAGTATTACTTTGCAGGCTTCTTGACAGTTGGTTTTGCTGTCAGGTTTTTGACCGGCGCGGACTCCATCCCGGACATAATCGGGCAGAGCAAGTCGGCCTCTTTCGCAAAAAATCCGCTGGACTGGATGGGCTGTGCTCCTGTTTTTAAATCCTTGTAAGCCCCGGTGGGCTTTCCTTTGGCGTCATAAAAAATCATGCCCACCATCCGCATGGTGTGTTTCTTGCAATCCAGCTCCTGAAACACCCGCTGCTCCGTAAATTTCATCTTGCTGATTTTGGAATCCTGCGGCTGATCATAAACCCGACGCGCCCAAAAGAAGATTAAGGAGTCCCTCAGAATAATCGACTCGGTGTTATAAGACATCTCACCCATCGGATGCTTCCCCAGGGATTGCCAATGTTCCGTTTTCGCCTCAACGGAAGCCACCATCATCATCAGAAGACCGAACAGGAGAGCCCAGACCTTATTTTTCAAACCGTCACTCCTTCCAGCGGCAAACAACCGCTCGCGACCTCGTCGGGTCAATCATCAACTGCAACCTTAAACTCAACACTCACGGGGAAAAGAGGCTCTAAAAAGAGAAACAATTACCAAACCCATCAGAATCCCAATCGGGTGATCTCGCCGGAATGGCTCAGTCTTCCCCCAATGTGATGCCAGCATAACCGATTGCACCAAAAAGGGGAAGCCAGCCAAAAGGGCTTCCGGGAATTCACAAGCCCGCCCCCTTCCCTTGCGTTTAGCCAGACTCCAGCATTTCAAACGCACCCCGTTCAGGCTTTTAAACAGACTCAGCCTCCAGAACAGGCAAAAAACTTGAATATTCGATCCGAACAGCGCATAATGACGAATGAAACTTTTTAAGGTTTGTCTGCTGTGTTTAACAGCTTTGTTTGATGTTAAAGCAACCTTCAAGAGTGACCCAAATTTTCTACTGGCCCCCTCTATTTCCATTGGACCGAGCTTTGCTTTTATAGGGTGCCCGCCTTGTGACCGGACCAGTTTGGCAGCTTCTTACCGGCACAAATAACCAAGAGGCTTGAACACTGATTATTCGATACGCAATTCCACGCAGACTTCCAGGGGATCCCGGTCCATTGGGCAGCTGCAATGGCGCTGCGAATGCTTCATGCCCGGGAGACGCCTTCTCCTGTTCCTGAAGCCTGCCACAAGGGCGGCCTGCATCAAGCTCGCTCTAAGGCTTCAACCAGCTTACAAACTTCAGTTTAGACAAACCAATAAAGGAACCCATCATGGCTAAAAACAATCAGAAACGAGAAAAAGCGTTACGCAATCTGGAAAACGCCAGAAAATACCGCAAAAAAAGCACTGACAAACGTCGTCGTTCTTCTGCTCCCAGACCGGCGGCCGCTCAGTAACCCCCATCTGATACCAGCATAACCGTTAGCTAATTTAAGGAAGCATTTATGCCCTTGTTGCACCCCAGAGCCACCCGTGACCAGTTCAGGCCTTCCATGTTGATTGCTCTCATCGTCGTTCATGGATTAGCGCTTGCGGCGCCGTTTACGTATACCTTGCCTGGATTGATTTCATTCGTGGTCATGGCATTCGTGACGGGATGCCTGGGCGTAACGCTTTGCTATCACCGGCTCCTGAGCCACCGTAGCTTTAAAACGCACAAGATTGTGAAATGGTTCCTGATGCTGTGCGGTACCCTGGCACTGGAAGGCGACCCCCTGTGGTGGTCGGCCACGCACCGAATTCACCACCGCGAATCCGATCAGCCCATGGACCCGCATTCCCCGAAAGTCAGCTTCCTCTGGTCACACGTTCTGTGGCTGATGTACGGTGACGGTTGCGCGAAAGATCAGGCCACACTGGAACGTTACGTTCCCGATCTGGCCAACGATCCCTGGGCCCGTTTTCTGGCCAAGTACTTCGAAGTGATTAACCTGGCCTTTCTGGGCGTGTTAATGGGCATCGGTTATGCCATTGGCGGTCAAAAAGTCGCCATCTCAATGGCCATCTGGGGTGGTTTCCTGCGGATTGCCTATGTTTGGCACACCACCTGGTTCGTGAACTCGGTGACCCACCTGTTCGGCTACCGCAACTATCAAACCAAGGACGACAGCCGCAACCTGTGGTGGGTGGCTCTGGTGACCTTTGGCGAAGGCTGGCACAACAACCATCACGCCAACCCCAGCGCAGCCCGTAGTGGTCACCGCTGGTGGGAAATCGATGTCACCTATGGTGTCATCAAGCTCATGCAGTTCACAGGCTTGGCCTGGAAACTCCATCCCATTGTGGCCAACAATATTGCCGCGGTGGTTAAGCCCTTAAAAGTTAGCCAGCAGAAAAGCGGTTAGACGAACCCCACCCTCCTTTAATCTGAAAGCCGCTGAAGTTTGCCTTCAGCGGCTTTTTGAATACCAGACCATTCAGAGAGCATGCACAAGGCAATGAATAGCGCCCTGAAAACTGCCTGATCCATAAAATGGAGCCCAGCACACCGGCGGTCAATGTACCCAGTACAGGCGACAAGGCGATGCCCCTGCCATTCAGCAGCCCACAAAAAAGAGACAAGCGCCTGGGCAACTTGTCTCTTTTTTTTAAATGAAAATGCTATGCAGCCTGATCTCTAGTAGTAAGAGCGGCTAGCCTGGAAGCACTCACGGCAGTATACCGGCTTGGAACCTTTCGGCTGGAAAGGCACCTGGGTTTGCACACCGCAACCGGCGCAAACTGCATCGAACAACTGACGAGGGGCGCCGCCGCCGTAGCTGCCGCCGCCACCAAAACCACCGCCACTACGGCCACCGCCACCACGGGCTTGCTTGGCAGCATCACGGCAAGGCTTGCATTTTTTGGGTTCCTGGAAACCCTTGGAGAAGTAAAATTCCTGCTCTTCCCCCGTAAACGTAAACTCCGTACCGCAAGTCGTACAGGCTAGTTGTTTGTCTTCCATTTGAAAATGGCCTCATCTTATAGAGTATTTAACCGAGGAGTTTTCTTGAACGAGGCCTTGTCTTGGTGAGACTGAACAACCTATCCGCAGAAACTCTTAGTGTGTATTATGAAACCATTTTTGGGAACTTTCAAGTCCTGTTTTTTAAAATTAATAAGCTTTACCCACGCCGTTATTCAGGACTTCAACAGGAATTAGCCTGTCCCATCTGGACATTTGACGAATCGAACCGGAAAAACCTGCCCTTACATCGCAAAAGCAGGCAACACGACTGCCGAACCCTTGAGCTGCTATTAGTTGGGCTGCAACTGGTACTTACGCACCAGCGCCTGAATGCGATCATCAGTAATCGGGTGGTCCATCAGAAAGCCGGGCGTTTGATTGGCGGGGGTGTTCGCCTTGAGAATCGCAAACACCTGAATCGCGGCCTCGGGATTGTAACCCGCCTCGCTCATCAAGCGCACCCCCAGATCGTCTGCCTGATACTCGTACCCGCGAGAAGAACGCATATCAACCAAACCCAGGCCAAATCGGGTGGCGGAGTCCAGTGGCGTACCCTTTCCCACATAACGCTGGACCACCAGCGCATCAAACAGGGATAACCCCACGCGACGGACCTCGGTTTTGGTGACATGAGAGAGCAGCACATGGCTTAGCTCATGAGAAATCACGAAGGCACGCTGATCGTTGGTCGGCAACTTATCCAAAAGACCACTGGTAATCACAATGCTCTGACCATCGGTGTATGAGTTCAGGACGGAGGACTTTTCCACTGTAATGGTTGAGGCCACCGAAGCCGGGATGCCATCTTTAGACTTGATGAAATCCAGTATCGCCTGAGGCCCCATCAGGGGCTGATTCAGGGGTTTGACCACCCGGAGCGGCGTAACGACCTGAGGTGGTTGCGCCTGATATACCCGACCCGAAATAGGGGCCGAACCAGGCATGTTTTTAACAGCAGTCGCCGAAGTGGCCGCCGGTGAAGCGCTCCCGGTGAAGATCTGGGTATACCGAACAGCCTGAGCGGGCTTAGTTACCATCCCCAGACTAACGGAAAGACCAAGCGCAATGCCCAGCATAGTCATTTTACGATGGGTGAAAAATCGATTCATCATTTTCTCAAATTCAATACTGATACTGTCAGCACATTTGACTCACAGTCACTGGTTTAGATACTCTTTCATACTGCATGAGGACGCCCGGAATACGGAAGGTTCCAACAGGACTGGACAAGACACGATCCCAAACAGCGGCAAACCAATTGACGATCTGTTTCATTGACGTGGCTTCATTATAGAAGGCCCTCTTTCGGATGTCACATACTGATTCTGCAACCGGGACCTGCCCGCATTCACCAGGTCAAAAGACCATTTCTGCCCACTCGCGCTAAAGCAAGCCTATCAGAGGGGTCTGGCCAAGGATTTGTGACGAGGATGAGTTGCGTCCCAGCCATGACGGTGGTTCGTGCTAAAATGCGGTGCAGGAGGATGCCCTTTGAAAATTGTGACTGTTTTAGGCGCCCGGCCGCAATTCATTAAAGCCGCGCCAGTCTCCAAAGCCTTTCGGCTGGCGGGCATTGAAGAAGTGCTCGTACACACCGGCCAGCACTATGATGCCAACATGTCAGACATCTTCTTTGAAGAACTGGACTTGCCCAAGCCGGGTTACGCACTGGCCGTAGGGTCTGGCAGTCGCCCCTTTCAGATGGCAGAGGGCCTTCGCCGACTGGAGCCCGTGCTGGCCGCTGAGAAACCGGACATTGTGCTGGTGTATGGAGACACCAACGCCACACTCGTTGGCGCTTTTGTGGCCGATACCTTTCAGATTCCCATTGCCCACGTGGAAGCAGGCTTACGCAGTTTTAACCGGGCCATGCCCGAAGAGACCAACCGCATCCTGACCGATCAGCTGGCGACCTGGTGTCTGGCGCCCACCCCAACCGCGATGCGGCACCTGAGCCACGACGGCTTGGCCCAACGGGCCTATCTGGTGGGGGATGTCATGCTGGATGCCCTCTTGCAATTCGAGGCCAAAGCCCGCGAAACCTTCCCCGACTTCTGGGAGCGTCTTGGCCTCCAGCAGAAAGGCTACTGGCTTTTAACCATGCACCGCGCCGAAACCACGGCCTCACCGGAGCAGGCCATTGCCCTGTTACGCCTGATGGACGCGCAAGACGTCCCGATTGTATTTCCGGTTCACCCCCGCACCCGGGCGTTGGTGGAATCAGCCGGCCCGTTCCGAAACATTCGCTGCATAGACCCCCTGGGGTATCTGGAAATGATTCTGGCCGAATGCGGGGCAGCCCAAATTTTAACTGATTCTGGCGGTGTGCAAAAAGAAGCGGCGATGCTTGGCGTGCCGTGTATCACCCTGCGCACCGAAACCGAATGGACCGAAACGGTGGATATGGGCATGAACACGATCGTCGGGCTCTCCCCCGAAGCACTGGCGGCGGCCCTTCATCAACGCCCCGGCCATTGGGATTTAAATGCCATCCGCCAGTTTTTTGGCAACGGACAGGCCAGCAAAGCCATTGTCTCCATCCTGCAGGGACAAGCGATTTCCAGTCCCACCGCCGCCGAGTCGCTTTCCGTCTAGTCAAACGGCCTGAATGAACTGGTGTGAATGATTCAAGGCTGGTTGCTCTCACTGATTATTTTATAAAACGCAAAAAACCCGTTCCGCAGAGAAATGGATGCAAATTCCCACCATTGGGAATCCTGAAATCCATTGCGAAACGGGTTTTTGCAAATCAACTCAAAATTCGAAGCATTTTAAAACGTTCAAATTTTAAAATCGAATTTTGGAACGCCTGCGTTTAAGGGTTAAAGCTCTCAATCAGCTTACGCACTTCATCCTGGCTTTTGCCGATGCGTCGCTGAATACGGCCATAGAGCTCTTCCTCCTTGCCTTCAGTGAACATCAGGTCATCATCCGTGAGCGTGCCATAGGCTTCTTTCAATTTACCCTTAATGATATTCCAATTTCCTTTAACCAGCATTTTATTAGCCATGATAGAACCCCTCTGCTTATGGAACCCCCAGAGCATAGGCAACCCAAGCATCCGGTTCAATTAGCTGACTGATTAAAATAAAAAAGTCAGGATTAACCCAATGGTCTGTTCGATTTTGCCAAGCTCATCACCTGCATTACGGTTGAAATGGCAGGCTTAAAATCCAGGCCAGACCTACACACAGCCCGGATAACCCAGGAGAGGTCCAGCTTATCCCACCCAAGCCATACATCGCACCCAGAGCAGGTCAAAGCAACTCAGAAGACACCAAACACAAAAACCAAAACAGGTTAAATTGAATTAATTTTACAATTTAATCTATAGAAATAAAAGGTAGAAAAAGTCAGAGAAGACGCCACGAAGCCGGGACAAATTCCGCTGGATGCGGGCAATCGACTTCATTTGATTCAGTTGCTGTTTCATGTGTTGCACAATATCACCCTTGGACGAAAATTGAACTGGCGTGTAGGCTGTAACGATTGAATCGGGAGTAACCCCAACCCGGTAAACTGACTGGTTTGGCTCAGCGTTCTTTTGATTAGGCTGTTGAAGCACTCAAACGAGAAGAGTAGAAACGACTTGCCAGAGAAAACACCTGAAATTGATAACAATCCAAATGAATTAAGAAACGAGCTCTATGGTTGTATAAAAGAAAACACGGTCAAAATTGCTTAGTCCCTCGAAGTCCAGTATGATAGAATAACTCTAACCACTTTTATCCTGTGTCAGCAATTGCCTATGACGTTATTCTAGCAAAGCTGAGTGGAAAAAGGAATCATACTCGGGGGTTTGCCCTTCAAGATTTTATAAAGATCCTCCTTTCGTTGGAGACAGGGTCTAATTGGCTAAAACGATTCGTCTGTTTGGGTCTGATGTGGAATTTATGCGGTTGACGCCAAAGGTCTGAGTTAGCGCTAGTGATAGATTTACCGACTCGTATCCTGTTTATTTGTCACGATGGGGATTTGTATGGCTCTCAGCAGAGCTTGAACCTGTTGGTGCGGAACCTGCCACAAGGGGAGTACCAGTGCTTTGTATCCATTGCCCGACCAGGCCCCTTGCAGAAGCTGCTGCAGGGCTATCCCAATACGGTCGTGCTGAGGCACAAGCGTTTACAATGGGTCAAGCATGATCACCGCAACCTGTTCCAGCGCGTTGGCGATGTGCTGAACCTGATGGTATCTGCCGTTCCAAGAACACTCTATCTACTTAATACCATCCGCCGCGAAAAAATAAACCTGGTTCATACCAATTCTTCAGTTTCTTTGGAAGGTGCCCTGGCTGCGGCCCTGGCAGGCATTCCCCACGTCTGGCACATTCGCGAACTCTTCATGACGCCAAGTCCTAAGTTCCATCTGATTCTGGGCAGGCGTTTTTCCCGCTGGTTTATCGATCGCTTTTCAGATCAGGTGCTCTGTATTTCGAGCGTCGTCCAGCAACAGTTCGGCCGCTACCTGACCCAGGAGCCCGGCAAGTACGTTTTGCTGTATAACGCCCTGGAACTACCCGCACAGCCTGATTTTTTCCCCATCAATGACCCCCAGCGCGCCATTATGAAAACCTTATCCCTCAAGGTGTTTGGCCTGCCGGATGACAAAGTGTTTCGGGTGGGTTACATTGGCAGACTATCCGCCGGGAAGGGATTTCATGAACTGCTGGAGGCCATTGCCCTCTTAAGGCGTAAAAATGTGCCCGTGGAACTGCTGGTGGCTGGCGACTTTGTGGATCATGAATATAAGGGCCGCATTCACCGGGCGGTTCAGGAGGAATGCCTGAAGCGGTCAGTGCACTTCCTGGGCTACCAGCAAGACTTGGCACCCCTGTACGAAGCGATTGACCTGCTGGTGGTGCCCTCGATCAATGAACCTTTTGGTCGTGTGGTCATTGAGGCCGCCGCACAGGGGGTACCCTGCATCGGTGCCAACGCGGGCGGGATTCCAGAAATTATCGAATCCGGCTTAAACGGGCTCCTCTACCCACCGGGAGATGTCTTTGCGCTGGCAGGCATGATTGAAGAGCTGATGTCTGCCTTCTGGAAATTGGAAACCCTCAGACAAAACGCTTTACGAATGGTTTATGAGCGGTTTAACATTGAAACTCAAATCAGGACACTCTGTGAATGCTATCAGTCGATACTAACCCGCCATCAACTTTTATAGCCAGATCGACTCCCCGTATCCGGGTGGGTATGATTCTGGATCAACCCTTTCCAGCCGAGCCCCGGGTGGAGCGGGAAGCCGTGGCGCTGGTTGAAGCGGGCTATGAGGTGCATCTGCTCTGCTTGCTGCACCCGAACGATGTCTTGGTGGATGAGGCCTACCGGGGTTTCTACATTCACCGGGTAGACCCCAACGCAGTGAGCATCGAAATTCCCTGGCTAGGCCGCCCGACCCACTTTTTGTATCAGGGCTTGTTTCGTCAGGCCTTCTTGCGGTTCAAGAACATCGACACCCCCTGGCATACCCTGATTCATCGATTTACGCGCAATTACGATATCCAGGTACTGCATGTCCACGGCTTGCGCCTGCTGGACACCACCCTGAACATCTCCACGCGTTATGGCATCCCGTTGGTCGCGGACTTACCGGATCATTATCCCGCCCTGATGCAACTGACCCATTCATCCCAGCGGGAGAAAGCCTCGCTGGCCCTGCGAAACCGCTGGGAGCTTCTGGAAGCCCGTGGCGTGGAGTTGGCAAGCCGAGTCCTAACTGCCACCACAGAATCCCGACAGCGACTGTTGCGAAAAGGGGTTCATCCCGACCTGATGACCACCATTGAGAACAGCGTCGAGATTGAGACTGTAATGCACAGCTCCGTGGATATGGAGATCATCAAACGGTTCAAGTCCAACTTTGTGGTGACCCATGTGGGCCGTCTGAGCGATTCCTTTCAGGGGATTCAAACCGTGCTGGAAGCCATGAATCTGTTGCGCGATCACATTCCGGAGATGGTCTTCATCAATGCTGGGCCCATCCGGGAAGGGTATCGTCGCCAATTACTTCTCCTGATCGAGGCGCACAACCTGCAAGACAAGGTCCATCTGGCCGGTCGGGTAGACGATGTTGCGGAAGTCAGCTATATCGATGTCAGCGATGTGTGCATCTTCCCCTACCTGCCCAACGATCAGACCAATTCCACGTTCCCGGAAGCATTATACCGGTGTCAGGCGCTGAAGAAACCAGTCTTGACCGGCAACACCCGACCCCTGCAGCAGTATGTGGAAGAAAGCGGCGGCGGGGCCGTCTTTCCGGCCGGTAATGCGGCCGTATTGGCGGAAATGCTGTATACCCTCTATACCCGACCAGATCTGCGGCGGGACATGTCCCTCAATGGCCACCAGA
The DNA here is from genome assembly GCA_903866275.1 of Vampirovibrio chlorellavorus. Classification (GTDB taxonomy): domain Bacteria; phylum Cyanobacteriota; class Vampirovibrionia; order Vampirovibrionales; family Vampirovibrionaceae; genus Vampirovibrio; species Vampirovibrio chlorellavorus_D. The sequence continues at coordinate 9,837 of CAIPMU010000012.1, read as the reverse complement.
CCGTGGTAGAGCGATACCATTGGGCTCATAGCGCCCACAGCCTGACACAGCTCTATCATCATCTGACCGGATACCACGCCGAACCGATTGCAGACAATTCATTCAAACAGACGGATTCTTTTGACGAGACAACCTGCTCCCCCGCTTCTCGATTACAATAGGGGAATGGATTCAATGACGTACTCTCAGAACATACCCGACGTGAGTGGGATTGACTGTCCACCACACCGGGTGTCCCAGCTAGAGGCAATGGCGCAGGCTTATCAACAGGTTTGCGTGGTCGGGCTGGGATATGTAGGCTTGCCCACCGCGTTACTGTTCGCCCGAAATGGCCTGACAGTTCACGGCGTGGATGTCAGCCCGCGCGTGCTGGAGAATCTGGCCCAATCGCGGGTGGGAGAGATTTACCCCGAGCTGTCCGACTGGTGGCAGGAAGTCCAGGCGTCTGAGCAGTTTTGCGCTTCGGCCCAACCACAACCCGCAGATGTCTTTCTGATCACCGTACCCACACCGGTCAACCCGGAGGACAAACGCTGTGATCTCTCGATGGTGCGCGCCGCCACCGAATCGATTTTACCCTGCCTCAAAGCGGGCAATCTGGTGATTCTGGAATCTACCGTGCCGCCGGGCACGACCCGAAAGCTGGTCCAGTCCATGATTGAAAGTTACACAGGCCTGAAAGCCGGTGAAAACATCTTCCTGTGTTTCTCTCCGGAGCGCGTGTTGCCGGGAAGCACCACCACGCATGAACTGGTGCACAATCACCGGGTGCTGGGGGGCATTAATCCCGATTCTGCAATTCTGGGAAAAGCGTTTATGGCTCGCGTGATGCGCGGCGAAATTTTTATGACCAACGATATAACGGCCGAGTTCTGCAAATTGGCGGAAAATACCTACCGGGACGTGAATATTGCCTTGGCCAACGAGCTCTCCATACTGGCCGATGAGTACGGCGTGGATATGCCGGAAGCACGGACGCTGATCAACATGCACCCTCGCGTCAATCTCCTCAAATCGGGCATTGGCGTAGGAGGACACTGTATTGCCGTGGACCCGTGGTTCTTTGTGGAGGCTTCCCCGGTGAATACCCGGCTGATTGCGACCTCTCGAGAAGTCAATGACCGCATGCCCGAGTACACTGCCCAAAAAATCCTGTGGGATGTGGATGATATTGACCAACCCAAACTCTGTCTGGTTGGATTGACCTATAAACCCGACGTGGGCGATGTCCGGGAAAGTCCCGCCATGCGGGTGGTCGAGATCCTGCAGGAAAAAGGCGTTGACGTGGTCAGCTACGATCCGCTCTTGCCGGAGTATCAGGACCAAAGTTTAGAGGCGATCGCCCAAGGCGTTGATTATATCGGCATTCTGGTAAGCCATACAGTGGTTATGGAAACGATAACGCAGCAACGCAGTGCCCTTGAATCCGTGATGAGAACACCGCGCATTCGGATTTTTTAGAACAGAAGCCCAATCGACGCAAACGGCCGCTCCTACAAACAGGGGCTTAAGCTAGCGAAACGGACTGTGTGACCGGCAAATGCGAGCGCCAGTAATTCAATTCCCGGTAGAGGCCGCGCTCTAGCGAAATTTTGGGTTGCCAGCCAGTGTGCTGGGTGATTTTGGCAATATCGGCAAAGCTGTTGTCTTCCTTTTGCACCTCATGCAGGCGCATCGAAACCCGCTTCAGGGCCGCGGCATCCAGTCGGGAGTGCGCCAGCAGCCAATCCAGAATGGTACTAATGGATGTACTGCCCCCACTGCCGATGTTAAACACCTGCCCGCTGATTTCGTTCGGCTGAGACAGCTCAGACAGGGACAGCAAGGCCTCCACGGCATCATCAATATGCACAAAGTCCCGCCGGGAGCGGAGATTATAGACATGCAACTCCGAGTATTCCGGATAGACCATCTCCGCATGGGCAATCTGGCTGGCCAACGAGGCGATAGCCAAATGACGCGGGGTCTGCCCGTACACATGAAACAGGCGACCAATCACCACGGGTAAATCATACCGTCGTGCAAAAGCCTGGGCCACTTGAGTCTGGGCCAGCTTGGCAATGCCATACTCGCCATCGGGATGACCAACAGTCTGCTCGTTCACGGCCTCATCCTGCACACCATACTCGGCCGCAGAGCCCATCAGGACCACGCGGGGGTAGAGGCCGTTATCGACTAGCGCCTGCAACAAGCGACGCGTGCCTTCAGCGTGTAACTGCAACTGATGCTCAAAGGGCAGGCGTGGACCGGCCCCAATGCAATGGAAAACCACGTCCGGCTTCACATCGGCCAACCAGCCCAGCAGATCGGCCGTGAGCAGATTACCCTCCAACGATTGGGCCGGGTCAATGCGGGTATCATAGGTGCGGTTCAGCGAAAATAAATTCACCTGCGGCACGGTGAGAAGTCGCTGCGTGAGATGGCTCCCGATATAGCCATTGCTACCCGTGACCAGAATGCGTCTGCTCATCAGAAAAAACCCTCGCCAGAGACGAAAGCCGAGCCAGTTTTTGAATCAATTCCGGTTGTTAGTGACTTACCAACTTTAGACTGCATGACCACCCTTCTCCAGAGCCTGCATTCACTGTTTAACGGGCATCTGGAGGATGGCTGTCCTGCAGCACGTCACCCAAATCCACGCCTGAGCCTACTATATCACAGACAAGCCCAAGCCCAAGGCGCAATGAAGCGCCTGTTCACGTCCCCAAAAGCCTAAAGGCTGACCCATCCAGTCCAGAAAAAATCAGACACCGCGCAATCGTGAGAGGAGTGAACCGGTTAGGGCATCATCACCAGAACGATATAGGGGTCGTTCAAGACCAAAGCACCCTCTTCGACGGCCAACTGAACGTCTTTTTCGCTAAGCAGCTCTGTTTCAGGCTCCATACCGGCCAGCGCACGGAAGATGTGCGTTTGGCGCAAAAGGTTCAGCACCTTGCCCTCGGCCTCATTGCGGGGCTTGTACTGCCGCAGCTGCGCCAGACTAACCTGCCCGTGGGGACTGATCCGATGGCAGATGTCGATAATATGGTGCGCTTCCAGGTGAACCACCTGCTTGGGTTGCTCCAGACGCGCGTTGCGGTTGCGCTTGCTGGTCACACGATTGACATTCTTGCCGGTGCCACCAACGTTCACCACCGGATCAATATCCGTTTCGTGAGCCAGCGGTGCCGTCTGGAAGAATACAATCGGGGTTGCGCCATAAATGGCGGGGTTCCACATCAGACTGGTCAACACCCGCAAGACTTCCGGGTTAACCATGTTGTCATAAGGTTCCACCAGCTTGGCCAGCACCTTGGAAACCGTAGGCGATTGCAGGAAGCGCAGGCTTTGAAGCTCACGCTCTTGCAAGGCCAGTGCATTGGCACGCAGGGCCATCAGCTGATCAAAACTCAAGCCATTGGGATTGATTTGTTGCAGGGTATCAATCAAATCCTGCGTCTTTAACCCCTTGGCATTGGAAGGCAAGGCGTCTGGCTGATTGAAATTGGGAGGCTGCAAATTCACGGTTTGCAGGTACTGTAAGTCTTCATCGGTCAGCGCCAGCTGGTCCCCCGCCAGACGAGACGCCATCTTAACGTCTTCAACGCTAATACCGGGCTCATGATCCAGCTTGGCGATACTTTCAAAAATTTGAGGGTTACGACGCAAATAACTGACGAAGTCGATCTCCGGCTTGCTCAATTGAGACAAGGGCAGGTTTTTGAGCTGTGCAAACGTCATACTCCGCAATTTAAACCGGGTAATCAGGGCAATAATTTGTTGCGTGCTGATTTCAAAATGGGGTTTTCCATTCACCATTGCAGGTCCCGCACTGGCGGTACTAATCTGCCCCTGGAGCGCGGCGGGTGGGTTGGCCTGGGTCTTTTTCACGTTCACAGGGCCCGTCTTGTCCGACAACCCCACAGTATTGGCAGGCTGAATCAGTTTGGTTTTATCCAAAATAAACGGGTTTAAATGTGGATCAAGCGGATCAATTGAGGATAAAGGCATACGATTGAACCTGTGACTTGAGTTTGGGATCTGAAAATAGTCTGTAATTAAATAAAAACCGCGAGTGAGGGAAGAAGGGCTTAAATTATAGCACCGTAATTTATAAGCTCAAGGGTGACTTTTCTCTTGGTCATCAATAACAGTTTTCCGTTAATAATTTATTGACTTATCGTAGTTAAAATCAGAGACAAAGGAATGACAAAAGCGTGACGATTTGATGATGTTGAGGTGAGTCAGAAAAGTATTAAAACTTTTGATAAAACTCTGAATCGTTGAGGCGTCAAACACTCATTTTTGTTCCGGACAGTTGGTAACAGCCAGGTCAGAATTTGCGACATTGCGGTCAGGGCCGGGTTTGAGGTATCTTAGGCGAACTAATGAAGCACCTTTCAACCCCAAGCCAGCCGAGCGTTCAAGCCCAAGGCCAGACCCGAGCAATCCGAACAGGCTCTAAATGAGGCTTTTGCATAATAAAAAAACTCGAAGCCAAAAATTGCCTCAAAACGACCATTCTAAAAAAACGCACTCCAGTTGAATTGCCACTCAGTCCCCCTTTCAACCCCTGCATGCCTAAGGAGCAACCGATTCAAACGCGTCGCAAAGACCACGCCCCTCTGAATGGAAAGCCCCTCTCATCGTCACAATCCCGATATAAAAGGAACCCCCGATGACTGCCAACAAAAAGCCCGCTGACTTGCGACACAAGAGCCGACATGTGATTGATGGCGTCAACCGTGCGCCTCACCGCGCCTTTTACCGGGCCATGGGGCTGACCGATGCTGATTTTCAGAAACCGCTGGTGGGTGTGGCCACCACCTGGAGCGAAGTAACGCCCTGCAACATCACCCTGAAAGATCAGGCGGCCATCATTAAAACAGCCGTGACTGAAGCCGGTGGTGTTCCGCGCGAATTCACCACCATTTCGGTGAGCGATGGCATTGCGATGGGCCATGAAGGCATGAAAGCCTCGCTGATCAGCCGTGAAGTCATCGCGGATTCGGTGGAACTGGTCATGCACGGGCATCAGTACGATGCTCTGGTGGGCGTGGGCGGCTGCGATAAAACCCTGCCCGGCCTGATGATGGCAATGGGCCGCCTGAACGTGCCCTCCCTGTTCTTGTACGGGGGCACCATCATGCCCGGACAGCTCCAGGGCAAAGACCTGACCATTGTGGATGTGTATGAAGCCGTCGGTGCATTCACGGCTGGCAAAATTACCGACCACGAGCTTTACGAGATTGAGTGCAACGCCTGCCCCGGGGCGGGAGCCTGTGGCGGACAATTTACCGCTAACACCATGGCCTGTGTCGCCGAAGCCATTGGGATGGCGCTCCCCGGTAGTAGTGGCTACCCCGCGCTACACCCGGACCGGGCGGAAGTGGATCGCCAGTGCGGCGAGGCCATTATGCGCCTGCTCGCCGCCGATATTCGACCACGGGACATTATGACTCGCAAAGCCTTTGAGAACGCCATTCGTATCGTGGCAGCAACGGGAGGCTCTACCAACGCCTGCCTGCACCTGCCCGCCATGGCCAGCGAAGTGGGTGTCCCGCTCAGCTTGGCGGACATTGATCGCATTTTCAACGAAACGCCCACCCTGGCGGACCTCAAGCCGGGCGGCAAGTACGTGATGAACGATCTGTTCCGCATTGGCGGGGTTCCCGTCATTTTAAAAGCCCTGCTGGATGCGGGGTTACTCCACGGGGACTGCCTGACTGTGACCGGCAAAACCCAGGCCGAAAACCTGGCCGATGTAATAATTCCCGAGGCGCAAGATGTGGTGTATCACGCCAATTGTCCTTTGAGCACCACTGGCGGCCTGAAGATCCTCTATGGCAATCTCGCGCCGGAAGGCGCCGTGGTGAAAGTGGCCGGACTGAGCCACCGCCAGCACCGAGGACCGGCCAAGGTGTTCGATGGTGAAGAGGCCGCCTTTGCCGCCATCGAGCGTCAGGAAATTGTGGCGGGTGATACCGTGGTGATTCGCTATGAAGGCCCCAAAGGCGGCCCCGGCATGCGGGAAATGCTCTCGGTGACGGCGGCCCTGTACGGGCAAGACTTGGGCCAAAGCGTGGCCCTGATCACGGATGGTCGGTTCAGCGGCGGCACGCGCGGGCTGTGCATTGGCCACGTTGGCCCGGAAGCCTCGGTGGGCGGCCCCATTGGCCTGCTGCGCACGGGCGATAGGATCGTGGTGGATGCCGAACAAGGCCTGCTCTCGGTGGAGTTAAGTGATGCCGAACTGGCCGCTCGCCGTGCCCAATGGCAAGCGCCGACCACTGGCTATGATCGCGGGGTATTATGGAAGTACGCGCAAGAGGTTGACTCGGCGGCCAAAGGGGCAATCACGCACCCCGGCTTAGCGGAGCAAGAAGCCAAAGCCCATCGCACTGAGCGTGAAGCCAGCTTTTCCGTTAGCTAACAGACCTATCCTCAATCCATCGATTCAAAAAGCCGGTGACGTGTTGAACACAGCACCGGCTTTTTATCACTACATGGGGCTAATCTTGATCATCTGCGCCTCGGACAGAAATGACACAATCCTCGTGTTCTTATGACAGGGCTTTCCACCCAAAGAGCCCAAACGACAACGCAACAGCAACTCACAATTGGAGGGGTTTGGGGAAAACATTTTCCCCAATGGGGGGTGTCGGGGGGGCAAGCCCCCTGACAAACCAATCAGCAAAACCTTATTACACATTCACGAGGCGCAGCCACTACAACCAGAGATCATTCTCTTCCGCCAGCTCCTCGGGGGCGATGGCGCGAGCGGGCAAGTGCTTCTCCAGCGCTTCGCTAAGCACGTTCAAGGCGTCGCGGTCCCAGACGAAAACCAGATGCTTTTGGTTGGCGTTGGGCATCACCGAAAGCGAAAAGGATGAAACCTCCCGCAGATCCACCACACGCCCCCGGCCAGTGCTCACCCAGATGGGCTCGCGGGCGCTGGTGGGCTGATACATGGGTTTGGCCTGCACAATGGTCTCTTCAAAACAGAAGTCGAAGGCCAGCCCGCGCTTGGCATAATGGGCTTTCAGCGCGTTATAGACCTCGGGCAATTCTGCCAGGGAATGCCCTTCAAAGCCATACTTTGAGAGATCGACAAATTTCAGCAGGTTATGGTGCAGCATCCGCTTGGCGAGATCCATGAGCAGCTTATCCTGAGAGTAAAGCGCCCACTTGTTGATGCTTTCCCACAGGTAGCAGTCATCCATCCGCAAATAATCCTGCGTGCTGAGCGCCTGACCGTTGGTCATCAACTGGAAGAGTTCCTCAGCGGGCTCACCGGACTCAATGCCCTGCTCGCGCACCCAACGGAACCGTTGCAGGACCTTTTTCAGCAGCGCTTCGGATGCTTTATCCAGGGAGTGCAGGGCCATTTTGTAAGCCTGATGCCGACCAAAGAGATAATGCTCAATGGCAGGCACGGCCTCTTCGCGCACGGCCACCACATCCCGGCCATTGGCCAGTTTGGTGATTTCCATACTGGTAATAATGCGATCCGCTTCGATGCGCCCGTACTGGACGCCCAAAAAGTGACTGTCGCGCTGCAGATAATCCAGTCGATCCATATCCAGCTGACTGGAAACCAGTTGAGCCAGAAAATGCTTGGGTGCGCCATCGCCCATAAAGTTCAGGATGGCTTCGGGCAGATCGGGATCAAATCGACGCCAGATCTTTTGCAATTCCGGGTCTTCGGTCAGGATTTTGCGGTTCCAGTGCTTGTCATGCAACAGGCCTTCCTTTTCCAGATCCAGCACATCCTCCAGCGTATGCGAGAGTGGGGTATGCCCAATGTCATGCACCAGAATGGCGATCAGCAGCAGGCGACTCAAAGGGATTTTGGTGTTGCCATACGGGCTATCCAGCAACGCCTTGACCTGAGGGAACCGGTTAAAATGCTCCAGGGTTTGCATCATCAGGCAAGCTGAGCCCAAACTATGCACAAAGCGGGAATGAGTCGCGCCGGGAAAGACAAATTCGGCCAGCCCCATTTGCCGAATGCGACGCAACCGCTGAAAGGCTCGGCTGTTGGTGATGGTCAGCAGCAGGTTTTGCGAGACATCATTACGATCAAACTGAATCAACCCATGAATGGGATCGGCCATACTGGTGCGCCGGTAATGCACCGTTTCGGATTTTTCCTGGCCTTTGTGGGATTTCGGTTCAGTCATCAATGCAAACAGCCTTTCTGTTTCGGCGTGAACAGGTAGAACAACTTGAACAAGTGAATCCAGTGAGCTTTTAGGGCGGTACAGCGAGCTCCGAAAAGGGAAACGCTATCAATAGCTCCGTCCCGGTCCGGAATGGATTCAGTACCCTCATGTCAACTCCCGGTGAACTGGCTGGCCATGTTCCCCCAAAGAAAACATCACTCAGAACCTCTACTTATTATCCCCTATTATCGCGCTTTTGAGCGGCTTTGGCTATGCCTCGCGTTTTAAAACGGGCAAGAGGTGATCTCCAGAAAGCCCTAACCCTTGTTTACCGAGGTTTCACACTGTTGCCAAATCGATAATTCACCGCCCGTCGCGCCTGATTCTGGCGAAGTAAAGCCTCCTGTTGCTGACGCATTTGCTCACTGGCGTCTCGCTGATTGAGCTCACGCACGCTGTAAATATCTACCTGAGCCTCATTGGCAGTAGACTCACCACAGGGTCGACAAAAACGGCCAGATCGCTGATTGACGCCGCAGCGTTCACCACAGGCCTGACATTCAATCATCAGGAAAGCTGCAGCCGTCCCCAACCGGCCTTCCACGAAGTAGCGCTCAATGTCTTCCGGGGCAATTTCCATTTGCGCCGACAGATCATCCAACAGGATTCCGCCAGTGGCAGCACTTTTTTGCAACGTGCGATACATCACGGAAAACTTGTCCTCTTCCGCCTTGGCGCAGTCCGGACAATAGGGCAACCGCACCTGCTGAAAAACCTTGTTGCATTTTTTACAATTGATAATCTGACCACTCATCGCCGACCCTCTCGTTACGGACATCCCGTTTCACTCAGGGGTGAGTTTGCTCGTTCATGAACAGGTCCAATCAAACACGAGCAAGAAGTTACTCTTACTATCGATCCGTTTGCGATGAGCTGAAGGGTGCAAGGCAAAAGCTGAGATATTTCTTTACAATCCGGTATCAGAGACTACCAACTGAACCAGGCGGGGTCATAAGTCGCATTGCCGGTAAAAATATGAGCACCGGTATGGTCCGTATAATTCACCGTCGAGCCACTGCCGTAGGTGGTTAATTTACCATTATAAAAAAGGATAAAACCTACAGCATATGTTGAACTCGCTTTACCGTCAGGATCTATCACGAAAACGATTCCACTACTGGAGCCTGTTCCATTAAAACTCATGAGAGCGTTGGTAAGGAGAATAGCACCACTATGCAATCCATAACATTCATAAATGCCAACACCGCCACAACTTGGAGTACCAAATTTATTATTTGAAGAATCAATCACCGTACTGGTATCCACTTTTGTATAGTTGATCGTGGTCATAATATCAGACAGTTTAATGGTCGTCGCTTCGGGATGTTGTTGTTCATAGCTCAAAAGAGCGGCTGCAATGGAAGCGGCCACTTCTTTAGCACTGGAACTATATTGCCCATTTTGCTGTCCTGCCATAATTTTCGGAATCGTAAATGTGGCTATCACGCCCAGAATGGCGAGAGAAATCAATAATTCAGCCAGCGTAAACCCTGCCAGCGAACGCTGATGACAGCAATCCGGCAGCCAGTCCAAGTCCCGACGGGCTTTTTGCTTCAGCCAGTCGGAAGGCTTGAGATATAGTGCAGCGCAACAAGCCAGCCAAAGTGACATTTCAACCCTTGCGCCCATC
>CAIPMU010000011.1 GCA_903866275.1 Vampirovibrio chlorellavorus | reverse complement strand
GCCTGACTCAATTTCCTGGACACAGATGGATTTCTGCTGAATTGAGCGGTTTAGGGAAAAGGAAATGAAATGGTTAATTCCCTTGTGCTAAAATTTCCCCAATCTCTGCCCCAAGTGGATCTAAAAAAGGGACCCGGTCACGCCCATCCTTAAAGACCTCGATAGTTCCATCTAGCCCATATTCTGGGTCGATGTGAGCAGAATTCAAAATCCAAGAATCGGGCAGAAGATTCTCAAAATGTCTTCGTGAGGCTGTTTCTAGTTCATGTTGCCTATTTCGTCTGGGAAAGTTTGAGGTTCTGTCTGACATTCCTTTTCCTCCTTGCAATATCTTACCCCTACTTGGATGAGCTTGCCTGTTCTATGGTTGTAGCTTTTACAGTGCTAGTCTCATCAAAAGCTGCTTCCTTTAGCTGAACAACAAATACATGACTTGCTATCGAATGAAAATTCGAGTAATCATGGTGTTATCGAGTTTGGCACACAGAAACCAATGTAAGGAGACATGCCCCGTGGCTGATACTTTGTCGCGCCTGGAAACCCAGGCTTTAATTCAAGGTGTGGCGGATGGCTACCTGAATACGGACCTGAATGCCCGGTTCATTCAGAACAAAGCAGCGACTTACCTGCCCCTTGCCCCAGATGACGGGATTGAAGGTATCTTTATGGGCGATGTGCTGATTGTGGACCGCTCACTTAACCCTAAGCCCGGTCGAGTCATTCTGGCTGAGATAGACGGGCAGTATTGCTTAAGAAGACTCGTGCGGAACGGTACGGCCTTGTTACTGGTGGATGACAAGGGGTTTGTTCCTCCAAGGCTGGCTAATGAAAGCGACTACTACCACGGCACAGTGACACATACCGTCCATGCTTTGAGCTGGTGATGCCGTGCCTATCTTTGCCATTGTTGACTGTAACTCCTTCTTTGTCTCGTGCGAGCGAATCTTAAATCCAAGGCTTAAAGGCAGGCCGGTTATTGTTCTCTCGAATAACGATGGAATGGTTGTGGCGCGTTCCAAGGAAGCCAAGGCGCTCGGTATCAATTGGGATGCGTATCACTTGATTCGGGACAAGATTCGGTATCACGACATTCAGGTGTTCTCATCAAATTACCCTCTTTACGCCGAGATGAGTGGCAGAGTGATGTCGGTCCTCAAGGGCTTTGCCCCACGAGTCGAGGTTTACAGTTGTGATGAAGCGTTCCTTGATGTATCGGGTGTTGAGAATTTGGACGCTTACGGGCACCTGATTCGAGAAACGGTACAGCAATACTGTGGCATCCCCGTTTCGATTGGCATTGCTCGAACCAAGACCCTTGCAAAGCTGGCGAACAAATTGGCTAAAAGCTCCCCCAAAGTGAAGAATGGTGTGCTGAATCTGGTTGATTCCCCGTATATCGATGAAGCCCTGAAGCGCGTCCCTGCTGCGGATGTCTGGGGCGTGGGGCGGCGCTGGTCGGAACGGCTGCGGGGAAATAGTATCGTCAGTGCTTATGATTTGGCCATGGCGGATGAGCGTTGGATTATGAAGCGTTTCAACGTAGTCCTCACCCGAACCGCCTTAGAGTTGCGTGGGGTGTTTTGCTTGCCGCTGCTTCTCGCGCCACCTATCAGTAAAAGCATCATGTCGTCTATGTCCTTTGGTAAACTCGTGGAGGACTTTGAGTCGTTACGGCAGGTTATTAGCACGTATGCAGCGGAATCGGCTGCCAAGATGCGGCGAGAGGGCCTAGCTTGCTCGTATGTTGTGGTGTTCCTGGAGACGAATCGTTTTATGGACGAGCCGCAGTATAATCCTAGTGTTAAGGTGCCTTTGCCCTACGCTACGGATAACACCACGGAGATAATCGGGACGGCCATCGCGGGGCTGGAGCAGATGTTTCAAGAAGGCTACCGCTATAACAAGGGCGGTGTAATGGTGGGCGGCTTGATTCCCGTTTCTGAGAGACAGGTCAGTTTGCTCGACCCGTATGACCGGGAGAAGGTCGCAGGGCTTATGGGGGCGCTCGATATTGTAAACACCACCTACGGGCCGGGAACGTTACGATATGGCTCGCAAGGGTTCAGGAATGCCAAGTGGCAGATGCGCCAGAATCATCTATCTACGGACAATAACCGGGGCTTAATGACGGATCATCAGCAAACGAAGCGGATTTGCGAGCTGGGGCAGAGTACGCACCTGATTAGGTCTTTATAGGTAGGGTTAGATTGGGTAGTTGTAATCCTGGCTATCAATCCTTAAACTGACATTTACTGAGCGGACGTACTGACATGTATTTCGATTTTTACTCTTATAAGGACCATCATAAAGACTCTATTAAGCTCATGCTTTCACCTACGGGATGGACGATGACGCATGAGTGCTACAATGGGCAGGTAGAGCCTAATGGAATGCCGCATTTGCAACGTTGTGTTGCTGAAAACTATGCTATAACTCCTCCGGCCTTAGGTGATGCCTTTCAAGAACTTTGGGTTGCTGGGAATGGACATGAAATTGAGTATGATGAGCTGCAAAAGCGAATTGATATATTCAGTGATTGGGTTGCAACTTACAATGTCCATAAGCATCCAAGTCCAACATACACAGCCCTTACGAAATGAGGGCCTCTCAAAAGCATCGAAGGGCTTCTGACCGGATGAGATAGCTATGTGCGGCGGAATGACCTACAAATATCCGAATAAGGACACCAAACGGCTCGAAGAATGGCGCGTTTTTTTCCCGCAGCCTCACGCCCAAGTCCCGGTTATCGGAGAGGATGGGGACGTGTCGCTCGTTCAATGGGGCAAACGCGACGTGTCGGAAGACCCAGAGTTTGACGTTCCGGTTACTGGATGGGCGCGGGTCGATAAGCTCGAATCATCCTTCTGGCAGCAACACAAGCCCGCAACGGTTCTCGTTCCGGCTATACGGTTCAGCGAGAAGGGTAAACTGCCTAAGTCTGTTTGGTTTGATATGCCGGACGATACGTTCCTGATGGGCCTCAAGATTACGAAACGGAACCGAAGCTTTGTGTATATCGTGACGACCCAGGCCGAGGGCTCGAATGTGATACACCCAAGAATGCCGCTGGTGGTCGGTGCGGATAGACGGCCCGTGGGGTTCGATGCGGGTTGGGGTGGGCCGGTGGTTGAACAGCAGAAGTTGTTCTAAGCTTTGGAACTATTTATATAACAATCTCCCTTACTGTTACAGCATGCCTACCTGACGAGCGCAATGATATTAAAATCAATATATAAGCTCCTTGAAAGGGCCTAATATGCTATCCCAAACTAATGCAATTCGCCGCCTAATTAACATCAGTATGGGGTTCTACCTTAGCAGTTGGTTTTTACCAGCACTAACTTTTAATACCTATCAAGGTACATCTATAATGTACGGTTGGGAGTGTTTTATTGAAGGTATCTTACTCGGCTGGATGGAACTGGATTTCGAAGCATTTGCAACTCCATTATTTTTGCCTGCTATTTTTTTCTTGCGACGCGGAAACTGGTTAGCAGCTACCATCTTTAGTGGTATTGCCCTGCTTTTAGCTGCTCAAACATTTACTTTAAAGTCTATTCGCGGTGATGGTGCCATGTGTGACTTTGCAAGCTACGAAATAGGCTTCTATTTGTGGTTTTCGTCCTTTGTTATCATTTTTGGCATCTCTGTCTGGGGTTTGCTTCAAAAGCGCTCTACAGTGTCTGAGGCTAATAACGAATCATCGGTGGGCACTGCGGATAACGCATAAACTTATCAGTTTGCAACGGAGCAGGGCCTCTAAGTTCAACTCTCTTGAAAAGATGCTAGCCGTTACGGATTAAGGCCGGTTTTTGCTTGCATTGGTAGATGGGTATAATGAAGTATTATTTCGTGCCTTATGAAAATTTAAACGGCACAGATAAGTGCGTGTATACTCATGTATTTGTTGACTATTTTATCCCACTTCTGACAAGACCCGGCTAACCGTGCCGACTCCGGTCCGTAACTCCGCCGCGATTTTCCGAATGCCACGCCCTTCGGCCCGAAGTTGAACGATTCGTTTCCTTGTTTCGTCGCCTATGCACGGCCTTCCCAGTGTCTTTCCGGCGGCCCGTGCCCGAGATAATCCAGCATTGACCCGCTCGCGAATCATTGACCGCTCAAATTCAGCGAACACCCCGAGCATCTGGAACAGCGCCCGGCCTCCGGGTGTGGTGGTGTCGATGCCTTGCTGGTGTAAGTAGAGGTCGATTCCCTTGGCTTCGAGTTCCGAGAGCGTGCCGAGTAAATCCTGTAACGAGCGGCCGAGCCGGTCAACGCTCCAAGCTGCTACCAGATCAATTTCCCGGCGTGCTACGGCTCGTTGGAGCTCCTTGCCTTCGGGGCGTTTAAAGAGGGGCTTGCTGCCCGTTACGCCTTCGTCCCGGAAGACCGCTACGATTTCCCAGTTGTGGCGTTTCGCGGCGGCCTCCAGTTCCAGTAGTTGATTGTCCGTGGTTTGCGAATCGGTCGAGACTCGGGTGTAAATGGCAACTCGTTTGGGTTTCATGGGTAACTCCTTGTAGGGTTTATCGTAAGAGGGTATCGATGCCCGCGAGGATGGCTTCAGTCCAAGCATCAATGTAGATAGCGATGCCGAATGCAATGGCACCTATCGCGAGTAACTTAACGGGTAAAAGTATGTAAGACATCTAGGACTCCTTGTACTTTAATCAGATGTATTGGGAACACCTGAGTCAGGAAAATTTGATTCCCGCCATTATTGGGTTTTAGGTGGTCTGTTTTGGGGGGATTTTAAGAACACCCAACTTGGGGCAAAGAGAGCCGGAATGCCGAGCCGTTTAGACGGTGCGTTTGACCGGGCCGTGTTTGCAAATGGCTTCCAATGAAAAGACCCCTACCGTAGCCAAGTAAGGGCCTTCTCGCATGCATGTACTGTTCGTCTCGGCGGGCAGGAACAATAAACTGCCTGATATCACAAGTTTCTTGGGGGACATGTCACCTCAAGGCACTTGCTGCCGATGAGCCTATTTGATCATTTCCAGATCAGTTGTCAAGCTTTAGTTTTTGGGAGGTGAGGAGGCCCGGAGCGGGGGTATGGGGGGTAAACCATTCGTGCGTACTTATATAGTTGCGGATTATAGCGGCCCGTATTTGATGCAGGGTAATTGACCTCGCCGATTTGGCTCGGACCAGACGTTCCGGCAAGCCTTCACTTTGGTTATTTGGTGTGGGTGTTGAATAAATGGTCGGAATCGTTACGGGGCGTGCATCCGATTTGAAGCATGAACAAGCGCCGCGTTTCGAAAAATGGTGGGCTACGAGAGTTCTCTCTACCTACGGCACACACCAGCTGAGTTGGGTTTATTCCATAAAAGAGGAACGCGCCGGTAAACACGATCCTTACAGGCTGGCGTTTGCGGGTGTTAGTGGCCGGTTTCCCTGGTGCGGGATTTAGGTTATAGTGGGGGCATTGTAGCAGTAGCTGCAATCGGGGCTTAAGAACCCTGTAACGAGTGGTCCGCATCGACCAGAACAGATGCCGTTTTCCGGTTTGGCCGGGAGGCGGCGTTATGTCCAATGCCTCGCGGCTAAAAGCGTCGCGGTTGTCTCGTTACAACTTCTTAACTCCCGGCTTCCCTTTGGGGAGGCCCTTTTATTTAGAAAACGAGGACTAATGACTTGCGAGCTTTCCAATTTCAAAATCACTTGGTTCGTGGTGTTATCGGGCTTTTACTCGTCGGGGGTATTGGATGTGGGGACGTTTCATACGGGGAGTCGGCGAGTATTACCAAAATCAAGGAGTTGGCATTAGGCGGTGATACATTGGCGCAAGTCATGCTGGGAGAAATATACTTTGATTCATTAGGAGTCTCCAAAGACCTTCAAAAAGCCCACTATTGGTTTACAAAGGCGGCAGAGCGGGGAGATTTCCCAAACAGTTCGCGGACTGACTATTATTATTCGGCAACAGTCCCTGGTGTAGATAAACAAAAAAGCCAACCATTTACGGCTTGGCAAAAGAGGGCGGCGGAAGAAGGTGACCCAACCGTTCAATATACTATGGGAGAAACGTACTGGCGCGGAAAAGAAATTCCAAAGAACTACGCACAAGCACTTTATTGGTGTAAAAGGGCAGCAGAGCAAGGCCACCGAAACGCACAGGCTCGCGTCGGACTAATCTATTACGAAGGCCAAGGCGTTCCTCAAAGCTACCCTGCGGCATTCGAGTGGTTTAAGAAAGCAGCTAAACAGGGGAGCAAAATTGCCCAACTGGCACTCGCCACAATGTACTCTGAAGGCCAGGGCATCCCGAGGGATTATGAGCAGGCCCATTATTGGGCAGATAAGGCCGTAATCAAAGAATTAAATGTGGAAGAGCCCGATTACGAGGATTTCATATGGTATGACATTGAAAGGGTCAAAACAGACGGTAAATTGGCGCAATCCGCTTTAGGCATCGCCTACTTCTATGAAGGAAAAAATGCCTATCAAAAAGAGGATAGAAAATTGGCTCTAAGCTACTTTATAAAGTCCGCCCAGCGAGGATATCTTCCCGCCTTTGTAGAGGCCGGGAGTCTTTATGAGTTTACTCAGCCGAATTATCAACAGGCCGCATTCTGGTATAGGGAGGGGGCAGAGAAAGGTTCGGCAGAAGCTCAATTCCGGCTAGGTCACTTATTTGAGCAAGGCGCGGGAATGCCCCAAAACTACCCTGAAGCGGCTCGGTGGTATCAAAAATCGGCAGAGCAAGGCAATGGGGTTGCCCAAGAAGCTTTGGGTAGGGTCAATTTTTTCTTGGGGGATGATGAGAAGGCTTTTTATTGGTTTAAAAAAAGAGCAGAGTCTGACTTAAAAGAAGAGGAAAGTCTGGAAGCGCCCTTGGCATTGAGTTTTTTCTATTACGCAGGTCAAATTGTGCCAAAAGATAATGACAAAGCACTTTATTGGCGTAAGAGGGCCGAAAAGGTTTGGGAAAATGCTGACCGGGCATATCCATCGCGTCTTCGAGACGAGCTTAATGTTTACATGTGGCGCTAGTAAAACGGCTTCTCCCGAAGTTCCAGACAGTACAGCCCCGTAAGCTCCCGCGCCGTTTGTATCGCCGCATCGGGTATCCGTCCCAAGCTTATGATGCCGTCGTGTTCGTTACCCAATGGCTCGAACCCGTACTTGTCCGCCAACAGAGTTAGGGTGTGGATGAAATACGCCTCCATGCCCTGCAACAGGTGGGCAACCATGCCCGAGGTCTTGTCGAAGGTGGGGTCAGGCCCAGGATGTTCGTAACGGTCCCCGAAGCTTGGGCTTCCGTCTCGATGATTCCGTGCCAGCTCCGCAAGCTTCGGACAAGGGGCCGGAGGACGGTTCGGAGTCGCTTCAGGGCGGCGGCTTCTTCGGTTGGGTTCTCCAGTTCAGCGGCCAGGGTGTCGGTTACGGGCGAGCCCCATTTGGTGTTGGTTGGGATGTGGCCGGTCATGAGCACCGCATAGAGCATCTCCTTCCAGCAGGCAATGGACACCCCCACGAACCGGGCCAGTTCGGGGCGTTTGTTCGGGTCGTTTAGATACTCCGTTAGCCACGGGCACGGGATATTGTGGCGTTCCAACTCCCGCATCGTGAGCGCCATCTGAGAGGAAGTAAGGTCATAGTTATAGACCCCTTTGAGCGAGCCGTACGCGGCGGCCTTCATTGCGCGAGATGCGGATTGGAGAGGCGTTCCGATGCGTCCCGTGGCTTGCATGGTGTAGGTTGGGGCGAAGCGGTAGATGCCCGGTGTGTCGGTTGGCTGGGCCTCCTTGTCGATGGTGTCCATGATGAACCAGTCGTTGAGATACCGGAAGCGGTTCCGGGTGGTTGGTGTTTGTTGATGGGCCGCTCGGAGTCGGGCGAGATGTTCCAGCACGGCGGGGCGGTCAAAGTAACAGACTCCGAGCCGTGCAATGGCCGCTTGCACCAGGGGCGGGTTTGATGGGTCGGGCGGTGTTGTTGCGGGCTGTGGGGGTATGGGTTTGCCCGTTACGATGCTAACGAACCCCTGTTCATTGGCTGCTGGGTGGCTGGCTTCGATATACCCGTCGATGACCCAAGCCTTGAGTCGGTATTTACGGGGGCGTTTGCCCGCTGCGTATGAGCGGTCAATGTCGATTAGCCCGATGCGGTTCAGGGTTGACGGGTCGGAGTTACGGAACTTATCCTGAATGAAGCGCTTGGGGATGGGGAGCCAGCCGTTCCCGTTTTCCACGCATTGCCTGAACCGGATGATGGTTGAGACAAAGATGTGGCAGAACAGCTTGTAATCGGCTAAACCGAGGTCGGATGCTAAGGTTCGTAGGTATTGGTATTGGTTGAGAGAGACTGTATACCTAGAATAGGGAGAGATAGCCAAGACGAGGGCCCCCCATCTGCTACTATATGATGTACAATTTATATCCTGTTGATTGGTGATTAAGTCTTCGGGAATATATCGGGCAGGGATAGAAGTAGATCGTCAATATCGTAGAAGAGCTTGCTGGCCCTACCCTGTAGCACTAATTTATCCGTTGTATACATCGTCAATTGGACTTGATTGGCTGCTAGCACCAGTTGAAAACTCCACTCTACGTAGGTTTCGGGATTGTTATTTTTTGACGGGATTAGCTTAAGTTCAGGAAGATCCCATTTTAATAATTCTGGAATAGCTTTTCTGTCCTCCTCTTCAAGGCGACACCAGTATGTTTTGGTCTGGTTGCAGGGCGGGGGATTTTTTTTCGGATGAGACATTTTAGTTACTCCCTCTGCTTGTATTTTTGTTGGGCGAAAGGCTACAGGGGCAATCTATTAGGCCCATTAAGATGGCGTTAAAGGTCGCCTCTCCTCGGCTATTTACGCGCAGTTTTGGAAAGATCCTATTGAGGTGTGTTTTAACGGTTGTTCTTTCAATAGTGAGATTTTCGGCTATTTGGGAATCTGCAAGACCGAGGGCCAGATGTTGCAGGACCTCTTTTTCTCGTGGTGTGAGATTGTAATTCGTTGTCATAGACATAGTTCCTTTATTAGTAGTGCCGCTTACTTTTGGCGGGCCGTATGTTTATTAAAGCAAATGTGATATATTAAGTATGGTGTTCATTTTTTAGTGGTTTTGGGGCTGTGTAAAATGGTGAAGGTCGAAAAACGGAAAAAAGCTAAACATTTTCCGATCATGTGTATTTATTGCGATAGTACCGACATTGTAAAAAACGGCTCTCAGCACAATACACAATTATGGAATTGCAATTCGTGTAAGGATTTTTTTAGTGATAAAAAGGCAAGAACGGTTCAAAAAAAGAATGCTGCGTTTGGGTACTTTCATCAACTACCCAGCCGGAAGGATCGATTAAGCAGTCCTCGTAAAAAACCAACCTTAACAGTGCTAGGAATCTCGCGGACACTATCTGTTTGTCGCAACACTATCTACAGCTGGTTATCTGAGTGGGAGGAAAGGGGATGTCCCAATCAATACCGCTACCCTTGGGGTATGAAATTACGGAATTTGATATTTACAGGAAGCCGACAATCCAAAAGTCTGACCGATTTGTGCCTGTTAGTGAGACTAATTTGAAAAAGCCTATTCCCCACTATATCCCCCCGTCTCTCCAAAAAAGCCTTAAAGACGAGGAGAAAAAGAAATATCAGGGTTCATTTCCCGACAGACCCGCATCCGAACACCCGGACTTCCAACAGGCAATAGGCTCTAAAATGTGGAAGGAGAATGACAGAAAGCTTAAGACGGAAAAAAAGAAGTGAATTAACTTCAAAGGTTTCTCATAGCCTCTATAACATCATTCGCAGTGGGCTTGGTATAGATGTTCGTAACGGCCAAGCTACTGTGCCCCACGGCGTCTCTGACGAGCGGCATTGGAAGTTTTTTGGTGTTGAGCATCCATGTGATGGAAGTTCGCCGGATTGCATGTGGGGCGAGGTCTTCATTGATCCATTTTCCGGCCCGTTTTACACGGCGATGTAGATACGGAGCCTTTAATGGCGTGTTGCCTTCGCTGAGGAATAGAGTATCGGACTTGCTAGTGGGGCGGATTTTGAGATAGGACTGTATCGCCTGCTTCAGTTCTTGACTCATTCCGACATAACGTTCCTTGTTCCCCTTGCCGAACAGCCGGATGCTCTGGGCCTTAAAATCGACATCTTGCATCCTGATAGCGCATATTTCGCTGGAGCGAGCGCCTGTGAAGAACGCTGTGTAGATCAGTGCCGTATTAAGCGCCGCATTGTAATCGTTGTAGGCGGGGGCGTTTCGCTTGGTGCGGACTGTTTGGATTTCATTCACGGTTTTTCTTACTGTGGCCTCGCTAAAACACTTACGGGACACCACGGTATGCCCCTTCTTGGGCCGAAGGAATTCAAGGCTCTTGATCAGTTCGTTTGTTTCGAAGCCGCTGTAAATGTAATATTTGGCGATAGTCATTAGTGCAAAATACAGGTGGCTCTTGGGGGTGTAGTAATCTTTCTCCGGCGTTTCACGGGCCTCATAGACAGCCAGGGCTTGCCTAAGCGTGCCGCGATTCAGTTGCGAATATTGGGTAAAGAAGCGTTCGATGTAGTACCGGTAATTCTGTATCGTACGGACGGAGCAGCGACGTTTCACAATCTCCTCGCCACGTTTGCACATGGCCTCCCATACTTCCCAATCAATGGGGTGTTCGGTTGGTGGGAGGTGGGATTTAGTTTGTCGAGATGAATTTTGTCGGGAGAGCAATTTCAAAAAGCGGGGACAATCAATATCCACACACCAATACTTGAGTTTGCCTCTTTGATCAGAACGCGCCGATAGTTCCCCACTCTTTATAAGCTTATGGAGATAGTCCTTGTTTGTCTGGGCCATCTTTGCGGCCTCAGCAATTTTGACGTAGTTCGCCAAGTACCGTTTCCTCGTTTGTTTTTTAAGCTTACAAGACGGTTTGACCGAAGTCTGTCCGTCTTATGTATGCACCGAGGAATGGGTACTAAGTTCTACTACTAAGTTGAACCCTACTACTAAGTCTGAAAGTGGTGGGCGGTACTGGACTCGAACCAGCGACCTCCACAATGTCAATGTGATGCGCTACCAACTGCGCCAACCGCCCAGAGATCGTTTCAAGCCTAAATAATCGTTCAAAGGTGCGGGCTTGTCAAATGCTTGCCGATGGCCTGGTCTTCATCGCGCTTTTCGGCTTCCGCTGGACGGCTTGCACTGGCGGCCCTACAATGGTGGGCAGTCCATCCTTGCGCAATCATAAAGAATCTCGTCCTAGATGACCCAAGCTCACTCGCCCAAGACCCTGTTTAGTCTGGTATACAAGTACCGGGACATTTTGGGCCGCTATAATCTTCAGCTGGGCTTGGGTGTGCTGGCGCTGGTGGCCACCAATGGCTTGCTGACCGCCATTCCCTGGCAGCTCAAGCAAGTGGTGGACTTCCTCCAGAAGCGATTTCCCGCCGGGCTCCATTCGCCCAGCCCGTCCCAACAGCTTTGGACCGAGTTTTACCCGCATCTAGGCTGGATTGCCCTACTGGCCACGCTCATGCTGATTGCTCGGGTGCTTTCCCGGCAATGGTTGCTGGGGGCCGGTCGTCGCGTGGAATTTGACCTGCGCAACAAGCTCTATGCCCACCTGCTGAAGATGCCCCCCGATTACTTTGCTGCCCATCCCATTGGCGAGCTGATGTCTCGCCTGACCAATGATGTGGACGCCACCAAGTACCTCACCGGTGGCGGCCTGATGCTGGGAGCCAACACTGTGTTGGCTTACGCCCTGGCCATCCCCATGATGCTCAAGATTAACTGGCGTTTGGCCCTGGTCACCTTCCTCTTTTACCCCGTGGTCCTGATTCTGATGAGTCGCATTAGCAAGAAAGTGCGTCAGGGCTTCTATAGCGTGCAATCCGTCTTGGCCGATATCAGCACCGTGGCTCAGGAAAACCTCAACGGCATGATGGTCATTCAGTCCTACGTGCGGGAAGACCATGAGAATCGCCGCTTTCAAGCCGTCTGCGAGCGGTATTTTTCCGCTTATACCGGCCTGATTCACGAGCGTATCTTGCTCTTTATGGTGCTGGCTGCCCTCAGTGGGCTGAGCCTCTTTCTGGTGCTGCTGGTGGGTGGCTGGCAGGTGATTGGCCACCATCTCGACTGGGGCGGCTTTGTGGCCTTTACCATGTACCTGGAGCAACTCGCTTGGCCCACCATGGCCCTGGGCTGGACGATTTCCATCTTTCAGCAAGGCACCGCCTCCTTACAGCGCCTCGATGAAGTGTTTAGCACTGAGCCTTCCATCCAAACCCCTCAGTCGGCGGAGGGACAGCCCACAACCAGCCCTGAGCCCTCTGCGTCCGGCCTCATGGGCCACTTGGAGATTCGTAATCTGACGTTTGCCTATTACAATCCGTATCATGCCCAAAAGGCTGAAGAGGCTGCTGCCAATGCATCGACGCCTGCTAGTCCTGAGGCCGATCAGTCTTCCGACCTGTCCGCAGGAGCATTGCCGAGCAAGCCGGTGTTGCGGGACATCAATCTCGAAATCCGCCCCGGTGAGACCCTCGCGCTCGTCGGGCCGGTGGGTAGCGGTAAGTCTACCTTGCTTCGCCTGTTGCCGCGCCTGATGGACACCCCCGCGCAGTCCATTTTTCTGGACGGTCAGGATATTACCCAGTGGGATCTGTCTGCTCTGCGCGCTTCTCTGGTGTTTATGCCCCAAATGAGTTTTCTCTTTTCCACTACCGTGCGCCAGAATATCGCCTTTGGTCAGCCCCAAGTGCTACAGGAGCTGTTGCAGGAAGACGCGCCACAACCTGAGCCTTCGATTGTGCAGGCCGCCGAAACTGCCAGCGTGCATTTGGATATTCTGGGCCTGCCCCAGCAGTATCAAACCCTGGTGGGCGAGCGCGGCTTGATGCTTTCGGGCGGTCAGCGCCAACGGGTGAGCCTAGCCCGCGCCTTGATGATGGATGCCCCTGTGCTGGTGCTGGATGACCCTTTCTCCAATGTGGATGCCGAAACGGAGCGCAATATTGTTTCAGCCCTGCGGGAGCGAAAGATTTTTCAGCATAAAACGACGCTCTTGGCCACGCATCGCTTCTCTTTGCTGGCCCTTTGCGATCGCATTGCCCTGATGGACGAGGGCCGCATTCTGGCCGTGGGCACCCATGCCGAGCTGATGGCCACCCAGCCCCTCTATCAAAAACTGCACCGCTTGCAGGAGCTGCGCAACGCCTTGGGCGAATGGACGTTGGAGCCCGACAGCACGGAACCCAAAGGCCCAGCCGTTTTGGTGGCCGCTGATGATGCCGAGGAGGACTCCTAGATGTCCATGGATGTGCTGTCAACAGCTGTAAAAGCCGCCGAGCGTCGCGAGTCCGGCCTGAAAGACTTTAAACTGATGGCCAAGCTGTGGCCTTACATGCGCGTTTACAAAAAATCGCTCATTATTTCTTTTTCCCTGCTGCCCATTATTGCCGTGGCGGAAATGGGCCAGACCTTTCTGGTGCGTTACGCCATTGATGGCCCCATCAAGAACGGAAATTTAACCGGCCTGCTGTGGTATGCCTTAGGCTTTTTGGCCTTGCTGGTGCTGAATTACCGGGTGCGTTACACCCAAATGGCCGAATCCCAGAAGACCGGCCAGCTGATTATTCGCGATTTACGCACCGATTTATACCGGCACTATCAAACCCTCTCCCCGCGTTTTTACCAGCGACATCCTTTGGGGAAACTCGTTACGCGAATCACCTCCGATATTGAAAACCTCAGCGAGATGCTGTCCTCGGGCGGTTTGGCGATTCTCGCGGATCTGGCCATGATTGCCGGTTCTCTGGTGGGGATGTTCATTATGAACTGGTACTTGGCCACCGTGACCGTGGTGACGCTGGTCATTTTGCTTGTCCTGATGGAGTTTTTCCGTAACCGTTCCCGGCGCGCTTACGATGAGATTCGGGTGAAAGCCGCCCGCATTAATGCCTTTTTGCAGGAAAACTTTGCGGGCATGGAGCTGGTGCAACTCTACCGTCGGGAAGAAAAAAATTATCAGCACTTTGAGGATTTAAACCGCAGTAACCTGCAAAGTGGTCTTGATTCCATTCTCTATTCCACCTCTTTTAATGCTGTGGTGGAATATACCACCCATATTACGTTGCTCTTAATTCTGGCGTTGGGCGTGGGCGCGGTGCAAGGCGGCACGTTAACCATTGGCGCGCTGGTGGGGTTTTTCCTGTTTGTGCGCAAAATGTTTGAGCCCGTGGAAGATGTCAGCGAGAAGTACAGCATTTTGCAATCGGGCCTGTCCTCCATCGATAAAGTGATGGCCTTGTTCAACGAGCAACCTGATATTCTGCATCAGCAACTGGCCGCCGAAACTGATGCGGTGCCTGCCCTCAAAGCCAGAGGCGAGATTGAGTTTGTGGACGCTTCCTTTGGTTATCAAGCGGAAGCGCCGATTCTCAAAAATATTAATTTGCACATTCAGCCGGGCCAAAAGATTGCCCTGGTGGGGCCTTCTGGGGCGGGGAAAACCACTTTGTTGAAATTATTATTGCGCTTTTACGATGTCGATTCTGGCGTGATTCGCCTGGACGGGCAAGACCTGCGCGAGTGGAACCTACACGCCTTGCGGCGCAACGTGGTGTCCATTCAGCAGGATGACTTTTTATTCTCTCGCAGTGTGGCGGAAAATATTGCCTTGGCCCCTTACGAACCAGAGATGGAGCCCGCCTTGCGTCGCGCGGCTGAGCAGGCCAATGCGTTGGCCCTGATTGAACGCTTGCCCCACGGGTTTGAAGAAGTGCTGGAGGCGCGCGGTAAAAATTTATCCGCCGGTGAAAAGCAACTGCTGTTGTTTGCTCGCGCCATTTACCACGATCCCGCCATTCTGATTCTGGATGAAGCGACCTCGGCTATTGATCCCGTGACCGAGCATGCGGTGCAGGCGGCCATGGATCGCTTGATGACCGGTCGTACGGTGCTGGTGGTGGCGCATCGGCTGTCTACGATTCAGCAGGCCGATTGCATTCTGGTGATGGAACAAGGGTGCATCGTGCAGCAAGGCTCCCATCAGGAGTTACTGCAACAACCCGGCGTCTACCAGCAGTTCTACCAGTATCAGGAATTAATGGGCAACACCCCGGTCGCTGGATGAGCGGACGGTTTGTTGATCATCATCCTAAGGTAGCGATGTTTTACGCTTTAGGAACCTGATACAATCGGCTGCATGGAAATTCTCACCGAAAAATTACGGGCGCCCGCGTTGCAAGTGGATGGCTGGCTGAATAGCCCCCCATTGGCCTTATCGGACTTGCGTGGCCAAGTGGTGCTGATCGATTTTTGGGATTATACCTGCATGAATTGCCTGCACACGCTGCCTTATTTGCAGGAATGGCATCGGCGCTATGCGGCGGCGGGCTTGGTGCTAATCGGCATCCATGCGCCCGAATTTGATTTCGCCCATGCCCCGGATCGGGTGGCGCAAGCGGTGCAAGCCTTGGGCCTTGAGTATCCTGTGGCGCAAGATAATGATTTTAAAACCTGGCACGGTTTTGCCAATCGGGCGTGGCCCGCCAAGTACCTGATCGATGGCAAGGGCTACATTCGGGCCATCCATCACGGCGAAGGTGCTTATGCCGAGATGGAGCAACTGATTCAGACCGTATTGCAAGAACAAAATCCTCACCCAGAATTCCCGGAAATCATGCCGCCATTGCGTACGATGGATCAACCCGGCGCGGCCTGTTACCGCCCCACCCCGGAACTCTATTTGGGTTTCGCGCGTGGTCGGGTGGGCAATATCGAGGGCAATTCGCCGAATCAGATCGTGCAGTATATCTCACCAATGGCCGATGGTTTGCCGGATACTGTTTATCTGGAAGGCGCGTGGCTGAACGCCAAGGAGTTTATTGAAGCGCAGCCTTCGGTCGAAACCGATACGGTTTTGAAGGCTAAAATCCATGTGAATTATCAGGCGGCCGAAGTGAATTGCGTATTGGGATCCGCTTTGGAAACGCCGATCATTGTGTCCGTGTGGCTGGATGGTCAGCCGGTGCCTCCCGCCGATCGCGGTGAGGATGTGATTGAGATGGACGGACAAACGGTGGTGCTGGTGAACGCGTATCGCATGGTGAAATTGCTGGCGCATGCCGATTTTGAACGGCACCGCTTGAGTTTGCATGTGGATCAGTCTGGCTTGCGGGCCTATGCATTTACCTTTGCCGGTTGCTCCGTGTTTGATGGACAATAGAGACTGCACCTACTTTTTAGCGTGCTGGATGCGCTTGAAACTGGATGCGCGTGAAAGCGGGTCAGTGGATCAAATTTAAATTGGACGAAATTTAATTGGATGAGATTCAGCATGAGTTCGCATCCACTCAGCAACAAGCAGCAGAAGGAGCCTCTTTCCATGACCACGCCAGAAAAAATTTCCGGCTTTGCCACCCCTGCAGGTACTGCACGCTACCGGGCGCACTTTGAAGGGCAGGCCACCGGCGAGCTACCCATTGCCGTGGGTCATTTTCGCGAGACGGCGCAACACTTAAATTTAACCAGTCTGGGCATGGGGACTTATTTGGGTCCGCTGGATGCCCAAACCAGTCTGGATATGCAGCAGGCCGCCGAACGCTCGGTGATGAGCGGGGCCATTAACGTGCTGGATACAGCCGTGAATTATCGCTATCAATTATCCGAGCGGGCGTTGGCCCAAGCGGTGCGGCATTTGCTGGCGCATGGGGTGCAACGCGATGAGTTGTTTATCTGTTCCAAAAACGGTTTTATTTCCCCGGATGCCGAGATGCAAGCCCGTGGCGAGGATTTCCGGGCCTGGTTCCAGCAGCGCTATTTGGCCTCGGGTAAAATGACGCCTGAAGACATTGCCGGGGGCATGCACTGTATGGCGCCCGCCTATCTGGATGATCAGCTCAATCAGAGCCTGAACAATCTGGGGCTGGAAACGCTGGATTTAATGTACCTGCACAACGCCGCCGAATCGCAGATCCCGGAAGTGGGCCGTGCGGTGTTTATGGAGCGCCTGAAACTGGCCTTTGAATTTTACGAGCGCGCCCGCACCGAAAACCGCATTCGCTACTATGGCCTGGCCACCTGGAATTGCTTCCGGGTCGATCCGGATGAGAGCGAAGAATACCTGAGCCTGGAAACGGTGGTAAAACTGGCTGAACGCGTGGGCGGCCCGGATCACGGCTTCCGCTTTGTGCAACTCCCCTTTAATCTGGCCTTGACCGAAGCCCTGACGTTGGGCTCCCAGCCCGTGGACGATGAGCGGGTATCTTTTCTTGAAGCGGCCATGGCGTTAAATATTGGTGTGTTTACCAGTGTGCCGTTGTTGCAGGGGCAACTCCTGAATCAGCCGATGCCCGTTTTTGCTGGCTTGGAAACTGCCGCGCAGGCCTGTTTACAGTTTGTAAGGTCGCAGCCCGGTGTGCTGGCACCTCTGGTGGGGCATAAACACCCGGTTCATGTGGCCGATAATAATCATGTGGCCACGCTGCCTCCCATGGCCCTCTCTGAGCTGGAAGCGGCGCTGTCCCGTTAGTGTTTTGTGGTAGTGGATCATGATGGCGGCTGAAGGGAAAAACATTCCCTTCAGGCCGACAAGGCCTGATTTATTGGTCCTTGGGTTTGGGGTGCAGATCAAAGTCTACAGGTTCATTTTCCAATCCCAACCATTGTTTAATGCCTTTCTGGTCACCTTCTAGTCCCCCTGATGGCAGAGCGCCATCGGGCACCATAAAATGTAGCCCGTCGTAAATATCTGCCGGATTTAGTTTTTGTTGAATGACTTTAGGCAAATTGTCGATATCATCCAGATCCACAAAAAATTCGGTTTGTCCCAGATTGTGTTTTCCAGTGTCGTTTTTTTTGCTTTTAACATGTAATGCAATCAGGTTGTTGGGGTGAGACGTTTTAAGGTTGGGTGACCTCAGCAGTAACTTTAGATCGTCCAGTTTTTCTGCCACGGATGGTGAGATGAGTGTGGTTTCATCAAGCACCATGGCTAGCGTGGGCGTTACTTTGTTTGCATCTTCCATCATCTGGGAGATGCCTTCCAGCATGTTGTTCCAAAAATGAATGAGTGGGGTCCAGCAAGCGGGTGATTGGGATGGTCTGAGCTCTTCCTGCAGGTCGGTAATAATGGGGTGTGAGGCCAGTGATGCCTGCGATGAGTTAGGCGTAAGCATTTGGCGTGCTGGCTGGTAAGCAACTAAACGACCC
The DNA here is from genome assembly GCA_903866275.1 of Vampirovibrio chlorellavorus. Classification (GTDB taxonomy): domain Bacteria; phylum Cyanobacteriota; class Vampirovibrionia; order Vampirovibrionales; family Vampirovibrionaceae; genus Vampirovibrio; species Vampirovibrio chlorellavorus_D. Next base: position 472,981 of record CAIPMU010000011.1, on the reverse strand, counting down.
CGGTGCCGGGTCGGTGGAATGGACATGTTTGAAACCCTTTAGCCGACAATTACAAAGCAGATTCAGGTAAATAATGCCTATGAAACTGAAGATTATGAGAGTACCTGAAAAAAATAATATGGGAAAGGGCCAATTGAAACTCTCACCATGCATTTCACAATACTGTTCAAGCAAAAGGAGCGCTTTTGAGGGCGCTCCTTTTGGAATGGTGTTTGAAGATTTCGCTTTAGTAGCGAGCCATGTAGCGATCCAGTTCCCAAGGGGTGACATCGGTGCGATAGGCATCCCACTCGATGGTCTTGGTTTTCAGGAATTCTCCGAAGATGTGCTCACCCAGCGCTTCTTTGGCAACACTACTGTTGCGCATTTCTTCCAGTGCTTCGTACAGGCTGCCCGGCAATGCGGGAATGTCCTGCTCAATGCGCTCGTTGGCCGACAGCTTGTAGATGTTGGCGGTCACGGGGTTGGGCGGTTCGATCTTGTTTTTCACGCCGTCCAGACCCGCCAGCAACATGGCCGCAAAGGCCAGGTAGGGGTTGGCCGCAGGATCCGGCGAGCGCAACTCGACGCGGGTGGCGTTGCCGCGTTTGGCGGGAACACGCAACAGGGCGCTGCGGTTGGCTGCGGACCAGGCCACGTATACCGGCGCTTCGTAACCAGGCACTAGACGTTTGTAGCTGTTCACCAAGGGGTTGGTGATGGCCGTGATGCCACGGATGTTTTTCAGCAAGCCGCCAATGTAGTGCATGGAGGTTTGAGACAGTTGGTAATCACCGTTTTCATCGTAGAAGGCGTTGCCGCCGCCGATTTTAGCCAGTGACTGGTTGCAGTGCATCCCGGAGCCGTTCACACCGAAGACGGGCTTGGGCATAAAGGAGGCATGCAGGCCATGTTTGGCGGCAATCATGCGGGTGATGATTTTGACGGTGGTCACGTTGTCGGCTTGCGACAAGGCATCGGCATATTTAAAGTCGATTTCATGTTGACCGCGGGCCACTTCGTGGTGGTCGGCTTCCATTTCAAAACCCAGATTTTCCAGGGTGTCCACGATTTCACCACGCACCAGTTCGCCCATGTCATCCGGGCCGATGTCGTAGTAACCAGCGGCGTCATGGGTTTCGGTGGAGATGGTGCCATCCGGGTTGCGCTTGAACAGGAAGAACTCCAGTTCTGGCCCCACGTTGTAGGTGTAGCCCAGTTTATTGGCTTCCTGCATAACGCGTTTCAGGTTGTTGCGAGGGCAGCCATCAAACGGAGTGCCATCCGGGTTGTAGATGTCGCAAATCACGCGCGCCACAGCCCGTCCGCCTTCCGACCATGGCATCACCGTGAAGGTGCTGAGATCGGGGTAGAAGAACATATCCGAAGTCTCAATGGTGCGGAAACCGGCAATCGAGGAGCCGTCCAGCATGATCTCGTTGTTGAGCACTTTTTCCAGCTGGTGAACGTGGATGGACATGCTCTTGGGCATCCCGTGAATATCCACGAACTGAAGCCGGATGAGTTTTACTTTTTTATCCTTGGCTTCTTTTAAAATGTCCTGCACGGAACGGTTGGGGCGACCGGACGTCACAGGGAGTTCAACTTTCGACATAAGAAAATCCTTCCTGGCTATAAAAACGCAACCACAAAATGGCAACGGGAATTCGATCACGCTGTCGGAGACTTATTGTACCGAAAACACAAGCAGATGGCTAGCCGTAAAAAATCCCTCCGGCAAGGCGATTCGGCGCTTTGGGCTCAATGGCCTGCTTGTGCTGGGCGCTTCATGGACCTAATAGGTCAGTAGCCGTCGGGGATCCGTTCCCACGGGGAAGGCGTCACTCTCAAACTGCTTCGATCCTGTCTTCACCCGCAGTGTGAGGGTTTTTTGATCATCTGAAAGCAGGGCTTCAATCTTGAGTCGGGTGGGGATGTTAGGGTTGGCCTTGGTGATGGGGCTGGGGGTGCCGGTTTCTGCAATGGTTTCATCGGGTAATTGCACCTCATGGATGGCGATCCTGGCCATCACCTGATTTTGCCGGGTTAGGAGCAAGGGGCTATTGGCGTCAATGGTGGCGTTGGCCGGTGTGATGATTTTCGAGTTGCCGGAGGTGGTTTCCGGTTTGACCAGATAAAAGCCCGGCGCGATGACGCCCTGTTCGGTTACGATGGGCATCGTTAGCCGAAGCAAAGGGTAGGGGCTGGCTGGTGGATCGGCGATTTTAGCGGATGGCTTCGGTGGGATAACGCGGAAGGGCTCATCTGGCTTGTCGGTTTTGGCGCCAAATGGCCAGAGGCGGTGCCGGTGATGAGGACTGTTGGGCTCAGCGCCAGTTTTGCTGGCGGTTGCCTGTGTTAGTGGTGAAGATTTTGATATGGGGGGCTTGTTTGCTGCAGTGGGTGCTGTTTGTTCGTTGCTCTGCGGAAAGTAAACGGGTTCTGGCCAGGCTTCATTATCCTCTGACCATGCGGCAAGTGGGGCGAGCGTAAAATAACTTATTAAAAAAATTAAAGTTTTTTGGCAGGTCTGCCGATAAATCCCATGACTGCAAAGATTGCGGTTGTGGTTGTACAAGGGATCGCAGCATGTAGACCTTGAGGGTTTCAGTGTGAAAATTGATCGCCAGCAAATTATGCTCTTCATCGCTAAATATTTTTCCTACCTCATCAATACCTTGATTATTTTGGCTGTTTTGGCGGGGGTGGCATTCTGGATCCATGCCCTGATTGATTCGGCTAAAATGACGCACTACAACTAATCGTAGTTGCTTTTTAATTTTTAGCATCATTTGAGTAAGGGAAATCCCAGGCAGGCCTGCGGTATAATACTTCTATTATTGTCTTTGGGAAGCGTGTGGCCTGCTGAAAACCCGGCGCCACCCGCTGGATGGAATGATGCTGGATATTAAACTGATTCGTGAAACCCCGGATGTGGTGAATGCGGCCCTGAAACGTCGGAAGCCGGAGCTGTCGATTGATGAGATCAGTCGGCTGGATGTGCAGCGCCGCGAGTTGTTGCAGGAGGAAGAGGCGCTGCGCAGTCAGCGAAATCAGATGACCCAGCAGATTGCCCAGGCCAAAAAAGCGGGTCAGGATACCGATGCCATTCAGGCGGAAACGCGTGTACTGGCTGAGCGAATCAAATTGCTGGAACAGCAGAAGGAAGAGCTGGCGGAGCAACAAAGCCTGCTGGTAATGGATTTGCCTAACCTGCCCTTGCCTCAAACCCCGGATGGCGCGGATGAGAGTGAGAATGTGGTTTTACGCACCTGGGGTGATGCATTGAAAAGTCGTCCTTGCGCTGAGCCTTTAGCACATTTCGATGTGGGGCCCGCGTTGGGCATTCTCGATTTTGACCGAGGTGTGAAAATCGCTCAATCCCGGTTTTCGGTCATTCGTGGCGATGGTTCGCGTTTGTCCCGCGCCTTGATTAACTTCATGCTGGATACGCATACGGCGCACGGCTATGAGGAAGTGTTGCCCCCTTTTCTGGTGAACCGGCAGGCGATGACCGGTACTGGCCAGTTGCCCAAATTCGAAGCCGATATGTTCCGGTGCAAGGATGATGAATTGTTCCTAATTCCGACTGCGGAAGTGCCGGTGACCAACCTTTACAGTGGTGAGCTGCTCTCGGAAAGCCAATTGCCGATATACATGACCGCGTACACCCCCTGTTTCCGCAGAGAGGCAGGTAGTGCTGGCAAGGATACCCGAGGCCTGATCCGTCAGCACCAGTTCGATAAGGTTGAATTGGTCAAGCTGGTTCGACCGGAGGATTCGGAAGCTGAGCATATGAAGCTGCTGGCCGATGCCGAGCGCATTCTGCAATTATTGGAGCTCCCTTACCGGGTGGTGGAACTGTGTGCCGGTGATATTGGGTTCTCTGCGGCCCGATGCTTTGATTTGGAAGTGTGGATGCCCGCGCAGGGAGTCTACCGGGAGATCTCCAGTTGTAGCGTGTTTAGCGATTTTCAGGCGCGCCGCATTGGCCTGAAGTACCGCGCTGAAGCCACGGGCAAGCCTGCGTTCGTGCATACCCTCAATGGGTCTGGTTTGGCCGTGGGTCGCACGCTGGCGGCCATTCTGGAAAATTATCAAATCAGCCATCAGGAGGTGGTGATTCCCCAAGCCTTGCTGCCATACTTCAGAAACGGGGTGACCCGACTGACAGTAGAAGCCAGAAGCAAGGAATTGGTATGAGCGACAACTCGAGTTACCTCTCTTTGGGTGAATCTATCGAATCGGTTGAAGATGCTGTTGCGGGAACGCCCGAGGAGGGTGCTTCTCCCCTGTCGATGGATCTGAATACTTTTTTGCGGATGGCTATTGCTCAGGGGATCTCGGATATTCACTTGCGTGTGGGTGTGCCGCCGGTTTTGCGGAAAGACGGGGACATGGTGGCGACCCGAATCCCGGCCTTAACGGAAACGGCCGTGCATCAGTTTGCCAAAAGCATTATTCCGGCAAAAATTTTGCCCCGGTTAAAGAACCGAACGGACTTTGACTTCAGCTTCATGCTGGATAACACTTGCCGGTTCCGGGTCAACCTGTTCTATGAGATGGGGCGGCTGGGTCTGGTTATGCGTTTGATTACCCTGAAGATCCCCACGCTGGAAGAGCTGGGACATCCGCCCGTTTTGACCCGTTTTGCGGAATTGCACAAAGGATTGGTGCTGGTTACAGGACCAACGGGTTCCGGGAAGTCTACCACGCTGGCCGCCTTGCTGAACACCATTAACCGCACCAAAAACAAGCACATCGTTACGCTGGAAGATCCGGTAGAGTATGTTTATCAGAGTGACAAGTGTGTGGTGACCCAGCGCCAGTTGGGTCTGGATACGGATACCTTTCCCAACGGCGTGAAGTACGCCTTGCGTCAGGATCCGGATGTCATTCTGATTGGGGAGATGCGGGACCGGGAAACCATGATGGCCGCCTTGCACGCTGCTGAGACGGGTCACCTGGTGGTTTCGACCTTGCACACCACCGATTCCGTGCAAACGATTAACCGGATCATCAATGCCTTTGAACCTTACGAGCGCGATTCCATTCGCAACCAGCTGGCGGGTGTTTTACAAGGAACGATTTCACAGCGTCTTGTCAAACGGGCTGAAGGGAACGGTCGTATGGCGGTTTCCGAGATCATGGTTGTTTCTCCAGCCATTCGGGATTACATTTTGCGGGATGAAATGGGTGAAATTTACGAACTGCTTAAAACTGCCGAGTTTGAAGGCGCGCGTAGCCTCAACTATTCACTCTACTGGTGTTTCCGAAACAATATGATTACCCCGGAGGAAGCGATGTCGGTATCCGAGAATCCGACAGAGCTTCAGCAGATGTTGCGCGGTGCGTTTCACGGGACGAGTCGCCAATAGCCGATGGCTTCTGGCGACCCGGTTTTGTAAGGAATTGAACTCAGGGGGGTTTTATTTCCCCTTAAAAACCGCTACACTTAATATAGTAAAGACTGTGTGTTATCATTGGTATATCAGAATTCAATGATTCAAGCGGACTTCCCAATGACAAAAACCGCCAGACGCTGTGTTCCTCTCTCTCAGGGTTTTTGTGCAATGGAAGCTCCCTCTCGACAGAGTTAGTTTTTTAGCCCAGGAGCTAGGGAGAAAAACAGATGGTGTGTTTGACCCGTACAAAGCGTGTTCTCAGTACCCTGTCCGCGATGTTGCTGTTGTGGAGTGGTGGGGTGGCTGTCACAGTGCCAGTATCTTGGGCTGAATCCAGTCCATCGGCTCTTCAGTCTACGGAAGCTCTGGGTATAGTCGGGGTTCAGCTCAGTCCGGATGGCCGTTCTCTGGTTCTGAATGCCAACCGCCCTTTTGGGAGTGGTGAGACCCGTAATTTTTCCGTGCTGCGCCTTCCCTCGCCCTATCGTTTGCTGGTGGATATTCCCAACGCACAAGTCATTGGTTCACAAAAGGTGTTTAATATTCAGCAAAACGGGATCGATCGGGTTGAACTGACCGATCATTATAGTCCGTTTTACACGGCGGTGAGAGCGATTGTGTATGTGAATGATAGCCGCACCCTCTCTCACCTGACTCCCGGTTTTGAAGGCAACGTATTGAAAGTGAATTTAGAGGGTGTCGCGACGACTGCGGCCGCCTTGTCTGCGCCATTGCCTGCGACGGCTGGCCCGGTTGCAAGTAATTCAGTCGCTGGTTTGGCGGCCGTTCCCCCGAGTGGTGGCAATATCAGACTGAAGCCCCTGAAGGGGAATCATGCGGCCCAGCCCTTGCCGCCGGTGATTAATCCGGTGGCTGCCCTGGCGTTGGAAAAGCTGGTGCCGGTGCCCCCGGTTCAGTCGGCTGCAAAAAATAGTTTCTCGGTGCTGGGCACGCCTGTACCGGCCGGGGTCACCGTGGTTGAAGATGTCTTCTACAAAGAAAATCGTCTCTACATCAAGGGCACCACGGGCACCGATCTGCATGTTAAAAACCGGTTTACCCTGACGGCGCCCACTCGTTTGGTGCTGGATCTGGAAAACGCCGTGTTGAGCAACCGTGCCCAGTTAGCCCCCATTAATGGTGGGAATGAGGCGTTTCAGCAGATTCGTCTGGGGCAGTTTGACGATAAAACCGTGCGGGTGGTCATTCAGAGTAACCTGCCCGATCAGTTTGAGTCCATCTACCCCGGTAGCGATCGCAGTATGCTGGCATTGACGCCGTATTCCAGCACCTCCATCAACAAGTTATCGGCCAATACCCGACTGGGTGAGATTCAAAGCATCGATCTCAAGCGGGAGAGCAACGGCACCGTGATTCGTCTGTCGGCCAGCTCACCGATTGTGCACCGATTTATCAAGCGGGATGACCGCGTGGTGCTGGATCTGCTCAATGAGGCGGCAAATCCTGCTGTGATTACTGTGGATCAGAAGCAGTATCCCGAGCTGGAAAAAATGCGCCTTGATCCACTGACAGACGGCCAGCCCAATAGCAAGCTGACTGTGATGCTGGCTGGACCCGGGGTGCGTGTGGTTCCCACCTTGTCCGATGACGGTAAGGTCTTGGAATTGCTGGTATCAGATGACCATTCGGCGAGTCCCAATGCGGGTAATACCCTGGGCAATCTGATAGGTCTCGCGGGTAAGGCCCCCTTCCCTGCCCGGATTGTGGTCGATGCTGGCCATGGCGGTAAAGATATTGGGGCCAATCGCACCGGCGTATTCGAGAAAGATTTGAACCTCTCGTTAGCCTTGATGTTGCGGGATGCCCTGACGGCCAAGGGCTTTAAGGTCTATATGACCCGCAGCACGGATATTTTCCTGCCCTTGCCGCAAATTACGGCCATTACCAACCAGATTCACCCCGATCTGTTTATCAGTATTCACCACAACGCCTCGGTAAACCCCTCACTCAGCGGGATCGAAACCTACTTCTTTACACCGCAAAGTGTCGCGCTGGCCCGCCGGGTGCAGGAACGGGAGATCAACAGCATCCCCGTGCGTAATGGCGGTGTGAAACAGGCTCGGTTCTACGTCATTCACCACACCGACGTGCCTGCGATTCTGTGCGAGGTGGGTTATGTGTCGAATCCCAATGAGTTGAGTGATTTACAGACATACGAGCGTAAGGCTAAAACCGCTCGCGCAATTGCAGACGGTGTTGTAGACTACTTGAAAACACGCGTCTCAGCCAGCGCCCGGTAAGCCTTTTTTATGCCCGAATCTTCACGCACACAGCAGGCCGTTTTGGCCCCACATCCGATCGGCATCTTTGATTCCGGCCTCGGTGGGTTGCGGGTGCTGGATCGGCTGATGCACACCCTGCCGGACGAGCATTTTGTGTATCTGGGCGACACCTTGCACATGCCGTATGGGCAGAAAACGCAGGCTGAGGTGGAGCAGTACGTGGAAGATTGTCTGCACTGGCTGTTTACGGTGCATCAGGTCAAGATGGTCGTGGTGGCCTGCAATACGGCTGCTTCGGTGGCGGCCCATGTGTTTGAACGCGAGTCGGCTCAACGGCAGCCGGCGGTGCCCTTTGTGGATCCCGTGACTCCCATTTGCCGCTGGCTGAAAACGGATGCCCGCTATAGCCATGTGGGCTTGATGGCTACCCCGGCCACGGTGGCCTCTCACCGCTATCCCAAGTTATTGACGGACTTGCAGGCTGACGTTCGCCTGACTCAGTTGGCTTGTGGCAATCTGGCCACGGTGATTGAAGAAGGCGGTGGTAACACAGCCGCCTGTGCCGAATTATTGGCCGGGTTTACTGGCATTTTATCGGCCCAGCAGGTGGAAGCGGTGATTTTGGGCTGTACCCATTACCCCTATGTCATGGATCAGATTGCGGCCCTGATGCCAGAGGCCGAGATTCTGGATCCTGCGGTTTTTATGGCGTTGGAGGCCAAACGCCTGCTGGCGGAAACTGCTTTGGCCAACCCGCAATCGACCGGGCGCGATGTGGCCAGCGTGGATTATTTCGTGACTGCCGCTCCGGATCAGTTCTATGAGACCAGCCGTCGCATGCCCTTTCAGGCGTTGGCCATGAAGCAGCCCACGGTAGTTTCGATTGCCCGAACGCCTTCGGTGGAGCCTTTCTCGGTTCAATAGCCTTACAATAAGCTTGTGGTGGTTGCTTCAGCCTGTGTGCATGCCTGTGGGGTAGGCTGTATTTACGCTGTGCGAGAGACGTGGTCTGTTACCCGCCGGGGATGGGGGGCTGGCTGTTGTCGGGAGAAGAGGCCGCTGGTGTTTTCGGGGCAGATTTGGGCGCTTTGGCTTTGCTTCGTTTAGCGGCGGGTTTGGCGATGGGTTTTTTGGGTGGGGCCTTGCGGGGTGTTTCTGATGCCTTTTTGGCAGGGGGCGTGGCAGGTTTGGCAGCATTGCCTTCGGTGGGGGCAGCGGCTTTGTCTTCTGTGGGCGCTTCTGGTGCCACAGTGATCGTTTCCACGGGCTCCGGTTTCTGGATGGCCGCTGAGGGCATCTGATGAATGAGCCACTCTGTAATGTTTTGCCCCAGCGCGGATTGATGGCTGAGCATGTCGGTGCCATCTCCGATTTTTTTGTAGACTTGTAATGCCTTTAAACCCAGAAGCCAGTTATACAACCGCTCGGTGGACTTGTAGGAGTAGGGATCATCCTGGGTTGTAATCAGGAGGGCTGGATTGGTGTAATCGATGATGGCTTCGCTGGGAATGATGCCTTTGTAGTCCAGACCGGGCGAGATAAGTACCATGGCTTTGACAACCGGCTGCATATCCCGCGCGCTGAATACCGCGACATTGGCGCCCAGCTTGGCCCCCATCAGGGCTGTGTTCTTGCCGTCCACTTCCGGGTGATCTTCGCTCTTCTGGAAGAATTGAATCACCTCGTCCACATCCTTGGACATCTGCTTCCAGTGCTCGGGCTGAAACAGGCGCCAGGTGACCCGACGTTGATGCACGGTGGTGGTGCTTTTGCCGTGACCGCGCAGATCTATGGCAAACACTGCGTACCCTGCCTTCACCAGTGAGACGGGCAGGTTGCTCCAGGTGGTATGGTCCCGGTCGAGTCCGTGTAACAGAATGACCAGCGGGTATTTGGGGCCTTTGTATTCTGTTTCGCCGTCGCTGCTGGTGGAATCGGCGGCTGCGCTTTCGTCCGCGCCTTCCGGCTTGAGGCTGGGATCGTAGAGTCTGCCATAAATCACCAGCCCGTCGTGGGTGGGAATGTTGACCTCTTCAAAAGGCAGCTTCTTCATATCCGGTGGCAGAAAATCCAGTTCATTGACCGGCGTGGGTGGCTCTGACTCCCCACCGCCTTCATCGGCGGGGGCTTCTGCTTCCGTTTTGGGCTTGGGTTTGGGGTCCCAGGGCATTTTGAGATCACAACCCCCTGCAAACAGACAAACGCCCAGCAGCAAGAGCAAGGTGAGCAGGGGCTTGCCCCCGACGGAACGTCTTGCGTTTTCGGCTGGTCTCTTCATCCTTCAGTCCGCTCCGGGGTGGCAGTCGTTCTGGGGGAGGTTTCTGCTTCTGGTGGCAGGCTTTGCGGTAAAATCAGGGAAAATAGGCTTCCCTGATCAGGCAGGCTTCTGATTAATTCCACGTTGCCGCCGTGGGCTTGCAGGATTTTCTGGCTGTGCGCCAGTCCCAGCCCCGTGCCACTGCCCTTGGTGGAAAAATAGGGGGTAAACAGTTTTTTGATATGCGCGGGAGCAATCCCTTGCCCCTGATCTTCCACCTGGACCGAGCAGTAGGGACTATCGACGTTACACAGCAGGCGCACCTGCACCATGGAGCCCTGTGGAGAGGCCTCCAGTGCGTTTTTGAGCAGGTTGATCAGCGCTTGTCGGAATTTGTCGGCATCCAGCGGATAATGGTGCAGCCAATCGGGCTCGATGCTCATTGACTGGCATTGAAGCATGACCCCTTTTTCCTGATAAGAGGGACTGTAAAACTCGCAGACATCGCGCACCAGTTGGGGCAGATGGGTGGGCTGCCGGTGGAGATGCAGAGGGCGAGAGTAGTCGGTGAGTTCGGATAGAATGGTTTCCAGGCTGCCGGTGGCTTGCCGGATGTGCGATAGATTTTTCAGGAGTAGTGCTTTTTTGTCGGCTTGCTCAGGGAGCGTCAGCTGCGTGAGATGATCCTCGGTGAGCTTGGCGTACAGGTCAATCAGGCCCAGCGGATTGCGTATTTCATGGGCAATGACGCTGGACATTTGGCCAATGGCTGCCAGACGTTCGGTATCCACGTTGCGCTTGTTGAGCAACTTGACCTGTTCCAGAGCCAGTGTCAGTTCCCGGTTGCGATGTTCCAGGCCATTCACCAGTGAGGTGATGAGTAAATTGAGTTTGTCGTCATAGCGGCGATCCACCTGCGTCTCGGCCAGCAGCTGGGCCAGTTCGGGGTAGTCGTTTTGCGCGTTGAGCTGCTCGATCATGCGGGCGGCAATGGTGCGGGAATCCCCCGGGTGGAATGTCCAACCGCCCTTGTACATGCGGAAGGTTTCCTGGGTGGTGGCTGACCAGTACAGGGTCGCGCAGAGCCGATTGGTGAGCACGATTAAAAATCCGGTCTGTTCGCAAAGCCCGGCCTCTGCGGGAAAGCGTCGGGGCTGATTCAGGCGAAACAGGGGTAAATCCTGAATGTGCTCCAGCGCCTGAGCCATTGGCTCAAAGGTGTCGTCATCCAGGGTGCGGGTGATCACAAAGCCGGGCATGTGTTGGTCGCGCACCATGCGGGTAATGCAACTGTAGAGGCTCTCAAAGGTTTCCTTTGAGTATAAGCCCGTGGAAGAGCAGAGATGCCCAAAGAGGCCATCCAGCTGGATCTTTTTCAGACCAATCCTACTGTCACTCACTCGTCGTTGCTCTAGCTTGTCTGTTCAGAAAAAACTCAGAAAGGGGATGAAGCGCCTGGTTTCGGGGCGGTTGCCACATTGAATCCGGATCAAGGCTTTTCAAGGATGAAACCCCCATCGCATCAGGGCGAGGGGATTTCATCATGTGTCTGAGCTTAATTATAACCCGTGTTGGTTGCCCTGTGTGGAGGGCCACGGTTTTAATCGTTTGCGTTACACGGCAATGGGTTGATTGCTGTTGCCACCGTCGACCAGACCGTTACGCAGGGCGTACAGCACCGCCTGGGTGCGGTCGTTCACTTGCAACTTCTGGAAGATGTTGTTCACATGGGTTTTGACCGTGGTTTCGCTGATGACCAGTTTGTCGGCCACGCCTTTGTAGGTGATGCCTTCGGTCAGCAACTTGAGCACTTCTTTCTCGCGGGAGGTCAGGTATCCCAGCAGGGCTTGCTTGGTGGGATCCGGGCGGCTGGATTTGCCGATGCGGGTCTGGAATTCATCAAAGAACTTGGTGGCCAACGCTGCAGGCAGATAAACTTTTCCAGCCAGCACTTCTTCAATGGCGGCAATCAACTGCGAGGTGACCATGGTTTTGAGGATGTAGCCTTTGGCGCCGTTTTTCATGGCCCGGAAGATCAGATCGGGATCGTCATAGCCGGTGAGGGCCAGAATTTTCAAGGTGGGGTTCACGCTGATGAGTTGTTGAATCGCGGCCACGCCATCGACTTCGGGCATACTCATATCCATCAGCACGATGTCAACTTTGGCATCGCTGAGGCGCTTGATGGCATCTTCTCCGTTGGTGGCAATGCCCACCAGATGATAATCGGATTGTAGCTCCAGTAGTTGTTTGATACCGGCGCTGTGGTTGGCGTTATCATCGACGATAAACACCGTGGTTTCCGTTGACTGCATACGTCTCATCATAATCCTTGTAATCTCCTAAGCTCCTGACACACACTTCCACACGTTGAGAATAAAAAAAATCGTTTTTAAAAAATGGATTGAATCCCATTAAATACCAATGAATACTAAGACCCACTGCTTACAGGCAGGACTTGTTTAAAAAAATGGATCACTCACCACTGGGGAACCTTGGATGATGCTGGAGACTCCCGCACTTTGGGGAGTTGTCCGAACCATGCCTTGCTACACACTCGTTTATTTAATGTAATCTGTTTTCATCATAGCTCAGTCGCTAAACTCCGCTCATCATCTGAAGGTTGGATATTCTTTGCCTGTGGATCAGTATTTTGGAGGAGGCGAATAGACCGAGGGATGGAGATCCATCGTTCACATACCCGGCTCTATCCTATAATGAAGGTAGAGGCTTTATAGGAGCAAGAGGAGCGCGACGGGATATGGTGAAACAGGCATTCAACGCAACGCGTCAGTCTGTGGTTGCAGCTAAGGTCTATATGGCCAATCACTTTTTTTCCCGATTGATGGGCTTGATGGGCAAGCCGGGCTTGCCACCGGATCAAGGCTTATGGATTGTGCCTTGCGCCGATATTCATTCCTGTTTTATGCGTTTTGAATTTGACGCCATTTTTGTGGATAAGCAGCACAAGGTGCTTCATCTGGTGGAGCGGATGAAGCCTTGGCGAATTTCCAAGCTGGTGCGCGGCGGGCATGCTGTCCTGGAGTTGCCCGCAGGGGCGGTGGCGGCCTCTGGCACGGAAATTGGGGATCTGATTGAGCTGCGCGAGGCGGACGCCTAAGCTGGGTATATATTTCGATTAGATTGTCAGGGTTTAAAACTTGTTTTGAAACGAACCACTAGGGGGTTATCGGTGGAGGGCTGGCTGGCTGCCTGCCTGTCTGGAGCTGCCGTTCTGGACGATGACCCGTACAGGTTGTGCTGGCCGGGCTTTGCGCGATAGCGTCAGGGCAGCCAAAATGGTGCAAGCCGTTGTGAGCGTCGCCATCAGCGGCTCAAGGGACAGACTCAACTGTTCGGTTGAAACAAAGGGCAGCATGGGCTTTCTTTCCAGGGTTCAGGGCTATCTTAGCTGGAGGTGTTCCAATCGAGCGAGAGTGGCGTGCTCTGGTTGGGCCAAAACAGATCCAGCAACTGATGCGGAATACCGTTTTGGCGGTAAGGGTTGCGTTGCAGGTTACTCAGTTCCTGACGTTCCTCGGTAGACAGGGTTCCGGCCTCGCCCTTGAGCTTGAGTTGGGTGATATGCAACACTTCTGGGCTGTCGTTGAAGAGGGTTAAAAAGTGCAATTCGCTTTCCTCGGCGGCGGTGAGTTTTTGGGTCGCGCGACGTCGGGACAGGTAGGCAATCTCCCACACCGCTCGACTTTGTCCAAATTGAATCAGGGCATCCAGTTCGGCCAGATTTTGCCTGAACTTGCGGGAGAAGCGCAGCAGTAATAAGCCCAATGCGTTGGGTTGCGCCAGATTGACGGCCAGAACGCGAATGCGTTGTGCCACAGCCGGAGCCTTGTCCTGATGGGCGTTCAGGGCTCTCAGTTCGGCACGTTCCGAAGGGTTTAAGCGGCTTTCCACAGATTTACCATTCAGTTCAGAGGCTCGTTTGTCCAGCAACAGGGTGCATAGTTCCGGCGTCATAGTGCCTCCCTCAATCGGATGTGTGGCGTTCTATGTGTTGTGATCGTGCGCTACTTGATGAGGCGTCTGGCGCAATCCATCGCCAGATTGGGTGAGTGGTGTCAGTCTTTCTGGCAGTATCTAATCGGTTAATCAGGTCGATGTTTCTATTAGACAGGTAGGTAAGCTAAAAAGTTCCATGAAACTATAAAATTTTTTCGGTAAAACGTTAACCTCAGCCTTGGTTTCCCGGCTGAATACACTGATCAGGCCCGCGCTTAGGGTTCTTGCGGCAGAAGCTGGCTCGTATCCGCTGAGATTCTGGTGGAGTCGCCACCAGCTATTCCCGGATGCTATGCTGAGCATAGCGATGTTGAATCGGGCTATTCTGGTTTTGCGTCACACTGCGCCTTGGCTTTCCGCCAGAGGGTGTCCCAGGTTTCAAAATCCAGTGCGGCCATGGCGCGCTCCAGGGCTTCTAAATCCAGAGGGCCTGGAGGTTGGTCGCTGGGGTTGGCTGCGCTGGACTGTGTAGATTGGGTTTGGGTGGCAATCAGGTTTTCCATCACCTGAAACCGTCGGGTGAACTTGGCGGTGGCCTTGGTCAGGGCTACTTCCGGATCGATTTTGAGATGACGGGCCAAATTCACGCTGGCAAAAAAGATGTCGCCCATCTCGGATTCCAGCCGGTCAAAGCGCTGGGTGGGCGTTTCATCTGGATGCTCGGGGGCTTCGATTTCCTGACGCAGCTCGTCAAACTCGCTCATCACGCAATCCCATAGCGATTGCAGATTGGGCCATTCAAAGCCGACTTTCACGGCCTTTTTGCTGGTTTCCATCGCCCGGCTCAAGGCGGGCTGGTTTCTGGAAATGCCTTTTAAAATGCTGACGCTCGCAGGCAGATGGTGTGTCCTTGCCTCGCTGCTGGTGGGGCTGGCCGTCTTGGTTTGTGCTTTTTCCTGCCGCTTGATGGCCTCCCAGTTGTTCACCACGGTTTCGGGGTCTTCGGCTACCACTTCCCCAAACACATGCGGATGACGGCGCACCAGTTTTTCGGCAATGGTGTTGCACACATCCGTAAAGTTAAACTGCCCCTGATCTTGCGCCAGTTGGCTGTGCAGCAGCACTTGCAACAGCACGTCGCCCAGTTCTTCTTTTAGGCAATCCGGGTTCTGGCTGGCGTTGGCTTCATCAATGGCTTCCACGGCCTCATAGGCTTCTTCCAGCATATAGGGTTTTAAGCTCTGGTGGGTTTGTTTCAAATCCCACGGGCAGCCTTCGGTGGGGTGCCGCAGGCGGGCCACCACCTGCACCAGTTGCTCAATGCCCTGCGTGGTTTCCAGTTGCGCCATAAATTCAGCCTTGCCTAGTGGCTGGATGGCGGGCTCACTGGCGGCATTGGAGGCAGGGGGGGTGGGCGATGTTTCAGAGGGGGTTTCAGGCATCATCGGGGCAGTTCCAATCACAATTCGGCTGGGTCGCCTCTTACATTTGGGCGCGCTATAATAATTTGACGCAAAAAATCACAATTTCAAGGAGTCTGGTCATTTTTCAGGATTTTATAACCGCCGTCGGCGAAGCCAAAACCATGTTTATTACCGCCCATGTTGGGCCGGATGGGGATACCCTGGGCTCTATGCTGGGTTTCAAGCATGCCTTTGAAAAAGCCTGTCCTCATTTGCAACGGGTGGATTGTGTCATTTCCGGTAAAATGCCGGATGTTTACCAGTTTCTGCCCGGCATTAAAGATATTTTGCGGATGGAAACCGCGACCACCCTGCTGACGGAATACGATATGGGTATTTCCGTGGATTGCGGTTCGGTGGATCGGTTGGGGCTGGCTCGACCGCTCTTTGAGGCCGCCAAGGTGAGTGTGAATATCGATCATCACATCAGCAACGATCGCTTTGCCGCCATCAATATCGTGGAAACTTCTGCAGCGGCCAGCGCGGAAGTAGCCTTTGACATTCTGCAAACCATGCAGATCCCCATGGACGCCAACATTGCCACCTGCCTGTATACCGGTATTATTACCGATACCGGCGGATTCAAGTACAGCAATACCACCGCCAAGGTGATGGAAACGACCGCTAAATTGATTAATTCTGGTGCGAATCCCGAATACATTTTCAAGCAGCTCTACGATGAGCAACCGCAATGTCAGGTAATGCTGCAAGCAGACGCCTTGCTGAATACCCGGTTTAATGCTGAAAAAACCATTGGCTGGACGGTGGCTTCCCGCGAACTGCTGGAAAAACACGGCGCGTTGGATGAGCATCTGGATGGGCTGGTGGAGTCGATTCGCCGCATTGATAGCGTGCTGATTGCCGTCGTGCTGAAAGCGACTGTGGACGGTCAAACCAAGGTGAGCATCCGCAGTGATTCCCATCAGATTGATGTCTCGGCGGTAATGGGTGTGTTTGGCGGCGGAGGCCATAAAATGGCCGCCGGTTGCACCATGCCCATGACGATTGACGAGGCTCCCGCCAAGTTGTTGCCCTTGCTCGAGGAGCGGGTGCGGCAGATGCAATTGCAGGCGTAAGTAACTTCTGTAAGGTTCTACTGTCCTGGCTTTGGAATGAATGATTACCAGGCTTGCGATCGGTTAGTCTTGCTGTGGCGCAGGGGATGATCCCAAATGTTTTCGGATGGCTTTGCTGAGTAGGGCTTTGGCGCCTTGGTTGTTTTCCAGTAGTTGTAAGCCCTTTGCTGCGATTGTTTTCATTTGTTCGGGGTTGGTGAGTAAAGTCGTGATGGCGGGCACTAGCGCCTCGGCGGTGGGCACCTGAATGCCTGCCTCGCTCTCCAGCACCATGCGGCTAATGGCCGAGAAGTTTTGCATGTGCGGCCCAAATAGCACGGGCACCTTTTGGCTGAGCGCCTCTAGGGGGTTTTGGCCGCCGCGTTCGATAAAACTGCCCCCCATTACCGTAATCGTGCTAAAGCTGTAGACGGTGAGCAGTTCCCCAATCGAATCCAGCACCACGACAGGCTGTGTGTTCGGATGTGCCTCGCTCAGCTCGCTCCGTATCGAAAATGGTAGTCCTTGGGCCTGGAGGATGCCCCGGATTTCTCCCACCCGTTCTGGGTGGCGGGGCGCGAGAATGAGTTTTAGTTCGGGGAACGCCTGCCGCAGTTTCTGGTAGGCGTTGATGAGCGGGAGATCTTCGCCGGAGTGCGTGCTGGCTAAGGTTAAAATCATGTCGTGGGGTTGAATATTCAGTAACTGCTGCAAGTGGGCCACTTTGGCTGGGTCGAGGGTGGGGTTGAGATCAAACTTGAGGTTCCCTGCTACCGTGGTGCGTTTGGGGGGCAACTGGCCCAGCGCCTGAATACGTTCTGCATCGCCAGTGGCCTGCATGTACAGGTGTGTAATCTGCTGCAGGCAGGGCTGCATGACAAACTGAATGCGCCGGTAGCCCTGAAAAGAGCGGGGTGATAGCCGTCCGTTGATTAAAATCAGCGGCACTTGGGCTTGCTGACTGACCATTTGGATAAAATTGGGCCAAAGCTCTGTTTCGGTGAGCACGACCAGATCGGGCTTTACCAGTGCCAAAGCCCGTTCCAGCACTGCCCGAAAATCAAACGGGAAATAGATCACACTGAGTTCCGGAAAGGTCTTTTGCGCTAAATCGTGTCCCGTGCGCGTGGTGCAGGAGATAATGATCGTGATCGCATCGCTGGATTCTGCCATGAGCTCCGCAACAAGTGGACGAATGGCGTTGAATTCGCCCACCGAAACGGCGTGAAACCACAGCCGTTTTTTGTCAGTCGCTTCGGCCTGCAAGTGTGTAATCAGGGTTTTGGGGTAAATGCCCAGTTTCTCCCAAAACCCAGCGCGGGTCTTGGGCACCAGCACCAGATAACCCACCCAAACGGGCCACAGCAACAGCAGCCCCATAAATAGCAGCAAGTTGTAGAGCACCAGTGATACAGTGGCCATAGCAATAATCATTTCAGGTCGACAATGGCACTATCATAGCGCATCCCAACCTTGGCCCAATAGTGCCCCGCTTTGACGGCCGTTTCTAGTTGAGCGTGCACTGCTTGAGGTGTTCAATGGCCTTGTGCGCGATCACATAGCGAGGCTCTAGCTCCAGCGCCCGTTTGTAGTGACGCAGGGCATTTACCGTATCCCCCTGGTACTCGCGGGCGCGCCCCAGATTAAAATGGGCAAAATGGTACGCCCGGTATCGCTTGGCGTTTAAGGCCCGTTGCAAGTAAGGCACTGCCTGCTCATATTCGCCTTTGGCGATGAGATACGCCCCAATGTCGTTGTAGGGGTTCCCGAATTCCGGGTCTACATCAATGGCCCGGTGGCATTCGGCAATGGCGATTTCCAGCTCACCCATAAAGCTATAAGCCCAGCCCAGGAACGTATGCGCTTCTGCGGTGGGGTAAACCTGAATCGATTCCTGGTATTTTTCAATCGCCTTGCCGTAATCCCGACGCAGTTGGGCATGATACGCTTCATAGAAATAGCCCAGCGCCTGACGGCGTTTGCGTTGTGTGTGGCAGGTTGCAAAGGAGAGTACTTGCGCGGTGGTGGTCATGGCAACTCTAAACTCAATTGGGTGACTGCTGAAGTTCACTGGGACGGCCGTTATTCTAACGGAAAAGTACGAATCTTTGAACCTTTTGTTAGCAAAATAAAATAATTTTGCAATGTCCCTGATTGAAGTTCCTGTTTTCGAGCTTCTGCCTCATAAAAACAAGTGAATGGGACTTGATGCTAGCCTGTTTTAAAGTGTCATGAAAAACCCCACCGCTTCAGGTGAAACGGTGGGGTTTTCGATTTTTGGAATGTTTAATTCTGGATTTTATTCGTCATCCAGAATGGCAGCGCTGCCGGAAAGATCGTCATCGTCGAAACTTTCTTCGCTAGCGCCAGGAATGGTTTCCACATGCATTGCGGAATCATCGATCAGCAGGTTTTCCATGGTTTCCTCGGAAATTTCCGGGGAGCCAAACATGCTCTCGATCTCTTCCAGAATGGCCGAAGGCTTGCGCAGTGCGGATTTGTTGGCAAAGGCCTGTTCGCCTTCGTCCAGCATATCCACCCGGTCATCCTTGAAGTGCGGGAAGCCCGTACCCGCAGGGATCAGGCGACCGATAATCACGTTTTCTTTCAAGCCGCGGAGGAAGTCTCTTTTGCCTTCCACAGCCGCTTCGGTGAGGACGCGGGTCGTTTCCTGGAAAGAAGCCGCCGAGATAAAGCTCTCGGTGTTCAAGCTGGCCTTGGTAATACCCAGCAGGACCGGGTGATACTCTGCCAGCAGCTTGCCTTCCTTGCCTTCTACAGCTCGGTTGCACTCGGCGCCGTATTTCTCATCCACCAGCTCACCGCCCAACAAGGTTGTGTCACCGGCTTCATCCACGCGCACCTTCTTGGTCATCTGACGAACGATGACTTCAATGTGCTTGTCCGCGATTTCTACGCCTTGTGAACGGTAGACCCGTTGCACTTCTTCCACCAGGTAGGTACGAACGGCTTCAATGCCGGACACCAGGAGGATGTCATGCGGGTTGATGGGGCCATCGGTGATGGCTTGACCGGTTTTCACAGGTTGCTTGTCTTCCACAATGATGTTGGCGCCTACTGGAATGGAAATTTCTTCCCGTCCATTCAGGCCACCCAAGAACAAACGTTGTACGTCATCTTCCCAAACGATTTCCACAGTGGCGTCCACGGGGGAAATGATGGCCGATTCCTTGGGCTTGCGGCCTTCCAGCAGTTCTTCAACCCGTGGCAAACCTTGGACGATGTCCCCGGTTTTCTGACGTTCAAAGATCAGTGAGCCAATCAAGTCGCCGCGTTGGGTGAGTGCCCGGTTTTCAACCTGCAGCAGCGTACCGCCGGAGATTAGGTAGGGACGCGCATCGCGCACTGTCACCGATTTGGCGCTGACTTCTGTGACACGGCCCGATACCGGGGATTCATCCGCATCACTGAGAAGTTGACCCTGCTTCACGAAATCGCCTGCTTTCAGGTTTGATTTTTTCGTGGTGGGCAACACCGTTTCGTGGTCTTCGGTAATCAGCAAGACGCGACGAACGTCTTTTTCGCCCGTGGCGTTACCCAGGCTAACTCGACCCTTGGTGTGGGTGATAACCTGCGTTTTGACCACTGGGGTGCGTTTTTCGATGACTTGACCGTCTTCTACCAGCAGTTGGGTTTGGGTGGCCGTTTTGGCCAGCGCGCCCAAACCGGAGGGGCTTTCCCGGCGGATAGTCAGGTTTTCCAGCACAACCACTTTCAGGTTAGCGGACTCTTTTTTGTTGGCTGGGACCTTGATTTCAGCCACGGAGCGCAGACGCTCCAGGTAGCCTCTCATTTGCAGTACCAGGCTGGTCCGAAGAATGGGAGCACCTTCGATGTGACGGATTTTATCACCGTCTTTCACCTGCAGCTGAGTCACCGGCACGATGGCAATATTGTCAGGATCGGTGGAATCAAAGGCGATGTTGACTTTGCGAGGTTCGACCAGGAACTCCTGATACGGGCGAAGCAGTACTTCGGCGTATTCCAGATCACTGGTGTCTTCAATATCGTCATCTTCATCTTCCGGCTCTTCAATCTGGAAGTTGATGGTGACCACGCAGTCTTCCACCGCCACGATGCCGGGGGCCACTTCGGTGCCCTTGCTGACCACGGTGCCATCATCCACGTTCAGTGTGCTGATGTCGTTGATGCGGAAACGCTTGCCGGGACGAACCACGACTTCACGAATGATGTCGTTTTCTTCCACGATTTCCACAATCCCGTCGGTCTGGCAAGTCACGCCTTTGACGATTTCCGTGCCTGCGGTAACTTCCATGCCGGATTCAATACCGGGTACCTTCAAGGAAATGTCCTTGCTGACCTGATGAATTTCTTCCGGTAAGAACAGGATTTTGCCCGGTTGGGTCAAGATGCGCTGTTCATCAACTTCGATGTCCAGGTAACGGATTTGGCCGCTGGTGGGTACCGACATGGTTTCGTCAATCAACTCTGCGACAATGCTGCCGTTTTCCAGCGAGGTGCCTTCCGGCGATTTGACGATGTAGGTTTCTTCATCATCGCCGACTTTCCAAAGCTGCTCTTTCTTGGTTTGCACCAGATCCGCATTGGTGGGGGTAATGCCCGCGATGATGATGGTCAGTTCCTTACCATTGACAATCTTTTTGACCACTTCCTTGCCGACTTTTTGTTCTTCAATTTCCAAATCGGTCGGGATGCGAACTTCACCGCCATGCTCGCTGACCACGTGGGTTTCAGCAATCATTTCGCCGACGTTAAGCACTTGGCCGTCTTCCACCAGATGACGCGCACCGGTGGGCAGGTTGTACACGTCGCCCGCCTGAACCCAGATGGTGCCAGGACGGTTGGCCGTGCGGCTGATGTTTCCTTGGCGATCCCGTTTCTCATCGGCTTCAAAGCCATCAAACCAGATCTCACCGCTCATGTTGGCCGTGATATCCTTGGTGGCCCGTTCAGTCCGACGGCCTGCGGTGGGTTCAAAGGAGGCGAAGACCTGTTCCTTTTTCACCGTGTCGCCGGTTTTAATCATTAATTGGGTGTTGTAAGGCAGGTTGTACTTGTCGACCTTGCCGTCCGTGGTCTTGATTTCTAGCGTGCAATCACGGGTGGTCATATCCACGATTTCCCCGTGACGGGTCCGGAATTCACGGGTAGGCAGCTTGCTGGTCATTTCACCGGCATGCTTGGCCTTGAACAGTTCCCGTTTACCGAGGCTACTAAATACACCGCCGGTGTGGAAGGTACGCATGGTCAGCTGGGTACCGGGTTCCCCGATACTTTGTGCCGCCATAATCCCGATGGCTTCGCCCACGTCCACGATTTTGTTGCTGGTCAATGACCAACCGTAGCACTTTTGGCAAATACCAACCTGGGTTTGGCAGGTCAGTACTGAGCGCACGAGGACCTCTTTGACGCCAGCCTGAATGACTGCATCGGCCAAGGTCGGCGTGAAGATCTCACCGGCAGCCACCAGCACTTCGCCATCTTCGTTTACCACGTTAATGGCGGCAGCCCGGCTGATAATCCGGTCGGTCAGCGACATGATTTCGGATTCACCTTCCATAATGGCGGCCACCATAATGCCGTTGGTGGTGCCGCAATCGGCTTCCTGAATAATCACGTCCTGCGCAACGTCCACCAGACGGCGGGTCAGATAACCCGAGTCAGCGGTTTTCAATGCGGTATCTACCAGACCTTTACGGGCCCCGTAGCTGGAAATGATGTACTCGGTTACGCTCAAGCCTTCCCGGAAGTTGCTCTTAATAGGCAAGTCGATGATCTGGCCTTGCGCATCGGCCATCAGACCGCGCATCCCGACCAGCTGACGAACCTGGCTGATGTTACCCCGAGCGCCGGAGAAGGCCATCATGTATACCGGGTTCATGCGGTCAAAGTTGTCGACCACGGACTTGGTCAACTTTTCAGTCGTCTCGCTCCAAGTGTCGATAACCTTGGTGTAGCGCTCTACTTCCGTGATTTCACCTTTCAGGAAGCGTTGGGTTGCTCCTTCAATCTGGGATTCAGCATCCGCGATCAGGCCCTTCTTCTCTTCCGGTACCGACAAATCAGAGATGGAGATGGTGACACCAGCCAGTGTGGCGTACTTGAACCCAAGGTCTTTCAAGCTGTTGGCTAAAGTACCGGTTTTGGCCATGCCTTGCTCGGCATAGACTTTCGCCAGTAAGCGGTTCAGCTCTTTTTTATCAACAACCTTGTTGATAAACTCCAACTGCTTTTTGGGGGCTTTATTAGGAGAGTAAATACTCATGAGATGTGCTTACCTCGTTCAATGCTTACTGGAAAACCGATTGGCGGACTGTCTTGTTGAAGATAATCCGTCCCGGTGTGGTTTCAATCAGCTGGCCAGCCTCATCGCGGACGATGATTTTGGCGTGTAATTCGACAATCCCGGCTTCAAAGCCTGCTAGCGCGTCTTCAAAGCTGTAGAATGTCATTCCGGCGCCCAGATTGGCGTGCGGGTTATCCAGTGTTAAGTAATAAATCCCCAAAACCATGTCTTGGGTAGGGGTAATGATCGGCTTGCCGGTCGAGGGCTGCAGCACGTTGTTGGTGGCCATCATCAGCATACGTGCCTCAGTCTGCGCTTCCACAGAGAGGGGAACGTGTACAGCCATCTGGTCACCGTCAAAGTCAGCGTTGAACGCGGAGCAAACCAGCGGGTGCAGCTGAATGGCGCGACCTTCTACCAGCACCGGCTCGAAGGATTGAATCCCCAGACGGTGTAGCGTTGGTGCGCGGTTCAACAGCACTGGGTGGCCTTTGATGACCTCTTCCAGTACATCCCAAACCACGGTTTCTTGTCGTTCAATGGTCTTCTTGGCCGATTTAATGTTCTGGCTCTCACCGCGTTCAATCAACTTGTTGATGACGAACGGTTTGAACAGCTCAATGGCCATCTCTTTGGGCAGACCACACTGGTGCAGCTTCAGGCGAGGGCCCACCACGATAACGCTCCGACCGGAGTAGTCAACGCGCTTACCCAGCAAGTTCTGGCGGAAACGGCCCTGTTTGCCTTCAATGATATTAGACAGCGATTTTAACGGACGGTTGTTGGGGCCCACCACGGTACGGCCGCGACGGCCGTTGTCGATGAGTGCATCCACTGCTTCTTGCAGCATCCGTTTTTCGTTGCGGACGATGATTTCCGGTGCGCCCATTTCCAGCAAGCGGGAGAGGCGGTTGTTCCGGTTGATCACGCGACGGTACAGGTCATTCAAGTCGGAAGTTGCAAAACGACCGCCATCCAGCTGTACCATCGGACGCAGATCCGGCGGAATCACCGGCAGTACATCCATGACCATCCACGAAGGATTGGTGCCGCTGTGAATCAAGGATTCAACCAAGCGCAGGCGCTTCAAGGGTTTAACCCGTTTGGCGCTAGAACCCGTAATCTCTTCCAGTTCTTGCTTTAAGGCATCACTCATTTCCTGCAAGTTCAAACGGCCCAGCAGAACCTGCATGGCTTCGGCGCCAATGCCCACTTCCAGCTGCGCTTCTTCGTTTTCTTCCAGGATATTTTCGTACTCTTCTTCCGAAAGCAACTGGTTCGCCTTCAGCTCGGTGTTGCCTGGATCCAGTACCACATAAGAGTTGAAGTAGATGACCTGCTCCAAATCCTTCAGGGACATATCCAGAATCAAGCCGAGGTAGCTGGGAATCCCTTTCAGGAACCAGATATGGGTCACCGGCGCGGCCAATTTGATATGACCCATACGATGACGACGCACTTTAGATTCGGTCACTTCGACGCCGCAGCGTTCGCAGACGATCCCTCTGTGACGAACCCGTTTGTACTTACCGCAATAGCATTCCCAGTCCTTGGAGGGTCCAAAAATACGTTCGCAGAAAAGGCCGTCCCGTTCTGGTTTAAGGGTGCGGTAGTTGATGGTTTCCGGCTTCATAACCTCGCCGTGAGACCAATTAAGAACACGTTCGGGTGAGGCAATCCCGATTTTGATGAAATCAAACTGGTCAATATTGGTGCTAACCACAATGGGACTCCTTTAGATTGAATCGGAATTGGCTGAGAAGAAGTTGAGCAGCTCGTTGCTGGCAGAGGCAAACTCGCGCTTGGGGGCGCGGGCCGCTTCATCGGCCATCAGGTCGATTTCAACTTCCCTTCCATCTTTCAGGCGTTTCTTGACCGTAATATCGAGGCCGATACTGTGGATCTCGCGAACCAGTACCTTGAAGGACTCCGGAATGCTGGGGCGGTTGAGGTTCTCACCTTTGACAATCGCCTCATACGCTCTGGAACGACCCACCACGTCATCGGATTTGATGGTGAGCATTTCCTGGAGCGTGTAGGCTGCGCCGTAAGCTTCCAGTGCCCAAACTTCCATCTCTCCGAAGCGCTGACCGCCAAACTGAGCCTTACCACCCAACGGCTGTTGGGTAACCAAGCTGTAGGGGCCGGTGCTGCGGGCGTGGATCTTATCATCCACCAAGTGGACCAGCTTCATCATGTACATGCGACCAATGGCAACCCGGTTGCCGAAAGCGTCACCGGTCCGGCCATCGTACAAGACCGCTTTGCCGTCTTGCTTGATCCAGTCGATGCCTTTTTCGGTAATTGCGCGTTGCAATTCAGTGGTTACCGCAATGCGGGACGCCTCTTCGCCGTACATTTCATCGAACGGAGGCACTTCGTAATGCATACCCGTTAAATGTGCCGCCAGACCCAACAGGGTCTCGTAGGTTTGTCCCACGTTCATCCGGGAAGGTACGCCCAGCGGGTTCAGTACGATATCAATCGGAGTGCCGTCGGGTAAGAAGGGCATATCTTCGATGGGCAGGATTCTGGAAACAATCCCTTTGTTCCCGTGACGTCCCGCCATCTTGTCGCCGACACTGATCTTCCGTTTTTGAGCCAAGTAGACGCGAACGACGGTGTTGGCACCGGGAGGGAGCTCGTCGCCTTTTTCGCGGTCGAACACTTTCACGTCAACCACACGGCCGCCTTCCCCGTGGGGAACGCGCAGGGAGTTATCCCGCACATCGCGTGCCTTTTCTGCAAAGATGGCGCGCAACAGTTTCTCTTCCGGCGGATGCTCCGATTCGCCTTTCGGCGTAATCTTACCGACCAGAATGTCGCCAGCGAAGACGCGAGCGCCAACGCGGACAATACCGCGCTCATCCAGGTTGCGGAGTGCATCTTCCCCGACGTTGGGGATTTCGCGGGTAATTTCTTCCGGACCGAGCTTCGTGGTACGGGCATCAACTTCCAGCTTCTCAATGTGAATGCTGGTGTAGACGTCATCGTGGATCAACCGTTGGCTGATCAGGATGGCATCCTCAAAGTTGTAGCCTTCCCAAGGCATAAAAGCCACCATGATGTTACGACCCAAGGCCAGTTCGCCTTGTTGGGTGGCCGCGCCATCGGCAATGACCTGGCCCACTTCCACTGTATCGCCAGGGCGAACGATGGGACGGTGGTTCAAGCAGGTGTCCTGGTTGCTCCGCAGATATTTAATCATCTGGTGGCTGACCACTTTGCCGTCTTTGCCACGGATTTCGATGGTGTCACCGGTCACACGCTCAACGGTGCCGTCAACTTCGGCTGCCAGCGACATCCCGGAGTCCATTGCAACGCGACGTTCCAGGCCGGTACCGACCATGGGGCGTTCTGCGTTCACCAGCGGAACCGACTGACGTTGCATGTTGGAGCCCATCAGCGCGCGGTTGGCGTCATCGTGCTCCAGGAACGGAATCAAGGCCGTACCCACGGAGACGATCTGAATGGGGGAAACCCCAACGTAGTCAACCATATCCGGTGCGGAAATGGTGAATTCGTTGCGGTAACGAACCGGTACATGGCTGCCGGTCAGGGTGCCATCTTCGGAACGGGGCGCATCACCGGGAGCTACCCGGAACTTGTCTTCCTCATCGGCGGACAAGAAGTGAATTTCACCGGTCAAGACGCCATCTTTAGCTTCCCAATAGGGCGTTTCCAGGAATCCGTATTCGTTGACGCGGGCATAGGTACTCAACGAGCCAATCAAACCTGCGTTCGGTCCTTCCGGGGTTTCTACCGGGCAGATCCGTCCGTAGTGGCTAGGGTGAATGTCACGAACCGCAAAGCCAGCGCGTTCACGGGTCAAACCGCCAGGTCCAAGGGCAGATAAACGACGTTTGTGGGTCAATTCCGACAGCGGGTTGGTCTGATCCATAAACTGGGACAATTGCGATGAGCCGAAAAACTCGCGAATGGCAGCCAGCAAGGGTTTCGGGTTCAACAAGTTGTTGGGGGTTAGGGTATCGATGTCTTGCAGCGTCATGCGCTCTTTGACAATCCGCTCCAGACGAGTCAATCCGACGCGGAACTGGTTTTGCAACAGTTCGCCCACGGCCCGAATGCGACGGTTCCCCAAGTGATCGATATCATCCACCTGACCATCATCGTAGTTCAGGTTGATCAGGTAATCGATGGCCGAGGTAATGTCTTCATTGGTCAAGACGCGCACGGTATCGGGAGCTGACAGACCGAGTTTTTTGTTGAGCTTGTAACGACCCACTTTGCCTAAGTCGTAGCGTTTTTCGTCAAAGAAGCGGCTTTCCAGCAAGGAGCGACCGCCGCCTACGCTTGGGGGATCGCCGGGACGCAGTTTTTTGTAGACTTCCACCAACGCTTCTTCGGTGGTTTCCGTGGGATCTTTGTCCAGGGTTTTCTTCAGGTAATCGAAGTGACGGAACTGGTTTTCCATTTCCGCAACCGACATGCCCAATGCGCGCAGCAAGGTGGTGGCCAGAATTTTACGGTTTTTGTCAATTTTGACGTAAATGACATCGTTGATGTCGGTTTCAAACTTCAGCCAGGCGCCACGGTTGGGAATCAGGGTGGCGTTAAAGATCCGCTTGCCGTTTAAGGCTTGGTCTTTTTTGTAGTAAATGCCTGGGGAGCGAACGATTTGGGAGACGATAACCCGCTCGGCGCCGTTGATAATAAACGTCCCGCGATCGGTCATCATCGGGATTTCGCCAATATAGGCTTCTTGTTCCTTGATTTCACCGGTGTCGCGGTTTACGAGACGCAACATAATGCGCAGTTGGCGTGCATAGGTGGTGTCATGCAGGCGGGCGCTCTCAACGGTGTGCTTGGGTTTGTCAAAGCTGTATTCGGGAAGAAAATAAAGTTCAAGCCGACCCGTGTAGTCACGAATCGGGGAGAAGGAGAGCAATTCTTCTTTGAGGCCTTCAGTGATGAACCAGTTGAAAGAATTCTTTTGGATTTCAGCCAAATCCGGAAGCTGTTCCAGGGGGAGTGAGCCAATGCCTGGAAGGGTTGAACGCATGGTCTTTGCTGCCATTGTAAACCTCGTCGTAATTGAAAACGTGATTTGAGATAAAAACTGCGCGCTAGAAACTGATCAAAGTCACGATTGAACAAAAATGGGGTAAAGATAATAACTCAATATACCAAGGTTGCTCGCAAACGCAAAATAACATAGGCAAAAAGGAAAACTAAGGGCCAAAGATTGGCTGACTTAGTTTTCCTTACCTATGATTGGTTTACTTGATTTCGATGACAGCGCCAGCAGCTTCGAGCTGTTCTTTCAATTTGGCGGCGTCTTCTTTTTTCACGCCCTCTTTGATGGCTTTGGGAGCGCCGTCAACCAAATCTTTGGCTTCTTTCAAGCCCAAGCCGGTGATTGCGCGGACTTCTTTCAAGACGGCGATTTTGTTGGCGCCAGCGTCTTTCAAGATGACGGACACATCGGTCACTTCTTCTTCAGCAGGGCCAGCGGCGGGGCCTGCAACGACTGCCACAGGAGCAGCCGCGGTGATGCCGAACTCATCTTCAAATGCTTTCACCAGGTTGGCGGTTTGCAAGAAGGTCAGGGTTTTGATTTCGTCAAAAATTTTGCTTGTTTTATCGTCTAATGCTGCGGACATGGAATTGATCCTCATTCTTTGTTGACTTCGTAACGTTTTAAAAGGTTTGGGAACTTTCAGGTGAACCGCCTGAAACTACCCGGCCTGGAGGCGCTCTGAGTATTTGTCCAGCACATTGACCAGGCCGCGTTGCGGGCTGCTGATGGCTGCGACAATGCCGCTGAGCGGGGAATTGATTGCACCTACCAACTTACCGCGAAGCTCATCGATAGAAGGCAGTTTGGACAGCTGATCCACTTCAGCTGCGCTTAGCAATTTTCCATCCAGGTAACCGCCGCGAATTTCGTTTTCCTTTTTGTTCTTTTTCAAGAACTCGGTCAGGATTTTCACGGGAGTGACTTGATCGGCGCGACCCAGCAGGAGGGCCGTTGGGCCTTTCAGATATTCGCCCAGGATGGCCTGGTCGGTATCTTTCAGGGCATGCTTGGTGAGGGTGTTTTTAGACACCATAAAGATGGCTTGCTCTTTGTAGAGTTCGCGGCGGAGCTGGGTCAGCTCGGCAACGGTCAAGCCACGGTAATCTGCGACAACGGCTACTGTTGCTTGACCCAGTTCACCTTTGAGTGTTTCAACAGTTCCTTGTTTTTGGGCCAGTTTTCCCACGGCAGTCACTGATCCTTTCTTACATTTTTATGAATAGCTTACTTTTATATTGGGCTTTAAAATTGACTACTTACAACGTTGAGGTTGTAAACGCAAAATTTGGGGGAGGTGCTTACTTTTTACGCCGATTTTGAAAGGAATGAGAAGCACTAACCTTTTGAGATGGGCATAAAAAACTGGCGATTTGGCTTGCACATTAACTGGTTTTAGCGACTGTGAAGCGGCTTTTAAGACCTTGCGTCAAGGCTTGCGATGCAATTATTTGACGAGTGCCAATGGACAAAACCAAATGCTAGGAGCAACATATATAGCAAAGACAATAGGCCGACGCAAGTAGAGAGATCAATCGCTTGTTACATTGATCATCAGCGGGAGCAGATCGTCGTGGATGCGGTTTTTGGGCACGCGAAGGAAGGGATGTGGGGGAATGGCCGAATTGTTGCTACTGCTAATCAGGATGATACGTTCCGCTGGCAGTCCTTCCTCGATGAGTGCTTGCCCGACCTCGATGCCATCTTTTGGGCCTCGTATTTTCCAGTCCAGCAGAACTATTTGCGGGGCTGTTTGCTGGAAAGCCTGGAGTGCACTGTCAAAATCTTCTGCAAGAGCTGTCAGTTCAAACCGGGGACTGGTTTGAAAGAGGTCGCGGATGGCCGCTTGCCAGAGGGGTTCATCCTCTACCAGTAAAATTCGGATGGGTTGGATGGGTGATTGCTGATGCATGACCATTAGATTAGCGTAAAGGGTCCTGTTCAGACAGTTTAAGTTTGAGTTGCAGGGTTAATGCCTGCTGATCAATCTTGCAGGTTTCGGGTCAGGCATTTTGGGATTGGCTGCTGCTTTCCGTGGGGGAGCTGATCTTATATCGGTTAATCATATTTTGGCTGTTTTTGAGTTGGCGAATGGTATCATCCAGCTTTTGATGAATCTGGCGGAGTTGGGACTCAATCTGGGGATCTACGGTCTGGCAGGCTTCCAGTTGAAAGATGAGGCCGCTTAACCTTTCTGAGGGGAGGCTGTGAAGCCCCATGCCGATCAGTTCGCTCAGGAGTGTTTCACGCTGAAACATGAGTTGAGAGAGTATCGGAAGGGATGGGTTTTGAACCTGGGTTTGAATTTCTGAGGTGAGTTCCTTAAGCTGTTGGACTTTTTGTTGAGCCAGTTGAAAGAGTTGGTCAGGCTCGTAATGGGGAGTCGCTGTCATGGATGGTTTCGGCCCTTTCCTTCTGTGCAATCCGAATGGCCTCTTCCCAGGTGCCTTTGAGGCTTCTGAGATGATCCAGCACTTCATCCACCATGCTGACATCTTTTTTAATGTTGGCTTGCACCAGCCGATGATGAAGGTATTCATACAGATTATACAGGTTCATGGCCATTTCGCCCCCGATTTCCATATCCAGGCTATCCATGAATTCCCGGATAATATGCTGGGCTTTGATCAAGTTGGTATTGGCCTTGGCCAGATCGTTTTCACTGATGCCCTTTTTGGCCACCAGCAAGAAGCGGATGGCGCCTTCGTATAGCATAATCAGGATTTCCTCCGGGCGGGCGGTCTCAATCTGATTCTTTTTATACTGTTCGGCTTGTTTGGCGTAGGCGTTATGAGCGTTCATCAGTCTGGCTAGACTCCTGTACGTTCTTGGGTTAAGAACGGTATCGGCTGACAGGGGGAAAAACTGAAGGGTCAGCCATTGGTTTTTCCTCCAAATGGTGGAGTGCTGGAGGAGATGTGTTTTCTGGAACGTCAATGAAGGTGGTGTATTGTGGGGTGTTGTTGTCGCTTAAGCAAGTTCAGCTCGGTTTTTTGAGAGTGTTATCCTGAAAATGCCCGCCGGAGCATGCTGCAAATTGACACGCACAAAATCAGTCGAACTTGTTTTTATATATGTGTAGTGAGCTACGGGACGTATTTTGCATGGCAGAGTCAAGAGGCTTATCTGAATCCAAACGGCGTGGTTTAGGACGTTGGTTCCCGACGGTGGCCGATGCGGCTGCGAGCCTGGTTGGGGCAAAACAGCTAGAGACGTTAGAGATTTTGACGGACATGGAACAGTTGAGTGACATGTTTGCCAGCTTTGAGGATGTTCGTCTCGGTCATATCGTGAATATGAGCGATGCGTTTGGAGATTTGTAGTTGTGAGTGCAGTACTCAGCAATGGATTGGCTTCAGCGAATGGCGGATTAACCGGCATTCGGGAATGGACGCTGTTTTTAACCCGCACCGCCGATAAGGGTCAACGCAAACTGGATAAACCCCTGCGGATCGCCATACGGGATGCTCTAGTGCGCCTATGTACCGATCCGGAAAATCTGGGGGAACGCTTGTCTCAGCCGTTGACCAGCGTGTTTTCTCATCATTTGACCTATAAGGGCAAGGAGTTTCGCATTGCCTACCAGCTTTCCCCCGAAACCGAGAGCGTGGTGGTTCTGTTGATTGGCCCGCACGAGAATTTCTACCGGAAACTCAAGAACTTGCTTTATGGTTCTTAAAGAAACGTTTTGAATCGCCTTACCAGAGGCATTATGCCTACAGACAGTATGGGCACCCACGTTTGCATGGATTTTTGCCGTGAGTTGGTGTGAGGATTCCTGTTGCTGTCAGGGGTTTTGCGTAGTGAGGCGTGAGGATTTGGTATGGGAAAGCCGCTACAACCGGGTAAAATGCTCCAGTATCAGTTGGGGCAAGGCATGGTGGAGTATGCAGGGGCTTTGGCGATAGCCGCTGTGATTGTGGCTGCCAGTATCTTTATTGTCCCGCCCAGCTTTGCAGGCTTTATCAACAGCGTGTACGAGTCTATGACTACGTTTATTACCGGGCAAGTGCCTAAATAGTTAGGATATTCCAGTTTAGCACTGTATTGCCACTCGATGATTTTGGTAGGGCGGAAAGTTGAACAAAGTTGAACCATGTGTCGTTTGCCGCCGGTATGTACTGCGTGGCAAATGACGTTTGTGGGGAAGTTGAGCATTTTGGGTGCAAAATAACTTATCACCGCCGAGTCTTTTTGCTAGGATGGTGGCAAAGTCATGCCTCAGTAGCTCAGTCGGATAGAGCAACCGCCTTCTAAGCGGTAGGTCACAGGTTCGAATCCTGTCTGGGGTATGCTTCCCCCAAGGATTTTCAGGTTTTCAGTTTCTTCAAGTCTGGCGCTCTGTGTAATTCCTGTGTAATTGAGACAGGATTATTGAGCTAGTAGCTCTCCCAGTTCACTAAACCCAATCGTTAGTGGCTCAGTATGTATATAGGGTCTTCCAAAAATTTTGGGCATCTTGAGGTCTTTGATCCGCAGTTAGTGCGCCTTGGCTCTCTCGCTGAGCGGTATTTTGCTGAGGATGCTGCTACCTCTATAATGAAGCTCAGGCAATTTGGGGAGTTCCTGGCTCAACTGACCGCCGCGAAGTTAGGTATCTACTCCCCTGATAATACTCAGGTGGCTCTTTTAAAACGCTTGCAGCAAGAGGGTGCCCTTAACAAGCAAGTCAGTGATTTCTTTCACTACTTGAGGATGCGAGGTAATGACGCTTCGCATGCCAATCGAGGAAGTGCTCAAGAGGCTTTGACAGCCCTGAAAGTTTCTCACCAATTAGGAATTTGGTTTCATAAGACCTTTCTGCCTGGCTCTGGCTTTGTGCCAAGTGAATTTGTGTCTCCTGAGCTGCATTTAGACGAAGCTAATATGCTTCGTCAGCAGTTGGAAGAGTTGCGGCAAGCGAATACTCTGAATCAAATGCAGGTTCAGCAAACCAAAGCAGAGGTGGATGCCCACCAGAATGCTTTGCGATTGGCAGAGGAAAAGGCGAATCAGTGGGCTGAAGAAAAGGCTCAGTTAGAACAACTGGCTCAGGAAGCAGAGCAAGCCAAACAAGCCGTTTTTGCTGAGCTGAAGTCGATTCAAGCTCACAGTGAAGCTGAGGCAACTTCACAGAAATCAGCAGCGATTGAGTTGGCTTATAATACCGGCTCTCTGTTGACTCTGGATGAAGCAGCAACTCGGGCTTTGATAGATCAACAACTACGGGACCGTGGATGGGAAGTTGATACTCAATCTCTGAGATATAGCCATGGGACGCGCCCCAGTAAGGGAAAGAATATTGCGATTGCAGAATGGCCCACCGTAAGTGGTCCAGCGGATTATGCTTTGTTTATTGGTATGCAATGCATTGCCATGGTGGAGGCTAAAAAGGAGAATAAGAACGTTTCCTCGGTGATAGGGCAGGCTGAGCGATATTCAAGGGGCATCTTGCGCTATGATCCAGAAGCTTTTGGTGGGCTTTGGCCTGATGGTCTCTCTGCAACGTTGAGTACTGATTGTAAAAAGGGCCCATTCAGAGTGCCATTTGTATTTTCCTCAAATGGGCGAGCCTATCTAAAGCAGCTAGATATTGAGAGCGGTATTTGGTTTAGAGACGTTCGTAAGCCGACAAATCACCGGAGAGCATTGATTGACTGGTATACGCCTCAGGGACTTTCTGAGCTTCTAGAAATGGATGTGGAAAAGGCGCAAGACGATTTGAAACTGCAGCCATTTGACTTTGGTTTTACCCTGCGACCTTATCAAAAGAAGGCGATCGAGGCGGTTGAGGCTGCACTACAAACACAGACTCGTAACATGCTAGTTGCTATGGCAACAGGAACTGGAAAAACCAAGCTGGCCATTGCAATGCTATACCGTCTGCTCTCTGCCAAACGCTTTAAACGAGTTTGTTTTGTGGTGGATCGTCGTTCGCTTGGGATTCAGGCGGCAGGTGAGTTTAAAACGACTAAAGTAGTTAGTGTTCGAACGTTTGCTGACACTTTTGGCATTAAGGAATTGGGCGATGTGGTGCCTGATGCAGAAACCAAAGTCCATATTTGTACCATTCAAGGTTTGGTGGCAAGGGTGCTTGGGTCTACCGAACCGGAGAATGTACCTCCTATTGATCAGTACGACTTGATTGTAGTCGATGAGTGCCATAGGGGCTATACCGAGGATCGGGAGCTTTCAGAAGCTGAGCTGCATTTCCGGTCGGAGGCTGACTATATTTCCAAATATAGTCGGGTATTGGATCATTTTGATGCAGTCAAAATTGGTTTAACAGCCACACCGGCGGCGCATACTTTGGGAATCTTTGGTCAGCCGATTTACACTTATTCTTACCGTGAGGCAGTTGTTGATGGTTATCTCATTGACCATGAACCTCCTATTCGTATTGAAACGGCCTTATCCCAGGCCGGAATTGTCTTCCAGCAAGGCGAAGAACTTCCATTGTTTAATTCCAAAACGGGTACAGTGGACATTGCCACTGCACCGGATGATCTTCACTTTGATGTTGAGGAGTTCAATAGTAAAGTGATTACAGCACCCTTTAACAGGGCTGTTGCGGAAGCATTGGCTGACTATATCGATCCGGCTGACCCTGGGAAGACTCTTATTTTTGCTGTGAACAGGGGGCATGCGGATATTGTTGTAACGGAACTTAAAGCGGTTTTTAAAGAGCGCTTTGGTGAAATTGAAGACGCTGCCATTCAGAGAGTTACAGGTGATACGGATAGAGTGCAGGAGGTTATTCTTCAATTCCGCAATGATACGATGCCTAAGATTGCGGTAACGGTGGACCTCCTAACCACCGGGATCGATGTGCCTTGCATCACCAATTTGGTGTTTGTGCGCCGGGTGAATAGCCGGATTCTCTATGAGCAAATGCTGGGCCGGGCTACCCGTAAGTGCGACGAAATCAATAAAGAGACATTCCGAATCTTCGATGCGGTCGATCTCTACCGGACTTTAGAGCCTGTTACGGCCATGAAGCCAGTCGTGACCAATCCGACGATTTCTCTGACCGAACTGTTTGAGGATCTGCAAAAAGAAGCGGCTGCGGAGCATCGGCAGATGATCATTGATCAGATCGTGGTGAAACTGCGCCGCCGATTGAAGAAATTAAGTGATCAAGCGCTGGAAGCTTATGAAGCGGAGATTGGGGAGACCCCTGCACAGACGCTTGAACGGTTATGCGATCACTCCCCCCATCTGGTGAAAGACTGGGCCAAAGATAGGCCTTCGATTGGCCCTATTCTTGATTGGAACCCGGAGCCCGGCCATGGCTCGTTTTTGGCAATTTCAAATCATGCCGATAGCGTGGTATCCATTACGCGCGGGTATGGCCGCTTAGAGGATGGGCAGGAACGGCAGAAGCCGGAAGACTTCTTGGATGCCTTTACTTCCTTTGTGCGCAATAATACAAACGAAATCGCCGCTTTAAAGGTGGTCACGCAGCGCCCCCGAGAGCTGACACGGGCTGAGCTGAAATCGCTCAAGATGGAGCTGGACCGCATGGGCTTTTCGGAAACCAACTTGCGCAAGGCTTGGCAGGATGCTAAAAATCAGGATATTGCGGCTTCCATTATTGGCTTTGTGCGGCAAGCGGCCTTGGGTGATCCGTTGATTCCCTATGAGGACCGTGTAAAGCTGGCAATGGATCGGATTTTGCAGCGCCGAACCTGGACTGAGATTCAGCGGAAATGGCTGAAACGCATTGGCGAGCAGTTCATCAAGGAAATTGTGGTGGACCGTGACGCCTTGAACTCAGATCAGTTTAAAGCGGATACCGGCGGGTTTGCCAACCTGAACAAGCGCTTTGATGGCCAACTGGAAGCCATCCTTGGAGATATTAACGAAGAAATTTGGAGTGCGGCGCTATGAGCCAACTGACCACCGTGACACATGATATTGTCGCCAAGCTTTGGAACCTGTGTAACATCCTGCGGGATGATGGGGTGTCTTATCATCAGTATGTCACTGAGTTGACCTATCTGCTTTTCCTGAAAATGCTGCAAGAGACTGGCAAGGAAAGCATTTTACCGGAGCAATACCGCTGGACCACCTTGGCTCAGCTGGAAGGGGAGGCCCAGTTAATACACTACAAGCAGCTTTTGTTGGATTTGGGAGCTACGACCGCCGATAAAATGAAATTGGGTGATACCCGGACCAAGGCCATTTTTGCCGATGCTCAAACCTTTTTGCGCCGTCCAGCCAACCTGAAATCCCTGACCAAGGCCATTGATCAACTCGATTGGTTTTCGGCGCGGGAAGAAGGCTTGGGCAACTTATATGAAGGATTGTTGGAAAAGAACGCCGCAGAGAAAAAGTCAGGGGCCGGGCAGTATTTTACCCCTCGGCCTTTGATTGATGCCATTGTCAGGCTCATTAAGCCGCAGCCGGGTGAGGTCATTCAGGACCCTGCCGCTGGCACTGGCGGTTTTTTGGTGGCGGCGGATCATTATATAAAGGATCAGACTGATGATCTGTATGAGTTAAAAGCCGATCAGCAGCACTTCCAGCGCACTCAGGCTTTTACCGGGCTGGAGCTGGTGCCGGATACCCATCGGCTTTGCCTGATGAACCTGATGCTGCACGGGATTGAAAGCGATCCTCAAAATACCGTGATTTGCGGCGATACCCTGTCGCCGGATGGGCAGGGCCTGCCCAAGGCGGATGTTATTCTTACCAATCCGCCATTTGGAACCAAAAAAGGCGGTGGTCGCCCAACCCGAAATGATTTCTCGGTAACGGCTGGCACCAGTAACAAGCAATTGGCCTTTGTTGAGCATATCTATCGGGCGCTGAAGCCCGGTGGACGTGCTGCCGTGGTGTTGCCGGATAACGTGCTATTTGAGGATAACACCGGTCGCCGACTGCGTCAGGAGTGGATGGAGCGTTGCAATATTCATACCATTTTGCGCCTGCCCACGGGGATTTTCTACGCCAATGGGGTCAAAACCAATGTGTTGTTCTTCAGTCGGGGTAAAGCCGAGCGAGCCAACACTCAGGCGGTTTGGGTTTACGATATGCGGGCCAATGCCCCCAGCTATGGGAAGACTCGCCCGTTGACGCTGGAAGACTTTGAAGACTTTGAACGCTGTTATGGGGATGACCCGCATGGGCAAGCCCCCCGAGTCGATCAAGGGGAAGAAGGCCGTTTTCGTTGCTATGGCCGTGAAGCGATTGCCGAGCGCAATGATAACTTGGATATTTCCTGGCTGCGGGATGAAAGCCAAGACCCTGAAGATGAGCTAAGAGAGCCCGAAGAGATCGCTGCGGCCATTGCCCTGCATTTGCGCAATGCTTTAGAGGAGATTGAGGCTTTGACTGAAGAGCTTGTTTCTCCCACTATGGATGAAAGAGAAACAGTAGGCGTATAGACAACAGCAACCGTAGTAAACAAATGGCTGGCTTGTGAATGAACAGAAAGTATACTAATCTGATTGCAGATCGCTATCCCGAAAGAGATAGCCGGAGCCAGGTCGGCATTGCGCCCTCCCTGGCTCTTTACGTTTATAAAGGGCTTTAAAATTGACCCAACGTGTTATCGCCCTTATTGACGGCTTCAATTTCTACCATCCGATCAATCACCACCAAAAAAAGTTGGGTATCTGTCTACAGTGGTTGGACTATCGGGCTTTGTTGTCCAACTATGTAAAACGCAGTCGGATCAATCCTAAAGGGGAAATCTCCGAGCTTTACTTTTTTACGGCGCTTGCGCACTGGCGCAATGCCAAAAGGCCCGGCACGACTGAAAAGCATATGGCCTACATTAACGCCTTGAAACATAGCGGCGTTCAGGTCGTATTGGGAAATTTCAAGGAAAAAAAGAAAACTTTATACTATCTCTGTGATGCGGCTCCATCCGCTGATAAATGTGAAATTATGCAGGTGTCTCATGAGGAAAAAGAGACGGATGTTCGGATTGCCTGCAAATTGCTGGAATTGGCTGTGCAAGACAAGTTTGATACCTGTCTGCTCTTGTCTGCCGATAGCGATTTGGTGCCTGCCATTGAAACTTTAAACCAACTGGCACCCGAGAAAAATGTGGTGCTGGTCACACCGCCGAGTAAAGCAAAAATTGATAAGCTAAAACGGCTTTGCAGCCAGCATATCCGGGTTGGGGTCAATGATTTGCAGCGGACGCAATTCCCTGATGAAATCATCAATGATGCGGGTTATGTCCTTCGTAACCCTTGGCGGAGGCCCACATCATGAAGCCGCTGGGGCGCACGATTCGGCTTTTTCTGGTGGATGGTTCGCCGTTGGGCCTGGTTGCGGCGGAAATCATGGGCTGGACGGGTAAAATTCTCAGCTTTCCCCGTGGGTTGTTGCCGGATGCGCTGAGACGGCCAGAAATCGCCAAGACCGGGCTTTACTTCCTGGTGGGGCCTGATCCAGAAAACCCCATGCGCCCCTTGGTTTATGTGGGGGAGAGCGATGATGTGGCCAAGCGCCTCAAACAGCATGATAGTTCTGAGGACAAAGACTTTTTTGAACAAGTGGCCTTATTGGTGAGTAAGGATGAAAACCTGACCAAAAGCCATGTGCGCTATCTGGAAACCCGGCTGATTGAAATCATTCGCGGGATTGGTTCTGCGACCCTTAAAAATGGGAATCAGGGCTCGCCGGTGCTTCTTCCTGAGGCGGAGCAGGCCGATATGGAATTTGTGTTGGAGCAACTAAAAGTATTATTGCCCGTTTTGGGCATGCCTTTTTTGCAAGATCTTCCCAAGCGAGACCTGCCGAGCCCGATCAGCAATCCTCAACAGTCTAAAAGTGCCGAGCGCTCCTCTGCAATGGATAGTGTGGATTTTGAACTAAGTTTTATGAATGGCCTGATTACTGCTGAAGCGTATCAGCAGGAAGGCCAGTTGATTGTGAAAGCGGGCTCCATGGTTCGTCACCCGGATCAGGCGACTGCCAGTGTGAGCAAGATCTATGCCCAGCAAATCGCTCAGGCTTTGGCAAGCAATAAGCTTGCTCCTGTGGATGGGGATCATGAAATGCTTCAATTGACTGAGGATCTTGCGTTTAAAAGCCCGTCGACTGCGGGCCAGTTTGTCTGTGGAACACCCATTAGCGGGCCATGGTACTGGAAAGTAAAAGGCAGTAACGAGACTTATGGCGACTGGCGAAAACGGCAAATGGAAGCCGTCGAAAAGCCAATGCTTGTTGCTGAGGAGGCTTTGGTATGATCCGAACACCTATGGGTTGGCAGGATGTTTTACTTGAGGAGATTTGTGAAATTACTTCGAGTAAAAGAGTTTTACAAGAGCAGTGGCAAAAACAAGGGATTCCTTTTTTTCGAGCACGTGAAATCGTTAAACTGGACAAAGATGGCTATGTGGAAAACGAGCTGTTTATTTCAGAAGCACTATTTGATGACTATAGAAATAAGTATGGTGTTCCAGAGGCCGGTGACTTAATGGTCTCTGCAGTTGGAACTTTGGGTGCTTGTTATGTGGTTAAGGAGTCTGACAGATTTTATTTTAAAGATGCAAGTGTGCTTCGACTACGGCCAAGAAATTCAATTGATGTGCAATTTATTAAATATGCTTTAAAATCACCTGCGATACTAGAGCAGATAAATGCGAGTTCTGGTTCAACTGTGGGTACCTACACAATCTCTAGGGCTCAGCAAACTAAATTGCAGCTTCCCCCTTTTGCTGAGCAAAAGCGCATTGTGGCCAAGCTGGATGCCCTGATGGCCCGCAGCACCCGCGCCCGAGAAGAGCTGGCCCATATCCCCCGGCTGATTGAGCGCTACAAACAAGCTGTTCTCGCTGCCGCTTTTAGTGGAAAACTTACTGCCGATTGGCGCGAAAAGCATCCTCACAAGACAGCAGAATTGCTTCAAGAGTACCTTCGGGAAAGTATTAATGAAGCTCAGGCTAAAAGAGGTTTAAAATCAAGTCAGTCAATGTCTATTGGTTGGCTTCCTGCTATTGATAAACCTTCTGAGTGGCTATGGGTTTCTGTAGATCAAATTGCATCGCTTGTTCAATATGGTTCGTCTGCTAAAACTAGCGAAGCGCTGGTAAATGGTGTGCCTGTGATCCGGATGGGTAATATTGTAGACGGACATTTAGACTATAAAAATCTTAAATTCTTGCCTACTGGCCATCCCGAGTTTCCTGCAATGCTCTTACAAGAAGGTGATCTTCTCTTTAATCGAACCAATAGTGCGGAGCTTGTGGGTAAGACTGCTGTTTATCAGGGTGAACAAAAACCTGCATCTTTTGCCTCGTATCTAATTCGGGTCCAGGTTTGTTCCTATATACCTGAGTTGTTATCGGCATATATTAATTCCCCTTTCGGGCGAGAATGGGTTGCCTCAGTTGTTAATCAACAAGTGGGCCAAGCCAATGTTAATGGCACCAAGCTAAAAGCATTGGGAGTACCCTATATGCATCCAGAGGAGCAAGAGACTCTCTGGCATCGAATTCGCAATGCTTTTACTGCAATTGAGGCTATTAGTGCTGAAATGTCTAAGTCCCAATTACTGTGTTCACATCTTGAGCAAGCCACTTTGGCTAAAGCTTTTCGGGGTGAGTTGGTGCCCCAAGATCCCCATGATGAACCGGCCAGCGTTTTGCTGGAACGGATTCGGGCGGAGCGCTCAGAGCAACCCATTAAAGGCCGTAAAAAGGCCATGGCCAAAGTGTAAAGGTGGCTGCGCCACTAACGGGCTTGAGCGATGCCGTATTGGTTTTCCAGTTTTTCCATGGCGGCTTGAATATGGTTGCCGTCCTGATGGCTGTAACGCTCCACCATTTGCAGCGTTTTATGGCCGGAAATGCGCTTGACGGTGGGCAGGTCAATCCCGGCTTGCACCAGATGAGAAATGGCCGTATGCCTCAGCGTATGGCGCACCACCTGCTGCGGGTCAAGGCCTGCCTTAATCACCACCCGGCGGAACGGCTTTTCAATCCATTGGGTATGCCCGCTTTTGGACTTCTCAGCAGGGAACAGCCAGCCTTCCTTGGGCTTGCCTTGTAAGTGCTGCGTCAGGTAATCAGCCAAGTGTGCGGGGATGGGTTGCGTCCTGGCTCCTGCTTTCGCTTCCGGGATATAGATGCAGCGCCGAGCCGGGTCAATGTTTTCAAGGCGTATGGATAGGATTTCCGAACGGCGCATCCCAGTGGCCAAGCCAATCAGCACAAAGGGGTAAATGGCCGGGCAATCATCCGCTTTGGCTTCATCCAAAAGCCGCTGGATCTGTTCCTTGGTCAGGTACACAATCCGACCGGGGTTTTCCTTGAGCTTGGTGATCTTGCAGGGCTTGTATTCAATCCAGCTCCATTCCACCGCCTTGGTTAAAAAGTGCGAGAAGGTTTGCAGTTCCCGGTTAATGGTGCCTGTCTGGTACGGGCGATACTCGATTAACGCCTCCACGGTGCCATCGGGCTTTTGGACCTTCTTTGTAATCTCTTGTTGATCCTCTTGGCGGGCCTTCTTGTAGCGATCCACGTCAAACGTGCTGATCTGGCTGATCACTTTATCCCCAAAGAAGGGCACGAGATAATCTCGCATGCGCTGCTTTTTGGCCTTGAGTTCCTTGCCATCGCCTTCTTCCAGCCGCCGGAGGTATTCCGCTGAAGCTTCCTTGAAGTTCATGTGCAGTTTGCGGCCCTTGGGGAGTTTGAGCCGCCCCTCTCTGGCTTCAGTCCGGGTTCTTTCGATGAACTGTTCGGCCTGCTCTCGGGTCACGCCATCGGACTCTTTGCCGATGACTCGATGGATCCGCTTGCCATCCACCATGATATTGACCAGATACCGGCCATCGCCATTGGTCATGCGCTCAAATTCTATGCCCTGCTCGGCGACCTTCTGGCCACGCGGCAAGGTTTTGAGGTTAGAGCGGGTGATTTTTGAAAACTTTTGCGCCATGGATACTCCTTAACTTAGGCATTTCTCAGGAATAGCTATACTTCTTGTGGTGAAAGCCAGTCTATCCAAGCTCCCAGTGCTCAAGGGCATACTTGAGTTGGCTCTATTGAGACTAATATGAGCCTCTCTCTCTACTAAGTTCTGATTTTTGTACTCGGTTGCGGAGCAATAAAAGCCACCTATACAATATTCTTGTAATTTCTATTTAACCCATCTTTTATCCTTTACGAGGAGGAAAAATGCTTAATGCTAGAGCTGAAATTCAAATTTTTCCCGATGGCAGACTGGATACCCGTAATGCGGCAAAATATATAGGATTAAGCGAAAAGACGATGGCGATGCAACGAAGTGCAGGCACGGGCCCAAATTTCATCAAACGGGGGCGGGTTTTTTATTACAAGGAAGATTTGGATGCTTGGCTTTTGGGAAGCGGGAGAGTGAAAAGCACTGCACAGGCTCGTTTTAACCAGAGACAGTCGAAATCTATATTAAGTTGAGCTTGCTTCATTACCTCTCTTCAAGAAGTTGCTCAAAACGAAGTTTGGTTTACCCACTTCATTTAAGGAACTGTAAAGAATGCCTCAATCTCGGACCCAAGAGAACCAAAAGAACAGCCCAGCAATTGTAGCCATTCCCTTAAAAACCATTACTGGGCAAGAGCTAATGAATAATCACTATGAACCGCTACGGTGGGTGGTTCCAGGCTTGCTTCCTGAAGGCTTAACCCTTTTGGTCGGCGCGCCCAAATTAGGCAAATCGTGGCTAGCACTCAGATTATGCCATACGGTGGCTTGTGGAGGCGTTAGCATTAACCATCAATCGGTAGAGCAGGGATCTGTTCTTTACTTGGCGCTAGAAGACAGTGAGCGGCGTTTGCAAGAACGTTTGAATATTATGCAGGTGGGGGATCGGGCTGATTTGGATCAACTACATTTCAGCAATGAAATCTCTCGCTCGGATCAAGGTGGACTTGAACAAATTAAAACTTTCCTGGATGAGAATCCCGCTTGTAAGCTCGTCATCGTGGATACATTGCAACGTTTTCGGGCGCAAGCCCATCGTGGGCCTGAAACCTATGCCACAGATTATGATGCCTTAATTCCTCTGCAAAAACTAGCACAGGAAAGGCGAATTGCCATAGTGCTAGTGCACCATACCCGCAAAATGGACGCCAAAGATCCCTATGATAAAATCAGCGGCACCAATGCATT
This sequence comes from Vampirovibrio chlorellavorus, assembly GCA_903866275.1. Classification (GTDB taxonomy): domain Bacteria; phylum Cyanobacteriota; class Vampirovibrionia; order Vampirovibrionales; family Vampirovibrionaceae; genus Vampirovibrio; species Vampirovibrio chlorellavorus_D. The sequence goes on along the minus strand of CAIPMU010000011.1, from coordinate 430,200 downwards.
GATGGGCGCAGTTGATACCATCTGGCTGCTAGAACGGGGCCGAGGTGAATCAGAAGGCAAACTCAATATTACTGGCAGGGATCTTGATGAGCAGGATTTGGTTTTGCAGTTTGATAAAAACACTTGTCAGTGGAGCGTACTTGGAAATACTTGCGAAATCGCAGCAACCACTCAAGAGCTCGAAGTAATCGAGTTATTAGCCCAATATCAGCAGCCTTTAACTCCCGCGCAAATTGCCCAGGCACTTGGTATAAAAAGCTCGGCCGCAAAAAGGCGCTTAGAACGTCTTCTAAAGAAAAATAAAATTAAAAAGGTGGGGCATGGACAATACACTTGCCTCGACAGGGACTCAAGCAAAAGTTACTCAGAACCAGAAAGTCATAATGAAGGTGTGACCCCAGAAAGCCAAGAGGCGCAGTAGTATTCGGGGCAAAGTCACTAAGTCACACCTCATAAGCCAAGCGCTGAAATGCTGAGAAGCACTCTACCAGGAATCCAGTGTGTCTTCGTGACTTTACCGGCAAAAAGCTTGCAGGAAAAGGCTTCTTGGAGTCACTTGTACGTGTGACTTAATAATGTCCTGTGACTTTTAAGTTTATGGAAGATGAACAATCCTGCCATTCTTTATGCTGCCTGTTACATTGAAATTATCAGCAGAGTCGATAGTGCCCTTTGTTTCAATAAAGCCACCATACTCACCGGTAGCACTCCCGAAGCCCTGGAGGGTAGGTCCTTGCATGTAAATACTGCCTCCAAAGCGATTGCCAGCGACATCAGCACCACTGCTCTGGATTTGGTTTTTTGCGATAAATTGTGCGGCACCCCCCAAAAGCCCACCTATTGCACTGATTCTTGATTCAATGAAGGCAGCTTTGGCGATAAAACTTCCTCCATATAGGGTCCCAGATATAAATGGGGTAAACTCAAGGCTAAAATGGCCGTTAAAGTCATTTTGGCTGGTACATTCACCTCGAACCCCCTTTACATAATCTCTAAAAAGTCTTTTGTTGCTAGCCGGATATATAATCCATCCCTATTTCAGTGGCCAACACTCTAGAGCAAGGGAAGTTTTTTTAAAATTATCTCATTGTCTAGTTTTTTGCTAATGTATTTCAAAATCAAAATACCCCTGCTATACTGTCTTTATAGTTTTTGTAAGAGGCAGGCAAAGTATGCCAACACGCGGCGGTGATCGCGGTGGACGTAGACCATTAAAAACAAAAGGAGATCCACGACTAGCTTTAAACTGCAGGGTACGTGCTTCCAATCATCACTGGTTAAAAGAAAAAGCTAAACTTGCCGGGCTGAGCATTGGTGAACTAACTGATCTTGCCATCGAAGCCCTGAAAAGGCAGCCAGAGATATTACTCCCAAGTCCACAGGCTGAAGAATAAGGAGCCCAGGAATGTTAAATGATATGGAAAGTGAAAGGCTTGAGGTTTTAAAAGGGGAATTGATACGACGGGGTACCGACCCTGCAGAAGTTGCCGAACTTGTGGCGTCTAGGAACCAGGAACTTGCTCAAGTAAATAAAGAATGGAAAAGCAATACTCGTAAACGTTACCGAGAAAGTCGACGTCACCCGATAAAGTTGAAAGAGAACCAGGAAAACGGGACGCTTTTTATTGAAGAGAGCCTAGATCCCGCAGGCGCGGTGTTTAGCTGCTTTGAAACCACCGGCTTTACCGATCAGGATGCAGCCAATCGCCTTATAAATCAAGTGGTACAAGCGCAGAGCAATGCCTTGGAACTAGGTAACGCCAACAGCGCATTAAGCATCATGGACGGGCTTGCTCCAGAAACACCACTGGAAGGATTGCTAGCGGCTCAAATGACGACTACTCACAACATGATTATGGAGTTTTCTCAACGGGCCATGCAGCCAGACCAGTATCCAGGAGCGATCGATTGGAACTTGAGTCAAGCTACCAAGTTAATGCGTATTTTTACGAGGCAGGCAGAGACTTTGCAGAAGCTGCGCAGTAAGGGCCAGCAAAACATTATGGTTCAGCATGTTCAAGTGAACCAGGGTGGGCAAGCAGTAATCGGGGATATACACCAGGGAGGGGGGCATGGTTAAAAATGACGACAATGAACCCTATGAACCAAGAGCCAGTTCATCTAATTTGGGGAAGAATCACCTGCTTGATGTGCTCAAGTGCGGTGCTAAACTTCGATGCAGGGATGAATACTGTAAATCACCCGCTATGCAGAATGGGCGCTGTAGGCTTCATGGCGGAAAAAGTACGGGTCCACGCACCCCGGAAGGTCTAGCGCGGTCCAAGCAGGCAAACTGGAAGCATGGCTGGTTTAGCGCAGAGGCGAAGTTGGAAAGACGTGATATAGCTTTGACCTTGGCGGTGCACCTATTACCTGAAAAAGCGTTTAGCCAGTCTATTGAGGAAATAGAGGCTTGTCATGTTGCACTGAGGGAGAAGGTGGGCTTTCTGTGAATTATTAGAGGTGAATGATAGTGATGTGTTTGCTAAGGAGCTGATATGCAGAAAGGATGAAGGCGGGCAAAATAGTCTGTGTAATTTCTGTGTAATTAGGTTCGGAAAAGCCTTGAAAATCCCTGGTTTATATAGAACAAACGAGAATAGGTGTTAGGGTGTTTTTAGGCACTAAAAGGGGCTTTTACTATTTTTATAGAAAATTCTAGAACCCCTGCCCGTTAGACTTCTAAGCGGTAGGTCACAGGTTCGAATCCTGTCTGGGGTATGTCTTTTTTGAAGGGTTTCACTAATCGGTGGGCTTTTATCAGCGTCTCTAAAGCTCATTGAAGGGTGGTTTTGTTTTCTGTTACGGGTGAAGACCAGGAAAGCCTCTATGGCGTGTCAGGCCGTAGATCCGATTCGGTGTCGACTAGTAAGCTTGTCTTGTTCTGTCTATTGTGAGGTAGCTATATGAAATCTTGCGGCTATTAGTCTGAGCCGGGCTTGGCGTATGGCGTACCACTGATTTAACGTGCGAAAACTTAATAACAGCATGGGAACTGCAGTCATAAAACCGATAACACTTATTCCTAGACTGAGATTTGTGATGAATTTTGGGGGGGTCGTCTGATTTTCGGAATGTTTGAAGAATTCTTCTGTATTCCATGCCATTATCCCGCTGGCTAGCAAACATATGAAACCTTGTCCTAAGCCCCACCGAAGTGCGCTGCGTTCCTGATTGCGCAGGTTGGCATGGGTGGCATGCACGCTATGGGCTGAATGGGATGAATTTCTGTCTAAAGAGGATCTTGGGCTTTCCGCTGGCGGTGTATTGTCTATGATGATTGTAATTAGATCTTGTGCGTGAGGATGGAGAACAGGAACACTTTTGGTATAGGGGTGGGTTATAGCAATGGAAACGGCGTCATTTGGCAGATGTGATGCAATGGCGCGATGCGTTTTAGGGGCGTTGGAAGTAGATGGGCCAGTTTCATCTCTGCTGCCAAAAGCTACAATGCTTTGGTTTTTCGGAAAGTAGCCGTTTGGATGTAATATGCGTGTCATTATTATTCCTTTTAATTGGGGGACCAATCGTTTCTTTCCACGTGGAGTGCTTGGCGTTTCTATTCTGCTTTCTACTTTGCCTTGGTTCACCCATGTCAAATTTAGAACTTAATGTGCAATTTGCCAGCATGTAAACACAGTGAATAGGTGTTTACAATCGTTGAGTTAGGCAAAGGTATAATATTGGAAACACGCGGTATGTCACTGTTTGAGGTGATAGACCGCGTGTTTTGAGGCTGGTTTTAATTTTAGTGTGGTTATGACAGCGATAGCTCTGGTTGAGGGCTGGTCAGATAGGCTTGCAGGCATTCCACTTGCAGGCTTTGCTGTTGTAACGAGGCCACCCCTTCCACCAGCGCGCGCGCGCCATCTACCGTGGTGACCAGCGGGATCTGGCATTCCACCGTGGCTTTACGGATATACGAGTCATCCAGCAGGGCCTCTTCGCCCACGGGGGTGTTGATCACCAGCGTGATCTTCCCGGCCCGGATGAGTTCTTCCACGTTGGGCGAACCCTCGTGCTTCTTGTGCAGCATGGTCACGGCCAAACCCGACCCGCTGAGGAATTTGGCGGTGCCTTGGGTGGCCACCAGCTCAAAGCCCAGCTCGCAGAGTCGTTGGGCCACGGGCAAGACGTTGGGTTTATCCGTGTTGTTCACGCTGATAAACACCTGCCCTGAGGCGGGTAACCGGTTGTTGGCCGCAATATGCGCCTTGGCAAACGCCACCGGGAAGCTGCGATCGATGCCCATCACCTCGCCGGTGCTCTTCATCTCAGGTCCCAGTTTGGGATCCGCGCCCCGGAATTTATTGAACGGGAAGACCGGCATCTTGACGGCTACATGCTGTTGCGGGATGGCCGGAATCAGGTGCTTCAAATCGGTCAGTTTTTCGCCCAGCATCAGGCGGGTGGCAATTTGAATCAGCGGAATGCCGGTGGCCTTGCACACAAACGGCACCGTTCGGCTGGCTCTGGGGTTGACCTCCAGCACATACAACTGTCCGTCACAGATGGCAAATTGAATGTTCAGCAAGCCCTGAATATGCAACGCCTTGGCCAAGCGGCCCGTGACCTCCACGATCTCGGCCTGCATGGCTTCCGGGATGGTTTGGGCGGGCCACACGCAAGCGCTGTCGCCACTGTGGACGCCCGCATGCTCAATGTGCTCCAGAATGGCGGCTACAATAGTTTCTTCTCCATCCGAAACCGCATCCACGTCCACTTCCATGGCTTGCTCCAGAAAGCGTTCAATCAAAATGGGATAATCCGGCTCCACGTGCACCACTTCCGTCAGGTAATGCACCAGACGGGTTTCGGAATAAACCACCTGCATCCCGCGTCCGCCCAAAATGTAACTGGGGCGCGCAATCAGCGGGAAGCCAATCCGGCGACAGATGGCCAGCGCCTCATCCACCGTGCGAGCCGTCCCGGATTCCGGGGCGCGCAGGTTCAAGTCTTTGAGTACTTGTCCGAAGCGTTGACGGTCTTCCGAGAGATCGATGCTGTCCACGGTGGTGCCCAGAATGGGGTAACCTGCCTGCTCAATGGCGTGGGCCAGCTTCAGCGGGGTTTGGCCGCCCAGTTGCACAATCACCCCATGCGGTTTTTCCCGAGATAAAATGTTGAGCACATACTCCGGGGTCAGGGGCTCAAAGTAGAGCCGATCGCTGATGTCGTAATCGGTGGAAACCGTTTCCGGGTTGGAGTTGACCATCACGGCGCGGTGGTTGAGCTGTTGCAGGGACATGGCCGCATGCACGCAGCAGTAATCAAACTCAATCCCTTGCCCAATGCGGTTGGGGCCGCCGCCAATAATCACCACATTGCGATCGGATGACGCGGGGAGCGCTGCGCCTTGCGATGGGCTGGATGCACTGCCGGTTTCGGTCAGCGGTTTGAACGGGAGAATTTCATCCTCTCCGCTGTGCGCGGTGGAGTAATAATAAGGCGTGAAGGCCTCAAACTCGCCCGCACAAGTATCCACGGCGTTGAATTTGGGCTGATAGTTGAGTTGCTGCAGTTGGGCCTGAATGCCCTCGCTGGGCGTGTTGCTGCTTGAATTTTCCGGTTGGGATTTCACGATTTTGAGCAGTTGATGCGGCGTGAATCCTTGACGTTCCGCCGTGCGTAACAGCGAGGCCGACAGTTCGCCCGCTGGGTTGGCATCGGGCTGGAGTGCGGCCAGCAGGGCCTGTTCGGTTTGTACCAGCTCGCGGAAATTTTCCAGAAACCAGGGGTCCCAGCCGGTGAACGTGGCAATGTCCGGGGTGGACATGCCCCGGTGCAACGCATGGTAAATCCAGCGGATGCGGCGTTCTTCCGGGTGTTTCAGCTTTTCAATCAGTGCGGTATCCGAGAGGGCTTCCAGCGGGAAGGTGAACCCGTCCAGCCCAATTTCCAGGCTGCGCATGGCTTTCTGGAAGGATTCCTGAAAGGTGCGGCCAATGGCCATCACTTCGCCCACCGATTTCATCTGCGGGGAGAGATCCGTTTGCGAGCCGGGGAATTTCTCAAAGGAGAAGCGGGGAATCTTGGTGACCACATAATCCAGCGCGGGTTCAAAGCTGGCGGGGGTGGTGCGGGTAATGTCGTTGGTGATTTCATCCAGGGTCATGCCCACGGCCAGCCGGGCCGCAATTTTAGCGATGGGCACCCCAGTGGCCTTGCTCACCAGTGCCGAGCTGCGAGAGACGCGGGGGTTCATCTCAATGACCACCACCCGGCCCGTTTTGGGATGCACCGCGAACTGAATGTTGCAGCCCCCCGCATCCACGCCCACGGCGCGGATAATATCGATCGAGGCGTTGCGCAGGGTATGGTATTCCTTGTCCGAGAGCGTTTGGGCGGGGGCCACGGTAATGCTATCCCCGGTATGCACGCCCATAGGGTCTACGTTTTCCACGCTGCACACGATCACCACGTTGTCCCGGCAATCGCGCATCAGTTCAAATTCATACTCTTTCCAGCCCAGCGCGCTCTCTTCGACTAGCACCTGATTGACCGGGGACTCGGCGATGCCCTTCTTGGCGGCTTCTTCCAGCTCGCTGGCGTTAAACACCACGGCCCCACCGGAGCCACCCAGGGTAAAGCCCGTTCTTAAAATCAGCGGGAAGCCCAGTTCTTTCCCGGCTTGAATGGCTTCATCCAGTGTGTGTACCGTGCGGGAGGCCAGCACTTCCAGCCCAATGCCTTCCACCAGTTGCTTAAACGCTGCCCGATCTTCGGCGGTGTGAATGGCCTCAAAGTTAGCCCCGATCAGTTCTACGTTGTGCTTGGCCAGCGTGCCGTCTTCATGCAGGGCATAGGCGGTATTCAGCGCGGTTTGACCGCCCATGGTGGGCAACAGGGCGCACGGGCGCTCTTTCTCGATGATGCGCGCCAGAATTTCGGGGGTGATGGGTTCAATGTAGGTGCGATCCGCCATGCCCGGATCAGTCATGATGGTGGCCGGGTTGGAGTTTACCAGCACCACTTCGTAGCCCTCGCCTTTCAGGGCGCGGCAAGCCTGGGTTCCCGAGTAGTCAAACTCGCAGGCCTGGCCAATGATAATGGGGCCAGCGCCGATGATCAGGATCTTGCGAAGGTCGGTGCGTTTGGGCATGGTGGCATGTTCTCCGGGGCGGTTGGGGACGACGAGTGGAACGTGAAAGTCTGGGGACGCTGTTTTGAAGATCATCCTAAAAAAGATTACAAAATTAAATAGAGGCTTTTGCCAATTGTATCTTCCTGCAATAATGCGCCTCAAGCAGGGCTGAAGTTGGACTGGCCTCAGACGCCTCCAACGCATCGCCTTTTGGACGCTTCTGAAAAAACTCTCAAACTCTGCTGAGCTCTATCCTGTTGCCGTTTGCCTTTGTTTTACAGGCCACTTCACCCCCATTTACCCCATTCGGAAACCCGATTGAATCCCTCTGCCCAGACTGAAGGAGCCACCTGATGCCCGCTACGCCACACGCTGCCCATTCCCCGGTTGAACACCCCCCGGCCCGGTTGGTTCTGGAGGATGGCTCCGTGTTTCATGGCCTCTCCATGGGCGTGCCTGGCACCACCTTGGGCGAGATTATCTTTAACACCAGTTCGACCGGGTATCAGGAGATCCTGACCGATCCCAGTTACAAGGGCCAGATGGTGCTGATGACCTACCCCGAAATCGGGAACTACGGCATTAACCCCGAAGATTTCGAGTCGGCCCGCATTCACGCGGTGGGCTTTGTGGTCAGTCGCCTGAGCCCGACCACCAGCTCGTGGCGCTCGGAAGTCTCCTTGCAGGATTTTCTGGTGAAAAATGCGGTAGTGGGCATCGAAGGCGTGGATACCCGCGCCATTACCCGACGCATCCGGGCTCAAGGCTCCATGAAGGCGGGCATTACCACGGAAGCCCTCTCTGATGCGGAATTTCTGGCTCAGGTGAAGGCTCAACCCAGTTTCGATCAGTGTGACTTCATCTCTCAGGTGACTTGCCCGGCCCCTTATGTGATTCACAGCCAGCCCACCAGCCAAACGTTGTGCTTGCAGCACATGGTGGTGGTCGATTTCGGGATCAAGGCCAGCATTTTAACTTACCTGAAAGAATGCGTGGAAACCATTACAGTGCTGCCCGCCAGCAGCGATTTTGCCGCCATTGTGGCCCATCAGCCCCAAGCGGTCTTGCTCTCCAATGGCCCCGGCGATCCCTCGGTGCTGCATGATGCGGTGCGCACCGCCCGTCAGTTGGCTGATAGTGGCATCCCCACCTTTGGTATTTGTCTGGGGCACCAGATTTTGGCCCTGGCCTGTGGCGCACAAGTCACCAAAATGCCTTTCGGGCACCACGGCGGCAATCATCCGGTGAAGGATCTCGAGCTGGATCGCATTTTCATCACCAGCCAAAACCATGGTTACCACGTGGAATTTGAGGCCTTCCCCGAAGATCAGTTGCAAGTGACCCATGTGAACCTGAATGATGGCTCCATGGAAGGTTTCCGCCACAAGCACGCCCCGGTGATGAGCGTGCAGTTCCACCCGGAAGCCAGCCCCGGACCGCATGACGCCAACTATATCTTTGAAAGCTTTATGCAGACTGCCTTGCGCGCACCAGCGGTCAAATAGGCAAACCGATTAAGCGCCCAATGATCTCACAGCACTGGCTTGAGAGGACTGGCGATGTTGGCTTGAGGCTTTCTCTGATTTTATTTCTTGGAGAACCAGCCTACAATTTTGTCTTTGATGGCGATGAGATCATCTTTGATGTACGTCAACATATTTTTGAACCAGTCGCCGATCTTTTGATACCAGGTTCTCTTGGGTTCTTCTTGGGCTGCTGGTGCTTGGTTTGCGGCGGGTTGCTGCTCAGCGCTAGTGACGGGTGTAACCGGTTCCGCTGCCTGAGCACTGCTGGTCGGGGTTGTTGCTGCAGCCTGATGTGCGGGTGCATGGGTGTGATCGTGTCCATGATCATGAGTGCACCCATGTCCACAGGCAGGCGTATGGCCAAATAAAGGGGCATTGCCGGGTTGTTTTTGGTTGCTCAGGGCTTGGGGCCGTTGGCCGAGACGATTCATAACGGGGTTCATGCTGATCATGGGGCTTCTTTCTGTTGATGGTGAGGGCTCAAAGGAGGATGAATGTGTTTTTGAAACTGGGTCAACGCCAGCGTGGCGTTGTTGCTGACTTCGGTCAGGCAAATGGGGCTGCCGGCGCAGCAGGCACAGCTGCTGGTGGTCATTGCGCGGGTATTGGAAGCTTGAGTTGCCGCCGATTCAGATTCGGCCAGAGCCATGAGTTTGGGCAGGCCCATCATGCCCGCGCCCATGCTGAGCACAGACAGTCCAATTTTGGTGGCCACCGGCGGAATGTTGAACTTCTCTTGCAAGGGGGCTTCCAGTTTTTTATCGGCGAAATGAGTCCCTTGCACCAGTGCGGCCAGCCAAGGGCCCACAAAGGCAATGGTCATGGCGCTGCTGCGAGTAAAACCAGTCATCAGTCCAGCCATGACTACTACATTCATGAAGGCGCCCAGCCAGGGCGGGGGGCTCCAGTTGAGGGCCTTGTTGGCCTGATTAAGTCCGGCAATGCCCAGGCCAATCTTGGCCCAGATCCGTGGGTCGGAGGGCAGGAACGTCTGGGCGACTGCTCCGGGTCTGCGGCCCAATGAGGCGATAAAAATAGCCGGGGCAAAGAAAGCCATGGATTTGGCCAGCGCTTTCAGCCGGGTATGGCTATCCGTAGGCTTGGACACACTATTGTGTTCTTCAAGATGATTATCGGGCGACAGGGTGACATTACTGAAATGCTGCTGCAGCGCATCCGAGGAGGTTTGCACATTGAACCCCGCCGGGCCTGCTGCGAAGGGAGCGCCCAGCGTATGGGGTGGATAGCATTGATTCAGGCTGGGATAGCTGGTTTGCGGGCATCCCGGAACAATTGCCGACATGGATAAGCCTTTGAGTGGAAATTGAAAATGATTTTCATTTTTATCAAAGCAGGACATTTTGTCAATTCATGCAAGGGGTGCAGTTTGATTAAAGGGTCCCGCGTTTTAACGGGCCTTTAGACCCAATTAAGGGTAAAGGCAATTGTATAAAGTTTAAAGGTTGAGTTTTTGTGTGGGTGTTGTTATGCTTACCCAAAATAAAAATGGTTTTCATTCTTACTTATGAACATTCATCCCTCCCGTCTCCCAAAATCGACCCAAGCGGTGCAAGAAGCCTTGCAACAGCTCAACCATGCCACGGCCCCCGATATTATGGACTGGGTGAACCGCACGGCGGGCGATAAAAAAGTGAGCCTCACCAGCGTCTACCGGGCGCTAAGCTATCTGGTGGGCGAAGCGCAAATCAAGCCGTTGAACTTTAACGATGGTCAGGTGCGGTATGAATTGAATAATCAGCACATGCACCACCATCATCTGGTGTGTACCCGCTGCGAAAAAGTGCAGGTACTGGACAGTTGCCCCTTCGAGGCGGTGCTTAGCCAGCTAGAAGGTAAGTTTCGGGTGGATTACCACAACTTTGAAGTCTTTGGCCTCTGTGGCGGCTGTTTACCGGCCCCATAAAACCAGTTTGTTCCGATGGGCGGAGCAATAGTTTGTTTTACATTGAAAAACCGGGATCTCATCCCAACCGCAGAAAGCAGGAACTCTTGGTCGGCGTGAAGTCTTATCAGCAAGCACTGAATGAACGGGCCATGGGCTGGCGCCTTCAATCGCTGAATTGGGATCGGAGTACGCCCTTTTTTTTGGCAGCGCTCAAGTGTTTTCTGCTGGTGCCGGTCTGCCCCTTGCTGGGCTATTATCTGCTGGATTTAACGGGCTTTAGCCATTGGCTGATCACACAGGGCTTCATTCCTGCCCGTATTCTGGGAGAAGGTTTCGGGCATGTAGGTTTGTGTTTTTCCATTCATTACGTCTTTACCGGGGTTCGGGAATGCTACCGGGCAATCCGGTTTTTGTGGTTACCGGGTTAGGTGTGGTTTAACTCCTGAATCGTCTGGCGGATTGTCTGGCGTGGGTTCATTGGAGTGCCGGACATTTTTAAGGGAATGTAACGGTTGTTGCGAGAATGATCAATTGCGCAATATAGATTGTTTTTATTTTTATATAAATGTAATCTCTTTCCCTTTTTGTCAGGAGAGACTTGGGTTTTTCAGGTTTTTTGCAAACAGTCTTTGGCTGGTTGCATCTTCAAGAGTTCCGTTCCTTATAAATTAGAGAGCGCAATTGAATATGATACCAGCTTCCTCTATCCAAACCAGATCGTTATATGCGACATCTACTCCAGGTTCAGTGGCGAATCCTTCTTCGCTATCAACGGCCGGGGCTGTCTCACAGCCAGCGCAAGGGGATCAATCAACCATTGCGGGCAATCCGAACCTGATGGCTACAATGATGCCCTTGATGGTGCAGCTCCTGCAAGTCATGACGATGATGATGCAGCAGCTCTTTGGTCAAGGGGCTGGTAATCAACAGCCCTCTGCTAACGGTAATGGCTCAACGTCCGGTGTGGATGCCTCCAATGGCGCAGGCGCAATAACTGGCTCAGGAGGATCGAGTGGTGCTGGCTTAACGCCCGGTGCAGATTCAGCCTCCGGAGCAAATGGCTCAAATGGTGCTGGCTCGAGTTCAGGTGCTTATGGGCCCAGTACCAATGGCGCAACGCCTGGTGCGGATGCATCAAATGGCAGTGGCAAAAACCCCGGCGTAGATAGTGCGAATGGCGCAGGCTCGACGCCTGGCGTTGATAATCCGGGTACAGTACCCAGCGGGGGAGAGGACACAGGGTCTTCCGTGGTGGGTCAAAATTTGCCGGGCGGTCCTCAAAAAGAAGGTCAAGTGGCTTCTGCGTCGATCGATCAGATTCGCAACCAGAACTATTCGAATCTGACTGAGGCACAGCGTGTTGATTTTAACGGTGTTAGCCGTGATTCCGCCGCCATTATTCACTTGGGCGGTCGGGCGAACATCTCTGGTGCAGTGACTGCCAATGGTGTCAGTCCGACGGCGCAAATTTATAACAACGTGCTGCAAAAGCCCGGTAACTTTCATCCGGAAGAAGTCGCTCTGGTCAAAAAATGGTCCCAGCAGGAAATGGCGACGCGCGGGATGATCACCGGTGAAAATCTGGATCACGCCTTTATTGATGAGATGGGTACCCGCGATGGCGTGAGCCAGCAGCAGTTGCAGCAGTATCATACGGCCGTGGATCAACGGGTTAGTAAAATGCTGGCCAATCCCAATCGTGCGGCCGTGCTAGCCGATAGCAAGAAGCCGCTCAATCTGGTGGACGATATTGGCACCCTGCAAAAGCAATCGGGCCTCAATAAAACCGAACAGGCCGCCTTTCGGCTGGCGGGTCACGCGGTACTCTTTAGTGGTAACGGCTCGGTGAATGGCGACATTTTGGCCCTCACCCAAGGCAATGCCAATGCGCTGGACAACCGGGGAGCCAACAACGGTAGCATTGATGCCGAAACCAAAGCCTTAACCGATGCCGATATGGCCGATAACGGCAAGCTGGATGGTTCCTCCTTGCGAGCGGCCGATGGTGCGGTGCTAAATAAGCTGTATGGCGGCGGTCAGGGGATTGCCAACAACCAACAAGTCGTCAATCAAGGTGTTCAAACCGGCATAAAGAGTGGCCGCACCATGCAGGACATTCAAAAATCGATCCTCAATGGCGGCAAGCAGGCCCTGAATGATTTTAAACAACTGGCCAAAGACCATAGCCCTGCCATGTTGGCCGCTGGCGCTACGATGGCCGGTGCTGCTGCGGTCTGTCCCTTTCTGGGTGGGATGGCGGCTGGTGCAGCCGGTATTGGTGCCGCCCAAAAGTTGATGAATCAGGGCAGTGCAAAAGATAAAACAGCTGCTGCGGGTCAATATTAATAAGTTTGTGCAGATAGACCTGACGTTTCGCTAAACCTGTCAGCACAACCAACAGTGCTACTCAGAGTCCAGATCGTCAGTATTGTTTGTCATTTTTAAATTCGTGAATGGTAACTCAGGCTCTTTTTTGTGGAATGGGTGCGTTTGCATGTGCTCTGGCCGCCTATTACAATCGGGGTATTGTGGTAATGCCCTAGCGAGATTGAACCCGTCATGCAACCTGAATTTTCGGCTGTTAGCCCCTCCGCCCCCGGTTTGGCCATTGATGGCGAAACCCTCACCCTGGAAGCTGTGCGGGCCGTAGCCCAGCAATCGCAATTGGTCGTCACTTTGGCTGATGCTTCCCGGCCCAAAATCGAGGCCTCTCGCCAAGTGGTGGAAGACGTGTTGGCCGCGGGCAAGGTGGTGTACGGTATTAACACCGGCTTTGGCGCGCTCAGCAGCGTGACGATTTCCAATGCGCAAGTCGATCAGTTGCAGGTGAATCTGGTGCGCAGCCATGCGGCTGGCACCGGGCAGATTCTGGATTTCCCCACAGTGCGGGCCATGATGCTATTGCGAGCCAACACACTGGCCAAAGGCTTTTCCGGCGTGCGCCCGGTGGTCATCGAAACCCTGCTCGCCTTGCTGAATGCGGGCGTGTACCCCAAAATTCCCTCCCGTGGTTCTCTGGGGGCTAGCGGCGATTTGGCCCCGCTGGCCCATATGACGCTGGTGCTCATTGGCGAGGGCGAGGCGTTTTATCAGGGCGAATGGCTCCCCGGCGGCGAAGCCCTGAAGCGGGCGGGCATTGCGCCGCTCTCTCTCAAGGCCAAAGAAGGACTGGCTCTGCTGAATGGCACTCAGATGATGACCGCTATTGGCACGCTGGCCTTGCTGGAAGCGGAAACCCTCATGAATGCCGCCGAAGTGGCCGGGGCCATGACCATTGAAGCCATTCGGGGCAGTGAAAAACCCTTTGATGCCCGCGTGGCCGCCGCACGTCCCCATCCGGGGCATCAGCAGTCGGCGGCGGTGGTGCGCCAGTTGCTGGCCAACAGCGAGATTATGGCCTCCCATCACGATTGCGACAAGGTGCAGGATGCCTACTCTCTGCGCTGTATTCCTCAGGTGCATGGCGCGGCGCGGGACATGCTGGCTGCCGTGCGGCGCACGCTGACCGTCGAAATCAACGCCGCCACCGATAACCCCCTGATCTTTCCCAATGGCGATGTGATTTCCCAGGGCAACTTCCACGGGGAGCCGGTGGCCATGGCGATGGAAATGCTGGCCTTGGCCCTGTGCGAGTTGGGCAGCATCAGCGAACGCCGCATGGATAAGCTGATGAACCCCGTTTTTAGTGAGTTGCCCGCGTTTTTGGCCGGGTCGCATCAGGAAGGCCTCAATTCTGGCCTGATGATTGTGCATTACGCGATGGCCTCCTTGGTTTCCGAAAACAAAATTCTGGCCCATCCGGCGGTGGTGGATACTATTCCGACCTCGAACGACAAGGAAGATCACGTCAGCATGGGTGCTACGGCGGCTTGTAAAGCAGTGCGTATTTTAGAGCACGTGCGTTGGGTGTTGGCCGCTGAATTGCTGGCCGCCGCCGAAGGGCTGGAATACCGCGAAGGCTTAAAGCCCGGCGACGGCGTGTGGCAAGTCTATCAGCACATTCGCCAGGTGGTGGAGCCCCTTACCGCCGATCGCTCGTTGGCCCCCGATGTGGAACGACTGGCGGCGATGCTGCAAGATGGCTCCCTGTTGGCCCCGGTGCAGGCTTATTTGATTTGCCCCGCCGACGGGCTATAATCCGGTTATGGCAACCTTGGCTGGAATCCGTATTGCCTAACGATTTAAACGGCTTCAGTTGATTCTTAATTTAATCTTCTAAACTTTTCGAGCTTATTTTAATTAATCTAAAAAAGGATCTCAGCGATGACCCTGACCGAAGCTCAATCTCAACCGGTGTCGTTGGTCGGTGCGCCAACGGGCACCCAATTAACCTGTAAATCCTGGCTGACGGAAGCGGCCTATCGCATGCTGTTGAACAATCTCGATCCCGAAGTGGCTGAGAACCCGGAAGCGTTGGTGGTCTATGGCGGTACGGGCAAAGCGGCCCGCAACCGGGCCTGTCTGGAAAAGATTTTAGAGACCCTGAAAACGCTGGAAAATGATGAAACCTTGCTGGTGCAATCCGGCAAGCCTGTGGCGGTGATGAAATCTCATCCCGATGCCCCGCGCGTGCTGATTGCCAACTCCAATCTGGTCCCCGCCTGGGCCAATTGGGAGCACTTCCGCAAGCTGGAACGTGATGGCCTGATGATGTATGGCCAAATGACTGCGGGCAGCTGGATTTACATTGGCAGCCAAGGCATTCTGCAAGGGACTTATTTAACCTTTTTTGAAGCCGCCCGCAAGCATTACAACGCCGATCTGCAGGGCAAGTTCGTTCTCTCTGCGGGCTTGGGCGGCATGGGCGGTGCTCAGCCGCTGGCTGCCAAAATGAACGGCGCGGTCTTTCTGGGAATCGATATTGATGCCGAGCGCATTCAAAAACGGCTGGACACCGGCTATCTGGATGTCGTGGCCGAGAATTTCGATGCGGCCATGGCGCTGGTCAAGCAATCAGTGCAGGAGAAAAAAGCTATTTCCATTGGCTTGCAAGGCAACGCGGCCACCATTTATCAGCGCCTCGTGGATTTAGACCTCATCCCGGATATGGTCACCGACCAAACCTCCGCGCATGATCCCTTGGTGGGCTATGTGCCGGAAGGCTTGAATCTGACCCAGGCCGCCGAATTGCGGGAGCGCGCCCCGGATGAGTATGTGAGCCGCGCCAAGGCCAGTATGGCCAAGCAAGTGCAAGCCATGTTGGCCTTTAAAGCCCGTGGCGCCGTGGTCTTCGATTACGGCAATAATATTCGCCAGCAAGCTCAAAGCGTAGGCGTCGAGAACGCCTTTGAGATTCCCGGTTTCATCCCCGAGTACATTCGCCCGCTGTTCTGCGAGGGCTCCGGGCCGTTCCGCTGGGTGGCTCTTTCTGGCGATCCCGAGGACATTGCGGTCACCGATCGCGCCCTGATGGCCGCGTTCCCCGATAACAAGCCCTTGCTCAACTGGCTGAAACTGGCCCAGGAGCATGTGCAATTTCAGGGCCTCCCCGCACGCATTTGCTGGCTGAACTACGGCGAGCGCGCCAAAGCCGGGCAGATTTTCAACGATCTGGTGGCCTCGGGGCAAGTGAAAGCGCCCATCGTGATTGGCCGGGATCACCTCGATTGCGGCAGCGTGGCCTCCCCCAACCGGGAAACTGAGGCCATGATGGATGGCTCGGATGCTGTGGCCGATTGGCCCATTCTGAATTTGATGATCAACTCGGTGAACGGTGCCACCTGGACGTCCTTCCATCACGGTGGCGGCGTGGGGATTGGCTATTCGCTGCATGCGGGTATGGTTATTGTGGCCGATGGCACTCCGGAAGCCGCTGTGCGTTTGCAACGGGTGCTGACTTCTGATCCGGGCATGGGCGTGGTGCGCCACGTGGATGCAGGGTATGAAGAAGCCAAAACCGCCGCACGCGGCAAGGGCGTGAAAATTCCCTTTTTAGAAGCCTAGCCAAGCCGTAGGATCGCTATTTTATGCCTCAGCCCTCTATAATCATTCACAACGCCGGGCAACTGCTCACCGTTGATCCGGCGCGCATGACCGCGGAAAATCCGCTGGGGATGATTGAAAATGGGGCGCTGCGCATTGAGGCGGGCCGCATTGTCTGGATAGGTAGCAGTTCAGATTTAAACCCGGCTGATTACCCCGCGCACCAATGGCTGGATGCCAAAGGTAAGCTGGTGATGCCTGGCTTGATTGACTCGCACACGCACACCATCTTTGCCGGAGACCGGGCCAATGAGTTTGAGCTGCGCTTGCAAGGCAAAACCTATCTGGAAATCGCGCAAGCGGGCGGCGGGATTCTCAAAACCGTCACGGCCACCCGAGAAGCCAGCGCGGACACCTTGCGTCAGCTCACTTTGGCCCGTTTGCAGCGTATGCGTCGGTTTGGGGTGACCACCGTGGAAGTCAAAAGTGGCTACGGGCTCGACTTTGCTAGCGAGATCAAATGTCTGGAAGTCTTGCAGTCCCTACAAACTGAGAGCCCCGTGTCGGTGATTCCCACTTATATGGGCGGGCACGATATTCCGCCGGAGTACAAGGGCCGCACGGATGCTTATGTGGACTTGCTCTGCACCGAACAAATCCCGGTGGTGGCCGCCCGCGGGTTGGCGGTGTTCTGCGATGTCTTTTGTGAGCAGGGTTATTTTGATGTCGCTCAATCTCGTAAAATCCTGGAAACCGCCCGCCAGCATGGGTTAAAGCTAAAAATCCACGCGGAAGAATTTTGCGATTTAGGCGGCGCGCAGTTGGCCGGAGAGCTCCGAGCCACTTCAGCCGATCACTTGCTGAACATTTCCGATACCGGCATTGCGGCCCTGAAAGCGGGCGGCACCGTAGCGACCTTGTTGCCCGGCACGGCCTTTTATCTTCGCATTAAAGACTATGCCCCGGCCCTGAAGCTACTAGCTGCGGGCGTTCCGGTGGCGCTGGCCACGGATTTCAACCCCGGAAGTTGCGTGATTGATAACCTGCAATTAATCATGGCCCTGGCCTGCCTGCAAATGAACATGCCCCCAGTGGATGTGATTAAAGCCGTCACCCTGCATGCGGCCATGGCGCTTGATTTACAACACGATCGCGGGAGCTTAACCGTGGGCAAACGCGCCGATATCGCAATGTTTGAGGCCGCCAGTTATAACGAACTACTCTACCGCGTGGGGAGTAACCTGCTCACCGATGTGATTGTGGGCGGGGATTACAGGCCTTTGTAAGAAGCAAGTGGGACGTATTGGTCTTTGTGGATGATTTGTAAACTGTTGTAAAGATCCATTGAGAAAACAGCGATTATTCTCCAAGCTCGGGTTTTCAATGCTAGTCACGAGGAGTCTTTTATGAAAAATTCTGCTGTTTGTTCTCTTAATTTAAATCCTCGAACTTTGCCGATGAATCGCGTTCGATTCAGTGGGCCACGAAGGGAACCTTCCTTTGCACACACAGTAGCTGCTACATTTATGGAAGGGGCAATGAAACCAGTGAAAAATCCAGATCCTACTGGAGCGCCTTCCAAGACCCTAGGCAGTGTCTTCGTGGATACTTATGTTCAAGAGTTGGAAAAAGCGAGAGAAGCAGCAGCCCTGAAAATGCAAAATAAAAACAATAATAACGGCCTGCTTGACAAAGTCAAAAGTTTATTTAATTTTATGCTAAAGTTTTTGTCTAAATTGTTCGGAAGGTTTTTCAAATAAATTTTCTATGATGGGATCTTCATTATGCAAACTTTTTATTATTCAAAATCAAAGTCTATTACCTTAACAAACAAAAATGCAATTGCAACAAAATCATTCGTTCGTTTTGGTGATAGCTCTGGTGAGCAAAGCAGTTCTAATAGCATTACTTGGTTTGTAGTAGACGCTTTTAATTCTCCGTCCGTTCAAGCAAGCTTGCTAAAAAGTTGCACAACCACACTTCAAGGGGTATTAGCCAATAGATGAATTTCAAAAACAATTGAATTTAACTGGAGTAAAAGGAGTGACGGCTATACTTGAAAGTCAAGAAGCCAAAAATAAATTGCAAGAATTGCTGAACGATCCAAAAATCAAAAATACAACAGTAAAACTTGTGCAAAATACCGTTAACGATGTATTCAATCAGTTTTATTTAACGCGAAAAAGTATACTCACTAATATGGGTGTCGGTGCAGGTGTTATGGGAACGGGTTGGTATCTTTTGCCTTGTGTAACGTCTAACACAAATGCTTCTGTTGCAACAACTACTGCAGGAGCTGGTGTTTTTGGCTGGAATGTTAAAAGGTTTGTAAATTCTTTGTTTCATCCGCCCAGTCGGAATCAAGAACAGGTTGATTTGTTGGTTTCGCATGTCACAAAAGGTGATTTAGCCCAAGTTCAAAATATTGTGGGGTATTACTTGGATGTGAATGCTCCCAATAAAAGCGATTGGACGCCGCTTCAAGCGGCGGCGTATCATGAGCATATTACAGTGCTTAATTTTTTACTGGATGCAGGTGCTAATGTGGATTTGGCAGATAAAGAGGAAAGAACGCCATTGTATCTTGCTGCCATGAATGGGAAAAGCAGATCTACTGAGGTTTTGCTTAAAGCTGGAGCCGACATTAACGATGGTGGGCAGCATGGCACCCCTTTATGGATTGCGGCATCAGAAGGAAATCTTGAAAGTGGACGATTGCTTGTGAGAGAGTCACAAATGGATTTGAACAAGGCGCATCCTGGTGCAAGAACTACGCCCATGCAGGCTGCTCAAAGAAGAGGGCATCATAGATTCGCCGATTTATTGCGAAATGCTGGCGCTAGAGATATTGATGCTGAGCTTGAGGCTAAGAGACAAAGAGAGCTGGCCTTGGCGAGAGCTAGAGAGGAAGAACGAATAGCCACCGAAATCCGTCTAGGACGTCAAGCTCGTGAAAGAGATGAAGATCGTGAGATCAACAATCATCTTAAGATGACTTTACTCCGTGGTGCGTCTAGTGTTGCTTCAGCCGCAGCACCCGTGGTGGTGGCGACAGCACCAATGCTATGCACAATTCAATAAAAGGCTTAAACTTTAAAACTACACTAACCTGAATGGTCATTTTTTCAGATGCAGCACACAAGCGCCACCGCACTGGTGGGTTTCCCCGGCGTGATGGGCGTTTTGCCTGCTCTGCTCTGGATCCGGCTTGCCACTAATAATCGCAGGCGCTTGGCCGATGATTTTTTCCGTGAGGCCGCCGCATTCTCCGCAGGGCGGGCAAATGAACGATTGCATGCTATGGGCCAGCAATTGTACGGCCTTGCAGTTTAAGCAGCGATACTGGTAAGTGGGCATGACCGCTCATTCTCCTGTTGGTCTTGAGGCCTGGATCAGGGTTTGGACTCAGGGCTGACGTTGCACCAGGGCGCGTACTTTGGCCCACATCAAAAACACGCCAATCAGATTGGCCATCGCCACCGTTACGCCCGTGACGCCCTTGAAGAAACCGCCCTTCAGCAAAAACTGATGATAGGCGGCCAGCTTGGTGCGCCAGATCATCTGGAAGGCGCTGGGCGGCGTGCCGATGTTGCCGTGCGTTTCCAGATGCCGATAGGCTGCCATCGTGGAATGTCGATTGATGTCCGCAAACAGGGTTTCGACGGTTTTATAGGGCGCGTAGGCCAAATTGCGATCCAGCTTACCCGTGTCGCCGCCCACTTTCAGGGTGGCGGCCCAGTCGTTGCCGATCTCCCAGTGGTCTTTGCGCACCAGTCTTAGGCAGCGGGCTTTTTCCTCGCCCACGGGCGTTTTTAAAGTCTGACTTTGAAAGTGCAGCACACGGGGCAGAGTAAAGCCGTTCAAATGGGCGGGCGTATTCAGCATCACCCCGTCAATCTCGTGGCGCAGCATCTCTTCAATCCACTCATCGGGCTCAATGTAGAGCAACCAATCGGAGCGGCCCATGGCCAGCGCATCGCGCTTCACGATATTAAAATGACGGCTGGGATGAAAATAAACTTTGTCCGTGAAGCCGCGCGCAATGGCCAGGGTGTTGTCCGAGCTGCCCCGGTCCACCACCACCAGTTCATCCACCCAATGCAGGGAGGACAACGCACGCTCCAAGCTATCCGCATTGTTTTCGGTGATTACAATCGCCGAAACCGTCTGAGATTTATAGGTCATTGGACACTCACTGGATATTTAGCTTAACATTCCCGTAATATTAGGATACCAGTATTTTGCCATCTTGTGCTTGAGTTCTTTGAGAAAGATCATAAACCGGTGTGGATCCTGATGGGGGTTTGTTGAAGGCCGGAATGCTCGTGATAGAATATGGCCTATGGCAGGACATTCTAAATGGGCCCAAATTAAACGATCCAAGGCGGTTAAAGACGCCAAAAAGGGTGCAAACTTTGCCCAGTGCTCCCGAGAGATCATTATTGCCGCGAAAATCGGCGGGGGAGACCCCGAAGGTAACTTTCGCCTGCGTACGGCCATTGTGCGCGCTAAAGCCGCCGGGGTGCCCAACGACAACATCAAGCGCGCCATCGAAAAAGGCACCGGTGCCAGTGGCGCTGATAGCATGGAAGATCTCTCCTACGAGGGGTACGGGCCGGGCGGCGTAGCGATCTTCATTGAAACCATGACCGATAACCGCAACCGCACCGCGGGCGATATTCGCAGCTACTTCAACAAGTATCAGGGCAACTTGGGTTCCGATGGCTGTGTGGCCTGGATTTTTGAAGCCAAAGGGCTGATTAAGGTGCCTCAAAGTTTCGCTGAAGATGTGGTGTTTGAAAAGGCCATTGAGGTCGGTGCGCTGGATTTTCAGGCCGTAGAACCGGATGAGGACGAAGCTGTCTACGAGATTTTTACCTTGCCGGAAGAGCTCAACACGGTCTGCCAAGCACTCAGTCAGGCCCAGATCAGCATTCAATCGGCGGAAGTGACCCGCATTCCCCAAAACACGGTGAAGGTGGACAGCGAAGTGGTGGCCAAGCCTCTCTTCAAGCTGCTGGATGCCATTGAATCGCATGATGACGTGCAGAACGTCTATGCCAACTTCGATATGGATGAAGCGTTGCTCAGCAAGATGGAGCCCGCGTAAGCCCCCATGCCAGCGGTGACCTTGGCCTGCCTGCATCGATTTTTTCGGCAGGTTAGTGCCCAAGAATCCCATGCCTGTCTGCTGGGCGGGGCTGTGGACGTCAGTGCCCTCAATCAGTGGGTGATGATTGGTTTGCGGACCAAGCAGGAAATTTTGCTCAGCGGCAATCAGCTCAGCCTGAACGGAGTGACCCAAGCCCTGGAAGGCCCTGATGCCGAAAGGCAGCTCTTTGAGCGTCTGGAATCGGCCCGGCAGCAAGCAACATGCTGGCCGGACGAGAAGCAAGCCCACGCCTTGCCGCTGGGCGGTGGCTTGATGGGGTGCTTTGGTTATGGCTTTTATCGCTGGTGCGATGCCGGATGGCAGGCCCAGCCCCCGCAGGCCAATCCTGACTGGCCTGATCTGGTGCTGTGTGAGTTTGAAGACTGGCTGTTCCTCAATTTAGAACAGGCCGAGTGGGTGATTCTCTCCCCCAGCGCAGAGCGTGAACAGGCGTATCGGGCTTTATGGGCGCAAGTGCAATTGGAAGATGAGCCAGAAGCCCCAAACGCTCAAGTCCAGCCCACGACCATCGGCGATGCGGGTTTGCTGGCGGAATACTTGCAGACGTTTGAAACCTCTCTGGCCCCACCGGCGTTTGAACAGGCGGTGGAGCGCCTGAAGACGGATATTTTCAACGGGGAAATTTATCAGGCCAATTTATCCATTCGCTTGCAAAAGACCTTGCGATTAGATCCCTACACCCTATTTGAGCGGCTTTGCGCCAAGAATCCCTCGCCCTTTTCGGGGTTTTTCAAGTGGCCGGGCGGCGTGGTGGTGTGTAATTCCCCGGAACGCCTGGTGCGACTGGATGAATCTGGGCGGGCAGATACCCGGCCCATTGCAGGCACCCGAGGCCGGGGCAAAACCCCGGAAGAGGATGAGCGCATCGGGGCAGGCCTGCTGGCCAACGAGAAAGAGCTTGCTGAGCACCTGATGCTGGTGGACTTGGCCCGCAACGATCTGGGCCGGGTGTGCGAGGCGGGCTCGGTGCGGGTGGATGCTTTGCTCACCCTGGAGCGGTATTCTCATGTGACGCATCTGGTGAGCAATGTGACGGGCCAGTTGCGGCCCGATTGCACTGGCTGGGATCTCATCCAGTCTCTGTTTCCGGGCGGAACCATTACGGGCTGCCCTAAAATCCGTTGTGTGGAGATTTTAAGCGAAGTTGAGCCCATCCCGCGTGGCTTTTACACCGGCAGTCTGG
Organism: Vampirovibrio chlorellavorus; assembly: GCA_903866275.1. GTDB lineage: Bacteria > Cyanobacteriota > Vampirovibrionia > Vampirovibrionales > Vampirovibrionaceae > Vampirovibrio > Vampirovibrio chlorellavorus_D. Next base: position 407,406 of record CAIPMU010000011.1, on the reverse strand, counting down.
GTTTTCTGGATGCCGCCAGCCCGGCGCTGGATTTGAACATCCTGATTCGCAGCCTATTCCTGAAACCCACCGCTGACCCGCTGGTGTATAATACGGCTGTGCAGATTGGCGGCGGCATCGTGCATGATTCGGTGGGGGCGCATGAGGCGCGTGAGTGCCTGCGTAAAGCCACCGCCAGCTTGAATCAGCTGTATGCGCTGGAACTGGCTCAGATTGACCCAGTGTTCGCCCCGGTTTAATGCGCTGAGCGCGTCCTTAATCCGCTCTGGCCACCTTCGTTTTTAAATGCAATGACCACCCAGTCATTTTGAAGCACTGAAAGTTTAAGAAGCCCTAACCACTCAAGGAGTCCGCATCATGACCACCCCAGGCACCGCCGGTGAACAGACCGATGTCGTTATTTTTGAGGCCGAAGACATTGAGCGCACCCTCAAGCGCCTGACCCACGAGCTGATTGAGTTCAATCAGGGCCTGAAAGATGTGGTGCTGCTGGGCATCGTCACGCGGGGCAAAAGTTTGGCCGCGCGAGTGGGCCATCTGTTGCAGCAAATGGAAGGCCAAGACGTGCCCTTGGGCTATCTGGATGTGACCCTGTACCGGGATGACACCAGCCAGACCTTTAAACCCGCCAGCGAAAGCCTGGTGCCGGTGGATTTAACCGGCAAAAAAGTGGTGTTGATCGATGACGTGATTTTCAGTGGCCGCAGCGTGCGCGCCGCCCTCGATGCCCTGAACGGCTACGGCCGCCCGGCTTCGGTGCAGTTGATGGTCTTGCTGGATCGTGGCCACCGGGAACTCCCCATTCGGCCGGATTATGTAGGCAAGAATATTCCCACGTCCACCCATGAGCGGGTTTTCGTGCAACTGAAAGAAACCGACGGCCAAGACCGGGTGCTCCTGCGCAAGTGAGTGCTTCATTATGCGTCTGGGCGGTAAAGCTGCATTTAGGAGGTGTTCTTCCTTATATTCAGCTTGGTTTGTTTTGTTGTTCAATGTTTTGGATTTGAACAAAAGATGGAGAGAGCGTCTTGATTGCAGCATTGGGGGGGCTGGTTTTTCGATTTTAGGGTATAGGGTATAAGGTTCAATAAATTAACATGATTACTGTAACGGGGTTTTTAAAAAATATTTTTTCTGTAAGTCTATGCTTGCTGCTTTCGGGATGCAACTTTGTTGGACATCTGGAGAAAACCGAAATCGTTGGAATGCTCTCAAAAAGAGCCCTTGGGGGTAAGGGTACATTATTAAAAAATGGGAAAATATTAATTTCAGGAGAAAGTCAGCAAAACGTTCTAGTCTCCTGTGGAAGTTGTGATAAAAGTCTGGCCTCAGAAGTATTCAGTCCAATAAACAACCAGTTAACTGAAGCCCCTTCCGTAAAAACAATTGGAATTGATCATGTCACTAGTCTGTTACAGGATGGAAGTGTTCTATTGACAGGCGGCAATGGCACTTGTTGCCAGCAACAGGTCAATGGTACTGAAATTTATGACCCTTCTCTAAATGTTTTTCACTCAACTGCAAAAATGTTGGCTCCCAGGGCTAATCATACAGCCACAGTGTTAAACGATGGTACTGTATTAATTGTAGGTGGTAACCCTAGGCAAAAACTAAATACTGGCAATGCATATAAACTTGCTGAGCTATTTGATCCTAAAAGTAAAACATTTAAAAAATTACCCGAAACAAATTATGAACATGTTCGCCATATAGCAATATTGTTAAAAAATGGGGATGTGCTAATTGCTGGAGGCGGACATGCTCATGCTGAATTATTTGACTTCAAAAAGAACATTTTCATCCCTCTTCCGGATATGACAACCCCTCGCACATCACACTCTGCAGTCGTTCTTAAAAATGATAATGTACTTATAATTTCTGGAATGCAGGGGGAGCAGATTTTAAATAGTGGGGAACTGACAGACACAATTGAAGAATATGATTACAAACGTAAGAGATTCAGATCTATAAAAAATATGGACTGTCAGCGAGTAGGTGCAACTTCCTTGCTTCTGCCGAATGATAAGGTGCTTGTAATTGGAGGATGGCCCAAAAATGATCAATGTCTATCAGACATTGTAGTTTATGATTACAAGCAAAATAAAATTTCTACGTTTGCTAATATGCAAAAACCACGGAGCGATCATTTTTCTATATTAACTCAGGGCAATAAAATCATTATTGGCGGAGGGGTGGAAAATGCCCATGCCTTGCAACCCATTTTTGAAATAGAAGCTCTTACTTTAAATACTCAAAATGAATAGCAGACTCCTTAAAATGATCTCTTTGTTTGATGCTTCACTTATTTCAGTTACTCCTGTTGGCAGCTCATTCTTCGCTTAGCGGCTCCGGGGTATCTGCGGCTACGGATGCCGGGGATTGCAAAGCCCACCAGAGCAAGCCCACGCCCACCCCGGCTGATAGCCCTGAAGCCAGCAGAATTGCCAGCTTGGCGGTGGCGACTTGGCCGGGCTCCCGAAAGGCCAGCAGGGTGATGAAGACCGACATGGTAAACCCAATGCCGCCCAGTACGCCAGCGGCATGAATCTGTCGAAAGTTGACTTGAGCAGGCAGGCTGGCCCAGCCCAGTCGCACGGCGGCCCAAGCGGCCAGCGTAATGCCCAGTGGCTTGCCCAAAAACAGCCCCGCTAGAATCCCCCAGCTGAGCGGTTGCCCCAGCGCGTCGGTGATGGAAGTCCAAGGCAGATGCACGCCGGCGTTGGCCAACGCAAACAGGGGCAAAATGCTGTAAGTGACCCACGGATGTAGCCCGTGTTCTATGGTTTGCAGGGTGGGGAGGTTGGCCTCATAAGAATCGGTTTCTAGCTCAAGTCTAGACGTGGAGGCATCAGTGGGCTGGGAATTGGCTCCAAGTGTTGCCGGGACAGTTAAAGCCAGCAAGACCCCCGCAATGGTGGGATGAATCCCTGATTGCAGAATCGCCAGCCACAGCGGCACCCCCAGGGCCAGATACGGCCAGCATCGGTGCTTCCCCGAGCGGTTCAGGGCAAAGCCTAGCAGTAATAGCCCCGCTGCAGCCAAGAGCCACAATGGCTGCAGGCCGTGAGAATAAAATAGGGCAATGATCAGGATGGCCCCAATATCATCCACAATGGCCAGCGCAATCAGGAAGACCTTGAGCCCCAAAGGCACCCGGTTGCCCAGCAAGGTCAGCGCCCCGATGGCAAAGGCAATATCTGTCACCGTGGGAATGGCCCAGCCGTGGGCAAACACAGTGCCCGGCGGGTTGAAGCCCGCATAGATTAGAGCCGGAACCACCATGCCGCCCAACGCGCCCAAAATAGGCAAGCTGGCCTGTCTCGGGCTGGAAAGCTCTCCGCCTAAAAATTCCCGTTTGATTTCCAGACCCACCAGCAGGAAGAACAAGGTCATCAAGCCTTCGTTGATCCAGAAATGCAGGGGCAGGTTGCTTTGAAGACCGGCGATGTTCAGCGGAAGTGGGGTTTCCCAAAGATGTGCATAGTTGGCCCGCCACGGAGAGTTGGCCCAAAGCAATGCGGCGAGGGTAGCGAGGAGCAACAGAATGCTCCCCGAGGCCTCGGTGTTGAGAAATCTTTGGAAGGGTTTGAGAATGACTCGGAGCATGGCCCTGTGGATTCCCGGATTGGCGTTCCCATCGCCTGATTCAACGCTATGGGAATGCGGATTGCGTCAGGCTTTAGTATAGGCGCGATAGCACCTCAAGGCCATTGCCACGCTGGGCGTGAGGTTTTCGTAAACGGCTTGCCACAAGGGATTAATAATCGCCCACGACACCCAGATGGGTCACACCGCTGGCCCCGTTTACATGACTGCTGGCGGCAGTGGTGTTGCCGTTCCCGTTGCCAGTTTTGGCCTTGGGTTTTACAAACGGTCGGGCCTCAATGACCCAGTCTTGCTCCAGCTGCCGGGTTTCAATGATCTCCAGCTGCGACGCATCCGGCAGCTCCAACTGGAAGGCTTGCCCAAATGCAGGCTTGGACATGGTGTCTTGCAGGGTTTTGGGCGCGTAAAACAGGTAATACTTCTGGGCCAACCCTTCATTCAGAATCGATGATGTCAGCCCGCCACCGGCTTCCACAAACACGCTGGCGATATTTTCCAGTGCCAGTTGGGCAAACAGGGCTTTGAGGTCTAGCACCCCGCCCGCTTCATCGATTTTGATGACTTTAATGCCCAAGGCCTTGGCTTTTTGGGCGTTCTGCTTGTTATGATGAATCGCGGAAGTCACAATCCAGGCGGGTTGATCGCCTTTAAAGATCTGGTACCGATCCACGTTCAGCTTAAACTGGCGATCCAGAACAATGCGCACCGGTTGCTTGCGGATATTGGCTACATCGCGCACGTTGAGCTTGGGATCGTCGGCCATGACCGTGGTGGCCGTGGACAAAATGGCATCGTATTGGTGGCGCAGATAATGCACATATTGCCTAGCAAAGCTGCCCGTGATCCATTGGCTTTCCCCGTGGCGGTTGGCCACTTTGCCGTCCAGGGTCATGCCCAGTTTCACGGTCACAAACGGGGTTTTATTCAAAATGTAGTGAAAAAACTTCTCATTGAGCTGCTTGCACTCTTTTTCCAGAAAACCATAGCGCACCGAAATGCGGGAGTTCTGCAACATGTCCCGGCCAGAGCCTGCCACCAGTGGGTTGGGGTCTAATGTTCCGCAAACCACACGCTGAATGCCTGCGGCTACAATCATCTGGGTGCAGGGTGGGGTTCTGCCGTGGTGGTTGCACGGTTCCAGATTTACATACAGCGTTCCGCCCTTGGCGCTGGCTCCGGCCTGATTGAGCGCAAAGACCTCTGCGTGGGCTTCTCCGGCTTTCTGGTGATAGCCTTCGCCAACCACGCGACCTTCTGCGTCCAGCACGACTGCGCCCACCATAGGGTTTGGGCTTACGGTGCTTTGGCCCAGTTCAGCCAAGGTCAGGCAGCGGGCCATGTAGACCTCATCGATATTCTGATACAGGATGGGTGCATGAAATGGCATAGCACCATTATAATACGCCGTTTGGGTTTGGGGCTAAGTCCAGTTTCCCGGAGACGGTGAGCGTGGGTGATGGGGTGGTTGACTGTCAGGGGAGCTAGGCAGTGTATCAGTGGCACTCTGAAAGAGAGGGTGAGATTGGATGGCTTCTGCTGAGGCTGTTGCAGGGTTGTGATAGTATGAGCGCAGGATCTTGTTTTTGTCTTATCTCACTGGTTGTTGGCAATTTTGCATCGTGTTTAGGTGTTTATTTGCGGTAATGTCGAGTTTGAATTGGGCCTGTCTTGATACGCATTTTTCCTGTTAATTCTGCATTGCCTTCAGGCAGTGGTCAATTCCGCAGGCCAACTGGGGCTAATGTGCAGCCTGTCCTGCGTCTGAAGGATACTGCAGTAGCTGATACATTGAGTTTTCAAGGCAAGCGAAAAGCTGCTTCGGGGCCTGCAGAAATTTTTTTGCAAGCTACAAGCGACAAAAATTCCTCAGAAGATCAGTCTCAACAACATCCGATCCTGGCAGAGGATCGCGAAATTCCACCGGGAAATATCAAGCGAAGCTGTTCGTTGTTTGTCGGGCTGGACAAAAGCGTTAGTGACGAGTCGTCAACACAAGAGGAACAGCCATATCCACGACAGTATGGGCGCTTTACGCTGGTTTCGGAAGAGTTCTATGCATCTCCTGTTGCTGGGGCGCCCAGGGAGGGGCCGTCGGGGTCGGCTGCAATGGCTCCCTTGCAGGTGCACAAGAACCCTCCGGATCTGGTTCATGAGTTCGGGATCCCGTATAACTTCACCGTGATGAGTCCAGATGGGCTCAAGGCAGGCATAGAGCCCCAGCAATTGGCTTCGGAGTTGAAAAGCGCCAGAACGATTGTGCTGGGAGATTTGCATGGATCGTATCAAAAGCTGATTGAGACTCTCGTGGCTGCGGATTTGATTGACATGCCCAAAGCTCAGGCGCAGCATTATCTGGGTTTGGCGAATAGTCCTGGTAATTTTAGTGATCATTCCTTGTTGCTGTCTATACTGGATAAGGCGTTGCAGTTCGTGATCCCCAGTATCCGATGGAAAGGCGGGGATCGTCAGCTCATTCTGATTGGGGATGTCCTGTCTGACCGAGGGCCGCTGGATACGGTAACATTATCGGTCATTGAGCATATTAGTCAGCAGGCGCCAAACGCCATCGTGCGCATGGCTTCCAATCACGATCACAATGTATTGGGCTATCTGCTCGACGAAAAAAGTTTTTTGGGAACAGCGTTTGTCTCCTCGATGCTGCGGGCCTGTGATGTTGCAACGGAAAATAAGCAGTTTGGTGATTTGGCGCAAAAATACTTCCGGTATTTGCTGCAAAGTAAACTGCTGCATTTTGACTCAGAGACAAAAACCTTGTTTGCCCACGCCCCCATTACTGAGGCGCAGTTAAAGGGGCTGGAACCCTTGTTGGAGGCTTTCCAGACGCGTTCCCCCGAGCAGGTTAAGCCTCAGGGGTTCCAAGTAGCGACGGTGTCCGGGCCGAAAGATGTGGAACATTTTGTGAGTCAGGCCAATCTTCTCTATCAGGAGTATGTGGTCGCGCATTTGTTGGTTTATCGAGCATTTGTGCAAAATCAGGATGACGCTGAGCAAAAAAGAGCGATTTTGAAGCAGTATGAAAACTGCGTAGAACCTGTGCTTTCGGGGGAAGAGGGTTTTCTCTGGGTCAGGGGTCCGTTGAATCAGGCTGAGAGTTTGCCGTTTTCAAAAGCGGGTGTTAAAACGCTGGTCCATGGACATGATCCTCAGTCGGCTTACTCACCGTTTAGTCTCAGAAAATCGGGGGAAAGGGCGGGTCGCGATTATGTGGTGGCGAATCTGGATCAAAATGTAAGGAAGGGCAATGATGTGCCCCCGAATGAGGAGAGTGTGATTTTTAGAATCCCCTGACTGGCATTGGGTGATGGCCTATAACCTGTAACCCCTTGAAAATATAGGTAAAAGTAAAGGTGTTTTGTGGGGCAGGCGCAGCGATTTTGTGTGATTTTGGGTGTATTTTAGTGTGGCGCGCAGTTTTTTGGGATAATTTACAATAAAAAAGGTGCCGTTAGGCACCGTAGGTTCATCAGGGAAAAGAGAGATGTGAGAATTTAAGCAGAGAATTGAATAAAGCGGGTAGCCGCTGGCTTCAGGGGCTTATAACTGGTGTATCGGAAGACCCGCCCGGAACTTGATACGGCAGATGGATGAGATTTTTTAAGGTCTGGCGTCAGGATAAAAAAAAGTGCCATGACTGAAAGTCAAGGCACCGTGTGGTTCATCAGGGAAAGAAAGAGAGATGTGGATTTATGTTAGATGTATCGACAGGTGAGGGTGAATTCTGAATACGTTGAATGGAGGATCTTCAAGGGGGAATGATGCCATCCCTGACATGAATGTCAATTATCTTGGTTTAATAGACTCAACAGCTACAGACTGTTTGGTTGTGGGTAGTGATTGCCAGGTGTTAAGGTCAGGGAACAGTGCCAGTACTGGCTGATCAGCGTTTCAAAGGCGTTGAGGCCACTCTCAGTCATTGGGTTTGGCTGATGGATAAACCGAACAAACAATAGAGGGAGCGTGGACGCATAGTGGAAGATCGTCAAAGTCAAAAGGCCTGTCAGCATTCCCGGTTCGTAAAATGTCAAATATGGCTGGTGGAGTGGGTACTTCCGGGTGTGTTTGCGATGATTTTGCTGGGTTGTCTGGCACATTTGGGGTACTGTGCCATGCAGGGCTTATTGTTTCCGGATGCGGGGTTTCATTACGCGATTTCAGCGTTTGCCATCTAGGCAATAGCGAATGAATCGGTAGGGCCATCAGGATGATGGATTATTGGCGGCTTTGATTGGGTCTGAGGCTGTTTTAAAGTGCAATGAATCGTAAGTGTCTGGTTTGATGGGCATGTTGGGGGCGGTGGATTTATGGTGTCGATGGCCTATAATGGGAAAAAGCAAGTGGATGTGTCATGACTGTCGTTTTTTACAATTTGGAAGAGGCCGCTGAGCAGCTCAAGTTTTCGGAGACTGTTCTGGTTCGGCTGTCCCAGTATTTTAAAGTGCCGCAAGTGGCCTATGAGCAGTCAGGCTATCTCTCATTTAAAGGCGATCTGGCATTTAGTGAGCAGGACTTGGCCTTTTTTGCGCGCATCAAGGAACGTTTGGTGCTGGGTGAAAGTCTGGATGCCATCAAGGAGGAGTTGTCGCAGTTCCCGCATACGCAATGGGTAGCGTACTTAACCGGCAGGCCAGAAGCAGGGATTCCGGTTGCCGTGGCTCAGCCACCGCATGAGTCCGAGGGGTTGACGCCGGAAGTGTTGGGTGGCGTTTCTCAGATGGTCCCCGGTGAGTTGCCGCCAATGCGTGAGATTCAGGGGCGACAGCCTTACGAAAAAGTCGCGGCGCAAAGCTTTGAACGCTACAAAAGTATGCACCGCAATAGCCTGGGCAAAGTTTTTGAGAACATGTTGAAAGAAGTCAGCAGCGCATCAGTAGAGAGCCGCCCAGCTTCAGTATTGCCGGGTTTTCGGCCAGTTCGCCCCAAGTCGGGAGGGGGTGTTAGTGCGCCAAAATCCGGAAAAGAGCTCCAGAGGGAAGCTTTATTGCCTTTCCATCAGGCAGATCAGCCCGCTCCGTATGGTCGCGGTGGTTTGCATGCCACCGAGTTGACCGGACAGCCCTTGAATAAAACGCGTGGGTCGGTTGCCACGCCTGCCACTGATGCGGTTTGGCAAGATATGATTCAACAGGCGACTCACACGCCCCGAAGCCTGGATAGTTCTCTGAAAAACGCCGCACAGCTCTTACGGGCCAGAACGCTGGGGCAGCCGGTTCCCTCCAGCCATTCCTTGCGCTAGATTTATTTTTCAGACAGTCTCATGGATGCGTTTCTGTTTTTTGACTGACAACTTTTTGGCTTTACCGGGTTTTAAGGGAATGCAGCGGCTCTGTCTTGAAGTCCATGGTTCATATGGACAGCCGTGTGCTTTCCGGAAAACACCCTGGCCTGTGTCTTGTCACTCAGGCACGTCCAGAGTCTAAAGCCCTCATTCAACACACATGCACCAGTTTTTAAATAGCATTCAAATTCAAAGAATTAAAAAAGAATTGAAAAAGGTACCCTGCAATGTCCATGACTGGTATAAATCCCTCTGTTTTTCCCGCTAGCCGGCCTTTGCAAGCCTTGTTTCCAGCGCCCTTATACTCGCCTCAGGCATCTTTGGCGCCATTATCAGGTGCTTCGTCGTTAAGCCCCGCCGGTGTGGCCTCCTTTTCTCCTGTCACACAGGGACCAGCGCTTGTTCCCGGATGGGTTCCCTCTCCCTCCCCATCAGGCGCGTTTATGCCTTCATCGAATTTAAATGCCCCTCCTAATAATACTGCATGGTCAACGTCATCTTTGCCCGCTGGAGTGGGTGGTTATTCGCCCCTGTCCTCAGCTGTCGATACCTTTAAACCCTGGACACCGTCCAATAGCCCATCGGGTTTTTCACTGGAAGCACCCCGTTTGACCCCTTCACCCGCCAGTAACTTGGGAGCGCCCTTAACCCCGGCTCAGGAAACCGGTAAACAGGTGGGCGATCTGGTGACGCGTTTTCTGGAGGAAACCCCGGCTTTGCAGGACAAAATCCAGCACATCGACTGGAATGCCATTTCGCAGGAAGATTTGAAACCCAAGGTGGAAAAATATCGGGCTGTGCTTCAGCAGGCGCTCAAGCATGCCCATGTGCCGCAAATGGTTGATCGTAAGTTGATTCGACTCCTGGACGATCCCAAAAATCAGCACTTGGCCACCGAATTTGATGCATGGCTACGCAAGGAGCCCAGTCCTGAGGTTTTGGCTTCCCTGCATAAGGCCAAACCGCAACGACATGCCAGTGCCAGTGGCTTTGAAAAGCCCATCCCCGGTGAAGCGTTTGACGACGGGGAAGACTTTTTGGCGGATGAGCCCCCTCAATCTCTGGTGGGCAAAATCAGGGCAAAAGCGCAGGATGGTTATAATACCCTGAAGGATTTAGTGTTGACTCGAACGGGTTCATTGAAACCTCAGAATAAGACCAAGCCGGATTTAACCACCCTCGCTGACGATGATTTGGGCGACACGGAGTGGAGCCCTTAACGCAGTTGCGTAGCAGGCTTTGATGGGTTCTCCGGTTTTTTATGCCGGGCTGCCGTTGGTTTGCAGTATTTGGGAATACTGTGTTTTAAGTTGGTTTTTCAGGATCTTGCCGGTCTGGTTTTTGGGCAGTTCCGGGCAAAATTGAATAACGGCCGGGACCATGAACGGGGGGAGATGTTCCAGACAGAATTTCTTGAGTTCAGCTTCGGTGGCAGTGTGATCGGGTTTGAGTTCGACGCAGGCCATGATGTCTTCGCCCAGTTTTTCGTCCGGAATCCCGATGACGGCCACATGCAAGATGGCGGGATGGCCATGTAGCGCTTCTTCAATGCGCACGGGGGCGATATTCTCGCCCGCTTTAATAATCAGGTCTTTTTTGCGCCCACCGGAGATAAACAGATTCCCTTCGGCATCGAAATGACCCAGATCGCCGGTTTTGAAGTAGCCTTCGGCGTCAAAGGCCTGCGCGGTCTCTTCCGGCAGGTTGTAGTAGCCCAGCATGATGTTAGCGCCTTTCGCCAGAATTTCGCCTTCGCCGGACACCTCTCCCGGCTGCCAGGGGATGGTCTCGCCCTGTTCGTTGACCAGTTTGAGGGTGACGTTGGGCAGGGCTTTCCCGACAGACCGTGGAATGGAACCGTGCTCCCGGCTGTTAACCGCTAGGACAGGGGCTGTTTCGGTGAGACCATAACCTTCCAGCACCACCAGATCCAGTGCGGTTTCAATCTGGTGCAAGAGCTTTTCCGGCAACGAGGCACCGCCCGAAACGCAGGCCTTGAGGTTTGCCAGCTTGTCGGCGCCAATACGTTGAATGCTGCCGAGCAACACACTAAACATGGTGGGCACCAGCGGCAGAATGGTAATCTGGTGTTCCACCAGGGTTTGTATAATCTTTTTGGGGGCAAAGTTAGGTACCAGATACAAGGGCGCTTTGCTCTGGAGGGCGTAAAGGCCAATGATCTGCCCGTAGGCGTGAAACAACGGCAAGGCCAATAGCAGGCGATCCTGCTCGCTGATCTTCAGCACGGGCTCAATGCCGTCCAGATTGCTGGCCAGATTGTTTTCCGAGAGCATCACGCCCTTGGGTTTGCCCGTGGTGCCCGAGGTGTACATGAGCAGTCGCAGGGTGTCGGCATCGCCATAGCTCACTTCCGGGAAATTGGGGTCCCCTGCTTCAATGGCCGTTTCCAGGGAGGGGAATGTCTTGGCCTCCGCCAGCTCAGGGGGTTGGTTGGCGACCCAGGCCGGAATGGGCTTGCCTTCAAATTTAGCCGCAAAGGCCGCAGTGGTTAAAACCAGTTTTGTGCCGGAATTGAGGATAACGTGAATAATATCTTCGGGGGGCAGGGTGATATTAATGGGCACCACCACGGCACCGGCATACAGAATGGCAAAAAAGCTGAGCAGGTACTCTTTCTGGTTCATGAACATAATGGCCACGCGGTCACCGGGCTGGATGCCCTTGGCCTGCAAGCTGGAGGCCAAACGCACTACTTTCTCGCGCAGTTCGTTTAAGGTCCATTGGGTGTCCTCTTCAACGAGGATTGGGTATCCCGGATCGGGCTGTTGTAGCAGGCGGTGAACCAGTAAACTCATGAGGGTGTCTCCCAACGACGATAAAGCATGTGTGTATTTTAACGCCCTTCACTCGGCCCGGTCTAGCGCTGGCGTTGAATGGCCGGTTTATTGCAAATCACAGACGTGTGTTAGGTGTCTGTTTGGATCGAAACGGTGTGATGGGCGGTGTGTGTGTTTAGCTGCCGTGGTGTGGGTGCCCTTCTGCACTGGCAGATTCTAGTGCGAGCCGAAGCTTGCCAGATGTTGCTTTCAGACGCTTCTGGGCTTCAGGAAGATCGATGGCTTGCCGCGCCATCAGAACGGCAGGTTTTACCTGATAGCCCGTGAGGTCCAGCAGGCGTTCCGCTTCCTCAATATCGACGGCTCCTAATGCGGCCACCATTCGTCGGGCGCGAGCCTTGAGTTTGAGGTTCGTGGGTTGTACGTCCACCATCAAATTCTGATAGGTCTTGCCGGTCTGGATCATGGCTCCGGTGGTGAGCATGTTGAGTACCAGCTTTTGCGCTGTGCCTGCCTTCATGCGGGTTGAACCGGCAATAACTTCCGGTCCTACCTCAACCACGATGGGTTGTTGGGTGGCCAGCGCCAACTTGGAGTGTTTGTCGCAGGTGATGCCTGCGGTAAAGCAGCCCAGCGCTTTAGCCGCTTCGATCACGGCTACCACATATGGGGCCTGACCGCTGGCGGAAATGCCTATCACCACGTCTCCTGCTTTGACACCGGCTTTGATGACGTCGGCCTGTCCCATTTCCACCGAATCTTCGGCGCCTTCCACTGCGTTGCGCAAGGCGATGTCCCCTCCCGCCATGATGCCCTGCACCAGGCTGGGCGGCGCGCCATAAGTCGGCGGGCATTCGGAAGCATCCAGGACCCCCAGGCGGCCACTGGTTCCTGCCCCAAAATAGAACAGTCGTCCGCCGTGTTCAAAGGCGAGTTGGATGGCATCCACGGTCACCGCGATTTGAGGGATGGCTTGCGCCACCGCATGGGCGACCCCTTGATCTTCGGCGTTAATTTTTTGCAGGACTTCGGTGGTAGAGCGTAAATCAATGTCCACGGTGCGAGGATTGACCTGCTCGGTGGGAATGACACTCTGCAAGGGGTTTGAAGCAGTGGGTTGACTGGTCATGGCGATCCTTCCGTGCTGGGATAATATTTAATGGGGCCTATCGGCTGGTCGTCTTTGGGCTGGTCAGTGGCAGGCGACCGTGTTTAACTAGCGTTGTATTCGACGGGACTCAGCGTGGGCTGATGCGATGTATCTAGTGTAATGGATCTCCGCTTTCCGTGGGCGAGTCTGGCTTAGATGCAAGTCCCGTGGTTGTACGATAGCTTAGTGTTGTTGTGGAGTATGGGCGTATGAGCGATTCCTCCTCTTCTGCGTTGTCTTTGAACCCCTCTGGCAGTCCTCGGGTGCTGGCTGTGATTCCTGCCCGCTATGCGTCCACCCGTTTTCCGGGCAAGCCTCTGGTGGATATTCAGGGCAAGCCCATGATTCAGCATGTGTGGGAGCGCGTTCAGCAGGTGGCCGCCATTCAGCATGCCGTGATCGCCACCGATGACGCCCGTATTCAAAAAGCCGCCGAGGGTTTTGGGGCCGAGGTTTGCATGACCCGCCCGGATCACCCGTCGGGGACTGATCGGGTGTGGGAAGTGGCCAGCCAGTTTCCGGCCTACGAGTGGGTGTTAAACGTTCAGGGGGATGAGCCGTTTATCAACCCTGAGCATCTGGAAGCGGTCATTTCGGCCATTCAGGCTCACCCGCAGGCGGATATTATGACGCTGGTCACGCCGTTGTGTGAGCCTGAGGCCTGGCAGGACTCCAATATCGTCAAAGCGGTGCTGGCGCAGGATGGGCGGGCGTTGTATTTCTCGCGCGCAGCGGTGCCCTTCCATCGGGATGCACCAGAGCTGCCCCGACAGGGCTTTCGGCATGTGGGCCTGTATTTGTATCGTCGCGCCGCTCTGGAACGCTTTACCCAGCTGCCGCCTTCCCCGCTAGAGCTGTTGGAAAAACTGGAGCAGTTGCGGGCGCTGGAAGCCGGGATGTCATGCTATGCGGTATTGGTCAACCAGGCGCCCATTGGCGTAGACACCCCGCAAGATCTCGTCCGGATTGCGGATTTATTTCATTAGGGGTTCCCCCTAAGATGAGTGAATTAATGCATGAATCGCTTAAAACAGTTCAAAACTGGTTATAATAGGTCCTTGTCTGAGTCGAACGGAATCGGGTCGGTTTGGGTGAGTTGTTGGTGAGTTCGAGTTGTTGATGCTGCTCTTTGCCCCTGAACCGGACCACTGTTTTTTGTCGATGCCTTGATTTGATTGGTCTGGCAGACGGCGCCCAAGCGTTGAATGCCCTGAACCCTGAACTTTGGGAGACACTGAATGATGCGTTTTATTCGTCCGGCTTGGCCTAACTGGCGGTTTCAGTGGGTCGGTGCTGTATCGGTCATCCTATTGAGTGCCATGAGTGCTTCAACGGTCTGGGCCACGGCCCTGGAAGATGGCAGTGAAGATTTTTCCGGGGCTCCGGTGCCGGGTATGGTAGCCCCGGTTCCGCAAACCCCTATTCAGATTAGTGAATTGCCATCAACCCCCTACGTGGCTGGTGCGAATAATGAACTGTTTCGCCAGAAGATGGGCATGGTGGTCGGTTATATTCAAAGCTATAACAAGCGGCTGGCTTGGGATGATACCACCAATATTGCCCAGGCCATTGTGCAATTCAGCGAGCGTTACGGGATTGATTTTCGATTACTGTGCAGCCTGATTGCCATTGAGTCCGGGTTTCGCAGTGATGCGGTTTCCTCGGCGGGGGCTATTGGGATGGGGCAATTGAAGCCCGATACGGCCCATTGGCTGGGCGTGGTGGACCCGTATAATCCGGTGGATAACATTGCGGGTACTGCCCGTTTTCTCTCCTGGTTGATGCGCCGCTATAACGGGAACCTGGAATTTGCCCTCTCTGCGTACTTTCAGGGGCCGGGCTTTGTGGATAAAAACGGGATAGCGCCCGTGTGCATGCCTTATTTGGAGAAGGTGAACCGGGCTTTGGGACCTTTGATGTAGTTTTGTAACTCTCTTTCTGATTTGACTTGCAATTTATAGCACGGTTTTGGCATCAGTGGGTTTTCTCCTGCATAGTCACGCTAAGATTTATTTTTAGCCCTCGCTAAGGAAGATGATCCATGACGGCTCCTGCTGTTTCCCATTTTGGCCCGCATCCGGGCGATCAACTGCGCCAGACGGTGAAACGTATTGTGCCGACTGCGGCCAACGATAAATTTGTACAGGTCAGCCTGAAGCCCTTGATGCCGGTCATTCTGGCCACCTCCATTCTGGGTTATAACGAAGGGCGCAGTAAATCGCTGGCCGAAGCGCAGAATACCGAAGCTCACAGCAGCTGGCAATCTATTGTGGCTGAATCGACTTTAGGCTACCTGATTCTCAAACATACCTCCGGTATTTACCCGTTGCTGGGCCTGGGGCTCTCTGTGGGACGTGCCAGCCGTCAGGATAACGCGCTCGATCAGCTTAAAGCGGTGATCAGCACGGTCATTCCGATGGGGATGGGGTTTGTGGGGGCCAACCTGATGGACCCCGATGTGCTGGATAAAATGGACAACCTGAAGCTCAAGGCGTTGTTGACTGGGCAGGGTGACAAGGCGAAAGAGTTGCACTTGCTGGAGTGGCTCAATGCCTTGATGGAGCATCCTACCGACCATTTGCCGGAAGGGGAAGCTTCTCCGGTACATGCGATGGGTGAGCAATTTATGGCGCTTCGGGATAAGCTGCTGATAGAGTTGCCTCAGCTGGAAGCGGCCAAGGACAAGGCTTCAATAGAAAAACTGAAAGGCTTCCCTGAGCAGTTGAGCGAGCTGAAAGCCAGTCTGGCTCAACATATCGGCACGGTGGGTGAGGGTGCCATTGAGCATGCCCATGCCGATGTGCGACCCATTGTTCAGCAGCTGATGGAACGATTGGCCAACAACCAGAGCACCATGACTCGATTTACCCGTTTCGTGAACCCGATTTGTTGTTTCATGGCCTCTGCGTTCCTGATTGGAGCTCCCCTGGCCAACTGGATTAACCGAAAGCTGGAGCATCGACATCCGGATTTGAAGAAAAAAGAGTTCAAGCATGTGCTGTTTCCTGAGTCCCAGCGTGTGATTAAGCCCCGTGAGGAAAAAAATGTTCATTATGCTGCCGGGGAGCATACGTATCGGGTGAATTCCGGGGATGATAATTCCTGTCCCCCCAATGTGGCTGCGGGGCGGCCCATGCAGTAGGTTTTTCTGACTAGCGGTTTATTGCTTTTACCGGCAAGGCGTGGTTTCATCCCCTTTGATTTTTATCCCTTGCGAAAAAAGTGTTCAAACAAAAGCGGCGGGTTTTGAGGCCCGCCGCTTTTGCGAATTTTGGGAAGAACCCGCGTTCTAGTAGTCGTCCATTCCGGGCATTCCGGCAGGCATGCCGCCACCGGATTTTCTTTCCGGCAGATCCACAATCAACGCTTCGGTGGTCAACAGCAAGCCAGCGATGCTGGATGCGTTTTCCAACGCGCTGCGGGTCACTTTGGCAGGATCCACAACACCGGCCTGGAACATATCGATGTAAACGCCGTTCAGGGCGTCAAACCCGATTTGCGGGCCAGCTTCGCGCACTTTTTCGACCACAACCTGACCACGAGCACCGGCGTTATCGGCGATCTGACGGCAGGGGGCTTCCAGGGAGCGCAACAGGATTTCAGCGCCGGTGCGCTCATCGCCTTCCAGGCTATCTGCAAAGGCGCGCAGGGCGGTGGTGGATTTCAGCAGTGCAGTACCGCCACCGGGCACGATGCCTTCTTCGATGGCTGCGCGGGTCGCGTTCAGCGCATCTTCCAGACGCAGTTTTTTGTCTTTCAGTTCGGTTTCAGTGGCCGCACCGACTTCGATGACCGCAACCCCGCCAGCCAATTTGGCCAGACGCTCTTGCAGTTTTTCTCTATCGTATTCGCTGTCGCTGTCTTCCACTTGGCGCTTAATCACTTTCACGCGAGCTTCCACAGCGGTTTTGGAGCTGTCATCCACCACGATGGTGGTGTTTTCGCGGTTCACGATCACGCGGCGGGCTTTACCCATTTGCTCAATGGTGAAGTTTTCCAGCTTGGTGCCGAGGTCTTCGGTGAACATTTCGCCGCCGGTGAGGATGGCGATGTCTTCCAGCATCGCTTTGCGACGGTCGCCAAAGCCAGGGGCTTTCACGGCCACAGCGCGGATGACTTTGCGCATGCTGTTGACGACCAAGGTAGCCAAGGCTTCGCCTTCCACATCTTCAGCGATGATCAGGATGCCGCGGCCTTCACGGGCTACTTTCTCCAGAATGGGCACCAGGTCGCTGACCAGGTTGATTTTTTTGTTGACGCACAGCACGAAGCAATCTTCCAGTGCGGTTTCCATGCGCTCGGTATCGGTCACGAAGTAAGGGCTGATGTAGCCTTTATCGAACTGCATCCCTTCTTTCACGACCAGCTGGGTGCCGATGGACTTGGATTCCTCAACGGTAATCACGCCTTCTTTGCCCACTTTGTCCATCGCGTCAGCAATCAGGTTGCCCACGATGGTGTCGTTGCCCGCGGAAACGGCGGCCACTTGCGCAATGGCTTCGCGGTTTTCCACTTTGCGGGATTGCTTGCGCAGATCTTCCACAACCACTTGCACGGATTTATCGATACCGCGCTTGATGCCCAGCGGGTTGGCGCCAGCCACGACGTTTTTCAGGCCTTCGCGCACAATGGCTTGAGCCAATACCGCAGCAGTGGTGGTGCCATCACCGGCCACATCGTTGGTGCGGGTAGCCACTTCGCGAATGAGCTGGGCACCGGCGTTCTGCTGGCGATCTTCCAGTTCGACTTCTTTAGCGATGGTGACACCATCGTTCACGATTTGGGGAGAACCGAATTTTTTCTCCAGCACCACGTTGCGGCCTTTGGGCCCCAGGGTGACTTTCACGGCGTCAGCAACGGCATCAATACCGATCTCTAACGCGCGACGGGCTTCTTCTTCAAATACAATGCGTTTTGCCATTTGAATCGTCCTTTACTTGACTGTCTGATGAGTAAAAGTAGTAAGTGGGGAATATAATTTGTGGTCGGGTCTTAACCTTCCACAATCCCCAGGATGTCTTTCTCGGACAGGATTTTGACTTCCTTGCCGCTCAGTTTGACATCGGTGCCACTGTACTTGGCAAACAAAACCTTGTCGCCAACTTTAACTTGCAACTCTTCGCGGTTACCGTTGTCGTTCAAACGACCCGGGCCAACAGCCAAAACAATGCCTTGCTGGGGCTTTTCGCGGGCGGTATCGGGGATATAGATACCACCAGCGGTCTGCTCGGTGTCGTTTAGTACTTCCAGCACGACGCGGTCGGCCAGAGGTTTAATGTTTACCTTCGTTTCAGTTGCGGGCATAGTTGTCCTCCACTTTCAGATTCATTCATTTGTAGGGATAACGGTTTCTACAAACAATAGATTGAGATGACACTATCCTAGGCAAGAGAGAATGCCTTGTCTATGCGGTTAAGGAAAAATTAATAATTCCAGTATTCCCTCCAATTCACGGAAGTGGGGGCTCAGACTTCATTTGAATGGAGGAGCCAGAGCATTGGGCTGTAAAGATATGATGACAAAGAGAGCTTGGGATCTAAGCCCCTTGGGTTTAAATTCGGGATTTTCTCTTTACCGGGTTGAGTGTGATGTGGGAATTGCCCTGGTTCAAAGGACATGATGAAAAAGCCCTTGAATAAACGATATCGAGAGTTTGCAATCGGGTGTGTAGCCAGTTTGTTGTTGCTGCTGACCGGATGTGAGGATTCCGGGGTCGGACCGGTAGGTCCCCCCGGGGCGATGCGTGGAAATTCTGTTGGCCCTGCCAGAATGCCTGCCCGGCAGCAATCTGTTACTGTTGCTCCTGGGGCACACAAGGCGGAGTCTCCCTTTATATCTGCCGCTGAAGGTAATCCGTCCGATGCTGACAAGGAAAAGTCAGCGGATTCCAGTGAAGAGAGGAAGGATAGCGGCAATCCATTGGCTCCTGCGGCACCCATTTTGCAGGGTGGGAATACGGTTAATCTCGCATCCGAGTTAATTGGCGCGACTATCAATCCGTTTCTGAATCGGTTGCCCAAGGCGTTTCAGACGGAAGTTGCGGCGACGTCTGGTTCTGACCAAAACACAGCGCCCCCGGCTGATCCGCTGGATGCTGTGAAATTGATGGGTATTATCTACAGTGCAAAATCGCCAATTGCCTTGATTTCAGTGTCTGGGGCGACGGCTAGCAGCCAACTGGTTCGTATTGGCGATTTGATTGACCTGTCTGGAGGTCAGGCCGTTGTGGCTCGTATTACCCAGGATAGTATGGATGTGCAATTACAGGGTTTGAAGCAGGAGCGGAAGACGCTCTCGATTCCCGATATTATTGGTTATGATGCCAGTAAGGATGCTGCTAATTCCCCGATGTCATCCAGTTCCCCCTTGGATGATTTGCAGCGTGATCGTAACGGCATGGCGATGGATTCCAATCTGGGATCTTCAGGTATGGGCGGTGTGGGTGTTAATGCTGCAGCGCTGGGAAATTTAAGCGCCCTGGTTCAACAATTAACGGGGGCGTCAGGTCAGGGAGGAGCCATAACGAATTCGGTGGGTAATCCCGCCAGCAGCAATCCTGCTGATATTGGTTCTTCTGGTGCAGTTTTGAGGCAACCATGATGGGAGATTTCAGTTCATGAAAAGGCACGAGCAACAGTGCTGTTCAGTTCTTAAAAGTCAGCCAGGCATTCTCCACGCAATGAGAACGCCGCTGACTGTATCTGCCTCGGGTCGGCGCATGCTGGCCGGTTTACTGCTGGCTTCCACTGTTATGCTCAATGTCGGTGATTTTACACGGGCCCAAGTGCTGGATTCCGGCACGCGCCCGGTGCGTGGACAAATTGCGATTTCTCGGGATGTGTCCATTGCAACCAACAATAAAGACAAAGTGAGTTTGAGCCTGCGGGATGCCAGTGTCAAAGATGTGTTGCAAATGCTGGGCAAGCAGGGAAAGTTCAATCTCGTTCTGGATGACAGTGTGACCGGCACATTGACGGTAGACATTAATAATGTCTCCATTAATAAGGCGCTGGAATATGTTTTTACCCTAATGGATCTGAGTTACGTCAAGGACGGTAATACGGTCATCGTGGCCAAGAAGGCCACCATTGAAAACAAGAACATGGCGGTTCGAAATTTGAAAACCATTCCCGTGCAATATAAAAGTGCGGTGAACATTGCCAATCAACTGAATAATACTATCTTTAAGGTGCCTCGTTCAGGTGGCAGTGCGATTGCGCTGGCAGCTGCGGACCCGGATAGTAACACCTTGTTGGTGATGGGAACCGATAGTGATATTAAGCTGGTGGGTGATGCTTTGCGGGAATTAGACGTTCCCCGAAATCGCAAGGTGTACCATATGCGTCACAACATGCCAGCGGATGTGGCTCAGGTGCTGGCAGCCAACTTCTTTAAGAATAACCCGTCAGTTACCGTGAATACGGCCAGTGGAGCGGGCGGTAGCGCTGGTGGTGGCTCTGCTTCCAGTAGTAGTTCTTCCAGCAGCAGTTCCAGTAGTAGCAGTAGTAGCACGGGTAGTTCAACTTCCACAGGCGTGGCGGTGACTTCGTTTACTTCCGATGGTGTTACTTTTATTTCTGAGCCGGTTTCCGCAACCCTCACGGTGCTGGGGACTGAAGAACAGATTGCGTTGATTGATTCCGTGATCGATCAGGTGGATGTACAACGGGCACAGGTGGCCATTGAAGTGGCTCTGGTCGAAATCCAGAGCACCAAGAACAAGACCTTTGCGCCGAGCTGGCCTACCTTGAATACCGGTAGTGGCTTGTTGTCCTTAGCGCCATTTACTCTGAACTCTGATGGCTTGCCAAGCAGTAGTAGTACCTTTGTGATTAAAAATCCGCTCAGTGCGGCCAATCATGTGGCCTTTCCTCGGGGAATTGGTGGATTTAATCAGGTTGCGATAAACTCATCGACGGGAAATACCCTGAGTAAAGTGCTGGCAAACCCGACCATGGTCACTATTGATGGTCAGGCGGTGAGTTTGAACATTTCTGATGCGGTAGCATCGATTACCCAGACCACAACGGTGACCAATGGCGTATCCCAGACCACAGCGACGGTGACCCAGCAGCAGGCTGGGGTTACTGTATCCCTGACGCCCAAAGTTTACAATGACGGTTCAGTGGTTATGAATGCCCTGACCCCTACCGTTACTCAGCCTTCGGGGACTTTGACCGTAGGAGGAACGAGCGTGACTTTGTTGTCTACACGCACCATGACGTTGGGTGGGGTTCGGGTGAAGGATGGCGAAACCTTGGTCGTGGGTGGCTTGTTAAAAGAGACCCATCAGGTGGATTCCTCTTCGGTGCCTGGCTTGGAAAAGTTGCCGGTTTTGGGTGCCATGTTCAGAGCGATTAATTCCAATACAAAAATCAAAACCGAGCTGGTCTTGATGGTGACACCGCATATTCTGAAAGATGACGGGGTGGCTTACTTCCATAATGCCAGCTCGGGTAAGTTCAGCAATATGAATTATGGCCGGGGCGGTATTGTACCGGTTTCCCTGCCCAAGTTTACTGGGTCGGTTCCAGAGTCCGGAGTGGTCGCACCCCCTGAGTCTTCCAGTTCTGCCTTGCCGGAGTCGATGAAAGCAAAAGTCTCATCAAGTCAGCCATCGATTGCTTCGGGAAAGTCGGATAATCCGGTTAAATTGGGTGGCAATGCCTCTGCACATTCTTTGGATACACCGATTGCGATGCCCGCCGTAGCACTCCCCGTGTTGGTGCTACCGGGTGATTCAGCAAAGGCTGTCCCTAATAAGCCGGAAGGCGCGTTAAAAGAAGAGTCCGCAACTTCTGGTCATTCGACCCCACGGCTTGATAGTGCCCCGGTTACTCATTCGAAGATTGAGCAGACTCCAGCACCGCCGGTTTCAGGCTCATCTGGTAAAACGACGACGGCAGGCTCAATCACAACGGTGTATCGTAAGCCGGAGTCGACATTGAATTTATTAAACATAATGGATGAGGTCTTGAAATAACTCTTTTGAAATTTCTCGGATGCGTTTAGTTAAGAAGTCTTTTGGTATTTCTGGTGTATGAGCGTCGAAGAAAATAACCTGCAGCCCCATACCCCTTCGAGCGTTCCGCCCCCCGTGCGAGGCGGAAGGCAACGCATTGGTGAAATTTTAAAAGAAGCAGGGCTGGTCACCGAGGAAGATCTCGCCGTTGCGCTCATGGAATCCAAGCGCAAGAATCAGTTTATTGGCGTGGCGCTGGTCAGTAGCGGGAAAATTACGCTGGAACAGTTGGGACAGGCATTAAGCACCCAGTACGGCTTGAAATATGTTAGCGTCAGTAAAATGACGATTAATAAACCCTTACTGGAACTGTTGCCTGAGGAATTCATTCTCGACAAACAGGTCATACCGATTGCGAAGGAGCGGGGGCGTCTGGTGGTGGCGATGGTGAATCCCACCAACCGGGAGGTGATTGACGAAATTACCTTTATTACCGGGATGCGTCCGTTGGTGATGGTCACGACCCAGCTGGAATACGTGGAGTTTTGCCACAAGCACCTGAGTGATGCGACGACGAATTTGCTGCGGGATGAAATCGTCAGCATGTCTGGCAAGTTGAGTGAATCGGTTAATGCTCAATCGGAAATGCGCCAGCAGCGCGATGCCGAATTAACCGATGCCAGCAACCCGCTAGTGAAACTGGTGAACTCCATTCTGGAAGAAGCCATTGAGCGGAATGCCAGTGACATCCATATTGAACCGCGTCCGCATAATTATCTGGTTCGGTTTCGGGTGGATGGCATTCTGCGTACCATTCTGGATGTGCCCCAAAACATGGAATCCAGCTTTGTGACGCGTCTCAAGGTCATGTCGCGGATGGATATTGCGGAGCATCGTCGTCCCCAGGATGGCCGGATCAGTATTAAGTACAAAGGCTCCGAGTACAACTTGCGGGTGAACACCATGCCGGTGAGTGACGCGCGCGAGAAAATCGTTATTCGTATTTTGCGACCGTCCAAAAACATCAGTGATTTCCAATCGTTGGGCTTTGATGAGGAAGATATTCGGAAACTGGAATTTCTCTACAAATCGCCCTATGGCATTATTCTGGTGTGTGGTCCGACGGGTTCGGGTAAAACCACCACGCTGTATACGGTCTTGCAACGCATCAACGATGACATTCGCAATATCTGTACCGTGGAAGACCCGGTGGAATTACAGATTGAAGGCTTGAACCAGTCTCAGGTCAATCCGAAGGCCGATTATACCTTTGCCAGCAGTATGCGGGCCCTCTTGCGTCAGGATCCGGATGTGATTATGGTTGGTGAGATTCGGGACTATGAGACGCTGGAAGCGGCTGTTCATGCAGCCTTAACCGGTCACCTGGTATTTAGCACCATTCACAGTAACACCACATCGGCCACGATTACCCGCATGATCGAGATGGGAGCTGCATCCAACCTGATCGGTTCGGCTTTGGTGGGTGTGTTGGCCCAACGACTGGTGCGAAATATTTGCCCGTATTGCAAGGTTTCCTATGAGGCAACCATTGAGGAAAAAGAGCTTTTATTCCCGTATCACGAGGAGAAGCGGCAAGCTGCCCTTACGCTGTTCAAAGGTCAGGGCTGTGATTTATGCATGAATTCCGGTTATGCGGGTCGAAGCGGGATCTATGAGATTTTGCTGGTGGACCGGGAAATTCGTCAGCTGATTAACGATAGTCATTCGGATTTGGAGATCGAGGACGCCGCGATTGCTGCAGGGATGAAAACCTTGAGCATGAATGGTAAATCGAAAGTTTTGAAGGGGCTGACTTCGATGGAAGAGCTTATTCGCGTCTTAGGCGCCAACCTGGGAGGTCAGTAGAGTTGCTATGGCATCTTTTCAGTATGAAGCGCTAAAAATCAGTGACCGCAGCCGAATCAACGGTGTGATTAGTGCGGTCAATGAAAAAGAAGCCCGTGAAATGTTGCGGGAACAGAACCTGATTCCGACCAAAATTGTCGTACTCAGCAACGGTGCGGTGCGTGGTGGGAAAAAGAAGGGCGGCTTTGGGGCCTTTATTCAAGGCTTTATGGGGGTGGGCGCCAAGGATAAAATCGCCTTTACCCGTAACATCGGGATGATGGTACGCGCCGGTATTCCGGTTATGGAAGCCTTGCTGTATTACGAGAATTACGCTACCAACCTGAAATTCCGCAAGGTGGTTTCTCAGGTTCGTCAGGATATTTTATCTGGCTATTCCTTTAGTCAGGCTTTGGGCAAACATAAAAAAATATTTGATGACGTGTATGTGAACGTCACCAAGGCCGGTGAGCGGGCCGGTGAACTGGATCAGACCATGTCCCGGTTGACTCATTTGTTAACCAAGGCAGAGCAGTTAAAAATGAAAATTGTGTCTGCGGCGGTGTATCCCATCATCGTGGTTGTCATTTTGTCTTTGGTCTTGCTGATTATGTTTTTGCTGGTGTTGCCGACTTTTGCGGAAATTTACAAGCAGATGAACGTAAAACTGCCCCTGATTACGCAAATTATGATGGCCATTAGTAATGCCTTGCGCAACTATTGGTTTGTTTCGTTCCCGGTGATGGGTGTGTCCGGATTTGGGGTGGTGAAATTTTTTAAAAGTCCTACGGGCAAAACCATTACAGACACCTATGTGCTGAAAATGCCAGTTTTGGGTGATTTGGTAAAGCACACCCAGAGTTCTAACTTTGTCTCGACGCTGTATGTGTCTTTTGGGGCAGGTCTGCCCATTACCGATGCCCTCTTTTTGGCTACGGAAACCATTACCCATACCCAGATCAAAGAGGCGTTCAAAAAGGTGAATGCCCAGATTCAGACCGGTCAACGCTTGGCCATTGCGCTGGCGGCTACCGGTTACGTCCCTGATATTGTGATGCTGATGATCTCCACTGGGGAAGAATCCGGTGACCTGGAAAAAATGCTGGAAGCCGCCAACGATTACCTGGAAGAGGAGATCGGTCACCGGGTGGGCATTTTAACCTCCTTGATGGAGCCCGTAATGTTGCTGGTCATCGGTACGGTGGTGGGCTTTGTGGCCTTGTCCATTTACTTGCCGCTGTTCAGTATTTACGAGCACTTGGGTTAAAGCTTGCTCAGAGAAGCCAGGATTATCGCGAGGTTACGCGGTAGTCATGGATACTGGGTAGATTCGGATGCACAGGGCGTGTGTAAAAAAGCGCCCCGCTGTTTGAATTCACGGGACGCTTTTTGAATTTTAAAAAGGGAAATCGATTTTATTCAATGTACTCTTTCAGTCGACGGCTGCGGTTGGGGTGACGCAGCTTGCGCAGGGCCTTGGCTTCAATCTGGCGAATCCGCTCGCGGGTCACGCCAAACAATTGGCCCACTTCTTCCAGGGTGCGCTGACGGCCATCATCCAGGCCAAAGCGCAGGCGCAACACATCGCGCTCACGGGGAGACAAGGAGCTGAGCACCTCAGTGAGGTCTTCCCGCAGGAGTTCGTGGGCAACCGTGGTGGCCGGGGCTTTGGCTTCGCGATCTTCGATGAAATCGCCCAGGCGGGAATCTTCTTCCTTGCCGATGGGGGTTTCCAGCGACAGCGGCTCCTGAGCCACTTTGATGATATCGCGCAGCTTGGGCACCGTGATGGCCATGGCGGCAGCCAATTCTTCCTCGGTAGGTTTTCGGCTGAGTTCTTGCGCCAGTTTGCGGGTGATTTTCTTCAGTTTGTTGATGGTTTCCACCATGTGCACTGGAATGCGGATGGTGCGGGCCTGATCCGCGATGGCGCGGGTGATGGCCTGACGAATCCACCAGGTGGCATAGGTCGAGAACTTGTAGCCACGCTCGTGATCGAATTTCTCGGCGGCGCGAATCAAGCCCAGGTTGCCTTCCTGAATCAGGTCGAGGAACAACATGCCCCGGCCCACGTATTTCTTGGCGATACTGACTACCAAGCGCAAGTTGGCTTGCACCAGTTTTTGCTTGGCGCGGGCGCCAGATTCGCCACCAGCCACAATCTGACGGGCCAGTTCAATCTCTTCATCGCCCGTTAGCAGGGGGATGCGGCCAATTTCCCGCAGGTACATGCGGACGGGGTCATCCAGGGTGAGGCCACGGGTCTCAACGGCGTAGGTGACTTCTTCCTGTTCATCATCGCCGGAGAGAAGCGCCACGCTGCTGCTGGTGCTTTCGGCGGCAAACAACGAACCAATCTGATCCGAATCGCCATCATCGACGGAGAGAATCTCGTCGATGCCGCTGCGTTCATCACGACCGCGTTCCGTCTTGCTGATCATAGCCAATAGGGAGTCTTCGCTTTTTTTGGTGGATCTGCGCTTGGTCATTTATGGTTTCCATCCCTTATTGTGTTAAACATGATACAAATTGCTAGAAGTAGTGGGTGGTTGGGGCCTGTATGCTCTAAGGTGCGCTGTGCGCGGGCCCCGGTGGTGGATGTTCGGTTGCCGGTAAAGGCGTTTGCAGCCGGTCATGGAAGGCATAGGTGAGTTCCACTTGTTCCCCGGCGCTTTGACTGATGTTGGTTTTGAAGGCCATCAACTGGCGTCTGCGGTGCCAATTGGCCAGCACTTTGAGTTGTTCTTGCGCGATAACCGTCAGCCTCTCCTGTAACTGGTTCCCCGAAAGCGTGCTCAACCCCAACGATTCACAAAAGTTTTCCGCCGTTAAGGCTAAATCGGCAAACGTGTGAATGACATCCGGTCGATCTAAGTATAAGTGATTCATTTTCTCGATCAAAGTTCCCAGGAATCCATTGGCCGATGGATCAGTCTTTGGTGAGGCGATATTGTCCGCGCTCAGGCTGCGCAACCCTTCCAGGATTTCCTGGTGGGCCGGATCGTCAAAGGCAAATTGAGCTTGGGAAGCAAGGACACTCATCATCAGTGGGAAACTTTCAGGACTGGACAGGGTAAGCATGAGCAGGTTTTTTTCAGCGGCAATATGCTGAGAAGACAGTGGAGCGCGCAGCTCCAGGATGTTATCCGTGAGTTTTGGTTTTTGTTTCTTAAATGAAGTCGAACCTGATTTTGAAATTGCCTTTTTGTCCCCCGATTTTTCAAAACTGCCCCAGGGCTTCCGCTGACCGGGATTGCGGCTTTGCTCCAAACGGTTCACTTCCAGCAATAGGGCCTGTTCCGAGATGCCGATTTTTTCGGCGTAGAGTTTGATGTATTCCGCGCGGGTATTGGCTTGGGCAATATCGGTCAGTAGCGGGGTGATGCGGTTGGCTGCCTGAATCCTACCTTCCGGGGTGTTTAAGGCCAGCCCGCGCAGGGTCATGTCCAGCTTGAACGTTAAAAAGTGTCGCGCTTCCTGGATTAAAGCCCGGAAAGCATCCCCACCGTGGTGGCGAATAAAATCGTCCGGGTCTTTGCCATCGGGCACAATCAGCACTTTCACCTGGAGTTCGGTACTGGCCATATAGGGTTCAATCAGGGCGATCGCGCTAAGCGCCGCCTTGAGTCCCGCTTCATCGGAATCAAAAGCCAGATAAATCGTCTCTGCACCAAAACGGGCCATGAGCTTCAGGTGACTATCCGTCAGAGCCGTGCCGCACGATCCCACGGCCTCCCCAATGCCGCCCAGCTGGGCGCTGATCACATCAAAGTAGCCTTCCATGACCACCGCAGCCTTGTGCTGGCGGATGGCCTCGCGGGCCTGATACAAGCCATAGAGCACATTGCTCTTCTTATAGACCACGGTTTCCGGGGAGTTCAGGTACTTGGGTTTGTCTTCATCGCTGAGGGCACGGCCCCCAAAGGCGACCACCAGGCCCTTCTCATCCAGAATGGGAATGATCAGCCGATGGCGAAAGCGATCATAGTGTCCCTGGCCGTGATCCCGGTTGTTGGACAGGCCTGCGGTCACGAGCAAATCCGGGCTGGCCTGAATGAAATCGAAGTGCGCTTTGAGATGCGTGGTTAAGTTTTCCCAGCCCGGCGGGGCATAGCCCAGCTGAAAATGCGCGATGGCCTGTTGATACAAGGCCGGATCGCTATAGCGGTTGGCCAAATAGCCTTGCACAGGCTTGGCCTCAGGCTCTTGCAATCGCTCGCGGAACCATTGGGCACTCACATAGTTTAAATCCAGAATCTTCTGGCGGGCATCTCTCTGATTGTTGGCCGCCTCAATGTTCTGGCCATCATAAGCAATCTCAATACCTTGCTCCTGGGCCAAATCGCGGATCATCTCCCCGTAAGTCTTGTTTTCAATCTTCATCAGGAAGGTCAGCGAATCGCCACCCACCCCACAGGAGAAGCATTTGAAGATGCCTTTTTCCCGGCTCACGTTCATGGAGGGGTTCTTGTCGCTATGGAACGGGCAAAGCCCGGAGTAGTTGCGACCCGTTTTCTTGAGAATTACAAAACGTTGAATGACATCCACGATGTCCAGCGCGCTTTTGACCCGATCCGCCGCTTCGGCAAAGGGAATCCGGCTCATGGCATGACCTCGACTCGGCCCGCGGTAAAGCTAAAGCCCGGATTCGAACTGGGCAATAGGTACATTTGGTAGGCTTCCAGCGCAAAGCGATCCGTCATACCGCTGATGTAATCCAGCACCCGGCGTTCGTGCGGGTAGGTGTCCGCGTCTGCCGGGGCCAAATTTCCGCTGATGGCCTGCGGATGGCTCAGGTAAAACTCGTACAGGCTGGTGATCACCCGGCGCACGTTGCTGCTTTGGTCTAGCCGGTTGGGTGCCAGATAAATATGGTCAAACATCCACTGGCGCAAGGCCATTACGGCTTCTTGGATTTCGGTGGAAAGCGCAATGCGGGGCGTATCGCTGTTGAGCGCCTCCAGGCTGTGGGTGACAATGTCCAGCACCATGCGGTCCAGCCGCTCTTGTCGGGTATGGCCCAGCGTTTGAATAATGTCAGCGGGCAAATCGCTCTCTTGCATGAGTCCAGCCCGGCGCGCATCTTCCACATCGTGGTGCAGATAGGCCATGCGGTCGCACACATCTACGATTTGCGCTTCCAGCGTGAGGAAAGTCGGCTTGCTGTCCGTCAGGCCTTCCATGCCGTCCAGCACTTCCTGGGTTAGATTGAGTTGTTCCAGCACTTGGACAATACGCAAGCCTTGTTCTTGGTGATGAAAGCCGGTGGGAGAGAGTTCATCCAGAATATGTTCGCCCGTGTGCCCAAAGGGAGGATGCCCTAAATCGTGGGCCAGCGCGATGCTTTCAGTGAGATCTTCGTTGAGGCGCAAGGCCCGGGACACGGTGCGAGAGACTTGCGAGACTTCCAGGCTGTGGGTGAGGCGGGTGCGGTAATGATCGCCGACCGGGGCAATCATCATTTGGGTTTTGTGCTTTAAACGGCGAAAGGCTTTAGAGTGCAGGATGCGATCCCGGTCGCGCTGAAAGGCGGTGCGGATGGAACAAAGGGCTTCCGGACGCTCCCGGCCTCGGGTTTCCGCGCTGCGGGCAGCCAAAGGATTCAGCACTTGCTGTTCAAGCGCCTCACTGGATTCGCGAATCGGTTGCATCACCAGCGTCATCCGGTTGCTCCTGCATCGTTGCGTTAGTTTGAGCCTGTGGCGACCTGTTGGGCAGGGCGGTCAGGCTGGGCTGTCTCTCTCGATTCGTGTGGAGGCTTAATCAGGCCCAGCACCGGGGCCGGTTTTGCCAGAAACCCTCTGCCACTTTGATGAAGCGCCCCAACGAGATGGACTCAAAGCGACTGAGTCTGAAATGGGGCCAAAAAGGTTTCAGCCCACATTATTGAGAGCCTTCTAGGGTACCACACTGGCGGGTGTTCATCCAGTTTTATGAAGTGTTATGATCGCGTGGTGATGGTTTGGGTCGGGCGTATCAGCCTGTGGCCCACTTGGCAGGAGATATTGAGCATGACGCTGAATTCGACAAGGGTTTTGGGCAGGCAAGCTGTTCTGAACAAGCTCCGGGGGGGCGTGGTGGTGTCGGTTCAGGCTGCTCATGGTGAGCCTTTGGACAAGCCGGAATATCTCCGAGTGTTGGCGGAATCTGCCTTGAACGGCGGGGCTTGCGCGGTGCGTATGGCTCAGGTGGTTAATATTCAATACTTCAAGCAGGCCCACCCGGATGTGGTGGTTATGGGTATTACCAAGCCGGAGATCATTCCAGAGAATGCGTTGGAGTTGGTCTATATCACGCCCACGTTGGCCGATGTGCAAGCCTTGGCCGAGTGTTGTGATGTGGTGGCCCTGGATGCTACGCTGCGGCATCGTCCCGGCGGGCAAAGTCTGGCCGAAATAGTCACGCTGGCGCGGCAAAGTCACCCAGGTTTGCTGCTGATGGCCGATGTGGCTACTCTGGCCGAGGGCTTGAATGCTGCCAATTTGGGCTTTGATCTGTTGAGCACCACGCTGTCCGGCTATACGCTGGAGAGCCGTGAGGCGCATGCTCATAACGGGAAAGGACTGGATGGCCCGGATTTTGACTTGCTGGCGGCGCTGGTGCGTGATACGCAGGTGCCCGTGATTCTGGAAGGCCGGGTTTGGGAGCCTGCTGAAGTGACTCGGGCGTTTGAGCTGGGGGCGTTTGCGGTGGTCATTGGTTCCGCGGTGACCCGCCCTCACGAGATCACCCGCCGCTTTGTGCGGGCGGCTGCAACCGCAGGGTCTGGGCCGGCCGGGGAGGCTTAAGGCGAATATGAGTTGCCATTTACTCCGGTTTTCGTGAGGCTTTTCGCGTTTTTTCAGATGGAATCCCGGTCTGTTTTTTGAGGCGTCAATGCTTCAATTTGCATGCGCCGGAATGTTCCACTACAATGGCTGGCAGCACGCTGATTTGAGCCTGCTGTGGTAAATCGTTCAAGCGAAAAATTATCTTCTCGTCTAGCCCGTTTCGGTCATTTGTCTGTCTGTAGTGTGCTGACGCAGAGGGTTTGCGTGTCGTTTGCCGGTTCGCACATTAGTAAAGGAGCGCATTTAGAATGTCCACTTCCCGTTACCTCTTCACCTCGGAATCCGTGACCGAAGGGCATCCCGACAAGATTTGCGATCAGGTTTCTGACGCCATTCTGGACGCTTTTCTGTCCAAGGACCCCAAAGCCCGCGTCGCTGCGGAAACGTCTGTAACCACCGGCCTGGTGCTGGTTAGCGGCGAAATTACGGCCAGCTGTTACGTGGACATCGCTTCCGTTGTGCGTCGCACCATTCAGGAAATCGGTTATGTGGGCGAAGCCTCCGGTGGGTTTGACGGTCGCACTTGCGCTGTCCTGCTCAGCATTGATGAGCAATCCGTGGATATTGCCGGTGGCGTGGATCAAGCCCATGAAGTGCGTGGCAGTCAGCTCTCCGATGACCAGATTGACCAGATTGGCGCCGGGGATCAGGGGATTATGTTCGGGTTTGCCTGCAATGAAACCCAGGAATTGATGCCCTTGCCCATTCAAGTGGCTCATGCCTTGGCGCGTCGCCTGACGGAAGTCCGCAAGAACGGCACCATGCCTTACCTGCGCCCTGATGGCAAATCGCAAGTTACCGTGGAATACGTGAACGACAAGCCCCACCGCATTGATACCGTGGTGATCAGTACCCAGCACGACCCCACGCTGGAAAATGACACCGATAATGACAAAATCCAGAAACGCATCAGTGATGACATCAAAAAGTACGTGATCAACGAAGTCTTCAAGCACTTCAGCGTGAAGCCCGATGAGAGCACCAAGTACTTCATCAATCCGAGCGGTCGCTTTGTGATCGGTGGCCCCCAAGGGGATGCCGGTCTGACGGGCCGTAAAATCATCGTGGATACCTACGGCGGCTATGCCCGTCACGGCGGCGGCGCGTTCTCCGGTAAAGATCCCACCAAAGTGGACCGTTCGGCTGCCTACGCGGCACGTCACGTGGCCAAAAACATCGTGGCTGCTGGCTTGGCTTCCAGTTGCGAAGTGCAGGTGGGTTATGCCATTGGTGTGGCGCGTCCCATGTCCATCAACGTGAACACCTGGGGCACGGGCAAGCTGAGCGACAGCGAACTGGCTGAACTGGTCGGCCAGCACTTTGATCTGCGCCCGGCGGCCATTATCCAGAACTTCGATCTGCAAGGCCAGCCTGCTAAAAATCAAGGCCGCTTCTACCAGAACGTGGCTGCTTACGGGCACTTGGGCCGTCCCGATCTCAACCTCCCTTGGGAGCGGTTGGACAAGGTCAATGCCTTGCGCGAAGCGGTGGCTGGCAAGAATATCGAGCTGGCCCCGGTGGCCGTGTCCGTCTAGTATACGGAGTGGCTGAGTTCTAAAATTTAGAAATGTAAAAACACTCAACGTTGCCTCCCCGTAACGATTGAGTGTTTTTCATTTTGCTCTTATACTGAGATTAGGAGAGAATGCTAAACTAGGGTGCCTTGATGGGTACTGTTTTTTACCTTAAACCATCCGCAATGAATGGCGTTGCAGCTCATCTGGTAACTCTACTCGGGTATCTTCAACTGATAAGCCACAGGAAACCCAATTCATCCCCCGTTTTTGAGGTTTTTTGAACCTGATGTACATTTTGGTAAGCGGTGTAAGACACCGGACTGCGCCTATCGAAGTTCGAGAAAAGTTCGCTTTACTCGAGGATGAAGTCGCGTCCGCCCTTCGGTTGCTGAAATCCTGTGCAGGGATTGAAGAGTGTGCCATTCTCACCACTTGCAACCGCACCGAAATTTACGCGGTGGTCAAAGACACGGAAGTCGGCCTGCAATCCGTGAAGCATTTCTACAAGCTGTTCCGGGGCCTGGCGGTGGAGCCTTTCCGGCAGTATCGCTTTAATCTGTTACACGAAGATGCGGTCACCCACCTGTTTCGGGTGGCGTCCGGTCTGGATAGCCTGATTATGGGCGAAGGTCAGATTATGGGTCAGGTAAAAGACGCCTTGGCTCTTGCCCAGAAAGAGAAAACCACCGGCCTCTTGCTGGATAAGCTGTTCAAAGCTGCCCTTAGCGTGGGCAAGCGGGTGCGTACTGAAACCGGCATTGCAGATAAAGACGTCAGCGTCTCTTTGGCGGCCTATCACTTTGCCCAACAGCTCGATCCAGAGCTGATGAACCGTCGTATCACCCTGATTGGCGGCGGTAAAATGGCGGAAATCATGATGTCGCTGCTCAAGCAGGGTATGACCCCCGAGCAGCAGGCCAATGTGGTGCTAGTCAACCGCAGTGAGCAACGCTTGGGTGAGTTATGCGACCGCTACGGCTTTAAGGGCCTGGGCTGGGAGCATCTGACTGAAGCCATTGCGCATGCAGAAGTGCTCTTTGTGGCCACGGGTGCGCCCCATGTGGTTTTGGGCAAGGCGGATTTTGAAGGCCAGGGGCATAAGCTGGTGATTGATATTGCCGTCCCCCGCAACGTGGACCCTCGTGCGGCTGAGCTGCCCGAGATCCAGTTGTTTAACACCGATAATCTGGCCGGGGCCAGCGGTTTCTCCGGAGAAATGCAAAGCCAGCTAGTACAGCAGGCTCAGGCCATTCTGGAAGAAGAATGCATTGCTTTCCAGCACTGGACGCTTTCGCTATCGGCGGTTTCCGCCATTACGCGTTTGCGCGAGAAAGTGGAAGGCATTCGTCAGGCGGAATTGGCCGCAGCTTCCACCGGGGTGCACTACGAGGTGGTGGACGCCATCTCCAAGAACCTGATCCGCAAGATTTTACACGACCCCACGGTGCGCCTAAAAAATGCGCGCAGCCCGCAGCATATTTCCCTGCAAGTTTCAGTCCTCAGTCATCTGTTTAATATTGATCCCGCCACCGAGAGCGCCCCGGAGGCCTGCAAGGCCGCCCAAAAGGCCCGGCGGGACGGGACGACCACAGCGTCCGCGTAAGGATTTTATTGTATGAACGCTCCAAATCGATTGCGGCTGGGTAGCCGAGACAGCGCGCTGGCACTGGCACAGACTCACATGGTGGCCGATGCCCTCAAGCAGCGCTGGCCGGGTCTTCAACTGGAAATTCGCACCTTCAAGACTCAGGGCGATTTAATCCTGGATAAAGCCCTCTCCAAAGCCGGAGACAAGGGTCTGTTTGTCAAAGAGCTTGAAGTGGCTCTACTGGCTGGGGATATAGATCTGGCCGTGCACAGCATGAAAGACATGCCGGGTGAGTTGCCGCCCGAACTAGCGTTGCTTTCTTTTGGCGATCGGGAAGATCCTCGCGATGTGATGCTGGGCAAGACCGATCAGTCGTTTATGGAATTGCCGCCGGGGGCTATTATCGGCACGTCATCGCTCCGTCGGGAAGCCCAGTTGCGTCGTCTGCGATCCGATTTGAACTTTGAGGTCATTCGGGGCAACTTGCTCACCCGTTACCGCAAGCTGCAGGACGGGCCTTATGATGCCATCATTCTGGCCGCCGCCGGGGTGCACCGGCTGGGTTGGGAAGAGCGGATTACCCAGTACTTTGACCCCTGGGAAGAGACCATTCCCGCCGTGGCCCAGGGCATTTTGGGGGTGGAGTACCGCGAATCTGATGATCGGGTGCTCGCCCTGATTGAACCCCTGTGCATTAAAGATGTGGAAATCGCCCGCGAGGCGGAACGCGCCGTTCTCACTGCGTTGGCTGGTGGCTGTCAGTTGCCTTTGGGGGCCTATTGTCGCATCACCGAGGACGCTTGTGAGATGAAAGGCGTGGTGCTTTCGGTGGATGGGCGCGAAGCCATTTACGCCCACATGCCCGTGGATTTTGAACAACCCGCCGAATCCGGGCGGGCTTTGGCGGCATTGCTCCTGGATCAGGGTGCGCGTGAGATCTTGCAAGCCATCCGAAAGCATACCCCGGTGAGTGCGCCCTAACCGGAGTCCGGAAAGAGGACTGTTATGCAGGATGAAGTCGCCTGAAGTCAGACTGCCTGATTTAAAAGCAGCAGGCGTCTTCGGCTTGGGCAATTTCGGAGAGCTTGTCGAGATCGGTGATCACGATTTTGCCGCCGCGCAGGTAGTTGATGCACTCATGCGATTTTTTCAGTCGGCTGATGATGCGCACGGATTCTTCGTAAGCAATGCCAGTCATGCTGGCAATGTAATCGTGGGGCAGATGAATGTTGAGCAATTTGCCTTCGGGTGTTTCCAAATGGCCATCCCGTTTGTAGTGGTAAAGCAAAATTTTGGAGACGCGAGCGTCTGTCTTTTTGACCACCTGATTGTGGGTTTCGTAGTTGAACCAGAGAACTTCCCCCAGAGCAGTCACCATGCCCAGCGCCACTTGCGGGAAGCGTTCCACCACGCGGATAAAATTGTTTTTCTCGATGTAGAGCACAGTAGTTTCGCTGAGGGCTTCAGCGGAATAGGGCATGGGCTTGTTGGTCAGCGCGCCCGTGACTCCAAAAAACTCGCCCACTGAAGACAGGCGAACGATGGTGCTTTCCCCGTCGCTGGAGTACTTGACCAGCTTGATACAGCCCTTCATCACGAAATAGATTTTGGAACCGGTCTCGCTGGGCAGGTCCCGCTCGTAAAAGATGACGGTTTCCTTGTCGTAGTTGGCCTCGTAGAAATACCCGGAAATGCTGATCAGATCCTGATCGCTCAGGCTCTCAAACAGGGGAATCTTGCGAAAACGGGGGAGCAAGTCGTTTTTATTGTCCAGCGATAGGGCCAAGGGGTCTCGCCTCAGGGGGTTATTCTGCGTGGGAATGGAGCGTTACAGTTGAGCCAGTGATCACAAAGATAGAGTTTTTACAGTCATTATAAAAGCAACGTGCGGCACCCGCAAGCTCAGCTTCGCAGCAATTGAAGCTGGCGCAAGGTGGGTTGGGCGGGCAAGGGTTCCATGGTTTGAGAGCAGGGCTTGCCTAAATCGGCATAGAGCGAGGGCGGTGCCCATGAACGCAATAACTCCGGCCAACTCATAGGGCGATCTTCCCTGGGGGTCTTGGTTTCACTGAGAGCGTCCTGATCTTCCTCGTTGGCGATGGATGGTGTGAACAGGGCGGCCTCCAGTGACCTGAAAAATGGGCTGATTCGGGTGACCACGCACCCGTTGGGCAAGCGCTGGAATTGAATCAGGCTGGGGCTGGCCAGTGTATTTTTCCGGGCCTGTAAACTGAGCCCCTTCAGCGCTTTGCCCTCATAAGCTCGGGCCGCAATAGGCGGTGCGCTCATGCTGTAATCGGTCAGGGTGAAGAGAATGGGCAGTCCGGGGCTGGAGGCGATGGCCTTGGCTCGAATTTGTGGCAGGTTGTAACGCTTGCCGCCGAGCTTGTAGTGCTTGCTGGTTTCCAGCTCGTTCACGTCAGTGATGGTTGAGACGGGATAGCGGTTCAGGATCAGGCGTAAGGCGATGGCATTTTGTGCGTTGATCCAGTAGGCGGTCTGGTCTTCCCGTGTGGGGAAGGCTTTGGGGTCATTTTCGGGCGAGGCGCTCTCCAGTTGCCCCAGATACTCATTCAGTCGCCGGGGATAGGCCCTTAAATGAGCCAAGTCCACTGCCCCGTCCGGCCCCACGTTTTGCATCAGGACTTCTTGCCAGATGTGATGCCCAAAGGGGTGCGTGACCAGTGCGTCATTCAGCACCCGTCCGGCGGGTGCGTTCTCAATTACCAGAAATCCCAGGGCAAGCAAGGCAATGCCGGTCATCACGCCGCGCGAGACTTTGTTCGTAAGGAAATGTCGAGCGTTCATGGCGCGAGCAGACGTTGACGAATGGCCTCGTATAGCACAATCGAAACCGAATTGGCCAGATTTAGACTGCGGGCTTCGGGGCGCATGGGAATGCGAATGCTGGTTTCCGGGTTTTCTTCCACCACCCAGGCGGGCAAACCGTGGCTTTCGCTGCCAAAGACCAACAGGGCGTTTTGCGGGTAGGCAATATCGGTATAATTGTTCTTAGCCTTGGTGCTGACATAGTAAGGCGTCCAGCCCGGTTTCGCTGCCATCACATCCTGAATATCGGGCACATGGTGAATGGGAATGTCATCGAGATAGTCCATGCCCGCCCGCTCCAGATATTTGTCGCCAATCTTGAACCCCAGACTGCCGACTAAAAATAAATCTGCCCCTGTACACGCGCAAAGACGGGCAATGTTGCCCGTGTTCTGCGGAATCCGGGGCTCGACCAAAACAACGGCCAGCCCAGGATTATCCTTGAGAAAGATCCTATCCCCGGAACTCGGTTGCGTCCAGGATGGATTGGTAGATGG
This sequence comes from Vampirovibrio chlorellavorus, assembly GCA_903866275.1. Taxonomy (GTDB): domain Bacteria; phylum Cyanobacteriota; class Vampirovibrionia; order Vampirovibrionales; family Vampirovibrionaceae; genus Vampirovibrio; species Vampirovibrio chlorellavorus_D. Next base: position 370,488 of record CAIPMU010000011.1, on the reverse strand, counting down.
GGTCATTAAGCATTTTTTCGGTACCCAGCACCACGCACGACAGGGGGTCGTTGGCGATATGCACCGGGACGTCTACTTCCTTGGCGATTAGTTCATCCATGCCCGCCAGCAGAGCGCCGCCACCGGCCAGCACAATCCCGCGATCCACGATATCTGCGGCCAATTCCGGCGGAGTCATTTCCAGCGTGTTTTTGACGCCAGCCACGATTTCCATCAGGGTGGGGAACAGGCACTCGCGGATTTCGGTGCTGTTAATGGTAATGGTATGCGGCAAGCCGTTCAACAGGTTCAGGCCGCGCACTTCCATTTCTTCTTCTTCCTGATTGCGGAAGGCGGAACCCATGCGGATTTTAATTTCTTCGGCGGTGCGTTCCCCGATCGACAGGTTATGCACGCGCTTCAGGTGATCCTGAATGTTTTCGTTCAGCTCGTCACCCGCAGTGCGCAAGCTTTTGGAAACCACGATACCTTTTAAGCTGACCACGGCAATTTCGGTGGTGCCACCGCCAATGTCGATGATCATGGAGCCCGTGGGTTTGTCGACAGGCATGCCTGCGCCAATGGCTGCGGCCATCGGTTCATCCACCAGATTGACGACGCTGGCGCCAGTTTGCATGGCTGCATCCGCTACCGCGCGACGTTCCACTTCGGTGACGCCACTGGGAATCCCAATGACCACCCGGCCCGGACGCATCCCAAAGGCTGCGCCGTTGCCGCCGTTCACTTTTTCAATAAAGCGTTTCAGCATTTTTTCCGCCCATTCGAATTCGGCGATCACGCCGTCGCGCAGGGGACGGGTGGCGCGAATGTTGCCCGGTGTCCGGCCAATCATTTCACGGGCCGCGAGTCCCACTTCGATGACTTCGGGCGGGTTTTTGCTGTAATCGATGGCCACCACCGAGGGTTCTCTCAGGACGACTCCTTTGGTCGTTGTGCAGACCAAAGTGTTTACGGTGCCCAGATCAATTCCCATGTCATTGGTGTTTTTGCGAAAGAAATCAAAAAATCCCACAATCCTTAACCTCAAAAAAACTAATGCTTGTTCATTGATGGACGATGCCTCAGGCAGTGTTCGCCAATTATCTTATTATTCCTTAATAAGCAATTGGGGACAAGGACTTTTGTGATCTCTTTTTGAAACCCATGATGCCCAGACGTTTTACGGGATCAGCCCACATTGTCTGCGATCCATCGCAAGTAGGATTGCCCTCCAAAAACGACAGGTAGCACGATAAATTCGGGCACGCTGTAGGAATGTAATGCCTGAATTCGTGCTTCCAATTGGGGTAGGCCTCTCTGGGTGGTTTTGATCATTAAGAGAATTTCAGGTTCTTTTTGGAGTTTGTCTTCCCATCTGTAAAAAGATGTCAGCGTGTCATTGCTGCCGATTACATTGACGCAGGCGGCCAGTCGCTCGTTGACAATATGGCTGGCAATGCGCTCTGCTTCGTCTTTGTTGCCGCAAGTGACCAAGGCGATGCAGGCTTCAGTTTTCCAATCTTGTTTTGACACGGAGAGTGTAAACTCCTTCATAGGTTAATGGATATTTGATAAGCAAAATATAAAGATTGTTGGGGGAGGCTTCAAATTTATGACCATATCCTTGACCCAAGCACACCTCCTAGGGTTTAATACAGCTTAATTCAAAACTTGATACCCACCATCTATCAAGTCACCGAGAGAGAACATTTTTATCGAGAGCTGGTTGAAAGGTAGGCGTCCTTTTTCAGAAGTTTGGCAGATAAAAAAGGGCGGCAGTGCGTTTTCGTGGATCATAACCATCCTGAAAGCAAAGACCTTTGATACTGGTTTTTTTTCGGTTAAATTTGTTTCGGATTCTGTACAGTTCTGGTTTGAAATATTATTGAAGGAGAGACTATGAAAGTTAAATTGTTGACTGTCACTCTGTTGGGTTTGGCCGTTGCTACCACCTTGTCCCTGGCTGGTTGCAAATCCAGCGAGCCGGCTGCTGAAACCACCAGCACCACCGAAGTGACCACCACCGCTGCTCCTGAAGCTAGCACCACTGAAGCTGCTCCTGCTGCTGCTACCACTGAAACCACCAGCACCACTGAAGCTGCTCCCGCTGCTGCTACCACCGAAACCACCAGCACCACTGAAGCTGCTCCTGCCGCTGAAGAAAAACCTGCTGCTGAAAAAACCAGCAAAGAGTAATCGTGCTCTGATCCTTTGATCAGAAAGCGAAACAGAAAAAGTCCCTGCTACACAGTGGGGACTTTTTTGTTGCGCGCTTAGCGTTGCTGGGGAAGCAGTGCCCAGGCGCGGGTAACGATGCGCAGACTTTCTTGAAGCAGGGTTTGGGCAGCCTGAAGACTGGCACCCCAGAATGATCTGGGGTAGTAAAACCGGACGGGCGTTTGTTTCAGATAGGTGTATAGAATGTGGTCAGGTAAATCCTGATTTGCTTTTAAGGCATTGGCCACTTGGCGGATCAGTTCCAGTTGAGCATCCATGTAAAAAATTTCGGTTTTTTGTTGTGTTTCATCTGATTCAAAGTGCCACAAGACTTGATAGGCGCAGTCCAGTGATGGGTCCTCTAGCCCATGGTTTTCAGGCCAGCGGTTGATGGCCACCCTTGGCTCAATGGCTTCATTGAGCACTGCTTCCAGCAGTAAGGCTGCCTGTTGTCTGTGTTTCTGAGGTGGTCCAAATGGCAGGGGTGGCTGATGGTCAAGTTGAGGCTGTTGCATTCGGGAAGTGTTCCTTGCATTGGCCGGTCTCTGTTTCTATTATAGGGAGGTTCGGGTTGATTGCAGGCCCCTTGTTTGGAGGAGTTTTTACGGTGTCAGAAGTCTCCCTGTCCCCAAGTGGTCAGGACTTACAGGGTAAACGGATTTTAATCACCCGTCCCCGAGACATTGCGGCTGCAGCGCAACTTGATGAGGATGTCTTGCAGCAGCGTTTACAACAGTGCGGCGCTCAAGTCCACTGGCTCCCGCTGATAGAAATTCACCCGATTTTGAGCTTACCGGCTCCGGACGGTCATTCAACGGGGTTCGGTGACGAATCAGAATTCAGTCTGGCAGCTTTTTGCCAGGGTGTGGACTGGTTGTTTTTTACGAGCAAAAATGCGGTACACGTTTTTTTTCGGCAACTTTCCCAACATACCGATGCTGCTGTGTTTGAGCGTTTGAAAATTGCCGTGATTGGGCCGACTACGGCGGCTTGTGTGGCTGCTTATGGATTTTCGGTGTCATATATGGCGCCTCAATACCATGCTGAAATCGCGGCCAAGGCATTTTGTGAGCAGATGTCCGTGCAGGGGTTGCATATTTTGTGGCCCTGCGGCAATCGGGCTCATCAAGCGTTGAGCCATATTTTGCAGGCAGCTGGCGCCAGGGTTACACCGATAGTGGTTTATGAAACGCGGCTCAAATCCGAGTTGAACCCGGAGGAGCTGGCGCTGATTCAAGCAGCCTGGGATGTGGTGGTCTTTACCAGCCCTTCGGCTATTCAGGCCTGGGTGAATCTGACAGGCCCTATTGGGCGGTCGTCATCTGATTTTGCAATTGCTTCCCTGGGCCCAAAAACCACGGAGGCTGCCTGCCAGTTGTTGGGGCGGGCCGATATTCTGGCGGAGACTCACACGCTGACTGGCCTGGCTGAGGCAATTTGTAGCTATTGGATGGAGGATCCGCGATGAACGTTCTGAGCCCCGTGATTGAGCGTCTGGAGATGGATGAAGCGCGGCTGAAGGCCAACTGGTCCTTGCCCCGTGAGGATGCTCGTTTTTTGTATTTACTGGCTCGCCTAGGCCGGTTTCAGCGCATGCTGGAGGTGGGGACCTCGATTGGGTATTCCACCTTGCATTTGGCTCTGGCGGCTTCTCACCATCACGGACATGTCACGACCATTGACGCTTCCACAGCGCGTCAGGCTCAAGCCGCTGAGCATCTGGGCGAGGCCCGATTGAGCGAAGTTGTTACCCTGTTGTCCGGTGATGCGCTCTCTGTGCTGGCTTCATTGCGCGATCAGGGGCAATCCTACGATTTTATTTTTCTGGATGCGCGGAAGTCTGAATATGTAGCGTATCTGGCGTATGCTGAGCAGATGCTGCCAGCCGGTGCGGTTTTGTTGGCCGATAACACTCGCTCGCATCGGGAGCAGATGGCGGATTTCATTGAACGCATCACGGTTTCACCGGCTTGGGAGACATCGGATCTGGATACGCCCAATGGCTTTTTGCTGGCCCGGCGGACTGAAGCCGCTTAGTTGCTGCCTCCAATCGGGCTTTATGCGGTGTTGGCGTTGAAAATACCCATTTTTACAGTATGATAGTTGTAGCGGATATGTTAGGTTCGGTCTAAACTACAGTCATCAGGGTCTGATATGAATTGGCAAGAGGCTTTGGTCTCTGTAAATCAGTCTTCAGCAATGAATGGGATTATCCAATGAGCGACAGCTTTATTGAAACAATTCAGAAAAGTAAGACTGGATCTGGTAATGGCACGGCCTTGTCATGCTATGAGACCCCTTTGGTGACCGTGGATATTGTGTTGTGCACGGTGATTCAGAATCAGTTGAAAGTGTTGCTGATTCAGCGGAAACAACCACCCTTTGATCATATGTGGGCCATTCCAGGTGGTTTCATTCATGTGGGAGAAACCCTGGAGCAGGCGGCCAGTCGTCGTTTGTATGAAGAAACCAATGTCGATAGTATTTACCTGGAGCAGTTGGGCTCTTTTGGGCAACCGGATCGCGATCCCCGTGCGCGAGTTATCACGGTGGCCTATTACGCGCTGGTTAGCGCTGAAAAACTTCAGGTGGAAGCACACGCCAACGCGGAAGAAGTGGGCTGGTTCAGCGTCAATGAACTGCCGGAATTGGGTTTTGATCACGAGGAGATTGTGAAAAAAGCGTTAGCCAAATTGAAACGCCATTTGCAGGATACCTCAGTCGCCTTTCAGTTATTGCCTGACAAATTTACCCTAACGGAGCTGCAGCGCGTATACGAGCTGGTTTTGGCTAAGCAGTTGGATAAACGCAATTTCCGCAAAAAAATTCTGGCCTCGGATCTCCTGAAAGATACCGGGGAAACCAAGATGGAAGGTTATCACCGACCGGCGCAGTTGTACTCGTTTGCAAGTCATCGCCTGGCGGAAACGCATTAGACAGTCTCTGCTTTAGACCTCCAGAGGGATGTGGGGTTGAGGCTGTTTTGGATCGGTGTGGATGGAATGGATCCCGTCTAAAAATGAGCGGGTCTGAAAGTGGCTAGAAACATTCATGCGGATTTGGCTCGTTTTCGGGATGGCGGGTGATTTGAGCCGGCTTGAGTCATGTAATTGTCAGATAAAAAAACACCCTGGGCCGAAACCCAGGGTGTTTTCGATTCTTGGCTTGTAAGTCCTAGAATGCGTAGCTGGTACGCAGACCGATGACCCAAGTCAGACCATTTTGTTGAACACCCAAGCTGTTGCTGATTACTTGCAAGCTAGGCACGATGGAGATTGCATCGTTCACAGCGTACTTGTAGTAAGCCTCAGCAGTGTGCTCGTAAGCATTTTTGAAACGGCTAGCCGATGTTTTGGTGCCGCCGAGTTGATCGGAGTAGAGTCCGACCAGCGCGTAGCCGATACCGAAGGTATCGTTCTCGCGAACGCCGAATACTTTCATCGGAACGCTCAACACACCGGAGAAGGATTGACGAACACCGATGGCGTTGATGGCCGCGCCGGTTCCGCTCACAGCGTTGTTGGCGCCGATCAACGGGTTCACGGAGTTCATCAGGAAGTTGCTAGCACCTTTGTTGTTGTAGTTGTAGTTGAAGGTGGTACCAATTCCTTTGTACCATTCCTGGTTCCAACCCACGTACAGTGAGTTGGTGGTGTTTTTCTGGGAGCCACCAGCGACACCGGCACGGTTCACAGTGGCAGTGGTGCCATTGTTGAAGTTGCCGTTGCCATTGTTCCACACGTGGTAGCCACCACCGTAGAAGTTACCAGCCAAGTCAGCCACTTTGTAGTTCAAGCGACCTTCATAGGTCAGGTTCAAACCGTTCAAAGCGTTGGCAGCGGTAGCGGTGCCCAAACCAGTGGTCAAATCAGCACTCAGATTATCCGAGCCCAATTTTTGGTGCCATTGGTAAGCGAGAGTGGCTTGAGACTGGTTGATGGCAATACCGGGGGTGTTCACGAACGCGGTGTTCTGGAACTGGTTTTGTTCGTTGCCACGGTATGGGCTCTTGTCGTACAGGTAGCGCCAGGGCAATTGACCCAAGTACAGGTCACCGGTGGTGGCCCATTTGTCGTCATTGCTGCCAGCACCCAACATCCAGTCTGTCAGCAAGGGAATGCCGGACTTCAGGTGTTGGTGGTAGTGCATGTCTTCGATGTACAGGTTGGTACGGGTATTGGCGGTTCCAGCAGAGGTGCCTTCGTTGTTAGCGGAAGCATCGCTAGCAATACGGGACACGCTGTTGTAGGAGCCAAAAGCACCAAAGTTGTTCACGTTAGCACCGTTCGGAGAAATCCGACCGAAAGCGCCAATTAAACGAGCGTGGATTTCGCCAGCGCCCACTTTGGAGTCTTCTTTGTCTTCTTTCACCGGAATATCCAGGGTCAAGCGCAGCCGGCCAACAGCGGAGATGGCGTCACGAATGCCGTCACGACCACCGCCCACGATCCCGGGACGACGAGTGCCTTGGTTGCCGATATCGGAGAAACCACCGATGCTGGCATCACCATGAATTTGAGTTCTTTCCAGCAAGCTCAAGCGCTGATCTTGCTCGGCGTTTTTCGCTTCGATAGCGCTTGCGCGGGATTCGAGAGCGTCGGTGCGAGCTTGCAGAGCAGCCAGTTCATTTTTGAACTCGTCTTGCAGTTTAGCCAGGGTTTCCAAATCAGCTTTATCAGCTTTTTCAGCGCCTAAGCGAGCCAAGTCACGACCCACGGACTTGATCAACGCGTTCAGGGCAGCAGCCAATTCCCAACGGGTCGCAGTGCGCTCGCCGCGGAAAGTGTGATCGGGGTAACCTTCGATGACGTCGTACTTTTCAACCAAGTCACGGAGCGCATCATACGCCCAGTGGCTATGGTTTACATCAGTCAACTCATCCACGCTGGTGATAGCGTGGGCGGACGTCGTCGAACCAACGAAGGCACCGGTAGCACCTGTTAAAAAGATGCTTGCTGCGAGGAGCAATGGTGTAACTCTTCTTGAAGTCATATCTAACTCAACTCCTATTTGGTTCAATAACAATTATGACTTTACCTTAACCTACCTAATTAATTGAAAGTTCTTTTTACCCACCAAAACAAAAAGCAACCTTCGAGAGATAACTAATGCTATCACCTCCAATTCTCGTTGCCAATGATCATCCGGGTACTCTTCATAAGATCTTAATTCCAAGCCAATCAGACTTTTCTACTCCTTCATTATAAAAAGGCGAAGGTCTTTGCATCGGGATTCTTTGCAAAATCTTTATCGCGAATCACCTTAAATGTTTAATGTGATTTGAATTTCGGCTCGGTAATCAGGAGGATGCCGCTTCTGCAGTGGCGGGTTGAAGGGATTTTTTGGCCAGCTCCTGTTTTACGGCTTTAATGGCCTCGGTCAATTTGCCGGGATCTTTTCCGCCTGCTTGGGCGAAGTTGGGTTTGCCGCCACCACCACCATCACAAATTTGGGCTGCTAATTTCACGAGATCGCCCGCTTTGACGCCTTGTTGAATGAAATTGTCACTAACACTGGCCACAAAGGCGGCTTTTTGGTCGGCATCGCTGGCCAGCAGAATAATATGCGGACCCACTGCTTTGGCTAATTTTTCGGCCACCAGTTTGAGCCCGTCAACGCTGTAGCCTTTGAGCGCTTGCACCAAAACAGGCGGGTCGGAGGACATTTGGGCTTTGAGGCTTAACACTTCCTGCAAGGCCAATTTTTCTTCCATTTGTTTAATGATTTTGTCCCGGTTTTTTAATTCGTCCACCAGTTTTTGAACTTTGCCGGGCACTTCCCGAATGGGCGCTTTCAGCAGCTCAGCCATGTCTCGCATTTCGGCTTCCAGTTGCTTGAACTGTTTGTAGGCTTTTTCGCCCGCCACCAGTTCAATCCGCCGAATTCCAGAGGCAATGGCGCCTTCCGAGACAATTTTGACCAGTGCAATTTCACCCAATTGATGGACATGGGTGCCACCGCATAATTCCTTGCTGGCTTCTCCGTAGGAGACCACCCGCACGCGTTCGCCATATTTTTCACCGGCCATTAAAATGGCACCGCTCACGCGGGCCTGTTCAATGTCCATTTCGGCCACGGTGCGGGCCATGTTTTCCTGAATCCATTTGTTGATTAAAAATTCAACCCGCGCTAACTCTTCCGGCTTTACCCCGCGATTGAAGGTAAAGTCAAAGCGCGCCCCTTCCGAGGAGACATGCGAGCCCGCCTGCGTGATGGCATCGCCCAACACTTCGCGCAGCGCCCCTTGCAGCAAGTGGGTGGCCGTGTGATGAATGGCGGCTTGCTGCCGGGATAAGGGATCGACTTGTGCGGAGATCTTGTCGCCGACTTTGAGCCCTTCGCCTTGATCGTAGAGACACTGATGCACGAATAGCTCGCCGACTTTGATGGTGTCGTTGACCACCACGGTCAGCCCCAAGTGGCCAGTCTCGATGGAGAATGAGCCGCGATCGCCGACCTGGCCGCCGGATTCGGCGTAGAAGGGGGTAACATCCAGAATGGCTTCAAAGGGCTGGTTGGTGCCGCTGACCTGCTCCACTTCCTGACCGTCCACAATCAGGGCTTTTACGGTGGCTATTGTGTTGAGGGTGTCATACCCCACGAATTGCGTGGAGCCTACCCGCTCCAGAATGTCGCTATAGACCATATCCTTGACGATGGCCCCGCCCTTGCCGCGAGCCGTGCGGCCCTTGTCCCGCTGAGAAGCCATGGCGGCTTCAAAGCCTTCGACATCAATGCTAAAGCCTTCTTCAGCGGCCATGTCATGGGTCAGTTCCACCGGGAAACCAAAGGTGTCGTATAACTTAAACACATCTTCTCCGGAAACCACGCTTTGCCCGTTGGCTTTGAGGCTGGCCAGCGTTTCATCCAGAATTTTGGAGCCCCGCTCAAGCGTTTCTAAAAAGCGTTTTTCTTCCAGCTTGACGGTTTCTACAATGTGGTTGTAGCGGGTTTTCAGTTCCTCGTAGGGATCCTGATAATGATTGCGAACCGTGGAAACCAACTGATAGAGGAAGGGTTCCTGGAAGCCCAGATGTTTCTTGCCGTAGCGCACGGCTCGGCGCAACAGCATGCGCATGATATAGCCCCGACCCTCGTTGCTGGGGGTAATGCCATCGGCAATGGCAAAGCTGATGCAACGAATATGATCGGCCACGATTTTCATGGCCACATCGGTTTTGTCGTTTTGCTTATAAGGAATTTTGCACAGCTTGGACACCTGATCCACCAACGGGAAAAGCAGATCGGTTTCAAAGGTATTATTCTTGCCCTGAATCACCATGGCGATGCGCTCGAGGCCCATGCCGGTATCCACGTTTTTGTTTTCCAGCGGGGTGCGCTTGCCGGTTTCATCCTGAAACAGTTGCATGAACACCAGATTCCAGATTTCCACAAAACGATCTTCATCGAGCAGTTCTGCGTTGTCTTCTGGCGAACCGGCAGGCAGGCCGCCCCGATCAAAGAAGATTTCCGAGCAGGGGCCGCAAGGGCCGGTGGGGCCAGGGGGGCCCCAGAAGTTGTCTTTCTCGCTGCGGCTGATGATTTTGTTTAAAGGAATGCCAGCCACGTCATGCCAAATCTGGCGGGCCTCATCGTCATCCTGAAATACGGTGACCCAGAGTTTTTCCTTGGGGAGTTGCAGTTCCTCGGTGATGAAGGCCCAGGCCCAGGTGATGGCCTCGCGTTTGAAGTAGTCGCCAAAGCTGAAGTTGCCCAGCATTTCAAAGAACGTATGATGGCGCGGGGTGCGGCCCACGAACTCTAAATCCGAGGCCTTGCCGCTGACGCGCGCGCATTTTTGCACACTGACCGTACGCGGCGGGCTGGGGGGCGGTTCAATTCCCAAAAAGATGGGGACAAAGGGTAGCATACCCGCAGGGGTGAGCAAAACCGTGGGGTTGCTGGGCACCAGGCTGGCGCTGGGTTGGTGCTTGTGCCCGTGTTTTTCGGCAAAAAAGCGAATGAATTTTTCACGAATCGTTGCGCCAGAGAGGGTTCCAGAAAGCGTCATTGCCTGTCCTTTTTTGCTTGCGTTGTTCTTCACACGGGCGTGGGTGGCGGGTTGCGCTTGCCCACGGTTTCCCTACCAGTGTAGCGAACGCAAAATTAAAGATCCACATTTGAGATTATTCAGTTTCCCCTTGCAGGGACGACTTGGTTGTAACCTCCTTGCTGGCTTCAGAAATGGACCCTCCATTGAATAATGGATTCTGTGGCGAAGGGAAGAGTAACCCCTTGCACAAAATGGAGGGATAGAAGAATATTAAGATGGTTGATGATAGGGAGTGGCACATGAGCTCAGATACCAAAATTAACAGTCGTGAGAGTGGTTCTAAAACCATTGTGGATATTGAGACCCAGAATGTGGACTTTCGTAATTGCGAAGCCATTAAGTCTGCGGTGGCTGGGATTGTGGCCCAAGGCCGCAAGGAAGTGGTCTTAAATCTTTCCAAAGTCAGCTTTATGGATAGTTCTGGCTTGGGCGTGATCCTGTTTTGCAAGCGTGTTTGCGAAGAGGCCGGCGGCAAGTTTGGCGCGTTTGGCCTGCAAAGCTACGTCAACAATCTGGTGAACCTGACCAACCTGAACAAAACCATCGATATCTTTCAGGACGAAGCGGAAGCCGTTCATTAGAAACACTTCTTCCACGACCTAAAAGAATCTGCGATGGTTACCCTTAGGTCATTCTGGCACGTCCGGGAAACCAGGGGATGATGATCAGGTTGATGTCGAATAGTTTGGATCAATCTTTCATTCTAACTAAAGGACCGAAGCATGACCTTGGCCCCTCAACAATTTCACATCCCATTCCGGGGCTTTACGCTGGCAGAACTTCTGATTTCACTTGCCCTACTGGGGGTCATTGGCACATTTGTTATCCCCAAAATACTCACCAGTAGCCAAAATGCGCAATATAACACAACCGCACATGAGGCGGCCAGTGTCATCGCTGCAGGCTTTTCACAGTATAAACTCCAAAATCAACTCACATCATCAACAAAGTTTGGAGATTTGACGCCCTATCTCAACTACGTCAAGATCGACAGTTCCGGCACACTCATTAACCACGCAACGGATACCACCAGTACTGCCGCCTGTGACAATGCAAACCCGTGCTTAATCCTGCATAATGGTGGCAGACTTCGATATGAAAGCTGCACTTTTGGGGGCACCACAGAGCCTTATGCCGTAAGACTAATGTTTGACCCCGATGGCATTTACGTTTCCGGATTTCAATCGATTGGCTTCATCCTTTACCCCACTGGCCGACTCGCTAGCTATGGAAAAATGTTGAATCCCACCACAACTTGCGGCTCCTCTTTTGGTCCTGTTGCCAGCTGGGATCCCGCTTGGTTTAGCTGGTAACTGTTTCTATCAATCCAATTAAAAAATGCAGTCTCCCAGAGTGATTCAAACATCTACAAATCTACCAGTTGAAGTTGCTGATTTGACCAGTCTCCACCTCGCCCTGTTTTGCATGCAATAACATTTCGAGGCATAAGTCCTAACTAAAATTACTGACATATAAAATCAGCAGTTCCTGATCTCTCAGTCTGTCTTTGGCTTTAGCAGCACCAGCGGTTGCTCCAGAATTAATATCCAGTGTTCGCCGGGGAGAATTTCGATCTCTTTTCCCATGGCGCGCGGCCCGCCGAAGACGATGCGGTTGTACTCGCCCAGCCCGTAAACCCGCTGGGTGGAAAGCATGGGCTTGGTGCCGGGCGTGATTTCTCCGCCCCATTGGTGATCGGTGCGTTCGGTTCGGACATGGGCCACGATGGGTAGTTTTTCTCCGTCCTCAGTGGTCACTTCTTTGAACATGACCTGCAAGATGCCGTTGCGTCCCTGAATGGGCGGCACCAGCCTGGAGATATACCCGGTGAAGCGGGTGTTTTTGGTCAGGATCAGCTCCTCATTCAGATAGAGATTGTGATCCATGACTCCTTCCACGGGATCTTTCAGCTGGTTAATGGCCGTACTCAGCGGCGTTTGCAGGAGAATCTGAAAGGCGCTACCTGCCGGCAAGGCATACTGAATAAACCGGGGATCCGGTTCGGTGCGTTCCACGGGGGCGGAATGGGGTGGTCCTTTGTATGCTGCCATTGCCAAAGGGCTGGCCAGCAGAATAAATCCGACCATAATGAGCAGCCAAGCTTTCCAGGGGATGTGTAAGGTTGGCAAGACGGTGAGCCTTTACGTTTGAGGGCGAGATGCTTTTAGTGTAAGCCGTTTTGCAGTCATGGCTAACCTGTGCCTAGTGGATTTGTGGTCAACCTTACCGTGAATGACAGCGCAATTGTCTGAACCAAAATGGTATTATTCTGGGGTTATGTCTCAGACCGCTTTTTTTACGGAGCATCCCTTGCCCGTCTACGCCCATTTGTCCGCCGATAGTAAACGTCAGTTGGAGGTCTATTTGCTGTCGGGCAACACGGCGTTTCGGGAAAAACGGCTGTTGGAATTTTTCAAGACGATCGATTGGGTCGCTCCCACTCAGTTGAGTGCAGATCGGGTGTTGCAGAAGCTGGCCCCCGCCTTGCAGCGGCAACTCCGGCGGGAGATTCAGGATTACCATAATCACAAGGCCAGCCATCGGGTGGAAAATGCCGAAAAGCGGGGGCAGTACAAGCTGCGGATCATTGAATACTTCCGCCAGAAAGTCCCCTCGGCGGATAAAGCCTTGCTGGAAAGTCTGCGGGACTATGAGTTGAATCTCACCGGGCGGGACGTAAACTGGCGCCATTACTTCACGCTGGATTCTTTCAAGAAGATTGACGCCTTTATCCGGGCCTCCGGCGAGGAGCGTCAGGCCTGGTTTACCCAGTTTCGCAAGGATGTGGAGACCTATAAAAAGAACTACGACAAGATCCATCACGCTCAGGCTCACGCCGCCCATTGCCATGAATTTACCTTTGATGACTGGTGTGACCTGATGGGCGAAGAGAATCCCCGTGCCCATGACGGTCATGGCTGGGGTGCTGGGCAGCGCCAACAACAGCACACCTCGTCAGGCTCAAAAACACCCCGGACTCATAGCCCGGATCATGCTGTGCTGCAGGCCTATCAGACTTTACAGGTGCCTTATGGTGCTTCTCAGGAGACGGTCAAGAAACAGTATCGTCAGCTGACCCTGCGCTATCACCCTGATCTGCCCACTGGCAGCGAAGAGCAGATGAAGGCGATCATTGGCGCATATGCGGAACTTCAACGCTTTTGGGAGGCTTGTGTTCACGCGCTTTAGGGCGCTTTGACTCAAAATTATACCCACGCCAGAACCTGTCATTCCCGCGAACGCGGGAATCTATTGTGCGAGGATGCTACTGGCCTATGGCCGAGAGGGATTGATGCATTCGCTAGACATGACAGGATGAAGCTTTACTATCGTTGTAGACTTCTTGTGGAAGTCACTCGCTTGGCGGATAATATGCCTTGATACCAGCCTTGATTTCATGGCGTGCCCACGGCTTTATGGATCGTCTTCTATCCCCCCAGGCACGCTGAACATTACCCGAAAACCGGTTGAAAGCCCTGATGAGCCAACCTTTGACCTCGACGCCGATCCCTCGTCCCCGCTGCAACACGACAGCCAAGCCCCAAACCTTCCCGGATAAAGTCTGGGCGATGATGGCTTGCTTTCGCTCGCTGCATTTGGCCATTGTGCTGATTGCCCTGCTGGCGCTGGCTACCCTGGCTGGCGTGCTTCTGCCACAGGAAGGCATTGTGGATGTGCTGGAGATCAAGCGCAACGCGGGTGCCAACTACCGCATCTTCAAGGCGATGGGTCTTTACACGGTCTATTCGTCCTACTGGTTCATCGCATTGGAAGTCCTGTTCTTTATCAACCTCCTGTGTGGCAGTTTCCAGTGGCTGAAACCGGCCTTTCATGCGGCCACCCGTAAAACCTTCTGCGGGCCGGAGCACATTCAGGCTTCGCCGCACAAGCTGCTCTATCAGACCCAGCAGCCTTTGGGCTTGACTACGGCGCAACTCACCCAAAGCCTCAAGAAGCGCCATTACCGTATCGATAAGCCGTTGCCCGGCAAGTTGCGTTCGGGGCAAGGTGAAGGTCAGGTGCTGCTTTACGCCAGCAAGGGTAACTGGAATCGCCTCGGGCCCGTGGTCGCACACTTTGGTATTCTACTCATGCTGGTGGCCTCGGTGTATGGCGCGTTTTATGGCTTTAAAGCCCAAAAGCTAGCCGTTCCTGGTGAGACGTTTGCCATTCAGGATTCCCAGATGTTCAAGCCCAACGTGAATCCCGGCATTTGGCAGGGTTCTGTGCCGGACTGGAAGGTTCGGGTCAACGAATTCCGCATGGAGTTCTATCCCGAAGGCACCGCCCCGGATCAGATTCCACCGGGCCAAAGTCCCGTGGTGAAGCAGTACTTCGCCGATCTTTCCGTGATTGATAAAAAGGGCCACGTCACCCAGCGACAGGTCATCTCGGTGAATCACCCTCTGACGGTGGACGACACGGTGCTGTATCAGGCCAGTTTTAACCCCACCGGCAAGCTCTTTGTGGAAATGAACGGCAAACCGCGTAAACTGGACACCAACACTCAGTTCATGAATCGCCCGGTGAGTCTGACCGAGCTGGATAACGGGCGGGCCTTGATGGTCTTTCCCTTTCTGGTGCAGCAGGATCCTAACGTGACCCGCAACTATGTGGTGGTGTTCCTGCGGGATGCTCACGGCTTTGTGGGAGCCAAACCTGGCAAGATGCCCCCTAATCTGCGCCTGCTGGAAGGCCAGTCTGGCACTTTGGCTGGTCTGCATTTCAAATACATCAAGCCGGAATTCGCCACGGGGCTACAAATTAAGAAAGGCCCTGAAGTGCCGTGGATGTATCTGGCTTACGGCATCATTATTGTGGGCGCCTTTATGTGTATCTTCTCCCAGCGGCGGCTGTGGGTGGCTCTTGTGCCCGCTCCTCAAGGCGAAGGGACACAGATTCTGCTGCAGTACAAAACCAACAAGGCCCGCCTGAGCTTTATGAAGGAACTGCAAGCCCTGCAAACCGATTTAATCAACGCGTTGCAGGTGCAACCCTTGAAGACAGTTCAGACTCAGCCGGTTGTCTCAGGTTTACCTGTATCACCTGAGCTAGTGAAAACGGAGAGCGCTCTTGTTTAGGCCAACGCCTCATCATTTCGATCTTAATTTAAGCGGAGTTCAAGCCCATGACTGAAGCCAAATGGTTCTACACGGCCCTCACGCTCCTGGTGGTGAGCGGGGTGTTCTATCTCCTGCAAGCCATTCAGCCCAAATCGCTCTTTCGGGAAGGCGGCTGGGGCAGTATGTTGCTCTCCGGCCTTTGCCTGATCGTGTCTTTGGCCATTCGTTCCCAAACGGCCAAGTATTTTGCGTTGTCGAATATGTATGAATCCCTGTTGGTGGTGTGTATTGGCATGCAGTTGGTCTTTCTGGTGCTGGATCGCTGGTTTAAGTTGCGCACGCTGGGCTTGCCGGTGGCGTTGCTGTTGTTGGGCTCGCTGGTGTACGATATGAACCTGCCCACCACCATTCATCCCTTGCAGCCTGCCTTGCAAAGCTACTGGCGTAGTATCCATGTGCCAATCATTCTGCTGTCTTACGCCCTGTTTACGCTGGCCTTTATCAGTTCGCTGGTCTTTTTGATCAAGGATTACTGGCCGGGGAGTGGTGCTCGCTTCGAGTCATCGGGTGGGGGGCGGTCGTCACTCACTCCCGCGATGGCCGCTGGGCCTTCTGCGTTCTCTGATCGCTTTGAGATTGAGCCGGGACAAGATGCCCTCAATATGGAGATCGCTCTGCTTCAGGACAAAGCCAATCTGTACGATGAAATCACCTATCGCTGCGTGGCCTTTGGTTTCCCGATGCTGACGTTGGGCATTATCCTCGGTGGCATTTGGGCCAACGAGGCCTGGGGCAACTACTGGAGCTGGGATCCCAAGGAATCCATGAGTCTGGTGACCTTGCTGGGGTATGGCGTTTACCTGCACCTGCGCGTCAACGGCGAGCACAGCGCCCGCACCCTGGCCTGGGTTTCTGTCACCGGCTTTGTACTGATGCTGATCACCTATTTTGGCGTCAACCTGATGGGTCTGGGCCTGCATTCCTACGGGAAAATCGGTTAAACGGGCCAAGGCAGTCCGAATCTCCTTTGAATGGATTAGGGCCACTTTAAGTGGCGGTGCTAGAATAGGGAAGCGGGTAACAAGGCCCGTTTTCTGGGGCTGCTATTGTGCCCCGTGAGTGTCCGGGAAACCAGAGGTAATCGAGCGTGACGACTGTGAAAGTCTGTCCATTATCCTTGCGACGAATGGCAAGCGGCTTGCTGGTGGCGTTGGCTGCCGGGATCTGGCTGGCAATGCCTCCGGGAGCAGCTGCTCAGGTGCTCAGTCCTGAATCCACTGCGATGCCCTTGGCGGAAGCCTCCACGTTTGCGGGGATGAAGCTGGCTCCGGTTTTTGCGGGAAATAAGCCCACAGGACATTTTATCCAGAGCGCCAACAGTTTGAATTTTGCTAATCTCAAGCGGGTCATTCGGGATGGGCGGAGTGCCCAGAACTCTCCCGCTGTTGTGGCCTCGAATGCGGTGACTCCGGCCGCGCAGCTTCGTCCGCTCATCGCAGAGCGTCCTGTGGGCCTGTCGAATCAGGGCCCTGCAGGGGGTGATCAGTCGCCTTCTGGCATCCGACTGTCGCAAGGGACACCCAATACAAGCCCTGAAAACCGCAATCCGGAGACGCGCAACGCAGACGAGCCAATCGCCATGTCTGCGGTCGTTGTGGAGCGTGAGGCGAAACCCTCAGTGATTCAGTTGATGCCGCGTTATACGGGCGGTGCCAAGCCCATTCAGGCTATGACCACTGATAATCAAGGGCATCCTGTCCTCATTCAGCCCAAAAGCGAACCGATTCCAGAGTTTGGCATCGGCGGCTCCACTCCTGATGGTGGTTATAATGCGTTGCTTCAGGCTGAACCTGATAGTCGCAATAGCGTGAACCAGTACATGAGCGATGCTCTGGGTGCTTATCGCGCCAAAGCTTACCCGCTGGCCTTGAAGCAGGTTCAAAAAGCCCTGCTGCTGGATGCCCACAATCCTGATTTGTTGGCTGCGTTGGCTGAAATCCAGTTGAAACTGGGTCAGGCCAGTCTGGCACAGGAAAATTATCATCAGGCCCAGATTCTTTCACCGGAGAAGTATGGCATTCGTTACGCGCAGTTGTTGAGCCTGAATGGTAGCCCGGAAGCGGCGATTCAGGTGTTGAAAGCCTTGCATCGTGAAAATCCTAAGCAGCCGCAGGTGGCCTATCTGTTGGGGACCTTGTATGAAGATCAGGGGCAGACAACGCTGGCGTTGCAGTATTTGCATCAGGCTGCCCAGTTGCATCCGGCTTCTGCGGATATTCAGTACAATCTGGGGCTGGCTTACGAGTTATCCGGGGATCGCTTGAGGGCGGAGAAACATTACCGGCAAGCCTTGAACTTGCATCCTGCTGCGCCCGATGTGTCGAAAGCGCTGGCTCGGGTCAGGCATTCAGGCGGCGTTTAAGTCCAGGGCCTGAACGAACAACCCCTGCTCGCCAAGGGCTTGCAGGGGTTGAAGTGTCTATTCAGTCCTGATCAGAGAAAGAATCAGGTCGATTAAAGAGATTGATTAAACTTTAGCCGGGGTTTTGGGGTTTTCATAGACCCAGGCTTCGGTGCTGCGATCCCAGCTGGACACTAGTTCGCCGGGGGCAAAGAAGATTTTTAGTTCGCGCTCGGCGCTTTCCACGCTGTCGGAACCATGAATGATGTTGCGGCCCATGTCCACCGCGAAATCGCCACGGATGGTGCCCGGAGCGGAATCCTTGGGGTTGGTGGCGCCCATCATTTTACGCGCGGTTTCCACCACGTTGTTGCCTTCCCAAGACATGGCCACCACTGGGGAGGAGGTGATAAAGTCCACCAGCCCGCCGAAGAAGGGTTTGCCGCTGTGCTCGCCGTAATGCTCTTCGGCCATGGCGCGGGTCACGTGCATCAGTTTCATGCCAACCAGTTTAAAGCCTTTGCGCTCAAAGCGGGTGATGATGTCGCCCACGAAGCCACGTTGCACGGCATCCGGTTTCAGGGCAATAAAAGTACGTTCCATTGGGAGTCTCCTTCAAATAACGGGTGAGTTTGCGCACCAGAATAGCGCAAACAGGTTAGCATGACCAGTTACTCCCCGTCAGAGGTAAAGTAGGGTAAATTCAATTCAGATCAAAGGCTAAAACTGACTGAGTTGCGGCCCGTCCTGAGTCCATCGGTGATAGTGTCCCGAGGAAAGGGCATTGCCGCTGGCTTGCTGCAGGCCGCTTTCCCCAAAAACCGCTTGCACCGCACAGGTTTCCGAAGAAAGGGCAGTCGGCTGCGTCCCGAGCCTTGCAGGGGTTGAGGCTTCCGTTTGTGTCGGGTTTAAAGCCAGCAGGCAATAGGGGCCGTGAAACACCATGAGTTGCTGGGCAGAGCCTTCCAGGTGCAGTTGCCCCAGGGCGAGTTGCGCGCCTTGGGCCGGGAAGGTCTGTTGGCTTTTTACAGTGAGGCTGCTGGAGGCGTGCACGTCAGGGGCGGTTACCAGAAGATCAATCGTGCGTTGCTGCAAGGCGCGCTTTAAGTTGCCCGTGCCGCTGGGGTCATCCGGGGCCGAGGGCATAAGCACCACTGCGCTGAGGCGCTCAATATGCCGGTGTTTCAGGTAATCACCCAAGCTACGGGCCTCATAAAACCGCAAGCGCTGGGGGGTAATCAGCACGGTGCCTTGCGGCTGACCGGATTGCACCAGCACCGCCTGTTTTTCCCCTGAAAGCGGCAGCCATTCCAGCCGGGTTTGCTGTTGGGCCTGACTATGCTCCAGGCAAAGCCCACCTAGCACCAACGCCACTGGGATCAGGCCCAGCAGGGCTTTGCGCCCAAAGTTCATTTTCTGAAAACGGTGCATCAGCACCAGCACGGCAAACAAGCATAGGTACAAGCCCGCAATCTGCCAGGGCTCAGGCGATGGCAGGCTCCATTGCGCCCAGCTCAGGCTGTTGCCGCCTTGTACCACCCACAGTAATGCATCCAGAAAAGGCCGGGCCAGAGCGCTCAAGGCTGCGCCCAAGGGGGCATATATAATGCTGGCCACGCCTGCCACAAACCCAATCACGGTCAGGGGTGTGACCAGCCCGAGGGCAGCAATGTTCAGGGGCACCGAATGTACCGGGAACTGGTTAAAGTAAGCGATCGACAGCGGCCAAATCCAGAGCTGGGCCACCAGCGGCACTAAAATGAGTCCGGCCAGCCAGCGGGTGATGTAGTAACCCAGGGCGTCCTGTATCGGGCCGACCATGGCCAGCAGGCCAAACGTGGTCAGCACCGAAAACTGGAAACCCACGCTGCCAATGTTATCCGGGGCGACGAGCACCAGCAGGGTGCTGGTGAGACAGAGTAAAAACAGGGGAGACAGCTCTTTGTTCAGCAGTTTCAGGAAGAGGGCCAGCTCCAGCATGGCCGCTGCTCGCTGAATAGAGGGTGGCATGCCGGTGAGCAAACTGTAAAAAGCCACTGCTCCCATGGCCACGCCAAATTGCACCCGGCGGGGCGCTTTGAGCTGCTTCATCAGCCAAAGCACGGCCATGGCGATAATCCCCACGTTCATCCCGGAGGCCGCGAGCACGTGAATCAGGCCAGTCTGGATGAAAGCCTGTTTGGTGTTGGCATCCACCGGAATGGCCTTATCGCCGAGTACGATGCCGCCCAGCACTTCGGCTTGGGGCGAAGGTAAGGCTTGGGCAAAGGTTTGCGCCACGGTTTGCTTGAGGTGTTCCGTCCAGCGTTGCAGCACAAACTGCGGCTGATTCGAGGTCTCAAAGGCGATCATGCGGCTGGGCTGCTTGAGGAGCGCCGTGATGTGCTGCCCTTTGAGATAATCCCGGTAATTAAACACGCCCGGCAGACGGCTGGCGGCAGGCAGGCCCAGCTCGCCCTCAATGCGCAGCCGGGTGCCGATTTCCAGCGGCTGACTATCCCGGTTTTTGGGGAGGTAGACAATCACCTGGCCGCTCACCTTGCGCTGGTTGGCCTGATTGACCGTCAACACCAACCGATTATCGCTCAGGGTGTTGGTGACAGTGCCCATTAGTGCCACTTGGGCTTGCGGACTCGACTGAGAAACCAGCTGAGAGACATCATCCGGGCCGGGGGTAAACTGTCGGGCATGGTAGTACATGGCCCCCACAATCAGGATCATTGCCCACACGTCTACTTGAATCACCCAGCGGCTATCGGGCTTGTTGGCTCCGTAAACGATAATTCCTACAAATACCAGCAGCAGGGGCACTGCAACCGGCCATTGGGCAAAGGCCAGCTCGGGCAGGGCAAAGGCCAAGGCGCATCCCAATAAAAACAGCACCATCGCCG
Source organism: Vampirovibrio chlorellavorus (assembly GCA_903866275.1). Taxonomy (GTDB): domain Bacteria; phylum Cyanobacteriota; class Vampirovibrionia; order Vampirovibrionales; family Vampirovibrionaceae; genus Vampirovibrio; species Vampirovibrio chlorellavorus_D. Next base: position 349,884 of record CAIPMU010000011.1, on the reverse strand, counting down.
GGATGGCAAAGTCTTCAATCTGGGTGAATAGCTTTTGAGGCAGCTCCGGTAAGGGTTGCTTTTTGGGGCGCTGGAGTACCTGTGCTTGATCGGCTACTTCTGTTGCGTTCAAGTCGGGTGTGGAGATGTCCGTTTCAGGGGTTATAGTGGCGGAGAGCGCCTCCGGGGTTTCGATTCCGTTTGCCATCGTTTCTGAACCTATAGCATGCGGGTCATTTGCCGCAGGGATAATGACGAAGAGTCGGATTTGGATGTGAGTTTGATGGTGTGCATTGCCCGACTGAAATCGTTCAGTCAGGTTACAGCCAGCCATCATAAAGCAAAAGACCCGCCAAAGCAGGTCTTTTGCAATAGTTCGTAATTATTGTCGAGCTATTTGTTTCAACAGAGGCTGAAGGAGTGAGTGGAGTCTCGTCTAGTCTAGTGGCTAGCCCCGACGCCTTCATCGGACGGGCGGAATTCCGCGTCGATGATGTCTTCCTCGGGAGCCGCTTGGCCAGACTCGCCGCCTTCGGCACCGGATGCTGCGCCAGATTGTTCATACGCCTTGGTGGACAGGCTGTAGACCGACTGTTGCAGGGTGTCGTAGAGGGCTTTGATCTGATCCGCATCGTTGGCCTGAATGGCGCCACGCAGATCATCAATCTGTTTTTGAATCGGCGCTTTTTCGCTATCCGGTACTTTATCGCCCAGATCCTTCAGCATTTTTTCGGCGCTGTGGCACAGGTTGTCGGCCTGGTTTTTTTGCTCAATCTGCTGTTTCAGTTTTTCATCTTCCGAGCGGTGGGCTTCGGCATCTTTCACCATTTGTTCAATCTCGTCCTCTTTCAGGTTGGAGGTGTTGGTGATGGTGATGCGTTGCTCTTTGCTGGTGGCCTGATCCTTGGCGCTGACGTTCAGGATGCCGTTGGCGTCGATGTCGAAGGTCACTTCGATTTTGGGCACGCCGCGCGGGGCAGGCATAATGCCTTCCAGGCGGAAGTTGCCGAGCGACTTGTTATCGCGGGCCATGGGGCGTTCGCCTTGCAGTACATGCACATCCACACTGCCCTGGTTGTCATCGGCGGTGGAGAAGATCTCGCTGCGACGCACGGGGATGGTGGTGTTGCGGTCGACCAACTTGGTCATCACGCCGCCCATGGTTTCAATGCCCAACGACAGCGGGGTCACATCCAGCAGGACGATGTCTTTGACTTCCCCGGCCAGTACGCCCGCTTGAATGGCCGCGCCGATGGCAACCACTTCATCCGGGTTAACGCCCTGGTGCGGGTCTTTGCCGCCGGTCAGCGATTTCACCAGTTCTTGCACGGCAGGAATGCGGGTGGAACCACCCACCAGAACCACTTCGTCAATTTCGGAAGGGCTCAGTTTGGCATCGCGCAAGGCTTGTTCCACGGGCCCACGGCAACGATCCACCAGGGTTTTGGTGATGGCGTTGAAGTTGGCGCGGGTCAAGGTCAGTTCCAAGTGTTTGGGGCCATTGGCATCGGCAGTGACAAACGGCAGGCTGATATGCGATTCCATCAGGGTGGAGAGTTCGCACTTGGCTTTCTCGCCGGCTTCTTTCAAGCGCTGCATGGCCTGTTTGTCGTTGCGCAGGTCAACCCCTTCCGACTTGCGGAACTCTTCCACCAGCCAGTCCATAATTTTTTCATCGAAGTCATCGCCGCCCAAGCGGGTGTCGCCGCTGGTGGATTTCACTTCGAAGACGCCATCGCCCACTTCCAGCACGGATACGTCGAAGGTACCGCCGCCCAAGTCGAAGACGAGGATTTTTTCGTCATCTTTTTTCTCCAGACCGTAAGCCAGAGCGGCTGCGGTGGGTTCGTTGATGATGCGCAGTACTTCTAAGCCAGCAATGCGGCCCGCATCTTTGGTGGCGTGGCGTTGGCTGTCGTTAAAGTAGGCGGGTACGGTAATAACGGCTTTGGTGACTTTCTCGCCCAGATATTTGGAGGCGTCATCGACCAGTTTACGCAGAATTTGCGCGGAGATCTCTTGCGAGCTCCAGTCTTTGCCATCGATGGGCCAGGTTTTATCGGTGCCAATGTGGCGCTTGTTGGATGCAATGGTGCGATCCGGGTTCAACACGGCCTGACGCTTGGCCAGAAGGCCCACTAAGCGCTCACCGGTTTTGGAGAAGCCCACGATAGACGGGGTGGTGCGGTTCCCTTCGGCGTTGGCAATCACGGTGGGCTTGCCACCTTCCATCACTGCAACGACCGAGTTGGTTGTTCCTAAGTCGATTCCGACAACTTTAGCCATAATGTAAAACCTCTTTGATTGGGACTATGATGACGCTATCCAACAATTTATCTGAAAAAAAGCCGATTGAATGCTTCCTTTAGATTCTTTTAAGAATTGCGCGACCTCATGGCAAGGGAAAGAGGGTCTGGTTGCAGCTCAGAGCGACCAGCCAAAGTTGGTGCTGTTTGGTGGCGTCGGGCGCATTGGTGTTTACCCGGCTGGGCAAGGCTCATATTACGGGAAAACAGAGTGTTGCTGACGCCAATTAGCTGCGCTGGGCCAGCACGATGCGATCGTGTTGGGCGTAATCTCTTAGAATTTCGGTGTGAGTGTAACCTGCTGCCAGTAAAATCTGGGCCACATTGGGGGGCATGCCCGCACCCGTTTCCAGCATCATCCAGCCGTAGGGCTTTAAATAGTGTAGCCCCTCTGTTGCTAGCTGGCGATAGAAGAAATAAGGATCGTCGCCAGGGGGGAATAAAGCTTGCGCCGGTTCGTGCCAAAGTACTTCGGGCATGAGGCTGGGTTTCAGCAAGGGATCAATGTAGGGCGGGTTGGAGACAATGATGTCGAAAGGTTCAAGGTTTGCTGTTTTCGCTGGGGTTTTGGTTGCTTGATTTTTGCCCGGTGGCGATAACGACGAGACAGCCTCCAGAAGATTGCCTGCAGGCATAAAGCTCACGCTGGAGCCAAGCATTTTTTGATTGAGTTGCGCCACCTTCAGCGCGGCGGGGGAAATATCCGTGGCAACGACCTGCACGGATGGCCCGGCTTTCAGGGAGAGGGTAATGGCGATCGCGCCGGAACCCGTACCTACATCCAGTACTCGCATGCCGGGTTTTATCCGGTTGAGTACCTGCTCGACCAGGAGCTCCGTTTCCGGTCTGGGAATGAGGACTTTCGGGTTTACATAGAACCGATACCCCAAAAACCAGGCTTCATGCAGCAAATATTGAACGGGAATACGTTTGCTGATTCGCTGTTCCAGAAAAGAGTCGATTTGCAGGGCTTCAGCATCAGAAATGGAACGGTTGCCTTCGCTGTATCGCTCCTCTGGTGCAATGTTGAGGATGCCTTGCAGTATTAAATCGGCCTCACAGGAAGCTTGTACGGTTGATTGTACGACTGTTTCAAGGCGCTGTCTGAGGTGTTGATACAGTTCGGATAATGTGGTGGTCATCCGTTTATCTTACTTGGGTTTTTCGGAAAAAATTATTTTTTTATTTTAAATTCAAGAATTCTTTCAGCCTGCCGATAGAGAGAATAGTGAAGGAATCCCAGACCTTCATCCTAGAGATAAGACAGTGACTAATGGAGTTTCTCATTGTGAGTGTGCCTTTACCTCCTGCTGATAATGCGCCAGAAAATTCTGGAAGTGCGCTACCTGCCACTGGGCCAGCTTCAGCGAACGGTGCGCCTCCCGCAAAGCCGTTCTCGTTGGGTGTGAATGCTGCGCCCATGCCCAAGCAGGCTCCGCGACGGATTGGGGAGATTCTGCTTGGAGAAGGCTATATTACTAAGGAAAAGCTGGAACAGGCCCTATCAGAAGGAAAAGCCACGGGTGCCCCGTTGGGGGTCGTTCTGCTCCGATTGGGATTTATTGATGAGGTGACGCTGGGTAAGGCTCTGGCTAAATTGCATGGCTTGCAATACCTGGATACGACCGGTCTGGAATTGGACCCGGAAGTCATGCAATTAATGCCTACTGACTTTATCAAGCGCCACATGGTCTTGCCGCTTCGGGTGGACCATCAGTCCAAACGTATGGACGTGGTCATGGCGCGTCCGGATAACCTGCATGTGCTGGATGAAATCGCTTTGCTGACCGGTTATCGTCCGATTCCAAAGGTGTCTACGCACGGTGAGCTGGTTAACTTGCTGGATCGGTATTTTCGGAATCGAACCACTTCCGATGAAGTGTTGGCCAAAATGGAAGCGGGTTCCGCCAAGGGAAAAGATGCACCGGTCTTTAACGAAAGTATTTCGGCTGGGCTGGAAGCGGAAATGGTTGCCAACGATGCGCCCATTGTACAGTTGGTGAATTCCATTCTGATGGAAGCCATTGAGAGTGATGCCTCTGACGTTCACGTGGAGCCCCAGAAAGAGCGACTACTGATTCGCTTTCGGATTCATGGCATCTTGCGTGAAGTAAAATCTATTCCCAAAAAAATGGCGGCCTCTGTGGTTTCCCGGATTAAAGTGGCCAGTGGGATGGATATCGCCGAACGTCGCCGACCCCAGGATGGTCGGATGACATTGAAACAGGGTAGTTCGGAAGTGGACATGCGGGTCAACACCATGGCCATTCAGTTTGGCGAAAAGGTTTGTATTCGTTTGCTGAAACCGAATGCCACGACTGGCGGGATTGAAAAACTCGGTCTGACCGAAGCGGAATCTGTACGAATTAACAAGATGATTAAAGCGCCGAATGGCATTATTCTGGTGACTGGACCCACCGGTTCGGGGAAAACCACCACCCTGTATTCCTGTCTTCGAGATATTAATACGCCCAAGATGAACATTACCACGATTGAAGACCCCATTGAATATCCCTTGGCGGGGGTTAACCAGACTCAGGTATCTCATAAATCTGGTTTGACCTTTGCCTTATGCCTCCGGGCGATTTTGCGTCAAGATCCGGACGTGGTGATGGTGGGTGAAATCCGGGATGAGGAAACGATGGAAGCCGCAATCCACGCGGCTTTGACGGGTCACCTGGTGTTTAGCACATTGCATACGAACAGTACTGCCAAAACCATTACCCGACTGCTCGAGATGGGAGCACCCGCTTACATGATTAGTTCTGCGGTGATCGGTATCCTGGCCCAACGTCTGGTTCGCCGGACCTGTGTGAAGTGCAAGGCGCCTTATCAGGCGACTGAAGAGGAATTGGCAATTTTGGGGGTGAAGGATGTCACACAGCCCGTTACCTTGTATCGAGGGGCGGGTTGCGATCGGTGTAACTATAGTGGTTACGAGGGCCGCGTCGGGCTGTACGAGATCATGAACGTGGATCGCCCTATTGGTGAGCTGATTGAGCAGAACGCTTCAACTTATCAAATTCAGGATGCTGCCGTGCGAGCCGGCATGTTGACGCTGGCAATGGATGGCAAGCGAAAAATATTTGCGGGTATTACTACGGTGGAAGAAGTCACTCGCGTACTTGGTTTGGATTTGGAGGCTTAGGCGCATGGCGGTTTTTCTGTATGCAGCAATTGATCCTGCTACCAACAAGACATTGGAAGGCAAAATTGAAGCGCTCAATTTGAGAGAGGCCAAAGAAATTTTGCGGAATATGGGACATATTCCGACACGCATTGTTGAAGATGAACAGGGCGTTGAAGTCGGGGAGGCCTTAAAAAAAATACCGGTGATTGGGGCACTGTTTTCCCCATCAGCCAGTATGAAAGATACCTGCGTAATGACCCAGCAGTTGGCAACCTTGCTCAATGCGGGTATTCCACTGATCGAAGGTCTCTATTTGCTGGAGCAGCAAGCCGAAAATAAAGCATTGAAAGAGATACTGAAAAAAGTTCGGGCGGATGTAATTGCCGGTGATTCATTTGGTACGGCCCTTTCCAAATACCCGCGACAGTTTAACAGTTTGTACCTCAACCTGATTCGTTCCGGAGAAGTGAGCGGTGAAATGGAAGCGGTTTGTGAGCGACTGGCGAAGCTGATTGAAAAAAATATGGAACTGACCGCTAAAATTCAGGGCGCGATGATTTATCCCGCATTTACCGTGGTGGTCATTGTTGCCGTTATTATCCTGATTATGATTGTGGTGGTACCGCAGTTTCGAACGTTGTTTAACGGTTCAGGGCACGAATTGCCGTTACCGACACAGGTATTGATTGTGTGTAGTGATTTCACCATGCAGTTCTGGTGGGCCATGTTAGTTGGTACAGGGGCTTTTGCGTTCTGGTTCAATGTGTTTCGGCAAGGGGGCGGCAAGCCTTTCGTGGATCAATGGATGTTGACCATTCCCTTGATTGGCGATTTGTTTCGCAAGGTGTATGTCAGTCGATTTGTGCGAACGCTGGCGACAACCGTGGGTGCCGGGGTTTCCTTAATTGAGGCCTTGGTTACTGCTGCAGCAACCGTGGATAATTATGTCTTGCGGGTGGCCTTTGAAAAAGCACGTGAAAGCTTGTTGAATGGGGGCTCATTGGCTCGCCCCCTGGAAGATACGAACACTTTTCCGGTGATGGTGGTGAAAATGATTGCCATCGCCGAAGAAACTGGCCGTATGGAGGAAATGTTACTGAAGTCCGCTGATTATCTGGATGTTGAAGTGGATCGTGCGGTGGATACTTTGACCAGCATGATTGAACCCATCATGATCGTGGTCCTGGGGGGCTTATTGCTGGGTGTCGCATTGGCGCTCTACATCCCCATGTTTGACATGAGCAAAGTGGTGGCTGGCTAAAGCCTGGCTGGAAGTTTTTATGGTGCTAGGCTTTGTTGCACTGCTTTCTTAATCTGTTCTGCGGTGAGTAGGGTGCGACATTGATTGTGCGCGCAAACTTTGGCATAACAAGGGCGACAGGGTAGCTCCATGAACACCGGATGAAAGTGGGCCGCCGGGTTATGAGGACCCCATTGCAGTGCATTGGTGGGGCCAAACACACCAACTATTTGAGGCACTCCGGTTGCTGCCCCGATGTGAATCGGGCTGGAATCCACGGTGAGGAGTAACTGAGTACGACGGTAGAGTGCCACCGTTTCCCGAAGCGATGTTTTTCCGGCGAGATTGATCACCGGCGTGTTACTTGCTTTGGCGAGCGCGTTGTAACCGGCTTCATCCTGTGCCGTGCCGGTGGCTAAAATCGCATAGCCTGCGTTGTGCAAGGCTTGCAGGCTGACGGAAAATTTATCGAGATCAATCTGTTTGCCATGTGAGGCGCTGGCCGCATGAAGGACGGCGAGGGGTTGACCTGCCTGGATTCCGTTTTCGGCAAGTATGGTGGTAATCCGCTGGTCTTCTTCCGGCGTGTTCCAGAGTTCCAGGTGATTATCCTGAGAGGGGAGGCCAAAGGCTTGCAAGAGGCTTAAATGGCTAACGGCCTGCGGTACAGTGGTTCTCAGACTGGGGTATTTTGCCTGATGACTGAGGCACCAGCCCCATCGCTGATACCCCCAGGGGAAGCGTTGTTTATCGTAGCCAATGCGGTGGGGAATACCGGCCAGTTGGCACAGCATCGCCATGCTGATCGATTTTCGCAGCAGGAAGACGGTATCATAGCCATTCTGCTGGAGTAATTTCAGTCTGGCCGCACTGGATTTGGGCTCAATCAGAACCTGGTTCAGATAGGGGCAAAGTTCAAGCAAGGGGGCGCTAACCCGACTGGCGAGCACGTCAATTTGCGCGTTCGGAAACTGGTAGCGCAGATTGCGAATGAGCGGCACCGTTAAAATAGTATCCCCAATGTATCGCAAGGGGATGATCAGGATTTTTTGAGGTGAACGGGCTAGCGACAAGTGGGGTTGGCTCGGTTGGGCGCTGAGGCTTAAGGGACCTATGCGGCTCATTATATCAAAGGAACCGTCCGGGATTTTTGGAGGAAGTCTATCATCGGCAGAAACAGGACATATCAAGAGGATGGCGTGGCCGCTTGCCGTGTTTGCTGATGCCTAGACTGGAGGCTTTTGCCTGCTGTAGAAACGAATCAAGCCAAACAGAATGGCAAAGACCAAAAAAATCTTGAATGCCGGATTACTCACCAGGGGCGACAGGATGAGTCGTCCTACCACATAAGAGCTCAGGCTCCAGAGTAGCATGCGTTTGAGAGCAGCCTTTAAGGATGAAGGGGCTGTTTGACTGGTGGTGCCTGTTGCCTGGGTTTGTTGGTCGTAGTGGGCGCGGGTACTCTGATTGCTGAGAACCTGATAGGCCTCGTTGATCTCCTGCATCTTTTCGGTCATCCGATTTTTGCGTTGGCTGTGATAAACGTCCGGGTGATGCTGTTTCACCAGGGTGCGGTAAGCGTTGTTCATCACCTCCAGACTGGCCTCGGGGTGAATTTGCAGGATTTTATAGTAGTCTTTCATACTGCCATTATAAGCCAATCTTGAGCCCCGGGCGGGACGTTTTCAGGTGGCGCGCTGATCACTTTCAGCCCAGCGCATCACGGGGCGCTCAAAACAACTAGCGGGCCTGGACGACGGCCAGGCTGTGGTTCAGAAACTTGACCGGATTGCGGTGAATGCCATTGGCCACCACTTCAAAGTGCAAGTGCGGCCCGGTTGAGTTACCAGTGTTGCCCACTTTGGCGATGAGCTGGCCTTTGGCCACTCGTTGACCGAGATGCACCACAATTTTGGAACAGTGGGCGTAATGGGTTTCCATGCCGTGCCCGTGATCGACAGCCACGAAATTTCCATAGCCCTGTTTCCAGCCACTGTAAATCACTTTGCCAGTTTCGGCGGCCTGAATGGGTGTGCCGGTGGGCGCCGCTAAATCAATGCCCTGATGGGGTCTGCCCCAGCGGAAGCCGTAAGGCGAGCTGATCAGTGCATTCTGGATGGGCTTTAAAAGCTTGAGGAAGCTGTGCACGGTGCTGGTCACCGCCGAATCCATATCCATCATCTTGGGATCGATCTTGGTATCCAGCGGATCATCATCCATGTTGGGCGTTACCATGCCATCCGCAGAGGTTCCGGCGGTGGTGGCCAGCCAGGGCTCATCCAGCGCGTCGGCATCGGCAGGGAGGCCAGACTTGGGCACATACACAATCGAAGCCATATAATTTTTCAGCAGATCGGCGGTGTGGTTGTCGACTGACAGGGTCTGTTGCTTTTGAACTGCGGAAGCCCCTTCAAAGGCAATATGAGAAGCTCTCGCCAGAATAGCCTGAGCCGCAGTGTTGGCGGCAGTGGTGGTTTTATCGGGCGTCTGGGTTTCCGGGTTCACCATACTGGCGCTGGCGAGACCACTGTTGCCACTCAGGGCAAGTATCAGGGTCAGGGCCAAGGGTGCTGCTTTTTGGGCAATGGTGAGGGTGTGTTTCTGCATAAAAAAGAATAGGACTCACATTGGGGCAGGTCTCAGAACGTTTTTTCTGACCGATAAATCTGAAATGCTTTTACCTAACAAAAATAACGACTGAAACTATGGGGGGATGGTAGCAAAAACCTCAAGGTGAGGCAATAATAATAAACAATCAATTGCTTTCATTAATGAAATGTTTTTCAGTCAGAGCAGGTGATATTCGAGACTTCAGGGTTCAGGTATATTGTAAAAAAGAATGTGCAAATGCTCTGATTTGTTTTTGGATTACAATACGACTTTAAATAGATGGAATAATTTACAATGGCTTTATTGGGTGTAAATATTGATCATGTAGCCACAGTCCGAAATGCCCGGGGCGGCTCTCTCCCTGACCCGGTTCAGGCAGCACTGGTCGCTGAGGCTAATGGAGCCGATGGGATTACGGCCCACTTGCGCGAAGATCGCCGTCATATCAAGGATGCAGACATTTATGCCCTGAAGGAGTGCATTGCCACTCGCCTGAACCTGGAAATGGCGAACACGGATGAGATGGTTTCCATTGCGTTGGCCGTCAAACCCTATATGGTGACCTTAGTGCCGGAACGCCGTCAGGAGCTGACCACTGAAGGTGGATTGGATGTGATTGCCCAATTGGCGGCCATTCGGGAGAATACCCGACGATTGCAAGCCGCCGGCATTCAAGTGAGCCTCTTTATTGATGCCGATGCGGTACAAGTAGAAGCCAGTAAGGCCACTGAGGCCGACCTCATTGAGTTTCATACCGGGCCCTACTGTGAGGCCTTTGGTAGCCCACATCAGCAGGCTAAGCTGGCGTTGCTCATGCAGGCGGCGGAGCAAGCTGTGGCCTTAGGCATTGAAGTGAACGCTGGCCATGGCTTGAACTATGAGAATGTACAGCCCATTCTGGCGTTGCCGGGGCTGTGGGAGCTCAATATCGGGCATAGCCTGGTCACAGAAGCGATATTCACGGGTCTGGGCCCTGCGGTGCGCCGGATGAAAGACTTAATCACCTAAAGCGACATTTTGAATGGCTTGTTGTCGTGGTCTCTTCCGGATTCTGAGCGCGGAAGTACCGACGGAAGACCCATCGAAAGGTATTGCTCGAAAAGTAAGAGTGAATGAATCACATTTGGGCAGCGGGATTGCTTGGGATGTTCCGCTGTGATGCGCCTTTTCTCAGGGGCGGCGAGGTCTGTAATATCCTCCGGCTGAAGGCTGAAAAAGTTTGAGGCCTGCTTATACTGAAAGTATGCCTATTGTGTTGCCCAGTTTGAATCAACATCAGCTCGTCGTCCGGTTCGCTTTTTTCAACCGGCGAATGACAGAGTCTGCCCGCAGGGTGGGCGGATTGCTCTTGTTGAGTTTGGCGCTGGTTTTACCGTTGGCGGTTTATGCCGAACGGGTCGAGTTGCCATCCCTGGATGAAACACCCCTTCCGCGCCTGCAAGCCCCCGCACAAAATTCCCAGCAAATGGTGGTGCAAAATGGCTTGCAGGGAGAGACTTCAGCAGCCTTTGAAGCGGGCGTTAAAGCATACCGGGAGGGCAATTACCGCCAAGCGGGCAAAGTGTTTGAGGCGCTGCATCGTCAGGCCCCCGAACATGCCAAGGTCACCTACTATCTGGCCATCACCGCAGCCCAATTGGGCCGCTTTCAGCAGGCCAAAAGCCTGTATGGCGAAATTCTGACGCTGGATCCCAACGGGGAAGCCGCCCAATTGGCTCAGGAGGGGTTGAAGTACCTTCCCCCGGAAACCAGTCTGGATTTGCCGCCCCGGTTTAGTCAGGCCAATGCCTCAGTGGGCGTGGAGAAAGCCACCGGTTTGTCACCTGCCGGGACAGGCGGGGCAACAGGTGCGTCTAGCACCACACCACCCGGCATGTCGGCACAGGATTTAATGGCCTGGCAGATGCTCATGGGCCAGAATAACAACAATAATAACAGTTCCTCGAACTGGATGAGCGGCTTGATGCCCAATATGATGATGGGTGGGCAGGGCAATAGCTCCAATGGCACCAGTGCTGGGGGTATGTCGGGTTTTGATCCAGCCATGATGAGCACCATGATGATGAATCAGATGATGCAAAGCCTCACCCCCGGCGGTGATTCTAACGACAATCGTTGATCGATTTCGTTGCCTAGCGGGGAGAATCTGATCTTTACGAAGTTAGTTGAAGCGGTGGGGAAGGCCTCAGGGTATGACTTTCCGGGATCTCGTCATCCAGGGGGAAGAAAAGCATTTGTCAGCGGGGTGGGTGGCCGATAAGATCACGTTAAACGCAGAGAGTTAGCCGAGCCATTGACCGTGATGAAAATGGTTGAGCTGAAATGGTTGAAAGGAGTCCCCATGAGCCCCATTGCCGAGGAAAAGTCCCCCGAGCAGTCCAATTCAGAGAACGCCAAGGTGTTGCCTGAGGATGCCATTGTGCGCGTGCTCGATCACGGTTTTGTGGAGTTGGTGGATGCTATGGGCAGCGATCTGACCGTGGTCAACTCCGCGCGGGTCTCCTTTGGCAAGCGCAAGACCGAATTGTCTGCGGCTGATAGCAAGTTGATTCGCTATTTGGCCGAGCACAAGCACTGGAGTCCCTTCCGACACGTGCAGTTGCAGTTTCACTGTAAAGTTCCCGAGTTTGTGGCCCGCCAGTGGTACAAACACGTGGTCGGCATTGCCTACAGCGAAGCCCCCGTGGTGGATCACGCCTGGAATGAAATCAGTCTGCGCTATGTGGATGCCAGCGACTTTAACTTTTACACCCCCGAGGGCTTTCGCCAGCAATCGGAAAACAACAAGCAGGCTTCGACCGATGAGCTGGTGGCGGATCCGGACAAGCAACTGCGGCAAGCCTATCAGGCGCAATGCACCGCGGCGCTCAATCTGTATCAAAGCCTGATTGAAGCCGGTGTAGCCCGCGAGCAAGCCCGTGGCGTCCTGCCCTTGAACATCTATACCGAATTCTACTGGACCATCTCTCTGCAAGCCCTGGCCAACTTTGTGCACCTGCGCAAGCATCCCGGCGCCCAATATGAGATTCGCCTGTTTGCGGATGCTCTGGAGCAACTGGCCCGCCGTGTGGTGCCCGTTTCTTTCGATGCCTTGATGGCTGGCCCTCAGGCTTAAGCACTATTCCCTTTAAAAAAGAGCCCGGTTTTTGAACTCGGGCTCTTTTTGTAGGCTGTGTAATTTAAAAACCGTTAAGTCACTTCAGGATAATGCAGCTTCAGGTGCAGATAAAGTTCTTGCTCGCGCCAATCGGCAGAGAGCACCTCGGTGCGAGGGGCTTGGGGAATGCTGAAGCCGGGGCCGCTCACCAGACTGGGATCGTGCTGTCCACCCAAAAACAGTGGGCAGAGGGTTAAGTAGAATTCATCAATGGCTTGAGTTGCCAGAAACAGGCTGACAATTTGCCCGCCGCCTTCCACGCTGAGGGTGTTGATGTTTTTGGCGGCCAACGCCTTTAAAATCACAGGGACCGGGTTTTCCTCGCCGGTGGCCAGCCATTCTACGTGGGCGGGGTAGCGTTGTCGCAACGAAAGCGGGGCTTCCTCGGGCGAGATAATCAAAATCGGCACCGGCGGCTCGTGTTGGGTGCTGTGCTGGAACAAGCTGGCCTCGGGCGGGAGCTTGAAGTGCTGGGTCATCACCACTTGCAGCGGGGGCGTGGGTTGCGCGTTTCCCTGGCGAATGGCCATATGTTGTCGAAAGGTCTCGCCGCCGCATAGGATGGCATCCGCCTGATTGCGCACGGTGAGCAAGTGGGTTAAATCCGCCGTAGAGCCAAAGCGTTGCCGCATGTTTTGCGCCGAGGCGATTTTGCCATCTAAGGTCGTGGCCAAGCAGGCAAAGATTCTCATCGGGCTTCTACTGCTTGGGTGGCGTGTTGTTCCAGCTCATCGAACAGGCGTTGTTTGGCTGCGGGCTCTAGAAAGCTGGCCTCAATCCCGTTTTTGGCCAGTTGCACCAGCTCGGCCACGGTCAGGTTCAGTGCCGACTGCACGGCCAGATAGTTCTCGGTCATGTAACCGCCAAAGTAGGCTGGGTCATCGGAATTGACGGTCACGCACAGGCCAGCCGCCAGTAATTGCTTCAGATTATGCTGGCTCATGGCCTCAAAGACGCACAGTTTCATATTCGAGAGCGGGCAAACGGTCAACGGCAGCCGGCTGGCTTGCAAGCGCTGCACCAGCTTGGCATCTTCCAGACAGCGCACCCCATGATCAATGCGGGAGACTTTCAGCAGATTCAGTGCCTGCCAGATATAGTCCGGCGGGCCTTCTTCGCCCGCATGGGCCACGGTCAGGAATCCTTCAGCACGGGCGCGATCAAAGACCGCCGTAAATTTTTCCGGGGGATGCCCCAATTCAGACGAGTCCAGACCCACGGCGATGATTTTATCCTTGAAGGGCAGGGCGTGTTCCAGGGTTTGCATGGCTGATTCCGCGCTGAGGTGGCGCAGAAAGCAGAGAATTAGCCGGGCGGTGATTCCCAGTTGCTCTTCTGCATCCTGCAAGGCCCGATGTAAGCCGGTAATCACGGTTTCAAACGGCACCCCGCGATCGGTGTGCGTTTGCGGGTCAAAGAAAATTTCAACATGGCGCACCTGCTGTGTGGCCACACGGGTGAGATACGCCCAGGCCAGATCGTAAAAATCCTGCTCCTGAAGCAACACTTGGGCCCCTTGGTAGTAAATATCCAGGAAAGATTGCAGGTTATGGAAGTTGTAGGCCTCGCGCACGGCCTCGATGGAGGCAAAGGGGAGCTTCACCCCGTTGCGCTGGGCCAGGGCGAACATCAGTTCAGGCTCCAGGGAGCCCTCAATGTGCAAGTGCAGCTCCACCTTGGGGAGTTGTTCAATCCATTGCCTTAGTTGCATTTGGCCGCCCTCGCTGTTGAATCACTACTTTTGAGTAGCCTTATTTTACCTGAATTGGATCGGTGATGCTGAGTAATGCCTCGACGGCCCTACTGAAGCTCTCTGGAAGACTTTGTAGGAACTTTGGAATGGGTTATAACCGGGTTGCGACCCTTAATTTGGCGCTGCGGGAGCGTGGGTTGCGCTTGATTTCAGCCTCAGTGGCCTGCAAGGGCTTGCCCTTCATCACTTTAAAGGTAGCGACATGCCCGCATTGGCAGACGGGCAAGCGTGGCGGACAGATGCAATCCCTGCTTTCAGCCTGAAAAAACTGTTTCACAATCCGGTCTTCCAGCGAGTGGAAGCTGATGATGGCCACACGCGCGCAGGGGGCCAGCAGGGCAGGGAGACTCTCCAAAAACGTTTGCAGGTGCCCCAGTTCATCGTTGACCTCAATGCGCAGTGCCTGAAAGACCCTCGTGGCCGGATGAATTTTCTCGTGTTTGCCGTGGCTCTTGTATTCCGCCGAAATAAACTCGGCTAACTGCGTGGTGGTTTCAAACGGCGATTGCGCGCGCACCTGTACAATCCGTCGGGCCAGCGTTTTGGACATGTGCTCTTCCCCGTACTCCGAGAAGATCTGCACCAGCCGGGTTTCGTTGTAGGTATTCACCACCTCAGCCGCCGTCAGCGGGTTGAGGGGGGACATGCGCATATCCAGCGGCGCGGCTTTCATAAAGCTAAAGCCTCGTTCGCCTTGATCCAGCTGCATCGACGACACCCCAATATCGGCCAGCACCCCGCCGGTGATGGGCCGGGTCCCCTCGGGCAGCAGGGTCGCAAGTTGGGAGAAATTGCCCTGTAAAGGCTGAAAGGCCTCGCCAAACCCGGCCAGCCGCTCTCCCGCTAATTTCAGAGCGCTCGGATCCTGATCAATGCCAAACAGCAACCCACCGGGCTGCAACCGGGCCAGAAGTGCTTCGGCATGACCACCCGCGCCCAGGGTGGCATCCACGAAAACTTCGCCAGCCTGGGGGGCCAGCGTGTGCAGGACTTCCTCCAGCAACACGGAAACGTGCGCGGGGGAAGCCTTTGCTGAGGGCGTTTGCGTCGGATTTTGTGAGGAGGAATTCAAATGAGGCACCATATTTATTACTGGGATTGATCAGTCAGGGTTAGGATACGGTGGGGTTGTGGGCTGATCTATAGTCTGATTAGCTTGCCCCGGAGTTGCAACGGTTAAGAATCCGGGGCCGGTGAGAGGGTTAACAGGCAGGATGTGATTATGGCGCAAATTATCGAACATCAGGAAGGTCGTCGCATGATTCGGCTCTCGCCGGACGATGTGCTGGCCGTGGTGAGCCACTATCAGCAGCATTTGTACCAGTTGCCACCCGAGCGCCGGGACTACGAAGCCGTACGAATGCATCTGAAAGCGGGTTTGCTTTACCTGCCGGAAGACGTATAATCCCCGGTGGGCAAGGTTATTTCACCACCAGATTGACCAGCTTATCGGGCACCACAATGACTTTCACCACCTGCTGCTCGCCGATGTGCTCCTTGATCTTGGCCGATTGCAGGGCTTTGGCTTCCAGCTCAGAGCGATCCGTGCCTGCGGGGACCGTAAAGCGGTCGCGCAGCTTGCCGTTGATCTGCACCACGATTTCAGCATGGTCGGCCTGAATCGCGGAGGAATCCCATTTGGGCCAGCTTTGCAGGTGGATGGAATCCAGCCCACCCAGCAGGAACCATAGTTCTTCGGTCATGTGCGGGGCAATGGGGGCCATCAGCTTCAGCAAGGAGCAAATGGCGTGGCTGTAAACCGCATTGGGCGAGTCGCCCGGATTCACCTTGCCCAGATAGTTCACGAATTCGCGCAGTTTGCTCATCACCGTGTTGAACTGGAACTGGGTTTCAATGTCCTTGGTGATGCCAGCAATGGTGCGGTTCGTCCACTGGAAGAGCTCGCGGGTTTCTCCGGTCATATCTTCGTAGTTGGGCAAGGGCATGTCCATGCCTATTTTGCCCTTATGATCCATCACCGTGCGCCAGACCCGGTGCAGGAACTTGGAACAGCCTTCTACCGCCGAGTCTTTCCAGTCGAAATCCGCTTGTGGCGGGGAATCGCTCAGGATAAAGAAGCGGGCGGTGTCTGCGCCGAACTCTTTGAAGATTTCATCGGGATCCACAATGTTGCCCTTGGACTTGCTCATTTTGGAGCCGTCTTTCAGCACCATCCCTTGGGTGAGCAGGTTCTTGAAGGGCTCATCCTGCTCGGTCCAGCCACTATCGCTCAAGGCCATCATAAAGAAGCGGCTGTACATCAGGTGCAAAATGGCGTGTTCAATCCCGCCCACATACTGATCCACCGGCATCCACTGGTGGATGAGCTGGGGTTCAAAGGGTTTGGTGGTGTTGTACGGGTCGATATAGCGCAGGTAGTACCACGAGCTGTCCACGAAGGTGTCCATGGTGTCGGTTTCCCGACGCGCCATGCCGCCGCAGGTGGGGCAGGGGGCTTGCCGGAACGAGGACGAGGTGGCCACCGGTGACATGCCTTTGACGTTGAAATCTACGTCCTTGGGCAAGCGCACCGGCAGATGTTCATCCAGCACGGGGACGGTGCCGCATTTATCGCAGTACAAAATGGGAATGGGCGTGCCCCAGTAGCGTTGCCGGGAGACTAGCCAGTCACGCAGGCGGTACTGGATTTTTTCTTTCCCGAAGCCCTTGCTTTCGGCCAGCCGAATCATTTTCAGCTTGCCGGTATCGGAATCTTCGCCGTTGAACTCGCCCGAATTCACCAGAATGCCCGGCTCGGTGTAGGCTTGCTCGAGTGGCAGGCCAATGAAGCCTGGTTTCTCAATGACCCTTTTAATGGGCAGCCTGAATTTGGTGGCAAAGGCAAAATCGCGCTCATCGTGGGCGGGCACGGCCATCACGGCCCCCGTGCCGTACTCCATTAGCACGTAATCGGACACCCAAATGGGTACGGCTTCGCCGGTGTAGGGGTTAATGGCGTTGATGCCCAGCGGCACCCCCGTTTTTTCCTTATCCGTGGCCTGACGCTCCAGATCGCTCTTGAGTTTGGTGTTTTCCAGATACTGATCCACGGTTTCGCGGTAGTCTTCGCTGACGATCAGCTCGACCAGCGGGTGTTCCGGGGCCAGCACCATGTAGGTCACGCCAAAAATGGTATCGGGTCGGGTGGTGAAAATGGGGATTTTAATGTCCCGGCCTTCCACGGCAAAGTGAATTTCCGCACCGGAGGATTTATTGATCCAGTTCTTCTGCATCAGCAACACGCGCTCGGGCCAGCCTTCCAGCACGGGGAGGTTCCCCAACAGGCGCTCGGCGTAATCGGTAATCTTAAAGAACCACTGGGACAGCTTTTTCTTGATGACCAATGAGTCATCACGCCAGCAGCGGCCATCAATGACCTGTTCGTTGGCCAGAACGGTCTGACACTGGTCACACCAGTTTACGGGGGCCTCTTTTTTGTAGGCCAGACCCCGTTTGTACAGGTACAGGAACATCCACTGGGTCCACTTGTAGTAGTCTTCCTTGCAGGTGGCCACTTCCCGATCCCAGTCCACGGCCAGGCCCAGCTTCTTGAGCTGCTTGCGCATGTACTCAATGTTGCTTAGCGTCCATTCGGACGGAGGAATGTTGTTTTGAATGGCCGCGTTCTCGGCGGGAAGGCCAAAGGCGTCCCAGCCCATGGGGTGCAGCACGTTGTAGCCGTGCATCCGCTTGAAGCGGGCAATCACATCGGTGATGGTATAGTTGCGCACATGGCCCATGTGCAAACGACCGGACGGATAAGGGAACATGGACAGCGCATAGTACTTGGGCTTGTGGGAATCGCTGGTGTCGGTGGTGTGCAGCCCCGTTTCTTCCCAGCGCTGTTGCCAGTTGGCCTCAATGGCTTGCGGTTGGTAGCTTTCAATCTGTAAAATAGATTTATGAGTCGGTGTTTCCATAATCCCATCCGTATTGTTGAAATGCTTTCTATTATAACCAAAGCCGAGCGACGCAGGTAGTACCCGCCAAGCCAAGTGCCCGCGATATAATAGTGGGTGTCCGTGATGCGGGGATGTCGCAGAGATTATTCTTAGCCCACCGCTTTTTGGAGTGAAACGATCCTATTGCCTTTCAGGAACCCTTATCGCCGATCCTTATCCCTGATGACATCTTCCCGTCAGGCGATGCTGGCTTTTAGTGTGTCCAGCTTACTGTTAGCTGCGCCTGCGCTGTCGGCTGAATCTGTAGAAGCGCTGGTCAACCGGGCCAATGGAGCTGCGGAACGGCAGGAGTACGTCACGGCGATTTCGTTGTATGAACAGGCCATTCAAAAAGCCCCGAAAGAGCCTACGCTCAAGAAAAATCTGGCGGTGCTGTACGCCAATTATGGTGTGGAATTGCACGAGCAGAAGAAAGACCCGCAAGCCCTCAGCTATCTGGAAAAAGCCCTGGCGCTGGTGCCGCCCGGTACGCGGGATGCCCGCAATATTCTGGAAGCCAAGGCCAATATCTACTTTGCTCAGGCGGTGGAGCTGAAAGACGGAAGTTCGAATCCCACCCTTGCGGATTTTGCCAAAATGAAAGCGCTGATTACGCAGGCGATGGCCATTAATCCGCAGGAGCTGGCCTTTAAGAAGACCATGGCGGGTGTTTATGGGGATGAAGCCTTTCAGGCGGCCCAGCAGGAACAGTACGAAACGTCCCGCAGTTTGCTGGAAACCGGGCTGACGTTTGATCCGGGCAACAAGATGCTCAAGCAATCGCTAGCCAACGTCTATCTGGGGCTGGCCAAGCAGGATGCGACACACCGGCAAGACTGGGTGGACAAAGCTGTGGCGACGGATAGCTCGCCCAAAGTGCAGCAGATTGGCCAGCAGTTGCTGCGGGCCGGGGTGAGCGCCCAAACACCGGCTGCCGGGGGTGGGTTTGCCAACACGCCCAACGAGGCTCAGGCCGTGGCGCCGCGAGATATCACCAAGCTCTCGGTGGCGGATATGGTCAGTGAAATGGAGCGGCAGTTGCAGCTTCAGCCCACTCAAGGGGAGGCCTTGCCGGACCGGATAACGGCTTTGGAGAAACAAGTGCTGGGCAAGCCTCAGAGCGGTCCTTTGGCTGTGCGTGCCAAGACCCTGTATACCAATTTAATGGGCAGTTACGATGGGACACTGGCCCAATCGAATCTGCATTTGGCCCAAGCGCCGGTAAGCAATACGGCGAACACTTATTTGGCCGATATCTTCAAAGTGACCGATGGCAAAATTATCCGCTGGGGCAAGTTTCCGCTGCGGGTGTATATTATTCCGCCCACGGCTCCAGCTTTGAGCCTCTATAAGCCCGAGTACAAGCAGGCCGTACTGGATGGCTTTACCACCTGGAAAAGCCAAACCGATGGCTTCATCAACTTTGTCGAGGTGAAAAATCAGGTGGCTGCCGATATCGTGGTGAGCTGGACGGATCAGTACGTGGATCGCTTTGCCAACCCGGAGGACGCTCCCTCGGTGTACAGGAATTACACGCCCCCCAAGCGCACCAAGTTGATGACGGCGGTGCAAATGGCCTCCATGTTTACACCGGGCTATTTTGGGCTGGCCCCGCAAGCGGTGAACGCGGCCATGCAGTACCAAATGGCCAAGAAATTTCAGGTGATTCAGGATGAATCCAAGATTACGCTGGGCTTAAATGCCACCCAGAACCTCTTGCCAGAGGCCGCCAAATTGTTGATCCAGAATATGGCTGCCAAAGAGTTTGGTCACGCCCTGGGGCTCAAGGGCAGTAGCTCGGAAGCAGGTGATCTGCTTTACCCCGCCCTGCGCAGTGATGCCCTGCAAGTGCCTTCCACGCGAGATATCGCCACCCTGCGCGAGATTTACAACCGTCCGCCCAATATTTTATTGAACGTGCATTAATTCGTTAGTATGACAAAGCTTGGTTTTTATTTGCTATGGCATGGCGTATTTCCATGCCCTCTGGGGAGTCTGGGGGAAATTGCAATTCAAAAGCAGCCAGGACAACATCTTTGCCGAACTGGTCAATGACGCGCCATGCTTTTATATCTGTCACAGAGACGCTTAAAAGCTTAGAGAGCTCCTCCCAAGTCTCTTTGCCGGGATATTTCTTTCCTGTTTCAAAAGGGATGTAATTCGTTCGGGCCATTCCCAGCATCGTGGCCAAAGCCTCCTGGGAGTACCCAGCGGCTGTTCTTGCTTTGCGTAGTTGTTCGCCAAAGTACTTCATAAGTCTAATTTTAGTATACGTGTGCCATTCAACATAGGGCTTTAATTTATTAGATGCATATATCAGACAAAACGAATGAAGAATACGTGAAAAAAACTCAAACTTAAATTTGACGAGAGTTTTAGTTCCCGCCTAGCAAAACGCTACGGCACAGGCGTCGGGCGATTTACGCGCATGACATGAAACTGGCGGTGGATTTCATTGGCGTGGGTAAACCAGGGCTCCAGCGCGCCGGGTTGCTTTAACTGCGGCAGAATTTCATCAATGATGTCCCGCAGTTCGTGCAGCGCGTTGCTCATATTCTCGGCGTTGTGCAGCAAGACATCGCCCCACATGCTGTGCGGGCTTGCGGAAAGTCGAATCTGGTCATCCAGCCCGGCTCCGTGATAACCCACCAAGTGCCCTGGCTCGTTGCGGTAAAGCAAGTTGGACAGCAGCACCGAATACAACTGCGGCAGGTGGCTGACGTAGGCCATGTAGCGGTCATGCTTCTCTGCATCGATCAGCCTCGGATTGGCTCCCAGTGCGGTGATAAAGGTTTTTAGGCGTTCCAGCAACGCGGTCGGGGTGCCTTCATGCGGGCAGAGCAGATAAGATTTGCCCGCAAACATCAGGGAGGTGGCATGCTGGATGCCGGAGAACTCCTTGCCCGCCATGGGATGCCCGGCGATGAATTGATCGGGGAGCAGCTCCTTGCCCAGCGCGGTAATTTCCTGCTTGCAGCTGCCAATATCGGTGACAAGGATGTTTTTACCTTTCACCAGCGGGGCAAGCTGCTTTAAAATACCCAGCGCGGGCGTGAGATGACAGGCCAGCACGATCAAGTGCGCTTCGTCTTTGCCTTCGCTCCAGCGTTCTGGCAAGGTCAGCGCCACTTCATCCACGATTTGGCTTTTCAGGGCGTATTGCAAGGTTTCCGCGTTGGGATCCACTGCCTTGATGACCAGTTTTGGGTAGGCTTCGCCAGCGGCCATCGCCACTGAGCCGCCAATCAGACCCAGACCAATCACGGTCAGGCGTTGAAATGGCATGGGGGCAGGCTTGTTAAACATCAGCAGGTGGCTCCTATCAACCTAGCGGTAGCTGTGCTGCTTGGAGGCTTCCCGAATGCGGGCATACTCAGGGTCTTTAAAGAACGCCGAGGAAGCCGTGCTGGTTTTGCCGCTGTACTTGGTGAACCGCTTTTTCCCGTAAGGCAGATTGGTGGTGGTGCTCAGGAAGAAGCAGATTTGCGAAATCCGCACGCCGGGATACAACGGTAGTGGGATGTTGCTGACATTAGACAGCTCAAAGGTCAACGCGCCCCGGAATCCGGGGTCTACAAAGCCTGCAGTGGCATGAATCTGCAAGCCCAGGCGGCCCCAGGTGCTGCGGCCTTCCAGACGGGCAGCCAAGTCCAAAGGCACTTTCACGTATTCCAGCGTTGAGGCCAATGCAAATTCACCGGGATGCAGGATGAACGGCTCGGTGGGCTTCACCTTGACGTGTTCCATGTGGCGTTGCACGTCGCGGCTGAGGTCTTCCGGGTCTTTCAGCAAATCCAGGTGGGTCAGGTTGGTGCGGCGCATCACCTGAAAATCAGTGCCCAGCCGTAAATCGACTGAAGTCGGGCCAAACTGCTCTTCTGGCTTGAGCAGCGGGGTGATAATAATGCGACGCTCGGGATCGGGATCGACCAGACGCTCCAGAATTTGTGCTTCGTTCAAAATCATGGTTAAAAACCTCGCTCTCTCAAATTAACCGCCACAAACCAGGACACGGTGCACTTCAGACACCTCAATGGACTTGCGTAGCAAGTGGTCCTGGTAGCTCAGCAGGTCGGATACCTTAGAAAACCCCTCGGGATGGGGCTCGTTCAGAATGGTGTATAACCACACCGGGCCACGCTCCATTTTGTGCAACCAACCCGCGTTCACAATCTCTCGGGGGGTGTGGGGATACTCGGTCAGCATGGCCAAAGGCGCATAAATCGAGAAGTCTTCCCGGTGGCGCGTGCTCTCCAGCACTTCAGCCACTTCCTCCACGGGATACATAGGGCTGCTGCTCAGCATCACGCCCTGACTCAGGCGTTCTTGCAGCTGGATGGCCCGCTCCATATGTTTTTCCTGAAAGGCGTACTTGGTGGGGATTAATTTCTCAATGGCCCGGAAGACGTTAGCCAGTGTCTCTTCGGTCAGCGGCAACACGGCGTTTTCACCATCGCTGCTGGGCTTGGAACGCTCGCAAGCCTCATGCATAATCACCAGGCTCTTGTGGGTAAAGTTTTGGTGATTCAGCCCGAAAAAGAGAGCCGGTTCCACGAAGTGCAGAAAAGCTTCATCGTGGGTGAACACCGCGTCGCTGAGGGCATGGAAGTAATAGGCAGGCCCCACCAGACGCAAGCTCACCGCATGGCGCAACAGGCTTTCCACTAACTCTTCGGTGACGCCCGTGTGCTTTTTCTTTTCAGATTTCAGTAAGTCCAGCTTCAAGGCTTCCAGCGAGGACGCATTTTCCAGCAGATGGCGGCTAAAACCGCGGGTTAAGCCCACCCAGCCCAGCGGGTTGTTCTTTTGCAGGATGGATAAGGTGTCCACCAGCACGTTGGGCAGCAAGTGCTGCGCCCAAATGTCCGCTTCGCCCTCCGGGGAAAGAAACACGGACTGCTCGCCCGCTTCTTTAATCAGTTCGGCGGGTAAAATATCTTTCAGGAAGAGCAGGGTTTCCGCTTCCACTTCCAGCGGTTTTAGATGAATCAGCAAACGGCTGATTTGTCCCAGCCGGGCGTGAATCTCATCGATCAAGGGTTCCAGGCCCGCAGGTGCTTGCTTGCTGCCCGCGGTGCTCTCGCTGAACAACTTGTTTAGCAGGGGCTTCTGGGAGAGGAAACGCGCTTCCAGCTCATCGGCCGCAGCATGCAGACTTTGTTTCAGACCAGGGGCGCTTTTTTGCAGGGCATCGTCGCACTCGTTCAACAGCAATCGGTACCGCGCAATGCGTTCCACCAGTTCAAAGACGATAAATTTGAGAAAAGTTTTCTGCATGGGGGCTGTCTCTCTTCCTTGTTTCATGGGCTGGTGGGCTTGATGCGATGGTGTTTTCATCCGCAACCCTGAGTTTGTGAATGCTTGCTTTCTCGATTGGAGTGAAAACCGATCCTGGGGCGCTATTTGAACAGGTGGACGTTCCAACCCTTCAAGCCGTGAAAAAATGAGGCTCTTTCCCTGGCTAGTTTCAAAAGTGCGAGCCGATGGGCTCAGCTTATACAACGAAACGCCGAGTGAAGTTCACCCTAGTATAGGCGCGGGTTTTACCCCTCGCAACCGACTACAACAATATGTAAACGTAACGTTTTAATACACTCATATAGAATGGGCTAGAAGCTCAGCGGCTGGCGTGGCCGCGTTCCAGGCAATGCAGGATCTCCCCGGCGGTGTAGAGTGAACCGGTGATGATGCCCAGCGGTTCTTCATCCGCGTAATCCTGCTGCAAGCCTTGCAGTTCGGCCAGGCCATCGGTGGGTGTTTCGGTGATGACGAGCGGTAACTCGGGACCAAAGGCTTGCCGAGCCAGTGCTGCTAAGGTTTCGGGCTCATGATACAAGCGCTGCGGGAAGGCTTGGGTCACGACCACCCCCAACGGGCGACCCAGCTGGGCGATGGTATCTATCAGGGCTTGGGGATCCCGGTTGTTGCGAAGGCTAATCAGCCACAGTTTGGGTGTTTCAGAAAAATAAAGCCGCAGGCTCTCTTCCAGCGTGGCAAAGCCGTCCGGGTTGTGAGACCCATCCAGCACCAATCGTTGGGCATCGAAGTATTGAAAGCGCACCGGCCAGTACGTATGGGCTAGCCCGTCGCGAATGGCCTCTTCATCAATCTCATAGCCTTGCAGGCGGAGTTGATGCACGCTGGCCAGCACCACGGCCAGATTAGCTTTTTGGTACGGCCCCAACAGGGAAAGCCGATAGGTCTGCAAGGTGGCCTGATTCTGAATCATCAGACCGGTTTTGGCTTGTGAGGCGGGACCAATTTTCAGGCCATCGGCGTGCGCTTGCACCATGGGTACGTTGACTTCCGCCACTCGCTCCAGAATGGCCGTTCTGGCTTCCTCGGGGATGTTACAGCCCAGCACCAGCGGGGTACCCGGCTTGAGGATGCCAGCTTTCTCGCGGGCGATTTTGGCCAACGTATCGCCCAAGTGTTGCATGTGATCCATACCGATGCCGGTAATCACGGTGAGGTTGGGATGTTTCACCACATTGGTGGAATCCAGTCGTCCACCCAGTCCGGTTTCCACCACAAGGAGATCCACGCCCTTGCGCTTGAAATACTGATAGGCCATCACATTCAGGTATTCAAAGTAGGTGGGCCAGTCTTCCCGAGGCCAATCCAGAGCTTCCAGATGGGCCTTGATGGCGTTGGCTTCCAACACAAAGTCATCCGGCAGGATGGGATTCCCGTTGATGGCAATGCGCTCCCGGACATGAATGAGGTGGGGGCTGGTAAACGTGCCCACGCTGTAGCTGGCGAATTTGAGGATGGAGCCCAGCATCGCCGTGACGGAGCCCTTACCGTTGGTACCTGCAATATGCACCGTGGGCAAGGCATCTTGCGGATTTCCCAGCGTGTCCAGCAATTGGCGCACCCGATCCAGTCCCAGTTTCATGGCGGAAACATCCAGCCCGTCCAGAAACTGCAAGGTGTCATCGTAAGTGAGCAGGGGTTCCGTGATGGAATGGGGCGTGGGAGAGTAGGCAGACATGGGCAGGCAAACTCCAGAATTGGGGTTGTATGCACGCCATCATACCCAGTGAGGGTAAGGCTGGCAATGGCAGTCTTTCGATCGGGTTGTGTTACGACCCTACTGCCGGGCGAGGGGTTGAGTGGTTATTGCATGAGACTGAGGCGGCGCAATGGGTTTATGTTCCTGTTAAAGTAAAGGGGTTTTGAACCCTCCCTCTCCCGCCTCGTCCGCTCGGGCCGATGCCTTGATTTCTGTGGTGGTGTTTCGCAAAGCCTGAGGCGTTGCAATTTTTGGTGGGGTCCCGGTTTTAGATGACTATCTGTTTTAGATGACACTGCTGAAGGATTTGTGCACATGAGCCAATTTACCGGCCTGATTGGGATTTTCACCTTGTTGGGGTTTGCCTACTTCATGTCCAACAATCGCCGGGCGATTAATTGGCGTCTCATTGTCAGCGGGTTGTCCTTGCAAGTCTTGTTGGCGGTCTTTTGCCTGAAAGTGCCCATTGGCCGCGAACTCTTTCATACGATCGGCCAGGGCATTGAGAAGCTGCTGAGTTTCTCGAACGAGGGCGCGGGCTTTGTGTTCGGCTTTCTGGTGTCCAAGCCCGCCCAGATTGATCAGGTTTTTGGGCCGGGTAGTGGCTTTATCTTTGCCTTTAAACTGGTGCCGACTATTATTTTTGTGGCTGCGCTGGTCAGTATTTCATACCACTTGGGGATTATGCAGCGCGTGGTCAAATGGGTGGCCTGGCTGGTCTATAAAATCATGGGGGCCAGCGGATCTGAGGCGCTCTCGAATGCGGCCAGCATTTTTGTGGGCCAGATTGAAGCCCAGTTGCTGGTGAAACCCTATCTGGATTCCATGACCCGTTCGGAATTGTTGGCCGTGATGGCAGGCAGTATGGCCTGTATCGCCGGTGGGGTGATGGCGGTGTATATTCAGATGGGCATCCCCGCTGAATTTTTACTGACGGCCAGCCTGATGGCAGTGCCCGGCGCCCTGGTGATGGCCAAATTGGTCTACCCGGAAACCGAGCAATCTCAGACCCGTGGGCAAGTGAAGCTGGAGATTAAAAAAGAAAGCGTCAACCTGATTGATGCGGCTGCCCGTGGGGCTTCCGAAGGCTTGAAAATTGGCTTGAACGTGTGCGCCATGCTCATTGGCTTTATCGCCCTGATCAGCATGGTGGATTTCGGTGTGGGCAAGCTGGGCCTGATGCTGGCTGGGGCCGGACTGACCCTGACCCCGGTGGGCTTGGATCTCAATCATTTGTCGCTGAATAGCATTTTGGGGAGTGTGTTTTCCCTGTTGGCCATTGCCTTGGGCGTTCCTATGCAGGATGCCCGCGTCGTCGGCGGTTTGATGGGCACCAAGATGGTGGTTAACGAGTTTGTCTCTTATGCGCAACTGGCCCCCATGATTGCCAACCACACCCTGAACCCTAAATCGCTCGC
This sequence comes from Vampirovibrio chlorellavorus, assembly GCA_903866275.1. Classification (GTDB taxonomy): domain Bacteria; phylum Cyanobacteriota; class Vampirovibrionia; order Vampirovibrionales; family Vampirovibrionaceae; genus Vampirovibrio; species Vampirovibrio chlorellavorus_D. The sequence continues at coordinate 323,335 of CAIPMU010000011.1, read as the reverse complement.
CATTGTCAGTGTGGCTCTTTGCGGTTTTGCCAACTTCAGTTCTATCGCCATGCAGATTGGCGGCATTGGGCAAATGGCCCCCTCCCGCAAGAAAGATTTGGCCGAGCTGGGCTTGCGCGCTTTGCTGTGCGGGACGATGGCCTCCTATGTCTCCAGTGCGTTGGCCGGGATTTTAATTGGCCTGGATAGCATGGCCGATAGCAGCTGGGTGACCGGCGGTATTATGGTAGCCGCCATCGGTATGATTTTGCTGGCGAGTAAGCTGCCTTCCGGTCCTGCCGGAAAAACTGCCGAGAGTCGTCTGGATGTGGACCGGGCCCTGCAAAACGTCTTGCCTTCCGGCTTGCCGATACTGAACAAAAAAGGTCAGCCTGTATCGGTGGACGCGACCAATAAGTAGGGGCCTCTGCTTGTCGGGTACCGGTTTGAATCCTTGTATTCCTTCAGGCATGCCTAATGAATTTGCACAAAAACCGTGTGCCCAAAACCATGACCACTGACACTGCAACCTTGAAAGGACACGCTGCTTTGCTTTCTGTGACTGTTCCTGCCCACCAGCCAGCTCGTTCGGATTTATCGAGTGATGCCAAGAGACGTGATGGTGCTATGCCTGCGGAAGCCCTGGCGGTCGTGCTTCAAAATCGCCCGGAACTTTTTCAGGAGAGTGTGGATTCTTTTTTGTTGGCTCGGTACGGAAGTCAAAAGGCATTGAGACAGGCTCATAAAATTGATCTGTTTTTGAAGCACAGTGCAGATCCTTATGAATTCAGCGGTAAGGGGGAGCCGGCTCTGGTTTCAGCGATCCGGAGTGAACGGCCCTGGTTGTTCAAAAAATTATTGTCGCGCATGAATTTTAATTTACCGGTCGCTCAAAAAACCGGGCAGGTTACCATGGAAGCGGCATTGTGGGCGCATAATGGCGACGCTGTGGATGCGTTGCTGGCCAAGGGTGTCCGGGTGACCAATGAACGGTTGCAGGATGCTGCCCTGTGCGGCAATGAGCTGGGTTTACAGAAGTTACTGCAGGGACGAGCGGATTTGCCTCTCACTGAGCGAAAACGTCTGGAAGGCATTGTGCGTTCTCAGGTGCGCTGCATTGAAAAACTGTATGATTCCTCTGCGCCAAAGTGCGATTTTTTTGAGTTCTTGCGCGGGTTGTCACGGCACTCTCGCCAGGAAACCGTTTTAAGGCGGCTTTGCGTGGCGGATCAGGCAGGCTTGAATTTGAGTATTCTGCGGGATGGCCACGGGTATACCCCTTTGATGGTCATGGCGATGAAAGGCTACTCTCCCACGTTTCAGACTTTTTTGGATTCCCGCTTGATGAATCCTAATATTGGGGTTCGTAAAAGCGATACCCCTGGGACGCTAGCGGTGAAAGTCGGTGATCTGTCTATTTTAGAGGCACTGATTGATACGGGATGGCTGGAGGTGAACCAGAAAACCGGAGAGTTGGAAGAGACAATGCTGGCTTTAGCCACGCGATTGAATGAGCCAGACATGTGTCAGCTTTTGCTGGATGCCGGGGCGGATGAGAATCAACCGGACCGTAATGGTCAAACCCCTGTGCATCATGCGGCAAAAGATGATCGCCTTCAAATATTCCAGCAATTCATTGCCTCTGGTCGCGCTCGACTGGATGCTATTGATCATCGGGGTAATACGCCTGCACATGATGCCGCTCGTTTGGGGCAGCCTAAAGCCTTGCAGGCTTTAATCCAATCTGGTCGGGTGAACCTGAACGCAAGAAACTATCAGGGCAAAACGCCCCTAACCTTGGCCGTTTTGCGGAGCCAGATTCCGGTTGTATGCCTTTTGATAGATTCTGGCAAGATTGATGTTAGTGCCCGTGTGGATGAGGCGGGCAATACCTTGGCCATCTGGGCTGCCGCGAATAATCTTCCCGAAGTGCTGCAGGCGCTTCAGAAGGCCGGTGTCGATCTCAGCATAGGCAAGCAGGGTTACACGCCGTTGCTAGCAGCCTGTAAGTTAGGATGCTCTGAGGCCTTGCAAGTACTGGCCTATTGTAAGCAGGTGGATTTGAACGAAGCATTTGATTATTCTCCGTCCAAAGGACTCAATCCAGTATCTATGGCTTTGGCTCACCGTAATCATGCCATGCTGCAAATTTTGCTCGACTCCGGAAAGGTGGATTTGAATCAGAGCATTCGCTGCAACATCGGTGGGATTGTTCAGAATTGCACGCCATTGCAGTTGGCTCGTGAGTTAAAAGACCCTGTGGCAGAGCAAAAGCTGCGGTTGGCAGAGCAAATGCTGCGGGCCACCACACGGGTTTAGTTTACTCGGTGATAATGAAGGCGCGATTGCCTGAACCACGGTCTTTTAGGCTTGAGGAATTGAACGCCGGGCAATCTTGGCATATTGTGGAAACTGCGTGTTCTCTGAGTGTCCGGCTGCCCTCATAGCGCAGCACACCCAGTTCGAGCCTGCAGATTCATTTGTTTTAGTAATGCCAGCTTGTCAAACCATTCCCAAAGCAAGTGTTCCCATTCAGAACCCATGCAATGGAGCCTATTATCCATTTTCTTTCATGTGGTTTCGATACTGTTGCGTGCTTAACCCACTAATTCGGTGCTGTCTTCTGAGAAGTTACTGACCAATTGGCGGGAATTCGAAGTGAGCATCTTTGGCAGCCGCATTCAAGCCAGCCACGGTGCTCGGGTTCAATTGGCCTTTGGCTTCATGCAAGGGCATTTTGGCAATGTTGCCAACGAGGCTTTTTACATCGGAATGACTCGTGGCCAAGGGAGCGGTGGAAAACTCAAATTTATCGACGCCGGCCTTGCCAAAGAGTAAGGGAGAACTTGGGCTTGAGCCACCAGCGGGATTGGCGCCTGCGGGGCCTGCTTTTTGAACTTGGGGTGGGGTAATGCCACCTAATCGTCGAAGGAATTCGCTCATTTAGTTGCTCCTTTTGCTGCTATCTCTCAAAGTATGCTTGTTTAATCTGGAATTGGTTATTACTCTCGTAGTTGCATAAAACCCGTTTGTTTGATTTTGATGTTAGTCATCCACAAAATTGTTTATTTATGTTTACAATTTAATGGGTGTACTCTCGCCAGTGCTGGTTTTGGATAGCGTTCATGTACCCCTTTCACAGCATGCAAGATCATAGGCCCTCTGTGCCATGCTGGGAATGCCTGAGTCTGGAATTGTTACCTGAGACGATCCCTGGAGGGGAGCGATCCGCATGTCAGCTCAGGACAGACTGGTGCTGGAGTGCTGGATCTTTCAAGCGCATGAGCTAATCCAGAAGCCACACCCTGAAAGCATGCAGTTGACATGCTATTCTGGGTCTTTACATTTGAAGGGCCCTGTTTGTTAAGGCTAAGCCGTTACAGGGTCTGGCAATGCCAGCAGTGTAGCTGCAATTCGCTGGCCGAGTTCGGCAGTGCCTACCAAAGTGGCGCCTTCGCCCATAATATCGAAGGTGCGATACCCGGCTTCCAGCACGTGGGCAATGGCCGTATCGATCTGGGCAGCCCCTTGGGCATACCCAAAGCTGTATTCCAGCATCATGGCCAGCGATAAAATCGTGGCGATGGGGTTTACCTGATCTTTTCCGGCAAACTGGGGGGCTGACCCATGCGATGGTTCATACAGGGCGTTCCGCTTGCCGTCGGGGCGAAGCTCACCCAGGCTGGCACTCGGCAGCATTCCCAAAGAGCCTGTGAGCATGCTGGCTTCATCCGAGAGGATGTCGCCAAACATGTTTTCAGTCAACATCACGTCAAACTGACGGGGGTTCAGAATCAGCTGCATGGCCGCATTGTCCACGTACATGTGAGAGAGTTCTACCTCAGGATAGTCTACCGCCATATCGCTGACGACGTCGCGCCAGAGCTGGGAGCTGGCCAGCACATTGGCCTTGTCCACCGAGAGCAGTTTTTTCTGACGGCTCATGGCCATTTCAAAGCCCACTTTGGCAATGCGCTCAATTTCGGAGCGGCTATACACCAGGGTGTCGTAAGCTTTCTCTTCGCTCCCGGTGCCTTCCCGGCCACGGGGTTGTCCAAAGTAAATGCCCCCGGTCAGCTCACGCACCACCATTACATCAATGCCACTCACCACTTCCGGTTTGAGGGTCGAGACATGGGACAGGCAGTCGTAGCCTTTAACGGGGCGCAGATTGGCATACAGCCCCAGGGCCTTGCGAATTTGCAACAATCCTTGCTCCGGGCGGATTTTGGGGTCGAGCGTGTCGTACTTGTAATCGCCCACGGAACCCATCAGCACCGCATCGGCAGATTTGGCCAGCTGAAGCGTGCTTTCCGGCAGCGGAACCCCGGCGCTGTCGATACCGGCCCCACCAATGGGGGCGTATTCCAGGGTGAACGAGACGCCGAATTTCTGTTCAAAGGCGTGCAGCACCTGAACGGCCTGGGCGATAATCTCGGGGCCAATGCCATCTCCGGGCAGTACGGCAATGGTGTGGGTAGGGCTCATCGTGAATGCTCCAAATCTTGTAAAAATCAGCGGGGTTGCAGTAAGGCTGGCATCAGCGGGACTGTGCTTCAAATTATAGAGGAGACAAAAGTCGCCGCACAGTCTCCGATTGTTCGGGAACGCTGCATCATTTTCCACCGGGTGCCAAAATGGCGAGCTGACTTAGGGTCTCCCCGTTGAATCCCGGCCGCCAGCGGAGTAAAGTGGAGGGATAATTCCCCTCTTTATCCCTCAAAGGAGCGTTCTTCATGACCGTTGTAGATGGTTGCTCGTTACGCGTTAAGCACCGTGGGCTCATTGGTATTACCCCAAAACTGCCCATCAAGGACACCGCCACGCTCAGTTGGGTGTACACGCCCGGTGTGGCCAAGCCTTGCCTGGAAATCGAGAAAAATCACCTGACCTCCTTTGATTACACCATGCGCGGCAACACCATCGCCATTATTTCCGATGGCTCCAGTGTTTACGGATTGGGCAACGTAGGCCCTTCCGCCGCTTTGCCCATGCTGGAAGCCAAAAGCGTCTTCCATAAAAACTTTGCCGGAATCGACGGCTTCCCCATCGCGCTGGATACGCAGGATGTGGATGAGATCGTGGAAATCGTGCGCATGCTTTCTCCCACGTTTGGTGGTTTCCAGCTGGAAGGCATTTCAGCCCCGCGCTGTTTTGCTATCAATGAGCGTTTGAAACGGGCGGTATCCCTGCCTATTTTGCATTCAGATCAGCACGCCTCAGCCACGGCGGTGCTGGCGGCTCTGCTGAATGCCCTTAAAATTGTGGACAAAAAGCTGGAAAATATCTCTGTAGTGATTAACGGTGCAGGGGCTGCCGGGATTGCTACCGCCAAAATGCTCAAACAAATCGGCGTGGGTGATGTGAAAGTATTGGATCGGCATGGGGCGCTCTATTATCGCCGGACTGAGGGCTTGAACTACATTAAATCCGAAGTGGCTCGTCTCACCAATCCGGAAGACAAAAAAGGCAATCTGGCCACCATGCTCGTGGGCGCGGATGTCTTTATCGGGTTTTCTGCGGCGGGTGTGTTGACCGCCGAGATGATTGCCAGCATGGGCAAAGACCCTGTCATTTTCGCGCTGGCCTTGCCTGCCCCTGAAATTTCTTATCGGGCTGCGATTGAAGCGGGTGCGCGCGTGGTTGCGACTAGTCTCAGCGATGCGCCCAATCAGTTGAACGCATCGTTGGTATTTCCGGGTGTGTTCCGGGGCGCGCTGGACGTGCGGGCGACCGATATTAATCATGCCATGCTGTGCGCCGCAGCCCACGCCATGGCCGATCTGGTGAGTCCGGAGCAGCTGGCCCAAGGCATTATTCTTCCGGATCCCCTGGATTACCGGGTGAGCGCCAAGATTGCCCGCGCTGTGGCTGAAGCCGCCCTGTATACCAAGGTGGCTCAGGTGGAAGTGGCACCCGCCAGCATTGAAGAAAAAGTCATGAAGTATGTCTATGAAGGCTCCAATGCCTGGGTAGACGAGCTGGAGCCCGAAGCGCTGGAAGGTAAGACCAACGACGAAATCTCGCTGATCAACCACAAGCGGTATCACGGGGTGATTGAAACGGTTTCCTATATTCCCATTCGGGACAAGTTTATCTATAACTCCATTTACAGCCAGCCCGAGGCGGCCAAGCCCTGCGAGGCCATTCTGGAGTACCCGGATCTGGCATATGACATGACCCTGAAGAATAATCTGGTGGCCATTGTCACCGACGGCAGCGCCGTGTTGGGCTTGGGTAATATTGGCCCCGGCGCCGGCTTGCCTGTGATGGAAGGCAAGGCGGTTCTCTTTAAAACTTTTGGGGGCGTGGAAGCCTTCCCCATTTGTTTGCGGACGCAAAGCATTGATGAAATTGTCGATGTGGTGAAGAAGATTGCTCCGGTGTTTGGCGGCATCAATCTGGAAGACATCGCCGCCCCGCGTTGCTTCGATGTGGAGAAGCGTCTGACGGAGGAGCTGGATATTCCTGTATTCCACGATGACCAGCATGGAACCGCCGTGGTGGTGCTGGCCGCTTTGCTGAACGCCATTAAAGTGACTGACAAGAAAATGTCGGATCTGCGTATTGTGGTGAATGGGGCTGGCGCGGCGGCCTTGAGCGTCTCTAAGCTACTGCTGAAGGCGGGCGCGCGGGATATTATCATTTGCGATACCACCGGCGTCATTTACAAGGGTCGGGAAAAAGGCATGAACCCCTTCAAACAGGCCATCGCCGAAATCACCAATCTCTCCGATGAGCGTGGGGATCTGGAATCCGTGATGCGCGGCACCGATATGTTCCTGGGCCTGTCCGTGCCGGGCATGGTCAGTCAGGATATGGTACGCAGCATGGCCAAAGACCCCATTATTTTCGCACTGGCCAACCCCACCCCGGAAATTATGCCGGATGAAGCTTATGCAGCCGGGGCCAAAGTGATGGCCACTGGTCGCAGCGACTTCCCCAATCAGGTGAACAATTCGCTGGCCTTCCCGGGCATCTTCCGGGGATCTCTGGATGTGCGCGCCAAGGAAATCAACGATGACATGAAGATCGCCGCTGCCTTTGCCATTGCCTCCTTAATCACCCCTGAGCAGTTGGCCGCAGGCACCATTATTCCCAATGCCCTGGATTTCCGGGTACCGCCTGCCGTGGCTGAAGCCGTGGCCCGCGTGGCCATTGAAACCGGCGTGGCCCGTCGTATTATGGAACCCGAGCAAGTGGCCCGCCAGTTGAACCACTTTATTGCGGAAGGCATGCTGGCCCCTCGGGAGCTGGAACCTCAGGCTTAGTTTTGGGAAGATGATCTCAACCAAAAGCCCCTTGGAGATGAACTCGAGGGGCTTTTGAGAATAGTTTTGGGGTGAGGAGATTAGTGCTTTACCTGCTCCAGTTGGGTGGCTTCGGTGGTCCCGGCGGGGGGCTTACGGTCATCAATTTTGGCGTAGATCAGGAATAGCAGCAGGAGGGGCACGCCCAGCAGGACCAGCCAGGTCAGGGCGGAAAGGTTGACGCTGGTACGCAAATAAGCTTCCGGTTGGTAGGGGGTGCTGCTTTGGGATTCTTTGGCCATGTTTCAAGGATTCCTATTATCATCGGTGGGATGGGATTATTCTAGTATGATCCGGCGCGTTTGAGGAGATTGCAATTCCGCATCGGCATTTCCGCTGAACTTGTCTACTCTGGCTTAAACTCAGACAATGCGCTCACGTAACGCCTTCAGCGCGGCAGAGGTGCGGTCTTCCACTTCCAGCTTCTGGAAGATATTCTTCAGGTGGGTCTTCACCGTGTTCATACTGATGCACAGCTTTTCGGAAATCTCTGCATTGTTCAGCCCTTCCGTGATGAGCTTGAGTACATCCACTTCCCGCTCGGTGAGTAGAATGGTGCCGATGCTTTCGTCCGGGTTGGCGGGTGAGGGTTGTAAGTTTACCCGGTCGCTGGGTTGCAGCTGATTCATGACGATGCGGGCGATTTTGGGATCAATCCAGCAGGCCCCATGCGCGGTGGAGAGAATAACATGCACCAGCATCTCCGGTGGGGTTTCTTTCAGGCAGTATGAGTTTGCCCCGGAGCTGAAGGCATCCAGTACATGCTCTTCCTCTTCGTGAGAGGTCAACATGACCACTTTTACAGCGGGAAATTGCCGCTTGAGGGCTTGGGTAGCGCGTACCCCATCCATAATGGGCATGCCAATATCCATGAGCACGACATCCGGCTTGAGCTCTTTGACCATTTCTATGGCCTGATGGCCTTCTTCGGCCTCTCCGATCCATTCAATGGCCTGGGGGGCCACTTTGAGCGTGGTTTTAATGCTCATGCGTGTGAGCCGGGAGTCATCAACTACCAGCACTTTAATTCTAGGAGATTCGGCGCCGGTCACGGAATATCCTCCTGTCTTGGGCCGCCTGTTTGTTCTGAGGCAATACGAAACTGACCAGTGAGCCTTCGCCTTCGGTGCTTTCTACCCAAACGATACCTTTGTGAGCGTTGAGCACCTGATGGCAGTTGTACAGTCCTAATCCAATACTCATGGGATTTCGGGACTTATTGGCGGCAAACTGCTTGAACAATGTATCCAAATCTTCGCTGGAGAATCCCAGTCCCGAATCTTGCACTGAGACCATTAAGCGATCCGTCAATTTGACCGGGAATTTCAGGCTGGTATATTGAAAAGAGCTTACTTTATAGATTGTATCACTGCCATAATTTTCCGCATTGGTTATTTTGCATTGAATGACGCCATGTTTGGACGTATTGATAATGGCATTGCTGATTAAATTGCCTAACACCCTTTTAATCTCTAGTCTATCGGCATAGACCGAGTCCGCCTGTTCAAACTCTTCATCGGTGGTGGCGGACCGGGGTTCGGCTTCTGTGGCTGTGTTGGCCAGTGTGCTTTTCAGCTGCAGGTCGATTGATTTTTCCTGAGCCAAAGCCTGAAACTCCTGCACGATCTCTCGCAGGAGTGCTTCCATGCTGAACATTTCAAACAGGAGTGAGACCTCTCCGCTGTCATAGCGATACACTTCCAGTAGGCCTGTCACCAGGGATAGACAAGAGCGATTGGAGGATTTCAGCACGTCAATCACTTCCGTTTGTTCTTCGGCCAGCGTTCCGTAGATTTCCTGTCTCAGGTAAGTGAGTGTTTGTTTTTCTGCCAGCAGGGGGACTTTCAAGTCATGGGTCAAGGTGGCCACAAACTCGTCTCTCAATCGATGTTCTTGCCGGAGGCGTTTGAGCATGCGATTAAAAGCCTGACCCAGCTGTTGAATTTCAAACACCCCGCCCACTAGAATCTCTTCATAGTCCTGGTTCATGGTATCCCGACTTAACTGGTTGACCTGACGGATTAACTTTAACAGCGGTTGCGTAATGGTGCGCCCTGCGGCCATGGCCAACAGCACCGAAAAGATTAAACTGGCCACGGAAATACCATAGATGCCCAGATAATAGTTACTCAGCAATCTTTGATGGCGGTTGAGGGGCAAGATGACTAAAATTTGGCCCACGTTCTGGAAGTTTGTGTTGTAAAGGGGTTCTTGCTCTATGAGGTAGGGGAGCGTGTGGCTGGGTTTGTTGTTGGGCTCCCATTCCGTTTTCATCTGTCTAAGCTGTTTCCACAAGGTGAGTGAAGAAACTTCCGGCACGAGACTCGGATTATATTGATGCAGTAGCGGGCGGAAATGTTTGATGTCCGATGAGGCGTCAAACAGCCAGATTTCGGCCAGTAGTTGGGGGTGCTGAGAGTAGATGGGATGGAAAAAATTGGCATTGAGTGGCATGCCCCAGTATAAAATTTGTTGGTTGGGCAGCTTAAGGGTACTTCTGCGAAGGAGGTAGAGCTGTTGGTCGATTTTGCCATAAAAGGATTCGTTGATCGGGGTATTATGCAGCAACTCTTCGGGCAGGGTTCGGCCTGATTTGAGTGTTTGGAAAGGGAAAGGCGAATCGCCGTCAATGAGGAGTTGTTTTTTTGTATGATCCACGATGATGCATTCTTCCGACTGCATCTGGTTGCAGAACTGTTTGACCGTTGAATACGCGCTCAAATGCGGGGGGTGCATTCTTTCCAGCAGTTCAAGGTGTTGGTGGGCTTCGGCCAGTTTGGCCAGCACACTGCTGCGTCCCATGGATAACTGGAGGGCATTACTCTCATCGATTTTGTTGTTGAGTAAGGAAACGGTAAACAGAATGACGGAAGCCAGAGGAATGGACAGGAGAAACAAAAACAGCAGGAGAAAACGGGTGGTAATGGTGTCCACAACCACCGCAGCCTTTAATTTGTTTTTTTGATGGATCCACTGCTTCCACAGTTGATCCCACCCGATCCTCGGGCGTTTGTTCGTGGCCAAATCCACCACATCTCTGGTTTCCACTCACTGAATTCTCTCATTGTAATCCATTTTTTCTCCATTCATAATGTAGTAATGGAAATGATGGAGTTTGCCATTCAGCGCGATGCGCGTTATCAGGAAGTCCTGAAGCGAGACTTAAGGCGTCAGCGGCTGCGACGTTGGGCCCAGCAGTGGGGCATCCTATACGAAAATTGGGTGACGCTTCCGCGTCTGAAGCGACTGTCTCAATCTCCGGGCGAACGTCCCCGCCTAAGCACATGTATTATGACCATGAATTCTGCGCAACGCATCCGTCCTCTCCTGAAGTATGTCCGTCGTTTTTCCGATGAGATTGTGGTGGGCGTCGATAGCAAGACCACGGATGATACCCTGGGGGCCTGTCGCGGTCTGGCGGATGAGTTGTTTGTGATACAGAGTAATGCACTCACTTGTAATGCGGGCCTCGAAGCCCTGGTGGACCGCTGTCAGGGAGACTGGGTGCTGCGGCTGGATGATGATGAGTTTCCGGAGCCCCATTTCGCTGAGTTGGTGGGGGGGCTGATGTGCAATGACAAATATACCCATTACAAGTTGCCTCGGTTGCACCTGAGTCAGATTAACCCCTTGATGTGGGTTAATGACAGTTATCTCTACCCCGATTATCAGATGCGGTTGTTTCGTAATGAGCCGCATTTGCTCAAGTTTCCGGGTGCGGTGGGTCATTTGGGCATTGAATGTCAGGGGCCTAAAGGGCGCTTGAATTCTGTCAATCTGGTGCACCTGAATTTAGCGATCAATCCGCGGTTTAAGCGTGAGGCCAAACTGAAAACCTATATTGAACGTTTGAACGGCGAGTGGGTGCATCCCGTGAATGAGCATGCCCTGCTTTTCGAGGATTTTCATTACCGCATTGAACCGTACACTTACCCCGATGCCGATTTTTGCCGACTACTGACGGAGACAGTGCGTTTTCAGCGGAGTCATTATGAGGCGGCGCTACAATTGCAACGCTAAAACAGGCCTTCTGTCAGAAGCCCTGTCTGTAAAGTCTTTTGCTTGTTGGGAATGGTGTTGCGTGGGGTTGTGTTCAGACCTACTGGGTTCAGGCTTGGCGGATGATGTCGTGTAGAAATTCATCCTGGCTGCGCGTCATTTTAAGAATGGCCCATAAACGTGTGACACGTGTTAAACCTTGCTGATAGGCCACTGAGGTTTTTCCCTGGCTATCCTGAAGTTCAAGCAATGTCTGGCTGGCATTCACCAGTTCTCCGCAGATTACATTTTGATTGAGTTTGCTCATGATACATCTCACTTTGTTGGCGGCTTGATGCACTAGGGGGTGGCCAGGCACGATGCTGGGGGTAGAGAATGCCTGAGCGGGTTTCTCCTGGAAGCGTTGTTATCAGAATTCCTGATGAACAGGATGATAAATCTTTGTTCAGGCAGGCATAATAACACTTTACTAAAAAATAAAAACAAAAAAAGAGCAAAAATTGCTTCTTCTTTCGAAAATATTATGGCGTGTTAACAGTTACAAATGGCATGAAGGATTGTCATTCCCGTGAATGCGAGAATCCATTGTGTGGTTGGGCTTTCAGGTAAAAGGCGAAATGGATGCCTGCGTTCGCAGGCATGACAGAATTCAGATTAGAGTCGTGTTTAAGGCTAACGGCTAACACGGCCTAAGATGCACAAATTGGGGCGTTTAAAGTGGTCATGCTATATTGAAAGCGACTTTACGGGGGTTAAATCAGTGCTCTCAGCATATGGTCATCAGACAGGGCGTTGGTGATTTGCATAGGGCCACCGGGATAAGTTTGGGTCCAGAAGATCTCGTAATGCTCCTTGGGAAAGGCTTCTTGCAGGGCTTTGCGCGTGGCCCGACTGGATTCCGTGAAGCCAAACATGGCCGAACCGCTGCCAGACAGTAAAGGGCGTTTTACGCCCGCCTCACGCATATGTTTGGCCATTTGGCTGAGCATGGGATATTCCGGCAGTAGCACGCGTTCAAAATCATTGAGCAGATAGGATTCCAGTTCCACTTCATCCCGCAGACGGCGTTTATGGTGGCCTTCTTTCAGGGCGGCCAGCAGGTGATCCGGAGAACGGGACTCGTAGCGGGCGGCATTGGCAAAGCGATGATAGGCCAGGCCCGTGTCGATGCTCAGGTTCAGGGGCTTGATAATCACCAGCGGCAGCTCTTCACAGAATTGCGCGGGCAGGGGCTCAATGAGTTCGCCCCGGCCGGACGCCAGTGCGGTGCCGCCCGTGATGAAGAAGGGCACATCTGACCCTAGTTCGGCGGCCATCAACCGGAGTTGCTCGGAGTTAAATCCCGCGTGCGAGAGGTGATTGAGGATGCAAAGCATGGCTGCCGCATTGGAGCTGCCCCCGCCGAGTCCGGCTTGAATGGGGATCTCCTTTTGGAGATGTACCTTGAGTCCCAGCGGCGGAAGGCCACTTTTTTCCCAGAACAGGTGATAGGCCTTGACCACCAGATTGTCCTTGGCCCGGTATTCAAAGGCGGGCAGGTTGCAACTGAACTGAATATCCGGGCGCTCATCCTCGCGCGGGGTGACATCCAGCCGGTCCCACAGGCGCACAGCCTGCATCACCGAGCAAATGGCATGGTATCCATCTGCGCGGCGGGGTCGAATGTTCAAGAAGAGATTAATTTTGGCCGGTGTTTGAACCGAAAGCATTACTCAACTCCCCAAATGATTGAACGGAGATGGCTTCTGCCCGAAGCCCCGAACTGATTCCTGTGGATTCAAAAATTTGATCGATGATTTCCGGAGTGGCGAAATTGCCTCCAATTAGGGCATTCCGCACGGTTTTCCGCTTTTGAGAAAAGGCCGTTCGAACCAGACGGCCAAACAGGGCCATATCATGCACCACCGCGGCAGGATCGCTGCGGGGGATGAGCGTAATCACAGCTGATTCCACTTTGGGCGCCGGGTAAAAGTTGTTGGAAGGGACGATAAAATCCAGTCTGGGCTCAAACCAGAACTGCAGCGCAATCGACAGCGGATTGTAGGCCCGTTGTCCCGGTACGGCGGTAATGCGCTCGGCCACTTCCTTTTGCACCATCACAGTCAGTTGCTGAATGCGGTGCCGCAACGGGTAATCCCGTTGCTCCAGCTCTCCGGCCAGTAAAAACATAATTTTGGAGGTAATGGCGTAAGGCAAGTTGCCCACTACTTTAAAGCGTGGCGCGGGCACTTCATCAAAGTTAAAACTAAGAATATCGTGCTGCACCAACTGGAGCTGCGGGTTTTTCTCTGAAGGAAATTTGGCGGCCAGGTACTGGCACATGCGCCGGTCCAGTTCCACGGCAATCAGCTTCTCGGCCTTGGGCAGCAAACGTTCGGTGAGGAACCCGGCGCCGGGGCCAATTTCCACCAGCGTTTCACCGGGGGCCATTTGCATTAAATCCGCAATGCGGTCCAGCACGCCGGGGTTGGTGAGAAAATTCTGGCTGAAACGTTTTTTGAGGCGCAGCCGACGGGCTTCCTCATAGAGCGGATTCGGGGTGAGTGTCTTGGGGCTGCGTTGATCCGACATGGGGTGGGTCTTTCTAGCGTTGGGCTTCCTGAGCGAGGTAAGCAGCGCCCACAATCCCGGCGTAGTTGCCGAGGGTGGCGGGCACCAGATTGAAGGCGGCGCTCATGGAGCGCTCACGGGTGCGTTCCAGCAGTAAATCAAAGTTGACAAATTGGGCCAGTCCGCCGCCGACCACAATCATATCGGGGTCCATCACATTAATCAGGCTACCCAGCCCCACCGCAATGTGATGATGCCATTCGTCCATAATCTGGTGGCCAATGGGGTTTCCGTCTTTCCAGGCGGCGATGACCGCATAGGTGGTGACTTCTTCATTGGTGCAGTATTTGGCCTTGAATTCAGCCTGCGCGGTTTCGGTGGCGGCTTCTACAGCCAGTTCGGCGGTTTTTTGCAACCCGGTGCCGCTGGCAAAGGCTTCCCAGCAATCCCAGCGCCCGCAGGTGCACTTGCGCTCCCGACGATACGAGATGGCGATGTGGCCGCCCTCTCCGGCGTAAAAATGAGAGCCCCGGTACATCTGTCCGTTGAAGACGATGCCCATGCCTACACCCGTACCCAGGGTGATGGCAAACATGTTGCGCGCCCCTTGGGCTGCGCCGTAGCACCACTCGCCGTATGCTGCCGCGTTGGCGTCATTTTCTACATGCACGGGGAGCTGAACTTCTGCCTCTACCCGTTCTTTTAAATTGCGCAGGTGGGTCAGCGCAGGCATATTGCCCGTCGAGCCCAGAATTTGCCCGTGAATGGAATCCACGACGCCTGCAGTGGCAATGCCCACGGCTTGAATGGGTGATTCCTGCTTGAGTTGGTTGATCATGTCGCTCAAGGTCCGCAGAAATGTCTCGGAATCGGCAGGAGTATGGGCGTTCAGGAGTGAACGCCAGCAGTCTTCACCTGCCGGGGCATCGGGTACCACGATGGCTGCGTTGATCTTGGTGCCGCCAATGTCGATGCCCACGGTGGGCTGGGTCAGTAGCGTCCGTTCCGTCATGGGAAACGGTTGCGGGTTGTTCTTGGCAATGGCGGTGTCTTTCATGAACGGGGTCTCATCTTGCAAAATGGAAACAGTGAGAACTCAATGGCGTGAGGCTCAGGGTACAGGGCAATGTCCGATGCGGGTGTTGGCTTGGGACGGTAAAGTTGCTGCGCTGATTTTACGCGAAAATAACCTTGATTGCACCTAGGGAATGATTTCCCGGCTTCCCGAGTTGTTGTCCGGGTGGCCCTTCAAGGTGCACGTCGTGAGGGTCTGTAGGGTCTTGTTAATACAGGCTGCCCTGAATGTCCCGAACGGCTTTGAGCTGATCAGCCGTGAGAGGTGGAAGTTGGGCTGTGGCAAAGTTGGCCTCCACTTGGGCCAGGGTTTTACAGCCCACCAGCACCGTGGAAACAGAGGGACTACTTAGCGGAAAGGCAATGGCCAACTGAGAGAGTGCGTTGTACCCTTCCGGCAGTGCCGGTAAAAACCGATGAGCGGCCTGAATCCGTTTTTGTACCAGTGGTTTTGGCCAGACGGCCCGGTTGTCACCTGCTTCAAAAGATATTTCTTCCGGCATTGCATCCGAGAGAAAGCCTCGCGCCAAGGGCTCTCGCGCGACGAGGGCCGTTTGGGTTTCAGCGCAGAGGGGAAGCAGCGGTTTCTCAATCCGGGTGTCGAAGAGGTTGTAGATGGCTTGTACGGAGTCCACTTGCCCGAGACGAATGGCTTGAACGCCTTCCTGTGGGTCGTGGATGACGATTCCATAAAAGCGAATTTTTCCGGCCTGCTGGAGATCCTTGAGGGTTTCAAATACCTGAGCATGCTGAATCAGCTCCAGTGGCGGCGTGTGGAGCTGGTACAAATCAATGCATTCCACGCCCAGCCTTTGCAGGCTGTCATGGACGGCTTGCCGCAAATGCAGCGCCGAAAAATTGGGCTTCACCCCGCCGGATTTGCTTTGAGCGCTGGCGCTGAAATCCTGGCCGCCTGCGGTGGCAATGAATACCGAGTCCCGTTGCCAGCCTTTGAGCGCTTGCCCAATCAGCGTTTCCGAGTGGCCGTGTCCATAAACATCCGAAGTGTCGAAATAGTTGCAGCCCAACTCGTATGCCCGGTTCAGGGCTGCCAGCGATTCGGCATCATCGGTGGTGCCATAGCTATCGCCGTGGGCGTTGCCGCCAATGGCCCAGCCACCAAAGCCGACTTCTGAAACCTGAAAACCGGTTTTTCCAAATGCTCTAAATCTCATACCCTTCAGGGTAAAAGAAGAGCCGCCTTGTCTGCAAGCCATAATTTTTCAGGGCTGGTTTTGCCCGTCAGCGTGAACGGGGCAACCTCAAGTCAGCGATTCGTGGGTGGACATTGGTTGGGATGCCCCGGTTTGGATTACAATGTTAGGAAGATTGGCGAACCCGTTTTAAGGTTAACTCGTTTTCAGGCAACCCCACAGACAGAAAGGCAGGCTCCACCCCCAATGCGTTCTCGCTCCCGCATGGTGATTTTTCTGATTCTAGGACTGCTTAGCCTGCTGGCGGGCTACTTCATCATGACGACACCGGGACGCAAGCCCGTGGTGGTTTCTATCTATGGCCCGCCCATCATTTCGGTGGAGCAACGGGTCCAGGATGTGGGCAAAGTGCCCACGGATAGCAAGGTTAACACCGAATTCCTGATCTACAATATTGGCGGCAAGCGCTTGCGCATTGGCGATGTGGAAACCTCGTGCGGTTGCACATTGGCTAAAATCAGCAAGCGGGCCATTTCTCCCGGCGACTTCACCCGCATACAGGTGGTGATGGATACCAGCCTCAAGCTGGGCCCTGTTCGCAAAAAGATTACTGTGCAGAGTAACGACCCCAAACGCCCTGAATTAGCTTTGTTTCTGATTGGGGATGTCCAGCCTAAGCCCATGGCGAGCCATGCAGCCATTCAGCTGCAACCCAAGGATAAGCTGGTATTGTTCAAGGGGCAATGTGCCACCTGTCATGTTCAAGCGGGCGTGGGCAAAACAGGAAAAGCCCTGTTTCAGGCCGATTGCGCCATGTGTCATGGGGTCAATGCGCAAGGGAATCATAGTGCAGGGCCGTCCTTGCTGACGGCTAACTATGATGCCGAACCCGTACTTCAGCATGTGCGCGATGTGATCGCCAATGGCTCACTCCGAACGCCACAAATGCCGCCGTTTGCCAAGGCCAACGGTGGGCCCTTGAGCGATGACGAAATTGCTTCACTGGTGCAGTTTTTAAAATTCCAGAGCCGTCAGGCCAGGATGGGCCTGCTGAATGCGACCGCCACCGGTGAAGTGGAAGATGAGGCCGCCTTTCAGGAGGCACTGAAGCAGCCGCATTAGGCGGGCTGCTATCCAAGGGTGGATTGTTCGGCGAGGACTTCCCGGCATTCTTTCAGCTCGGTCGGGTATGCCGTGATTGCCTGATCGTGGAATTGGGATTGTGCGTTGAGCCATTCATAATGGCATGGCCTGCTGGCAAACCATCCGGCAGGGGAGAAAGTGAGAACGACTGGGGGAATAGACAGGCACTCTGTGGTTGTCTGCAATGTCTCCGCACGTCTGGATTGAAGGAGTATGTCACATGGACTTATTGAGTCTGTTGAAAAAAGATCATCAGGAGATGCAAGGCATCCTGCACCAACTGATTAGTAAACCCGACCCCAAGCGGGAAGGGTTGCGGGATTTGCAGGAAGCCCTGGCCGACTTGCTGGTGAATCATTCCAAGATGGAAGAAAACTACCTGTACAGCCGGATGCGAGAATTGGAAGGATGTCGGGAACTGCTGAAGCATAGCGTGGCAGAACATCAGGAAGCGACGCAGCTTTTGACGCAACTGCAAGCCCAGCGCATTGAGAGTCATGATTGGGTGGATACCTGCAAGAAACTGCTAAAGGCACTGGAAATGCACATGCAGGTTGAGGAAACCAAGCTGTTTCCGGCGTTGCAACGCAATTTAAACCCCGCGGAGATCAGCCGGATCTATCAGCAGATGTTGCAATTCCGTGAGGAGCATTTGTTGATCACTCCAGATATTGCGTTATCACCGGATTAAAAGCACTTCAGACAAAGTCGGGGCGCGACGAACGACTTATCGGCCGGGCTTGGTGGCTTGGCGGCTTTTGTCCGCCTCAATGGCCTGAGCGGTTCTGCCAACCAGCAGGGCCGCCTGCGCCTTAACCAGCCAGCTGTCATCGTTCAGGGCATGCACGGCCAGCGGCAGGTAATGACTGCTGTAGGCCACGCCGCTGCCCTGTTCCAGCATTTCCAGAAAGCTGTTCATAATGGTCAGTCGAATGTAAGGGGCGTTTTTATGGGTGCTGCTCAGCGCCTTTTCATAGGCCTGCTTCAGGTGCGGGATGGCGACTGCGCCCAGGCGGGCGATGGCTTCGGCGGTATTTTTTCGCACCACAGGATCATCATGCCCTAAAACGACCAGTAAGGGTTCCAATGCTTGTCCGGCACGAAGGGCTCCCAGGGCAAAGGCAGCATTGGCCGCGACGGAGGGCTCTCGCTCCTTCAAGTGCTCAATCAGCAAGGGGATGGAGGCTTCCAGCGGCTGGGTGCCGGTTGCCACGGTGGCCGATTTGCGCGGGCCAGCGCCTTCGTTCATGGTGTAGGTGGTTTTGCCCTCAAATTCATAATCAAACCCGGCCCGTCGGATGGCCTCGCTGGCTTCTTCCAGTGAGGCAAACAGGGCGGCTTCCCGCCCGGATGGGTTGGGGATCAGAATCTTTCCCTGGGGGGAATCGATGGCCACCGAGGGGACGGCAAAAACCTCTCGCATTTGGCCAGTAGTGGGATCGGGTTTCTTCAGCTTTTTAATGGGGATGGCGTTCATGGGGCAAGGACCTGTCGAAAGGCTTGGGGCAAGTGTTGGGTAATTGAAGAGGCGCGCATGGCATAGGGCGTTAGCTCTGCTGCGGACGCGTCTCCGGCCAGCCCATGCAGATAAACCCCTAAAGGGGCCGCGCTCCAGGCGGGAGGAATTATATGCTCTGGGGCTGCATCCAGTTGGGCCGCAAGCGCCGCAATGATGCCGCTGAGTACATCACCACTGCCCGCCGTGGCCATGCCGGGGTTTCCAGCAGGACTGATCCAGAGGCGTGGTTCACTCGCGTCGGTGTGGCTGGCCACCACCGTGGCCGATGATTTCAGGACGATCTGCGCGCCCGTTTTTTCACGCAGCTGGGCCGCATGTGCCAGCAAATCGGCGGAAACGGTGGCACTGTCGGTGCCGAGTACGCGAGCGGCTTCCCCCACGTGAGGTGTGAGTATAAACTGACTGGTCAGCCTTAAAGGGTGCTCACTCAGGGCATACAGGCCATCCGCATCCACAACCACCGGGATGTTGAAGGCTTTAAACAGCTTTAACAGGGTCAGAATGGTTTGCACCGTTTCGGGATCTCGTCCCAGCCCCGGCCCCAGCAAAATGGTGTTGAATTTTTTCTCGGTCAAAGCTTGCTGCAATTTTGCGACAGCGGCTGGCCCGATGTGTTTTTGAACGGGCAGGGGGAGCCGCATGATTTCGGGCATCAGGGGCATTTGTTCAAAAACGCTGCTCGGTGCTGCAAGTGTGACCAGGCCTGCACCCGCGCTCATGGCGGCTTCGCTGCACAGAATTGCAGCGCCGGGCATGGCTTGGCTACCGGCAATCACCAGTAGATTGCCGTAGTGGTACTTGTGGCTTTCGGGCAGCCGAGGAGGCAGCCAGCTCTTGGCGAGGGCGGGGGTGATGAGTCCTATGGGGCTTTCGTCTTCCTCGATGAGTCGGGCAGGAATGCCAATATCCGCGATGGAGAGGGCTCCTGCATGGTTTTTGCCGGGTTGCAGATACAGCCCGGGCTTGGCGGCCGCCAGCGTGACTGTGGCATCGGCCTGCACGGCACAGCCGAGTATTCGCCCGGTATCGCCCTGAATCCCGGAGGGTAAGTCTACGGCCAGAACCCACGGGCGGGGTGTGCTGGCTGTGATTTCCTGACGTTGTAAATTCATGGCCTCGATCAACTGGGCTTCAAGGCCTGTAATCGGTCGGCTGAGCCCACTGCCAAAGAGGGCATCCACAATAAAGTCGGCTCCCTGAATCTGCCTAAGGGCCAAATCGGCTTGTTTGTGGGCGTCCACCAGCGGAATGGGCAGGGAGAGCATCAGTTTTTCCAGATTGGCCAGGGCTTCGGCGCGATACTGTTGCCCGGTGAAAATGACGGTCAAGGACTGATACCCCGCTTCGTAAAGTTTTCGGGCACAGACAAAGCCATCGCCCCCGTTGTTGCCTGGGCCACAAATAATCACGCCACGTTGATGCTTTTGGCCATGCTGCTGTACGGCTTGTGCTACTTGTGTGCCGGCTTTTTCCATGAGCATTTCAGCCGGAATGCCTGCCTCGCGGATGGCTTTCTGGTCAATGGGTTGCAGATTGGCAATCAATTTCATGTCGTGGGAACCTGAGTCTTTTGGGGGCGTCGATTATCATAACGTCCTTAACCTATCATAAGGCAGGGACTTCGTTGGAATCCAGTTGAAAATCAGGTACAATGCTGCAATTACACGATTTGGGCATGTGTCGCACTTGTTGCGCGGGGGAGGCTGTCTGTTGCATTCCAAAGTCATCCATAGCATGAGAGTCACTGTCCTATGAGGCTGCAAACTGCTCGGCACAAGCATTCAGGGCGTGGTGCCCTATGGGGTATGCTCCTGTTGTCTCTGGTCGTCATGGGGCAATGTGTGTCCTTGTCGATGGCGACAGTGAATGCCCCGATTAACGCGGTGAATGCCGATCTGATTCGGGTGGGTTTGAGCGATGATGATATGACCGCGCTGGAGTACCCACAAGCTCGTATTTCAGGGACTGGCCCGTTTACGGTGCTGGATAAAGCAACGGGCTTGCCGGTTTTAACCGCACAAGCCGGCGAGGTGATCACGTTTAGTGTGAATAGCGCCGGTTTTTCGGTCAAAAGCAATTTGCCACGGGTGATTAAATTGACTGTTCCCGCAGTGAAGTTGAAAAACGGTTCAACAGCGGTGACGCCATTACCCGGTGGCGTGGGCTCGACGGTTCCCCCGGAGCTGTCGCCGTCCGGGCTGATGCCGCTGCCGGGGCCGCTCAGGATTGAACCGCTGGATCCCTCCGATCGCCTGAAAGTGATGAACATTACCCGTCGGAAGGTGATTCCCGAATTTCGTGGGGCCATTGAAATTGTGCGGGGCCAGTCCTCCCCCAACAAACTCACGGTGGTGAATGAGTTGTGGATGGAAGATTACCTGAAGGCTGTGGTGCCCAATGAGCTCCCCATGCGCTATGGCTGGGAAGCGGTCAAAGCCCAAGCGATTGCGGCCCGAAACTATGCCATTCATCCCCGGGAGAAGCCCTGGAAAGGCTTTGATATTTGCGATTCGCAGTTGTGTCAGGTCTACTTTGGTTCTCAGACCGAAACCCCGGATAGTAACCGCGCCATTGCCAGTACCGAAGGCATGCTGGCTCTCTATGAAGGCAAGCCCATTTTGGCCCTGTTCAGCTCGTCTCATGGCGGCTATGCCGAGGATTACGCCAATGCGTTTTCCGATCCGGTGACCAGGCAGTATCCCGCGCCCAGTATTCCGTACCTTACCGGCGGGCCGGACTTGCCGTTGTCTGGCAGTCTGGATCTGCACACCGAAGAAGGTGCCCGGCGGTTCTGGACGGATCCCGCAGTCCCCAGTTATGATGTCGATTCGCCCTATTACCGCTGGACCAAAACCTGGCCTCGCGCTGAGTTGGAGAGTACGATCAATCAGGGCTTGCTGGAAGTTTCCGGCGAGGGGAGTACCCGCGCTTTTATTACCCCGCTGTTTAAATCCGGTGATAGTTTGGGCGCTTTTAAAAGCGTTCAGGTGCTGGAGCGGGGCAATTCCGGCAAGGCGATGGTGGTGAAGATCGAGGGGAGTAAAGGAACCTGGACCATTCAGAAAGAGTTCCTGATCCGCAAGGTCTTCAAAAAAGAGGGCCGTATGTTGCCCAGCGCTAACGTGGTATTTACCCCACATAAGGATACCAAGGGGCATTGGTTAAGCCTCACGGCGCAAGGCGGCGGATTTGGGCACGGGGTAGGCCTCAGTCAGTTGGGGGCCAGCTGGATGAACAAACATGGCTTTGCCTTTCCGCAAATTATTCAGCATTATTATAAAGGGGTCAGTCTGGGATCCTTGCCCATCAGTGTAGGGGGCAACAAGCCAAATCGTCCGGTGGTGACCCATTTTGGCGCGTTGCAGGCTCGCGGTACCTTGTGGGTGGTGCAGGAGGTTCCGGAGAGTAGCTGGTTGCCTTTTCACAAGGCTGATCCGGTGAAACTGCAACTGAACGGCAAACCTTTGCATGTGCACCTCTCCAGCGATCGATCCAGCTTGATGATCGATGGGTTTATCAATCCCGGCACCCTGAATACGCTCGTATTACTCCCGGACGAGCATCATCCTGAGCGGAAGGTGAAGGCCTGGGTGGAGTTGTATCCACCGCAAACGGTGTTAAAGTCAGCTTCCGCTAAAATTCGCTAGTTGCTTTGCTGAGGCAACGGGGACGTTGTTGACGTGTTGGGCCTGGCGTTTGTTTGGGTTTAAACGGTTTACATTTCGTAACGGATAGATCAATTATATCTAATTGATTGTTTTTATAAATACAAGAGCTGGATATGAATGAACATAGGCAAGATATTTTAAGGAGCACGATCCGTTATGGTCGCGATTAGCAATTCTAATACTTATGGAACCCCGATTTATCCACAGCCACAAAATCAGCCGGTTGCACCCAGTCAAACTGCTTTTATCTGGGGTGATCCGCATATCAATGAGCCGGATGGCGGCTCTTATGAAATTAAAGGCACTGGTAAATTCGACTTGTTAAAAGATACCGGCTTATCGTTGACTGCCGATTTCGGACTCTTGAAATCAACAGGTAATGCTTCCGTGATGCGAAATGCCGATCTGGAAGTCGATGGCAAGAAGATTCATGTCGGTGCGGATGGTAAAACCACGCTTGACGGCGTTGAGCTCAACAATAATACCTTTACCTCCTGGGGTAATGGCGATCAGATCAGCAAGATGAGCAATGGGATCATTTCCATTCATACTGGGGAGTATGACATCTTGCTGGATTCTCAAAGCACGACCGATGATGCAAAGAACAAATATCTGATCATCAGCGTGACCTCTGGCGAAAAAGGTGTTCAAGCGGACGGTAAAGCGCCGACCGGCTTGCTCGGTGAGACGTTTGATGCCGACAGCACCCAGCAGACCGCACCCAAGCAGTCGATTGATCAGTACCGCAGTGATCGGCCTGCGCCTAAGCCAAATCCTATACCGGCTTCCGATTCCTTGAATGCCTTGATGATGCAATTTATGCAACTTTTGCTAACTTTGATGATGAGTCTGTTCAAGCAATAAATCGGGTTCAGCATCCATCAGGTTGTGATTAAAATCCTTCAGGTTGCTATAGCCTGGAGGATTTTGCTTGTTGAAGGAATTAAGCGGTTTGTGAGGTTATCGACCGCATGGGGATGTTTTACTCAGAGTCATCCGTCGGGGAGATGGTGGCAGGTTGCTCTGCGTTGTTCATATTGGGGGGCTCGGGGGCGGCCACTTGGGGCTGAACAGATACTTGACTCATGGGGGGCGTGTTGGGGGTGTACAGTGGGGAACCCAACACCACATTGGTCAGGGCCAGTCGGCTTAAACTCACATTGCCGGAGGCGGTTTGGATTTCCAGGGTCAGGTCATCCATGTAGATGATTTCGCCGAAGTATTTTTGGCCGTTGTGGGTTTCAACCACATCGTGCCGGTCGGTCAGTTGGATGCGCTTGAAGAAGTCCATGCTGCCAAAGAAGTGCTTGCTACGACGGAATTCGATAATATCGCCGGTCATGCGCTCCAGTTTGCCGCGCACGTTGTTGCCATTGGCAAAGTGCACTAGGTCAGCAGAGCTGGCGCTCCCAAAGCCAATGCCCAGGGTAAGCAGCAGGCTTAATGCTGAGGTTTTGAGAATCCGCATGGCAATCGCTCCATTCTTTCATTGATGCTCACCCAGCATAAAGCGAAAACTCCACCGGCTGCATCAAACAGCCAGTGGAGTTTCACTCAGTCGCATGGTCCACGGCGCTGGGCGCTGTGTGTGCAGGAAGCAGTGTGTTGCCTGCTTGGCCATTCCGCTATGGGGGTTATTTCCCCTTGGGTTTGGCCGGTGGTTTGGCTTTCGCCGGATTTTTAGGGGGTTGGCGATCTTTTGGCGCATTCTTGACCGCCGGTTTTACTTTTTTGGTCACCGTGGTTGCCTGGACGGCGGTGGCTTTGGCCCGCGTTGCTTTTTTGGCCTTGGGTGCTTGGCTGGTCTTGCTCGCCGTTTTTGCTGCGAATTTGGGGGGCTGGGCCGCTTTTTTGGCGGTGGCTTTCGCAGTCGTTTTCGGGGCCACCGGTTTTACCTTGGCGACTGGTTTCGTTTTTGCTTTCGTTTTTGCGGTTGTTTTCACCGCTGCCTTGGGGGCTGGGCGACGGCTTGCATTGCTGGAGGCACTCGCTGTAGCGGGTACGCTTTTGGCGTTGCTTAAGCCTGCATCTTCATTCAGGAGATACTGAATGATGGTTTTGGCCGAAATTCCGGTGGCTTTCTCATCGGGGGTCATATCGGCCCCGGCGATGTCCAGATGCGCCATCGGCATGCTTTCCGGCGCGCCGCTCATCACAAAGGCCGCCGCCGATTGGGCACCCCGGTGCTTGCGCTGGGAGGTGTTGATCAGATCCGCCCCGTCCAGTTTGCTCTTGATGTTCTCGTAATCCTCTTCCACCACGTCCAGCGTTTGAATGGGTTCGCCGTGCAGTCGACCGGCGGCAGCCACCCGTTCACGCAAGGCTTCGTCGTTGCCCATCAGGGCAATGGTATAACCCACAGCGGCCGAAGCTGATCCGGTGAGGGTGGCAATGGTGATGATCTCCTGCGGTTTGTTCTCAACCGCTTTGGTCACGGCGTCAATCAGTGTTAAACGCCCTTCTGCATCGGTGTGGCGAATCTCCACCTTTTTGCCGCAGGTGGTGTTCACGATGGAGTCGGGAATCATGGCGTCACTGTCGATTTTATTCGGGGTGGCGGCCAGATAGGCGCTGACTTCAATGTTTTGCGGCTGTAACTCGCTGAGGGCCTGCATAGCGGCCAGTACCACAGCGCCGCCGGTCATGTCGCCCTTCATGGTGACCATAAAATCGCCCGGCTTCACCTGATAACCGCCGGTATCAAAGATCACACTTTTGCCCACGATGGCGATGTGTTTTTTGGCCTTGCCCGTTTTGGGCTGGTAGCGCAATTGAATAAACTTGGGTGGATCGGTGGCCACGGAGCCCAATGCTACGGTGTAGAAACAGGGCATGTTTTTCTCAATCCAGGCGGTTTTATCCTGCACCGTAATGCTGATTTGAGGATGCTTGGCAATGGCCTTGGCCTGATTGACCAGGGTGGTGGTCTTTTTCAGGTTGGAGGGATGGTTGACCAGATCTTTCACCAGACTGCGCGCCGAGGCCAGCGATTCCGCCTGCTTTAGTGCGGCTTGCAAGGGGGCGCTGACTTTGTCGCTGGTCAGCAATACGGCTTTTTGCAGATTACTGACTGGGTCTTTGGCTTCCAAGGATTTGTAGGTTGATTGAAAGACCCCATCCACGGCCAGCGCAATGGCAGCGGTTAGGTCCAGTTTTTCGGCGGTGGGCAGGGCCACGGCCACCGAGTGAAAATCTTTAAGGCCCAACAAACTGCTGACGGCTTTTTGCACGTTATTCTCCCAATGGCGGGGGAGCAGTTTGGCCGGATCTCCCAGACCTACCAGGATCAAGCGACGCGCTTTGAGCTGATTGGCTTTGGATTGTCTTACGCTCAGTAATTTTCCCTTGCTGCCGTCAAATTTTTCTTCGGCGGCAATCGCGGCAATTTCAGCCAGCAGGGCTTTATCCAGTGCAAACGGCCAAACGATGCTGGCAAACGCATCAGACTCATTTTTTTTGTCGGTTTTGGGTTTGCTGGTTTTGTCTTCCGTTTTTTTGAAAACCGGGATGATCAGCCCGTCAACCGCTGCGCTGGTGGGACGTTCGCTGGATAAACTGAACCGGGTTTTGGCAGACCCCATAGATAGATTCTCCTACTCTCAATCTGGTGGTTATGATGGCTAAAGCCGCGTTTGGAAAAGGGCGGGTGTTCAGTGGGTTGCAAGCTTTTGAGCGTGGACCGTTTGCTGGTCCTGAGCATTCAGAAAGCTGTCCGTGGAAACCGTTTGAACACCGGGTGGTTTGCTTTCCCTATTGTACCGAATCTGTGTTCTTTGTGGGGGAATGGCTTTGGAAGAGACGCCTAGTCTATGATGTGCTGCATGGCTTGGGTCAGTTGCTGGCGTAAGCTGGAGAGCAATGAGGCCGGGACGGGTCTATCTTGCCATAGCTCAAAAGAGCAAATGCCTTGATAAATGAGCATATCGAGGCCGTTGAAGGTTTGGAGTCCCTGAGAACGGGCCTGACTGAGCAGTTGCGTTTCCGTGGGGCGATAGATTAAATCGTAGATAAATGCCTTCTTGGGCAGTGTCTCTATCTGGGAGAGGCTCAGCGGGCTGCTGTCTGTGTGAGGCCACATCCCGACGGGCGTGGTGTTGATGACGCCTTCAAACTCATTCAGATTGGGCATAAAGAGCAAGGGTGACGTCTTGATCTGACACTGGCTGTTAAAGGTCTGCTTCATGATTTCAGCGTCGCTGATCAGGCGGACCATTTTTTCCGGGCTGCGAACGGCAAAGGTAATCTGCGTGGCGCCCTGTTGAATGAGCGCAGTGAGTACTGCCCGGGCTGAGCCACCCGCCCCGATGATGAGCAGGTTCATCTGGGGCAGTCGGTTTACAATGGCTGGCGGCAGACTGCGGGCGAACCCGGCAATATCGGTGTTGTGGCCTTTGGTCTGGCAGTTGCCCGGTTGACTGGTATCCGGGTCAAAAACGATTGTATTCACGGCACCGGCCAGTCTGGCTTCAATGCTGAGCCAGTCCATCAGTCCCATCACGGCCACCTTGTGGGGGATGGTCACGTTCAGGCCTCGGACGCCTTCCTGGCCCAGTTGTTGTAATGTCTCCCGCAATTGATCGTGTTCCAGTGGGTACTTGCAGTAAACGCCATCAATGTCCATCTGATGCATGATTTGGGCATGCAGGATGGGGGACAGGGTGTGGGTCAGAGGCTGACCAATAATCCCGAGTTTCAGGTTTTTCATTAGGAATAAATTCCCCACCCCAACCAAAAACTTAAAATTGTTAAAAACATGAAAATGATAAATAAAGCTATAGTAGTTATCAGCCAGTACTTTGGAGATTTGATATTCTTACCAACTACTCTATTGGCCGACCAAAAAGCAAGGCCAGCTGAAAGACCTCCTTTTAACGCTCCATACAACGCAGCCTCAAACTCATTTAAATAAACTGCCATAAGGTATTCGGCTTTCTTTTCTACCTAAACACTTGCCGTGGTCGGTATAGTGATTAATTTTAATGCTTGCGCCAGATCGGCCTTGAGGTCTGCCACGTCCTCAATCCCGACCGATAGGCGTAACAGGTTATCCGTGATGCCCAGCGCCGCTTTCACCTGAGGATCGACCGAGAGGTGTGTCATGAGGGCCGGGTGTTCAATCAGGGATTCCACACCACCCAGACTCTCTGCCAGCGTGAAGACTTTCACGGCTTTGAGCACGGCACGGGCTTCGGCTTCGCCACCTTTAACCCGCAGGGCAATCATGCCGCCCCCGGCGCGCATCTGTTTTTGGGCCAGCGCATGTTGTGGGTGCGAGGGCAGTCCTGGATAAAACACGCTTTCCACCGCCGGGTGCGTTTCCAGAAACTGGGCCAGAGACAGAGCGCTGGCACAATGGGCATCCATCCGCAGGCCCAGCGTTTTCAGACCGCGCAAGGTCAGCCAGGAATTAAACGGGTCCGGATTGGCTCCGATGGTGTTGCGATGAAAGCGCATCACGTCATTGAAGGTGTCGTCTTTTAATACCAGCGCGCCGCCAATCACATCGCTGTGTCCGCCAATGTATTTGGTGGTGCTGTGCAAGACAATATCCACACCCAGCGCAATCGGGTTTTGCAGATACGGGCTGGCAAAGGTGTTGTCCACGCAGGTTGTAATGCCTTTGGCCTGGGCAATTTTGACAATGGCCTTAATATCCACCAGTTTCAGCAGGGGGTTGGTGGGCGTTTCCATGTACACCATTTTGGTGTTGGGACGAATGGCCCGCGCTACGTTTTCGGGGTTGGTCATGTCGATGAATTCAGGCTCGACGCCATATTTGGAGAGCACCTTGGTGGTGTAGCGAAACGTACCGCCATAGACATCATCGCCAATCAGCAGATGATCGCCGGGGGCAAACAGGGCGTTGCACATGGTCACCAGCGCACCCACGCCACTGGAGAAGCAGTAGGCATGCTTGCCGCCTTCCAGATCGGCCAGCACCCCTGCGAGTGTATCCACGGTGGGGTTGCCGCAGCGGGAATAATCCCAGCCTTTGTGCACACCGGCATCTTCTTGTGCAAAGGTAGAAGTCTGGTAAATCGGGTTAATCACCGCGCCTGTGACCGGATCGGGTTGCTGGTGGCTATGAATGGCCAATGTTTTAAATTGCATTTTGGGGTACTCCTGTCCGGTCCTTGTTGCACAGTGTGCCCCATAGCTTACCGCGAGAATCGTTTCGATACAATGCGTTTTTACCCCGTCATCCAGGGTTTGACTGAATCCGCGGCTTTTGTCGGAGGCCTGAAAAGGGAGGTGTTTATGTGGTTTTGGCATCCAGTGTATCTATTGTTTTGGGTGAAAATCCAAGGGTGAAAACAGGTTTCTCTCGTTAAACGAACGGGGCAGGTTTGAGTTTAGATTTGCTGATTTTTTAGAATCACTGACAACGCCGAGCGTGCCGCAAGCACTTTGGTCGCTGCCGCTTCCGGACTGCTTCCCAGTGCGGTGATGTGTCCCATTTTTCGACCGGGCCGGGCTTCTTTTTTGCCGTATAAATGCAAGCTCACATCAGCCTGAGCCAAACCGGCCGCCCAGTGGGGCTCGTCATTGCTCCAGAGGTCGCCCAGCAGGTTGGCCATGGCGGCGGGCTTAATGAGTTCGGGATTGCCCAGCGGCAGCCCGCAGACGGCTCTCAGTTGTTGTTCAAACTGACTACATGCGGTGGCTTCAATGCTGTAATGGCCGGAATTATGCGTGCGCGGGGCCAGTTCATTCACCAGCAGTTGGCCATCTTGGGTGATGAAAAATTCCACGCAGAGCAGGCCACGCATGTCCAGGGCTTCCATAATTTGGCGGGTGATGGCAATGGCCTGAGCTTCCAGTTCAGCGGAAATCGATGCCGGGGCCAGGGTTACATCCAGAATGTGATTTTGGTGCTGATTTTCCACGGGGCGATAGGCGCTAAAGGCCCCGTTTGCCCCACGCGCGGCAATCACCGAAATTTCCCGATCGAGGGTAATAAATTGTTCCAGAGTACAAGGCGCTTGCTGTAAGGCGTTAAAGGCAGGCAAGGCTTGATCTGGCGTTGTGATTTTACTTTGCCCCTTGCCGTCGTAACCAAAGCCAGCGGTTTTTAAAACGCAGGGGCAACCAATCTCCGTCAGGGCGTCGCTTAATTCGGCTTCGCTGGCCACAACCCGAAAGGCGGCCAGCGGAATCCCCAGTTGGGATAGAAAGGCTTTTTCCCGGCCCCGATGTTGGGCCATTTCTAGCACATGGGGCTGAGGATAAACCGGCACTTGCGCTTCTAGTGTTTTAAGCGCCGTAACCGGAATATTTTCAAACTCGATGGTCACCACATCCACCGCTTGGGCAAAGCGGCTCAGGGCTTCGGTATCGTTGTAGGGCCCGGTGATGGCCAGATCGGCGACTTCCCCGGCGGGCGTGTCAAAATCCGGGGAGAAAATATGCACTTGATAGCCCAGCCGCTTGGCGGTCAGGGTGAGCATGCGGCCCAGTTGTCCGCCCCCGAGAATGCCAATGGTGCTGCCCGGCAGAATGCTCATACCGGAAGATGACGGCCCTGCAAGACCGTTTCAGTCTGATCCTGACGGTAGGCCCGCAGTTTTTCCCGTAAGTCGGGCTGCGTATTGGCCATGACGGCTACTGCCAGCAGGGCGGCATTAATGGCCCCAGCCTTGCCAATCGCCAGCGTACCCACCGGAATGCCCGCGGGCATTTGCACAATCGAGAGCAGGGAATCCATGCCCTTTAAGGCTTTGCTTTCCACGGGCACCCCAAAGACGGGCACCAGGGTTTGGGCCGCCGTCATGCCGGGCAGGTGGGCTGCCCCACCGGCTCCGGCAATGATGGCTTGAATCCCTCGCTCTTCGGCCTGAAATGCAAACTCGGCCAGCCATTGGGGCGTGCGATGCGCCGAGACCACCAGACACTCGTGCGGTATATCAAACCGGTTGAGCGTTTCGTGGGCGTGCATCATCGTTTCCCAATCGGATTGGCTGCCCATGATGATGGAGACCACAGGCTTGTTGGCATTCGCAGATTTCAGGCTCATGGGCGCTTACTTGGCAGTTTGCAGCAATTTGGCGTTCAGCGTGATTTTAGGGCCAGCCAACGCTTTGGAAATGGGGCAACCTTTTTTGGCAGCTTCAGCGTGTTCCAGGAACACCGCTTCTTCAATGCCAGGAATGTCTGCTTCCGTAACCAGTTCGATGGTGGTGATTTCAAAGCCTTCGCCCACTTTCTCCAGGTGGACTTTGGCTTCGGTTTTCACGCTGGTTGGGTTGAATCCGGATTTGGACAAGCCAGCGGACAGCGCCATGGAGTAGCAACCGGCGTGCGCGGCGGCTACGAGTTCTTCCGGATTGGTGCCGGTGCCGTCTTCAAAACGGGAGGGGAAAGAGTAGCTGCCTTTGAAAGCGCCGCTGCCCAATTCCACATTGCCTTTGCCTTCTTTGAGGTTGCCTTGCCATTCGGCTTTAGATGATCTAACAGGCATGGTGATTCTCCTTGTTGGGTGACTCTATGGAGTGAATACAGCAAGATTGTAGTATAAAAGCCGCTGATTGGCCTTTTATTTTCTGGCTTGAGGCATGTGCTGGGGTGTTGGTAATTGGTTTTTTGAGTGAGGGTTTTTGCGGGTTCTTTCAGGCAATAAAAAGGCCCGCCAAAGGCGGGCCGGAACCCAATTATAAATTTAGTAGAACACGTTGAGGCATAGAGTGGATTTGGAGCAATATAGCGATTGAAACCGCATTCGTGAATGCTGCCTGAATTCGCCTGGTGTCACGGATGGACTGTCAGGCGGTAGGAGTCATGATGGCGTTTTAGATCGTTCACTCACTAGATTGATGGGCGTATGCCAAACGGTATTGAGTGCGGTGAAAGCCTCTCAACGCCGTGCCCTTAGTTGATGCAAGCAGTGTAACAAAATAGACGATAGGCAGGCATCGCCAGATTGGGTATATTTTGTAATGATATTTTAAAGTGAACATGGATTGTTTTGGTTTGGATGCAGTCGCCTGACGGGCGTTCAGGCTTGCGCGATTTGTCAGGATAAAACGATCTTTATCAGGAGGGGATGGGTTTCTGTTATTCGGGTTTCTGGTATACTGTGGCCATCATGTCTAAAGCAGTTATTAGTGGAATTGGGCCAGATCAGCCCGGTATCGTCGCCGCCATTGCCAACATCCTCTATCAACGGGGCTGTAATATTGTCGATTCGACCATGACCCGGCTGGCCAATGAATTCGCGGTTATCCTGATTATTTCGGTGCCGGACAATGTGGTTTTTTCGGAGCTCCAGCAGCAGTTTTCCACGCTGGAAGAGAGCCACAATATGACCTTGCTGGTAAAGCCCATCCCGGATGAGCTGAGTCTGGAAAGCCATCAGGCGCAGAATCCCTATATGGTCTCGGTGGCGGGCAATGATCGCGCAGGCATTACGTTTCATGTGTCTCGCAAGCTGGCGGAAATGGATATTAACGTCACCGACCTCAATGCCCAGACCATTGCCGGAGAAAACGGCCCGCTTTACATCATGATGGTGGAAGTGGATATTCCTGATTCTATTGCCATTGATACGGTGCGTGCCGAACTGCATGCCCTGGCGCTTTCCATTGGCGTTGAAATCCAGTTGCGGCCGCTCGAAGCCGTGGCGCTGTAACGGCGGCTGGAGCGCACCCATTATGGCCATTTTAAAAGTCCTGAAGTACCCGCATCCGATTTTGCGGGAGCAGTGTGATCCGGTGCATGCCTGGGATAATAATCTGCAGCGTCTGATCGATGATATGACCGAAACCATGTACGCCGCGCCCGGTGCCGTGGGCTTGGCCGCCTCTCAAATTGGGGAGACGGTGCGCGTGGTGATTCTGGATGTGACCTGTAAAACCACCCGCGATGAGTACAAGGTACTCATTAACCCCACTATCGTCGAGGCATCCCGCAAGAAGCAAATGCGCGAGGGCTGCCTGAGCTTCCCGGAGTACCTGGCCAGCATCAAGCGTGCCACCAAGTTGACCTTTACCGCCTTTGATCGGGATGGAGAGTTGAAAACCTACACCGTGCAAGGTTTGGAAGCCATTGCGGTGCAACACGAGATTGATCACCTCGACGGGGTGTTGATGATTGATCGCATTGATTCGCTGAAAACCGACTGGATTCGTCGTCAGCCCAAGGGTGAGAGCGTGGAATCGCTGGCCACCAATGCGCCGAGTGGGAACGCCTCGGCGGAAACCGATGAACTGATTCAATCCACTCAGTCGGTGCAAGGTGCTGATGCCGCCCAAACTCCCGAAGCCGCTTCACTGATTTATAAGCCCAACTCGTAAAGGAATTGTCCGCGTATGACTGCTACCCCTGATCTGTTGCCGGACTTGCTGAATTTGGCGCAACCGGTGTTGGAGATGGCGGCCCATCAGCCCGATCAGATTGCCTTGCTGGGCCGGGAAGGCAAGATTACTTACGGCGAATTGGGTGAGCGCATTCGGCATCTGGCCGGGGCCTTCGAGCAACTCGGGCTGGGCGTGGGGGATCGGGTGGCTTTGCTGCTTTATAACACTCCGGCCTTTGTGGTTGCTTACTTTGCCCTGCTCAGTCTGGGTGTGGCGGTGATTCCCATGAACACCCGCCTGACTACCCCGGAGCTGGAAACCATTCTGGCGGACGCGGAAGCCCGCCTGCTGGTTACCTCGCTGGAATTTTATGAAACGGTCATCCGGCTACAAACCATTAGTCTGGAAGGCATTGTGCTGGATACCGAACTGCTGAACGGTGAAGCGGCACTGGACCAGCTCCTCAATTCGTTCCCGCTGGAGCGGGCCCTGTACCGTTTTGATGACCTGCTGGCCCGCCAGCAACTGCCCAGTCAGCCCATTCCCTTCAAGTTTTCCGGGGATACGCTGGCCACGTTGATTTATACCTCAGGCACCACTGGTAAGCCCAAAGGTGTCATGCTCAGCCACAGAAACATCTGGGCGGACGCGCGGGCCAACGTGGCCGTGATTGAAGCCACTCCGGATGATCGGTTTATCACCATTTCGCCGCTCTTTCACGTGTTTGGGCAGACCAATATTCTGGTGTCCAGCATGCTGGTGGGGGCGTCGGTGGTGCTGGTGCGAAAGTTCAGCCCCAAAACCGTACTGGAGGCCATTCAGCGCTATAAAGTCACCTTTATGGCCGCAGTACCCACCATGTACCTGATGATGCTGAGTCATCTGCGCGAAAAGTCTTATGATTTGGCCTCCTTGCGGGTCTGCCATTCCGGCGCTGCGCCCATGGCAGTGGATACCTTCCACGAAGTCGAGCAATATTTTGGCGCACCCGTGCAAGAGGGCTACGGGCTGTCCGAAGCTTCTTCCATTGTGTGTTCCAATCCCTTGCACGGCGAGCGAAAGCCCGGTTCGGTGGGCTTGCCCTTGCAGGGAATTCAAATCAAAGTCCTGCTGGATGATGGCACCGAGGCCCCGGCGGGCGAGATTGGCGAATTGCACATTCAGGGCGATGTGGTGATGCTGGGCTATTACCAGCGCCCGGAGGAGACGGCCAAAACGCTGCTTCAGTGTGAGGATGGTCTGTGGTTAAAAACCAAAGATCTGGCGTATAAAGACGCAGCGGGCTATATCCACATCGTGGACCGCACCGATGATTTGATTAACATTGGTGGGGTTAAAGTCTATCCCCGCGAGATTGAAGAAGTGTTTTTCCGGCACCCGGCGGTGCAGGCCGCTGCCGTGACTGGCGTGCCTTCCACCATGCACCATGAGGCCATTAAGGCCTTTGTGGTGGCCAAGCCCGGACACGAGGACGCCTGCACGAAGGAATCTCTGCAGGAGTTCTGTCGCCAGTTTTTGGCCGATTATAAAATCCCCAAATACTACGAGTTCGTGCCAGAAATCCCGCAGGGGGCCACGGGAAAAATCTTGAGGAAAAACCTGCGTGAGCCTTGACCGTTTGGGTTAACGTCTGCTTCGGCTCAGGGAATTACTGCGGCGGGATTTGATGATTTTGGCCAGTTGCTCGTCTGGTTTCTGGTCCGGCTGCTCTAGTTCTACAAACAGGCTGAGTTTGCGCTGCACAATGGCCTGAAAGCCTTGAGGAATCAGGCTGAAGTTTTCTTCGCCCACGTTGAGCAGGACTTCGATCTTTTTCACTGCGCTGGCGTCATGGCCCCGAATATGGGCAAAGCCTTCCCAAACCTGTTGCAAGAGGAATTCGTTTTTTTGAGTGCAGCTGGGGCAGTAGTAAGACTGTTTGGCGCGAAACACCCGATGGCACTCCAGGCAATGCAGGACTTTATCGGAGAACAGGCAATGTCCGTTGTCCAGTTTGAGTGCGAAATGGAACAGCTCTCTCACGAAGATCCAGCCTTCCTGTTGGCTGAGAAATCGGTAGGGCTCGGTTTCTTCAGTCTCCGGGTTCTGTTGCAGCAATTTGAGTTGTACGCCGTTTTCCAGCGTAATCAGCATGATATAGCCACCGGTTGCGGGCGCAAAATTGAGGGGAAAACGCTGGGGAACCATAAGCTGCCTGTTGCTTTCCAGGATCACATGCGGTGATGAGATTCAACCGATGCGGCCTACGTTGAGGAGGGGCTGTTTGTCAATGCGAGCTGACTCAATACGACTGACTCAATGTGAACGTCATTGAATTTAAAATGGACTGTTGTAATGCAATACCCGATTTGCTCCGGTTCTAAACGCTTTTTTTGAGTCTCTCGGTGCGTTTGAGTTTCTGGCAATGCGGGCAAAAATAAGTGGTTCTCCCACCCACCGTTTCAATCTGGAAGGGGTGACCGTCCCGTGGGCAATGGCCCTTGGGGTGACGTTGGTGCCAGAGGTAGTGGGCGGGTAGTGCGTCCCGGTCAGTATCCAGGCGGATGCTGTTGTTCAAGATGCTCTGCATTTCCTGGTGCAGATGTTTGAGCATAACTGCTGGCAGCTGGGTCACCGGTTGCGCAGGGTGCAATTTGCACTGAAATAGCAGTTCATCCACATAAATATTGCCCAGCCCGGCGAGCACAGCTTGATTCATCAGCAGTGGTTTGAGGGTCCCTGTTTTGTGTTGCAATCGGGCCAGAAATTCGCGTTGGGAGATGCTGAGTGCATCCGGCCCCAGTTGTTTGCTCTCAAAGAAGGCTTCGGGGTGATCGATCGCGCTGATATAGCCAAACAGACGTTGATCATGAAAGTGCAGTTGCCCGCTATTGCCCAGTGAGAAGCTAACTCGACTATGGGCGTCTCGATTGATGGCGTCGCCATAGGCGTTGATGCTGTGTCCGGTTGAAGCGGTATAGCTCAGGCAACCTGTCATGCCAAAGTGAAACAGCAGCCACGGTGCTTGAACGGTTGGGGTTGATTTGGAGAGGGCATTGGCCGGCTCCAGTTTGGCCAGCAGGTACTTTCCCCGGCGTAAGGTTTCGGTGAACCGGTGCTGTACACAGAGGCGCTCCAGGGCTCCCGGTGAGAGGTCCCGGAGTCCTTTGGGATGGCGTACGGTCACTGCCTGAATGCGCTCATTCAGTGTATGGCAATCGATAAAGCGCCTGAAAATTTCGACTTCTGGTAATTCGGGCATGGGTTGCTGGGCCTTGTGAATGAACTGTCACTTGCTTTTGTGGCAAAGCCTTATGATAATACGAACTTGCCAGTCCCTTCGTGTGTTGACCTTGATGGGTCTGATGATTCTTGCGGTATGTGGTGCAATCGCCCTGCTGATGGGGCTGGCCTGAACAATGATTTACAGCGTTGCGAATTCCGGGATTAAAGGAATGTATCGACGGCGCCATGCATGAAAACAGGAGTGTTCCAGATGACTGATACGGTTGCAAAAAAGCGTGGCTTTCCACCCGTTTTGATTATTTTTCTGACCGTTCTGATCGATATGATCGGGTTTGGGATTGTGATTCCCATTTTGCCCCTGTACTCCGAACATTTTCACGCACAGGAGTGGCAGATTGGATTACTGTTTGGCAGCTTTTCCATGATGCAGCTGCTGGCGGCACCGTTACTGGGGCGCTGGTCCGATCGCATTGGTCGTCGTCCGGTGTTGCTGCTGAGTATTTTGGGCACTGCTATCAGCTTCCTGATTCTGGGCTTGGCGAACTCGCTGTGGATGCTGTTTTTGGGACGCATTATTGATGGGATCTCCGGGGGGAATATCTCCACCGCGCAAGCTTACATCGCCGATGTCACGCCGTTGGAGAAGCGTTCGTCTGCAATGGGCCTGATTGGTGCTGCGTTTGGATTGGGCTTTGTGTTTGGGCCTGCCATTGGTGGCCTGTTGGGGCATTACTCCTTTCAGCTGCCCTTTTTCGTGGCGGCGGGCTTGGCCTTTGTGAACGTCATCGCCATTTACTTTGCCCTGCCTGAAAGTCTGGATGAGGAGCGTCGAAAGCTCCATACGGCGCAGGGCGTTTCGCTGGGTGAGTCGTGGTCTATTGCGCGCCAAAATAAACTGGGCCCGGTGATGCTCTGTACGTTGTTGAGTACCATTGCCTTTTCGTTGGTGACTGCTCTGTTTGCCCTGTTTACGGCCAATCGGTTGCACTGGGGCGTGCGGGATAACGGCTATCTGTTTGCCTATATCGGCATTCTGGGTGTGATTATTCAGGGTGGGATGCTCCGTCGGTTGGTGCCTCGCACGGGCGAGCGTCCGTTGATCATTCTGGGCTCCCTGTTTTTGTTGCTAAGTATGGCCCTGATGCCGGTGACGGGTACCGTGGGCTGGATCTATGTGGCCTGCTCCCTGTTGGCGGCGGGTAACGGCTTTGTGACACCCATGTTGCTGGGTCTGGCTTCAAAATCCACCGATGCCGCTTCTCAGGGGGCGGTGATGGGGCTGATGCAGTCCATTTCCAGCCTGGGGCGCATGTTGGGTCCCGCGGTGGGTGGCTTTATGCTGAGTTACGATGCCCTGCATCCCGATCGTTTGTTCGGGATTACCCCCTTCTGGTTTGCCGCAGGATTGATGCTATTGGCGCTTCTGGTTTCTTTTGGCCTCACTCCGGCTGCCAAAAGTGGCGCTGCCGCAAGCTAAAATTAGCCAGATTTGCGATCGGTGTAGGGGTGCTCTTATCCGCTGTTGAGTGAGCGCTTTTTTCGGGTACTGGTTTAAGCTTTTTTAGGGCCAGTGTTTAGGACAGAACTTGTCCTTTAACCGGTTGGGCTTGTGTCGATGGTTGGATGCTGCGCGGCCTGAAACCATTCCTTGAACTAGACGAATGGGCAGTTTAAAAAGGCTGAGCCTGAATAGTAAACTTTCCTTTACGGATTGAGGAAGAACAGGCAATCCCGAACTGTACTTGGACTCTCTTAACAGCAGACCGGCTGATTCGCGAAATACTGGCGCGACCTCATTGGGGTGATTGGCCCGTGTATTCTACTGGAAGCGTTTCCCGGATGGTTCGCTGTTGTCCTGAGAAAGTCACAAGGAGTGGTTTATGAACGATGCAAATCATGCGCGAATCGAGCCGTTTCCTGCTGCTGTAGAGATTGAAGAGATTGCAGTGGCCGGGTTTGCTAACCCGGTGAGTCTGTTTGAGCGTCTGGTTCAGGAAAGCCTGAAGCCCACGCAAAGTGTCGTCCACTATCTCAATATTCATGTCGCCAACACCGCTTTTGCCGACGTCAGGCTTAAAGACATCCTGCAGCGTTCGGATCTGGTCTACTGTGATGGAGCGGGTATTGTACTGGGCTCAAAATTGCTCGGGTCGCCCTTGCCCACCCGCCTTACGGCCGCAGACTGGTTTTTGGAGATGCTCGCTTACTTCACGGAAAAACAACGTCGAGTCTACTTATTGGGCGGCGATCCGGGTATTCCGGAAGCTGCCGTGGCTGAAATCACCAGTCGTTTGGGCAGGCATACCGTGGTGGGTGCTCATCATGGGTTTATTCTGAGTGATCCGGCGTTGCAAGCCCAGGTGATTGAAGATATTAACGCCTTGCAACCTGATATTCTGATTGTGGGCTTTGGGACTCCCTTGCAGGAGTACTGGATTGATGCTCATCGTGGCAAGTTAAACGTGCCAGTCATTTATGCGATTGGGGCGGTCATGGACTTTATTTCTCAAAAGGTTTCCCGGTGTCCGCAATGGATGGGGGATGCCGGATTTGAATGGCTGTATCGGCTGTATACCGAGCCGGGCCGTTTGGGCGGCCGTTATGTGCTGGGGAATCCCTGGTTTTTGGGCCGCATTGCCCTGAAAGCCATGCTCGCCAGGAGCCTGAAGCAACTGCAGGGCCGCTTCCGGGAGCAAGTGGCGTCGACTCTGGACAGTCAGTTGATGCACAAACGCTTTCGACGCAAGGTGGCCAGTGGTGGCCCTCGTCCTTTGGCGCCTGGCTTATAGCGATTCTCTCTTGGTCTGTAAGGCTGGATCAAGCACTGCTCAAGCGGGAGAGGCTGACTGGCCACTGGCTGAGATTCCGGCTGCTAGACACTGATACTGGATTGCACCGTGATTAGGGCGGGTGTGAAAGGGCTGGGCTGTGTCAGCCATCTCAGGGCACGCTCACAGGTGCTGGCCAAATGAGCCCCCATCGGTTTGCCGAGGGTTTCTCCAAAGGCATAGATACTCCATTGATAATGCCCTTGCAGGTAATCTGCCTCTTCGCGTAACATCAGCCGGGCTTTTTGTAACTGAAAATACGAGGGGTTTTCCAGATACTGATAATAAAACGATCGTTCGCCACACTGACTGCAGCAGCGTTGTGCGGGTAT
Organism: Vampirovibrio chlorellavorus; assembly: GCA_903866275.1. Lineage (GTDB taxonomy): Bacteria > Cyanobacteriota > Vampirovibrionia > Vampirovibrionales > Vampirovibrionaceae > Vampirovibrio > Vampirovibrio chlorellavorus_D. The sequence goes on along the minus strand of CAIPMU010000011.1, from coordinate 284,262 downwards.
TAACTGGCGTAAAAGGGTCTGGCTTTCAATACGCTGCTTGCAGTCCTGGCATCGTAGCACCACCCATTGAAAAATGACGCCACGTCCACAGTCAGGGCAATAGCATTTGCCCTCCTTGGGGCTGGTTTGTCCGTGATTGCAAGTGAATACGCATTTCAGGATCCATCTCAGGGTTGAAAACAGGCGCATTGGCTTATCCTTCGCTGTTTTTTTAATTGTGTTTTTAATCTTATTTGTTTTTTGAGTTTTTGCAGAAAACTCTGGTTGTGTTGATGGTATAAGTAGCCCGTTAGACTTCCGTTTTAAAAAACAGTTTTTACCGAGAGTGCATCTTTGATTGTTTGTTAATAGTGACCCTTCGTGGGCTTGAGTGGGTATCGCATGTTTATTGGAAGCATATTAGAAAAAGTCAAAAACGCCCTGCAAAATCAATCCTGCCTGTTGTGCCAGCAGAAACTTTTCACTGCAGCCCAATTCTGTTCGTCTTGCACCGAGAAGCTGGGCATTCGGGAGCCTGAAGCGTTGATTGATATGCCTTTTGGTTTGGTGCATGCCGCAACCACTTTTAACCCTACCGTCAAAAAGCTCATCTACGGGCACAAGTTCTACAAGCGCACCGAATATATTGCCCAACTCACGGGTTTGCTCATTCAGTACTGGGAAACGATGCCCAAATATCTCGGCTTGAGCGACGTCCATCCGGAAAATGTACTGGTGCTGCCGATTCCGCCGCATCAGGGGAACGCCAGCCTGATTGATATGTTCGCCAGTCGCTTTGCCCGCCATTTTGGCTACGATTACCAGCATGACGTGCTCACCTGGATGCGCGAGGTTCGCCCTCAGCATCGTATTCATGAGAAAGTAAGCCGCTTTGGTAATGTGGCCCAGAGCCTGCGCCTGAAAAGTGGTGTGGTTTCCGGTTATCAAAAAATTATTGTGGTGGATGATATTACGACCACTGGTGCCACCCTGTTGGAGGCGAGCCGCGCGTTTCACGATGAAGTGGGGCCGACACACCGGCAGCAGGATTTGATCTGCCTGGCGCTTACCCAGGTGTCTATTGGGTCGCAACTTCGGAGTGGGGAAGAGGAATATTAGACAAAGAACCAATACAAGGGCGTGCTAACGATTTGGGTCGGATGTAAGAACGACACTTTAAATGCGTGTCCTGAATCGTTCGTCATTCACATGGTCTTGAGTCTGTCTTAAGAACCGTCAAACGTGCAGAGAGGAAATGTTACAAAATATACAAACTCTCAAGTTTTTAAAGTTCAGATCGATAGTAGAATGAGTAAGGTGGACATCTTAATCCAGCGTCTCGACGAGAATTTGAATAGTCTTTGCGTGATTCAAGAGGAGTCGTTCAATGCATATCCCTCCCCGAAAAGCGCCAATCCCCGAAGTAGGGACTGATATTTTAGTTTGGTTGGCTTGTACTGCGGCAGTTTACCTGAAGCCTTCAGCCTGGCTTCAACAAAAAGCCCAACGCCATTTGGGTTGGCTGCCCGCGATCTGTCATCGACGGGCTTTGGCAGGCTTTACACTGGCCGAGTTATTGATTTGTATCGCCATTCTGGGTGTGATTGCCATATTTACGATTCCGAAAATCATGACAGCGCAGCAAAACGCAAAAAGTAATGCGGTCACCAAAGAAACGGTTGCCATGGTGAGCGATGCGTTTCAAAAGTACAAAATGACAAATAACCTGACTCTGCTGACGACACTAGGCGCTTTGACGCCTTACATGAATTATGTGTCTGCTGAGACCTCGGGTGTGACTTCTTTTGACGGCAATCCTGGCAGTAGCGTGAGTGCCCCCTGTGGTTGGCCTTTTGGATGTATTCATCTTCAAAATGGAACGACGTTTGTGTATCCGCTGATGAACCACTTTTGTACCAGCCTGACGGCGAATACGGCGATGTATTTTTTCGTAGATCCAGATGGGGTTTATAGTGGCAGTGGGACCAACGCGGATGGGCCTGGCAAGAGTGTCATGTTTTGGCTTTATCCGAATGGAAAAATTCGAGACTCCGCAAATACCGATCCGAATACGGAATGGAGTGGTTGTGGCGTTACTGTGTCTATAACGGTGACGAATACCCCATCCTGGTTTAGCTGGAATTAGGCTCCCTGAATTGGTTTTAGGGAGGCGTGGTAGTTGAATCTATCTCTCAGGCGTTCAGGCTTTGCCAATCCCGTGTGGAGACATTGGTGATTTTGCCGTCCTGGTTGGCCAGCTTGAGGGTGTCTTTCAGGCTGATGTTGCTTGCATGACCATCCAGTGAGGCGATTTGGGTATAGTTTTTGAGCATGGTTTCGCCCAGTTGGTAGCGGGCTGCACCTTTTTTAGTGCTTGCCTGCCCGTTGGATTTCATCTCGCTGAGGCCCTGGGTAAGCTCGTTTTGGGTGAGGTTGCCGTCCCGGTCGGCATCAAAGCTATTGAGCCCGGCTAGCACTTGCAAGGTGTTAGATTGGGGCAGGTTCTGCATCTCTTTCAGGCCCTTTTGGATGGGTTGACTCACGCCTTTGGGGAGGTGAAACTTCTGGGCGATTTTGCCAAAATCACCACCCGATAGCTGGCTCAAGCCATTGAGGGCAGCGCCCACGGCTTGCCGGTGCTGAATCAGTCCCATTCCAATGGACAGGGCGGTTTCCATGGACATGCTTGACCCCCTTTCGCATCTGACTTTCCACTATCACTGTAGCGGAATGAGCCGGGGTGTTTCCTCATTTGCATGGCGGATTTGCCGCACAGCCCAAAAATAGGCATGAAAGGCTCGTCAGTGGCTTATGGGCGCACGAACGATTCAGGGGAATAACGGATCTATGGGCGATTGGCTAACCCAGTGCCGGGAAAAACTCCAGTACACGGGCCAGCAAGGCGCCAATGCCAAAGGCAATCAGCCAGGAGCCAGCGAGTACGAAGGTGCTTTCCTTGATGCCGCGCTCTTTCCAGATGACTGTGGCTGACGCAAAGCAGGGCACAAACAGGGTAATTACCATTAAGCAGGTCAGCAATTGGGCATGCGTCAGCCGTCCGGCCATCAGGTACAATCCTGCAGCCCCAAAGTCCCGACGGACCAGCCCCATAATGAACACCTGAGCCGTTTCGTAGGGCAGGTGCAACACGGCTTTAATGGCGGGGCCGAGTCCGGCCTCAATGGCTTCCAGCAGGTGCGTCGCCTGCAACACGGCCACTAGTAGAGATCCCAGAATAAAGAGCGGGGCGGCCTCTTTGAGGAAGACCACGGTGCGCACCCAGGTTTTACGGGCGATATTCTTGAAATTCGGAATGCGCATGGGTGGCAAGTCCAGAATCAGACTGGTCGAACGACCGGGAAGCATCTTGTTGAGGATGGTGCCTAACACAATGAGGGTGGCAAATAGCACCAGACAGTATACCAGCCAGGCTTTTACGCCACCAGCTTTGGCCATCAGTGCAATCAGCACGCCCAATTGCGCCGAACAGGGAATGGTAATGGCCAGAATGGTGGAAGCAATGGTGCGCTCCCGGTTGGAAGTCAGCACGCGGGTGGACACCGTGGCCATGGTCACGCAGCCCAGCCCCAGAATGAGGGGAATGACGGCCCGTCCGTTCAGGCCAATCTTGGTGAGCAAGCCGTCGCTGATGACGGCAATGCGGGGGAGGTAGCCGCAGTCTTCCAGAATGGAAATATAGATGTAAAAGCCCAACACCAGCGGGAAGAGCACCCCGAAGATGTAGCGTACACTCATGGTCAGCACGCCAAACTCCCCGCCCAGAATGTTGTAGATTAAGCTGCCCGGGGCAAAGCCTTTGCTGATAATGCCTTGCATGATCGGCACCAGGCCCGGCCACGCGCCCGCATCCTGACCGAGCATGAACTTGCCTTCAGTGAGGGAAACCAGATCGCCCGCCACCCAGATGCCAATCACCTGATAGAGGGCGTAAAGGATCACCAGCATGCTGAAAAACGCCACCACGGGGTTCAACAAGGCATACCCAATGCGCTGGGACAGTAACTGTCCCACGCTGCCCGGCTGGCTGGTGTCTTTGACTACTTGGCGGGCCATGGCGTTGACATACTGTCTGCGTAGGCCATAAATTTGCATGCGATGCCCCAGATTGGCTTCCAGCGCCTTGATGTCAGCCGGGGGCGGGGCATCCGGGGTGGTCTGACCAAGTCGGGCGCTACGGATGGCCTGTTTAACCGCCTCCATGCCCTCATTCATCACGGCCACCGTGGGCAGTACAGGAACGCCCAGCAGTTGCTCCAGCTTGGCTAAATCAACTTGCAGATTGCGGGCCTTGGCCTCATCCATCTGGTTCACGGCCACAATCAGGGGTTTGCCGTAATCAATAATTTGCTGGGTCAGGAACAGATCACGCTCTAGGCTAATGGCGCTGACCACGTTGATGACCACATCGCCGCCCAGAATGGCGTCTTCGGCGACCTGTTCCTCTTCGCTCATGGCTGAAAGGCCGTAAACGCCGGGCGTATCCATCAGGTTGGTTTGGGGATCAATTTGTCCTTTAGGTACATCCACCGTGGTGCCCGGAAAGTTGGATACATTCACGTACATGCCCGTGTAGGCGTTAAAAAATAGGGATTTCCCCACGTTGGGGTTGCCCGCCAAGACCACGTTCAGGGTTTCAGCAGGCGCTGAGGTGGCGTTGGATTGGGTTGGCTGCGGATCGTGTATCACGGGGGTACTCATATTCTGTCGGATCCTAGAGGGCGGTTGGCGTTCAGGTTCAGGCTTTGACGACTTCAATGCTGTGGCAGAGTTCCCGGCCCAGTGCAATTTCTACGGAGCCACTGCGGATGACCACGGGCCCGCCGGGGATTTTGGAGGCCAGAAAGAAGGTTTCCCCTTCGGAAATGCCCAGGCGCATAGCCACAGTGGCTGTTTCCGGATCACTGATTTTGAGAACCCTGAGGGTGTCGCCAACTTTGGCCTGTTCCAGGGTGAGGGGGAGGTTGGTCATGGAATGCAAGTCCGCCACGCTGTGAGTTGAGTGAGGTGATTATTGAGAATTATTATCAAAAATGGTGAAAAACACAATGCCTGGGGCATCAATACAAGGGGGTTTACATGAATAAAACCCGGTGTGATAACAGGTTTGATTCAGTGATTTGGTATTGGGTGGTGAAGGGCTGTTTTGGCCGAGCGGGGCGAAAAAGGGGGCCACTTGAGGGTTTCGCTTTTCAAATCGGGCTTTACTTTGGAATTGTTTGTTATATGCTGTTAACGCTAGGTTAAAATGTTAGGTCACTTTTTTAAGGACTCTGTTTATACTCAATGGGGCTGCGGCTGAAGGTCTGTCGTAGTGCTATATGTAAGTGATGGCGTCGCTGAACGGGAGGAGTCTCTCAACATGCAAATCATTAGCTTTCAGGGTCACGGGAAACAGCAGCCAAAGGCTCAGCCTAAAGCTCAAAAGCCGGTTCATCAGGCTTCGGGCCAAGCGAATGTAAACGTGAAACCCAAAACGCATCAGCCAACGGGCGGCGATTCTTTTAGAGGTCAGTCTTCAAAATAAAAAACAGTTATTTGAATTTTCAGGCTGGATACTGGGATAAAAAGATATTGGCAAAAAGGAAGCGTCCTAAAACGCTTCCTTTTTGCTGGGATGCTTGCGTTGAAATGGTTCCTCAATAAGCAACAAGCACCCAAAGATGTTGGGCGCTTGTTGCGATGGAAATGAGTTTAGCCTGGAAGGCTGGCAGTTCGTTTAGTGTGAAAGACTGGCCAGTTGTTCTTCCAGCGCCGTGATTTGCTGGGTCAGCTCTTGCAGACGGGCCTTGTTTTTCTCCACCACGTCCACGGGGGCGCGTTCCAGAAAATCAAAGTTGCTCATCATTTTAAAGAGCTGTTCCTGCTCTTTCAGCAGGGCGGCCATCTTCTTGCGGAGCCGTTCCAACTCCTGACCAATATCAATCAGGCCTTCCAGCGGCACCACAATGCGACTGTGGCCCACCACATTCACCGCAGCGTGCTCGGTCTTGCCGTTCACGCTCTCTTCCAAATTCAGGCTCTCCAGCTTGATGAAGTGGTGCAAAATAGCCCGCCCGGTTTCAATCGCTTCGCGTTCTAACGCCTCAGTCGTAACCACCGTGGCCTTGATGGTCTGTGCGTTGGGCACAGTGTACTGCTGACGAATGTTCCGCAGGGCGCGCACCACATCCAGCACGTAATCAATGCGGGCGTTGATGCCTTCATCGATCAAGGCGTCGTCTGCCAGCGGGAAGGGGGCAATCATGATCGAGGATTGGCCTTGATGCGGCAGGTTCTGGAAAATTTCCTCGGTAATATAAGGCATAATCGGGTGCAGCAGGCGCACAATGCCACTGACCACGTGCAACAGAATGCGTTGGGTGTTGGCCCGCAGCTCAGGGTCGTGCATCTGCTTTTTGGCGTATTCCACGTACCAGTCGCAGAAGCCGTTCCAGGTGAACTCGTACAGCACATCGGCCAGCTCGCCAAACTTGTACTCGCCCAGCAGACGGTTGGCGTCCCGAACCGCGGTGTTGTAGCGGCTGAGAATCCAGCGATCCATCAACGACAGCTGCGCCAGATCGATGGATTGCGCGTCCACCGGTTCGCCCGCTTCGGGCAGAATGTTCATCAACACAAAACGCGAAGCGTTCCACAGTTTGTTGGCAAACAGTCGGCCCTGATCAATTTTATCCTTGGAGAGCTTGATGTCCTGTCCGCCGTATGTGATCAGGCTGGTCAGGCCAAAGCGGAAGCCGTCGCAGCCTACTTCGTTGATCAGCTCTACCGGGTCAACCGTGTTGCCCTTGGACTTACTCATCTTCTGGCCCTTCTCATCGCGGATGAGGCCGTGGATGTAGACCGTGCTGAAGGGCGATTTGTCCGTCAGCTCCAACCCAAACATGGTCATGCGGGCCACCCAGAAAAAGATGATGTCAAAGCCCGTGACCAGCACATTGGTGGGATAGAAGTCTTTAAAATCGGCAGCATTGGTATCCGGCCAGCCCATCGTGGAAAACGGCCATAACCCGGAGGAAAACCAGGTATCCAGCACGTCGGTATCCTGGGCAATATTGGCCGAACCACAATGCGCGCACTGGGTCGGGTCTTCCAGCGGAACCGTTACGCCTCGGCAGTCGGCGCAATGCCATGCTGGGATTTGATGGCCCCACCACAACTGGCGCGAGATGCACCAGTCCTGAATATCGCCCAACCACCGGGTATAATCTTTCGTCCAGCGCTCCGGCATGAACTTGATCTCGCCCGCTTCCAGCGATTGCAGGCAGCGTTCCGCCAACGGCTTGGTTTTCACAAACCACTGCTTGGAGAGCAGGGGCTCAATGGTGGTTTGGCAACGCTGGCAGTGGCCCACACGGTGGTTGTGTTCCCGCTTGTTTACCAGAAAGCCCTGAGCTTCCAGCAAGGCTTCAGTGCGTTTGCGCGCCTCAAAACGATCCAGCCCACGAATGGCTTCAGGAATGCAGTCTTCCGTTTTCAGGTTGCCTCGCTCGTCAATCACCCACAGCGGATCCAGACCATGTTGCTGGGCAATTTTAAAGTCATTCGGGTCATGGGCGGGGGTAATTTTCAGTGCCCCGGTGCCGAAGCTCACATCCACATAGTCATCGGCAATAATGGGAATTTCCCGGCCCGTTAAGGGTAGACGCACCATCTGGCCAATGTACTGCTGATAGCGGCTATCTTCAGGGTTCACGGCTACGGCCACGTCGCCATACATGGTTTCCGGTCGAGTCGTGGCCACTACCAGCTTGGCATCCCCACTGGCCAGGGGATACGCAATCTCCCAGAGGTGGCTTTCTTCATCCACGTAATCGGTTTCAATATCCGAAATGGCCGAGACACAGCGAGGACACCAGTTCACAATGTAGGTGCCCTGATTAATCAAGCCCTTGTTGTACAAATGCACGAACGCATGGCGGACGGCCTTGCACAAGCCTTCATCCAGCGTGAACCGTTGGCGCTCCCAGTCCGGGGAAATCCCCAGGCGCTTGAATTGTCCGGCAATATCGGACTTGCGGGCGTTGGCCCAGTCCCAAATCAGATTCACAAAGGCATCGCGGCCCATGTCATCCTTGCTGGGGCCGCCCTCGTTGCGCAGATTCCGCTCTACCACGTTCTGGGTCGCTATACCCGCGTGATCCATGCCCGGCATCCACAGGGTTTTATCGCCCAGCATGCGGTGCCAGCGCACCAGAATATCCTGAATGGTGCAGTCCAGGGCGTGGCCCATGTGCAAGACCCCGGTCACGTTGGGCGGGGGAATGACCAGACTGAACTGGCGGCTGGCATCCGGGTGCACTTCCGGCTTGAAGAGTTGGTTTTCTTCCCAGAAGGTATAAATGCGGGACTCGACATCCTTGGGCTCAAAGGCTTTAGACAGGGTGGGGGTAGCAGACATCAATGGGAGTTCCTGATTAACGACGCTATGGGAGCGGCTAGGGAGGGATGCAGTGTGCCTCTTCAGGCAGTCGGGCTTGGGCGGGCTCGTGTAAAAATATCGGGGGATTCCCTTAAGGTGGCCCAAACCCTCAAATAAGTTATAGTACAATATCAAAACAGGTGACGGGAGCCAATCCTCACATTCTTTTTTGGCCCTTCGTCCGAGTCCCGCAATGGGGTTAACCTGTTTTTCGAGAAATTCATGAGGTCTTCATAAGCCAATCTTGAGCAATATAACGCTGAATCCCCCAATGCCTGGGGTTCTGGCCCTCTTCTCGAAAGTTTCTCCCATTGTATTTAGCAGACAGGTTTTTTTATGATGGTTCCTAAAGATTTTGACCCCAATTCTGGAGAAGAAAAAGACATGCCCTCAGACATGCAAGAGAAGACCCCCGGCGTGTATGTGCGTGCCGATAACAATGAATTACCGCATGAGCTGGACATGCTCTGGTCCAATACCCGGCCATTGCACCGGGAAGACCGCTCTCCGCTGATTGCCTTTGTGGTAGGTCTGCTGTTGGGCGTGGTGGCCACCTCCGCTGTCTTTATGTTGTTTATCATGCACCCGCAGGTGAAACTAAACGGCACCGAAATGACCGCTCCGGTCAGCGAAGACCTGAATGGGGGCTCTCATGGGACCTCCTCAAATACTCAGGTCAACAGCGCCATCCCTTCGGCCACCGGGACCTCCACCTCCAGTCCGTCGACTTCGACATCATCGGGTGGGCCAGCCGCTGCGGGCACGTCTTATACCGTGGTCAGTGGCGACAACTTGGGTCGCATTGCTGAAAAAGTCTACGGTTCCTCCAGTCCGGAACTGATGGACAAGATCCAGCGGGCCAATAACATGAGCAGCCCTGATAAGCTGCAAATCGACCAGAAGCTGATCATTCCCCCCAAGAACTACTAGTTTGGTTCGCTGGGTCAGTGTTTTGCCCTGTGAAATTCCAATGAGCCCGCTGAGCGGTGCGATCTTGGCTTGCCCGTCCTATGTCCGGCATTCTGATAGAATCAGCTGCTTTGCCTTGTCCTGTCCATTTTTAGGGTGGTTTTGATCCCTCGTTTTGGGTTTGATTTTGAAAAAAGGCTTCCTATATAGAGGAAGGAAAAGCGTGAGGAAAAAAGAGGGGTTTTTGGTGCCGCTCTAAAAAGCGATCTGTTTGGGTCTGTATTTTTAAAATTGGATTAAAGATGAGATTGAATTTTGTTATTGATCGACCACTGAATAATTTTGATCAATTGATTTTTCTGGATGAAAAGAGAAAAATCTCGACGAGCTGGAATCTGGAGTCTCGGATCGGAAAGTAGGGTTAAAACGGTATGGCATCCTCTTCAAAGCCGGGGGGCTCCAGCTGAACCGTGATATGGCAGAGGTCAAACGTTTCCCGTAGGGCTTTTTCCAGCTCATGCGCGGAGGCATAGGCAAAGTGATCGGCGGTGACCTTGACATGCGCCAACAAGGCTTCCTTGCCTGTGGTAATTGTCCAGACGTGGAGGTCATGTACATCCAGTACGCCGGGTTGTTCCATCATAAAATTCTGAATTTTAGCGATGCTCAGGTGTCGAGGCGAAGCCTCCATCAGAATATTCAGCGCTTCCAGAAAAACGCGACTGGCGTTATAGAAGACCAGCAGGGCGATCACCATGCTGATGATCGTGTCTAGCCATGTAAAGTGAAAGTAAATCACCCCCAAGGCCGCCACAATTTCGCCCAGCGAGTTCACTACATCAGATGCAATATGAAATAGCGCCCCTTTGACGTTAAGATTCAGCTCGCGATCCGGGTAAAGCAGTTTCGCTGAGAGGATATTAATGCAGAGTCCAGCAATGGAAACCCACAGCATCGTTCCCCCGACAATTTCGGGGGGATGCGTTGAGCGGCTCAGCGCCTCCCACAGGATCATGCAGGCGATTGCCATCAGCCCTAGTCCGTTCAACAGGGCTGCCAGAATTTCCAGTCGGTAGAAACCAAAGCTTTTACGCGGGGAACTGGACAGGTGGGAAAACCAGGAGGCAAACAGGGCCAGCCCAATGGCACCAATATCGGCCAGTTTATGCCCGGCATCAGCCATGAGGGCCAGGCTGCCAGAATAATAGCTTCCCATTGTTTGCAAAACCAGATATATAATGGCTAAAACCATCACCCACTGTAGCTTTTTAACGTAGGATGGGCTGATTCCTTCAGCGAGGCCTACATGATGGTGGTGGTGGTGATGGTGCTGTAATCCATGTTGACACTCGTCAGTCATGTCTAAAATTCTCTAAAATTATATAAAACAGTTTTATTATTTAAAATAATATTTAAAAAGAAATATTAAAAACGGGGTGTTTTTGGGTCAAAAACTTTACAGTTGCCGATAGTATATATTTGTTGCACATGGTTGGTTTCAGGATGCATATTGAATGGCTGCTTTTTTTATATACATTTGAGACTGGAGAAATCATTTTACCCCCGAAGGATATAAGCAAAATGTAAACTCGAGGGCATTGAAGGTTGCAGGATCTGACTTAATCAGGGTAAGTTGGGATCGCTCAAGAGGAACCCAACCCGGTATAGCTGGAAATGACATTTGCAAGTCAATTGTACCCCATTTCAGCTCAAACACGTTGATGTAGACACAGGAGCAAGTATGCATGGTAAGTAAAAAACTAGCAGGACTGCTGGCTACGGCAGTAATGCTGGGTCAAGCGAGTCTCACGACGACGCTATTTGCACAGGCAGATACCCAAGTTCCCCTCTCTTCACTGATTATCCCCCAGTCTCAAAATCTCCAGGTGGCTTCGGTGATTCCCCACACCGGTATTGAAGCCCTCCCCGTTGACTCTCAGGAAGGCATTTCTCGTCCTTCCACTCCAGACGTTTATACCATTGGCGGCGGCACGGGCAAACTGCCCACTGTGATCCAGGTCCTGCCTCAAGATGGTAATACCACCAGCCTGTTCGTAAACGGCACCGAGATCCTCCGTTTTCAGGGCACCGTGGCCAGTATGGACTCTTATACCCGCGTTAAAATCATCGCGGATCGCCTGAACCGGATTCTGACCACCGAAGCCGAATCGATTGGCAAGCTGCGTCCCGCACTGCAAAGCATTGATGGGCAGAAGCAAGTGGTTATCACCCTGGCCGATACCGTGCTGGCCACAGTTGATGCTTCGACGGCCAAGGCTGCCCAAGAGACTCAACCCAGACTTGCCTTTCTGTACACCAACCGTTTGCGTCAGGTCTTGGGCGAAGCGCCTTTGAAAGCGCAGGCACTGGCCGGTTTTCTGGAGGGCACAGAGCCTGCGAAGGTTGAGTACCAAAGCACGGGCCGAACAATGGTTGGCATGGCTTCCTGGTATGGTGGCGTCTTTCACGGACGGCGCGCCGCAGATGGCAGCCGGTTCAACATGCACGCACTGACGGCAGCCCATAAAACCCTGCCTTTCGGCACGATGGTAAAAGTGGTCAACCAACGCAACCACAAAAGCTGCTTTGTAAAAATCACTGATCGCGGCCCTTACGCCGGTGGCCGGATTATCGATCTGTCTCGCGGTGCGGCCAGCGCCATTGGGATGCTGGGTTCCGGCGTGGCACGTGTTTCACTTGAAATCGTGAAGCGCAGCAGCTAGACCCATTTGGCGAGAGTCGCCTCTCTGTTTTTTCAAAGGCCACGGTTGAACGACCGGGGCCTTTGGCTTATTCTGGGTAGGTTATCAATGGATAACGGGGGGAGTGCAGGCCTTTGCCTCTAAACCGCTTCCGCCGTGAGTATATGGGAGCCCCTTCGCGCATGACTAAGCCCATCCGAGTTCGTATTGCCCCTAGCCCTACCGGCTTTTTGCACGTGGGTACCGCCCGCACGGCGTTGTTCAACTATTTGTACGCCAAGGGACACGAGGGGCAGTTCATTCTGCGGATTGAAGACACGGACTTGGAGCGCTCGCAGCCGATTTATACCCAGAATATTTTTGATAGCCTGAAGGCGCTGGGCTTACAATGGGATGAAGGCCCGGATGTGGGCGGCCCTTATGCGCCTTATGCCCAGTCCGAGCGTTTACCCCTTTACAAGCAATGGGCAGAAACCCTGATTGAACGTGGTCACGCCTACTACTGCTACCACACCCAGGCTGAACTGGATGCAGAACGCGAGAAGGCGCAAGCGGAAAAGCGGGCGTTTATCTATAACGGGGCCTGCTTTGACGCAAAATGCCGCGAAGAACTGGCGGCCAAGCCTGCCGATGATGGAGTAGTCCGCAAGCCCTCCCTGCGGTTTCATATCCCGAAAGACCGCGGAGCTCTGGTGTTCAAGGATCAGGTGCGCGGAGAGGTCTCCTTTGATACGGCCTTGCTGGGCGATTTTGTGATTATGAAGTCTGATGGCACGCCCAGCTACAACTTTGCCGTGGTGGTGGATGACATGCTGATGCAAATCACGCATGTGATTCGGGGAGAAGATCACATTTCCAACACCCCCAGACAGATTCTTCTGTATGAGGCCTTGCAGGCGCCTCAGCCAGAGTTTGCTCATGTTGGCATGATTCTTGCGCCCGATCGCACAAAGCTCTCCAAGCGGCACGGAGCGGTCGCTGTGTCCGATTACATGAAAGACGGCTATTTGCCGGAGGCATTCTGTAACTTTATCGCCCTGCTGGGCTGGTCGCCACCGGATGGCGAGGAAATTGGTACCCTGAGCCACTTTGCCAGCCAGTTCGAGCTGGAACGCATTACCCACAGCCCCGCCATCTTTGAAAAAGACAAGTTGAACTTCATCAACGGTAAACTCATCCGCACCATGTCGCTGGAGCACCTGCTTGCCGTGGCGCGCCCCTACTTGCACGACTTTGATCTGCACCAATACAGCGAAGCCCAGTTGCACCAGATTCTGGATGCCGTGCGTGAGCCTGTTACGGTGTTGAGTGAGCTACCCGATGCGGTCAATTATTTCTTTGGTCAGAATGTGATGCTGGATGCAGCCTTGGTGGGCGAAGTCTTGACCGGCCCTGAACCAGCCCAGGTCTTGCAGCAGTTTAAACAGGACTTTTTAGCTTCGGCAGATTTCAGCTCTCCAGACGCTTTGGCCCTTCAGGTGAAAGCCTTTGCCAACGGCCTTAAGCCCATCAAGATGAAAACCATCATGTGGATCATCCGCGCTGCAGTCACAGGGCGCACCCACGGGGCTGACCTGTCCAAAACGCTGCATATTTTGGGTAAAGAGACGGTCGCGCATCGTGTAGATACCGCTCTGGTGTTGACTACGGGCAGTTTCACACCGTAATCATCATTTAGATTGAAGCGAGAAGGGATGCTGCTTTCTGGGGTCTTCCGGCCTGCAAGTTTCATGCAGGCCGGAAGACCCCAGGGTTGAAGGTTTTCAACCTAAAGAGCGGCTTCACCGCGCATGTTTTGCCAAAACACGAATTGAGCGTTTCGCTTGGGTTGAAACGGCTTATTGGTTCGTAATGGCTTGAATGGGTTGTTGGTGATGGCGCATAGACATCATGCTGACTTGCGTAAGCAGCCAGAATACGGTGGCCCCAAAGAGCAGGGCGATTAGTAACATGCGCATACGACCGTAAAGCATTGCTAGCCCACCTGTTCTAATGCAAATTTTAGGATGGAATCAAATACCCCGCGGCCGTCACCCGTCCAGTTGCCGCCGTTAGCGGGTGTGGTGGGCCACAGGTTGCGTTCGGGGTGAGGCATCATGCCCATCACGTTCCCGCGTTCGTTGCAAATGCCCGCAATGCGGTTGACGGAGCCATTGACATTGTCTGCGTAGCGAAAGACGACTTGATGGTTGTCTTCCAGACGTTGGATCACCTCGGGCTCGGCGTAATAATTGCCGTCCCCGTGGGCGATGGGCAAGGTAATGCGCTGACCCGCCTGATATGCGCTGCTAAACGTCGTGTGGTTGTTTTCCACGATTAAATCAACGGCGTCACACTGAAAGCGCAACGAGCTGTTTTTCATCAGCGCACCGGGCAGCAAGTGGGCTTCGGTGAGGACCTGAAAGCCGTTACAAACGCCCAGCACTGGACCGCCTTTGTCCGCGAACGCTTTTACGCTCTCCATTACGGGAGAAAAACGGGCAATGGCCCCGGAACGTAGATAGTCGCCATAACTAAAGCCGCCGGGCAGCAACACGCAATCCACGCCTTGCAGATCCGTCTGGTCGTGCCAGAGGAACACGCACTCTTCCTTCAGATGCAAGCGCACCGCATCGGCCATATCGCGCTCACAGTTGGAGCCTGGAAAAACTACGACCCCAAACTTCATGGCTTCAGCCTCAGCTCGTAATCTTCAATTACGGGATTGCTCAAGACGGTTTCGGCCACTTGGCGCACCTGTTTTTCGGCGGCCAACAGGCTTTCCGCCTGAACTTGAATGACGATGCGCTTGCCCGCGTTCAGGGTTTGCACGCTCTGGTAGCCCAACACATGCAAGCCTTCGAGAATGGCCTTGCTCTCCGGGTTGAGGATGCTCTTGCGGCTTTGCACAAAGACTTCCGCCTGATAGGTGTGCAAGCGAGTAGGAGGCGCGGCCTGGGTGGCAGGGCCTTGCATGCGGCCCAGCAGATGACGATAGGTTTCAGCCAAATCGGCTAAATCCAGACGGAACACGTCTTTATCCAGCACGGCGCCAGTTTGAGTATCGCGCAGACGGAAGTTATCCGGGCTCAGCTCATCGCCCAGCAAGAGTTTGCCATCGGGATCGATACCAAATTCCAGTTTGAAATCGGCGCAACGGATGCCGCGCGGGCCAAAGAACTGCAAAAAGACTTCATTGATTTGCAGGGCCATCAGCTGAATGGCTTCCAGCACCGCCTGATTGGGCACTAAATTCAGTTCCAGAATCAGTGCTTCGGTAATCTGCGGGTCATCACTGGTTTTGTGGAAAAATTCTACCAGCGGCTTCTGAAAGGGCATGCCCTCTTCAAAATCAAAGCGTTTGATAATGCTGCCATAGGCGTAGTTACGCACCACCACTTCCAGCGGAATCATGGTCAAGGGGCGGTAAACCAGTTCGCTGCTTGTTTCGCCCGCGCGCACAAAGCAGGTGGGCACACCGGCTGATTCCAGTAATTTAAACAACAGTGTGGAAATCTGGGCGTTGAGTTGCCCCTTGCCTGGAATTTCGGCGTATTTTTTGCCGTTAAAAGCAGTGGCGGCGTCCTTGAAGGTGACACGAACCTCGTTGGGGCTCAGGCCGGGACGAAGGATCTTGGTTTTGCCTTCCGCCAGAATTTCGGTTGCAACGGTCATAATGGGGCTTCCCTTTGATTGCAGGATGGGGCGCTAGATAAATACCAGGGATTGACTGAAACACAGCGGGGAGAACAGTCGAGAACGGCTGAAAGTCTGGCCCAGGCTTGAAAAAGAAAGGTTTTTCGGATTTTCCAAAATCAGCCTAAAGGTTTTGAAAAACCTGCCGATAATTACTCTACAAGCAAAAAAAACGCCTGTAAATCAAATTCAAAAGGCTGTTCACACTTTAGTTTCGGTTGTTTGAGTTTTGAACGTGATACCACAGCAGCCAACTGCGCTGATTTTTGATGCCCAGAGCCCTGAGGCCAAAAGCCGTATACCGCCTGATGCGCTCAGATTTATTGCATCTCCCGTTTCAGGGTATCGGGGACTTCCAGTCCCTCGCCCCCCAAGGTGTCCAGCGGCTTGCCTTCCACGGCCAGCGTGATGGGATGGACACTGTCTACGGAATAAGCGGTTTGTTTGACCTGTTCCAGGCGCTGCAACATACTGTTTGAGCCGCCCCCCGTGGAGAATTCCCTGGAAAGGTTGATGGTGATGCTATCCTTTTGTGTGTTTAAGGCTAAAAGCTTTGTGCCTGTAGGGATTTCACTGTAAAAGCCCTGGGCTTTCTCTTCCGGGGTGGGGCCCTTGAGCAGTTCCTGTAGGGCAAAGGTCAGCGCGGAATCAGTCGCGTTTGCCGGTATTTTGCGAATGACATTTTCCACGATGCTTTGACTGCCTTGCGCCTTATTGAAGAAGACCGTGACCACGTCTTTGGCGATGGTCTGGGATGCCGGGGGCTTGTCGTCAAACACCTTGGGATTGCAGGCCATAAAGGTGGTGAATGCGATGGCGTCAACGACCAGTAAAGCGGCAAGCAGCACCCAAATCTGCCTGGGGAGCTTTTTGGGCGATTCGGGTTTGGGTGTTTCTAGTGTGGCATTGGGTGACATCGTTTTCCCTCTTCAGCTCAACAAGCACTGGGGCAAAATGTCTGCCGCAGCCACTATGATTCTACCAGAGTCCGGTTATAATCGGGAGTCTGTGAGGGTTGATTTTGTGATATTCTCGGGCCAATCAAAGGCATTGGTTTTTAGTTCTCAAAAAACGCGAGCCGGTTGCCTCCTGCCTCACTGCGTCTGTTGATCGCTTCCTCTTTAAGACATCAAGACGCCATTTCGAATTTTAGATTTTTTGTGTTTGAGCCAATTTGGAGAATCACTCATTATGCCCAATTTTACGGATTTGCGCGGTTATCTGGATCTGCTCAGAAAAGCGGGTGAGTTGGTGGAAATCGCTGCCCCGGTGACCACCCATCTGGAAATCACTGAAATTGCAGATCGCATCAGCAAGGCCCCAGACCACGAAAACAAGGCACTGCTGTTCACCAATGTGCGCGGCCCCAACGGGGAAGTGTACGAGATGCCTCTGCTGATCAATGCCATGGGCTCTCACAAGCGCATGATGCTGGCCCTTGGGGTGGAGCGCTACGAGGAAATTCAGAAGCGCATCGAGTTTTTCATCAAGCCGGATATTCCCAATAACTTGTGGGAAAAACTGCAAATGCTCCCCAAGCTGGCCGAACTGAACAAGTTCCTCCCCCGTGAGTACAAGGGCGCGGCTCCGTGCCAGGAGGTGGTGATTACCGATCCCAGCCAGCCCATGCTGGACAAGATCCCGGTGATTACCTGCTGGCCCGATGATGGCGGCCCGTTTATGACCTATCCCTGCATCTTTGTGAAAGACCCGGCCACTGGCGAGCGCAATGTGGGCATGTACCGCATGCAGAAATACGACAACACCACCACCGGGATGCACTGGCATAAGCACCACGACGGCAATCGTATTTACGAAAATGCGCGCCGTTTGGGCAAAGACCGGGTGGAAGTGGCAGCCGCCTTCGGCTGTGCGCCGCATGTCATCTATAGCGCTACGGCCCCGCTGCCGCCGGGCATTGATGAAATGATTCTGGCGGGCTTTTTGCACAGCGATCCGGTGAAAATGGTGCAGTGCAAAACCATCGACAATCAGGTGCCCGCCAATGCAGAAATCGTGGTGGAAGGCTATGTTCTGCTGGATGAGCTGCGTTGGGAAGGCCCCTTTGGGGATCATACCGGCTATTACTCGCTGGCGGATGATTTCCCGGTGCTTCATGTCACTGCGGTCACGCATCGCAAGAACCCCATTTACCAGACCACTATTGTGGGCAAGCCACCGCAAGAGGATTGCTATCTGGGCAAGGCCACCGAGCGGATCTTCTTGCCTCTGTTGCGCCTGTTTATCTCCGAGATTGTGGATATGAACCTGCCTTGGGAAGGCGTGTTCCACAACTGCGTAATTCTGAGCATCGACAAGCGCTATCCCGGCCACGCCAAAAAGGTGATGAGCAGCGTGTGGGGCTTTGGCCAGATGATGTTCAGCAAGTACGTGATTGTGGTGGACAAGCATGTGGACGTGCAGGATCTGAGTCAGGTGGCCTGGCACGTGTTTAACAACACGGACCCCAAGCGGGACATGATGTTCGCCGATGGGCCTATGGATATTCTGGATCACGCCACGCCACTGTGGGCTTACGGCAGCAAGGTGGGCATCGATGCCACCAAAAAGTGGCCCGAGGAAGGCTTCAAGCGCGATTGGCCAGATGAAATCGAGATGCATCCCGCCGTGAAAAGTCATGTGGATTCGCGCTGGGCCGAGTACTTTGGCAAGGCATAAGCCCTGACTGCCGGACTCCTCCATCGACTGACAAACTTGTAATGATGGGGCTGTCTGTTCAAAAGGCTGTCCTGAGGCGGCTTTGTGCAAAATGCTCAATTTAGTGGCCGGATTGCACTCTTCTCTCTGGCTGGCAGATGGGCTAACATGAATTTGGCCGTAGATGTAAGGTGCGCTTTGATCATGAAAAAGCTGTTATTGCTGGTATTACTCGTGTTTGCCCTGCCCGTGCATGCGGAAGAGGTCAAAATCAAGGCGGAGCAGATTCGTAACAACTGCGGCAAATATTGCTACCGTTGTGATTATGTCCTGCAAGACGGCTATGTGACCAAAGTGATTGAGGCTGGCGAAGAGTGGAAACTCAAACCCAAAGAGCCCCTGTATATTTTGCCCTTTGGCCTGCGCCCTGAAGCGATTTTAACCCAGATTTTCCGGGTTTCGCCGGATTACGGCAAGCAGCCCCCGGCGGCTCCCGACACAACCCCGGATAGCTCGGCGGCCCCCGCCACCATGACCCCGGATGCTACTGTGGCTCCGGCCAAAAACTAGCAGTTTAAACCGGGCAGTCCCGCGCAGCGTTTTGAGTAAGGCGCTCTGAGTCAACCCTGTCGATTTCTACAGGGTGTCTGATATACTCGCCCGAACCCTTAAGTGAAAGCACTTGAGCAGGAATGCCCACCGCTACTGCGTTTTTAGGGGTGTCTTTGGTGACCACGGCATTGGCGCCAATCGCTGTGCCGGATCCAATGTGAATCCCGCCAATCAGCTTGGCGCCGGGCGCGAGATAGACTGCATCGCCAATGATCGGGGCTCCTGCCCGTGGGCCTTGGGCGATGCTGCCCAACGTGACTGCGTGGCTCAGGTTGACGTTTGCACCAAGCTGACATTGGGCGTTGATGATGGTGCCAAACACATGCCCAAAGTACAGGCCGGGGCCAATCTGGGTCTGGTAGGGTAGCTCACAACAGAACCGGGTTTGCAGGTTGAAGTAATAGAGGTTGAACAGCTTTAAGGCGACGTTATAACGGTTTACATAGAGAAAGTGAGCCACACGATAGGCTGCCGTGAGTTTAAACCCCCGGTTAAACCACAGGTCTTTCAGCAGGTGCAAGGGTTTGAATGCGCCATGATAGCGGTAATGATCGCTCAGGATGAGCACTTTTAGCCGAGAAAGAGGCATGGGCATCGCAGGGTGTTTCCGAGTGGTTTATACTACGCAGGGAAGCAAAAGCTTCCGTCTGATTGAGTGAACCTGAAGCGCGGTGGTTTTTCCATTGCACAGATGGCTAGAACCGGTGGCTAAAAGAAAAAATAGTATGACGATTTCTTCTTACTCTGAAAACGATTTAGCCTTTACGGTTCAGGACTTTGGGCTGAGACCGTATGAGGCGATTTGGGCGCAGCAAACGTCGCTGGTGGAAGAGCGGCTGGCCGGGAGGATTGGCGATACCTTGCTGTTGGGCGAGCACCCCCCGGTGATTACATTGGGCCGTAATACGCATACCGAGAATTTGCTCAACCCGTCTATTCCTGTGATTGCCATCGAGCGGGGTGGGGATGTGACCTATCACGGGCCGGGGCAGCTGGTGGCCTATCCCATTTTTGCCTTGCCTCCTGCACGCCGGGATTTACACCGCTTCCTGCGCGATTTGGAAGAGGCCATTATTTTGACCTTGGCCCAATTTGGCCTGCAAGGCACGCGCAAGGCTGGCTGGACAGGCGTCTGGGTGCCAGCACCGCTTGAGGAGGGCTTCGACTTGGAGACGCAGGAGCCGCGCTTACTTAAGATTGCCTCCATTGGGGTGGCCGTGCGCAAGTGGGTCACCTATCACGGGCTGGCCCTGAACGTGAACCCGGATTTGGCGCATTTTGAGCAAATTAACCCCTGCGGTCTGCCCAGCCAGACGATGACCTCGATGGAGGCCCAGTTGGGGCATGTGGTTTCCATGCAAGCGGTCAAGCTGGCATTGGTTCAGCAGCTGACAAGCGTTTGGAATCTGACGCAAGAGGCCGGTTAGTCGACTTTTCGCAGTACCACCGTGCCTGCCATATCGTCATGCAGGGTTTGATGGCGCTCGGTAAACGCCGCCATAACGTATCCGATACCGCAGGTGAAATTGGTGATTATTGTGGCAAAATGGCGTGCTGAAGCCTTTAGAAATGAAATGCCTTTGCCGTCTGGGTCTGTGATGACCATTTTGCATAGTTTTTGACCCGCAGTGGCATGCCAAGGGGAGGATTGCAGGCCTGTTACGTATAGCCAATGTAAAAGCGACAAGGATAGCCAAACGAAGAGCATTTTTCTTATCTCGAACGGGAAATAGTAAAGAAGTTTGGAAATCAGGACTGCAAATGGTGGATAATAGCTGGCAAACAGAACCACTTGAGTAAGCATGAAGCCCAATATACACAGAACTATAAAATCAATTCCATAAGCCAGAAAGCGCCACCAGAAACCGGCGTAGGTCCAATTTTCCATTGAAACCCCCTTTCTCGGCAGGCGTGAATGATCAGCTTCAGCAATTTTCAGTTTGGAAGGTTTTTATTGGTTTGGCTTCGTCTGAACGGATTGTCTACTCTGAGCTGGCTTTGTGAACTTTCTTTGCGTTTTCGCTTTGGAAACTTCCGCGTTTTCACTAGAATAGAGGAAGGTTCCCGCCATTTCTGGGAAATTTTCGGCGCTGGTCACTTTGGCTCTGCCCGAGATTCCCGGAAAATGACCCGGTTACACCTCTCCAGCATTAGTTTTAGTCAACAGTAGCCTTATAAAGGATACCCCCAAGCCATGACCATCACTCAGGAAACCGTGCAACACGTGGCAAAGCTGGCTCGTCTGGAGCTGACCCCGGATGAAGTGGAACGCTACACCCAGGACCTGGGCAAGATTCTTTCCCTCGTGGAAGAACTGAATCAGGCGGATCTTTCCGGTATTGAGCTTGGCCTGCAAGCCGATCAGCCTACCGTGTTCCGGGAAGACAAGGGCGTGCGTGAGTTTACCCGCGACGAACTCATGGCCAACGCCCCCGACGTGGAAGATGGCTTCTTCCGGGTGCCCAAAATTCTCGGCGATTCTGCCAGCTAAGCGGATGCTCTGGCGCGTTTAACGGTTTTTCAATGGTTTTTCCGAAAGTTTCTGTCTATTCTCACTAATTTCCATCCTTAACCAATTCACCAACACAGTTAAAAGAGGTTCTCTCTATGGGCTCTACCAAGTATGTATTTGTTACCGGCGGCGTGGTCAGCTCGCTCGGCAAGGGGATTGTCGCGGCCTCTTTGGGTCGCTTGCTGCGCGCGCGTGGCTATAAAGTCTCCATCCTCAAGTTTGACCCTTATATTAACGTTGATCCCGGCACCATGAGCCCCTTCCAGCACGGCGAAGTCTTCGTGACCGACGACGGCGCGGAAACCGATCTCGATTTGGGCCACTACGAGCGCTTTATCGACACCAACCTGACCCGCCTGAACAACGTGACTGCCGGGCGCATCTATCAGGACGTGATTGCCAAGGAACGCCGGGGCGATTACCTGGGCGCCACCGTGCAAACCATTCCTCACATCACCGATGAGATCAAGAACCGCATTAAAGAGTCCGCACACCAGCTCTCCCCGGACTTTTTGATCTGCGAAGTGGGCGGCACTGTGGGCGACATCGAAGGCCTGCCCTTCCTCGAAGCCATCCGCCAGTTCCGCTACGACGTGGGCTTTAAGAATACCTGCTTCATTCATGTGACTCTGGTGCCTTACCTCAAGGCCTCGGGCGAAGTGAAAACCAAGCCCTCCCAGCACAGCGTGAACACCTTGCGGAGCATTGGCATTCAGCCTGATATTCTGGTCTGCCGCACCGAGCGCCCTCTGGGCAAAAGCGAGCGCCTGAAACTGGCCCAGTTCACCAACGTGAGCCCAGAGTGCGTGATTGAAGCCATTGATATGGCCGTGCTGTACGAAGTACCGCTGGTCATGGAAAAAGAAGGTCTGGCCAAGCAGGTGCTGGAGCGCCTGAACGTGGAAAACTCCACTCCCAACCTGACCGCCTGGCAGGAGATGGTTCAGCGGGTAAAAACCCCCAGCCACAGCCTGAAAGTGGCCGTGGCGGGCAAATACACCGGCCTCAGCGATGCTTACCTCTCCGTGATTGAGTCCCTGAAGCACGCGGGAGCGAGCGTGGGCGCTTCCATCGAGATTCGCTGGATTGATTCGGAAGATTGCGTGGATGATGAAACGTCTCAAGCACTGCTCTCCGGGGTAGACGCCATTGTGGTGCCCGGTGGCTTTGGTCATCGCGGGATCGAAGGCAAAATCAACGTGGTGAAATACGCCCGCACCCACGAGATTCCCTTCCTGGGACTCTGTCTGGGGATGCAGGTGGCCGTGATTGAGTTTGCCCGTAACGTGGCGCATCTGACCCGTGCCAACAGCGCCGAGTTTGAAGCCAAGGGCGATCAGCCGGTGGTGGCCATGATGGAAGACCAGAAGAATCTGTCGGAAAAAGGCGGCACCATGCGTTTGGGCCAATACCCTTGCCATCTGGTGAAAAACAGCAAGGCCGCCGAGGCTTACGGCACCGATGTCGTGATGGAGCGCCATCGCCATCGCTACGAGATCAACAACGACTATCTGGACATCCTCACCGATGCTGGTTTGCTCTTCTCCGGCACCTCGCCGGATCGTCACCTGATGGAAATCATCGAGCTGCCCACGCATCCCTGGTTTGTGGCTTGCCAGTTCCACCCGGAATTCAAGTCTCGCCCGGATAATCCCCATCCCCTGTTCAAGGGCTTGCTTCAAGTGGCCGTCAATTGCAAGCAAACGACGACCGCTGAAGCTCAGCAGCCCGTCAATAGCTAGGTCGCCAGCTCACCATTTTGAAACTCAACTGAAGACAGGGACTGAACGAATTTCAGTCCCTGTTTTTGTTTTTTGGGCTGGCTTGAGCCCTTTTTTGAATGGTTTTTTAACTGCGGCCTTTGTAACAGTTTTTTAGGAATTGCCAATTCTACCCTACGGTTTTGGGAACTTCCGTCGAAGACATAAGTATCCTCCATTTTGGGATGCTCTGGATTCAGGAGATCCAGTTTCCAGGGTTGGAGGGTTTGGAGACTCACGAACAACCGTGGTCAATTTAGGAGTGGTGGTGTTTATGCGGGGTCGAATTCAAGTCCATCTGAAAGCCTTGATCTTCTCGCTGTCGGCGCTGTGCGGCGTTCTGTTCGCCACCTTCTTCTTTTATGATGGTCCGCTGGAGATGCCACGCTTGGGCGCATTGGCCCAAGCCTCCACCCCAAGCGCCGAAGCGACGGAGTTGAGTGATGACACCTCGGATGTGGAAGGGGCTCCTGTGGTAGAGCCCTCGATGGGTATCTTGCCCGCTGGCTTTTCGCCCCGTTGGCAACAGGTCAGTCTGGATCACAATCAGGTGAACCTGCAAGTCCTGCAAAATCCCTTCAATCTGTCCCAGACCCGGCATCAGGCGGGTAGCGAGTCCTTTCAGTATGCCTCCTACCTGTTTGATCAAATGGCCAAGGAGATGCACAACCCTGCGCTCGCCCAACAACTGGAATCCCTGAGCTTGCAAGCCCAATCTCTGGGCAACAGCATCCATCAGGCCGACGCGTTTCAGTTTGCCGGGCGACCCATTTCCAATATGAATCACTTGCAGGTACGCTCTTCCATTCTCTACTACCTCTCCGGCCTGACCAGGCAACCCGTGGTGACGGCCCGCTACAATCAGCGTGGGCAACTTATGAGCGAGGAGCGGGGCCAGCCCAGTTCCCAGGTGGGTCAAAATCTGGCGGCCTTCATGGGGCAGGTGGATGCCCTCTCCCGTGATCCCGAGGCTCAGGCTTATCCTCAAACCCTGCATCTGGTGAAGCAGGAGAGCGCACTGTTGAAGAATTTGGCCAATCATCTGACCTTGCGCTGGGAAAGCACCCTGGATTGTCAGCAGACCTGTGGCACGGTGGCCGTGTATCTGCGGGTCTATACGCATCAGACTTTGCCCGCGAGTACTTTGGGAGTGGCTTCTATTTAGTATTGCGTTTTCGGGTTTAGCTGGTTGGCTTGAGGAAGGCTAGCCTCCCTCAAAC
The DNA here is from genome assembly GCA_903866275.1 of Vampirovibrio chlorellavorus. Classification (GTDB taxonomy): domain Bacteria; phylum Cyanobacteriota; class Vampirovibrionia; order Vampirovibrionales; family Vampirovibrionaceae; genus Vampirovibrio; species Vampirovibrio chlorellavorus_D. The sequence goes on along the minus strand of CAIPMU010000011.1, from coordinate 259,795 downwards.
TCCCTCCATTGGGGGCCACTGGCGGCCCCTAAACCCCGCCAGATGTTGCTTTCTGGTGCGTGGCTTTGGTGCTTTTTTGCTTAGGAAAAGTGGCTTTGCCTCTTTTTGGAGAGGGGGCGTGCTTTGTGCGGGTTCCTTCTTTTTTTCCTTGTGTCTACTTTCCTGTCTGCCTCGCCCATTCATCCACCTAATGACCTGGCTACCTGCCGAATTATTTTCCGAATTATTTTTCTTTTTAGTGGGGGGGGATTTAGGTGGAAGAGGGGAGAGATCTGTTTGGGGTTCTGATGGATTTCCAGTACTCGGGTGATGGTTTGTAGGGGTGGGGCGGTTAAACTGGGAGTGAGGCTCCGTGTGATTGTGATTTTGAGTGATTGCATGACGGACACCGGGGATTCAAGCCACTGGAAGGGCTTTGGAGTGATAAACTTGCGCGGTCAGGCACCCGATTTACTAAGTTTCTCTATGGGCAGGCAGTTATTGCCCCTATTGTGTGGCGTTTTGTTATCGATGGGCGGCCTGCTTGAGACGGCTCCGGCCTTTGCCTATGACCTGCGGGACAACGCCATTACCCATGCCAACTCGGCTGAGTCCTTAATGGCCTTGCATCGTCCGGAAGAAGCTATTGAGGAGTACAAGGCTGCCCTCCTGCTCAATCCTTATGCCGGTATGGCGGCTATGTTGTATAACAATCTGGGGCTGGCTTACCGGGAGACGGGTAATTACAGCTTTGCTTACGCCTCATTTCAGCGGGCTTGTCGCATTCAGCCCACCTTCTCCATGGCCTTTCGCAACCTGATTGACACTTACGCTGCCGCTGGGCATCTGCGGGAGGCGGAACTCTACATGAAAGATCGCGTCTCGGAGAACCCCGACAACGCCGAGGCCTGGTTTATGCTGGGATATATTTACAAAGCCAACCACAACCCAAAAGCGGCTAAGGCCTGCTTTGAGCGCTTCCTGAAGCTTCAGCCGGAATCTGAAATGGCCCGCGCCGCAAGGATGGCTTTATAAATCCGGTCAATTTCAGGTAAAATACAGTGTATCCTTCTGTTGAAAGGTTGCCATGAACGCATCCTTTCGACTGATCGGGATTGAATGCATTCACAGTGATGGAGTCGGCACGGGAACAGGTATGAATTTTTTACCCCAAATGCTTTCCTGGTTAAATCTCAGTCTGGGGCTGGTGATTGGCCTGTTTTTCATTCGGCAGTTGCTGGTCATTTTGGCCGCTGAGCAAGGCCGCAAGCATGATCTGGTGCGCAAGCTCTCCCGTGAAAATCAGGAGTTCCAGCTCTCCATCCTGATTCCTTTTCTGGATGCCAACGATCATCCGGCCTTGTTGGCCCTCCTCAATGCCATTCACGAGCAGGACTATCCGGCCAGTAAAGTGTCCGTGCATCTGGTGGCTTCCGAAGCCACCCGGCGCGACCTGATTCCGCAATCCTTGCGGGCCAATGTTAAAGTTTGGCCCTTTCCCAATGGCGAAAATCCCCATTATGCCGTGGCCGTGGGCTGGCTGATTGAACGCTGTCTGGCCGCAGGCGGCAACGGTATGTTTGTCTTCCTCAAGCCCACGGACATGATTAAGCCCGATTTCTTTCAGAATGTGGCCAGTCGTGGCTTGGACAGCTTTGCGGTGCAGGGTTATGTGGCCTTGAAAAACATGCCCCATTCCCCGTTGGCCAAGGCCTGTGCCTTATCAACCCGGTTGTTTAACCGCATTGGCAACGCGGGCCGCTTCCATTTGGGCTTGAGTTGTCGTTTGCTGGATTCCGGCTGGGCCATCAAGCAGGAAGTGCTGGAGATGATTCCCTACCGGCGCGGTACGGATTTGGATAACCTGGAATACACCATTCGCCTCAATCTGGAAAATTTTCGGGTGAACTGGGCCCCCAACGTGGTGGTCTACGCAGATTCTCAGGTGAATGTGTTGGGCTTTTTTACCCAGTGTGTGGGTACTTTTTTCAATCGTTTGCGTTTATTGGTCCATTATGGCCCTCGTTTACTAAGTCGGGTGCTGGTACGTTTTGATTGGAATGATCTGGAGCAGGCTCTGGCTATTGTGACTCCGCCTTATCTTTTTCCGGTATTGGCTCTGGCCACGGTGGCTTTGCTGGATCGTGTGACCCACTGGCCTATTCCGGGGAATCCCGTGGGTTGGTCGATACTGGCCGCGCTGGCGTTGGGCCTGAATGTGCTGGGTCTGTTGGTGGCGCGTGGCAAGCTGAACGATTATATTGCCATGCTGGTTTACACGCCGATGAGTTACGGTTTGGCCTTGCTCGCCTCCCCGCTGGCATTTTATGGGGCCATGCAGGAAGCCTTTTTAAACCGTCCCCAGGTGGGTAGCAGTTACCGCAAGGTACGCAAGACCCGCTTTAATGAGGATGATGAGACCGATGAAACCTGGCTAGCCCAACAGCAGAGCAAGCATGCCGTGCAAGATCTCATTCGGGCCAATGCCCTTGAAGATGCCATGGGTCGCGCTGATCATGATGTGAGCGCCGTGAGCTGGCAGGATGAATTTCCGGTGAGCCCGCAGCGGCCTAAAAAAGTCAGCCCCGGTATGGATGCGGCCGCCGCCCTGAGTGCTCGTCGGCTTAGCAGTCCAACGGCAGTCCTTCCTGAGCCAGCGCCGCCGGTTCGTCAGCAAGCCAGTGAGGTTGTGCGTTCGGTCCCCTTGTCGAATGGCCTTAAGCAGGTAAACTGCCGTCTCAAAACCCTGACCACAGTGACCCCGGAAGGCAAAGAAAATTACCAGCTCACCCTGGAGTACAAGAGTATCGCCTTTTCCACTGAATCATACAGCATTCTGGATCAGGCCTTTTATGAGCTGCATGCCAAGTTGCAGCACCGCGGCCTGACCATTGTTACCTGCGGTAGCTGCGGTAATTTCTATAATCCTACGGTCGATGTGCCGGATGCCATCATCAATTCCGGAGTTTGCCTGTTTGACAAGCAGGGCAAGGAAGTGAGCCTCAAGACAGATGCAGTGAGCGTGGTGAGCCAGGCTTGCAACTATCACTGCCCGCTGGAACAGCGAGAAGGCATTGTACGTCAATGGAAAGAGAGTTTGACCCTCAGTCGCACCCGGTAAACGCACCGGGGCAACTTGCTGATTCTTTCAACCCGCCGCAAGACGGGTTTGCTTGGGACTCTGCTGCGCCCGTCATTTCGGTGCCCATGCTGGTGCTGCTGATGCTCTTGCCGTGGCTCTGGGTTTCTGTGGGCTTACTCGTGATTGGCGATTATCGCCTGACGATTTTGGTCTATGAGCTGGTAGGCTGTGCCTTGCCCGCTTATCTCTATGGTGTGCGGCATGCGCCTTTTTTGCCCTTGCGGTGCAATTGGCTCTGGGTGTTGGGCGTGGCTGTGGCGCTTGGCGTGGTCATTATCACCGTTTACTTTGCCTCCAATGGCTTTGCGATGGACTGGTCTCGTTTTCATCGGCAGGCCTTGAACACCCGTTTGTCCGTCAACCCGTCTTTCTGGGTTTTTTCTGCCGTGATTGGCTTGGTGAATCCCTTTCTGGAAGAGGCCTTCTGGCGCGGCCTGATTTACCGGGGCTGGAAGGCCCATGTGGGAACGAATGCTGCCCGCTGGATTTCCTCCTTCTTCTTTGGAGCGTGGCATTGGGTCGTGTTGCAACACTACTGCGATCCGATTTGGGCCGTCGTCCTGACTTCGCTGGTGATGGTGGGCGGTTTGACCTTTTGCATGCTCTATGAGCGTACTCAAACCCTTGGCGCTGCGGTGTTGCTTCACGGTTGGGGAGCCGATTTCCCCATGATTTTTGTGGTCTACGATTGTGTGATGCATCATAGCCGATTTGTGAGTGGGGTTTAGGTTTAGCTGGTTGGCTTGAGGGAGGCTAGCCTCCCTCAAACTCCCTCCATTGGGGGCAGCTGGCGCCCCCCCAACCCCGCCAAGTGCTGTTTTCTGGTGGGTGGCTGTGGCGCTTTTTGCCTAGGAAAAGAGCCTTTGGCTCTTTTTGGAAAGAGGGCGTGCTTGCGATCCCTTGAGCGAATGGCTCAATGGATAATGGCTAAGATGAATAAATGCGTCTTCAAGGCTGATGAGAGGGGCTCATAAGCTCAAGCAGAGTCTTCATACTAAGCAGAGTCTTTTGTGAAAATTACTTAAAAAATAGCCACCCCTTGCCGGTGGCTGGGATGGCTATTTTTAAGGAGGTGAAACGTCAGCGTATGCGGGCTTGGGCTTAGTGTTTGAATTCCCGCACGCCGGTGGTGACCATCGCGATGTGGTACTGGTTGGCCAGTTTGATCACATCCGGGTCTTTCAGGCTGCCGCCGGGTTGGATGATGGCCCCTACGCGGGCTTGAGCCGCGGCGTAGATGTTGTCCTCATGGGGCAGGAAGCCGTCGGAGGCTAGCACTGCACCCTTGGCTTGTTCGCAGGCCAGTTTTAGCGCGTTCTCCAGTGCTCCAATTCTGGACGTCTGGCCGCCGCCAATACCGATGGTCTTGCCGTCTTTGGCCAGCACAATGGCGTTGGATTTAACGTGTTTGACCACCTTCCAGGCGAAGACCATGTCTTCCAGCTGGGTGTCGGTGGGTTTTTGATCCGTGGCGACTTTAAAGCGGCTTTCCTGTTGGCTCAGCAGCTTTTCATCCACCCCTTGCACCAGAAACAGCTCATCGGCGACCTGTTTGAATTCCAGTCCGTTGCCCGGCGCCTCGGGGATGTCCCGTTTCACCAGTCTCAGGTTTTTCTTGGTGGAAAGTATCTCGAACGCGCCCTCTTCAAAGTCGGGGGCAATAATCACTTCCAGGAAGATGTCTTTCATCACCTTGGCCACAGCCTCGGAGACTGGCTGATTGAAGGCCACCACGCCCCCAAAGGCGCTGAGGGGATCCGTATCCAATGCCCGCTTGAAGGCATCTTCCACGGAGCGGGTGGAAATCGCCACGCCGCAGGGGTTGTTGTGTTTCACAATCACGCAAGCCGGGTTCTGGGTGAACTCGGTCACGATATTCCAGGCGGCCTGCATATCCAGAATGTTGTTGAAGGAAAGTTCCTTGCCGTGCAGGTACTCGAAATCGACTTCCCGTTTGCCAAGACCATAGAGCGCGGCTTTCTGGTGGGGGTTTTCCCCGTAGCGCAGGTTCGTGATCTTGGTCAGCGGCAGGGTCATGGTATCCGGCAGTGGGCTTTCTTTAACTGGGGTGAGCTGTGCCGCGAAATACTGATGAATCAGGCTATCATAGTAGGCCGTTTGCGCGAAGGCCTCCACGGCCAACTGCTTGCGGTAGCCAAAGGTGGTGCTGCCTTTGCCTTTTTCCATTTCAGCGAGGAAGGTTTCATACTGGCTGGCATGGCTCAATACGTTCACAATCGGGAAGTTCTTGGCTGCGGCCCGCAAGAGCGAAGGGCCGCCAATGTCTACAAAGTGCAGGAGGTGTAAGGGGTCATTCTCCTCGCCCTCTTTTCCCAAGCGATCCCGTTCGGATTCGAAGGGATAGAGGTTCACGACCACGGTATCCACTTCAAAGGGTACGGCCGCCTTATTGTGGCGATCCTTTTCCTCGGCCAGAATGCCCGCGAAAATTTCGGGGTGCAAGCTTTTCACCCGACCACCCAGCAACTCGTCAAAGCCCGTGATCTCTGAACTCTCAATGGCTGGAATGTTGCGTTCATCCAGATACTTCTTGGTGCCACCGGTGGAGAGCAGGACATAGCCGTATTGTTCCACCAGGGTGCGGGCCAGAGGCTCCAGCTTTTGCTTGTCGAAGACGCTGATAAAGGCGATTTTCTTTCCGGAGAGGGCGGCTTGCAGTTCGGGATTCATGAGGCGGGCTCCTTGGTTTGGTTAAGCAGGGCGCGGTGAAAATGGATTGGGCGAACAGGCGCAGGCAATCTGTGCCGGGGCGACTATCGCGGCGAGCAATTGTCCGTATTGTATGCCAGAGGCACCGGGGTTTCCAGCCTTCATTGGCTCCGGGTTCGTCAGCCGAAATGGGGACCCGCTGAAATTTTACGCCGGGCCGGGGTTTGGTATAGTGGAAGGCATCCGCTGGCAGGCTGGCACATGGTCTGGTTTTGCCACAATCCCGAGAACCCTGAATGTGACTTCCGAACTCGAAAATAGTGAATCTGTCTTTTTTGATTACACCTGCGACCGTTGCGGGGCGCCGGTGTGCGAGCGGGTGCAGATCATGAATCTGGCGCTGGACAACGTGGAAGAACTGTATTGTCTGTCTTGTCTGGCTGCTGAGCAGGGCATGGAACCACCCGCCCTCGCTGAGTTTGCCCGCGATTATGTCTATAGCCGCGATTGCTTTAAAACCCCCTGGCACAATTTCAACGCCACGGGTTGCCCGCGCCTGGCCAGCGGCACTTGTTACTGCCAGGACCCTTCTCCCATTTAGGATTCAAGCCGACCTCAAGGATTTTGATACCCCATGAACCCGCCCACCCCCAAGCAAACTCTGGACTTACGCACCACCAAGTGCCCGCTCAACTTTGTTAAAACCAAGCTGGCTCTGGAGAAACTGGCGGCGGGCGACATTCTGGAAATCTGGATTGACGCCCAGAGCCAATCCACCTTGAATATCCCCAATAGTATTGCTCAAGAAGGCCATATCGTAATTTTTACCGACACTTTATCCGCCCCAGAACCAACGGGTGCAGATGTACCAGCAGATGCCCCCACCGCAAGCGAACCGAAAGGGCAACGGCTTTTCATTCAGAAGAAAAGCTGAGAGACCGCTTCAGGGCGCGTGTCCCATTCCGCAATACCAATCGACTTTGGCTTTACCCGGCGGCGGCGCTTTTACGGGTTACCATTAAATCTTCCCGGCTGAAATCATGGTAGTTGCACAGTTTGATAAACTGTTCCAGATACTCGGGGTGGAAGCTTTTGTCGCCTTCCGAGAGCATAATTTTCACAGCCTTGAAACTGGGAATGGATTCTTTATAAGGTCGCTTGGAGGTCAAGGCGTCGTACACATCGGCAATTTTCACCAGATGCGAATAATGGTGAATCTCGTTTCCCTTGAGGCCCAGTGGATAACCACCGCCACCGTACATTTCCTGATGCTGAAGTGCGGGTAGCGCAATCTCATCCGGGAGTTTGAGAACATCCTTGATGATGTTGTAGCCCAGTTCCGGGTGCAGTTGCATCACCTTGAACTCTTTTTCAGTCAGGCGGCTGGGTTTGAACATAATAGAACGGGGAATTAGCAGCTTGCCCAGGTCATGCAGCAGGGCGGCCAGCGCGATTTCCTTGACTTCTTTGGGAGAAAAGCCGATTTTAATTGCCAGCGCGGTGGCCAGCGCGGTGACATCCAGAATGTGGGAATAGGTGAACTCGTCGCGCACCCGCACCTGGCTGATGTATTGAATCTGGTCTACCTTGTCTGCTACTTCGGCAATCAGTTTGTCCCGGGCTACTTCGCACAGGGCAATATCGGGGGTGGCTCCCCGTTTCAGGCGATCGATAAAATCAGTGATGGCTTCAATGCCTATTTCCACTTCAGCGGCGCGTAACAGGCTAGGGGCTTGATTTGCGGCATCAGCATTGGCGCGCTCTGACGCGTTGACGGCGGCGTCAAACTCGAAGACGTGGCCCTCATGATCATAGTGATCGCGCAGCGGCAGCATGCGGTCATCTCGATAGAGGCTGGTCTCGCGCAAGGCGTCCAGTTCGTCGGTGCTGAGTGCTTGCCCAGCCTCATACAGCTGCTCTCCACTGAGGGCGAACAGACTATATTCCAGCTTCTCTGAACGGGTCAGATCTTGATGTATGACTTTGATTAACAAGGGAATTTCCCTCTATCCAGTGTTGCTCCAATCAAGAAACACCTCAAAAAGATGTTCTGGAAGTGTTATCGGCAGCATCCCGGAAAAGTTGAGGGTGATATACATAAAAGTTTATATAAGTGTGCTTTGAATGCTATTTCCCCTCTTTGCGCGGCGGCTGATTGCCACGCTGACGACGCACCCCAATCACGTCATTCATCTGATAAATGGCTTCCCGGACTTTGTCCAGATGTTTGAGGTGCTCCACTTCCAGCGTGAGCTCGATCGAGGCGGTGCGGTCCGGGAGAATTTTCACCTTGGTGTTGGATAAGTTGGCATTACAGTCGGCAATCTTGGTCAGGATGTCCTTGAGGACGCCCACCCGGTCAATCACATGAATATCCAGCTTCACGGAATGCTTGGACTGGTTCTCGCCTTCCCAGCTGACATACATGCGCCGGTTGGGGTTGGCTTGCAGCAGGTTGATGCAATCATCCCGGTGGATCATGACGCCACGGGAGCGGGTCACGACCCCAATAATGGGCTCGCCGGGCAGCGGATTGCAGCATTTGGCGTTCTGATACATCATGCCTTCCAGGCCCTGAATGTCTTTGCCGGGGCGGATGGTGGCGGTTTCCTTGCGGGTGGCGAACGTGTGCAACAGCGGATCGAAATCGGGCTCTGGGGCCTTGTTCAGACGGCCACTGATGCGGCCCATGTTGATTTCCCCGTAACCCAGGGCCACCAGTAAATCTTCCAGCGAGCTATAGTTCAGTTCTTCCGCGATTTTGAGCATTTTACCGCTCTTGAACAGTTCATCGGAGACCGCGCGGGTCAGTTCGGCTTCAATCAGCTTGCGGCCTTGCTCCACATGCTCTTCTCGGTAGTGCTTTTTAAACCATTGCCGAATCCGAGACTTGGCGCTTTGGGTCTGTACAAAGTTGATCCAGTCTAGACGCGGGGTACTTTTCTTGCTGGTGAGGACTTCAATAATGTCCCCGTTCTTCAGCACATGGTTAAGGGGTACAATGCGTCCGTTTACTTTGGCACCCGTGCAGGTGTTGCCCACTTCCGTGTGAATGCGATACGCGAAATCCACTGGGGTGGAGCCTCGGGGGAGGACGACCACCCGGCCCTTGGGCGTAAACACAAAGGCTTCATCCCGAAAGAGATCCAGCTTGACCGAATCAACGTACTCCTGCGCGTTGCCGGTGTCGTTCTTCATTTCCACCATTTGCCGCAACCAGGACATCTTGGCCTCTTCGGCGTTATCGGAAAGCTCGGAATTGCCGGTTTCCTTGTATTTCCAGTGGGCCGCAATCCCGTATTCGGCAATACGGTGCATATCCCAGGTGCGAATTTGGACTTCCAGCGGTCGACCGTAAGGACCAATCACCGAGGTGTGCAGCGATTGGTACAGGTTGCTCTTGGGCATGGCGATGTAATCTTTAAAACGGCCCGGAATGGGGGTAAAGGCGTGGTGAATAACCCCCAGTACCTCGTAGCACTCGCGTTCGGAGGACACAATGACCCGCACCGCACTGATGTCGTAAATATCGTGGACTTTTTTCTGGTGAATCTGCATTTTTTTATAAATGCTGTAGTAGTTTTTCACCCGCCCGTAAATCTTGGCCTCAATGTGCATGGCCGAAAGCTGGTCTTTAATTTTCTCGATCACCAGCAGAATGGTGTTTTCCCGCTCTTCCTGGGTGTGGGAAATCTCATCCTCGATTTCCATATAATGAGGCGGATCCAGATACTTGAGCGATAAATCTTCCAGCTCGGCCCGAATTTTACCCATCCCCATGCGGTTGGCCAGCGGCGCGAAGATCTCGATGGTTTCAGCGGCAGTCTTGCTCTGCTTTTCGGGCTTCATGTGCTCCAAGGTCTGCATGTTGTGCAACCGATCGGCCAGCTTTAGCATGATCACGCGCACATCGTCGGCCATTGCCAAAAACATTTTGCGGAAGTTCTCGGCATGTGCATCCTCCTTGGAGGCAAACTCGAATTTCCCCAGCTTGGTCACGCCTTCGACCAGTTTCAGTACTTCCTGCCCAAACTGGGCACTGATGTCCTGTGGGGTAGAGGGGGTGTCTTCAATCACATCGTGTAGCAGGGCGGCCATGATAGTGGGGGTGTCTACCGGAATCCCGGCCAGAATCAGGGCCACGCTCACCGGATGAACGATATAGTTCTCCTGGTTCTTGCGATACTGCCCCTCGTGCATCTTGCGGGCGTACTCAAATGCGGCTTCTACCCGTTTCAGATCGCTCTCTGGTCGTTCCTGTCCGCGCAGAACTTCCAGCAGTTGCCGGAACAGCTCATCCTCATTCAAAATACCGGGTTTGGTGTGTTGTGGCACGGTGCGCGGATCCATCATACCGTTCTATTATAAACCTCCGGGCGGCCGGATATAACCCCATGACCTTACGGAAGGCATGCTTTTTTGGGAATTTGTTTATTGGGTCGGGGTGAATTGCTCCCAAAGCGGTTTGCTTTTGTCTATAATGAAGAGGATGAATATGTTTCTTTCCCTTTTTGAAATTTTGGCGCTTCTGGTTCTGATTGTGGCCTGTTGTAGCTTTTTTACCAACGCCATTGAGTGGACGGGGCATCGCTTTAACCTGTCGGAAGGCGCGGTGGGTAGCGTATTGGCCGCAGTGGGTACCGCTTTGCCGGAAACCTTGGTGCCTATTATTGCGATTGTTTCCGGTTTGTTGGGTTTAGGCCATATGAGTGCCGAAAATGGGCATGATATTGGTGTGGGCGCAATTTTGGGCGCGCCGTTTTTGTTGGGCACGCTGGCCATGTTTGTGACCGGGTGTGCGCTGTATTACTTTGCCTCGCAGGACAAGCGTGAGCCCCATCTCAAGTTTAATCACAACCTGTTTCGGCGGGACTTTCATTACTTTTTCCCCGCCTATATTGTTGTGTTTTTGGCCTCCTTTATTCCCGATATCAGGGTAAAGTCTGCCATTGCCATTGGGCTGGTGGCCTTTTACGGGATCTATGTCTATCGCACCCTCAAAAAAGAGCATGTGCCAGATGAAGAGTTTGATCTTGCAGGTTTGTTCTTTGCACCCAAAGCCAAAGAGCCCAGCACGTTTTTAATCCTGACGCAGGTGGTGGTGAGCTTGGTGGTGCTGCTGGTGATGGTGCACTTCTTTGTGGAAGAGATCCAGCAGATTTCGACGGCCCTGAAGATTCCGGCCATGCTACTCAGTCTGATTATTACGCCGATTGCCACCGAGTTGCCCGAAAAGTTTAACAGCGTGATGTGGATCAAGGGTAAAAAAGACAATCTGGCGCTGGGCAACATTACCGGCGCAATGGTCTTTCAAAGTTGCATTCCCACCGCCATCGGTCTGGCCTTTACGCCTTGGATTCTGAATAGTCAGGGTGTGCTGAGTGTGATTCTGTGTTTAGCTTCGTCGGCCATGATTTATTTCACCGTCTGGAAAAAAGCACGCCTGCTCCCTCAGATGCTTTTTGCCAGTGGGGCTTTCTATTTACTCTTCCTGTTTTACACGATTTTCTATTACGCCAAATAGAGCGTTCGTCTTTGCAATTGAACGGGTTAGAGTCTGTAAATTTGGGGCAAGGTGCAGAGGATGCTGTAAACATTCGGGTAGTTGCTTTGAGATATGGATGAGAGAAGACGGGGTATATGACACCCATGAGCATGCAAACAGACGTAAGGCCGTCCGCGCAATTTGTCACGGTGGTGATAGAGGCCCCAGCCTTGCGGGTTTATGGTCCTGAATACGCCAATGGCTGGATTGTTAAAACTTGGGGTGATATTCACCGATGCCCTGTGGATGAAGCTTATACTTTGGTCGCTTCTGGTAAGGCGTCTTACCCGGATGGGGTGGAGAAATTGAAAGCGCTGATGTATCAGACGCCGCTAGTGGAACGCATGGCCGCGTTGGAATCAAATCTGGCCAGTGCCGAGCTGCAAACGGTGTTGACCATGACCCAGCAGGTAGGGCAGTTTAAAAAGGTTATCAATATGGTGGTGAAATGGTTTAAAACCCTTTGGGACATTAAGGGCGCCATTGTGGTGATCGCGGGGTTGCTGGGGACGGCCTTCTGGATGGCACAGTCCTATGGGTGGTTGCAGGGAGTGCCCAATCCATTTCCGCATAGCCAACAGACAGCGCCCGTGGTGAGGAACCGCTAATTAATTGAGCTCGCCCGTTCTTTCGTTGGCTTTAGGGTTGGGGGCTGTCTGATTGCGTGCCCTGTTGTTGGCGTTCCGCCTGTCGGCGTAATAAGTCCAGTTCCAGCCAGTGATAGGGGGAACGTGCGCCATCTTCCGGGTGCTGAATATCGGGTTTGACTAAAATTGCCTTGCGGAAAGAGTATTCGCCCAGATGCATGTGATCCAGGTTGACGAAAATGCGGACTTTGCGCACGGTGGTTAATTGCAATAAGGTTTCAATATCTTCGTCGTAGGGATGCGAACGAGCGGGCAGAAAGAGCATGCTGCTCAGGGGAATGCCCCCGTCGTTGTAACGATAGAGATGACTGTTACGACCTTGCGGATCTTCCGAGGAATAAGTGGGAATATTGGCCATTTGCTGGTTCATGTAGGTAAACACGGAATGCACCGAGACGCCATAAATGGGCAACACCGAGGCAATCATCTCCTTGGGGAAGGAGAGTGAGTTATCCAGTACGAATTGTGGCAGGCGCTGGCGCTTAAACGGTGGGCTGGTGTGGGTGTACCCATTGGCCATGTAGCTGGCATAGACAATGGTTTTTGCCCGAATGGCATCGGCGTTGATGTATTCCTGATAGGGCTGCACTTTGGAGAGCGCCTGATCGCCCGCAATGTTTATTGTTTCAGCATGCGATCCGTTCAGTCGGAACTGTGGTTTGGAGCCGTCAAAGTTATCCCATTTCAGCCCTCGGGTCAGGTTGCTTTTGCTGAACATATAGGCCCGGTAAATGCTGCGATCCCACATGCGTCGAAGGGGGGAGCGGTTGGGTGGGTTCAGGTATTCACTGAACCAGTCCGGATCAAACATGGGGGAGCCATGAAACGGGACTGCAATAGCAATCATGGTATCGACCTGTTTCAGCAGAACGCTATCTTTCAGCATCTCGCGGGAGATGACGCCGCCCAGGCTGTATGTCACCAGCATTAGCGGCTGGCTGTCGGGAAGTTTGCTGAAATGCTTTTTCAGGTCTTTCACCAGGCTTTGGGCCTGCACATCTAACTCTTCAGCCGAGTTGTAGAGGAATACATAGACTTTAAAGTGCTTGTTAAAGTCTGGATTGCGACTGGTGGTCCGATGAAATCCTTTCCACCAGGAGTTTTGCTGGAATTCCTCCGCTCGTCCCGGTACCAGAATGACCGGCACGCGGTTGCCCAGTGGCATATGATCGAATTCATAAAGCTGATTCAGGCTGTGTTTGTTCCGCGCATGCGGTAGCAGGCATCGACCCACCGGATCCGGGTTGGTGAGGCTTGGTTTAGCCGTCTGAAGGCCTGAATCGACCTGTGCAAGCAGGCGGGATAGGTTGGTTGTTGATGAATGGGGATTCTCCGGGAATAAGGGGGCCGCCGCCAGACTGATGCCCGATAATGGAGCCACAAGGGCCACGGTGAAGGCCAGTAAGCCCATACGTCGAGCCAGCCCAAAATGTTCGCGAAGGATGAAGGTGGTGGGGTGTTTTATATTGGTTCGATAGCGCGGAAATGAAAATTTCAATGGCAGTCTCTAGCTTGTTGCGTTTCCCTATAGTATCAGGAATTGGCTGATTTGGCAGAGTCGGAAAGCAGAGCCAAGAAGCGGTCGTCCAGAAGACAAGTCCGGGCGGTGTTTGCTTGGCTGAATGTCACGGGGGCGGCTCAGTGCGTCGGTCGAGTTGCTGCAGGCAGGATTCTGGGTTTGCGGGAGCTTCTGTTAGAATGGGACCGATGATGAAATTTTCATTTCAATGATTGAGCCCTAATGAAGGTATTTTGTATGTCGACTTCTTCTTCCACACCGCATGCACAGCATGTTCCGGCCCATTATGCGGGGATTTGCAACAATATCACCGAGGCGGTGGGTCATACGCCGATGGTGCGTTTGCAGCGCATCTTTAGTGAGTTTCCGGAAACCACCGTGCTGGCCAAGGTGGAGTTTGTGAATCCCAATGGCTCCATGAAAGATCGGATTGCCTTGCGGATGATTGAGCGAGCGGAGCAGGAAGGACGCATTAAGCCCGGTGATACACTGGTGGAGCCGACCAGCGGCAATACCGGTCTTGGTTTGGCGATGGCCTGTGCCGCCAAGGGCTATAAACTGGTTATCACCATGCCCATGAAGATGAGCGAAGAGAAGCGGCGTTTAATTCGCGCCTTTGGTGCCGAATTGATTTTGGCTCCGACTGAGCTGGCCCATGATCACCCGGACAACTATATTGAAATTGCCAAACGCATTGCCCGTGAGCGCCCTAATACACATATGCTGAACCAGTACGAGAATTTGGGAAACCCGGAGGCGCACTATCTGGGCACTGGCCCAGAGATCTGGGAGCAGACGGGCGGCCAGTTTGATTATTTTGTCTGCGGGATGGGGACTGGTGGTACCATCACCGGGACATCCACTTACCTGAAAGAGCAAAATCCCAATCTGAAAGTGATTGGCGCCGATCCGGTTGGTTCTATTTTTTCAGGTGGTCAACCGGGGCAGTATCTGGTGGAAGGGATTGGTTATGACTTCTGGCCGCCAGTTTTCAAGCCCAGTTTGGTGGATGAAATGTTTGCGATCACCGATCAGGAGTCTTTTACTGAAGTCCGTCGATTGGCCCGTGATGAAGGCATGCTGGCGGGGGGGTCTACGGGTACCGTGCTGGCTAGCACCCGAAAGTTGCTGGCCCGGCCGGAGCTGAAGGGTAAAACGGTGGTGCTGATGTGCCACGATAATGGGCGGAATTATATTTCTAAGATTTATAATGATGAGTGGATGGCTGAGCAAGGCTTGTTGAGTTAGCGCTTTTTAAACTGCCGATTAAGACGGCTCGGAGACGATTGAGCCGAGCTAAGCAATGAAGCCCTGTCTTTTGTTTGAGCGAAAGGCAGGGCTTTTTTGCTATCTTGATTTTTGACGTATATCAAAAGAATCTAAAAAAAGATACCTATGCTTTGGGTTGCTATTTTTAGGATTGACCTTAATTAACAAGAATCAGTTTGATAAAAGCATGTTTTTCGGCTATGTTAATTTGAACCTAGGGGGTAAATATTAAGGGGTAGTTTTATGTTTAAAATAATACCTCGGCAATTAAATGCCTCACCGGTTGATGCAACCAATTGTGATAAAGAGCCGATTCATATTCCCGGTTGTATTCAACCGCATGGCATGCTGCTTGTTTTAAACGAACCGGAGCTGGAAATTATCCAGGTGAGCGCTAATGTTGCCGCCTTTCTGGGTCATCCACCCGAGGCGCTGTTGGGTCAGTTTGTGGCCAGTGTTCTGGAACCTGCTGAATTCATGAGCTTGGCCATGGCACTGAAAGATAAACAACTGGACAATGATCCGACTTTCTTATGCAAGATTGCCCGAGAAGCCTGTGTGCATGCGCCAACCATGAATATGGTGTTGCATCGTGTTGATGGTGTGTTGGTGTTGGAGCTGGAACCGGCTCGAATCAATGCCGAGAGTGCTTATATTGACTTGATGTGTTTGCTAAGAAACAGTTTTGTTTTTGTGCGTGAGGAGCAAACGCTTGAGGTTTTTTGGCAAAGAACCGCTGAGTCTATTAAAAATTTGAGTGGTTTTGATCGGGTGATGATTTATGAATTTGAACAGAATGGAAACGGCACAGTGACTGCCGAGGCAAAAGAGCCCGGGCTGGGGTCTTATCTGGGGTTGCATTATCCGGCCTCCGATATCCCACAGCAGGCGCGACAACTGTACCTGAAAAATAGTATTCGCTTGATTCCGGATGTTAATTATGAGCCTGTTTCTTTGGTGGCACTGGATTCCCCAGTTGCTTTGCAGCCATTGGACATGTCCTATGTGAATCTGCGGAGTGTGTCACCCATTCATATTCAATACCTCAAAAATATGGGTGTCTCCGCCACCATGACCATTTCCATTATTGATGGTGATACGTTGTGGGGCCTGATTGCCTGTCATCATTATTCCCCTAGGTATATTCCCTTTGAGGTGCAAACCGCCTGTTCCATGCTGGGTCAGTTTGTGGCGCTGGAGTATTCCACCCGCATGCAACAAAAAGAGCATTTGTACCAGCTGAAACTTCAGGAGATGGAGAATCGGTTTATCGAGTTTATGACCCATTCAGAGTCATTTGCAGACGGCTTGTTAGACTTTAATCCCAACCTGAGTGATTTTATCAATGCAGAGGGCGCTATTTTATATGATGGCTCAGTGATTGTGGCCGATCAAAAAATTCGCACTGTGGGCATGACTCCGCCCAAAGAAGCGTTATATGACCTGATTCACTGGCTCGATTCTCAGATGAACGAGCCGATATATTACACCGATGAGTTGTCTAAGGTGTATCCGCCCGCGTTGGCTTATAAAGACCTGGCTGCTGGTTTGATGGCTGTGTCGATTTCTTCCAATCCCAGTAATTATGTGCTGTGGTTCCGGCCAGAGCGAATTCGGACGGTAAACTGGGCCGGTGATCCCGCCCTGTCTAATGCTAAATTGAATCCCGAGGAGACACTGACGCCCCGTGCTTCGTTTGCCTTATGGAAAGAAACGGTTAAGTTAAAATCTTTGCCGTGGACGGCTTATGAGTGTTTTGCGGCGCTTGAAATTCGGGATATTATTCGTCGAATCCAGTTGTTCAAAACAGAAGAGCTTGCCCTGAGAAATCGGGTTCTGGAAAAGCAGGTGGCAGAAAAGACTCAGGCCTTGGCCAGAAGTAACAAGGAACTGGAGCAGTTTGCCACGATTGCGTCTCATGATTTACAGGCGCCTTTGCGGAAAGTTTCGATTTTTAGCGATTTTCTGAAGCAGAATATGTCAGCAGAACTGTCTGAGGAAAATAAGGATTACCTGGATCGTATTCAAAGGGCAACCCAAAAAATGCAGGCCCTGATTGATGGCTTGCTGGATCTGTCGCGCGTGAATCGCAAGGCCGGGGTCTTTGAGTGGGTCGATCTTCGGGATGAGATGGTGGGCGCCATGCGTGATTTGGAGCCTTTGATACAGGCCACACAAGGCACGGTGGACATCGGCGAAACGATTTCAATTGACTGCGATCGGATCCAGATGCATCAGTTGTTTCAGAATTTAATTGAAAATGCCCTGAAGTTTCACCGGGATGGCGTGCCCCCAGTGGTTCGGGTCAGTGCCAAAGCCCTGAATTCAGACCAGTGTGAAATTCTGGTTTCGGATAACGGGTTAGGTTTTGATGTGCAATATCTGGATCGGATTTTTGGTGTGTTCGAACGGCTGCATGGGGTCTCCGCCTATGAAGGGACGGGTATTGGCTTGAGCATTGTGCAAAAGGTGGTGGATCGTCATCAGGGGACCATCACTGCGACCAGTAGCGTTGGGGTAGGTTCTACGTTTATTATTCGCTTGCCGATTCATCAGCCTAGGCCGGCTTAATGCGCTGGCCTGGATCGTGAAGGCTGTGTTTTTGCCTGTGGAAATCGTTCCAGCCAGATGACACTGAGGAAACCGGCCAGGGCGCTTATGGTTACATCTTGCCAGCCAACCGCCGTGAAATGAAAAGCGTGTTGTGCCAGCGGGGCATACAGGGCAATGCCCAGCACGGTTATTGCGCCCAGTAAAATCCATCGAAACGTGGGGCTGGGGCGTTGCAGAATTGCCCAGAAGGATAAATTTTCGGCGCGGCTGCGGATAATCAGGGTCAGGTTGGCGACAATAAACGTCACAAATGCCAACGCTCTCACCGCCCCTTCGGGGGAACGGTTCAGGCGGGCCAGTGTGGCCACGATCATGACGGTGGTCAGAATGCTGAGTCCATAGAGAATGCTGCGCTGCCAGTGCCTGAGCTGTAGCAAGGGTTCCTGGGGACTGCGGGGTGGACGGTTCATCAGATCGGGTTCGGGTGGTTCTGCTTCCAGTACCACCGAGCAGGTGGGATCAATGATGAGTTGTAAAAATCCGATATGGACGGGGAGTAAGATGAGTGGCCATTGTAAAAATACAGGCAGGAGCGAGAGTCCGGCTATCGGGATATGAATGGCGATGAGATAGCAAACGGCTTTGCGCAAGTTGTCAAAAATGCGTCGCCCCATGAGTACCGCTTGTACCATCGCTGCAAAATCATCGGTGGTGAGTACGAGATCGGCGGCCTCTCGGGCCACATCGGTGCCGCGTGCGCCCATTGCCAGGCCAATATGGGCGGCTTTGATGGCCGGTGCATCATTGACCCCGTCACCGGCCATGGCGACGATTTCCCCATTGGCTCGTAGGGCATGGACCAGTCTGAGTTTCTGCTCGGGTAAAACGCGGGCAAACACCTGAACATCCCGAATGCAGTCATTGAGTTCTGCGTCACTCATGGCGCTCAGCTCGCTGCCGGAGATGACTCGCCCGGCGTTCTGGAATCCCACTTGCTGTGCAATATGAAGGGCCGTTTGGGGGTAATCACCGGTCATCATAACAATTCGCAGGCCTGCGGTGTAACATTGCCGAATGGCCTTTGCGGCATCGGGCCGAATGGGATCGCTGAGGGCAATCAAACCCAGAAATTCGAAATCAAAATCATGCTGAATGTCTGGTAAGGGGCTGGGTTTGAAAAAGGCGCGGGCAACGCCCAGCACCCGAAGCCCCTCGCTGGCCAGTGCGCTGACTCTGGCGAGATGGGCCTGATACAATGCGTCGGGGATATGACACAGATCCAGAATGGCTTCCGGGGCGCCTTTGGCGGCAATGACATATTGATCGGTTTCAACTGCGCGCCAAACCCGTGACATGGCCAGCAATTCACGGGTTAACGGGTACTCTTGAATCAGGTCCCAGTTCTCGTGCAGGTGTTCGGTTTGGGCGAGGGTTTGCTCCCCCAGCTTTCGAAATGCAATTTCCATGGGATCAAACGGATCACGCTGGCTGGCCAGTATGCTGAATTCTACCAATTCATGAAAGGCTTCAGGGAGTGAGTCTTTCAGGCTATCGTCCAGGGTTAGGGTTTGTCCGTTGCTTACTAACCGTTGAACGGTCATTCGGTTTTGGGTTAGGGTCCCCGTTTTGTCAACGCAGATGACTGTCGCGGACCCTAGCGCTTCAATCGCCGAGAGCTGGCGGGTTAGTACATGCTGCCGTGACAGTCGCCAGGCACCCAGCGCCATGAATACGGTCAGTACTACTGGGAATTCTTCCGGAATAATGGACATGGCCAGCGTGATACCGGCCAGCAGGCCTTCCAGCCAGTGTCCCCGAGTGATCCCGTAAACCACAATCAGCGTGACACAAAGGCAGAAACCCAATATAGAGAACAGGAGCACCAGTTTTCGGGTTTCCTGTTGCAAAAAGGTGGGTTCCGTTGCAATGCCTTGCAGGCGTTTTCCGATTTTACCGATTTCAGTTTGATGGCCGGTGTGCTGCACTTTCAACAGGCCCTGTCCGCTGACCACCAGGGTGCCAGAGAAGACCCTGCTGTTTTTTTTGGAGTCTAAATCGTCACGCTGAGCCTGTTGGGGGCCTGCCGATTTGCAGACGGGCAGCGATTCACCGGTGAGGAGGGATTCATCAATATGAAGATTGAGGGAATCCATGAGCAGGCCGTCTGCCGGCACCCGATCTCCTTCGCTCAGCATTACCAAATCGTCGGGAACCACTGCTCGGCCTGCAATGCGTTCCAGCTGTCCATCCCGGATCACTGAGGCGCGAGGGCTGGTGAGATCTTTGAGGGCCTCTAAAGATTGTTCGGTTTTATTCTGCTGAAAAAGGGTAATGCTCATCAGGACGAACACGAAGCATAGCAGAACGAGCGCATCCTGCCGCTCACCCAGCAGAAAATAGATTGTGCCTCCCGCCAGCAGCAGGATAAACATGGGCTCTCTGAGGAGTTCAAGTATCAGGTGCCAAAATGGGCGTCGCTGGGTTGAAGGTAACTCGTTGGGCCCGTGTTGCTGAAAACGGGCCTGGGCTTCTGCCTGTGTAAGCCCTTGGGAATGGGAATTTTGAAGGAGTGTTGGCGGTGGAATGGGCATGAACAGCCTCTGGGAAATATAAATAGTTTAAAACCGGTCCGAGGTCAACCCACGGGGCGCTATTTTGGACCGGATGACTGACTGGCGAGGTGTGTGAATGGAGTGCTTAATTCAAGAGGTCGGAATGACCAATCATTAAAAAGCGGCAGTCCGTTTTGGCACTGACTGAGTAGCGTAGCTTGGGGTCCATGCATAAGCCGTTGCCGGGTTCCAGATCCACGGTAGTATCGGGCCCATTCCATTGCGCGGAACCCGTGAGCAGGATCAGGCTGACCTGTTTGGGAGACCAGTGCGTGGCCAGTGCCTGTCCGGCACGCAGGGAGACCGTTTTTAACTGCAGGCTGTCCTGTTCCAGCAGGGCTTCGGTTTGTATGTCCTGTGTGAGTGGGCTGTCGAGGGGAACATGAAAAGAAATGAATTGCCGAGCCTCCGGTGGCCGGGCTTCAGTAGGAATTACACGGGCCCGGGCCCGAATATCTTCCATTTGTGAGATGACCTGATGCTTTTCCGCAGGAGACAGGGTGTCCTCGGCCAATGGAAAGATCGCCCGTTCCTCTTTGGCCATATGGCGGAGCATCATTTCGATGAAGTCCATGCCTTGCTGGTAGAGTTTATCATTGCAGTCCTCGGGAAAGGTGTAGTTTAATATGCCCGAAACCAGCGCGGCCCGTTGCAAAAAGGCCTCTTCATGCTCAATCTCCAGAATGGGCATGGGGTGATGTTTGGCCAAAGCCGGAAACAGGGCATGCTCTTCATAGGCGGCGTGGGTGTTCATTTCCTGAACCACCAGATGCGCCAAATGCTGGGCTTGCTGCAGGTGCTCCTGGGACTGACGGTGACAGATCTCTTGCAAGGCTGTTTTCAAGTCGGCCAGATGCTTTCGCATGCGCTCATGATCCTCAATCAGCCGTTTGGAAATGGCGGATACTGTTTTAGTTCTGGGTGGAGGCACGGTCATGGCTGGTTTCCTCTCTCTGGCAAGGTGTGAAGAAGCGTCCTTCTGGATCGCCGAGCAAAAAAATGCTCTCGCCCAGCAGCACTTCGTTCACTTTTAATCATAGATCATTCTGACGGGAATGACATTCTCACCCTGTCTATTGTTGGGAAACGACAGGTACCAATCGATCGCCAGCCAAATACGATGGATCATAGAAGCGCGTTGGGTGGGATTGAGCGCACAGTGTCATTCGGCCAGTGAGAGGGCTCGTAGGGGGGCGATCTAGAATGCGCCGCGTTGCAGTATCACCACCGGGATGGTCTTGAGCAGGATTTTTAAATCTTCCAGCAGACACCAGTTTTCCAGATACTGGATGTCATAGCGGGCCACTGCTCCAAATTGTCTCTGGTTTTTCACCCGTCCAGTGATCTGCCATAATCCGGTCAGTCCTGGGCAGCATTCGAATTTACGACGGTGGAGTGCGTTCATCTGTTGATACTCCTGGACCAGGGGCGGTCTGGGACCAACCAGCGACATCTCCCCCTGAATCACGTTCCAGAGCTGGGGAAGTTCATCCACACTGAGTTTACGAATGAGCTTACCCAGTCGGGTAATTCGGGGGTCGTTCTGATGCTTGTAAAGTTGTTCGGCACCTGTGTTGGAAGGGTCAACGGGGGATAAGGCCTCTGCATTGGGAATCATGGAGCGAAGTTTGTACATGCGGAAAGGTTGCTCGTTTTCGCCAATACGAAACTGGGTAAAGAGTGGTGAACTCTTGCATTCCAGATAGAGTATCAACATCGTGACCGCCAATACGGGTGAGAGTAACAGCAGCCCCAGACTGGCTGAGCTCAGATCCACCAGCCGTTTCAGGGCCAGTTCCAGTGAGCGGTAAACGCTGTGTGGCACGTTTAGCCGGAATGGGCGGCTTAATTCATAATGAAACCATCCGGAAATCAGGGCCAATAGGCCAAAGGTCACGGGCAGGGACAGACAGAGGCTCAGCGAGTTACTGCTACCGCTCAGCAGCAGACTGAGTCCATTAATCAGTGAAAGAATCAGGCAAATGGCAACGGCTTTGCCCAGGCAATGGCGACTGTCGACGAGGTCCATATAGTTGCATACGGTCCCGAGGGCAATGGCCAACAGCAAATTGCAACCCAAAAATGTGCTGAGCGGCAAATTTAATTGGAGATCAAACTGTGTTTCAATACCCAGAATAGCGGTGAGCCCTAGTAGTAGAACCCCAAAGTCAATCAGGGCGAGGCAGGCCAGCGTTTGGGCTTTGCTGGGCTTGTTCGAGGTGGTCAGGGTATCGTCTTCAACCACATCGATGAGTAGTGGATTGTAGGCCTCCACCCGACTGATGCTGGGATGATTCAGCGCCAGACGTTCAAAGTCGTTTAAATCAGTCCTGCGTTTGTCCTGTTTTCGAGGATGATTCATCATGCAGTGTGCCTTACAAGTCTTTCAGCTTCTATCTGCCACTATGTGGATCTTATCGACAAAAGATGTCAGAACTTTAATTTTTGGCCGATTTACTTCTTTTGTAGTAAATTGAAGGCCAAAAATGCCTGTGAGGTTAAGCGAGAGAAGCTGTTCAGGAGAAAAATAACCTAAAAACCCTGCGGTGGATTGATTGGGTGGGGTTTAATCCGTGTTTGGAGCCGATGACAGGACATCAGGCTGTCTGCTCAGTAAGAAGGTCAGTCTTCTTTTCTGTCTGGTAAAGGTGCTGGATAGACCAGTTGATGCGTTTAAGCCTTGGGGTGTCTGAGTACGGTGCCTGCAATACGGGAGTTTAGTCGTTCCACCTTGCGCTTGGTGGCCAGGACCTGTGATTCATCGGCGCTGTGTTCGACCAGCAGAATGAGACCATCCGTATAGCCCAGTAAAACGGCGGCATCTGGCGCTTGCAGGAAGGGCGGGGCATCGATCAGCACCCAGTCGTAATGGGTGCGAACGGTATTAATGAGCGCGGCAAAGCCTTTGGAGTTCAGAAACTCGAAGGTGTTTTCCATGGCAACCCCGGCGTTCAGATACTGCAGCTGGGGATGAACCCCGGATTGTACCGCAGCTCCGGTGATCAGCGGCAGGAGTTCGGCGGGTGAACTGCCATCATTCTTGTAGAGTTTCTCGCAAAGGCTATTGATGACTTCGGGCAAGCCGGTTTCATAGTCGAGGTTGTGATGGAAGGCCACATGTAGACAGGGTTCTCTCAGGTTGGCATCAATCAGCAGGACATTTTCGCCGCTTTGGGCCAGACAAAAGGCAATATTGCTCAGCACGACCGAGCAGCCGGAAGGTTGGGTAATGGCGGAGGTTACAAAGGTATTTTTTTTGTGCAAATGGCGCTGAGCCTTCAGGTTCAGCGCTAAATTCTGATAGGCTCTCAGGAGACGGGGATCTCCCGGACTGGCTGTGACTTCCAGCAGTCCCCTGCTTCGGTAGCGTTGCCATTCTTCCTCATCCAGCCAGGGGATGACCGAGAGTATGGGCAGGCCCAGGGCTTGCTCAAAAAATTCAGGGCGAATTTCCCGATTGGTGACCAGGGAGTGAACGGCTACCCCGAGGGCGCTGAGTACGGCTGCGGCCAGACCGCTCAGCATGATGATGTGTAATCGGCTGGGAAATAGGGGGTGGTCGGTTGCGTGGGGCTGATCAATGACCACTTGCTCCTGGTGCGCCAGTGTTTCCTGAATCTGTAATTCCGACAGCTTCTGTTTCAGGCGGGTCAACACGTCTTCCTTGTTCTTGCGATCCAGCTGCAGTTTGGCGTACTCCAGTTGTTGTTGGGGCAGGTTGTGCAGTCCGGCTCGCATTCTGCCGTACTGGCTGCGAGTGGTTTGCAGTCGGCGCTGCATGGCCGATACTTCAGATTCTGCCAGTGCCAGCCGTGAGACTAGTTCGGTGCGAACGCTATCCTTGATAAACGGTGGGTTGGTTTTGTTCGTTTGGCCCACGGTTTGAATATGCTGATCCGTTACCTGCCGTTGCAGAATATGGATCTGGGTTTCCAGTTGTTCCATCTCCGGGTTGGTGGCGGCATACGTCAGAGCCTTGGTCTGGTATTCTTTCTGAGCGTCTTGTAGTTTGGTATTGAGATCGTTCAGCATGACATTCTGGCCGGTGGCTACCGCCGAAATGGCACGGGTAATATCTTGTCCGCCCAGTTTGAGTTGTTGGCGCAGGCGAGCCACTTCTGCCCGTTTCTGGGCTAATCCAGACTCTACTGTGTTGGCATCGCTGTCCAGTCGAGCCAGTTCATGCACCTGATCCGGGCTTTCCACTTCCAGATCCAGAATGCCGTAAGCGGATTGATAGTCTTTAATTTTAGTGTTTATGGCATCCAAATCCGTTTCAGCGCTGGCCACTTGTCCGGTGAACAGTTCTTTCTGCTTTTTTAGCGGCTGAAAGGAAATTTTATCCATCAAGGCTAAATAGCTGTTCAGGTAGGCTCGGGCAATTTTTTGGGCTTTGGCCGGGGAATCGGCAGTGGCGGAGATGCGAATGAAGTCGGTACCTTTGATATAGGAAGCGTTGATGACTTTGCCATGCAGGTTTGCTGGATTGGGATCGGCGGGATGAATGCCTTCCTGCTTCATAGCGGCAAACACCTGATCGGCGATCAGTTTGCTTTTGAGAAGCTCTTCCTGATTCTTGTAGGGGTTGGAATCAACGCGATCGTTGCGCGTCAGGGCGTTGCCAATCGCTACATCCGTGACGACATGTGATAACTCGGCCGGACTGGAGAGCAAAGTACCCTCAGCGTAATATTTTTCGTGAAAGAAGATGAAACTGAAAATTCCCACAACCAGTGCAACGCCCAGAGAAATCGCTGCGATGAGCTTTCTCTTGGCCTTGAGCGCCTGAACCAATTGACTGGTGTCAATCAGCAGTGCTTCCTCGACATGTTCTGGTTGATACTGCACGTTTTGTGCGCTTCCCTGAATTATTCTACGTTCTTTGGTGGCTTTCCCTTCATGGAAACCGATTTCGTATGCTTTCCGTATCGTTTAATCGCAGTAAAAGCAGCGTTCCGTTGAATGTGGCGGATTGAATCATGGATTGCTCTCCTCCTGTGGATGGAGGTTGTGCGTTGGATCTCGACAATTTAGAGTAAAGGAGTTGATGCCATAAAAAGCGTATAAAACGTAAAGGATGATCTGGTTGTGTCTCAGCATGACGCCGAATTATCAAAACAAGAGCACCTTCCGGAAAGCCCGTCATCCAAACAGATGATTGATAGCCTGACGGGCTTTCGGTTTTATGCGGCGTTTCTGGTATTTATCTCGCACGGCATGTATCACTTTAATTTTTTCGGCATTCACAACCCGGCCCTCTTGTTGATCGTCAGAAATCTGGGGCACCTGGGGGTTTCCCTCTTTTATGTGCTGAGTGGTTTCGTGCTGTTTGTGAACTATCCCCCGCGCGCGGATCGACCGCTTGCTCTGAAAAAGTTTTATATCGCGCGTTTTTCGCGCATTTATCCGGTTTTCTTTTTAACCACGTTGTTGGCCATCCCGCTGGAATGGTTTTCGCCCTCTAAAACGGCGTTCTGGTTGCCGCTGGCTCAAAATATCACCCTGACCCAGTGTTTGACCCAATCCAGTTGCGGCAGTTTTAACGATGTGGGCTGGAGTATTGGCGTCGAATTTTTCTTTTATCTGGCGTTTCCAGTGCTGACGGCCCTGTTTTTAGCGCCCCGTAAAGCGTTTTTAAGTGGCATGCTATTGATGGCTTCAATAGTGGGCATTCTTTATCTTTTGCCGGATCAGAATTTTTATGCGGGCCCGCATTTCCCGTTCAATCGACTGCTGGAATTCTGGCTGGGGCTGGCCGGGGGCTGGCTCTTTCTTGTTCAATCGCACCGCTGGCCTAACTGGGTGACTTCATTTGCACAGCATCGTCTGGCACCGGCCATGGCGTTGACGGGTCTGGCGTTGCTGTTGTGGACGTTGCCCGTTGTCATTGAACCCTGGGGCAGATTGAAAGAGGCGTATTACCTGTTTTACATGGGGCCGGCCTTGCTGTTTATTTTGATCCTGGCGGGTTGTGAGCGGGCAAAGGCCCCGCTGACGCTGTTTGCCGCTCCGCTGGTGGTCTTTGGCGGAGAGATCAGTTATTCGTTTTATCTGATTCACAATTTAATCTTCCGCTACCTGAGACATGGCTTGTTGAAGGGGGTCCACTTTGAGATTAAAACCACGACCCTGCCGGTGCAGTTGGCATTGTGCGGGCTGGTACTGGCGCTGACCTTGCTGAGTTCCGTGGTCTTGTATAAAACCGTTGAAATGCCCTGGCGTCAAAAAATCCGCAACTTATTACTGGGTTCAGGCAGTAGTCGCTGAAAATGCTGTAATCGATCAGGCGCTTTCTGGGCTTGCGTTGCGAACCCGGAAAGTGTTCTATTGATCAGGGTTTGGTTTTGGCGAGGTGTAATGTTTAAACAGCTGAATCAGGGCGAGCAGCATAAACCGGGAATTGGTGATGAGATACCGCTGAAACAATCGCCGGGGTTCGCAGTACAACCGATACAGCCATTCCAGGCTGGCGTTCTGCATCCAGTGGGGGGCGCGGTTTAAATCGCCGCTGAAAAACGGAAACGCTGCACCCACTCCAATTAAAACGCCCTGAATTTGGGGCGAATGCGCATGCATCCAGCGCTCCTGCTTGGGGCAGCCCAGTGCCACCAGAACCAGATTCGCCCCGGAATCATTAATCTGCTGAATCATGGCTTCTTCCTCAGCCGGAGAAATTGCCTGAAATGGTGGGGAGAGTTGTCCGGCCAGTGTTAGCTGGGGGTACAGTTGTTTTGCTTTTTGGGTAATGGCTTCCAGGACCTGTGGGGTGGAACCAAACAGAAAGAGGCGCAGGTTTTCCGCTTCGGCTCGTTCAAACAGACTCACCATCAAATCGGGTCCGGCCACGCGCTCCTGCTGCGTTTGATAGAGCCAGTTCATCATCACTGAGAGCGGCTTGCCGTCGGGGGTGACCAGCTCGGCCTGATCCAGCACGTCCCAAAAACTGTGATCCTGATTCGCCTCCACCAGCATGTGCGCGTTGGCCACGCAGACATAGGCGGAGACGCGCTGCTGGGCCAGTTCTACCAGATGCTGCACTGCGGCAGCATAAGGCGCCTGGGTCACGCCAATGCCCAGTACGTTGCGTTTGGGTAATTTATCGGGCGGCAAGGACGTCATGGTAAATGTCCATCAGGGCTTCATAATTGCGGGTCTCGGTGTACTGGGCCAGAAAGTGCTGGTAGGCGGCTTCGGCCAATTGCTGGCGCAAGGCGGGATCGGCTCGCAGGGTTTCGGCGGCGGTCCGTAACGCTTCGACGTCTCCGGGCTCCACCAGCAGGCCATTTTCGCGATGAGTCACCAGATCGCCTGGTGCGCCAAGTCGGGAGGCGATAACAGGCACGTGTGCCGCAAACGCTTCAATAATGCTGAGTCCAAACGTTTCCGGACAGACTGAGGGATAAACCAGTGCAATGGCTTGATGCAGTATTTTGGCGAGCACCGTTTTATCTTGAAAGCCCAGATACTCGATGTTGGGTGATTCGCTCACGGCTGCTTTGACGGCGTTTTCCAGTGGGCCAGCACCAATAATTTTCAGTGGCAGGGAGGACTGTTTAAATGCGGCCAGCAGGGGCTCTACGCCTTTTTCTACAGAAAGTCGGCCAATGAATAGAAAATAGGCAGGTGGGCTGGTTTCGCTGGGCCGCGGTGTATTGTCGGTGAAGTTTGGCTTGATGGCCAGTTGTTCCGGGGGCACGCAAAGGGCTGAGTTCAGCAGGATATTTCGCTGTGCGGGGCTGAGGGTGATGTAGCGATCGACCGCATGCTTCCAGGTGCCCATTTGCCGATGCAGGCTCGTCATTCCTGCCAACGCAGCACTTTGCAGGCGGGAATCCCGGTAGCAGCCCTGCAGGATACCCGCCAGTGGCCAGCGTTGGTTGACGCATTTGCGGCATTCTGCGCCATCGCGAAACAGTACGGCGTTGGCGCAGATAAGGCGATAGTTATGCAGGGTCACAATCACGGGAATGTGGTTTAATTTGGCGGCAAGTAGTACCGAGGGCGATGCCAGTGGAAACAGATTATGGGCATGCAGCAGATCCGGGGTAAATTGATGGATGGCCTGCCAGGTTTTGAAAAATGCGGGGAGGCTGAACAGGCTGTTGAGTCCGGCCCACAGGCTGGCCCAGCGGCCTTGAATCTGGTGATTCTGGAAGGTGAGTGGATGTACCTGATGTCCCTGCGATTCCAGCAGGGCGACTTCGCGATCGAACACGGCATCCTCGCCGCCGCGTTGCTGGTAATAGTTGTGCACCATTAAAATCTTCATGCGATTGACCTGCCCAGCAAACGCTGTAGCGGCGTCGACGCGCGATGGGCCACATAGGCCAAGGGTAGCAGCATGCCCCAGAAACACAGCAAGCCCAGGGGAAAGCCAAGGGGTTTCAGCCAGGGGAGGGTGTAGAGTTGGTGCTGCAATAAATAAATTTCCAGGGTGCAAGTGCCTAGAAAGGTGAGGCACGCCCCGCTATATCGCGCGCTGAGCCAACGGGTGATGCACGGTGCCTGGGCCACTTTCAAGCCGTAATAAAGTAGGGGGAAGGTGAGCCAATGGATCAGGAATTGAAACGTGCTGAACGTACCATGTGCAATCAGGAATTTTAGTCCGACGTAGAGCAAAAGCCCTGACAGGAGTCTAATGCTATCTCGAACGGTGGGCTTTTTGATCTGCGGATAGCGATGCGCGAGCCACACTCCATACAGCATGATTTGAAAGTAAAAGAGCCATTTAAACTGGCTGGAATCTTCAATCACAAAACCCGATAAATTCAGCCGGGTGCAGTAGATATAGAAATAGGGCAAGCATAGGCCTGCAATCAGGGTCAGGATGGTGCGAGGCTTGGGTTGGGCTTTGAGGATGGGGTACAGCAAGCCATAAAATAGCATGAGTGCTGCAATAAACCAGAACGGGGTGGGATAAAAAAGCCCTTGAATCAGTGCAAACATACCCTGACCGGGCCAGGGGACGGGATGAATCAGGCTCAGGGCCACCAGGCTGATCCAGAGAGTGGGGTAAATACGGGTGGCCCGTGCCGAAAACCAGCTTAAAAAACGCTCCGGTGGTCGGTGTTGGCTACTGAGTGCCAGCCCCAGACCGGAGAGCATGAAAAAAATCGCATTTCCCAGCGCCCCGCCGGATGCCAGTCCGGGGATGGGGTACAGACCGTCCAGGTGGGAGTTGGTGATTAGCAAGACCGCGATAAACCGCAGAAAGATCGTGTCCTGAAATGGTTGAGGCTCCGGTTGGTTCAGGCGGTGCAACAGATGCGATAGCAGATTCATGCCAGTGCCTTCCGGTTGTTGGGTGTGGAGGGCGAATCATTCTCGACGTCGAATGGGTTGACCGGGGGGTGGGCAAACCGGATTTTCGGTGTACTGGCATCCGCCTGAGCCATCCAGTAGTGCATGATCATCTGGAAGGTAAACGGCACGGCAAAGCCGACCGGGAAACTCGCGGTGAGAGAAAAGATAAACATGATGATAAACAGGGCCATACAAAAAGAGGTGTTTTGCCTGAATTCAGCATTTTTACGGGTTTTAAACGCGGCGTTAATAAACGAGCCATACAGCAAGCTCACAATCAGAAACCCGATGACGCCCATTTGATAGAACGCATTGAGGTAATCGTTGTGCGCCGTCCCACTTTGCCCGGAACGATCCACGTTCCACGACAAGGTGGCGAACGGGCTGGCAATGCCATGCCCGATCCACGGATGCTTCCAGCTGTCGTCCCAGGTGATTTGCCAGAGTTCGGTACGGCCCGACAGCGTGTTCAGGCTACCCGCATCCAGATAGCGGGACATGTATTCGGCCACAAAGGGCAGGCCCATACACATCACCAACAGGGTGACGATCAGGATGGGGAGCTTCATGCGCCGCTGCAAGGGGATGTGTAAAATGTAAAACAGAAAGGCCACCATAAAGGCCACCAGTACGGTTTTACCAACAGTAAGCATCATGGCGAACAGGGTGGGAATGCCAAACAGGGCCACCGTGAGAATATCTTTTTGTCGTTTGTTGGGCTTGATGGCAAATAAATGAAAGCTGCAAAGGCTGGAGATGGCCAGCTTGAGCGCGAGGTTGTTGGGGTGAATCACCAGAACCCCTTCTCCGACGGTGGAGAGTCGGCCTGATTTTTCAATAAAGATCCACACAAACAGATAGGCTGCCGCCAGAATCAGGCCGCCCAGTCGCAGGCCTTTTAGGTAGTGCAGCGCTAACTGTGAGGCGGTGGTGACTTTGCAGATAATCAGGATGGTCAAAAATTCAATGAAATAGTTGACCCATTGGGCCAGATAAAAGATCGTCAAGCTGTAGCCCTGTGCCTGAAAGTCCTGCGTGTTGCTCCATGTGAAACTAAGCACGGACCAGCCGAAATAGGCGAACATCACATGAATCGCGATTGGCCATTGCTGCTTCTTGAGGGTAAAAATGCGTTGCTTGTGGCGTAGATAAAAGAACACTGCGATTAATAGAAAAATCAGCGATGTTCCAAAGCGAAGAATCCCTTTTTCAAAGGGCAGAATCTGGTTGATGAGCAAAACACAGGCGTAATAGGCCAGCCCGTTAAAAGCGGCAAACCAGTAAATAAAGCCTTCCGGCGTTAGCGTCAGTCGACGTGGAATTTTCAGGAGCATCGCTTGGATCACGCCTCGCTGGTTGGATAGACCCGCTGGATAAGATTGGACCACAGGAAATATTGGAGACGCGTTTGGGTCTGTTTGCTTAATACGGCCCGTAATGCCTCTTGGGTGGCCAGTTCGGCCAACGCCTCACTCAATCGATGAATGATCTGGGTTTCATTCTGGTTGTGGGTGGGAATCACCCGGCCACAACTGGCATCGACGATCCGCCCCGGACCGCCTAAATCCAGACAAACCACGGGCAGACCGTGGGCCATTGCTTCCAGTATAACCATTCCACCGGAGTCATGCAGACTGGGAAACAGAAATACGTCATATGCGGGATACCGCTGCATCAGCTCCGTTTGGGCCATTTTAGGAATCCACTCAACTTGCTTTTCAAGCTTCAGTTGTCCGGCGAGTTGTTTGAGCCATGCGGATTCCGGGCCGCTACCAATTAGCGTGAGCTGGCTGTTGGGGTACGCTTCCAGCAGTTTCGCAAAGGCCCGCAAGCCTAAATGAATGCCTTTTAAATACAGCAAATTGCCGACATATAAAATTTTAAATGGTTGGGTTGCAGGGTCGAGCGGATTGTTTGCATTTGCATTCTGAATGGGATTATCTACGTTTACTGCGGAACATCGCGGCGGATTAAGTTGCGCCGGGTCGATGCCAATGGCCAGCTGGATTTCCGCTTTGGCGTGATAGCGTTTGGGCAGTAGTGCGTAAGAATCCGAGGTGCCCACATAAATTTTTTGAGCTGAAGCCAAGGTCAGGTGCATGAGCGGATCCCATTGTACCCAGGCATTTAAACCATCCCGAATAAAATCCCGAATCCAGCCTTGTAAGGGAAAGCTCTGACGCAAGGGCCACGGGGCTTTTTCACCCCCGGAGACAGGGCCAAAAATAAAGGGCACACCCAGTAAGCCCAAAAAACTGGGGAAGCGAATACTCACAAAGGTCACATGGTGGATGACATTTAAATTGACAGTTTTCATAAGCTTGCGCGCTATAAAATAAATGCCAATTTGCCACAGGAAATAATACAGGTGAACGCCCTGCCCGCCTTGTTTCCAGAAGGTGAGCCATTTGGGCAGATCGAAATAAATAAAATGCAGTTTTTCGGGCGAGACGATGGGGTTTTGCTTTAATGCCGCTTCAATCACAGCCTGATTATTCTGGCGTGTGATCACCCAGACTTCATGACCCGCTCGCATCAGTTCGATTGTCCAGTGCCAACCGACGCCGGGCTCGCTGCCCCGGTTGGGTTCGCAGGCGTACGCGGACAGCAAAATCTTCATGGCGTGTCATCCAGCGTTTTTTGCAGGATGGCGCTGAAGAACCAGTCTGCGGTTTCCGTATCGCCTTCCTCCAGTCGACGGCACCAGTAGTCCAGCAGAAAATAGCTGAAGAGGTGCTGGCACCAGTTGGGGGTTAGGCCAAAATGTTGCATGTATTCCTGAATGAGTGGTTGTTCTAACAGGGGTGACAGCAGGGCGCGTGTGCGTTTATCGATGGGTTGTTGAATAAAGTGAAAGTGCAGCAGATCGTAAAAGGGCAAGCCGGTGAGCGAACCCTCTTCCCAATCGAAGGCGATGAGCGTGCCATCGGGTTTGATTTTCAAATTCCACGGCGCGAAATCGCCATGCACAATCACGCGGGCCACCGGGGTTTCATCGGATTGGATTTCTTGCAAAAATCTGTGCAGGGCTTGATGATGCAACGCATCCAGGGCAGGGGTGCAGGTGGTGAGTCTCTGCTGCAGCTGTGCGCCTTGCTCGCTTAGCGAAGTGCGGTGCGTTTGTTGCAAGTGCAAGAGGTAGTTGAGGTGCGTACGGGAAAACGCACGGGGGCTGTTGGGCAAGGCCAGTGCTTGCTGCGTGGAAAGCCCTGAGTCGGTTTGAATAAAATGAAGTTGAGGCGCAATGTCGGCTGGTGTGATGGCCAATTGTTTTAGCATGTTCGCTTCGTGTCGAATTTTGTCGGCGGCCGCTTTTCCGACTGGGGCTTTGGCGATAAGTTGGCATGTTTGATCTTGCGAATCGACCAGCGAGGCTACCGCTTTGCCGCGCGCCAGAGGCTCTCCTACATAAATCACCGGGATGGGAGGATGCGGGTTTTTCCAACCCAAATGGGCCCAATGAGATGATTGGGGCCATTGAATTTGAATGCTTTGGACATGAGGGTGCCAATGCAAAATGCCCAGTTGATAGGCCCATAAAATCAGTCGCCAACGCAGGCGAGAGGCCAAATCATAGGGCCACCAGAATTGCAGTCCGGGCAGGCCCCATTGGGGATTTTTCGGCAGTATCCAGCGGGGATGGCCCGATTTACCGGGAATCACCAAATAGGGCCAGTAAAGGGTATCTGGCGCTGGGGGATGGTTGTGGGGTAGGGCGTTGACGCCCTCGGGAAAGAGCGGTTGCACCACGGTTTGAATGCGCGAGCATGTCGCTAGGGGATGCTGGGCCGTCCGGATGCGGGTAGATGCTTCCTGAGCGACCGCTGAGAGGGGAAGGGCAGCATCAATGATGACATTTGCACAATGGTTGGTTTGTCGCGATCCGGAGATGTTTTGTGGGGGCTCTTGCACGAGTGCGCGATAGGCGTCGCGTTGGCGGGCGGTTTCTGCAAAAGAAACTTCCTGTTTGCGCGCTTGTAGAACCTCAGGGTTTGCATCCAGCAAAATGCACAAATGCGGTTTGGGAATCCAGCGTAGGACTTTCCGGGACATCCATTCGGGCCCGCCGTAGCGAAAGCGTTTGGGATCAACGATTAAATCATGGTAATACCGATCAAAAATGAGCAAATGATCCGGCGAGTGAATGCGTTGGGCATGTACCCAGTAACCGAGATTATAAATGATTAAAAAGTAGAGCAATTTGATCATGGATAAGAGCGGGGAATAGGTCTTCTGCCCTTGCGGATTGCTCACGGGACGCGTGTTTTGGTGCTGAGATCCCGGCTTTAATCGGAACTTGAGATGAAAATAATCGATGGTCTTAAACGTGTCGGACAAGTCATTTTTCAAAGCATCGATCACACTGCTTTTGCCGCAGCCATCCGGCCCCAGAATGACGATCATCATGGCACACAGCCCTCGATATTGGCCGAATAGAGCATGATATGGCGAGCGTTCAGACGACTGATCACCGTCTCGATTAACGTCTGTTTTTCGTGATTATTTGAGGAAAGATCCAGTACATTGCGAGTGCTGGAGTGGGCGCGCTTGAGCACCATGCCACCCCGCTCCAACGTTTTTCGCTCAGGCCAGGATAAACCGGATTGCTCGCACCGTTTTTGTGTCCAGCAGCTGAGCAGATTGTGTGCAACGAGGGTGTCCAACACCTCCGTCAGAACTTGTGAATCACCATGAAATGGCAACACCTGACCACAGGGATCGAGCCAGTAGCCTTGTACATAATCGTCGATTCGCTCTGCGAAATTTTGGAGTGCTGCAACAGGATTTTTGAGCGAAAATTGCCAGAAAAATTGGCGTTTAAACTGGGTGATGTGCTGACTGTAATCTTGAATATGATCGTGTTGAAGCGCTTTTAAAGCATTTAAACCTGCGGTGCCCATGTGTTGCGAGATGATGGCTTGAAACGCTGACTCGTGGTCGTGCGCATACGACAGCACCTGAGTCCGGTAGCGCATGATTTTTTCAGTTTGTTCGGCATCCCAGGTATAGAGCCGGTGCAGTTGCAGCATCCGAAATACGTTTTCCCGGCCCGGATGAATGCGGGTAAAGCCTCGTGGATCGGATTGACGATCACTCAACAACTCGGTTTCAGTCATAAACGGCAATCCGTTGACCAAATAGCCGTGAAAGAGATCAATCTGCAAATAGGCCAATTGTTGGGCATGAAAAAAGCGAAAAATTTCAATGTTGTGCCATTGGCAATGCTTGGATTTCGCCCAGTGGTGGCACTCCGTGAGTGCCTGCCAGCCTTGCATTTTGGCAATCTCAATAAAGATTTCCCGACAGCGGTTGCGATCTGTGTCGGCGACGATGAGATCCACATCATGGCCAAAGTGTGGGAAGTTTTCCGCGTTTCGTAATACCGCATACACAATGTTTTCGGTATTCAGACGCTCAAAAATAGCGAGCACGGAGTCCGTGGTGAGCGTGGCGGTGGTGCTCATGGTGTGCGCGCCTTCGTGCCTTGTTTTATCAACCGGGACAAGGTGTAGCCAGGTTGTAAACCAGTGGCCAGCATCAACTCCCAGAACGCTTTGAGTGTATGCCCGGCCAGATGATCATGCCCGGCCTTGCGGTAGAGTTCTTTGGCGCGGGTTTTGCGCTGCCAGTTGAGCCGGGTGAGGAGGGGGCGCGCTTGCCATTGGCTGACAAACTCATCCCAGGTCGGCTCAGCTTGTCCGGCGCGGCGGGCACGCATGCAGGTACGCACCCATTCGTACTTTAAACGGCCTTTCATAAAGCTGGCGGTAATCGCCGATTGTGCGTGCAATCGGTACTGCATCAGCACCTCGGGTTGTACCAGAATGAGGTGCCCTTGTTCGGCCACACGGTTCCAGAGATCAATGTCATCGGCGGGCCAGAATGCGCCGCGATAGCCGCCCACGGTCAACACGCTCTCGCGGTGCATGGCCACACCGGGATGGAACAGGCCGATGGCTTCCTGTTGCGCCAGATACCACTGAAATCGCGCTATCGTGGTTAAATCCGATGTGGTTTGAGCCAGCGGCTTTCCGGTTTCGCTGATATATTGCGCCAGACAGGCGGTGACTTTGAGATCGGGATGCTGCTGAATGAACTCAATTTGTCGCGCCAGCCGTTCCGGGTGCATGAGGTCATCCCCGTCCATGCGCACCACCCAATCAGTTTGCGCCACCTGCAACGCCCGGTTCAGGGATTCTCCCATGCCGCAGTTGGCATGAGACATTACCTGCACCCGGCTGTCTTGCTCGGCATACCCTCGCATGACGCTTTCGGATGCATCGGTGGAGCCGTCGTTAATCAGGATGAGTTCAAAGTCGCGGTGCGTTTGATTGAGCACACTCTCGATCGCACTGCTCAGATAAGCCCCGGCATTATACACCGGCATCAGGACAGTCACTCGCATGAGTTGGGTCCTCCTGCGGTTGTTGCAGGTGCTCGCTGGATGGCTGATGCAGTGTAGGCATTGCGGCCCTGAATGTAGCCTGCGATTAACACACTCATGTTGAGGATCGCCAACACCAGAAAGCCCAGCGCAATGCCGCTCAGGCCAAAGCGGGTGGCCAGCGTGTGGGCGCTGAGGAGGCTCAGGATTGCGGTAAGACAGTAGCCGTTAAAAATCGGGCGAGTTTGCTCCAGCGTGCGCAAGGCAAAGGTGAGGATCTGATTGATAAACATGATTAGGTAAACCAGCGCGTAGGCGCTGAGCACCCAGGCATAAGGCGCCATAGTGGGGCCGTAGATCCATTGCAGGGTGAGTTTGGGAAAACACAGGGCGGGAATGGCCAGCAAAACAGTGGCCGCACCACCCCATTTTGCCGCTTGGCTAAAATAGTGCTCCATGGCTGGCAGCCCTTGTTGGGCCAGGAGTGTCCCGGCTTGAATGGGTACCAGATTGGCCAGTGCGTTAAATAAAATATGCGTGATGCCTAAAATATTCTGACACGCTTTAAGCACCCCGGCGGCCGAGGTGCCCAGTACCGCGCCTGCGGTTAGTATTAAAAAGTTGCCGGACACCCAGGTCATTAAATTCGACGCTGTCAGCCACTTGGAAAACTGCCAGTGACGATGCAATACAGACCGCTGTTCACTTGGCACGAGCTGAAGCCCTTTGAATTCGAATAATCCCACGCCCACGGCGGCCAGTGAGCTGAGAGCAATGAGCCACAGCACTTGTGCGGTATCTGCATGCCCAGAGAAAAACAAAGCCAGTAGTAAGCCGAGTTGTCCCAGATAGCTGATGGCGTCGTTGACCAGAGCGGTGGGCATGCGTTTACGGGTATAACAATAGCGACGCACAAATTCTTGTGCCTGATAGGCCAGCGTGACCGCAATCAGCGGCCCAGTCAGCCCGTGGAGATGCCAGTCGGGGAAAGAACGCTCGGCCACGGGGAGCAGTGTGATCAAGAGCAGGGCGTTGAGGATTAAATAGAGGATCTGTTGAGCAAGCACGGCACCGAAATAGGTATTTTGGGCGTCAGTGTCTTGCTTGGGGCCAATGCTCATCATGGGCGAAATGATCATGGCGTATTGAAAACTGCTGAAAAAGAGCACCAGCATCCAGAGTAGCGAGAACCGGCCAAATTCGGCGATGCCCATAAAACGGGCTAATAACACGCCTGTCAAAAAGTTGACCCCGCTGACCATGGCCTGATCGCAGAGGGTCACATTCAAGTGAAACGTCCGGCTGAACCAGTGCAAGCCCTTGCGTTGCAATGCGGTCAGGTTGAAGCGTTCCTTCGGGGGCATGGGTTACGCTCCTGACAGGGCGGGATATTGCGCGTTGACGAAGTGCTCGTAGGTGGATTGAAGGCCTTCCTGCAGGGTAATTTGGGGAGTGAATCCCAGTGCGCGCAGCTTGGAAATATCCAGTAGTTTTCGCGGGGTGCCATCCGGCTTGCTGCGATCAAACTGCAAGGTGCCGGTGTAGCCGGTGATGCGCTGGATAGTTTCAGCCAGGGCACGGATGCTGATGTCTTCGCCGGTGCCGATATTGATCAAACCGGGGGAGTCATCGTGATTCATCAGGAAAATGCAGGCTTGCGCCAGATCGTCTACATGCAGAAACTCCCGCTGGGCGGCACCGCTGCCCCAGATGGTGACATGCGGTTGCTGCCTGATTTTGGCCTCGTGAAATTTGCGAATTAAGGCGGGCAGCACATGCGAGGTTTCCAGATCGAAATTATCGTTGGGTCCATACAAATTGGTGGGCATAGCGGTGATAAAATTGCAGCCATACTGGGCCCGATACGCCTCACAGAGCTTGAGCCCCGCGATTTTAGCAATGGCGTACGGCTCGTTGGTTTCTTCCAGATAACCGCTGAGTAGAGCCACTTCAGTCATGGGTTGTGGCGCGTGCTTGGGATAAATGCAGGAACTACCCAGAAAGAGTAACTTTTTTACACCCGTTTGGTAGGCCGCATGAATGATGTTGGTGGCGATCATCAGGTTATCGTAGATAAATTCGCCCCGATAGGTATTATTGGCCAAAATACCGCCCACTTTTGCGGCGGCCAGGAGCACATAATCCGGTTTTTCTTGTTCAAAAAAAGCCGTGACGGCTTGCTGATTTCGTAAATCCAGTTCCGCAGACGTCCGGCCAATCCAATTGTTGTAACCGGCGGCTTCCAGATTGCGGCACAATGCAGAACCCACCAGTCCGCGATGACCGGCGATATAAATTTTGTCCGTGTGCTGCATGAGGCTCATTCGGCGTGATGCTCTCCCAGATTGATGTGATGCCCCAGATCGCGCAGGGTTTTTTCTTGCTGGGCCAGTTCGAGATCATGGTTCACCATGCGTTCAACCAGTTCATCAAACGAAATTTTTGGGGTCCAGCCCAGCTTGTTTTTAATTTTGGAGGCATCCCCGCGCAGGTGATCCACTTCGGCGGGCCTGAAGTATCGGGGGTGAACCTCAATGTGGTCTTTGGCATTCAGCCCCAGCAGGCTAAAAGTTTTATCGGCAAACTCCTGCACGGAATAGGCGTTGCCGGTGGCCACCACATAATCATCGGGTTGTTCAGCTTGCAGCATCCGCCACATGGCTTCCACGTAATCGGCGGCATGGCCCCAATCTCTTAAGGCAGACAGATTCCCCAGCTGGAGTTTCTCTTGCAGGCCCAGCTTAATGCGGGTGGCACCGCGTGTGATTTTACGCGTCACAAAGGTTTCGCCTCGCCGTTCACTTTCGTGATTGAATAATATGCCATTGCAGGCGAAGAGGCCATAGCTTTCCCGATAATTGATGGTTTGCCAATAGCTGTAAACTTTGGCGCAGGCATACGGGCTGCGGGGGTAGAACGGCGTATTTTCCGATTGTGGGGGGTGGGTGGCCCCGAACATTTCCGAGCTGCTGGCCTGATAGAATCGGATGTCGTGTTTGGTGCGATCTCGGTAATCCCGAATGGCTTCCAGTAGCCGTAAACTGCCCAGTGCATCGATATCGACGGTGTATTCCGGCTCATCAAAGGAAACCCGCACATGGGACTGTGCGCCCAGATTGTAGACTTCATCCGGGGTGGTTTTTTCCAGAATACGACGCAGCACGCTACCATCGGAAAGATCCCCGTAGTGTAGCACCAGCCGGGGATCGGGCTCATGGGGATCCTGATACAGGTGATCAATGCGGCCGGTATTAAAACTGCTGGCGCGACGAATAATGCCATGCACCTCATACCCCTTACCCAGCAGTAATTCCGCCAGATAGGAGCCATCTTGACCGGTGATACCTGTGATTAACGCTTTTTTCATAGAGTGAGAAACCCTTTTGCCTTTCCGGGGTTACATTAATTTTTTGAACACGGTTTTAACTTCCTGCTCATTGTTTCGATGGGTGATGAGCAGAGCGTCTTCGGTGTCTATGATGATTAGATCCTTGAGGCCGATGGCCGCGACAATTTCCTTGTCGGATTTGATATAGCAATTGGTGACGTCTTTGAGATGCACGTGTCCTTTGGTGACGTTGCCTTGCGCGTCCTTGGAAACGACTTCCCATAAAGCACCCCAGGAGCCCACATCGCTCCAGCCCATATCGACGGGCACCACCACGGCCTGTTTGGTTTTTTCCATCAGGGCATAGTCGATGGAGAGGGTGGGGCAAGCATGGAAGGCGGATTGCTCCAGCCAGCAAAAGTCGGTATCCTCGCGTGCACCGTTGAGGGCAATGTTACTGAGCAGTGCAATTTCCGGGGCATGGACGTTGAGTTCTGCCAGCAGACTGTCAGCCCGAAACATAAAAATGCCACTGTTCCAAAGGTATTCTTTGGATTTAAGATAGTACTGCGCGGTGGCTTTGTCTGGCTTTTCCACAAAGCGGGCCACATGATGGTATCGGGTGTTATCTTTTACACTGGGACCTTGCTGAATGTATCCATAGCTGGTTTTGGGTGCATTGGGCAAAATGCCGAAGGTCATGATATAGCCTTGGTTGGCCAGTGGAAGGGCTTCCTGAATGGCGTTATGCAGGCTGGGAATATTCAGGATGGAATGATCCGAGGGAAGCACCAGCAGGAGCGCGTCCGGGCACTCGTTCAAGGCGTCCTGGGCGGCCACTGCAATGGCCGGAGCCGTGTCCCGACTCTCAGGTTCGAGAAAAATCTTGCGGGCGCTGGTGCCGATGGCGCGCAATTGTTCGGCAGCG
The DNA here is from genome assembly GCA_903866275.1 of Vampirovibrio chlorellavorus. Lineage (GTDB taxonomy): Bacteria > Cyanobacteriota > Vampirovibrionia > Vampirovibrionales > Vampirovibrionaceae > Vampirovibrio > Vampirovibrio chlorellavorus_D. The sequence continues at coordinate 219,915 of CAIPMU010000011.1, read as the reverse complement.
ATAAAGCGGTGCCGTTCATTGCAAACCAGAGTGGGTAAGGCCATATTCGGGATGCCTTTCAAGCGGATCACCGTTTCTTGCAGCAGGCTTTTTTCTGTAACCAGTGAGAGAAACTGTTTGGGCATGTTGACTCTTGAAACCGGCCAAAGACGTCCTCCAAAGCCGCCGGATAAGATGATGGGATAGAGCATTAGTCGTCTGATCCTATGGCTTGTTCAGTTTGGAAAAGGTAAGGATGCTGGCGCCACTGAAGTAAGTGGGTTGCACCACACTGCCCAGGATACGAAGCCCGTGTTCGACCTGCGACAGCTTATTGTCGGAGACATACACAACATCGCCGGGTTGTAGGGCGAATTGTACTTTTTTGCCGTCTACGACAAAGTGATTAAACCCGCCGTGATTGGCCGGTCGCTCCACCAGAAAGGTGTTGCGTTTACTCACGTTTTCGATGAACCCACCCGCCAGCGCTAATGCGGCATGGAGAGAGTTGTTACTGGGATCAATCTGTACTTCGCCCTGTTTTTGCACTGCGCCTAGCACTATGACCGGGAATTTACCCTTGTAATAGGTGGATCGACTGATCAGTTTAAACGTGTCCTGATCCATGGGTTGCGGCAGGGCCGGGACGATGATGGAGTCGCCGGGCAGCAGCCAGAGATCTTTGCCCTCACCCTGAGCTAACAACTCCCTCAGGTTGAAGGTTTCCGCCTGGCTGGTCACGGCATGCACGACTTCAATATGGTCAATGTCTGCCCACTCGCTAACGCCGCCGGCCTTGGCCAGTACATTCGACAGGGTAATCTCCACGTTTTCGTTGTCGCCCTGGTACGTCACGTCGTTCAGGGTTTTGCGGAGGAACTGATAGGTACCGGGCTTGTTGACGGCGCCGCTCACATAAACCAGTGTGGGCCGCATTTCCTCAATATCAACGGTAATTTCCGGGTGTACCAGATAGAATTTGAACTTTTCGCTGAGCCATTGCTGAAAGCCTTGTACGTCTAGCCCGGCAATATACACTTCTCCATAGGGCTGAATGCTGGCGTAGCCATCGGGGCGAATGGTCAATTGCTGATTGAATTTTTCGAGATCCTTGACCTTGATGGACAGTTTATCACCGGGGCCCAGAATGTATCGACTGGGCTGATTGCTGACATGCCCCTTGAACAGGCTGACGGGTACCACATGACCCTGATCCTGGGGCGTGAGATTGGCCGGGCTCTCTTGCGAGGCCCAGACGGAGGGGTTCATGACGAGCATGAGCAGCATAACCGCCTGTAAATGTGGCAATCGTTTGTTAACCTGCTTGAACACAGAATGCACCGTCTTACTCTGAGTTGGGAATCATGAACGAGGGGAGAAAATGGGTACAGAATCACCTTTGTCAGTATGTCTTGTTATGCTTACCCCCCCCTCCTGTAAATGCACGACTTTGGGTTGACCTTTTCTCATACAGGCAATATAGCAATCGGCATGGTTTTTATTCTATTAAGCACGAACAAAAGTATGGAGTCCCCGCGCATGCTCGAATGGTTGATCGATCATTATGATGTCTCTGATTTTATTAATCAGATGATCATTATTTTTTTGGTGACGGTAGGCATGCTGAATGTGCGCTTTCAGTGGAAAAAGCGGCGTTATTATTATTGAAATTTCGGGCCAATGAAGGATTCTTACGGAAATTCGCAGCGTTTGGTATCAATCACCCTGAATATTCTGGTTTGATAGGTGATGCAGCTGGTGGGTAGTCGTAAAAGGTAATAGGCGCTGCTGTCCTCTTGTTTGAGTGCTTTGAAAAATGGTGTTGGGAAAGCATAGTAAGATTTCTTTTCGACTTTATCCAGCATACCGGGTTTAAAATCAGCAGTTTGCAGCACGAGATAGCTCAGGTGGTACTTTTGAATGAGTCTGGCCACGGGTTGACGATCGGTGGCGTAATAGGCCAAAAGCCAGTCGTGAAGTCTGCTTTTCATCTCGCGGAAATAGGCCTGGTGAAACGGAATGTAGGTTTCGTTGTTCAGCATGACGCTTTGGGAGGCAAACAGGGGAATGTTGTTGGCTAGTCCGGGCGGAGCGGCCATCATGCTGTGGGCGGGTAGGCCTTTCAGATGAGCATAAAGTTGTTTTTCCCGGTTGGGAATATGCATGAGGTCTGCACGCCAGAAGAAACTGCTGATCGTGATTGAGAACAAGAGAAAGCCCAATGTGATGCGCCGGGAATGCCTGGCTAAGCGTGCACGGGCATTCAGGAGCAGATCCGGCAGCATGAAGCCCGGGAGGATGAGCAGGGTGTACTCCAGATAACGTTCAGGGACGTAGAGGTAAAAGAGAAAAAGCCAGGCTAAAATATACATGCAGAGAGAGGCTATGATACAGGAGCCGAGTAAGGGTGGCAGTTTGACTGGGCCAATGGCACGTTTGAACCAGCGGAGATAAATGAGTCGCAGCACCCCAAAGACCAGAACCGGAATCAGGATGTAGAGGTGCGGGAGCCGCTGCAGGATGGGCATGACCCAGTTGAGCGGAAAGCCCGGCTCGGTGGCGTAGGGCATGGTATACAGTACGACTCGTCCACCCCAATAGAAATCGCGCATGTGTTGTGCGATGCGGTCTGTGGTCAGCGGGCCGTAGAGGGTGGGGGCGGTACTCCAGCCCAGTCGGGTGCCGATAATACCAATTATTCCCAGGAAAGAAACCGCCAGGCACTGGGCTCGCGGGATGACGTCTGATTTTTGGCCTCGGGCTCGAATGATTTCCACGATTAAAATACCCAGGCCCAGCATTAAGACGGGCGGGTAAATCAGGGCACTCAGCCAGAGGGTGATGGTGACCAGAAACCAGCGGCGCGTCTGGAGCGCCCATAGCAAGGCAAAGAGTAATGGGTAAATGAACGCGCGTGGCAGACCACCGGAGAGATTTTTGACAAGCCAGACCGAAATATTAAAGCAATAACAGACCCAGCTGGCATATTCTGCATTACGTGCGGCCTTGCAAAATTTGAACAGAAAGAAGGTGGCGATGACCACCAGCGCCAGTGGCAGATACTGACTCAGTGTCAAGGGGGCTAGCCAAGGCGCAAGGCTACTGTAGAGTGCCAGCAGGGCTGGAGCGATTAGCAGGGGTTGCGTGAAATAATTGGCAATATAATCTGCGGGAAACAAGTGGGGATTGACGATCCGGGCCAGCCAGTAAATTTGGTTGCGAATGTCATCATTCAGGGCAAATGGATCCAGGAAAATACGGTGTTCAACAAAGAGGGCGAGGCCCAGGCTGAAAACCAGGGCGGTCATCAAGTGGCGAGAGGGTATAACGGTCCGGCCGGTATGGGTCTGGTTGTTCATTGGCGGGTCGTAATTCTGGGCTGGGGCTGATGTCGTGTGATAAAGGCATATGTCCTGCGCTCAGCGGACGAGACTTAGACTATAACTTTCATGCGACTGAGAATACGCAAAATATAGTAGCACAGACGGATGAACGGCGGACAGTTTCGAATCCACATGGACAAGGCAAGCAGAGAAATGCAGGCTTTTGCCTTGTCTCTGGCAGGCTGAACCGTTGACTGAGCAGCCTTGATGGGTAAGGATCTTCAAAAGCGAGATGACAATAGGTACACTGGCACAGTGCTTTTCGAGGGCAGGGAGGAATAATGAATCAGTTTAGCGGGTGCAATGCAAAAAGTTGGCATCGTTGATCCTGCTTATCCAGCCTCTCTGAGATCAAATATTACAAAATTAGCACTTTTATCTGGAGGCGTGCTCTCATAGACTGGTAGATGTTCATCGGACTAAGTCCAGCTATTTGAAGGGCTTGTCAGTTGCCGTTTGGTGTTTTTAAGGCAGTCAAATCGTGCCTGGCCTGACAAACGGACTGCCTGAGTCAACGTGAATACGGGTTTTCGGTTTACCGTTCTCCCGGCGAGTTGTATTAAACCTGTAATAGCGACAGGATCGAGCGATGCATAATTGGGGCAAGATGATTTTGTTGTATTTAAAACGGGTTGCTGCTCTGTTCGGGTTGCTGTATCTGTGGGCATTTCTTCCTGCTTTGGCTGGCTCCGTGGTGATTCGGCAGGCGGGCACCCTTGCGGAACTATCCGAATGGCAACTCAACGCGATACAACAACAGCTGATGAGTAATAACTATGATGTCTTGCTTGTGTTTAACGGAACACGAGATAATTGTTATCTGTACGTTTATCATTTGTTGCCCGTTTCTCATGCGGCGTTGCATCCGGTGCAAAAGAGTGATCAGGCTGGTAAAACAGGGCTGAATAATGTTATTGTTGGACAAGAGCAGCTTCAGCAGATTCGTCAGGGCTATGCACACTCCGTATTGGATGAGCACAAGGCAGGCTCAGCCCTTGAAAAGGCAGTTAGCCGTCGCCTCGACTTTAATCATGAGATGAAAAACTGACGTTATGAAAAACCTGAGTTTGAATGGCCTGATTTCTGCGACCCTGAAACATCGCTATATCACTTTGTTTTTTGGGCTCCTCATGATTGCGATCGGGATCTTTGCCTATCAGACCTTGTCTCTGGAAGCGTATCCGGATTTTACCAATCCACTGGTGCGAATTATTACGTTGTACCCCGGCAAAGGCTCCGAAGAAGTGGAGCGTTTGGTGACAATTCCTCTGGAAAAGGAGCTGAACGGTATTCCGGGAGAAACCAATCTGCGATCCGCTTCGCTGTTTGGGTTGTCGGTGATTTACGTCACGTTTGAGGAAGGCACGGAAAGTTTTCGCGCCCGTCAGCAGGTTCTGGAAAGGCTGAAAGGCGCTGATATTCCTGATGATGCCAGGCCGCAGCTGGATCCGGATGCCTCGCCCATTGGGGAAATTTACCGCTATACGCTGGAATCCAAGTATTTTAACCCCATGACACTGAAAGCTTTGCAGGATTGGCAGATGGAGAAAGCCTTCCGGCAAATACCGGGCGTCATTGATGTCACCAGTTTTGGAGGCCCTGTTAAAACCTATCAGGTGAGCGTTGATCCGGGGCGGTTGAAAGCCTATAACCTGACTGTGCTGGATGTTTTCAAGGCCATCAAGGAATCGAATACCACCACGGGTGGTAATTATATTGTGAAGAACGGCGAGGCCTATGTGGTTCGCGGTCTGGGCTTGTTGCGGGGTGTCGATGATCTGAAAAACGTGGTGATTGCCAATTTTTCCAGTGGCACGCCCATTCGGGTGCAGGATGTGGCTGATATTGCCATTGCGCCGAACCTGCGGATGGGTCAGGTGGGAAAAGACAACAGGGGGGATGTGGTTGAAGGCATTGTACTCATGCGGCGCGGGGAAAATCCCTCGCAGGTCATTGAGAAACTCTATGAGCATTTGCCTCAGATTCAGGCCGCTTTGCCCGCCGGGGTCAAGCTGGTTCCCTTGTATGACCGGATGGAGTTGATTCGGCGCACTTTGGATACTATCGGGCATAACGTGCTGGATGGGGTTGTTCTGGTGTCGGTGGTGTTGCTGCTTTTTCTGTTTGAGGTGCGTTCCGCGCTGATTGCCACGATCGTGATTCCGTTGGCCCTGCTGTTTGCGTTTACCTTGCTCAACGGGTTTCGGATTCCCGCCAACCTGCTCAGTCTTGGGGCGGTTGATTTCGGGATTATTGTGGATGGTACCGTGGTGATGGTTGAGCACCTCTACCATGAGTTGGTGACTCGTGGGCACAATATGACGCCACAGGAACGCTTGGGCCTGGTGGCACGTTCCGCTCAGGAGGTGGGACGGCCTATTCTGTTTGCCACCGCGATTATTGCAGTGGCCTTTTTGCCTATTTTTGCCTTTGATGGCGTGGCAGGCAAACTGTTTCGGCCTTTGGCGTTTACGATGAATTTCGCGTTGCTGGGTGCAGTCATTTGCACATTAACGATTATTCCGGTGCTGTGCTGGTTCCTGCTGGGACAACAGCCCATCAAACACCGGGAGAGCCCTCTGTTTGTGGGGGTCGAAAAAGTCTACCATCCGTTGCTCATGAAAGCGCTGGCGCGGCCCAAGCTTACCTTGAGCCTGATGACGATTCCGGTGGTGATCAGTGTGGTGTTGTTTCTGGGGATTGGAACAGAGTTTTTGCCGAGTCTGGATGAAGGGAATATCTGGTTGCGGGTGACGGTTTTGCCGGGCAGTGTGGCACTGGAAAAGTCCGTGGTCATCGCCAATGAAGTGCGCGAGAAACTGATGCACTACCCCGAGGTTAAAAACGTGGTTTCTCAGGTGGGTTCGCCTGATGACGGGACGGATCCCAATAGTCCGAGTAATATTGAGTTTCTGGTCGATTTAAAGTTGGCAAAAACATGGCGACCACAATGGCACGAGGACAAAGAGGAGTTAATTGCCTCCATGTCCAGGGATTTGTCGGTGATTCCCGGTATTTTAACCAATTTTTCCCAATATATACAGGACGGAGTGGATGAAGCCATTGCCGGGGCAAAAGGCCAGGTGGTGGTCAAAGTCTACGGAAATGATCTGGCGACCTTGCAAAAGCTGGGTGTGCAAATTGCCCGGTTGTTTAACCGGGTTCAGGGGATGAAAGATGTGGCGGCGGACAAGCTGGTGGGGCAACCGCAGTATCAGCTGGAGGTCAACCGGCCGGAAGCGGATCGCTACGGGATTAACGTGGATGATATTACCAGTCTGATTGAAACGGCGGTCGGCGGTAAGGTGGCCACCCAAATTCTGGAAGGCGAGAAGCGCTTTAACGTGAGTGTGCGCTTTAACAAAGCTTTCCGCTCTTCGAAAGAGGCCTTGCAAAATGTACTGATCACGACGAATAACCATGCCCAGATTCCGTTGTCTGAAGTGGCGACCCTGAAAGTCAAAACGGGTGCCAATACCATTTATCGCTCGGAAAATTCTCGGGTCATTGTGATTAAAGGCAACGTGCGCGATCGGGATCTGGGTAGTGTGGTTAGTGATGCCAAACGCCTGATTGGTCAGTATATTACCTTGCCCACCGGATACACCCTGAAGTGGAGCGGGCAGTTTGAAAATCAGCAACGCGCTAACGAACGGTTATCGGTGGCTGTTCCGCTGACCATTCTGGCGATTTTCCTGCTGCTGTTTTTTACCTTTGGAAATTTGCCCGAGGCGCTGATCTGCATGTCTCCCATTCCGCTGACCATGATTGGGGGGATTGGCGCCATGTGGCTGACGCACACCTATTTTTCGGTTTCCGCCGGGGTTGGGTTTATTGCGGCAATGGGCGTATCGGTGCAAAACGGTGTGGTAATTCTGTCCTATATCAAGCAGTTGGCCCAGCAGGGAATGTCCCCGTATATGGCGTCGGTTAAAGGCGCCGGAATCAAAATCCGGCCGGTGATTATGGCGGGCACGGTGGCCATTCTCGGGTTAATTCCGGCGGCACTGTCCAACGGTATCGGTTCACAGAGTCAAAAACCGTTCGCCATTGTGATTATTGGTGGTCTGCTTACTGCCACAACGCTCACGATTTTTGCCATTCCGGTGATTTACTATCTGGTGAATCAAAATAAATCTTACGGACTTGGGACAGAGTCCGCCCAAAAACAGTCTGGAGATGATCATGATGTATAGCGATTTAACAACGTATCAACGGGTTTTCTGCTTGGCGAATCCGCGCGTGCTGAGCGCTTTTCTTGGTGTAATGCTTGCGGGTTTGTTATTAACGGGTTGTGGCGGTGGTGTGGTCATTCCGGTTGTGCCTTCCCGGACAGAGCTGGCCAGTAATGAGCCATCCAGTGTTGTTTTAACGCCCGCCCAGGAGGATAATATTCAGCTCAGATTGGCGCCAGTCCAGTGGGGCATGGTTAGTAATATTTTGCAAACTACCGGTCAGGTTCAGGCGATTACTAATTTAATGGGACATACCTACAGCCCGGTGCGAGGACAGGCCGTTAGTGTGCCGGTGACCATCGGGCAGTCGGTGCGTCAGGGGCAGTTGCTTGCCTGGATTCGTTCTGATCAGATTGGTCAGTTGGAGACGGACTTTTTGCAACAATACTTGCAAAACAAGGCTGATTTGTATCAGGCCAAAGTCCAGTTGGATTTGAGTAAGGCCGCATACCAGCGTGAGACTCAGCTCTTTGCGGATAAAATATCTGCGCGGGCGGATATGGAAATGGCGCGCGCTCAGTATGAAAAAGATCAGGCCAGTATTGAGGCACTGCAAATCAAGCAGCAGGCCTTGATGATGACCTATCAGTCCCGGTTAAGTTTGTATGGGGCGCCTGCGAATATGACCCTTAAACTGGTTGCCCAGAATCGGATTTATCCTTATATCACCCTGCGTGCCGCTCGAGACGGGATTTTAATCAACCGGAACGTCAATCCGGGTGAACTGGTGGATTCCAATAAGGAATTATTCACCATTGCCGATCTCAGTAAGGTGTGGCTGGTGGGCGATATTTATGAGCGGGATCTGGAAGCTGTGCATTTGCAACAACGGGTTCGGGTCACACTGGATAGTCTGGCCAATCGCACGTTTGAGGGTCGGGTGAGTTTTATCGACACCATGCTGGACCCTCAGGCCCGCACGCTGGAAATTCATTCCGAGGTGCTGAATCGCCAGTTGTTATTGAAGCCGAATATGTTCGCTCGGGTGGCCATTCAGCTGGGGCAGAAAAAAGCCTTGATGATTCCAGGTACCGCTTTGCAGCGTAATGGGGATAACAATTACGTGTATGTCCCCATTGGCCCGCATCGATACGAAGAGCGACGGGTGGTCACAGGCTTAAGCGAAGGTCTTAATACCGAAGTGCTGGAAGGCCTGAAGGCCGGGGAGTCAGTCGTTACCCAGGGCTCCATGGAGCTGAAGGGAGAAATCCTGAAACAGGCGGCGAAAAGTAATTAAACGTGTGTCTGTGTTGCCTCAAGAGCGGCAATAAATTCGGCGCTGAGGTTGAGTTTGGAGCCTCTTGGTGGCGCTCTGACAGCCCCCCCTGTAAAGCGCGACGATAGAACGAGGGGGCTGGCTTGCTTGTGTTCAAGCCCGTGCTTGAAGCGGCCGGGATTTTGAGGTTACATGACGAAGTTCATTCTGACTTTTGATGAAGAAGTAGCTGTCCATGTTTGCCCCTTTGCCTCAGTTTCGTTCCGTGGTGCCGTACACCCCCAATCAGTCCTATCAGAAACCGCAAGGGGCCTTGTCACTGTACGCACCCGTGGTGGGTTTGCAGCCGGGACAGGCCTATCAGCTTCGGCTAGCGCCTGCTCCAGGGGTGCCATTGGCATTGGGGGTGCCGGGCTGGCTGGATATTCGCCTGACGGACTGGCGGGGAGTGCCGCCAGGTCAGCTGCAAATTCTGCATGAAAAACCCGCGCACGTGTTCATCGTCAATCAGGACTTGAGTGAGTTCCAGCACGTGCATCCGGATGTTTTGCAGCCCGGCCTGTTGCGGGTGCCGGTACAGTTTAATTCGCCGGGTCAGCACAAGTTGTTTCTACAGTTCAAAACGCCGGAGCACGGCGAGCAAACCCTGAGTCAGGCCTTTCAGCTGGGCACTGCAACCTCAAACGTCCCGGTTCAGCCTATGAAGCCATTGATCCCGGATGCCTACTGGCCAAAGCAGGTTGGGGCTTATACCTTCCAGGTGACCGGTTTGCCGACTCGGCAGAATCCCATGAGCATGTTTCAGGTGGCTGTTACTCAGAATGGCCGACCGGTCAGTCAGATACAGCCCTATTTGGGGGCAGGGGCCCACGGGGTGATGATCAGTCAGGATGGTCAGGCATTCGTACATACCCATCCCACTTCTGCGGCAGTGAATGGGTTCTATCAGTCTCCCCTGATGTTTCATGCCCGGATCGATCGGCCGGGATTATACAAAATGTGGGTGCAAACCCGCATTGATGATCAAATTCACACGGTGGATTGGGTGTTTCAGGTTTAGGGAAACACGTTTTGTGGTTCCTTTTGTTGGGTTTTTGTTTGCCGTAGGCTAGGGTGGATCAATCAATGCCATGGAACCAAGATGGTTACGATGTTTAATACGGCATCACCCTCTCGTGTAGACGGGTTGTGTCAACCGCGGGTGAATGCCTTGCAAGTCTCTCCGCCCTGTTTGATGGGCCCTGTTTCAGGGCTATCGGTTCCTGTTGGCCAAAATTCTGAATCAAACCGAAAGGCGAAAAAGCTGCTCACGGCAGCAGGATTACTGATCGTGGCGGGGGCTTCGAGAAAGCTCCCGCTGCCGGTGCGCCTACCGGGAGACGGCTTCAAGACGATTCTGCCTGTGGACTGGAAGGTCTGGGCACGGGTCTTGATGGGCATTAGTGCGGTTCATCAGGTGAATCAGGCCTTCGATTGGAAATTACCCCCCTGGCTGGCTGCGTTGGAGACTCTGGCCGTGGTCAACCCGCTTGCAGCTGGATTCAAGAGCGGTGCGATCCTTCAGACTGCGGTGATGGCCCCTTTGGTGATGGGGGTGGTGCAGGGTGTGAGTGAGATCAACAACAAGGTGGAAAAACCGTTGAAACAAGCGTGGAACTTCCCCCCGATTGCGACTCAACTGGGTCTGACCACGCTGGCCAGTGCTGGTGCATTTATAATTTATCCCCCTTTTTACAAAATGGTGGCTCAGACCGGCATCATTGGCAAAGCGTTGAAGCAACAGGCTGAAAAAAGTGCCTCCGCGTTTGCCACTGCTACATTTTCGACCTGTGCTCGGGGCTGTTCGCCCGGTAGTTTTATCTGTCTGGGTGAATTGGCGGATATTGGCGGTAGTTTTGGGTTGTGGCTTAAAAATAAGTTGAGCCATAATACCGATTCCAGGAAGCGGGAGGCATCATCCCGATGAAAATGCAGCTTCCGGCTTCACAAGAGGCATTGATGTCACAGCGTGAGGCTGTTACAGGCTCTTCGTCCTCTTTCAAGGAACCGTCTGGGATACTCGATTGCCCCTGGCAGGGTAGCTTGCCCCACTCTCACGCTGACTCGGTTCGGTTTGGCATGGATGTTAGCCCGCATGCAGGGTGTTGTGTGAACAAGTTGAAAACCGGGACCATGGAAGGTTGTTGCAATAAAGTTTCCACTGAAAAACATCTGGAAAATTTTCGGCGCGCGGTGGAGGCCGAACGGGCTAAAACCGGGCAAATGCCTAAGCTCGATACACACACCCAGGCTATTCTGGCCGGTCGGGTTAAGCCCGGCGAACCGTTTGAGCCGGTCAGCGTATCTTCCGTTGAGCGGACATCGGCAGAACTCAAGGCTCAGGAGGCGAAAGAGGCCCGGCTGAAAGAACCGTTAATTTTACGTGTGCTTTACGCCCCATTCCGATTTATGAAATGGTTATTAATTGGTTTCTGGAAGGATATGAAACAGCTTGTTACAGGCCGGAAAGTTGACTAATTAATGAGGGTATTCGTTGCGCTTCGGGCAATCTGCAAACGGTGGCCGCAAACCTGGTCTGGATAATGAAGGGGTGGTGGAAGACACTATAACCGGCCCATGTTTAACTGACAGCATTGTCATTATGAGTTGTTCAAAGTTTTCATAGAATACAGTGAATTGTTTCAGTCTGATTTTGGCTTCTCAAGACTCGGCTAACAGGTTGCTGTCCAGATGGCCAACCTGGTTGGATGCTGATACTGACTTCTGGAATCAGGACTCTGTTTCAAATGATAAATGGACTCTATCGTAAACGGTTTACTGTTTTGAAAACAGTTACTTATGGTGTTATTCTTTCTGTTAAACTATCTCTCGGAATGCACAGTATCAGGCTTTGATCGAGTTGTTTCTTGTTTCTAAGGATATGGCTCCGGATGGGTGAGTATGCTGCGCGGAAATTCCTCAACGTAAAACGGTTTCTTGATTTGTACCGCAATTAAAGGGTCCCCAAGCTTATGAAAAATTCTCTTGAATCCATGCCTGCTTTGAGTCAGGAGGCATTAAATGAGGAAGACTTACTGGCGCTGGAAGATCGGGTGTGCTCGCATGGTGACACGGTTCACTATGCCAAGGAGCCCAAATTTTTTGCGGGCTGCGAAGGCAGTTATTTATATGACATGGATCAAAAACCCTTTCTGGACTTGCAGATGTGGTACTCTGCGGTCAATTTGGGGTATGCCAACCAGCGGGTCAATAACGCCTTAAAAAAACAGATCGACACCTTGCCGCAGTTGGCTTGCCAATATCTGCACCGCGAAAAGGTAGAACTTGCGTCCAGCATTGTGGACAGCGTGGAGCGCGGTTTTGGTGAGAAAGGCCGGGTGCATTTCAATGTGGGTGGTTCACAAGCCGTTGAAGATGCCCTGAAACTGGTGCGTAAGCATACCAAGCGTCAGCACATGTACGCCTTTGAAGGCGGTTATCATGGGCGCACGCTGGGAGCAACGGCAATTACGTCCTCTTACCGGTATCGGGAATCCTTCGGGGAGTTTGCCGACCGGGCCGAATTTATTCCCTTCCCCTATTGCTTCCGTTGCCCGTATGGCAAGCAGCCGGATTCCTGCAATATGTACTGTGCCGACCAGTTGGAACGCAAGTTTGAGCACGAATACACCGGTGCCTGGAACGCCAAGAGCGGCAACGCTGAATTTGGTGCCTTTTTCCTGGAGGCCGTGCAAGGGACGGGTGGTTATGTCATTCCCCCGCAAGGCTATTTCCAGCGCCTGGAAGAAATTTGCAAGGCCCACGGCATTCTGCTGGTGGACGATGAAATCCAGATGGGCTTCTTCCGCACCGGTAAACTCTGGGCGATGGAGCATTTCGGGATTAAGCCGGACATCATTGTTTTTGGTAAGGCCCTGACTAACGGGCTCAACCCGTTATCCGGACTCTGGGCGAAAGAGGCCCTGATTAGTCCCGATAAATTTGGTCCGGGTTCCACCCATTCGACCTTCTCGTCCAACAGCCTGGGTACGGCTACAGGTCTGGAAGTGATGCGTATTTTTGAAGAGGGCGACTATGCCCGCACCGTTCCCGAAAAAGGGGCCTATTTCCTCAAGCTGTTGCAGGATTTGCAGGCCAAGCATTCCGAAATTGGCCATGTGGAAGGCTTGGGTCTGGCCTTACGGATGGAGATCTGTGAAGCGGATGGCTATACGCCCAGCCGCGCCCTGGCGGATGCCCTGTTCCAGCGCGGGCTGGCTGGCAAGCTAAAGGTGAACGGTCAGGAAATGGGTCTGGTGCTGGATATTGGTGGTTACTACAAAAACGTGGTCACGCTGGCGCCTTCGCTGGAAATTACCTATGCCGAGATGGATTTGGCCTACGAGCTGCTGGATATGCTGCTGGTCGAATGCAAGCAGTCGGTATAGGGCCAAACGCTGATGAATAGAAGATTTGCCATTTACTGTGACTTTGATGGCACAGTGACCACAAGGGATACCGTGGATTTTCTGTTGACCCATCTGGCGGATCCCGAATGGCAAGCCGTTGAGCAGCGTTGGGAAAACGGTGAAATTGGTTCACGGGAATGCATGTCGCGTCAAATTCCCTTGCTGCGTGGCGGTTGGTCTGCCGTGGAAGCGCTGTTGAAGGATGTGGTGATTGACCCGACCTTTGCGGGTTTTGTGGACTGGTGTAACCGTCAGTCGATTCCGCTGGTGCTGGTCAGCGAAGGGCTGGATCGCGTGATTCACTTCCTGCTGGCACGGGAAGGGATTCAGATTGCCAGAGTTTGGGCCAATACGTTGCAAGAGGATGCAGAAGGTGCGTTCTCACTGGCATTTCCCCATGCCCCTACCGATGTCAGCTGCCAGTCGGGCTTGTGCAAGTGCAACGTGTTGCAACAATCGCCGGTTTTTCCCGAACAGGATATTCACCGGGTGGTGATTGGCGATGGGTTTAGTGACCGTTGCTGGGCCTCCGCGGCCGATACCCTCTTTGCCAAGAGTAAACTGATCCGGCATTGTGAAGAAAATCATATTTCTTACATTCCTTTTGACAATTTTGATACGATTCGGAATGTACTGGAAAAACAGTTGCGTCTGTTCCCCAAAACCCATCCATCGGTAATTTCCCCATCTGCAAAACAGTCGGCGGGTTCTGGCTCCTAGTTTTATTAAGCGCCTTGTTCTCCCTTGAATCTCCCGGAAGGAATCCAGCGTGATGGTTGATCGAAAACTGAATACCTTGCGCGTTGAAGTCGCTTGCCGGCTGGACGTGCTGACAGCGTTGGAATGGCAGCGGCTGTTCCCCGGATTTCCGGATAGTCTGGAAATGATTCAGCACATTCAATCGGCTGGCATGGATCGGTTCTCGTTTCACAGTCTGGTGGTGTGGGATGCGGATCGGCCTATCCTGATGTTGCCTTTGTTTGAAACCCGGTATGCGGTACATAGTGGGTATCAGGGGCCTGGTTCAGATTGGCTGAACCGCTTGGCGGATTTGTTGCCTCAGGTGTTTTATCCCCGCGTGCTGGGGGTGGGTTTTGTGGAAGGTGAATGGGGACAAATTGGCTTCGACGCCACGGTGCCCAAGGCCCGACTGCAAGCGGCCTGGCAATTGGCCCTCTCGACGTTATACAATTTGCAGCGCAGTTTAAAATCCGATTTAATCGCCTTTGTGGATTTCAACCAGCAGAGCGGGGCGATGATTCCCATGAGTGCCTTGAAAGGCTATGCCACGATGGCCAGTAATCCTTGTGGGGTGCTGCCCATTCGGTATGCGTCACTGGACCATTATCTGGAGCGTTTGTCCCGTGGGATGCGGAAAAATTTACGCCGTAAATTGAAAAAAACCGATCGCTTGCAAGTGGTGCGAACCACGGAGCCTCAGCCTTGGCAGGATCAGATTTATGCGCTTTATCAAAAAACCGTGGAACGCAGCGACACCATTTTTGGCGTGCAGCGTCCCGCCTACTTTGAAACCATTTGCCAGACGGTTCCGGGCGCTGAATATACCCTGTATTTTCTGGATGAACAACTGATTGGTTTCAATCTGCTGATTCGCACGGTGAGCCAGTTGGTGGATAAGTACTTCGGGATGGATCCCATTATTGGGCGGGAGTACAATTTGTATTTTTTCTCCTGGCTGGAAAATATTCAGTACTGCATCCGCCATCAAATTCCCCTCTATCATGCTGGCCCTGCCGCCGAAGGCCTGAAAGCCAAACTGGCGGCGGAGTTTATTCCGGCGGTGATTGTATTCAAGCATCGGAACCCCCTGGCGCAACGGGTGTTGCAATGGTTGGCCCCGCATCTGGGCTATGAGCCTGAAATTGAACTGCCGGTGGCGCGTCTGGGTCAATTCTGGGAGGCGAATCCCATTGAATCGCCATTCCGCCCCTTTGTCCCCGAGGGTGGTTTGCCGGACCCTCACGATTCCGCGTTCACTGAAGAATCGACGACGGTGTCCGCATGAGGCCGTCTGTGTTTAAAACCCTGAACCTCAACGTGGATCAGAGCATTCCCGCGCAGGGCGCCGTGGCGCAGCACATGGACGTGGTGGCGGATCTCACCGCGAAGCTGGATCAGTTGCGCCTCTGGGCGGAGCCCGCTGGCTTGAAAACATTGCGGCGTACAGTAACCGATTTGCGGGCCTTGCATCCAGAGCCCTGGCTCACTTTTTTGGGATCGGGCGATTTTCATCATCACACGCTGGCGCTACTGGAGTCGCTGGATGAGCGTCGATTGCCTGCGGAGGGCATCACGCTGGTTCTGATCGATAATCATCCGGACTGGTTCTGTGAGCAGCCGACGTTTCATTGTGGGAACTGGGTCTCCGGTGTGCTGGGTTTGCCGTGGGTAAAATCAATTATTCTGGTGGCTCAGGACAGTCAGGATTTGCGGGGGCATCAGTTCTGGGCTGCCCCCTGGCAATCGCTTTGCAGTGGGCGGGTGACCCTGCACCCTTACCAGCGGGCGCAATCGTTGGTGCCTTTCAAATGGACCTCCAAGGTGCAGGGCGTGGCCTCGGCCAGGCGGTACCCAATGGGCACCGTGTTGCAGTATCAAACCGTGGCTGCCGTGGGAGAATCCTGCTTTTTTGATGAACTGGCCAACCGCTTGGCGGGGCAATCTATTTACCTCAGTGTGGATAAAGATTGCCTTCAGCCCGAGGCGGCCACCACTGACTGGGAGCAGGGTTGCCTGAGTCTGTCGGGCCTGTTGCATGGCATTCGGCGGTTGCGGGCGGCCTGTGGCATCGTGGGTGCTGATGTGTGTGGCGAAAGTGCCCCAAAGCCGTTAAAAGGGTTGGCCAAACAGCTGGATGCCGGTCGATGGGGTCAAAAAACACCCGCAGCAGCGATGGCCAATGATCGCAACGCGCAGACCAATCTCGCGATTTTAGAGGCCTTTGGGGTCACTACATCTGGCGTGGAGACCGTGATGGAGGGCGCCGCATTATGTCCGGGGTAGTACCAATGGCGGTTTTAATGTTGGGCCTGTGTATTGCGTTGGAAACGCTGGAGCAGATTGCCTTTAAAGCCTCAGAATCAGCGGGGGGCGGAGCGCAAACCGACCGGCTCGCCTGGCATCCGCATGTGTTTACCGGGCTGGGGATTGTTTGCTATATCCTGCACATGGCGGCGTGGTTCTGGGTATTGGCCGTTTTGCCTCTGGGCATTGCCCTGCCCCTGATGGGCGCCAGTTATGTGACCGTGGCTCTGGCCAGTCGGTTGTTGTTTGCGGAAGAAATTCAGCCCCAGCGTTGGGTTGGTATTGCCCTGATTATGGCGGGCCTTTGCTGCGTCTGGAAGGTGGTGGCATGAGCGTGGTGACTGCTCCTTCGAGGACGGGCATGCCCCTGGTTGTTCCCTTTACGTTGCTTTTGGTGGTGGATGTACTGGGTCTGGTGTTTGAAAAAGTGGCCAGCGTGCAGGCGACGGGGGAGGGCTGGGTATTTTACGGCCATCTAATTCAGCAGCCGTGGATGTGGCTGGGTTTGGGCATGGGTCCTGTACAATTATTGATATGGAAGTATATTTTGGCCAGAACGGAGTTGAGTCTGGCTTATCCTTTAACCAGTCTCAGCTACCCGCTGACGATGCTGGTGAGTGTGTTTTTTCTCCACGAAAAACTGGACATAACGGTTTGGCTGGGCGGAGTGCTCATTACGGTGGGCGTGGCCATCCTGAATCTAAAGACAAAAGGTGAACATCATGATGCAAGTTAAGCGTTTTGCAGTGGGGGTGCCCCGCTTTTCCAGGCAGGCTGTAGCGTCGTCTGTGCTGATGGCTATTCTGGCTTTACAGGGCGTGATGGCCTGGGCAGAAGATCTTCCGGCCAGTGTATCCGATACGGCACCTCGTTCGTCAGCTCCCTTGGGGCAGGTCGGCATGCCTTCCATTGATTCGATTTGGACGCGCCCTTCTTATGAAAGTAAAATGTTTGAGGTGGGCAGCCGACTGATTTCAGCCAACCAGATTCGCACTTCCATTCTGTTTCGCATGGTTCAGGATGGCTCGGAACTGGATGCGAAGGCAGAAAAAGCTCACCATGTCATCACGGTCAGTAGTGCCCTGTTTCCGATTATTCGCAGTGATGATGAGCTGGCTGCCGTGCTAAGCCACGAGATTGCCCATATTATTCAGGGGACGAATGGTCACTTTGCCGGTCTTAGTCTGTTCGATATTTTAGGCACCGCGATTTTTGTGCCCGATGCCCTCTTAACCACAGCATCAATGGGGCAGTCGATTAAACAGCGCTGGACTCGGGCTACGGTGCAAAACCGGGAAACCGAGATGGATCTGATTGGCGTTGACTTGATGGTGAAGGCTGGCTATAACCCATTGGCGATGGAGAGCATTCTGGATAAAATCGCCAGCGACGAAGGCAATAAGCACTGGCGGAGCAGGATTACGTTGACCGAGCGGACTCAACGGATTCACGAGGCGATTGTGGCTCATTATCCACAGTTTATTATTCCCGCGGTCCCATCAGTGCCGCCCGGTGATGGTTCTGCTTTGCCACAGCCAGCACATCAGCTGCAAACACCGGCTCCCGGTCCAGGCAATCTGGTGATTGCTCCGGCGGCAGGGGGAGCGGAGGAGACGGTACAGATGAACGCCACCACCACAATCACACCAACGGACCATGGTATCAATGGGCCTTCCTCTCAGGCCGCAACCGGCTCTGGTACTTCTGCGGCCACATCGGCCATGACCCATTGAATGGATGGCCCCAGTGGCACGGCGGGTTGGAGTGCGTTTGTGTGTTGCGATGACCTGAATAGTCACCTGAAATGAGAAAAGAAATACCCTGATGCGTTACTTTAAATCTTATAGTTTGCTGGCGATCATGCTGCCATTTCTCATGGCACTTCCGGGTTGGGCGATCACGCCGCCACAGGTGGGCGAGGTCTTGACCGTGGGAGATTATAAGGTTTTGCATGGGGAAACCGACATTGAAGCGCCGATGGAAACCGTATGGGGCGCCTTGACTGATTATGGCAACCTCAAGCATGTGATGCCGGGCTACACCCGTTCTAGCCTGTTGCAGGCTCACGGCAGCCAGAAAACAGTGGATTTGGGTCTCAAGGTGAACCCGTTTATCCCCGAGTTGCGCTATCAGGTTCTCATTAAAGAGGGCGAACATCGCAACTGGATGGATGTGGAGCGCATTTCCGGAGATTTTGATGCCCTGTCTGCCTCGTATCAATTACTACCTCAAAAAAATAATCCCAAAGCGACGCATTTGATTTACAACCTGAAAATTGACTTTGGTATCCCGGTGCCGGGTGTGAGTTTGATGATGCGCGCGAATATGCTGCGCGATTTGAGCGCCCTGCAGGCGTACTGTGTGAAAGCGCCAAAGCGTGGCCTGCTTCAGGCGAAAGCTTCCTTTTAAGTGTTTTGAGTGCCGGTGCAGGGCTCTCCCCGAATGCGGTTTATGCTTCTGCTAGTGCTGGTTCGTTTTTATTGCTATAGTTTGTAAAGTGCTGATTTTTATTTTGGCAAGTATTAAATCATTTTTTTGAAAAAATCTGGAAAGTTTTCTGTGCAGTCACCTTCTGAACACGCCTTGACGTCTCCCGCCCGCATTGGGGTGTTATTGCTGCATGGGCTCACCGGTATGCCTTCAGAGATGCGTCCCCTGAAAAAAGCGTTAGAGGCTGAGGGGTATCAGGTCGCGGTGCCCTTGCTGCCTGGTCATGGCGCCGATGCCAGTGCGCTGCTGGCCTCTACCTGGGGGGACTGGTTACAGGGGGCAAAAACGGCCTTGCTGGCTTTGCGAGAGACTTGTGATGTGGTCTTTGTGGGCGGCCTGTCGATGGGTTCCCTGTTGGCGGCAATGCTGAGCGCGGATCCGGCTTGCGGGGTTTCGGGGCTGATTATGATTTCTCCCACCCTGTTTTATGATGGCTCATCCACGCCGATTACCCGTTATTTATTACCTCTGGTTGATTGGTCCCCGTTCCTGGGTAGAATCTTGTCCTGGAAAGAGCGCCCTCCTTTTGGCCTGAAAGATGAGCGGCTCCAGAAGATTATCGCCAAATCTATTGAGGCGGCCAAACAAGGAGAAGGGACCAATTTTGGACTGTTTGAGACCCATGTCGGGGCGCTGCGTCAGCTGAAGCTGCTGGCCAGGGTGCTTTGTCAGCAGGCCGCTCAGGTGCAGTGTGCGGCCTTAATTCTCCACAGCATGGAAGATACCATTGCGACCCCCAAAAATGCGTTTGAAATGTATCAGTTACTCGGTTCAGCGCAGAAGCAGGTGTGTCTTTTGCAGGGCGGTGATCATGTCCTAACGGTGGATCTCTGCAAGGGGCAGGTGAATCAGGCGGTGCTGAAATTTATTGAGGAAACGGTGCTTAGTCTGGCAGCTAATTCAAATCATATGCAGTGTTTACCCCGTGCAAGTGAACAAGTTCAGGCGGGATAAGTCTGACCATAGGCTCATTCGTGTGTGGTGTATTCTGCTTATCGGCGCAAAAAGAGGGCTTTTTCCAAGAATAGTTTTTGTGAGCTGTTGCTAGAGGGTGTCTTTATTTTGAACAGTATGGAGTAAGCAAGAATCCCTTCAGTAGGGCAAAATATTTTAATCTAAACGTTTGAGCTGAAGTTCTGGAAATGTTTTATTGGATTTTTAGTATTCCCTTGGGGTATGCTTTGCTGCAATGTTAAACTTGTTGACTTTGTGGCAAAGAAATCCCCTGCTGAAGCTTGGGGTGCTGGGCATTAGCTTGCTTTGCTATGCGGTGATGATTCTGCATCCAGTGTTAGCCCATAGCAATCTGTTCTTGATTCCCGCGAGTTCCAGTATTTCGGCGATTCAAAGCGTCCATCACGCCCATGCCGCCACTCAGTCGACCCATCAGGTTCATTCAGGGCAGTCAAACGCGAACGATTGCCCGATTTGCCACCAGAGTGCAAGTAACCCGGTCAGTGGTATTTCGGCTCATATACCGCTCTATCAGCGCCCCATTGCCTGCCTGATTAAACCATTTACGGTCTTTCTCCTCTCATCACAAGCACTGGCCAATCAGGATACTCGGGGACCTCCTGCTGCGACGGTATAAGTAACCGTTAGCATCTCAAGCACTTTTTCGACAGGAGAATCCCTATGACCTTTATGGCAACGGGGCCTTGGCGCTGCATTGCGTCTGGTGGCCCTCGGCGTTTGCTGTTGGGCATCAGTCTTGCCTTTCCTGCTTTTTTGATGGCCTGTTTGGCACCTGCTTTGGCGATTGACGCACCCGTGATGCCGCAATCGGGCCCGGAGGACAGGGCCTTGGCCCTTACCGTGGAGAGCCAGCCTAAGGCTGTTCGCAGCATCAATCGCCCGTCAAACAGCATGGCTCCGGAGACGGCAGCCATTCTGCAGCAGTTGGCAGCCATGCAAGCCAAAATGGAACACATGCAGCAGGCTTATAACGCTCGTTTGGAACAGTTGCAAGCCACGATTACCGGACTTCAGGCCGAAGTGCATAAAACCAGCGGGGAAGTGCCGGTGGCGCCTGCTGTATTGTCAATGCCGCCGGGTGATCAGGATATTGGGGAGGCGTTAATCTTCGGTGAGGCCGATATGGTCCCAAGTGGCTTGAGCCCCAGCCCGTCCGCCAGCGTTGCCAGCAGTACCGGTCGCTCGCTGGCCGGTGGCGGGTTGGGTCTGTCCGGGCGTTCCGTGCTGGATCCTGCCACGCAGCCGTTTAGTAACTCCGGGGCTGCACTGGGGCAGCTATTTAATCCGGATATGATGGTGGCGGGCGATTTTATCGGCAAGTACGCCAGCCGCAAGAACGTTGCGGACCGAAGCCGTATCAGCCTGCGGGAATCGGAATTCGGCTTTTCCGCCGCGATTGACCCTTATGCCAAGGCGGCATTTATCTTTGCCAAGCCGGATGGCGAAAATCTGGACCTGGAGGAGGGCTATGTTACGTTGCTCAGTCTGCCTTACGGTTTGCAGGCCAAGGTGGGGCAGATGCGTAGTCCCTTTGGCAAGATGAACGTGATTCACACCCATGATTTGCCTCAAACTGACCGCCCGGACGCCTACGTTAATTTTTTCGGGGATGAAGGACTGGTGGAATCCGGGGTCGCCTTGAGCAAGATTTTACCCACGCCGTGGTTTTCCTCGCTGGATGTACAGGTGGCCAATGGCGACACGCCCTCATTTTTCGGGCATGGCCGACTGAACAAGCCCTTGGTGGTCAGCCGCTGGAAGAACTTTTTTGAACTGTCAGCCAATAAAACGTTGGAAGTCGGCTTGAGTGGGGCCGCCGCGCCCGCCAGTCAGGATGCGGGTGGGCGTTTCTCCAAAGTGGGCGGCTTGGACCTGACCTACCGCTGGCTGCCCCCCAACCAGTATCATGCCTTTATCTGGCAGACCGAGGTGCTCGCCGCCCAGCGGAAAAATCCAGCCCTCAGCAGCGAATATGTGTTCGGCGGGTATTCATTTATGGAGTACAAACTGAGCAATCGCTGGCATGCCGGGGCTCGCGTCGATTACACCCAGTACCCTGATATGCCCAACGCGCAAAGCATTGCCATTGCCCCATACGTGGACTTCTGGGAAAGCGAATTTGGCCGTTGGCGCGCCGAGTACAAGCATGCCTTTGGCGATCCGCAAGTGCGCTCCAGCGATCAGGCCTGGTTGCAGTACACCATCATTATGGGCCTGCACCCGCCGCATACCTTTTAAGCCCGCCGACCTTCCGTGGGCATCATGAACATGAATGGATTGAATTTTTAGACATTTAAAAAGGAATAACTGATGTTTTTCAAAATTTCCAAACCCCGACTTTTACTAATCTTGTTGTTAGTATTTCTGGTTTTTCCGTTGGGCGCGGGAGCCGCTAGGCCTGTGAAAGTTGTTACCTCACTGGAGGATTTGGCCGCAATCACCCGCGAAGTGGGTGGTGAGAAGGTTGAGGTGTTTTCCATTGGCAAGGGGACACAAGATCCGCATTTTGTGCCACCCAAGCCCAGCTTTATTCTCAAGCTGAAGGATGCGGACATGGTGGTGCAAGTGGGCATGGGCCTAGAGCCCTGGCTGCCACCCCTGATTGAAAATTCCCGCAACTTAAAGTTGTTTCGGGGCGCGCCGGGCTTTGTGGATGCCTCGGCAGGCGTGCCTGTGCTGGGTATTCCTTACGGCAAAGTGGATCGCTCGTTGGGGGATGTGCACGGCCAAGGCAACCCGCACTATTGGCTCGACCCGGTGAATGCCAGGTATATCAGTGCCAACATTGTGGCCGGGCTCAAACGGGTAGACCCGGCGGATGCCGATTATTTTGATCAGCGGCGGCAAGTGTTTTTAAAAGCGCTGGCGGGCAGGCTGACCGGCTGGATGAAAGCGGCCAAGCCCCTGAACGGGCTCAGCGTGATCACGTATCACCAGAGCTGGCCTTACTTTGAGAAACGCTTTGGTCTGAATGTGATCTGTAATGTGGAGCCCAAGCCGGGTATTCAGCCTTCGCCCAAATATATCGCCAGCCTGATTGCGCGGGTCAAAGCCGAAAACATCAGGATGATTATTATGGAACCCTACTTTAACCGACAAGTGCCCGATATGATTGCCAAAGCCACTGGCATTAAAGTGGTGGTTTTGCCGCCTTCAGTGGGAGGCGCGCCGGGGGTGGCCGATTACTTTGATCTGTTTGACTATCAGCTGAACACATTGCTCAAAGCTCTTGACTAGGGCGTATTGTGGCTTGTTCAAGTCGCTTCGCTGCTGAGTTTAACATTCTTGCTCTTTTTAAATTGTTTTTGATTGGACCGGATTAAGGAATAACACTGATGTTGGAAATGTTTCAGCTCCCCTTTATGACTCAGGCGTTGCTGGCCTGTTTGCTGCTGTCTGTGATACTGGCCTATTTTGGGGTGCATGTGGTCAGCCGGGGGATAGTATTCATCGATCTGGCGCTGGCTCAGATTTCTTCGGTGGGCGTGGCCTACGCGGTTATGAGCGGGAACGATCCGCGCGGGTGCGCTTTGCTGTTTACTCTGGTGGGCGCGGTAGGGCTTTCCCTGATTCAATCCAGCCACAAGCGGGTGCCGCAGGAGGCGTTGATTGGGATTATTTACGCCGTCTCTTCCGCATTGTCTATTTTGATGATGGCTAAAACCCCGCACGGTGACGCCGATGTCACTGAAATTCTATTTGGGAATATTCTGGCAGTAAGCCCTGAAAAAATACTGGAAATGACCGGTGTGTTTGGCGTGGTGGGTCTTGTGCACGGGGTGTTCCATCGCAAGTTTCACGCGCTTTCGGTGGCCCAGATTGAAGCCAATTCGATGGGGCAAGGTAAAATTTCACCGCTTAATCCCTGGAACATGCTGTTTTACCTGAGTTTGGCCTTGGTGATTGCCAGTGCGGTCGAAGCCGCTGGGGTCTTGCAGGTATTTTCCTATTTAATTGTGCCGGCGGTTTGTGCCCTGCTATTGTGGGAGCGCTTCTGGGTTGTCCTGGTTTGCGCAATGGGTATTGCGGTGATGGCGAGTGTCGCTGGGTTAAGTTTGTCCTATACGCAGGATTTACCAACAGGCGCTGCGATTGTGGGTTGCTTTGGCGTTCTGTTTCTCCTGACGCTTGTATTGAGAGGCTTGCAACAAAAATTCTTCAATTTTTAAACGGAATGTTTAGACCGTTTATATCGGAATAATCGATATAATGGATGAATGCTGTTTTGAAGTGGACTCGTTGCGGCGAGGGCAATGGCATGAACCGAGGCGTTTGAATGATTAAAATGCAGCCATTTTTGGGTCAAAAAACTTCGAGCCGGAGAAAACGAATCAATGCGGTTCTGTTGTGGATCCTGATCCCGACTTTGCTTTGGTCGTTGTTGACGCTGGAACAGCGGAGTCTTTATCAGCCAGACAGGACGAGTTATAACGATCCGGGAATCGCGCTGTCCCATTCGCCGCTTAAGCAGAAAATTCAGAATATTTATTTTCAAACCAGGGACGGGATCAAAATAAACGGCTGGTATGTCTCCCCTCAATCCGGAAAATCGACAATTGTTTTTGCTCATGGGAATGGGGGTAATCAAGGGGATCGTTTGGATGTGCTCAGTGCATTTACTGAACGCGGATATGGTTTCCTGTCTTTTGACTACCAGGGCTATGGGAGTAGCGAGGGAACAGCGTCCGAAGCAGGCCTGTATAAAGATATGGAGGCTGCGAGTTTGTATCTTGACGCCCAAGGGATACCCATTCAGAGGCAGATCGCTATGGGGGAATCATTGGGTAGCGGCGTGGTAGTGGATGTTGCAACACGGATCCCCTATCAGGCCGTTATTCTCTATGCTTCATTTACTTCAACGCCCAGTGTGGCCAGTGCGCTTCGGGATAAAAACGGATGGGGCTGGCTTAGTTTCTTGCCGTTGAATGTCATTATGCAACAGCATTTTGACTCTCTTTCTAAAATGCAACGGGTGACATCACCCGTGTTGATCATTCACGGGGACCACGATGAAATGATGCCGTTGTCGATGCCTAAAGCCTTATTTGCCAGAGCCCTCAATCGTCATAAAAAACTGTTGATCATCCCAGGGGCGGGACACAATTCGGTTTTTCAAATGGGACAGAGCAGAATCCTGCAAACTTTGGATTCTTTTTTATCTGAATTGACACAAAAAACGACGAGCAGACTACCTGAGTAACTTTTTTGATGCGCTTCAACTCAAGTGAAGGCCTCAATATAAAAAGAACCCTGACCTCGCACCGCAGGGTGCGGGGTCAGGGGTGTGGCAAGTAGTCATCGGTTTTTAACCCGTGTTGGCAGATAAATTTGAAGAAGGTGCCGATCGCTTTGGATCGGGGGAGCTGACATGAAACACTTTGCTGCGCGTCAAGGCAAAGAACCAATGGTGTAACTGGTGCGCATGATGCCGCATAGGATGATATAGGGCCAAAGGTCGATGGATGCCTGCGATGGATGCCTGCGTATTGCCGTTGACAGTCTGCGTTACAGCCGTCTGTCCGCGAGATTGGGCCTGAAGGTGCCAGGCAGCAGCTTTCCCCAGATCCAGTACCAGACCCAGAACCAGCAGAGTCCCGGCCAGCAGGATACCGCGCGTAAATGGATTGAATCGAACTGAAGCCATGCGAACACTCGCTTTCTACTGCTTGGGGATCCTGTTGAGTTAAAAGATGTAAAATACAGCGCTGAGTTCCCGATTTTCGAAAATTTCTCGGAGCATTCTCTGGAAAGACTCTTCGGAGTTTAAAATCCGAAATGAACGGTTTTTCAGTCACTTTTCGTTTTGATGGTTGAATTTATCAGGAATATTGGGCTGTTTGCCGGTTCAGTAGTCACGCTGAATGTTGAAAATCCAAAAAATAATCTCCCTTTAACGGGACTGCAAAGGCAATTTTTGCCCAGATATTGTTTTTATTTAAATGCTATATGCCGAAGCGGCAATTCATCCCGAATTGGCAGCAGGAGGATCTCATGTCCGACTCATCAGCCCACATTGCAGCCACCCTGGATATGCTCTTTTCCGAGCACCAGTGGTCGCATGAACCAGATACTTCTGAACGATGGACAGGCTTCTGGAAAAAAGTGCACCTGCTCAGTGATTACTACTGGGGCCTCTGGCTCGATTTTTGTGATGAACTCACGGGTTCCTTTGCCTTTTATCAGGAATGGTATCGGTATCATCACCACTAAAAGCAGTGGAACAGTTTTTCACGCGTTTGTCCATTGGGTTACTTTACCGCAGCGCATCCAGCTGGCGGCGGATTTCTTGCAAGTCCTGCGCCATCAGCCAACGGGGACTGTCTTCGGCCTGTGAGTGATTGCGAAGCAGGTAGGAGAGATGAAAAATGGGCATGGCCTTGGCCTTGGCCCCGGCAAATGGGGTATCAAACCACTGTCCCCGCAACTTGCTGATGCCGACCTTGGTTTTGAGCATATTCTGCACTGCGGTAGCACCCGCCAGCAGAATGAGTCTCGGTCTCACGGCCAGAATCTGGCCCTCTAAATAGGGGAAACAGGCCGCCAGTTCGGTAGGCTCTGGCTTCCGGTTCTGGGGCGGGCGGCATTTCACGGTGTTGCAGATATAAATATCATTGGGGCGGGTAATACCGACCGATGCCAACAGCTGGGTGAGTAACTGTCCCGCCCGACCCACAAAGGGACGCCCCGTCTCATCTTCCTGCTGTCCAGGAGCCTCCCCAATCAGCATGAGGGGCGCTTGAGGGTTTCCCTCGGCAAACACCACGTGGTTTCGGGTTTGAGACAGCGCACACCGGGTACATTCCGCTGCCTGACGAGCTAGCGTGTTCAGACTCGGCTCAGTGCTACAATCTTCTGAGCTCTCAACTGCCATTGCCGGCGTAAAAACGGAAGCGGACTCCGCATCGTGTCCGGTGAGCGTTTTTTGCATGCTGCCAGTATTCCTCTCAACTGAATGCACCTGAAACGAGAGGCATCCTAGCATAAAGACCCAGTGGTCCGATACAATACCCTAACGCTTGTATAAGCGGAAACTGAAACGCGCCTTGTCGAACTTGGTGGTGTCCTGTAACTTTTTCAATTCCGAGAGCGTGCCAGTGTGATCAAAGCTGGCGCCTTGCGTCACCGGGTGTGGATGCGTGGTTTCTGTCTGAGGTGTTTTGGGCGCCTCTATTCCGGATTTCTGAGGATTTTTTTGCATGCGAAAACCCCTTCTTCATGCGTAAAACCGGCGTGGGTTGGTAGTGCCCCCGTTTGCCGGACCAGAAAACTCGTCAGTTACACTCATCATAATCGCAAGCTAAGCAGTAAACTATAAGCTGTCTGGTGGATTTTTACGCACGACAGTGGAAAATCAGGCTACAATAGTGAAACTTTTGATGGGCAGGCCGTGAGCCAAACCCGGTAAAGCCAATCGGTTGCAGATTCAATCCCGTAAAGACGCTAGCTGCCTTTACCCTGACTAAACAAGCTGGATTTTGACGGTGAAACTTTTACAAGATTCTGAAGATCACCATTTACCAGACGCCGTGCAACATGGTAAGCCCTGGGGGCTTCGCATGCTCCGGCGATTCCTGGCCCAGGCATTTTCCAGTCATGGCCTCACCCTCTCGATTGGCGTTATACTGGTCTTTTTGCTCACAGGCATCATCAGCCTCAGCTATATCGACATTAATCGCGGGATTGACCGCAACGGCGTTAGTCTCGTCGATGTCTTTGCCGATGCCCGACTGGAAATTACCGACAAGGAAGCCACCCAGCGCAAGATTGACCGCACCCGCCAGAGCATTCCGCCGGTCTATCAGGATGCAGAACCGCACAATCAGGACATTTTAAGCGGACTGGACAAGTTTCTGAGCGAACTGGGGAATCTGGTCACAGACCCGGAGCGCAAGCCTCTAGAGCGATATGAAGCCTACCAGAAGCTCACGATAGACAAGCCCAATGCCCAAGGGATTTATGGGCGCTACTTGAGACGGACCATCCCCACGGCCGACTGGGATCAGATCCATTTGTCCACTCAAAAAGCGATGCAACACATTCTGAAAAACGGTTTCACTGAAGCGGATGAGCAACTCAAGCGCAGCGCCACCATTCGCCAGAGCATCCCCGATACCGGTTATCGTCCCATGTACCGGGATTTGATTGAATTTCTGGTGGATGCCAATCTGGAACCCAACCTGATTCTGGATGAAGCGGCCATGAAAAAGAAACAGCTCGTCGTGGCAGATCAGATCGCTTTGCAGCCAGAAACACGGGTATACAAGGTCGGGGAGCGTATCGTCGGGCGGGGCGATAAAGTCAGTCCAGTGGCCCTGAATGCACTGGAAAAACTGGGCAAGGCGCACAATAGCAATAATTGGATTACTTGTATCGGTATTTTTCTGCTGTGCATGCTGTTTGTGTTTACCTTGTGGAGCTACCTCTACAACTTCAAGAACCGTGATTTTTTCAAGCCTGCCTACGCCGCGTTGATCACCTCGTTGGTGCTCATCTCCGTCATCTTTTTTCAGTTACAGGATTCAGGGGCCTTTGGTGATATTCCCATTTACGCCTTTCCCCTGGCCGCCATCTCTCTCACGCTGGCTATCTTTATGCACCCTCACTTCAGCGTGCTAACTACCACCCTGTTGGTGTTTCTGCTGGCTTTAACCATGCGGGGTAACTTTCAAAGCCTCACCGTGCTGTTATTTGGTAGCTACATGGGTATCTACATTCTCAACAAGCGCATCAGTTACAGCGATCGCAGCCAGCTGATGTATGCCGGTCTGTTTGTGGGCATTACCAACACGTTGATCATCATGGCCCTCAGCCTGATGAAGCCTGCCATTTTCGGGCTGGCTCCCTGGTCCAGCTCTATGGATGCCTTGGGCTGGACGTTGCCCGGTCTGCGTCTGCTGGCCTGCGGGCTCTTCAGTGGGATTTTCTCCGGGATTTTGACCATTGGTAGCCTGCCCCTGCTGGAAGCCATTTTTCAGCTGGTCACGCCCTACACGCTGATGGAAATTGGCAACCACGATCACCCCTTGCTCAAACGCATGCAGTTTGAAGCCCCCGGCACCTTTCACCACAGCCTGATGGTGGCCACGTTGGCCGAAGCCGCTGCGGAATCGGTGGGGGCCAACGCCTTGCTCACCCGCGTGGGCTGCCTGTATCACGATATCGGCAAGATGAAACGGCCCCTGTTCTTCATTGAAAATCAGGCCTACTTTGGGGTGGAAAACCCGCACGATAAACTCACCCCGCGCCTCAGCAAGATGGTGATTACGGCTCACCCCCGCGACAGCATCGAGATGGCCAAGCAACACAAACTGCCGGAAGTGCTGATGAAGTTTATGACCGAGCATCACGGCACCCTGACCGCTGGCTACTTCTATAACAAAGCCTGTATTGAAGAAGGCGTGGAGAATGTGAACAAGTCCCAGTTCCGCTATCCCGGCCCCAAGCCGGGCAGCCGGGAAACGGCCATCGTCATGCTGGCCGATGCCTGCGAATCGGCGGTGCGGGCCTTGAAAACCCCGTCGGTGGCACAGGTGGAAGAACGCATCGACAAGATCATTCACCAGCGGATTGAAGACGGACAGTTTGACAATTGCCCCATTACGTTTCAGGATATTCACCGGATCAAGCAGACCTTTGTGCGCGTGTTGCGGGGCATTCAACACAGCCGGATCGAGTACCAGCAGAACATGATGCGCGAACTGGGCCGCAAGATGCCCGGCACGGTCGTGGAAGACCCAAGCGGCATGCAGGATGCGCCAAAACAGGCACAGAAAAAACCGGAGTAACCAAGCCCTGATTATGGTAGAGCGCTCTTTTACCCGCAATTACATCACCACGCTTTCCATGCCCTTCCTGTGTCTGGAAATTTTTGCAGATGAGCTCCTGCCGGATGCCCTCATCGGCACCTTGAGCGGGCTAATCGAAACCGCTTGGCCTGCCTTCCTGCGAATCATTGACGAAGAACAGGTGTATGTGGCCATTCCCCTGCAGCTGAAGGGCAAAGTGTTGGAAGTGGAGCTGGCCTGGACGACCAATGAGACCATGCAGAGCCTGAATCTGGAATACCGCAAAAAAGATAGCCCCACCGATGTCTTGACCTTTACCATGCTGGCCGATGCCCCGGATCCGGAACTGTGGCTGAGCATGCCCGTGTTGCAACTGGGCTCTGTCTTTGTCTCCATTGATTACGCCAGAGCAGCCATCGAAGTATCACCCCATCAGCCGCTGGAGCACTATTTACTGGAGCGCTTCGTTCATGGCATGCTGCATCTGTTTGGCATGCACCACGATACGATGGAGAAATTTGAAAAAGTGGTCCACATTCAAAAACGGGTGCTGGCCGCCACCTTTCCCGAAGTTGCTTCAGCCGACATGCCCTGAAAGTAACACCCGTCCAGTCGTCCACTGAAACTGATGTCCATGAGCACCAACCTGAAGCATCCAGCCATGAATCAACCGACTCCGGAGCATCCGTTTAAATCGAAAAGCTTTTGGCACAGCCTGGGCTTTGCCTGTAATGGGCTTAGGTTTGCCTTCCATAGTGAGCGCAACCTTCGGACCCATGCCGCTCTCACGCTGATGGTCCTGTCTGCCGGATGCTACTTTCGGATCAGCCGGTGGGAGTGGGCGCTGCTGATCATGTGTATTGTGATCATGGTGGCCGTGGAGTTGATAAATACCGCTCTGGAATATTTAGTGGACATGCTGGTGGACGGGCAATACAACGACTACGCCCGACGGGTGAAAGACATTGCTGCCGGGGCCTGCCTGACCACGGCCATCGGCACGGCCATTATTGGTGCGCTGATTTTTTGGCCATATATCTGGTCCTATTGGCACGGTGGACTCTAAGCGCGCGAAAGTTGCGGCATCAGGCTAGAATATCCGCTAGGGTTTATAATCCTGTAAAATCTGGCCCAGAGCCATTTTCGGCGGGGCGAACTTTCAGGTTCACTTCCGGGCAGACGATTTCACAGGTGCGGCACTGAACGCAGTTCTCCAGCGACATGCCGTGTTTGTGCAAGCCTTGCACCTCATCCACCCGATGCACTTCGGCGGTACAATCGGAGACACAGGGCGTGGCCCGATCTAAGCTTTCATAGGTGGCTATGCACTGCACGCAAACATCGGCGTTGAACTCATCGATGTGCATGCTGCCCTCGTGATACTTGGGATCGGCATAAAAGACTGCATCCGGCCGGGAAACGATTGTTTCAGCATCATAGGCGGCGGTGCGCAATGGCGTGATTTTGAAGTTGGGGACAATGTGCTGATAATCCGGCTTGTAGTGCAGCGCGCCAATGTCTTGGGTGCCTTCAATCATGCCCTTCAGGCGCAAGGCATCGCCCATCGCGGTGAAGGGGTTATTCTTTAGCCCTACGCTAATCAAGCCCACATAAGGGCTACTGCCATCAATGCCCGCCAGCACTTCGGGGAGGTATTGGCCCAACAAGCGGGGATTTTCCGCCCAGGCTTCCCGGAAGTAGCGGCCTTTTTTCAGCTCCTGTCCCACAAAGCCGTCCATCACCTGACGCTGGAATCCTGCCATCGCGGATGCCGTGAAATCACCGCCCGCTTTCAAAATCTCATGCAGCACTTCAGCGGCGATATAGCCTGTTTCCATGGCCTTATCCACCCCGGAAAGGCAACTGACATCCAGCACGCCAAGCGCATCGCCTAGCATTAAAGCGCCATCGACCTGAAACTGTTTGGGCAGGCTGTAATAGCCCCCTTCCGGCAACAGGGCAGCTCCGTATTTTAAAAGCTTGCCGCCTTTGATCATGTCTTGTAGCCACGGGTGCTTCTTTAAATCCTGCAGACGTTCCTGCGGGTTGATGTTGGGGTTGGCGCTGTCCAGCGAGGCAATCAGGCCGATGGTCAGCTTGTGATCTTTCATCCCGTAAACAAAGCCACCGCCAAAGGTTCCATCCACCAGCGGATAGCCCATGGTGTGCCAGACCTGACCACTAAAATCCCTTTCCTTCGGCAACTCCCAGACTTCCTTGACCCCCACCGACCACTTTTGCGGGTTATCGCGCAAGTTGTACTTGGCGATTAAATCGCGAGAGAGAAAGCCTTTATCGCCAAAGCAAACCACGCGCCCGTAGATATTTTCTTCATCCGGGCTGCCCGCGGCTTGCTCCACCACTTGCACGCCCACCACCCGATCGTCTTCATACACAATCTGGTGCGCCGCAAAAGCCGGGAAAAAATCGGCGTGGATGTTTTCCGCCGCGTTCACTTTCGCTTCCAGCTGCTCTTGCAGCCACTGCACCACATGGCTCAGGGTGAGAATATAGTAGCCTTCCTTCTTGACGCCATCCGGCATCAGGGGACGGGGCACATGCCAGACGTTCTCGCTGCCCAGCACCGAGAAGGTGCTCTCGCGGCAAATGCCTTCCAGCGGGAAGTCCGTCTGTTCGAGCTTGGGGAATACTTTTTTCAGCACCCGCGGGTTAGACACCGCGCCACTGACAATATGTGCGCCAAAGGTTTTGCCTTTTTCCAGCAGGCCAAAGGTAAAAGCTGTGCCACTTTCAATGGCCAAATCCACCAGATGATGCGCCAGAATTAAATTGGAGGGACTGCCTCCAATGAGCAACACATCGTATTCAACCCGATCAGACATAGCCGGAGCCCCCATCATCTAAAGTGATCCGCATGGTTGCGGCGCTGAACGGCGGCACTCCGGTTTAAAGCCTGTTTAGTAGACTTCGACGTGCCACCGCTTCTCAGCTTTCAATTTATCAAAAAATTCGTTCCAATCAATGCCCTGTTGTTGGGCAATATCTTGCAAGCCTTCCAGAATACCGGCTTCCATGCCCCGCAGGCCGCAAATGTAGAAGAATGTTTCCGGTTTCTTGAGCAGTTCAAACAGGGTTTCTCCATGCTCCATCAGGCGATGTTGCACGTACATGCGGCCACCATGGGCGTTTTTTTCTTCCCGGCTAAAGGCAGTAATGATGTTGCAGCCGGGGTTTTTCGCATAGTCGGCCAGCTCAGTTTCGTAAAGATAATCCTTGCGGGTTTGTGCGCCAAAGAACAGCCAGGTCTGGCCACTTTGCGACTGCAGCTGATGGTATCGCTTGCTGAGAAACGCCCGAAACGGCGCAATCCCCGTGCCGGTGGCCACCATGATCAGGTTGGCGTTGGGGACATCGGGCATGATAAACGCCTTGCCCACGGGGCCGGTGAGTTGGGCGGTCTGCCCCACGCTTAAATCGCACAAGAACGTAGAGCATACGCCGTGGTATTCTGCGCCGGTTTCTGCGTCTATGGTGATGGCGCGCTTCACGCACAGGGTAACACCCTTGCCTTGGCCATCATCTCCCACGCCGGGGGAGGCAATGGAATACAGGCGCAGCTTGTGAGGCTTGCCGTTGGCATCCAGCCCCGGGGGTAAAATCCCGATGCTTTGCCCTTCCACGTAGCGCAGATCACTGGCCGCAATATCAAAGACAATATGCCGCACGTCGTTGGGTGAGTCCTCGGCAGTCAGACGACGGTGTTCAATCACTTTGGCTTCCAGCGGACTGTTGGGCTTGTAAATATTGGAGGGAATTTCAGCCGATGTGGGGGTGCTCATCTCTCTCGGAACCTCATTTACTGCTACTGGGGGCGGTATATCCGGCGTCTCTGCCGAAGAGACGCGGATTCAAGCCGCTGGCTGCTTTTCTCAAGGCATCACCAATCTATAAAATACTGTAACATATTAATAGAAAACGATGAGTGAGATTAAAGTCAGGGTCCTCGTATGCGTGGTCATTCATTCCCCCAAGCCCATTCAGGCAAAACCCGACATGCCTCAATAGCAAGCCTGTCCTTTGCGGGACGAGCAGAGGCGCTGGTAAATGCGCCGCGTGAATTCGGGCTTGAACGCCCTTTTAAACTTGCCCTCAAATCTCTCATCGTACTGGGTTTATTGAGCCTGATGACCTGCCTGTCAGCCTGTGATTTTCCCACGCTCAAGAGTGAGCCCCTGCGAGAGCCTCCGCTCATTCCCAGCGCCCCGGCTTTAAGTGAGCCGGTTGTCGCGCCACCAGTTGCTTATGCCTCTCAGTATGCGGATACTGAGGCCATTCAGAATTTCTCATCCAACCTGCCAGAGGCAATTCGTCACGCCATCAGTCTGAACGTGTTGCGCCCCGCCACGACTGCAACTGTCTTTGATCCGGAACGCTCCATCACCTATGGCGAATTTCGCCAGTGGGCTAACGACTACCAGAAAGTCTTATCCGGCCAATCGCTGGATCCCGTGACAGCCCCCGCCCCGGCAAACAAACAGTCCGACGAAGCCTCACCGCAAGCCAAGCCCACTCAACCCGACACCGCAGGCGACCCCGACACTTTACTGCCTGCAGAAATGCTTTGGGGCAGCAGCGGCGTGCGGGAGCCCAGTCCGTTGACCCGGGAAACCCTGTGCGCGTTGGGCGTGTTTTTAAACCATCAGGATGCCAAGGCGCGCAAGTTAAGCCCGGCTCAAATTGCCAGCAGCCAGCCGGGACAAACCTCATCCAGCGAGGGTGGCGATTCTGGCGATGTGCCCGGCGACACCGAAGGCGCGCTGTCCC
The DNA here is from genome assembly GCA_903866275.1 of Vampirovibrio chlorellavorus. Taxonomy (GTDB): domain Bacteria; phylum Cyanobacteriota; class Vampirovibrionia; order Vampirovibrionales; family Vampirovibrionaceae; genus Vampirovibrio; species Vampirovibrio chlorellavorus_D. The sequence continues at coordinate 185,574 of CAIPMU010000011.1, read as the reverse complement.
AGGTGGCTGACTACGCCAAAATCAGCCCATGGGCTCAACGCTATGTGGCACTGGCCTATCAAAATAACTGGCTGGAAACCATTTTCAACCTCACGCCCGCCCAAATTACCAGCGCCGAGGAATTCAGTCCGGCTCAGTCCGTCAGTCGGGGGGAGGCTATGCTCCTGCTGGATGTCATTTTTGGCCAGCGTCAGCCTGCCCAGGTCAGGTTATCCGGGAATACGTCGACATTAACGTCAGCAAAAGCTAACACCAGTGCTGATCAGTCGGCTAAAGCCACTGCAGGCCAAAGCCAAACGGAACGCCCTTTGCCGCTGGGATACAAACAAACTTCGCAGGAGCAGGGCCCCGCAGGCAGTCGAAGCACTCTGCAGGTGAGTGGGCCGGAATAACCTGCATCATGGCCTGAGTGACTGTGAACCATCAGCAGGCCTATGCTTGTCACACGCCTGTGCGATTGTTAAGATGACACCAGCCCCAATTCATATAAAATCAGGAGTGGTTTACCCTCATGAGCGAAACACCCGCATCCGAAAACACCCCGGCAGCTACCGCCACTGCGGAAAAACCAGCCGCCCCAGTCGAAGTTCCCTTTACGGTTGATGAATTGCTGAACTGCACGGCCCGCATGACCCATAAGGCCTGGCACCTGTTCTATAAAAATCGCAAGGATATGGAGTTTATCCGCAAGACCCTGCTGCGGGCCTCGCTGGATGCCCGTAGCACCGCTGGCGCCGAAGAATTGCACAAGCTCCTGAGTGATGCCGGTGTTACTTCCATCAGTCGCAAGGACAAAACGGTTTCTTTTACCGCCACGTTCGAGCAAATTCAAACCGTGATTAAGCATCCACAGTCTTTTATGCTGGATGCCATTACTATTTCCTGAAGCGCGGACTTCAATCCGGTATTCAACTTCAAAAGCCCTGAACAAAAAAATCAGGGCTTTTTTAATGTACACTTTCATACACTAAGTTCGCTACCGGCTAAATTGCGGATTTCATTGAACTTTAACGATTTTCAAGACTTCCCCTTGCCGCTGAGATCCCTTAAAATGAAACCCGATGAAACGCCACGCCAGTCGGCGTTGTGAATCAACCTCAATGCAACATCTATGGTTAAAAGAGAGTGAAGGAGAACGTGTTTTGAAAAATAAATTTGCAGCGCTCGCTTTGGCGACCGTAATGCTTTCTCAAGTTGCGGTTAGCGCTTTCGCTGATGAAACCAAAGCTCCCACCGGCCCCTGGACCTCCAGCAATAATCCTGTCTGGCAATTCACCAGCTTTCCGCTGCGTTTAGTGAGCGGTGGCACGGGCATTTTGCTGGGTGCTGCGGCCAGCGGCGCTAAAGGTATCGCTTCCACCGAGCAATCCTTCGCAGAAAAAACTTATGCCAAAGCACATGAGAACGTGCTGATGCTTCCCGTGGGCCTGGTGGGTAGCGTGGTGGCAGTGCCCGCCGGCTTTGTGAGCGGCGCTCCCGAAGGTGCTGTGGCTGGTGCAAAATACGGCTACCACCTCTGGGACAGCTTCTAGGCTGAATCAATCCCCAATCCAGATCAATACTAATCGACTTCAAATCCCGTCCTGTTTGTCCAGGGCGGGATTTTGTCATGCCAAGGCTTTTCAGCGGCTCCGTTGTTTGATGGAGATCTCTTCGGAATCATTGAATTGTCTCCGGGGCCTGTCGATACCCGGAGAGTCGGTCTCTGATCCCCGAAACCCGATCAGTCTGGCCCCGGATTGAAGACCGATTGCAAAACCCAAAAAACGGCGCACACTCTCCAGGAGTGAGCCGTAAAGTCTTAAAACCATCCCCTCTCTCACCTCAAAGTTACTCACAGGGCAAGCGGAAAAGCCCGCAAGTCCAAGCCGATACAGGAAGGTTGCCGATGGAACTGAAAGGATACGCTTACGCCAACGATGGCCTAACGATTTCGATCAAGGCCATGCAAACGCAAATGAGTGTGTTGAACGTGCATACCAACAACATCGCCAATTACGCCGTCCCAGGTTATCAGCGCAAGGAGCCGGTAGTCACCTCGTTTGTGGAATTTTTAGGCCCGAACGCGGTGGATCAGGCCACCAACACAGAGATTGGCCGCTTGCGCCGCTCCGGGAATCCATTGGATGTGGCGCTGGCCAGCAAGGGCTACTTTCAGCGCCTGAACGCCAAAGGCACCATCGAACTGAGCCGGGATGGCCGGTTTCAGCTGGATAAAAACGGCGACTTGCGCTCACTGGATAACTTGCAAATTCTGGGCGCGGATGGCACACCCATTCATTTTTCCATCATTCCGCAGGATCTGGAGAAATCCGTTAAAATCAGCCCCAACGGCGATATTAACGTTTACAACGAGCGCACTGGCAAAGTGGTCTCGATGGGGCGTTTTGGCGTGGCCAACGAAACCGGCAGCGTGGCCAACAAAGTCGATGTCAAGCAGGGTTACGTGGAAGATTCCAACGTGATGCTGCAACAGGAGTACATGGCCCTCATGCCCGTGCGACGGGAATTTGAGGCCAACCGCCAGATGTTCATTTTGCAAAACGATTCGCTCTCCCGAATGATTCAGGAACTGGGCCGAGCTCAGTAAGCCTCGCCTGAATTAAATTGAAAATTTATTCTTTTGGAATTTCCGATCCATTGATTTAGACCCACCCCCACTGCAGGAGTTGCACCATGCTCGATTACATTATGCGTATTGCCACCGCCAACGCCAACAAACAGTTCGAGTCCCTGGAAAATATCTCCATGAACGTGGCCAACTACAATACCAGTGGCTACAAAGCCAGACGCTTCGAGCAGTTCATCACCCCCGCAGGCACCTTAAACGGTGCGGTCCGTATCGATATGAGCAAGGGTGACCTGATGAATACCAAAAACCCGATGGATATTGCGGTGGATGGCTTTGGCTATATCCCCGTGACCCAGCCGGATGGCACCACCGCTTACACCCGCGATGGTAGCATGACCCTGAACAGCAAGGGCATGCTCATCACCAACCGGGGGGATGTGGTGGGTGAAGGCATCTCCATTCCCGCCAACTATCAACAGATTCAGATCAAAAAAGACGGCACCGTGCTGGCTCAAACGCCCGATGCTGCCGATTTCAAACCCATTGGCAAAATTGATCTGGTGCGCTTTGCCAACCCTGAAAAACTGACCAGCATTGGCGACAACAAATTGCTGGCCTCCAAGGAATCTGGCACGCCCATGCTGGATACCAACAGCCAGATTAAACAGAGCTTTCTGGAACGTGCCAACGTGAATGTCTACGCCCAGGTGGAGCAAGTCCTCCGCCTGAACGCCGGACTCATCTCCAACATGCGTATCCTGAAATTTACGGATGACCTTTATAGCAAGGCCATCAACCTGAAACAGTAATCCAGACGCAACAGCAATCTGCGTCCGCCTGAACCCTGAATGAATGGAGCATTGACCCCGATGGAAATTTCACCACACGAATCGCTGGATTTAACCCTGAACTATATGTCCGCCATTGCGCAGCGCCAGAATCTGACCAGCGCCAACATCGCCAATGCGCAAACCCCCGGCTATACCGCCAAGTCCGTCAGCTTTGCCGATCTGTTGCAGGGGAGCAGCCCCTTTGAAACCCGTCTCTCCCACAAGATGGGCAGCCAGCTCAGCAACATGAGCACTGATAGCGGCGTGTCGGTCGATCTGCAAAAAGAGTTAATTGATCTGCAAAAAAACATGCTGTTTTACAGCATGGTCAGCCGCCGGGCCTCCAGCATTGTGACCAATATTAAAGCCGCCAGCCAAGTTGGCAGATAAAAGTCCGCAGATAAATAGCAGCCTGATCAAACAGTATCGGCAAATGCATACAAGAAGGAACAAATTATGACCCTTTCCAACTCTTTTGAAATCTCCTCTGCCGGGCTGACCGCCCAGGCCGAGCGCCTGAAGGTATATGCCAACAACATTGCCAACACCAACACGCCCTATTACGTCCGGAAAGTGCCCATTCTGGTGGAAAATACCCAGACCAATTTCCAGGACATTATCACCAGTATGCGGCAAGGGGTGATTCAGGCAGGATTGTCCTACAGCGCCAGCGGGGCCATGATGTCCGGCGTGTTGCAGGATCCCACGCCCGGCAAGCGCATCTACGAACCCGGCCATCCGCAAGCGGATAAAGATGGTTATATCACGCTCTCCAACGTGAACCCCATGAGTGATATGGCCGACGCCATGTCCACGTCCCGGTTGTATGAAGCCAACCTGGCGGTGGTGGGCATTGTGAAAAACATGGCCAACAAGGCGCTTGAAATTGGTCGCGGTTAATTGACGCGCTAAGTCCGGCAACAGACTCACCCGTCTGATTTATTTCTCGATGAGTTTAAAAAAGTTTTAAAAAAGGATTTTTAAGATGATCGGCAGTATTTCAAACAATATGAGCGGCGGTGGCCTGGAGGCCATTGAGAGCCGGGTGCAACAGATTGAAACCCTGATGCAAAGCATGGAGGCCCGCAAAGCTGCTGCGCTGAATGCGGGCCCATTAAATGCAAACACCGGCACTCTGCCTGTGAATCCTTTAGGCAACGCTGAAACCAGCGGGCCCAAGCCGTTTCAGTTTTACCTGAATGCTGCACCGACTGCATCCGGCAATGCCGCCTCTGCGAGCGACGGTGTTTCGCCCCAATTTGAAATAGCCCAACCGCTGGTGGAAAACCTCAGCAGCCGGTACGGCGTGGATAAAAGCCTGATCAACGCCATCATTCAGCAGGAATCCGGGTTCAATCCCGCTGCTGTCTCCAAATCCGGCGCAATGGGATTAATGCAACTGATGCCCGGCACCGCTCAGCAATTGGGCGTCACTAACCCACAAGATCCGGCCCAGAATCTGGATGGCGGCATTCGCTATATGAAAGGCTTGCTTACCCAATTCAACGGCAATATCCCGCTGGCATTGGCCGCTTATAATGCCGGGCCCGGTGCGGTGGCCAAGTACAAGGGAATTCCACCGTATCAGGAAACCCAGCACTACGTGCGCACCATCCTCACGAATTATCTGCAAAGCAAGCAGAACAACCCAGCCTAACCCGATTACCGACGGTCTGGCCCAAGGCCCGACACACCTATTTTCACTATTTTCCGATTGTCATGGAGTAACACCGCAATGCAATTCCCAGCCATTCCCAAACTCTCCCTGCAAGGGGTCAAAAATCCGTTCCAGACCCAAATGACCGGCCAGGTGCGCCAGCTCCAACCCAGCCTGGATGTGCAAGGCATGGACGGCACGGAAAAGCCCAACTTTCAGAACGTGCTGTCTCATACGGTGCAAAGCCTGAACGACACCGTGAGCGCCCCGGATGCCCTGATGCACGATGCCATGACCACTGGCAACGTGGATGTGCATGATCTCATGATCGCCAACGCCAAGGCGGAACTGATGGTCAGCATCACCACACAGGTGGCCACCAAAGTCGTGCAAGCTTACGATAAAATTCTGCAAATTCAGATTTAAGCATCAAAGGCTACTGCCGACGCCAGCTACGGCCAATGCAAACCCAAGGGTCAGTCCCCCGGATTGCGTAATTGAGAAACCGGATTACAGTCAAACCAGCCGATCTCCTCTGTCTTGAGGAGTAGTCTGGCGGCAAGATCCCTCATCCGACCGATAAAGGCCCAGCCCTTTTCACTCTAAGATAGGAAAGGTCCGGCTTCTTATTGGATCTGGCCCGCCGATTGGACAAGGACGGATACCCTCAATGCCCCCACAACTCCAAGCCTTGATGCAAGACAGACGAATGCTGGCTGGCGCCGCCGGTGCGTTGCTGGTGCTTATTGGCGTGGTGCTGTTTTTTGTAATGCAGGGCGGGGGGAAAACCAGCGAAGAAGATAAAGCACTGGACAAAGATCAGATGAGCCTGGCGCTGGTCACCAACCAGGGCAAAGCCATTGAAATTCAGGCGCTTCTGGCCCGACAAGGGCTGCATCTATTGCAAGACAGCGTGGGCGATAAAATCACCCTGAAGTTTGAATCAACCGCCAGGCAAAAAGACCGCGATAAAGCGTTGATTACACTGGTGCAATCCGGGTTGATGGATAAAAACGTCGGACTGGAATCCTTTGATAAGGGCGACTTAACCGCCTCCCGCGAGGAGAAACGCATCAAACTGATTCGTTCTCAGCAAGGCGAATTGACCCGCCTGATTAAAAAGATTGATCCCATTGAAGATGCCTCGGTGAACATTGCCATCCCAGAGCAAACTTTGTTCAAGAGCGAAGAGAAACCACTGTCCGCTAGTGTGCAGGTCTCCCTACCGGTCGGCACGCGACTTAGTCGGGACAAAGTGCGCGCCATCACCAACCTGATCGTGGGCAGTCTGCAAGGGCTGGAATCCAACCATGTGGCGATTTCGGATACCAATGGCAACACCTACAACAGCGTGCTGGATGCCGGCAGCGATATCGAGGACAAGCTGGAAGATCAGGATAATTACATGAAGCAAAAAGTGGCCGCCCAACTGGATCGATTGGTGGGTGCCGGTAATTATGTGGTCACGGTCAGCACGCAGGTTCGGCAAGCGTCCAAGGAAACCATGAGTCAGGAGTATAACCCCCGAGGCGGCGTGGTCAGCAGCAAACAGGCCTTCAACGAAAACCTGAACGCTCGCGGTGGCGCGGGTTCTGGAGGCCCCGCCAGCAGCTTGTTGCCCAACAGCATGGCCAATACCACGGCCAGCATGAGCGGTGGCAGTGGCAAGGATTACCTGCGCAACGGCGTGGAAGTCAGCTATAACAACTCCAAGACCCAGTGGGTGGAAACCCGTCCCGTGGGCATGATTGAAGACATCTCCATCGCGGTGACCATCGATTCCCAGCATATGCCCGCTGATCTCAGCATTGGCGATTTAAAAACCCTGATTGCCCGTGCAGCCAGTCCACAGGTACAACCCGATAACGTCAGTATCGCCCACAGCGTGATGCAACAAAGTACGCCAATCAACAGCTCGCACTCGGCCAGCCCTGCCGACAGCCCAACGGATTTCACCTGGTTGTATTGGGCCGGTGGTGCCATCGCCTTTTGCGTGGTGATGATTATCCTGCTGAGTCTGCAACGGGGTGGCGGTAAAAGCCTGGTGGATGAAAGCTTTCTGCAAACCCAGCAGGAGTTACAGCATCTGCGCGAACTTTCCAGTCAGCAGCAGGCACAACTGAGGGCCACCCAGCAACAGACCCAAATGTTACTGGAAGCCCAGCAGCGTCAACTGGAACAAACCCAGGCCCTGGTCTCCGCAGCAACGCCTCAACCGACCCCCATGGCCACCAATCTGGGCATGGGTAGCAACGGCTTACAGCAAACCCTGGCCGAATTGCGGGACGTGGTCAGCGATGAAGATTTGGAAGATGATAACTTGGATCTTCAGATCCAGAGCTGGATAGAATCCTCCTAAACGAAGTCTGTGGGAAGGCACTGACGGCTTCCTTACTCTGTACAAGCTAAACCTAAACCAACCCCCCAGTGGAAGAGATGATGAGCGAACCTTTTTTTCAAGCCGAAGATTTGGCCAACGAATGGGCCTCTCGCATCTGCGATCGATTGAGCGGCATGGGGGTGGCGGAAACGGAAGTGACTGAAACGCGCACCATCATTTTCACCTTCACACGAATTGCGGCGCAGGAGCTCTGTGACCACCGGGACATTGCACTTCCCCAAAGCTCCGAGCCCTTTGTGATTGAGGCCCAACACGCCCACCAGATTATTGAACTCTTCTTGCGCGGCATCAATCAAATTACGAAAAAATTACGCGATACTGGTCTGGACTGGCCTGTGCGCCGAGAGCACACCGAGCGGCTGGCCTGGAAACTGTTTAATTTAGCCAAACTGTTGGTGGGCCTTTTGCATCGTCCCAACCCCCAATTGGCTTCCGGGTTCAACAGCGAAAAAGATTTGCAACTCATCATGAAACAAACCGCTGATAACCTGCTGCAAGAAGAACTGGGAGGCCCAGTGTCCGCCCAAATGCCCTGGTTCATGAACTGGAAGCGATAAAAGCGAAAAAAGGTCCACATCGACGCCATAATTAACGAGGACTAGGCCCATGCCTGAGATGGATTTAAACAGCTTAATTGAACAAACCCGGCAATCGCTGCTGGCCCGCCTGGATATTCTAGGTCTCATCCCGGAAGAGTATGAACATGACAGCCGGGTACTGTCTGAATTCACTGAAATTGCCGCTGGCCAGCTTATTCAGGAGCCGGGACTGGAAGGCCCAGACCCCAATCAGCCCATCCCCCTCGATGCCGATATGGTGGCCCAGGGGCTCACCCTCTTCTGCGAAGGCCTCTATGATGCACTGGCCAAATTTGCCAGCATGGGCATTGGCGGCAGCATCAAACAGGAGATGATTCAGAATTTGGCCCTGCACATTTATGAGCAGGCCAAACAGCTGGTGGCCGCAACTTACGGGCAAGAGCATACCCCCGAGTTTCAGTTCACAATGGCCCAGCAGATTGACATTATTCAAAAGGCCGCCGAAGGCAAGCTCATCGAACTGATTACCGAATACGAGGAGATCAACGGCCCAATTGTCCACGCAGACTCGCTCGCCATTACGCAATCAATGCCCCTATCGCCCGCCTACGGAGCAGAACCTTTAGCGTCCACTTCCGGGAATCCAGTTCAGCCCAAAGGCCCATCGGCTCACGATAAATACGCCGCCGTGGCCTTATTGCTGGGTACCCTGCCAGCGCCTCAGCGCAGCCGGATTCTGTCCCGTTTTACTGAATCGGAGAAAGAACTGGTCACCTATTATAGCTACCCTCAGCATGTCAGCGACAATCTGGATTTGGCCAGCGTGGAAGCTCACCTGAAAAAACTGAAGGCCACGCTTAAAAAGAACAGCCCAGCCGCCAAAACGGAAGCCTATAAAGGCATTCTGGCACTGGTGGAAAGTAATCCGCCTGAAAAGCTGCTATCATGGGTAAAAGATGAGCGTCCATTGGTTCAACGCTATCTGGAGGCCCATTACAGGCGTCTCTCCGGGCAATCCTACTCGCCTGACGAAGGGGCGACTGATTCCAGTGTAACGCTGCCCCCTCGCATTGAAAGCATTTTGTATCAACACCTGATCAGACGCCTGAATGCCAGTTAAGGCGCAACGCCCAATCACCTGCAAATCCTTGTAAGCCCTGGAGCCAAAACCATCCTATGATCATCAAGAAAAAACTCGCCGGACATCACCTGCCCCCAGCCGGGGACGGCTTTAGCGCGGATGGATTGGATGCAGGGCTGGCCGAAGCGGATCCGTTGTCATGGAACGAAGAAACGGTTGAATCCGGGGAGGCACCCGAGCGGCGCAGTGCCGACACCCGAAACGATCGCCGCCGGGGTTACCGGCGGATTGAAGATAAAAACCTGATCAGCAAGGCTTATGAAGAGGCCAACGCTATTCGGGAAAACGCACAGGCCCAAGGGTTTGACGAAGGGCTGACCCAGGCCCGCACCGCCATTGAGGACTTGCGCGGCAACATCAATCAACTGCTCAACGGGCGCGAGGAAGCCTTGCTATCGCTGGCCGATGAAATTGGCGGACTGGCCGTGGAAGTGGCTGCCCGCATCATCAAAACCGAAGTCAGTTGCGATGAAACACTCGTGCTCAATTTGGTAAAAGACACCATTCAGAAAGCCGGACGCAACACCAAAAGCATCCTGCTCAAACTGCACCCCGACGATTCGGGGACGGTGAAAAAAATGCTCAAGGATGATCCAATCCCCAACCTGCATGCGGAAATCATCGTGATGGATGATCCCGGTGTGGATGAGGGCAGCTGTATTCTGGAAACCAACAGCGGCCTGATAGACGCCTCGTTTTCTACCCAGTTAGGCATTTTACGCCAGCTATTGGGCAGTTACACCCCGTAACCGGAGGCTTTTGGACGTGGCTCAGCCACCCCCCAACAATAGTTTTGCCGTTCCACCCTTAACAGAGATTCTGTTGGGCGGCTTGATTATGGCGTTGGTGGTGATCATGCTGATGCCCATGCCGCCCCTGCTGCTGGACTTTGTGATCAGCATGAACATTGCCCTGGGCGTCATTCTGCTGATGATGTCCCTCTATGTACAAAAACCGCTGGATATGGCGGCCTTTCCCTCCATCATTCTGGTGGGCACCATGCTCCGGCTGGCGCTGAGTATTGCCGCCACCCGCTCCATTCTGGCCAAAGGGGAGGCGGGTAGCATTATTCATACCTTTGGGCAATTTGTGACCGGCGGTAACTTGATTGTGGGGGCGGTGATCTTTATCATCATCACCATTGTGCAGTTTATGGTTATTACCAAGGGCGCGGAGCGGATTGCGGAAGTCGGCGCGCGTTTTGCCCTGGACGCCATGCCCGGCAAACAGATGACCATCGACGCGGATTTCAACGCCGGTTTAATTAGCCCGGAAATGGCCATTAAAAAGCGGGAAGATCTGCAACGGGAATCGGCCCTGTTTGGTTCGATGGATGGGGCCATGAAGTTCGTAAAAGGGGATGCGGTCGCCGGGATTATTATTACGGTGATCAACGCCATTGGCGGCCTGGCCATCGGGATGCTGATGAACGGCATGGCCATTGATGAAGCACTCACCCATTACACCGTACTGACCGTCGGGGACGGTCTGGCCGCACAAATTCCCGCCCTGCTGATGTCAGTCGCCTCGGGTTTGATGATGAGCCGTTCAACCGCCAGCGAGGGCAGCTTGGCGAAAGATTTATTTGCGCAAGTACAAAATAAACCCTACGGCTTGCTGTTTGCCGCCTTCTTTTTGGCCGTCATGGGGATTTCGGGGCTGATGGGCACTGGGCTCCCCATTTATACCTTTTTGCCCATTGCGATCATTCTGGTGGGGATTGCCTTGAGCGTGTTTCTCACCAACGATGTGCAACAACAATTAGGGCAATTGGATCAGGCCAAGGATAACATGGCGGAACTGATTAACCCCAACCGCATGTACGAAAAACTGGGCGTGGATCCCCTCAGCCTGCAAGTGGGCAATGATCTGTTGATCATTGCCGACCCGGATCAGAACGGGCAACTGCTGGGTAAAATTGCCGGGCTGCGCTCCCAGATGACCGATGAGCTGGGTTTCATTCTGCCCAACATCCGCATTATGGATAGTGCCAATTTAGGCCCCAACGAATACCTGATCTCCATTCGGGGCAATCCGGTGGCCGCAGCCAACGTGTACCCGGATCGGTATATGATTCCGGCCAACTATTTTCAGGCCCAAAATCTGCGCCCGCCCAATAACGTGATTACGGATATGGAACCCACCTACGGGCTGGAAGAGGCCTACTGGCTGACCTCCCCGGACATCCCGGAAATTTTGCAGCGCAGCGCGGTGGATGCCACGGACGCCTTGATCGGGCACCTGCGTGAGGTGGTGATTAAGCACGTGGATGAAGTGATGACCAAGATGGACGTGCTGAAACTCATGGAGCTGGTGCGCCAGCAGGATCAGTCCCTGATTCAGGAGCTGGTGCCAGCCATTATGACCCCCAACGATTTACGCAAAATTTTCGTCAATCTCATTCGGGAAAAAGTGTCCATTAAAGATATTATGTTTGTCTTTGAACGCCTGAGCGATTACGCCCGCTTCAGTAAGGAGCCGGACATTCTCTCAGAACGCCTACGAGCCGCCTTAGGCCGCCAGATCTGCCTGATGCATTGCGACAAGAACAAGAACCTCTATGCCGTGACGCTCTCCAATGAGTGGGAGAAAATGCTGGATGACAGTTGCCAGCGCACGGAGCTGGGCACCATGTTCCTGCTGAACCCCTTGCAAATGCAGGAACTGATTGAAATGACCGGCGAAACCATTCGCCGGGTGCAGGAAACCTATGACCGGGTGCCCGTGATTCTTTGCTCGCCGCGCATTCGTTTGCCGTTGTTTCAGGTGCTGGATCGACACATTCCCGTCATTACCGTGATGGCTTACAGTGAATTAATCCCGGATATTCAGGTGCAAGCAGTGGGTACCATTGGCAGCAGCGATTACGTGGACAACTATGGTTATTCCAGCTAGTAAGCCGGGTCCCTTTCAGCTTGCCCGGTCACCATTCAGGCGATATTCTGGCTTTGAACGACTGCAAAACAAACGGGAAGAGAAATCACTTCCTCTTCCCGCTCGTTGCTCTCCGTTTGAAAAAAGAACTGGATTCGTTTAGACTGCCGTCCGCGCTATCTGAGGTTGCTCTTGCGAAGAACTGTCGATGGTCTGCTGAATGCTCGCCGTAATTTCTGAAGAGGTTGCGGCAGTCTTGGCGGATGTTTTCGCCATTTCCTTGGCCCCCAGACTCAACTCCTCAAGATTTCGGCCAATCTCGCGAATGGCATTCTTCGACTCGTCCACACTCAAGGCTACGTCATTCGAGAGTGTTGCGGAATCAGAGATGTTTCTGGAGACTTCCTGCGCGGCCATGGCGGTGTTCGCTATATTTTGGGAGATTTCATTCGAAGTGGCATTCTGCTCTTCCACCGCACCCGCAATCGTGTGGTTGATCTCGTTCATTTCCTCAATGATCACCGTAATATCGTTGATGGCCTGAATGGAAGATCGGGTATTACCCTGCATGCCCTCAATCTGGTTGCGAATCGTTTCGGAAGCTTGAGCCGATTGCTTGGCCAGGGCTTTTACCTCGTTGGCAACCACCGCGAAGCCCTTGCCTGCCTCACCGGCGCTGGCGGCTTCAATGGTGGCGTTCAGGGCCAACAGGTTGGTCTGGGAGGCAATTTCCTTGATCACTTCCACGATTTTGCCGATTTCATTGGCGGAAGTTTCCAACTGGCCCACCGTGGCCTTGGTGGATTCCGCCTTTTGCACCGCATTGCTGGCCACCGAAGACGCTTTGGCGGCGTTATTGGATACTTCCCTTAAAGAAGCCCCCATCTCTTCCATTGCAGCAGCCACAGTATTAATCGAGGTGGTCATTTCCTCAGTAGCAGCGGCCACGGTCTGCATGTTATCCGATACCTGATTGGCGTTTTGGCCAACTTTGTTAACGCTTTCTTCTACTTGACCACTGGCTTTCAGGATTTCGCTGATGTTTGCCGTGGATTCCTCCACCGCGCTGGCCACGAGCGAAATGTGATCATCGAGTTCAGACACCTGCCCTAAAACCTCAGTCAAGGATTTAGACAGGCTCTCTGCCGCTGTTTTCTTTAAGGTATCGTTATAAATTGTAATGGCCAAATCCATATCCAGAAATGCAGCCTTCATTACGCTCTGCAGAGCAGGCACAAAATCCCTGGGGTTTTTGCCTTTTTGGTTGAAGTGCTCAAATAAGGCTGCAGTCATCTCGGTGAGCGCAAAGCAATAGCCACCCAAATAATAACGAGGCTCAATGGCTCGTTGCTCGTGTGTTTGTCCAACAGTGGTAATGCGTTCCAGATAGACATGGTCAAATTTGCCCGAAAACAATAGTTTCCAATGTTCGGCCTGGGCTTGCTTGGCATAATTGACACGGGCATCACTGGTAAATTTATACTTCAACTCAGACCACTGAAAGATATGCTGGTAAAATTTTTCCAGCACTGGCTCCAGGTGCTGTTCAATGACTGGTGAAATCGCCGACAATGTTTCAGAGGTCTGTTGATCGATGTTCAAAAACCGGAGTCTGTTTTCACGATCAGTATTAAGTTGCATTGATAAGGTCCCTCACTTTATTACCAATAAAAAAGCAAAGGCCAACTGGCTGCAAAAATGAATCTTGCACAGTTAAGGCCCCATTTATTTCAACTTCAGTAGAGAACGACAGTTGGTTGCAAGATGGCTATACGAAAGAAGCATAAAGGATATAAGCCTCTCATAAGTCTGATTTGAGGCCGGAATCAAATTATACAAGATTTTGAGTGGCGGGGATCAATATCTGTTGAGGATAATTTTGTCCTTAAGTGCAAATTCCCAGACATAGCGCCTGTAACCCCGAAAAAAACCTGGAAACCCTATAGCCATGAATTTTTAAAGGGTTCGAAACCATGCTCCCTCATTCAATGTAACAAAAAAGAAAACCAGGGTTTGAATTCATCTAAATGAGGGAATTGAGAGAGTAGCCACTTTTGTTAAGCTGAAGACAAGGTGAGTCTAATTCAAACATTTCCATTTGATATGAGCCTTAGGTTATCCACAGCTGAGTCTCGCGAAACTTCACCACTTGATCCTCGTTCGCTATTTAACCATGTGCTTTGAGGCAGGTCCTGCTGGCAAGGTCTGGATATTGTTCTAATTTCTGTTCCTTCAACAACATTTCATGCACCCATTGATATTGAGAAAAAGGCACCTGACGCATGCAAATACTGGCAGATGCAACCACACTGAAACTGATCGCCGAAGAAAATCTGAATAGCACTTTTTCCGAAGCGATTCAAAGCAAAATGCTGGCCGGGCTCAAGGAAACCACGGCTTCTAGCGTTGTGCTGGACCTTAACAGCACTGAACTGATTGATGCTATTGGTCTCAAGCTGATTTTGGGACTCTATCAGACCTGTCAACAGGAAAAACGACAATTAAGCATCGAAGTCACTCACCCACAGGTGAGTAAAACCCTGACCCTGTACAAGTTAGATCAGATGATGAAAATACAGGAGTGCCAACCTTGAGCGGCTTAAATGATGAATCACTTCTTCTAGAGTTTGTGGCCGAGAGCCGAGAGCATCTCTCCTCGATTGAGCCAGACCTGTTAACCCTGGAAAAGGACGGAGAGCAGGCTGGGTCAGAAATTATCAATCGGGTCTTCCGGGCCATTCACAGCATCAAGGGGGCTTCCGGCTTTTTTGGTCTGGAAGCCTTAAAATCGCTCAGCCATAGCATGGAAAACGTGTTGATGCTGATGCGGGATGGGCAACTAGGCCCCACCCCTCAGGTGATGGATCCTCTATTGATCGGTGTAGACTGCCTGCGCCTGATGCTGGACGATATTAGCGCCAGCGAAGAAGTACCCTACCAACATATTGTGACCCAGTTGGAAGCCCTGATTAACGGGGAACAAAGCTCAGCGGTTGTTCCGGAAGCAGAGCCGACAGCATCAGCAACCGTGACTGCAGAACCTGCGAAAGCAACCCCTGTAGATAAGGCATCAACGGCTGTAAGTGACCAGAAAAGTTCGTTCACTATTGATCAGGCCACACTCGAAAAAGCGGTTAAAAGTGGGCAAAAGCTTTATGCGATTGACTTATGCGCGGATACCGATCTGGCCAGACAAAACTGGAATGTGACCCAGTTTTACGAATTAATGCTGGGCACAGGCACTGTGCTTGATGTCAGTCACGATTTAGCCAGCATCACGAATCTGGAAACCGCATTAGACGCTCCCCTCAATATCAAGTTTCTCTACGGATCTGTTCTGGAATCCGATCTCCTCTCCATTGCCTTTGGCATTCCGGAAAGCGAAATTAAACTGGTCACGCCGGATGAGGTATTAGGCAACGCTAAACCGGCGACCTTAACCGTTCAACCAGCACCTATTGCTGAAGCGCCCAAAGAACCTGCAGCCAAATCGGCAACCACCGCCCCTGGGGCTCCGGTTGACGCGGCCCCCAAAGCCGTGAAAGCACCAGCGCCTGCCGCACCAGCTCCAGCCGAAAAAAGTGCCAAAGCGCCATCCAAACCCAGCAACAATTCAAATGACACGTCGAACGAAAGTATTCGCGTCAAGGTCGATCTCCTCAATCGGTTAATGGATTTGGCCGGAGAGCTGGTCCTGGCCCGGAACCAATTAACCAGAGCTTTTGAAAACCAGAAGGAAACAGAGAATACAGGCCTGGCTGGTATTATTCAAAACGTGGATCTGATCACGTCCGACTTGCAGGAACATATCATGCATACCCGGATGCAACCCATTTCTAGCGTTTTTGGGAAGTTTCCCCGCGTGATTCGGGATCTTTCCAAGCACCTGGGTAAGGAGATTGAACTCCAGATGACTGGCGAGGAGGTCGAGCTTGACAAATCCATTCTGGAAAGTCTCTCCGATCCGCTGACTCACCTGATTCGCAATTGCTGCGACCATGGGATGGAAACCCCGGATGTTCGGGAACAAGCTGGGAAGCCTCGATTGGGAACGGTTTTACTCAAGGCTTACCAGGAGAGTGGCCATATCAATATCGCCGTCATTGATGATGGCGCGGGGATCGATCACGAACGCATCGCCAGTAAAGCCATTGAAAAAGGGCTGATCACCGAAGCCACTTTGAGACAGATGACCGTCCAAGAGCAGGTCAACCTCATCTTTGCGCCGGGTTTCTCAACTGCTGAACAGATTACCGATGTGTCGGGTCGAGGCGTGGGTATGGATGTGGTCAGAACCAACATCGAGCAGATTGGTGGCAGTATCGCCATTGAAACTGAAAAGGGGCAAGGCACGACCATTCTGCTGCGCTTGCCACTGACCCTGGCCATTGTACCTTCTCTGGTTGTTGAGGCCGCGCAACAGATTTTTGCGGTCCCTCAAATCAACCTGGTCGAACTGGTCTGTGTGCAAGCCGCACAAATTGCCACCCGCATCGAAAAAGTCGGTTCAGCACCGGTTTTACGCCTGCGCGGCAAACTGCTTCCCCTGGTTAAACTCAGTGCAGTCTTAGGGCTGGCCGAGCCCCTGGAAGGGTACACCCAATCGGATCTGGGGAACCCGTCCTCCAAGGATGGCAAGCCCTCGTTAAACCGCAGAGAAAACATTCACGATGAACGCCTGCTGGAAGAACATCCCAACCTGGTGCAGGAACGCCGGCAAGTGGCCAGTGATTACAACATTCTGGTTTTAAAGTCGGTCAATCGGGAATACGGCCTGATCGTGGACGAGATCAAGGATATTGAAGAAATCGTCGTCAAGCCGATGTCGCAGTACATCAAGAACTGCAAGTGTTTCTCAGGCGCCACGATTATGGGCGATGGTCATGTCGCCATGATTTTGGATGTGGGTGGTATTATGTCCACTTCCGGCTTGTCGTTCCAGGAGATTAGCGCGGAAGAAGATCGTCGGAACCAGGAAGCTGCGGTACTTTCCAGCAAGCGCAATGGCGGCGAAAAACAATCCATTCTCCTCTTCAACAGCTCGCCTACGGAAGTTTTTGCCGTACCGCTTTCCGATATTTTACGTCTGGAAAAGTTCGAGATGGACGATGTGGAACGCATTGGTCACAAACAATTCCTGCCGCACCACGGCAAAAGCATCTCCATCATTGTGCTGGATGACTACTTGCCCGTAAACTCGGTCAGCAGTGAAGCCAAGGAAACCTACCTGATTATACCCATTTGCGGGGATGGCCATGTGGGCATTCTGGCGACGGCCATTATCGATACCATCGATACCAATATCCAGTTGGAAAACGATTTCCAGAATCATCCAGGCATCAAAGGATCGGCGGTGATTAACAATCACGTCACCATCTTCCTGGATTGCGAAAGATTACTGGACTCCGCAGGCATTACCGTAGAATCTGAAAGGAGCGCAGAATGGCAAGCCGATCATATGCAACATTCTTACTAAGCGGTCACTTGTTCGGCGTAGACATCCATATGGTGCGTGAAATTAACCGCCAGCTGGAAATGACGCCGGTGCCGCACGGCGCTGATTATATCCGCGGATTGCTGAACCTGCGCGGGCAGATTGTCACCATTATGGATCTAAACCGTCGTCTGGGTCTGGAAAAAGCAACCCTCTCCGAGCACTCCCATAACATTATTTTAAAAACGGAGCAGGAACTGCAAAGTTTGGGTCTACACCACGATAGCGAGGATTTGACAATCACCAACGACAAAGTGGGCTTACTGGTTGATGATATTCGCGATGTCGTGATAGTGCCGGAAGACTCCATTGAACCTCCTCCAGCCAACCTGGGCAAAATAGACGGTCAGTTTCTCACTGGCGTCATCAAGCAAAATGACGCCCTGGTCGCTGTTCTCTCCGTAGAGCGCTTGTTAAAGTAATCTGATTTTCAACGGTCTGATTCCAATTAATCTGATTCACAACGCAATGTTGAGGTTTCTAGTTCACTTATGCCTAACCCGCTTAAAATTCTAATCGTGGATGATACGGTCACCTACCGTAGCATCTTAACGCGCGTGGTTGAGGGAATTCCCAACACTCAAGTGGTGGGAACCGCCAGCAATGGGAAATTAGCCCTAAGCAAGCTAGGCACCCTCGATGTTGATTTGGTCCTGCTGGATATTGAAATGCCTGAAATGGACGGTCTGGAGACTTTGCAAGTTATTAAAAGAGATCGTCCCAATATCGGCGTGATCATGATCAGTGGCATGAACCGGAGTAGTGCGGATATCACCATTCGTGCGCTGGAAATGGGGGCACTGGATTTCATTCCCAAGCCCGACGGGCAAAGCCTGAGTGAAAGTCAGGAGGAGCTTCTGAAAAAACTAACCTCGGTGATCAAGCATTTTGAACTCAAGCGTAATCTGTCCTCCGCCATGACTAGGGGCAAACCGTATAGTGCTCCCGTCAAACCTTTGGCCAGTCAACCCATCGCGCCACCCGCACCGGCAACAGCTCAAAATAAGGCCGCATTGCCCAGTCAGTTTGATATATTGGTTATTGGCGTATCGACAGGCGGTCCCAATGCGCTGGGGGAATTTATACCAGCACTGCCTGGTGATTTAAATATTCCAATTTTGCTCGTGCAGCATATGCCGCCTATTTTCACCGAATCACTGGCAAACAGCCTGAACCGGAAATCCAGCTTGACCGTTAAAGAGGCTCGTGATGGCGATATTGTGGAAAAAAACACTGTCTACATCGCCCCTGGTGGCAAACATATGGTTGTCACCCGGAACCAGGACACCATAAAAATATCAACCAATGAACAGCCGCCGGAAAACAGTTGCCGGCCCGCCGTTGATGTGATGTTTCGCTCTGTGGCCGATGTCTATGGCAAGAACATTTTGTCATTGATCATGACGGGTATGGGTAGTGATGGTGCTTTGGGCCTGAAAGTTCTCAAGCAAAAAAGTTGTTACTCATTGGTACAAAGTGAAAAAACCTGTGTTGTATACGGCATGCCAAGAGCCGTGGAAGAAATGAACCTTGCAGATGAACGAATCGATCTCAAAGATCTGGCAGGACGAGTCACCCAACTGATTCGGAAAGGATTAAGGTAATATGTCACTAACCATTACCAGCACTGAATTTGGGCTGTTTCAGCAGTTTATCGAAAAAGAATGCGGCATCAGTATTGGCGATGAAAAAGCCTATCTGATTGAAACGCGCCTTAGTAAACTGTTGCTGGAAAATGGCTGCGAAAATTTCGGGCAATTTTACACGTTGGTGCAACAAAATGCCAGCCTGAAAAATAAAATTATCGATGCCATGACCACCAATGAAACTCTTTGGTTTCGGGATACCTCCCCATACGCCATTTTGAAAGAGCAGATCTTTCCCAAGCTGGCGCAAGAAATTCAGGAAGGCAAACGCAGGCAGGTCCGTATCTGGTCAGCGGCCTGTTCCTCGGGTCAGGAGCCTTATTCCATTTCGATGATAGCTCACGAATTGTTTCGCAATGGCAAAGCCAAAGAGCTGGACAACGGGAAACTTTCGATTTTGGCCACGGATTTATCCAACGCCGTGTTATTTCTGGCAAAAATGGGCCGCTACGATCCCATCTCTATATCCCGGGGTATGCCGGATGACTTGCGAGATCGCTATTTTAAGCAGGATGGTCGGGTTTATGTGCTGGATCCATCGATTCGTCAGATGGTGCAATTTCAGCAAATGAATCTGATGAATTCATTTGACAGCATCGGAAAATTTGACATTATCATGCTGCGAAATGTCGCCATCTATTTTTCAACAGAATTCAAAATCAATCTGTTCAGAAAAATAGCACAGTCATTAAACCCGGGTGGTTATCTATTTTTAGGAGCTTCGGAATCTATGTTTGGATACAGTACAGATTTTGAACGGCTGGAGGCCAACAGCGGCTCCTACTATCAACTGAAAAGGAGTGCATTATGAAAGTGCTGTCTGTCGACGATTCAGCAATTATCCGTAAAATTATTCGGGGCAGTACCGATGTTTTGGGACTGGAATTTCTGGAGGCCAGTGATGGAAAAGAGGCGCTGGAACTTTTGGGTCAGGAATATCAAGACGTCGGCTTAATTCTGCTGGATTGGAACATGCCCGTGATGGACGGTTTTACCACCCTCCAGAATCTGAAATCAGACGCCCGCTTTCAGGGTATCCCGGTCATGATGGTAACCACTGAAGCCGAGCGGGTTAATGTCGTCAGGGCCATTCAGGCCGGTGCCAAGCATTACCTGATGAAGCCTTTTGCATCTGAAGATCTGATGAGCAAAATCATGGAGTGTCTGGAAGGTTCTTTTTAACAGTTTACTAACTTTCATCTTATTTACTGATTTCTGGAGGAAAAATGAGCAACACTGCTGAAAAAAAAGCCCTGGATGCCAATCTGGTCAATGCTTTAATTCGGGCGACGTCCGAAGTGATGCTGACCATGGCGAATACCGAAGTCAAGGTGAAAGAAGTAAAACCTCAGCACGGATACACGTCCGGGGGTGATATTTCTGCGGTTATCACCATTATTGGCGAAGGTGGAGAAGGCATGGTTGGCCTTTCATTTCCCCTTGATCTGGCCAGCACTGTCATCAGCAGACTGATTGGGTGCAAGCCTGAAGAAATTTCCAAGGATGACCGCTCGGATGGAATTGGAGAATTGGCCAACATGATTTCAGGCAACACCAAAACCACGCTGTCGGCAGAAAGCAACAGTACCTATAAACTTTCGCTGCCCAGCATCATTTTGGGAACCGATCATGAAATTACCGGCCCGTTCAAAGACTGCCCCAACCTGCTCATCCTGTTTGAGGCAGAAGGCAAGCCCTTCCGTCTGCAGGTGTCGTTCAAGTTTCACTAGCCTCTTTTTGTGTAGAAGCCCATTAAGTTCTTGGAGTTGAGTATGAAAGTACTTGTTGTTGATGATTCAGCCATCATGAGAAAAGTAATCATCAGTATTCTCAATAGCATGGACATTGCGACCGAGGATATTGAGCAGGCTGAAGATGGCGTTCAAGCGGTCAATAAAGCCTCTGCCAGTCAGTACAATATCATTCTGATGGACTGGAATATGCCCAACATGCTGGGCATTGATGCCGTTCGTGAAATTCGGGCCAGTGGCAATAAAACACCCATCCTGATGGTCACGACAGAAGGTGAGCGCACCAATGTTATTACAGCCATTCAGGCTGGCGCCAATAACTATCTGGTTAAGCCTTTTAATGCGGGTGACTTGCGAGACAAGCTGGGTGAGTTAATTTCCAATTAAGCCTCTTTAAAATGTCGCTGTATGAACTCTTTTTTGTAAAAATACATTTCTATAAAAGGATAGCACTGTCATGTTGAACCTGATTTCTAAAAATAAATCGACTCCTGCGTATAACGTGCCGACTCAAACATCGAATAATCGCAATGCGTTTGCTGTGATTGAAGTGGTTGAATCCGTCAGCAAGGCAACTACGGCAGAGGAGGCCTTTCAGGCTGCATTGGACAGTGTCAGAAAAGCGTTTAGTTGGGAGTATGGCTCCTTTTGGCAACTGGATAAGGAGAGTCGCGTGCTCCGATTCAAAGTCGAATCAGGCAGCGTCAATCCTGAGTTTCATAAAGTCACCCAAAATGCGAGTTTTGCTGAAGGGGTTGGCATATGCGGAAAAGCCTGGGCTGCCAAAGATCTGGTTTTCGTTGAAGATTTAGGGGTAATGACCGATTGCTCTCGGCGAGAATCTGCACAAAATGCCGGGGTTAAATCCGGGGTTTGCTTCCCGATTATCTCCAAGGGGCAAGTCCTGGGTACGATGGATTTCTTTTCCACTCAAGCACTTCAGTTCGAAAAAGAGCAGCTGGAAGTCTTAAAAAGCATTGGCCGCATTGTTTCCAATGCGGTAGAACGAATTCGGAATGAATCCCTTCATATTGAAACTGCACAAGCCAGCGCGGCCATCAGTCAGGTTTTACAAAATGTGAATCGCGCAACTACTGAGGCCGATGCCATTAAAATTGCTCTTGAGAGTGTTCGTAGTTCGCTTGATTGGGCTTATGGCTCCTATTGGGCCATTCACCCCACCGACAATGTATTGCGTTTTGCCTTGCAGACTGGAACGGTTACACCCGAATTCCAGCAAGTGACGCAAAATGCCAGCTTTAAAGAAGGCGTGGGATTAAGTGGTAAAGCCTGGCAGAAAAAAGACTTAATCTTTGTCAAAGACCTGGGTACGATGACCGACTGCTGCCGTCGGGAATCGGCACAACGGGCCGGTGTTAAATCGGGCATTTGTTTCCCCATCATCGTCAATGGTGAAATCATTGGCACCATGGACTTTTTCTCCCTGAAAACCCTGGAGCCCAGCCAGGATAGAATGGACGCCTTGCTGAATGTCAGTCAAATTGTCTCTTCCAGTCTGGAACGGATTCGGAAATATGAGAAAGATATGGCGCTTTCCAATCAATTTCGGCAAAGTGCGAAGGAGCTCAAGAAGTTTTCGGAAGAACTGAAGGCCACCGGTGTGAAAATCTATCAAAATGCTTGCCTCAGCAGCAACCAGGCCAAGGAGGTGGCTGAGAAATCCTATGCGGCCAATCAGAGTACGAGAGCGCTGTCAGGCTCTATCACGGAAATGAGCAGCAGTGTTCAGGAAATCAGTCGCAACACCCAGCAAGCGACCCAGGTCACTCAAAATGCTGAAATCAAGGCTCAAGAGTCCAAAAAAATGATGGATACACTCGGTCGTTCCGCGCACGAAATCAATTCAGTGGTGGATTTGATCAAGGATATTGCCTCTCAAACCAATCTGCTGGCGTTGAACGCAACCATTGAAGCCGCCAGTGCTGGTGAAGCGGGTAAGGGCTTCGCGGTGGTTGCCAACGAAGTAAAAGCGCTGGCCAAACAATCCGCTGAAGCCACGGACAACATTCGTACCAAGGTGGAAACCATTCAGCAGAACACACAAGATGCGATACAAGTGATTGAAGTCATTGCGCATACGATTGTCGAGATTAATGAAATCATCAGCACTATCGCCAGTGCCGTGGAGGAACAATCGGCTACAGCTTCAGAAATCAGTCACGAGGTGTCCGGTACGAATGAAGCCATTAACGGCATTTCCCAGAGTATTGAGCAACTGGCGAAAATGTCTCAGGAAACTTCGGACAGTGCCGCTTCGCTGGAAGATTTGAACAATTCACTTGATAGTTTCCGGGCACTGGTCAGCGCGGTTTAAATCTCAAATCTGGATGAGCAATTCCTGAATCACCTAACCGTATTCACACATCGAATCTGGTTTCAAAAGTTTAAATCCTAGCCTGGATCCAATATCTATTTAGAAAAGTGTCACTGTAACAATATGGAGTAGGTCGAATGTTAACCATTCTCTTAAAACCAATCACGATCGTCATCAACCGGCTATCTTATTCACTCAAATTTGTAATGTTGTCATTGCTCTTCATTGGTGTGCTCGCCACCCCGATTTATGAGCTCAGCAATTATGTCGATGGCTCCAACAGTTTTTCCGAAAAAGAAATCGTCGGGATGCGATACATTGATCCGCTGAAGCGTTTGCTGTTCTCATTGAATAGTTATGAGAGTGCAAGGTTGAGCCACGTGGGTAATCCACCCAGTGTCAGTATGTTGAACGATGTTTGGGAAACCGTTGAAAAGGCAGAAGCTGAAAACGGTGAAGCGTTGAGCACTGCCAAGCCCTATGCCGATCTCAAGAAAAGCTTCCTGGATTTTAAACAAAAGGCGGATGGGATGTCTAACGAGCAGCTCTACTCCTTACTGGATGGTCTTGAAGGTCAAACCATTGGATTGATCAGCACCATTGGTACCAACTCCAACTTAGTTCTGGATCCGGATACGGATTCCTACTATGTGATGGATAGTATTGTGTATCGTTTACCGCCATTAGCTCAGTATATCAGCCAATACCAGCAACACGCCAACGCCTTGATTCGTAAAGGCTCCATGTCGCTGGATGATGAGGAAAAACTCATCGAACTGAAAACGCACTTGCTGGATACCCTTAATTTAACCAAGGGTAACCTGGATGTAACGCTGGCTAGCACCAAGGATAAGGCTGTATTTGATACAATGTCCAAGGAATTTCAGCCTTACTTTGATGGCACCACCGAGTACATCGAATATATTCACCACGGGCTGTCTACACTGTCTACAAATGGCTTTTCAGCGGGTGTGTATCAGGCCAAAGTCAATGCGCTTGCCGCAAAATCATCCGAGCATGCCTCTAAGGTTTATGAAGCAGGCAGCGTTGGCATGATGCATTTGCTTGAGGCACGTATTGACCGTACAACTGCACCCTGGATTCGCTGCATTAGTATTTCCAGTGTGGTCTTGCTGTTGATTTTCTACATTATGGTTGGTTTCAGAATGGCTGTAGTCCAGACTGTGATGGCCCTCAGCAAAGCCAGTCAGGATCTCGCCAACGGGGATCTCACCACCCGTGTTGTGGTCGATACCAAAGATGAACTTAGTATCGCCGGTCACGCCTTTAACCAGATGGCCGAGTCCTTCAACCACATTATTGGTGAAGTCAAGCAAAGCGCCAGCAATGTGACCAACGCATCAGAAACCTTGTCTGCCACCTCGGTTCAAATGCAGCATGAAGCTGAATCCTTGAGTGAACTCTCCAAAACGGCGAATCAACTCACCGATTCCGTGGACAGCAGCATTAAAACTGTGGCAGCTGCGGTGGAGCAATCCAATGCCAACATCAAGGAAGTTTCCAACGTTAGCGAAAAAGTTGGGAAAAACATCCTATCTGTTCAAGATTCGGCTCAAAATGTATCCACCCGGATGCAGAGTATTGCCGATGCAGCGGAAGAGATGTCCAGCTCGGTGAGTACGGTTGCTTCCGCCATTGAAGAAATGTCCTCTTCCTTGAACGAAGTGTCGATGAATGCCGCACAAGCCGCCAAAGTCGCCAGCGTTGCAGAGAGCACCGCGCAAGCTACCAGCGAGACGGTGAACATCCTGGGCACCTCAGCCAAAGAAATTGAAAACGTGCTGGGCGTGATTAAGGACATTGCATCACAAACCAACCTGCTGGCCCTGAACGCCACCATCGAAGCAGCCAGCGCCGGTGAAGCCGGTAAAGGGTTCGCGGTGGTTGCTAACGAGGTCAAGGAACTGGCCAAGCGCTCCGCTGAAGCCACTGATGATATTCGCCATCGCATTGAGAACATGCAAGCCAACACCAATGCGGCTGTGAATGCCATCGAACAAATCTTGACCATCATCTCGGAGATCAATCACATTAACACCACCATTGCCAGTGCTGTAGAAGAACAGACGGCCACGGTTAACGAGATCAGCCGTAGCGTGAGCGGCGCAGCTCAGGCTGCGAATCAGGTTACCCTGAATGTGCAGGAAGCTGCCGAAACGTCGGCTAGTGTATCGCAGCAGGTTAACGAGGCCGGCCGAAGCGTTACCTTGATCTCGACAAACATTGCAGAACTGGTAATTGGTACCAATGAAATTGCAAAAGGCGCCGGGGAAGCATCCAACAGCGCTTCTCAAATGGCCGTGCAAGTTGAACATGTCAACCAGAGTAGTCTGGAAACGGAGCAAGGCGCTGCCTCTCTCAACCTGACGGCTCAGGAATTGTCGACTCTGGCATCGAATTTGAAAAACGTGGTAGAACGTTTCAAAATCGCTGTATAGCGTAAATTCAGGCAACTCAAAGAGCGGGCTGATGCAAATCAGCCCGCTCTTTTTGCTGGGCAAGTCCGGCGCCTTAAACCATTGCCATTTCCAGCCATTGGCAGAGATCCACCAAACAGTTGAACTATTCCTTAAAAACAAATAGCGAGTTTCGGGGCTGATACAATGAAATTAAATGATGGCTAGCATTCTGCAATTTTTAGATTTTAGAATACTGGTTTTTTCAGCAATTATACAAGTTTAATGCATTGAATATTTTTGCGGCAAGAGGAGTCAGTGAATGTTAGACATTCTATTACAGCCTATTATTTGGTTTATCAATCAGTATTCATATACCAAAAAATTCATAATGCTCACACTCCTTTTTATTAGCGCGCTGATTATGCCCATCTATCATCTCAATAACTATGTTGGAAGCTCTAATAGCTTCTCTGAAAAAGAAATACTGGGCATTCGATATATTATGCCCGTCAAGCGGTTTCTGTTTTCCATGAATGCTTACGAAAGCATGTTGACCAGTAATCCTGGGAATCCTCCTAGCATAGAAATCCTGGACGAATTATGGAACGTTCTGCAAAAAGAAGAACTGCGTGATGGCCAGGCTTTAGACACCAAGCAGTCATTTGATGAGCTGAAAACTGAATTCATGAAATTGCGAGATAAGGCTGACTCTATTCCTGTTTCTGCCCGATTTCCACTGACTGATGTGGTTGATCAAAAAATCAGCGCTTTACTCAATACTACCGCCATTCACTCTAATCTGGTTCTGGATTCTGACGCGGATTCCTATTATGTGATGGATACCATCATTTTACGTCTGCCAGCTCTCGATCAGGAAGTTAGCGCATACCAACAACTAGCTAACGATATTCTGAATAAAAAATCCATCTCCAGTCAGGATCAGGAAGCTCTGATTACTCTAAAAACCAACATTAAAAATGCCTTTGAACTCACAAAAAGCAATTTAGAGAGCAGTGTTGCCAACACCAAGGACAAAGCGTTGTTCAATGAATTCTCTCAAGCATTTGAAGCCTATGAATCGAGCATCAACGATTATACGGACTATATCTACCACGGGGTCTCAAATTTATCAAACACAAGTTACACGACCTCGCTGTATCATTCAAAAATCAATTCCCTAGCCGATCAGACGACGATCAGCGCGTCTAAGTTGTTCGACATTGGTAGTGACTGCCTGGTTAAATTAATTCAAGCCCGGATTGAACAAACTTCAACTCCCTGGATGTTCACGTTAATTATCTCCGTCGTCGTCTTACTGCTCATTTTCTATTTTATGGTTGGCTTCAGAATGTCGGTGGTGCAAACCGTGAATGACTTGCGTCGAGCCAGTGAAGATTTAGCCAGCGGTGATTTGACCACCCGGCTACAGATTTGCACCAAGGATGAGCTGAGTTATGCCGGAATTGCTTTTAATCAGGTGGCTGAATCCTTTAATCATTTAATTGGCGAAGTTCAAACCAGTGCCAATAACGTCACCAACGCATCGGAGACCTTGTCTGCCACATCGGTTCAAATGCAGCATGAAGCTGAGTCCTTGAGTGAACTCTCGAAAACAGCGAATCAACTCACCGATTCCGTGGACAACAGTATTAAAACGGTAGCTGCCGCTGTCGAGCAGTCCAGTGCCAACATTAATGAGGTGTCTAGCGTTAGCGTCAAAGTGGGTCAAAATATTCAGTTTGTTCAAAGCTCTGCGGAAGCCGTTTCCAGTAAGATGCAAAGCATTGCCGATTCGGCCTCAGAGATGTCCAGCTCGGTCAATACCGTTGCTTCAGCGATTGAAGAGATGTCTGCTTCACTCAATGAGGTTTCCATGAGTGCTGCACAGGCCGCAAAAGTGGCCACTCTGGCTGAAAGCACAGCGCAAGCGACCAGCGAAACCGTGAACATTCTGGGTACCTCGGCCAAGGAAATTGAAAATGTGCTGGGTGTCATCAAGGATATTGCCTCCCAGACCAACCTGTTGGCCCTGAACGCCACGATTGAAGCTGCCAGCGCCGGTGAAGCCGGTAAGGGATTCGCGGTGGTTGCCAACGAGGTTAAGGAACTGGCCAAACGCTCGGCAGAAGCGGCGGAAGACATTCGTCAGCGCATTGAAAACATGCAGAGCAACACCAATGCGGCCGTCAACGCCATCGAGCAGATTCTGACCATCATCTCGGAGATCAGTCATATCAACAACACCATTGCCAGCGCGGTGGAGGAGCAGACGGCCACGGTCAACGAGATTAGCCGCAGTGTGAGCGGTGCCGCACAGGCAGCCAAAGATGTAACCCTGAATGTGCAGGAGGCTGCTGAAACTTCGGCTAGTGTTTCCTCGCAAGTCAATGAGGCCAACCGGAGCGTGGCCTTAATCACCACCAACATCGCTGAATTGGCCCAAGGTGCTAATGAAATCTCCAAAGGCGCTGGCGAAGCGGCCAATAGTGCCTCCCAGATGGCAGGCCAGGTTGAACAAGTGAATAAAACCAGCCTGGAAACTGAGCATGAAGCCTCTTCCCTCAATTTAACCGCTCAGGAGCTGGCCAGTCTGGCAGCCAATCTGAAAAACATGGTGGAGCGTTTCAAAATTGCTGTTTAATCCTCCAATTGGTGGATCGGGCTCTGAAGGATTGCCCATATATCCTTATCTCGTTTATAATTGTTTACATTGATAATAAATGTTTAAGATTCCCGGTTCACGCTTATCGTGTCCAGCCGTCTCTGGAGAGACACTATACCGATCCAGCTAAGCAATTTTGAACGATATGCAGTTTTTATACTGTTAGCACATACTTTTTGAATGTGGCTTCGGTCATGAAGAGAAAGCAAGGAGAATCTATGAAAATTCTGGCCCTGAGTTTAGTACTTTGCAGCGTTGCAACCATTGCCCACGCAGAAGTTAAAGTGGATGAAACCCTCAAAAACAATTTTTCCTACGTGAATCTGGCAGAGCCCAGCCAGCAGGATGCCACTGCATTGCTGATGGTTAAAAACAACGAAAATGGCAAAAAAGCCTCCGCTGAAAAAGGTGTGGAAAGCGATGTGAGCCAATGCACCGTCAGCAACAAGCAATTTGTGTACTGCAGACGCTAATGCGTGCATTAGACCTTTAGTTTAACCTGATCGATTCGTATTGTGGCAAGCAATACGAATCGATCTCTTTCAAAGTCTCTATTGATAATAATGGATCATTTTTCTGAATAACGTCTTAAAAAAATATCCGAGATTTAAACAAAAGATATGAGTGTGTGAACTGATTAAGTGAGTTTAGGTAAGGTTGGGAAGTTGAGAGATGCGTATAGCTAAAACTATTTTTACAGGTTCAGTTTGCCTTTTGGGCAGTCTGATTCTTGCTCAAAATACGGCAGGGGCGGATACTGCGCCGTTTCCGTTTACGGCCAGTGAATTGCCCATTATGGCCACTACACCCAATTTGATTCTGGGTGCTTATGGCCCGATGGTCAAACTGGATGCCCCCACGATTGAGAACGTCCCTGAGGCGGTTTATCTGGATAAGGCCCTGGAAAGTCAGGGCGTAGACGCCAGGATTACGGTGAATGAAATCACCTATCAATATGCGGAAGGTCTAAAAAATGCGGAACGTACCGTGCCCCAGTCAGCCCCGCTCACGCTGGATGAGATTAAAAAACTGGCGCAACAGGAAGTGGTTGCCTCCCAGGAGCATGGTGATCTGGTGGATGCTACCGTCAGTTTGAACGACAACGTGTTGTTGATCCGCTTAACGCCGCTCACCGTGGAATCGGTGAATGTGGATATGAAAAACAACCGGCAAGAGAGCGCGTTAAAGCATCTGACTCGGGGGATCGAGCCCAATCAGCCCCTGAAACTCTCTGTGCTGAAGCGTCAATTGAGAATTATTCAGGCCAACCCTGATTTGTCATTCAAGACCGAATTGGAAGTGATTCCTTATACACACCAGGTCAAAGTGAATGTGATCTCTGGAGAGCCCAAAAACACGACCCATTTGGTGGGCTCCGTTAACAACCTGGATCAGGTCATTTTCGGGAGTGACTTTGGCGCGATGACCGGGGTGGCCAACAACGTCACTGGTCATGGGGATACCTTCATGGGCAGCGTGGTTCGTGGCTATCGCTCCACAGGCTACTTCACCCGGTACGAATACCCCATTCGTCCGGCGCTCAGGGCAACCATTGAGGGCCAGTTTGCCCGTATTTCGCCATACCAGCCTAATGTTTACCAGGATTGGGGCGAAAAAGGCTATGCATTCAAGTTTAGCCCTGGCCTGAAATACACGTTCCTGGATCGGCCCAATGTTCGGGCTAGCGCAGATATTCAGTTAGACCTCAAAAACGCACAGGCGCATTCCAAGCTGGGTTCCCTGGAGCGGGAATACCTGCGGACCCTGCGGGTGGGGATCAATTACGACCAGAACATTGGGAAGACCTACCTGTCGGCACGCCACGAGTTTGCCGGTGCGGCAGCCATCATGGGGGGCTCGGCCTCCAATGACCCTCGTCTGTCCTGGTTCAAAGGCGGCTCTCAGTTCTGGCGATACACTGGTTTCACGACATTGACACGTCCGCTACCGTTCCAATCTACCGGAACCATCAACCTGCAGTGGCAATACTCACCCAATGGGGTCTCCAACTTCGATGTGGGCGGCCTGGGTGGCACCTTCTACGGGCGTGGGTATCGTGAGGTCTACCTGTTCGTTGACCGGTACGCGATCGTGACCAGTCAGTGGCAATTACCGGCCTACTTCATCCCCAAAAAAGTCAAACTGCCGTTCTCCAGCAAAACACTGCGGGATGCGACCCAGTTTGTCACTTTCTTTGATTGGGGTTACGGTGAAATTGCAGCACCCGCCAGCGGCGTCCCTGCTTACTATAAGGTGGCGGGTACCGGCGTCGGTCTGCGCTCACAGATCACGGATCGGGTCTCTGGCAGATTCGACATCGCCTATCCCATCGTGCACGAACGACCTTGGACACAGAAACCGCGTATCCACTTTGGCCTCGATGTAGCGTTGAGATAGGGTTTATCCCTAGACCAACCAGTGGACTAAACCCACTGAGAGCCTGCACGCATCAATAAAATCAGTCTGCCCCCCTCTAGTAATAGAGGGGGGCAGACCTTTTAAAGCTGCAGTAAGGCCAGTTGTTTTTTCTCTAAAAAGCTATTTTGCAAGGGAGTTGCTCTTGAGCCTCCTTTGTCCTATATTGTATGCTCTAACATCTTATAGTCGGGATGTAGCGCAGCTTGGTAGCGCACTTCGTTCGGGACGAAGGGGTCGCAGGTTCAAATCCTGTCATCCCGACCATATTCTAAAAAGCTCCTTATGGGAGCTTTTTGTGTCTTTCAGAGACCTTTTTCAAATAATTGCAGCGGCACACCATGATGGGTGGATATGCAGTCAAAATCTCCAGGACAATACAAGTCAGAGAGCGCCATGTGCCAATGCAAAATCATTTCTCATATTGTATTTACTCCTGAAATGCTTTTTCAAAATCCTGAACCCCTTTTTCAAGGTCACTGAATTGGCTTTCTGGGATCAGGGTTGTGCATCGATGGAGCCGTCTTGTGCAAGTGGCTGACTGCAGGCATGTGACTTAGGCTTGGTAGCGATAAATACGAATTAATCCGTGTGGTGAGGTGTAAATTAAGCTGAAATGTTCCGGGGCCGATTGCATGAGTGTCCAGTTGGTCTGATCGACTATTTCAGTGATTTGTCCCCCCGTAATGCGGGGTTCGATCATGAAATAAGTGACGCTTTCGTTCCGGAGCACTGGGCAGATCATCTTCCAGACTGCTGACATGCCTGTTTTGAACTCATTGCGTTGAAACACTTCGGCAGTAGGGGTCATATTTCGGTTCAGGATGATGCGTTCGGTGTACAAGGGGTAAACCGCATTGTATCGCCCCCAGAATATGTCAGTGGGTTGGCTGAACTCGCGAATGGCCTTGAACGTGGCCTGAAAATCTTCCCAAAGCTCCGGGCCAGCATTAATGGCGGGCATGTCGCCGTGGTTAATGTGCGAAAAGCCCAGTGGTTCGATACTCCCGAGCAATAGGATGCCCGCAATGACTTGTATCACAAGGCGTGCGTTCCGGGGTTTAATCACCGTTGTCAATGCTTGATTGACGCGTTGAAAAATTTCCATCCACAGCAACGGGGAAATCAGAATCAGGAAGCGAACATATTGGTCGTGGGCGTACCACAGAATGCAAAACAGCCAATAGCAACTGGCGTAAGTCCATACGGTCGACCAGCGTAGCTGCCTGAACCGAAAAATGAAAAACAGAAAGCTGGCCCAGACCAGGACGGCAAGGATGGGCACTCCGGGGGCGTGTTCCAGATACTGCGTCGTAACGGGTAGAAGGGTCTCCAGTAATGCGGTGGGTAGCATCACAAAGTTATCCCAGAGCACATGTTGCAGGCCCTGCTGCTTCATGACCTCCAGCATCATTTCGTTTAAATAAGTCTGGTTGTAGGATGCCGCGTAAAAATGGCCCACTTTGTACACAATGGGATGTTGCTGAAACGTCCAAGCCAGCCACAAGGCACACAGCGACAGGCTGATGCTGAGAAAGCGCCCGGCCATTTTAAAGCCCCACTGTCGCCACAGCCACAGCCCGACGCCTAATACCGCTGTGATACCAATCGTGCGCGTGTAAAATGCCGCCACCGACAGCGCCATGCAGCCCAGCCACTCGCCGCGCGTGGGCGGGCTTTGCCGCTCATGAATCCGGCAAGTAAGTACCAGCAATAGCATGGTCAGCAGCAGGTACAGCGGCTCGGATAGTATATCTCGCACCGCCATCACCCAGGTCGACTGCAGGCCAATCAGCAGCAACAGCAGTAACCCGGCCCCGGCGCTAAGCTTGAAGTATCGTCGTGCCAGATGATGCGCCAGCGCCAGCCCACCCAGCCCAAACAGGATATTGAGTATTTTCATGGCGGGCAAATTATCCGGGAAGTGGGGATTAAGCCACCATAGCGGCACCATCATCATCGACAAAAGCGGCGGATACTTGACAATCCCCGGTGCGCCCGGCTCCGACAGTAAGTGGTAGCCATGCCCCGTGGCCAGCGCCTTGGCCCCCAGAAGATAGATCCCGTCATCGTACCAAAACCCCGCAATATGCGGCCGCATCAGGTAGCAATACAGCGCCGCCAGTCCTAGCAGGATCGCCCATCGCAACCCTTGCTCCACCGTGAAGCCCCGCCACCGCTTGCCGTCGTTACTCACACCCAGTCTGCCTTATGTTGAGGAGCATTGATTCTATTTTAGCGCGTCTTTAGTATGTTGGGTGTTAGGGTATTGATAATTAGGATGAGCGGAACTTGAGTTTTATATTTAGTGCAATTTGATCATAAAAAATTTTGGAGCAAAATATTAAGGAAGGTGACTTTATAGTGATCCACTGGAGACAAAACCGTCATCATAGGCCCGCAATACTGCTTGTTCTTCTAGATGACCTTCCCAAGTCATTTTTCCGCAATTGAGGCAAGTTAGAGCCGTAATTTTAGCTTCAGTGTAAAGCTGTCGATCAATAACACTACCTCTTTCTATGAGGCCACTATTTTTAAAGGATTTTCCATTGCAGTTTGGGCATTGGTATGTAAGTTTTAAGGCTTGGCTCATTGGGAGTTGACAAGATATTTTACTGCAATAATAGTTGAGTTTACTAGCTAAGGGGGTAACTCCCTCCTCTAGTGGTTGGCTAACGGGCTCGATAGAATGTTTAAAATTTCTATTGCCGCATTTGCAGATGAAACCCATTTGAAAACCCCCAATCAGCTGTATTCCTAAGGGTATCTTAGATTGGTTGGATTTAGGATTAGTTTTAAGGTGTGTAAAGGTTAATTATGCATAAAAAATATTAAAACAGTAATTGAGGGTATATTGCGAACATTCTTTTAATATTCCCTCTCTTCAAAAAAAGTGGTGGGCGAGGAGAGACTCGAACTCTCACATCTTGCGATACTGGCTCCTAAGACCAGCGCGTCTACCATTTCGCCACTCGCCCGCAGATGATTGCTGTGCCTATTGTACGAAAGCCACTGCGATTCAGCAACTCGCTCGCAATTTGAATCAGCGAGGCACTAAACCCGGCGCGCTAGTCCAGATAAATTTTTTCCAGCTCGGGCTTTTCCAGATCCGCCAGACGAGACTTGCGTAGCGGGCGTGGAGACGAGGCCGCTGGGCTGGAGCCCAGGCGCTCGATCACTTTGGTGGCCATGCGTTCTTCCTGTAAATCCTTGGCCAGCTTCTTGTTCTCGTGCTCCAAATCCCGAATTACAGCCTTCAGGCGAGTCACTTCCGAATCTTCTTCGCGCTTTTGCGCGGAACGGCGGCCCACTTCGGCGGCCAATGCCTTCATAGCCTCAGCCATCTCGTTATCCGCCACTGGCTTGAAGTTATTGCCTGCTTCCGGCGTAGCCCCGGCGTGCTTGCAATGGCGCTTACGCACTTTAATCTGGGTGGTTTCGCCCTTGGCATAGTAGAAAAACTCGCCCGGCTTCAGCGATTTAATGGCCGCAAACGAAATCCCGGCTTCCGTTAAAAAGGGCTTGATGGCCTTGTAATCCTGCTCCGAGGTAATCCCGCCGAACCAGAATCGGTTGCACTGGCTCAAAATATCCTTGTTCAAGCTGGCCGGACGCTGCGTGGCCCACAGGCTGTCGATGGCGCGTTTGCGGCCCCGCTTGGCAATCTTCTGGGAGGCCTGCACCGGATCGATGCTGCCCTTTTTTCCTTTTTTGATGGAGGTGGCCGCCATGCGCTGAGGGGCATAAATCTGCGCCTCTTCCACCACCAGCCGAATCTTTTGGCGATACTTGGTTTCCGCGTTGAACAGGCAATCTACAATTTTGCCGTAGAGGTGCTGCTGCTCTTCATCCAGATAATCCGACAGGTCAAATACCGCCGACAACCGGTTTTGCAGCATCGCCTCAATGTACAGATCAATTGCGCCTTCTTCTAAAGGCAAGCTGCCATGATCCCCGCCAATAATCAGGATGGGATAACGGCCGCCCAGCGTGAAATGCTCGCCCTCGGGGTCAATCACGCAGACCACGCCCGCATTTTCCAGAGTTTCTTCAAGGAGAACCCCGGTTAAATAAGATTTGCCCATACCCGAGGAGGCCAAGATAGCATCCCGCTCACCCGTGGCTGCAAAGGCATCCAGGGGAATGCTGAAGTTCTTGGCGACTTGTAGTGCTCTCGCTCCGGGGACAATACGATTTTTGAGAAAACGGAACATCTGTTCATTATAAGGAAAGATTGCCCCGCTGGGAATGGCTTGACTTTGCGCTTTTCTCCCCAACTTACCCGTTTTGTTTAAGAGGTGCCGCCGTGGGGAATGGCCGGACGGCTCTCTTTCGGGTATGATTTGCGGGCAAGCGCAACGGTGTGCCTGAGGTTTTTAGCGTTGACCTTGATTGTCACTTTCGGAGAACCGCATTGATTAATTCCTCTGGCGCCAATGCGAAATCAGTTTGCACGAGTTTTTAGTATTTTAAATTAGATCGTCATACAGAAAGAAGGAGTCTTATCATGGCTGAACCGAGAAGCGGAAATGTACAAGTGGGCGGCATGGGCTGGCTGGCTCGCATGATCGACAAGGCGCGTCTGGAAAAAGCGGGCGAGATTGAACAGTACGATCTGGAATACCCTTGCCCCATGGATCGCGGTTTGCTGCGCGAACTGAACGTGGATGCCAAAACCTTCCAGGACATTGCTGTTTCGGCTTCCACCGATGCGCAAATTTTGTTTGAGCTGGAGCGTGTGGGCGCTAAATTGCCGCAAAAGCCGCATCAATAAACCCCTAAAATTCCAGTCTTACCCTTGCTTCCTTGATGGAACTCAAACAAGCCTGCCGCTTATTGTCATAAGATAGGGGTATCTTTTGCACCCTGCGATTGATACTCTTCAGCTGATTATTGAATTATAGGAAATTTGACGCGTGGCCACATCCAGTGTGAACCCGGGAACCCAGCGAACAGACAATTGGCAGCTGGATTCTCTCATCAACTTCTTTGC
Organism: Vampirovibrio chlorellavorus; assembly: GCA_903866275.1. Taxonomy (GTDB): domain Bacteria; phylum Cyanobacteriota; class Vampirovibrionia; order Vampirovibrionales; family Vampirovibrionaceae; genus Vampirovibrio; species Vampirovibrio chlorellavorus_D. The sequence goes on along the minus strand of CAIPMU010000011.1, from coordinate 149,844 downwards.
TCTGGCGGCATTCATTATTTACGCCACCATTCGAGCCTTTGAAAATAACTACTTCGAGGTGCCTGGAACGCAATACATTTCGCCGTTCTACTCGCCTTACATTCCTCACATTCTTTCTGCGCTCGGCATTCATATTAAGCAACTGGAGCAGGCTCTTCCCGGTCATAGCCTTAGCTGGATTATCTCACCGGCCCTCTTTATTCTGTGGGCCCCGGCGGGCTTTCGTGCCTCGTGCTACTTCTACCGCAAGACCTATTATCGTTCCGTTTTTGCGGCTCCGGCGGCTTGCGCGGTGGGCCCCAAGAATGGCAACCCCCTGTTCGCTTTCCTGAACAACACCTTTGGCAATCTGTTGGGCAAAGGCTCTAAATATGAAGGCGAACGCTCCCTGCCGATGGTCTTTATGAACCTGCACCGCTACTTCTTTTATGTGGCTTTGGGTTTGATCGCGGTTCACGTGATTGATACTTTGACTTCTTTCTTTTTGCCCGGCTTTTCGGGGATCCGGCTGGGGTTTGGTAGCGTGCTGCTGGTGATTGATCTGGTTCTGCTGTCGGCTTATGTCTTTGGCTGTCACTCCTGGCGACATATTCTGGGCGGCCAGCTGGATTGCTTCTCGGGTTGTCCCATCAGTGAAGTCCGTCACCATGCTTACCAGCGTCAAGGCCTCCTGAACGCTAGCCATATGCAATTCGCCTGGATCAGCATGTTCTGGATCGCCGGGGTGGATTTCTACATCTCTCAACTGTCCAAGGGTGTTTGGACTGATTTTGTATTTTATACTCACGCGTGGAAAGGTCTGTTTTAAATGAGCGTCTCTTACGAAACCCACACGCATGACGTGCTGGTCATCGGCGCCGGTGGTGCCGGTTTGCGGGCGGCGATCGAAGTCTCCGCCCAAGGCTTGTCTGTGGCCCTGGTCTGTAAATCCCTATTGGGCAAAGCCCACACTGTAATGGCTGAAGGCGGCGCGGCCGCTGCGCTCGGCAACGTTGATCCGCAAGATGGCTGGCAGCCTCACTTCAAGGACACCATGCGCGGTGGCAAATTCCTGAACAACTGGCGTTCCGCTGAATTGCACGCCAAACAGGCCCCGGATCGCATCCGTGAGCTGGAACTTTGGGGCGCGGTCTTTGATCGCACCAAGGACGGCAAAATCAGCCAGCGCGCCTTTGGCGGCCATACCTACAAGCGCTTGGCGCATGTGGGCGATCGTACTGGCTTGGAAATGATTCGCACCTTGCAGGACAAGGGGATTCACTCCGGCATTGATGTCTTTATGGAATGCACCGTGAGCCATATCCTGAAAGACGATGAAGGTCGGGCAACCGGCGCATTCGGCTACTGGCGCGAAAGTGGTCGTTTTGTGACCTTCAACGCCAAGGCAGTCATTCTGGCCACCGGCGGCACGGGCAAAGCATGGAAAGTCACCTCCAACTCTTGGGAATACACCGGCGACGGGCAATCCTTGGCTTACGAAGCCGGTGCCGAGTTGCAGGATATGGAATTCATTCAGTTCCACCCCACCGGGATGGTCTGGCCGCCTGGCGTGCGCGGTATTCTGGTCACCGAAGGCGTGCGCGGCGAAGGCGGTATCCTCCGCAACAGCGAGGGCGAGCGCTTTATGTTCAAGTACCTCCCGGAAAGCACCCGCCACATGTTTGCCGACACCGAAGCGGAAGCCAAACAGTGGGTCGATGAAGTGTTGGCCGGTAAGCCTGCCACGGTGAGAAGACCGCCTGAGCTGTCCACTCGCGACAACGTGGCCCTGGCCATCTACGCGGAAGTGAAAGCCGGACGCGGTACGCCTCATGGTGGCGCGTTCTTGGATATTAGCTATCAGGATTCCGAGCGCATCAAGCGCAAGTTGCCCAGCATGTACCACCAGTTCAAGGAGCTGGCGGACGTGGACATCACCAAAACCCCCATGGAAGTGGGTCCGACTATGCACTACACCATGGGCGGCATCCGCGTGAATCCGGAAACCCAGATGACTGCGGTGCCCGGCCTGTTTGCCTGCGGCGAAGTGGCTGCGGGCCTGCACGGGGCCAACCGCTTGGGTGGTAACTCCCTGTCGGATCTGTTGGTGTTTGGCCGCCTGGCTGGTTTGGGCGCTGTGGAATTCGCCAAACAGTATGAAGGCAACCCCACCCCCAACGAAGGTCAGGTGAAAGCAGCTGTGGATGCCTTGATGGCTCCCTTTGAGCGTACGGGCGAAGGCCCCTATGAGATCCACCGCGATCTGCAAGATATTATGCAGAATAAAGTGGGCATTGTGCGCACCGAGGACGATCTGAAATCGGCAGTGGCCGAGCTGGACGCCCTGCAAAAACGCGTGGACAACGTCTCCGTGGAAGGCTCCATTCAGTTTAACCCCGGATGGCACCTGGCTCAGGATCTGAAAAACATGGTTACGGTGTCCAAGGCAGTGGCCAAATGCGCCCTGGAGCGTCGGGAAAGCCGTGGCGGTCACACCCGTCTGGACTTCCCCGATTACAGCGAGCAGTTGTCCAAGGTGAACGCGCTGATTCGCAAAGGGGCCGATGGCCAGATGGAATACAGTCAGGCACCGTTGCCCGAAATGCCGGAAGAACTCAAGAAGCTCTTTGAGGAGGATAAAAAGTAATGGTGCAGATTGAGCCAGCTCACGCCTCGAATGCTACAGGCGAGCAGAAGATCGCTACCTTTCACGTCTTCCGGGGCGAAGGCGGGCAAGGCGAACTCAAGGAGTATAAAATTCCGGTCGAATCCGGCATGGTGGTGCTGGATGCCATGCATTATATCCAGAACTACCAGAGTCCCGATCTGGCCGTGCGCTGGAACTGCAAGGCGGCCAAGTGCGGCTCCTGCAGCGCAGAAGTGAACGGCAAGCCTAGCCTGATGTGCAAAACCCGGCTGGATCACCTGGATCTCAGCGTGCCCATTCAGGTACAGCCTTTAAAAACCTTCCCGCTTTTGCGTGATTTGGTGACGGATGTGTCCTGGAACTATCGCGTGAACAAGACCATCAAGCCCTTCACCCCGCCGGATGAAAAATCCGAGGATTGGCGCTACTTTCAGGATGATGTGGACCGGATTCAGGAATTCCGCAAGTGTATCGAGTGCTTTCTGTGTCAGGACGTCTGCCATGTGCTGCGTACCCACGAGCGTACCGATGCCTTTGCCGGGCCGCGCTTTATGGTGCGGTTGGCCAGTCTGGAAATGCACCCGATGGACCGGGCTGATCGCGTGCCCTTCATCAAGGAAAAAGCGGGCATCGGGCTGTGCAACATCACCAAATGCTGCACGGAAGTTTGCCCGGAAGAAATTCGCATTACCGATAACGCCATCATTCCGCTGAAAGAGCGTGTAGTGGATCGGTACTACGATCCCGTGCTCTGGGCTCTGCGTCAGTTGGGTTTTATCAAGTAAGGCCCCGGTGATTTAAGTCCAGATTTTTAATTTCAAAAACCGCTCAGCCTGTTGGGGTTGAGCGGTTTTTGGTGTGTGTTGAAATGAATCAGTCGTGCGTGGATGACTTGTTCGGTGTGGTGGAATCGGCATCAGGCTCAGCAATGATCATGGGCGCGATCTTTTTGCGAAAGGCTTCATAGGTCTGATCATCTGAGGCAGGGATACTCCCATGTTCCTTGAGGCGGCGAAACACAAACTCGCCGGTGGGGAGCGATTGCCCGGTGCGCAGGTTTTTCAGGGGTTTATCATAATGCGGCGTGGCAAAAAACGGCGTGGAATATCGCGATTTATCCAGTGTGTCGGCATTCCCGATCACCCGATGGCGAATAGAGGGGAGCAGGCCTTGTTGGCTAATCTCCCCATCCGGGCCATATTCCCCGCCGCTGATGATCGAAAGCATTTTGCCCGCGTTGCAGATGAGATACCCATTCTGACTATGAACAGGCATCCAGTGGTCGTTTTCTCCGTTCTTGCGCCGCAGAATTTCCAGTCCCGGCTCGATGGATTCCGGGAGCAAGGTGATCAGGTTTAAATCATCATGTTCTCCGGCCCGAATCACCGGTTCGTTGGGCTGGAAGCGGATACGTTCGGCTTCGGGCACTGGCGGGTAATGAATGGCGCGCAGTAAATGCGTGCCAATGGGTTTCCCCTGCGCGTTGATCATGGTGGACTTCAGGTAGCCATTGTCGGGTAGGCCCTCACTGTCCAGGAATTCGCCAATGGCTTCGGCCAGCTGAATGGCCGTGCTTTCCATCGCGCGATACACTTGCGGGGCCGTGTCCTGAAGCTGAGGTACGGTGCCGGTCTTTTCCTGCGGAAAGACATTGGCTACCGCGCCGATGTGCCAATTTTCTTTTTTATCGGCAACCTTTCGACCACTGCCATCGGGCACTTCCTTGTATTCTTGGCCCAGTTCATAATAGCCCCGGATACGGCCGTTTTCAGTGCGCACATACTGTGTTTTGGTGTTCATGGGCAGATCAAACACATCTTTCAGGTTGGCATAATACTGTTTGAGCAATGCGAGTGGCACACCATGTCCATCGACGGCCACAAAGCCATAATTTTTGAGGCTCTGCCCCATGGCTTGTACAAAGGCCTTCCGTTTTGCAGGGTCTTTGGCGCTGAAATCTGCGAGATCTACCACGGGCAGCGCATTCTCTGTCGTCTCACTGCTCTCTTCGGTAATCTTTTCCAGATGGGCTTTGGATGCTTGGGGGGGGCGTTGCGGTGAGGCTTTGGCGGCCATTCTCCCGGAAGGTGAACCGGTGAACCGATCGTTTTGCAGTGGGTTCAATCGACTGTTCAATGGAAGCTGAGGTGCGCCTGATGCAGCACTTCGTCCGGGATTGGGCCCTTGCGGGGGGCGGGGATTGGCCATGCTGAAAATTTGCTGGGCACGATGACCTAGCGCAGAAATAGTCTGCTGCATTGATTGAAACCCTCTCGATTGTTCCCTCAATCCTGACTGGATATGACGGAAAGGAATAACCCACTTGTTTTGAATGAATCTGTTTTAACGTAAACCGACTCTGAATTCAATCGGGAACCCAGTTCGCTGACCGTTGTGATGTCCAGGCAAAGTGGTGCCCCCAGTGGGCCAAGCCACTTTGAAGTCAGGCGAATTAACGGATTGCAGCTTGCCCGTTCTTGCTATGCAGGAGTTCGGCTTCGGTGGGTTCCGGCACGGTGGGAATCTCCACGCCTTTGGGCACCACGGTCACGCCGCCTTCCGAGACATAAAAGCCACGGGCCTCATCTTCAGCCCGATCGTAACCGACGCGGGTGTGCGGTGGGATTTCCACGCCCTTGTCGATAATGGCCTTGCGAATTTTGGCATGACGGCCCACATTCACCCCGTGCATCAGGATGGATTCTTCCACCAGCGAGAAGCTGTTGATGCGGCAATAGGGCGACAGCACACAGCGCACCAGTCGGCCGCCGCTGATAATACAGCCATCGGAGACGATGGAATCGGTGGCGAAACCGCGCCGCTCATCGTTATCGAAGATGTACTTGGCTGGCGGAGCCTGATAGGAATAGGTTTTCACCGGCCATTCCCGGTGATACAGGTTGAAAATGGGCGAAATATGCACCAGATCCATGTTGGCTTCCCAGTAGGCATCGACGGTACCCACATCGCGCCAGTAGCCCTGTTCCAGGGTGGTTTGGCCTGGCACCAGATTGGTGGCAAAATCGTACACAAACACCCGACGGCCCTTGTCCAGCATGGCCTTGATCACGTTTTTGCCAAAGTCGTGCTGGGAGTCCTCGTTGGCCGCATCTTCCAGCAGCTCTTCGACTAACACATCCCGGTTAAAAATGTAGTTGCCCATCGAAGCCAGCGCGTAGCCGGGGCGACCGGGCATTTCCTTGGGGTGCTTGGGTTTTTCCTGCCAGCCGGTCACCCGGAACATACTGTCTACTTCAATGATGCCAAACTCGCTGGCCTGATCAATGGGCACCGGAATAGCCGCAATGCTCAGGTCGGCGGCCTGCATCTTATGAAAATCCACCATCTGGCTCACGTCCATCTTGTAGATGTGATCGCCGCCAAAAACGGCCACCAGGGTGGGCATTTCATCGTAAATCAGGTTGAGGTTCTGATAGATCGCGTCCGCCGTGCCCTTGTACCAGTCTTGCCCCATGCGCATTTGCGCGGGCACGAGATCCACGTATTGGTTGGAAAACGGGGGCATTGGCCAGCAGCGGGCAATGTGCCGGTTCAGCGAGTCGGATTTGAATTGGGTGAGAACCTTGATCTTGTAGTATTCCGAGTTGATGAAGTTGTTGATCACAAAATCAATGATGCGGTATTTGCCGCCAAAGGGCACCGCGGGCTTGGCGCGCTCCATCGTGAGCGGAAACAACCGCTTCCCTTCTCCCCCGGCCAGAATCATTACCAATAAATTCTTTTTCATGATCCCATTCTAACGCATCACGCCCGAAACCTTAAGCTCTCCGTTCGATTAGTTTTGCGCGAACAGCAGCAACAACCCCAAATTAATTTTAGCTGTTAATTCTGGGTGCTCAGTGGTGAGGCCGATTTGAGCTGTTCCAAGTTCACGCGCACTTGCAAGGTGCTTTCCTTGTTGAGATGCGCCAGTGTGGCTTGTAGCACTTTGAGCTGTCGCCGCGCCTTGCGAATTTCCGCATCCGGGGCTTCCCACACTTTACCCAGTGAATCTTTGACCCGAAAGGTGGTGCACACCGCATTTAAATCGGCTTCCGCTTCGCTGAGATCAATGCGTACCAGTTCCCGCGCGTTTAGCGAATGGGGCAACGGATTTTCCTTGGGCGAAATTCGCACAAATTCTGTGCCCAGCAGGCGGGGACGGGCATGGCCAATATCGCGCACCACAATGGGTTCCCGGCCCGTGTTGGAAATAATCGCGGCCAGCGCCAATTCTCCGTTCAGCAATTGCTCGGCCACCAGTTCAATTTTGAGCTTCCCCTGTCGGGCGCGTTCTTTGTAAATATCCCAGGCAAAGTCCATCAGCTTGAACAACAGAGTAAAGGTCAAGCCCAGACTGGTCAGGATGATACTGGTGGTGCCCACCGGCTCGGTGGCCCACATGTGATTCAGTACGTCGACGGCATAGACCGGATCGAACAGATAGTGATGCTGCATAACATGAAAAGCCAGCATGGTTAAACTCCAGGCTAAAGAGCAAAAAATTGGAAGTTGAGCAATCTCAATTAGATTAGCATAAACCCAACCATTCACGCCACAGGATTTCATCAGGATCCGCAACGCAAAAGCCCCTCAGTCTGGCAGAAGTACCAAGCCGACAACCCCTTCTCGCAAAATAATAATTAAACGCTACTGTACCCTAAAGGGCACTCACAGGTAAACTGGGTCGATGAAAAAAATGATTCAATTCGCTTTTGGCGATGGTGTGGGCAATGGGTCGCCCATGCGGGCAGGTCCAGGGCAGTTGGCAGGCTAGCCAGCGATCGATTACCCAGTGCATCTGTTCGGCCGTGAGGACATCTCCGGCCCGCACGGCACTATGACAAGCCAGCGTGGCAATGAGATGATCCAGATCCAGCTTCATTGAGCCAGTTTCTTCCAGTTGGGCCAGCAGATTTTCAAACAGGCCGCCCTGCTGAAACACGCCATCCCGCCCGGCATAAACCAGCGGATACCCGGTGAGTTGCAGGGCCTTTTCATCCTCGGCAAGGCTGTAGAGGAAGCCCAGTCGGGCAAAGTCTGACTGATGGCGCAGCAGTAAGTCCCGTTGCACCGGGCTGACCATGAGCGGTTGGGCCACCATCAGATGCTGAATGGCCGGGGTGTCGCCGGTCAGATTCAGGGTCAGGGCCTCAAAGAAATCCCGTTCGCTGGCAATGTGCTGATCGACCACCATCAAGCCCTGCGGGGTTTCCAGCAGAATATAGGTGTTAAACAGTTGACCAATCACTTTAAAGCGTTGGGTGGGAACTACAGTGTCGGCGTTGGCTTGCGCCCAGCCTGCGCTGTTTTCGGCGTCCTGTCCAAATCCAGTGAATGCGCCGCTGGCTGTGGGCTTGGGTTGATAGAACTCCAGCGCCGCCTGTACGGGCAAGGGTTCGCTGGGAGACGTGGGCCGAGTAAAGGATGAACTGCCCGAAAATCCGGGAGAGCGCCCCTGAAAAAATTGGGCACTGGGGCCAGCATTATTGGCATTTGCAGGATTGGAAAAGTGGGAGCCCCCGGATGCAGGGCCTGAAAAAGGCGCTTCGTTAGTGGTTGCGGCGGGTGCACCCAGCTGCCCGTCCGCACTGAGTGCCAACGGGTTCCATTGAGCGGCAATGGGTTCAAAGGAGATGCCTTGGGCGGCCATGGCATTGAGAATACCACTGCGCATGAAGCTGAAAATACCACTGGCCGCCGAATAACGCACTTCGCGCTTGGTGGGATGCACGTTCACGTCCACATCGGTGGGGGGCATGCTTAGGAATAACACGCCAATGGGGTATTTCCCCTGGGGGAGCAACGATTCATAGGCGGCCTCAATGGCCTTTTGCAGGATGGCGCAACGCACATGGCGGCCGTTCACAAAGGTGACCAGCCAACGCTTGCTGCTCTTCATGACCCCCGGCTCGGAGACAAAGCCGGCCAGCCGGTAGCTTGCCAGTTCATCCTCGGCGGTAATGGGAATCAGGCTGATGTTTTCCCGCTTCAGCCCGAATACTTCATCCATGGTGCGCCGCAGCTCGCCGGTGCCGGTGGTTTTCAATACCTCTTTTTCGTTCAGGGTCAGGCTAAAGCGCACCTCCGGGTGGGAGAGGGCTAGATACTGCACGGTTTCTTCAATGTGGCCCAGTTCGGTTTGGGCCCGTTTTAAAAACTTCAGGCGGGCGGGCGTGTTGTAAAACAGATCCACCACTTCCATGATGGTGCCTGCGGCGCAGCCGGTGTCGATCAGGGCGGGCTCGCCCAGTTCATCTAACACCACTTTGGTGCCTGTGGGGGCTTCAGCAGTGCGGGTCAGGCAAGTTAGCCGAGAGATAGAGCCGATGCTGGCCAGTGCTTCTCCCCGAAAGCCCAGCGTTTCAATGCGATCCAGATCTTCCATGTTGCTGATTTTGCTGGTGGCGTGATTATAAAAGGCCAGCGCCGCATCCTGAGGGGTCATGCCGCTGCCGTTGTCTGCCACCCGAAGGTTTCTGCCCGCCGCGCTGGCATGGATGTCAATGCGGGTTGCGCCTGCGTCCAGCGCATTTTCCACCAGTTCCTTCACGACCGAGGCCGGGCGTTCTACCACTTCCCCCGCCGCAATGCGGTTGATGAGATGCGGTGGCAACAGCTGTACGCGTTTAGGGATCTTTTGGCCTTCGGGCTGCGGGGTGGTCGCGCTCATGGGGGTGCTTGCTCTCTCTTGCTCTTGGCCTTCATTATACAAAGCTCGGCCCCCGCCCGCCGATTCTTGAAGGGGAATTTACAATTTAGAGGGGCACGAGCTGCTAACCCGTGGAATAGCAAACGCTTTTAGTCTACTAATTCTAACGTTGGCTCAACGCCCGCAGCTCCTGATAAAGCTCCAGCTCGCGCTCGCTGGGTTGTTCGGGAATCACGGCCTTGGGGCGCACCAGTAGATCGCCGGTGGTTTTACCGTCCTTGGCGGGCAAGCCCTGACCCTTCAGGCGCATGAGGCGTCCGGGCTGGGTGCCGGGGGGGATTCGCATACTCACTTCCCCTTGCAGGGTGGGCACCTGAATCTCAATGCCCAGAACCAAATCGGCCACAGGCACCGGGGCTTCATAGACCAGATTGTTCTCTTCCACCTTGAACTGGGGATGCTTGCGGTAGCGTACTACCAGATGTAAGTCTCCCTGCCCGCGACGGCCTTGCTTGCCCTCTCCGGCCAGTCGAATCTTGGCGCCGGGCGTTACGCCTTTAGGGATGTTCACGGTCAGGCGCTTGCCCGAAGGCGTGGTGACTTCTTTTTGAATGCCACGGGCCACTTCTTCCAGATCTAAATAGAGGTCTTCTTCCAGATGGAGTTGCTCGGGGGGCTGGGCTTGAGCTTGTGGATTGCCTCTTCCTCGCCCGCCGCCGGGGGGTGGGCCGCCTTCAAACCCGGAAAATCCGCCACCGGGGAAGCCCTGCCCGCCAAAGCCGCGAGCCCCGCCTTGCGCGCCTGCGCCAAACAGGACATCAAAAAAGCTGGAGAATCCGCCCATATCGCCGAAATCGACGTTTTGATAACCGCCACCTCCGCCATAACCCGGTGGTGGAGTATAACTTTGCCCCTGACGCCAGTTGGCCCCCAGGCTGTCGTACATTTTGCGCTTTTCGGGGTCTTTTAAGGCCTCATGCGCCTCGTTAATGTCCTTGAACTTTTCAGTCGCACCGGGGTTCACATCCGGGTGAAATTCCCGCGCCTTCTGGCGATAGGCGCTTTTAATCTCTTTTTGTGTGGCATTCCGGGACACGCCCAAAATGCTATAGTAGTCTTTGTACTCGACACCCATCAGCTTGCATCCGGTTTCTATAGGCCAAACGATAACATGGCCCATTATAGAACCCTCAAAGCGGTGATTGGTAAAGTATTCCAAAAGTCTTAAGAATATTTTCACTGTAGATCTTCAGGAGTGGAGCGGTGGGGGGCAAATGTCTGTTTTTGGTGATGACCATGAGGCGTTTGGGCGGTTATCCTGATACGGCGAGCTGAGCTATGGGGCATGGCTATTTGTTGAAAGGTCCGGTTCCTTATACAATACTAGGCACAAGTGATCGAGACATCGGTTGCAGTGTGAGGGCATTTGCCCCAACCCTGCGCCCAGGAGTGGAGAACAGGCATGAAACGAGTTATCTCTCAGCAATCCCGAACTCTGGTGGTTCCTGTTACGCTGGCATTGGCCCTGAGTTTTGGGCTTGGACTGTCCAGTGGTCAGGCACAGGCCGCTAGCGCCTGGAATCCGCTGCATTGGTTCGGCACTTCTGCTACAGAGACTGCAGATACTCAGGCTCAGGCCGCCGTTTTGAGGGCGCAGCAGGCAGAGGCCCGTCAGCGTGCCGAGCAGGCTCAGGAAGCGGCTACCCGTGCCATGCAGGATGCTCAGGAAGCCCTCAGGAAAGCCACGGAGGCCCGTCAGGCAGCAGAAGCCCTGGAGCAGTCTCTCTCTAAGCCCTCCAAGAGGCAGAAGCAGGTGGTGGTGGCTCCGGCTGCTGCAGCTGAAGCAGTACCGACGCAAGTTGCCCCGACCCGCTCAGAGCGCGTGTTGGGCTCCGATACTGAATCCTCAACCGCAAAAGAACCCTGGAATCCCCTCAACTGGTTTAATCAAGTGTCGACGAACACGGCGCAGCGCGAAGGCTCGACCACAACGGTGAACCAACCTGCGGCCAAGGTCACTGAACCCACGGCAGAAGCCGTTAAAACCGAGCAGTCTCAATCCGAATTGACAACGAGCAGTGAGACCGCACCCGCATACCGGACCGAGTCGAGCGCAGCGGCCAACACGCCTGCTAAAAGTGGCGGATGGAACCTGTTGAATCTGCTGAGCAAGCCGGGTCAGCCTGAGCAGGATGCCGTGACCGAGTCCCCGGCTAAAACCGCGCCGGAGTCCCCTGAAATTGATTCGGCGACGCTGGATCAGGTGTTGAAAACCAAGGCGGCCCTGATTGAAACCGAGCGCGGCAATATCGCCATCGAGCTTTACTCGGATCAGGCGCCCTTGACCGTGGCCAACTTCGTGAAACTGATCAACAGTGGTTTTTACAATCGCTTCAACATGAAGTTTCACCGCGTGGTGCCCGGCTTTGTGGTGCAAACCGGTGATCCCACCGGCACTGGGGCGGGTGGTTCCAAGGAAAGGGTGCCGCTGGAGGCCAAGAACAAGCTGAGCCACAATACTAAAGGCATCGTGGCCATGGCGCGTGGGGCGGATCCCAACAGCGCAACCAGCCAGTTTTACATCACGCTGGCCCCGCAAACTTCTCTGGACGGGAAGTATGCCATTTTCGGCAAGGTGATTAGCGGCATTGACGTGGTGGGCAAGATTGAACAGGATGATCAGCTCTACGGGATTCGCCTGGTCGATCTCTCCACGGTGGTGCGGGATGTCCAGCCGGAGAAGAAAAACTTTTTCTCCAGCATATTTTAAGGACCTCTGTTAAAGGGGCCGGATGGCGTTGCTTATTTCTGGCGGGTTTGCTGGAAAAAAGTCCGGAGTTGTTGGGCGCATTCAGTTTCCAGCACGCCGCCTCGAACCGGCAGGTCCGGGCTATCCAGCAAGAGGCCATAGCGGGAGCCGCAAGCCCCCATCACCGGATCGTAGGCGCCAAAGATGACGGCGCCCACACGGGCCTGCTGAATGGCGGAAGCGCACATGGGACAGGGTTCTAAAGTCACATAGAGTTGAGTCTCACTCAGGCGCCAGCGCCCCAGATGTTGGGCGGCGGACTGTAAGGCCAGAATCTCGGCATGCCCCACGGGATTACCGTCGATTTCCCGGCGGTTGTAGGCTTCCGCGATGATTTGGCCCTGATAAACAATTAAGGCACCCACCGGGACATCGGCGGGCAGGGCTTGTTCCGCCAGACGCATGGCGTGGCGGATAGGGGCTTCATGCTGGCTTCGTGATTCCTTCATACAGATGATTTTAGCGTCATTTGCTGGGCAGGCTTGCATAAATCATTAAAATATTTACTATTGCAGCAGCAGCTCGCAACAGAAATGATCCATTTTTTGAAGTCACGAGTTCACGACAGATGGCTGCTCAAGGCTTGCTTTACTCAGTAGGGTTTAACGCTGCAACGCCCAATGGAATCAGTGAGGTGTGGAACAGACATGAAGATGCAACAGCCGAATCAGTTTTCTTCTGCGGGTCGTCCGGTCAATCGGCCCATTCCTGGCCTGAAGGTGGCTTATGGGAGTCAAGCACAGCAGTCGATTGAGCGTATTGAGATTCAGGCCAGGCAATCTGCACCAGTTCAGCGGCCTCAGCTGGACAAAAGCCTTAAACAAGTGGCACCCGATAACCGGAAGGGACTGTTTTCCCGAATCACCGAGGGGTTGTTTAATATGGTGACCGAGGAGGTCCCTGTGAACGAGCGACCCATCGGGATTTCCCAGTTGTCACGCACCACATTTCAGGCCGCGGCCAACCGGCAAGCCCCGGCATTCTTCAAGAACAGTCAACCCATTCAGGATTACCGGTTCAATCAGCTGGTTACATCACCCTTTCATAAACCCCGCGATTAAGCCCTCGGTGCAGGCCTCAATCTCCGGGATGGGGCTTGATCGCCCTCGAATGAACGCAGTGAGACAGAATCCTGAATGAACGCACTGAAATGAACGGACTGAGCCAAAGAGCTGTTATGGAAGCCGCTTACTCAATCGCCGTCAGAGATGACCCAAGCATCATCACGACATCAAACTTCCGCCCAAAGGTTTCTGCAACCAGCTTGCCCACTCTCCAAAAAGAGGCAAAGCCTCTTTTCCTAAGCAAAAAGGCGCCACAGACACGCCACAGAAAACAACACTTGGCGGGGTTTGGGGGCACCCTAAGTTTTATAAAATAGGGCCCCCAATGGAGAGCGTTTGAGGGAGGCTAGCCTCCCTCAAGACCCACAAGCTAAACCTGCAAACCCTCATGCACAAAGTACTTTTTAGGGCGCATCGTAATCATACAAATACTTGCGCCACTTCTCGTAATCCTTGCGGCTGACGTGGGTATTTTGCTTGGAGAGCTCAAAGTGGATGAAGTTGAAGGGACGACAGGGCTTGCTGGCCAGCACCATATCCGCTTCACGGGGGGTGCGGCTGCCTTTGGTGACATTGCAGCGCAGGCAGGCTACGGTCACGTTGTCCCAGGTGTCTTTGCCGCCCCGGGAGCGGGGAATGATGTGATCGATGGTGAGATCGTTCTTTTTACCACAATACTGGCAGGTGTAGTTGTCGCGGTGCATAATATTCCGCCGGGTGAGCGGGATGTCCTTATGCGGGATTTTGATGTAATAGAGCAGGCGAATCACCAGCGGCATGCGCCAGCCCCCGCCAATCTCCTTGCGATTGCGCACCACAGTTTCCGCTTTCCCTTTCACCAACAGGATAATAGCTCGCTTCCAGCTGCAAATGTGCAAGGGTTCGTAGGATGAGTTCAATAACAACACTCTACTCAATGATAAAGCCCCTCAGCTATCATGTGTATATAAATAATCATAAACTTTTTTAACAAAAAAGTCTACATTAAGATGCTTTAAAAAGTGAAGAATCGTTACATAGTGTCACTTTTATACTTTTTTAGTATCTATTAAATATATGATGTTAAGAAAATTGGATTGAGTGGGGGGATTTAGCCCGGTCTGTTGGGGTTTTGGGTCAGTGCGTATGCTGTATTGAATTGGATGCCGCTTGTCTGTTTGAGACTGGGGACACTTCTGTCCGCCTAAAGTTTTTGAGGGGGATGCCGATAAATAAGTATTGCAAAGCGACAAGATTTTAATGGAAGGTCTCAAGATTTAATGCTCGCAATCAGATGGCAGGAAGTTTATGGCTTAAGGCAATCAGAATGCCTGAAAAATGAGTCGCGAGCCCTGACGCGATGCAAGTAGGGATTACTGGTTTTCCTATGTTCCGAAGTGCTTTGATAGCGGAGGTTTCTCGGATTTGTGATTGATGTTTTTGAATTTTTATGTGTAATTACTGAAATGGTTGTAGATATGGAAAACCGTAAATTTATACGTCTGCTCAACAAACAGGTTGTTCTATGATCATAATTGGATGGAGATTTACTTGAATCCTTTGTTAGAATAGTCCGTAATGCTTGCTTTTGATGTTTTAACGATAGAGAAGCGTTTAGAATGCTCAGGCCTCAAGACAATTTGACCAATGGAGGTTCCCATGGATAAGGTTGTTCAGCATTTTCAAAAAGGGGAGATCGTTATCCCTGAAGGGAGTCAAGGGGATCGGATTTACCGTATCGTGTCCGGTTATGTGATGATTTGTAAAAACAGCCCCCAGGGAAAAATGCTCCCGATTGCCAAGCTGACCGCTGGTGAAATTTTTGGTGAGATGTACCTGTTTGAGGCCTCTGGCACTCGTTCTGCGACGGTAATTGCCGCTGAACCCTTGCAGGTTGAGGTTTACTTTGCCGAAGCCATGCAAAATGAATTGCAGAATGCCTCTCCTGAGGTTCAACAGATGTTGAGTTCCATGACCAATCGGTTACGTTCTACTACCAGCAGTTTTGCCAATCTTTTCCGGGAAAAAGTGATTGTTGAGCAGCCTGATGGCAGTACCCGCGTCCTGGGCAAGTAAGTTTCAATCTGAATAGAGTCGCATCGTTTCAATTTCATATTCAGCCCTTTTGGGCGAACCTTGATGTTTGAATGCAGGCGTTTGTGTGTGCTGAAGCCTTGATGTTGAGGGGTGTTGTCGGGGCTAAATGTGAAGCCTGCCTGATTGCGTATCAGCGCATTTAAATGAATGAGCTGCTTATGCAGGTCCTGAGCTGAGGGGATGAAATTGGATTTTGTCAATTGCCCAGGCAAGGCATTGTTGAAATAGCGCCATCGTGCGATGCCCTGGGTTCTGCGGCGGGCTACTATGGGCTCATCTATCTGAAAGAAGTTGCTGAGAGAAGTTGAAAGCAGGAATTCGATGATGAGCAAGAAGAATACGATGAAACAGCTTTGGATTGTGATGCTGACGCTGGGCGTCCTTTCTGGAATGACTGGCGTATTACCTCAGGCTCAGGCTTCCCATCGCTATCATCAGCGTTATAACCACCACTATGACAATCGTCGTGAGCCACTCGTGGACTATAAAACCGGCAAAATCCTGAAAGGCTCTCTGGTGGGTGCTGGCATTGGTGCCGGTACCGGGCTGTTGCTGGAGCAGAATGTGGGCCGTAACGCCCTGATTGGTGTAGGCCTCGGGGCGGGCACGCAGGCCCTTCGCTATAGTTCAACCATGCGCCGTCACCCCATCATGAAAACCGCTGGTTATGGTGCGCTGACCGGTATTGGCGTGTCGGCCCTGTCGCGGCATGGTAATCTGGGCACAGGTGCTCTGGTGGGTGGTGGCCTGGGTGCCGGATTAGGTGCCTTGCAGCACGGCGACTAGCTTAAGCCCTGTGCAACAGGTCGCAGATGGGCCAGTTGAAACCGCCAAACTGAAAACTGGAGATGTTGTTCATTCAATGTCTAAAAGCCTCTAACTTTCGCGATACATACTAGCTTCAACCCCCATGCAGGCGTGCCCGGTGGGGGTTCTTTTTTATCACCCGTTGCTTGACTTCTCCGTCTGGCTGGAGAATAGTCAATAAAACCAAAACTGGAAGGTCTTATGCCCTTTAAATTTTTATCCCGTCTGTTCAATCCGAAAAGGAGTTCCAACATGTCTGAAACCTCTACCTCCTTCGTGGAAGTGCGCGCCAGCCACCTGCTGGTGGGCACCGAAGCCGAAGCCGCCAACTGCCGCCAGGAAATCCTGGAGGGTAAAACCTTCGCCGAAGTGGCCAAAACTGTGTCCAAGTGCCCGTCGGGTTCTCAAGGTGGCGATCTGGGTTACTTCACCCGGGGTCGCATGGTGCCTCAGTTCGATACCGTGGCCTTCACCCTGCCCGTGGGCGAGCTGTCTCCCCCCGTGCAAACCCAGTTCGGCTGGCACATCCTGACTGTGACCGCTCGTCGCTAGTCTGCCCTTCATTTCAGCTTAAAATCGGCCCCCTGCAATGATAGTTGCGGGGGCCAATTTTTTGAGTTTGCCTTGTGTGGCTGATTAATTTTCACAAAGTGATGGGATGAACCATTGCTCTAATTTACTTCTTGGGATCAAACACTTCCCGCAGTCCGTCACCCAGCAAATTCAGGGCAATCATGGTGATGAAAATCATTACCGCCGGGAATAACAGCATGTGCGGCGCTACGCGCACCAATTGCCAGCCTTCTCCTGCCAGGGTGCCCCAGCTGCTCAGGGGCGGTTCAACGCCCAGACCGATAAAACTCAGGGTGGATTCGGTCAGGATGGCCCGTGGTACGGTAATCGTGGCAGTCAACACGATTAAACCCGCCGTATTGGGAATATAATGCCGCCAGATCAATCGGCTCAGGCTGCCCCCAATGCTATGAAAGGCTTCGACGAACTCTTCGCGCTTGATGCTGAGCACTTGCCCCCGGATAATCCGCGCGGTGTCCGGCCAGCTGAACAGGGACAGCGCCAGCACCAGGCTGGTCACGCTGCGGCCCATGAATACGCTGAACAGAATCACAATCATCAGGCCCGGTAGCGAGTAGATAATATCAATCAGGCGCATCATGGCCGTATCCAGCTTGCCCTCGAAGATGGCTGACAGCGTGCCATAGAGCGTGCCAATTATCACCGAAACCACCGCTGTGGCCAAGCCAATCAGCAGCGAGATTCTCGCCCCGACTGCCAGCCGACTGAAGAGATCCCGGCCCAGATCATCGGTCCCAAAGTAGTGACCGGGGGCGAATCCCACCATCGGCCATGGCGGGGCTGTGGGGATCTCGGGATTGATGGCGTTGGGGTCGGGTCCAATCATCGGCCCCAGAATGGCCAGCAGGAGAATGCTGCCAAAAATGATCGTACTCCAGAACATTTTGGGCGTGCGCCAAAAACCGGTCTTGGGCTTGAGGGTCAGGCTGGCTGGGGAGACAAGGGCGCTCATGATTTGGCCTCGTCTCGCATGCGTGGGTCCAGCAGGCCGTATAAAATATCGCTGAAGGTGTTAAACAGGATGAGGGCCACCCCGTACACAATGGTAATGCCCATGACCAGCGTATAATCCCGGTTGGTCACCGCTGTGACAAAGTGACGACCCAGACCGGGCACGGCAAAAATGAACTCGACGGCAAAGGAGCCGGTGATAATGGCCGCCGCAATGGGCCCCATAATAGACACCAGCGGCATGAGAGAGTTGCGCAGGATATGGCGCACGGCAATCACGCCTTCCGATAAGCCTGCGCTCCGCTTGATCAGCACGTATTGCCTGGTACGTGTTTCGCGCACCGAGGTGCGTGTGAGCAGAAAGGCATAGGAAAAGGGCATCAGCGACAAGGACAGGACGGGCAAGATATAGTGCGCGGGGGTTTCCAGCGTGGCCGCTGGTAGCCAGTTCAGGGTGAGCGAAAACACCAGCACCAGCAGGCCCCCAAAGATAAACAGCGGCGTGGAGATACTGGCCACGCCCAGCAGGGTCAACAGGCCATCCACCCAACGATTGCGACTGAGTCCAGCCAGCGCGCCCAGTGCAATGCCAGCCAGTCCACCCACCAGCAGCGCCATGAACCCTAGCTTGGCGGAGGTCGCGGTGGCTTCCCCCACAATATCGCTCACGGTGCGGGATTTATATTTATAAGACGGCCCTAAATCCCCGTGCAGAATGCCGCCTACATAAATGGCGTACTGCTTCCACAGTGGCTCGTTCAGGTGATACCGGGCCTGCATGTTGGCCAGAATGGCCGGGGGCACTTTCCGGTCCTGATCGAAGGGGCCGCCGGGCATGAGTCGCAGCAGCACAAAGGTCAGACTGATCACCACAAACAGGGTCAGCAATCCGGTCAGCAAGCGTCTCAGAATCAGGCTGGGCATACTCTAATCATACCGTATTCCGCAGGGATTGGGCGGGAGAGAGGCCCGACTGAAGTCCGCCTGAAACCCCTCAAACCTGCTGGCGTTTTAGTTTGAATCAGCGCGTGTAGGTTTTGGGTAAACGCACGCGCAGGGCGCACATCAACTCATACTCGATGGTGCCGGCCTTGGCGGCCCAGTCGTCCAGCCAGATGGCCTGATCGGGACGCTTGGGGTCTTCTTGACCCAGCAGGGTGATGGTATCGCCAATGGCCACGCCGGGCACTTCCGTGACATCAAACATCATCTGATCCATCGTGATATTGCCCAGTTGCGGCACGGCTTGCCCGGCAAGCATCCCAACAATCTGGCTAGAGAGACAGCGCGGCACACCATCAGCATATCCCAGCGGGACGGTTGCAACCAGTCGCTCGGCATCGACTGGGGTGTGATAGTGGTGGCCATAGCTAATCCCGGTATCCGGCGGGACGGTATGCAAGTGCATAATGCGGGCCTTCAGGCTCATCACCGGCTTTAGATTGAGTCCTTGGCACAGCGGATGCTTCCCGTAACCGAAAAAGGCAATCCCCAGACGGGCCAGCGTATTGGGTGTTTGGGTCTGAGCCGCCGGGCTAAAGGCTTCTGGGGCCAGCGCATGACCCGAGTTGGAGATATGCACATAGCGAGGCAAGGGGTCAATTTGCGCGCACACCGAAGCCCAGCGTGCCAACTGCACTTGGTTCATGGCCGGATCATGGCTATCCGCCAGATGGCTGAACACGCCTTCCACCTGAATGTAAGGCAGGCTCTGACAATGGGCGACAAAGGCGGCCGCGGCTTCCCAGCCGATGCCAATGCGCTGCATGCCGGTATCAACTTTAATATGCACCTTAAAGGGTGTGTGATCCTGCTCGTAGGCCTTGCGCAGGCTTTCGAGGTGATGATGGGCAAAGATGGTGAGCTGAATATCATGATCCGTGGCGTACTGAAAGGCCCAGTCAGGCACCACGCCAATCACCAGCACGGGCATTTTGATCCCTGCCTGGCGCAGGTAGATGGCCTCATCCATCGAGGCCACCCCTGCCATGCTCACCCCGGAGGCCTGCAAGGTGGGCAGCACCATCGCTGCGCCGTGCCCATAGGCGTCCGCTTTTACAATCGCCATCAGGGCCACGTCGGCCGGGATTTTCTGGCGAATGGCCTTGGCGTTCTCTTCAATCGCGCCCAGATTGACTTCCACCCAGGCGTCGCGGCGGGGTTGCAGGGGGACTTGTCGTAAAGTTCTCATGGCGGGGGATGCTCTTTTCGGTCATGAGGGCGAGTATGCAGGATAGCCCTCATTCAACTTTTGTTTTATTGTAATCTCAAGTTGCCTTGTCGTCTAAAAAGACTCACTATAGAGACAGTAAACCTTTGATTTCTTGAACCCACTCATTCTTTATTGTCGGAGCATTGCATTAAGCGCCCTATGACCATCCCATTTGATCTGGATAATCAGGCCCTGGAAAAGATTGCCGTGATTGGTTGCGGTAATTGGGGTAAAAATCTCGTCCGAAATTTCTATGGGCTGGGCTTTCTCTACAAGGTCTGTGATTTAAACCCCCAGACGCTGGCTGATTTGCAGAAGCAGTACCGTAATATCGCGGTGACCAGTGAGTTCTCGGATGTGTTTACCGATCCTGAAGTCGACGGCGTGGTGATTTCGACTCCCAGCTTTACCCATTACGAACTGGCGCGGGAAGCCTTGCTGAATGGCAAGCATGTCTACGTGGAAAAACCCGTGGCCACCAGCTCAGAACAAACCCTGGAACTGGTCGCGTTGGCCAAGGAGCTTGGTCTGATTTTGATGGTGGGGCACTTGCTGCTGTATCATCCTGCCGTGAACCGCTTGAGGCAATTTATTCGGGAAGGCTACCTGGGGCAGATCAAGAATATTGCCAGTGATCGATTGAACACGAACAAGTTCCGCCCGGATAAAAGCGTGATTTGGGACTTGGCCCCTCATGATGTCTCCATGATGTCCTACTTGCTGGATTTGGATCCTGAGGATATTGTCTCGGTGATTGGCTACCAGAACCGCGAAGACGGCCTGGTGGATGACGCGCACATTGATATGATTTTCCCCAAGGACATTGCGGGGCATATTCACATCAGCTGGGTGCACCCGGTCAAGCAGGTGAAACTGATTATTCGAGGCACTGAACGCTCCGCCCTGATTGATGACACGCTGGGCGAGAACAAGCTGCACCTATTCAACAAGGACGATTTCAGCAGTCCCATCGAGGAATTCCCCGAGTATCTGGACATTGAGCCCCTCAAACTGGAGTGCCAGCACTTCATCAACTGCATTCGCCACGGTTACGACCCCAAGTCTGATGGCATGAACGGCTATCAGGTCGTCCGCGTCCTGGAAATGGCTGAGCGCAAGATGGAGATGATTCAGGTTTAAACCGTTTTATCGAGTTTGGCTTGGTAGACGGCTTCGTTTTCAGCTTTTGTGACGCTTCATTCAGGGTGTAAAGCGGCTCAATTTTGGTAATCCCATAAGTTTGGTTACCAGACAGGGCTTTATTTTGTTCTGATAGAAGCAACCCGCTAAAGAGCCCAATACTGACGTGAGGGTGGTTTTTGTATTTTTCAAATAACAGAGTCGTAAAAAGTGTTGATGACGATTCCAAAAACACGGTCGCATGAAGTTTCATGATGTTTTTCTGGGAGGCTTCCAGGGTTGATGGGCGATTTAAAGAGAATGATGAACGCAAGTCATCGAGCGGCTTTCTGGGATTCTTGCAATCTCGTTCAGAATTTCTTATTTACAGAGTGTTCGGGTTTGATGTAAAAAAGTATCAATCCCCCTGTTGATATTCCGACACGGTTTACCTACAATGAAACTCAAGTTTCCGGGACATAAGCGGGAGTAATTCAGTGGTAGAATGCTTCCTTGCCAAGGAAGATGTCGCGAGTTCGAATCTCGTCTCCCGCTAATTTTTACCCCGGAAACTGAGTTCATCCAGGTTATCCAGTAAGCGTCGTTAACTGAGCAAAGCCCAAGTGCTTTCGGTTTCGGCAGGTAGGGTCGGTGGTAGTAGGTAGGGGGTTGCATCCGCTCAGGATGTTCATCAGTATTATGTTGACTAACGCAAGAATAGGCTAGGCAGACGCATGAAAGTCGAAGTTGAAAAACAAGAAGAGCAGCATTTGGCTAAAATTAACCTGGAAGTGCCCGCAGAGCAGGCCAATCAGGAGTACAACAAGGCCTGGAAGCGTCTGGGTCAGCGCTTAAACATTCCTGGCTTCCGTCGTGGCAAAGCGCCGCGTGCCATCGTGGAAAAAACCGTGGGCATCGATCGCATTAAGCAAGAAGCGATGGATCGCCTCTTCCCGCATCTGTTTGCCGATGCCATTAGCGAGCATCAGCTCGATATCGTGGCCCCGCCGCAAATTGAATCCCTGAAGTTTGACCTGAGTGAAGGCATTGCCGTGAAGGCTTCTGTTGAATTGCGTCCTGAAGCTAAGTTGCCCGAGTTGGCTGGTTTAAAGCTGGAAGTGCCTGAGTTCAAGCTGCCCGCGGATGCGGAAGAGAAAGAGCTTCACTCCATCGTGGAGCGCTTAACCACTTTGGAGCCTGTGATTGACCGGGCTTGCGAAAAGACCGACATCGTGAACATTGATTTCGCCGGTTCGGTCGGCGGTGAACCCATCAAAGGCGGCACAGCCAAGAACTACCGTCTGGACTTGGCTGAGAACAACTTCATTGAAGGGTTTGCCGATCAGTTGGTAGGACACCGTATTGGTGAAGATTTCACCATCAACGTGACCTTCCCTGAAAGCTACCATGATGCCACCTTGGCCGCCAAAGCAGCTGAGTTCAAGGTGAAAATCAACGATATTTCCCGTAAAGTGGTGCCCGAGTTGACCGATGACGTGGCCAAAAAAGTGGGCCCCTTCGAGACTGTTGATCAACTGAAGGATGAAGTGCGAAAGCTGCTGACCCAAAGCGAAGAGCAGGAAAACGCTTTCCGCAAGCAAAAAGCGGTGGTGGATCATGTGCTTTCCATTGCCGATGTGCAAATCCCCGAGAACATGATCAACCGCGAAGCCAAGTTGCTGATGGAAGAAGTTCAGCAGCGCCTCAAGAGCCAAGGTATGTCCTGGGAAAAATTCCTGGATGCCGAAGGCCACGAGAGCACCTGGGAAAATCTGCGCCAGGAAGCCGACAAGCGCATTAAAACCAGTCTGGTCTTTGGGGCCATTGCCAAGCAGGAAGGCTTGCAAGTCAACGAAGAAGAGTTCTCTGCCACGGTTAGCCAAATGGCTGCCATGCGTGGGATGGATGAAAAGCAGATTATGCGCCAGTTGGGGAACAACTTCTCCGCCGCGCAAGCCCTGTCCGATCAGATTTTGAGCCAGAAAATCGTCGATTTCCTCGTGGAACGCGCCGAGTTCACTTATGTGCCTGAAGATTCAGTGGAAGCCAACAAGGCTGTCACTGTTGCTTCTTCCAAAGAAGCTGGCGTTGAAACGACTGCCGTCGTAGCTGCCATTCAAGGCGAAGAGTTTGACGTTTTAGAAGACGAAGATTAGACTTAAGGTAGACCAAAGGAATGGTTTAACCTTCCCTGCGAATGGGAAGTCGTCTAAAATTGAGATATTCTATTTTGTGCTGAAGTGAAAGAGGCAATAGAGATGTTGTACCAACCCAATCGTGATCCTTCCGCCTACATGCCGGTTGTTATTGAGCAATCGAGCCGTGGCGAGCGTTCTTTCGATATCTTCTCTCGTTTGTTGAGAGAACGGATCATCTTTTTGGGCACTCCCATTGATGATATGGTTGCTAACCTGATCGTGGCCCAGCTCCTGCTGCTGGATTCCGAGAACCCCGAGAAAGACATCATGCTGTACATCAACAGCCCGGGTGGCTCGGTGACCGCTGGTTTCGCCATTTACGACACCATGCGCCACATTCGCGCTGATGTTGCTACCATTTGCTTGGGTCAAGCGGCCAGCATGGGCGCGTTCCTGCTGTCTTCCGGTACTCCCGGCAAGCGGATGGCGCTGCCTCACTCCCGCGTGTTGATCCACCAACCTTTGGGTGGCGCACAAGGTCAGGCGACCGATATCGAGATTCAGGCGGCTGAAATCAACCGTATGAAGAAGGTCTTGAACGAAATCCTGGCCAGCAACACCGGCCAATCCATCAAAAAGATTGAACGGGATACCGACCGCGACTATATTATGTCTGCGGAAGAAGCAGTGGCTTACGGCATGGTGGACAAAGTCATCACCAAGGCGGAAGAAGCGGCCACCAATAAGTAGTAATATAATGAACATGGAATGGTGCACTCACTTCGGTGAGCCAACCCAAACACAATCTGGAGGGCTAGATAATGGCCAAGCATGAAGATAGCCGCTTAAAGTGCTCTTTTTGTGGCAAA
The DNA here is from genome assembly GCA_903866275.1 of Vampirovibrio chlorellavorus. GTDB lineage: Bacteria > Cyanobacteriota > Vampirovibrionia > Vampirovibrionales > Vampirovibrionaceae > Vampirovibrio > Vampirovibrio chlorellavorus_D. Next base: position 125,927 of record CAIPMU010000011.1, on the reverse strand, counting down.
AGCCAGGATCAGGTCAAAAAACTCATCGCCGGACCTGAAGTCTATATCTGCGATGAGTGCGTTGATCTCTGCAACGAAATCCTGGACGAGGAGTTCTTTGAGGCCGAAGAAGGCGAAAAAAGCACCAGCCTCCCGGAAATTTCGAAAGTACCCAAGCCCATTGACATCAAATTCTTCCTGGATGACCACATTGTCGGCCAGGAAGATGCCAAGCGCATTCTCTCGGTTGCGGTGTACAACCACTACAAGCGCGTGAACCACAACTTGGGCAACAAGGACAAAGACAGCAAGGATGTGGTGGAAATCCAGAAAAGCAATATTCTGCTGATTGGGCCCACCGGTTGCGGTAAAACCCTGCTGGCCCAGACTTTGGCCAAGTTCCTGGAAGTGCCGTTTGCAGTGGCTGACGCCACTACGCTGACCGAAGCCGGTTACGTGGGCGACGATGTGGAAAACATTCTGTTGCGCCTGTACCAGGCTGCTGATTACGATGCGGCCAAGGCTGAGCGCGGTATTGTGTACATCGATGAGATTGACAAGATTGCCCGCAAATCCGAAAACCCGAGCATCACCCGTGATGTTTCCGGGGAAGGCGTGCAGCAGGCCTTGTTGAAGATGATTGAAGGCACGGTGGCCAACGTCCCCCCGCAAGGCGGACGCAAGCACCCGCACCAGGAATTCATCCAAATCGACACCAGCAACATTCTGTTTGTCTGCGGTGGCGCGTTCATTGGTCTGGAGAAAATCGTGGAAGGCCGCGTGAACTCCGGGAAATCGATGGGCTTTGGCGCAGTATCCTCCAAATCGGTCTACGAGCGCGATGTGGAAGCGGCCCGCCTGCTGAAGCAACTGCAGCCGGATGATTTGATTAAATTCGGGATGATTCCCGAGTTTATTGGCCGGGTGCCGGTGACTGCCGTTCTGGAACCGCTGGATGAGCCCGCGTTGGTGCGTATTCTGGTGGAACCCAAGAATGCCATCTTCAAGCAGTACCGTGAACTGCTGGCGATGGACGAGATCGAGCTGGTGTTTGCTGAAGGCGTGGCTGAAGCCATCGCCAAGGAAGCCATCAAGCGCAAGACGGGTGCTCGGGCGCTCCGCAGCATCGTGGAAGAGCTGATGCTCCCCATCATGTTTGAAGCGCCCTCGCGGGAAGACATTCGCGTGTTTGAACTGACCTCCGAGATGGTGGAAAAGAAAAACTGCGAAGTCCTGAAGTTGCCGGATAAAAAGCCGAAAACCGAAATCGCTTAAACTCGTTAGCTGCAAAATTTTAAAAGAGACCAAGGGCTTAGTGCTTGGTCTCTTTTGATTTGGAGAATGCTTAGAATCGTGTTTACAAAAACGTACACTGATTGCAGGGTTCAGCGTCCATGCGGGTGATGGCGTATTGGCGCACTTCCTTGTAGAGGGGCGTGTTGTAGATTTCCAGCACGTGCTGATCGTTCACGTTGCCAATGGTCCATTCGGCTTTGCCGTCCATGCAGCAGTGAGCCACGCTGCCGGTGGACGTTATAGAGAGGTCAAACCAGCGCACACAGCCCACGTTGGGCACTGGCACGTTGAGCTGCAGGTCTTTGACCTGGCCAATCCAGCCGCCACGCTGAAAAATGGAGGTTTGAAACAGAGGGTACTTTTGTTGTACCCAGCGCTGAAACTCCAGATCAACCGGTGAATTATCGCCCACACGGGACAACACCACCCGTGAGGTGAATTTGCCGGTGGCCAGCGCCTGATGGATCATGTCCAGCCGCTCGATAGTCCGCTTATAGGGCAGTTTCATGGTCGCTTCATATTCAGCTTCCCGATGATCGTTGAAGGAGATCCAGAGGTAGCCAATTTTTTCGATCTGGCTGAGACGCGCCAGATTTTTGGCCGTGATGGGCGAGGCGTTGGAGGTCAAGGTTAGGCTGGCATTGGGCAGCTCCCGGTTGACCGTGTCCAGAATGTCGAACAGACGTGTATCCAGAAAGGGCTCGTTCACCTTGAACGGTGAGAGTTGAAAGGGGAGCTGTGGCGGTATGTCTTTTAGTTCGGTGATGATTTTATGGATCAGGGCATCGCTCATTTTGGTGCCAATGCGATTCAACGTGGGATAGGGACAAAAATTACAGGCCGCGGTGCACAGCGAGAGCGTTTCCATGTGGACGTGGGCCGGGTACTCCATGTAAGGAGACTGGCGTAATTTATCCACGTTGAGCTGGTATTGCTGCAGGGGAGTCAGGGTAGATGCCATGGGGCAAGCCTCGGTTGAAATGTGCATCGTTATATTCAGAGTAGCCTTGTTCCCGGCTGAGCTGCCTCGTTTGGCTAACGGACTTTTAATGCCTGTGCTGCCTGTTGGTCGGACTCAATCGGGCCTTTACAGGCTTTATATGCGATGAATAGCAATTTTGCATATTTGATTTCGGCAAGGGGGGTTCTCAACGGGCTTTGCATTGCCTACAATAAGGGGATTATGGCTTTGAAGGCACCCGCTCGAGTGGAAACCCAATTTGAAACGGCACACCTGTTTGGTTATCCGGTGCATCTGGTCACGGCCTTGCAGGCGCGCACCTTTGTCAAGAACGCCATCGATCAGCACCGCACTGTGCAGGTGGTGACCCTGAACCCTGAGATGATCATGCAAGGGGATACCAACCCGGAGCTGGGTGACCTCCTCCGAAGCGCAGATTTGGTGTTGCCGGATGGGGCGGGTGTGGTGTGGGCCTTGCGGCGGCAAGGGTATCAAGTCAACCGCTTGCCCGGCATTGAGTTCTCTGAGAGCCTGTTGAGCTGGGCTGCGGAAGTGGGTGAACCCATTGCCATTGTGGGCGCCACGCGTCAGGCACTTGATCTGGCGGTGCAAACCCTGCAAGTGCGCTATCCCAAGCTCAATATTGCCTATCATCATCACGGTTTTTTCAAGACAGATGATGAAGAAAACCTCATTGCGCAATCCTGCGCGGCCACCTTACCCAAGATTGTGCTGGTCGCCCTGGGGGTTCCTCGTCAGGAGTTCTGGATTCAGCGGCATCGGCATTTGTTTCCGGGGGCGACCCTGATTGGGATCGGTGGCAGTCTGGATGTGTGGAGCGGTAAACTGCAGCGGGCACCGGAATGGATGCGGCAGATGAATCTGGAATGGGTTTACCGCATTGCAACGGAGCCGTGGCGAATTAAGCGCACCTATAAGACTTTGCCTTTGTTTGTTGTAAAAGTATTACTATTCGGTAATCAGTCTTAAGTCTGCGACTTGGAGGTGTGGTTTTCGGTTTCAGTCTGTGGGGTTCTCCCACCGGTGAAGCTGTTCACATGTCAGGTCCTAGCGAGAGGGTCTCTACCATGATTGCAACCCCGGAAAGCATTGCTATTCCCAACCTTGAGAAGACAAATTCCATGAGCCAAACCCTGCCTGTTTCGCGTCATCAGCCTCTAAACCTGCCCCGTCTTTCCGTACCGGAGCTGAAAAAGCTGGCTGCCAAGTTGCGCATTGATATTCTGGATATGATTTACGAGCCTCAGTCCGGCCATCCGGGCAGTTCGTTGTCCTGCATCGATTTGTTAGTGGCTCTGTGGTTTTCTCACCTGGTGTGGGATCCTGCCAACCCTGACTGGGTTTTGCGGGATCGGTTCGTGATGTCCAAGGGGCACGGCGCACCGGCGTATTACGCTACCTTAATGCATGCGGGCTTTATCCCGTGGGAAGAAAAAAATACCCTGCGCAAAATCAACTCCAAACTTCAGGGGCATCCGGCCTCTAAATATATTCAAGGCTGCGATATTTCTACCGGGTCGCTAGGACAAGGGTTGTCCTGCGGGGTAGGTATGGCGCTGGGCTTGCGTCTGGATTACATCCCTAGCCGGGTGGTGGTGCTGATGGGCGATGGCGAGTGCCAGGAAGGTAACGTCTGGGAGGCTGTGCTGAGCGCGGCGCACCATAAAACCAGTCGCGTCACCGCCATTGTGGATCGGAACCGTCTGCAAATTGATGGCGACACCGAAAAGATTAAAAGTCTGGGTGAAATGTCCCCCAAGTTCGCGGCTTTCAACTGGAACACCATTGAAGTGGACGGTCACGATTTTGAGCAGATTCTGGCGGCCCTGCAGCAGGCGGATCGCTGGGCCGAGGAAACCAATCGTCCCACGGCCATTATTGCCAACACGACCAAGGGCAAAGGGGTCAGCTTTATGGAAAATCAGGCGGGCTGGCACGGAAAAGCCCCCAACAAGGAACAGTACGAAGCGGCGCGCGCTGAGCTGGTCGCCGCGTATGACGCGTTGCAATAAGGACTGAATGCGAATGAGCACGATTAATCTTGAAAAACCTGAACTGAAAGCCTTACGCAACCAGTATGGCGAAACGCTGGCCGCTTTGGGGGCAGAAAACCCCAACATTGTGGTGCTGGATGCCGATTTAGCTTGTTCCACCCAAACCCAGAAGTTTGCGGATAAATTTCCGGAACGTTTCTTCAATCAGGGCATCTCCGAGCAGGATTTGATCAATACCGCCGCTGGATTAGCCACTACGGGGAAAATTCCGTTTTGCAGTACCTTTGCCATCTTTGCGGCGGGCAAGGGTTGGGATCAAATCCGGAACACGGTTTGCTACAGTGGCTTGAACGTGAAGGTTTGCCCCACCCACAGCGGCCTGAGCTTAGGCGAAGACGGGGCCAGTCATCAGTCCATTGAAGATATTGCCCTGATGCGGGTGATTCCGGGTATGACGGTGATTGTACCTTCGGATGCCGTGGAGACGGACCGGGTGATTCGTTGGGCTGCAGAGTATTATGGGCCGGTTTACGTGCGTCTGGTGCGTCCCAACTGCCCGGTGATTCATGACAATACGACCTATCAACTGAACCCGATGAAGCCTAATCAGATCCCGGTAGAGCGTAAAGGCTCCGATATTACCATTGTGGCCACGGGCGAGACGGTTTATCATGCCTTGCTGGCTGCCGAACGTCTGGAAAAAGAGCAGAATATTCAGGCTGAAGTGCTGAATTGCCTGTTTATCAAGCCCTTCGATACCGAAACACTGGTGAAAAGCGCCCGTAAAACCGGGAGAGTTCTCACCGTTGAAAGCCATCAGGTTTATGGTGGCTTGGGTGGCGTGGTTTGCGAAGAACTTAGCACACACTTGCCGACGCCCGTCAAACGTCTGGGTACACAAGATCGTTTTGGACAAAGTGGCACCGGCGAGGCGCTTTTCAAGGAATACGGTATTGACTCGGATGCCATTTATGATCACGTCACAGCCTGGTTGAAGTTCTGAACTCTGGATAGCATCAAGTCTATTTGAGTTCAGCATCGTTTTAGCCCCAATTCCGCTTTGTGTCGGAGTTGGGGCTTCAATGTGACGAGCGGTTATTTCAGAGAAGCCAATGGCCGAATTCGCCTATTTGGGTGAGGGAGCTCATCTGAATGGTGTATATGGACCTGAAACTGCTCTCAATTGCTTTATACTGCCATTAGGTAGTATAAAGCAAACAATAATGCGTGGGATTTCAATGGCAGATCAGACTGAGTCAATTAGTTTTCCGAAACGATTGGTACGGCATATTATCAGTGCGCTGGCGGCTTCGCTGGTGCTATTGGCGATTTATCTCAAATACATGGCGCTCAGGAATGGATTCGTCTTTGCGGTTTTTGGTGCCATGTTGCTCTATATCCTGATGTTTTTTCTGTTTATTTTTCGCCACGCCTCAATCACGGCGAATGTTAAACCGAGTCATTGTTTTATTGCCATGAGTGGGACACTGTTACCGCTGTTGATGGAGATTGAGCCAACACGTCTGGACTGGCTAAACTGGATTTCGCTGCCCATCGAGCTCGTGGGCATTGTATTATCGGTGATTGCGATGTACACCCTTGGGCGCTCGTTTGGTATTTTTGCCGCCAAACGGGCAATCAAGACCAATGGGGTATATCGAATGATTCGCCATCCCTTGTATGCCGGGGAGTCTCTCTGGGTGTTTGCCTTTATTTTGCAGAATTTATCCCTGTACAACGTATTGCTGTTTGCCGTTCAATCCGCTTGTCAGGTGCACCGCATTTTGCAGGAGGAAGCGCTTTTACAAGCCGACGAACAGTACACTCTGTATGCTGAAACAGTGCCCTGGCGTCTGATTCCCGGTCTGTTTTAAGAAAATCTGCGGTTAAGGCCCTTGAAGATAGGGCCGGAGGTGATATTGGTGTCGAGGAGGGGACTTGAACCCCTACAGATTGCTCCACACGCCCCTCAAACGTGCGCGTCTACCATTCCGCCACCCCGACACGCTAGGTTGCTGATTGCTATCATAATTTCAACCCGGAGGCATTGTCAAATATCAGCTCATGCAGAAGGGCCTCCGGATAGTGTTCCGGGTTAGCTCATCCAACGGATATTCAGGCTCTGGAACAGGGGCTTATCCCCTGATTCTGTGATTTAGACATGGCGTGAAACAGGGATTTGGCCCGATAACGAGCCTGTGGCATAGGGATGGTTAAGGGGCGGTTGGGCTAACGGCCGCATGAATCTGCGCAGAACTTTGATTCACGATTTTATCAATGCCTTGTGCCAGGAATTGCATGGCTGTAATACAGGTGACTGTAATCAGTATTCCCAGAAAGGCATACTCGGCCAGAGATACCCCTAAAGATCGAGTACGGACTGGTTTTTTATGATTGTAAAAGGCGTTAAACAAAGTAAACGTCCCTGATTCAGAGGGTTACATGAGTTTAAAGCTGCCCAGGTCGCTGATTGACAGCTGACCTGGGCAGTTTGGAATTTTGTTGCTTGTTAAGGATTTGCTGGTGTTGTTGACACCTGGACGTTGCTGATGGTGGTCGCCAAGTCCAAGAGTTTCTTATTGATGTCGCCACCCAGGGTTGTCAGGGCGGTAATACAAGCAACGGCTACGAGCGCCAGCACCAGACCGTACTCAGCCAGCGATTGACCTTTAGCATTTTTTTTACGGGTAGCGCGCAGGATAGCGTTTAAAAATTTGTTCGTCATCAGCAGCATCCTTTATGGTTGGTAAGGGTGAAGCGGCCTGTTGGCGGTTGTTTGAACCGATGCAGGCGTTGCTCTTATAATTTCAGTATATCCACCATTGGGATGAGTTTTATCACCCGCGCGGGTGAATTATGACAAGTGTCGCAAATAGACGGTAAACGACGTAAAAAGGGCTTGCCAGTGAAGCAAGCCCTTTGGGTTTTGAAAATTGATGTGGTCTATGCCTTGGTGTGCAGTACTTTCACCACTCGAACCGGGGTGGTCAGTGCGTCCAGTAAGCCTTTGCGGAAGGTCTTCAGGCAATCGCCAAAGATAAGCTGGCTTTGCTGAAGCATGACTTCGTTTTGTGCCCGGCGGAAGGTGACGATGGCCAATGCGGCGGTCAGCATCCCCACGGCGCCAATGGCCACTTGCAGCGGTCCTAAAATGACGACTTCCCACAGTTTGGATGCGTGTGGTGCGGCACCGGGCTGGTTTTCCAGTTGACTGGCAGCGTGTGTGCTTAATGGTGTTGCTTCGCCAGTGGTGCCAGGCGTGACGTCGTTGCTATTACCGTAAATTCGGTTCAATTGCTCGGTGGCATTCTGGCGCTCAATGGCGCGGATTAATTCAGCCTCTTGTCCGCCATCGAAGCGACGTTTGGCATACTTTAAAACAATGGCGGTTTTTTGTTGACGCTTTTCCATACTGAACACTCCTTCTTTTCCCTGGGGGCTTCTCACAATCTACTCGAGGCAAGTGGGGTCCGGGCCGAAGCAATGCAAAACCAGCATTGGGGATGCACTAGACTGCCCCTCAATGGTGTCTCAACCCTTGCCCTGAACAACGACCTGTATACCTTACAACTGCATAAAAACAATCATTAAAGATCTGTTGACGCTTTGTGTATATTTTGTAATCAAAGCCGAATGACACCCTGGGCAGGGTGTGTTGAGTAGCGTCCCGTTCAAGGTTTATTGACCTGAGTGAACTTGCGGCTTATCGGATCTGAAATACCTGATGGAGTGTTAAAAGCAGGTTCAGGAGGGTCTGGCTCTCGTTGGTCTTCGAGGCGAGCATGCGTAAGGCCTCATCAATGGCGGTTTGGCCTGCCTTATAGGCGGTAAAATCCCGTTCCTGCAAGGTGGGCGTCATCCAGCGGACTTGGAGGTGATGTTGTAATTGTTCCAGCGCCTGCGTGAGTTTGAGGCCATGTTCCTGAACGAAAAAGCTTTCGAAGTCTGCGGCCCAGGCAAAGGCGTCTCCCGCGTGGGTGAGGCGATGCGTGAAATCCTGCAAAAAGTCCTGATAACCAGCTGAGTGAGGAACGCCTTCGGCGTCGGATGCACCGGACTTGCTGGTGCAAGGAATGACCTGGCAGCGGGAAACCACCGTTTCCAGTAACTGTTCCTCGGTTTCGGCCAGAAAAAAGAACAGGGTGCGTGGCGGCGGCTCTTCCAGAATCTTCAGGAATCGGTTCACCGAAGCGGCGTTAAACAGATTGCGCTGCAAGGGGCGTAGATGAAACGCCCGGTCTTTGGTGGCTTCCAGGCTGCGCCATTCGCAGGGGGCCGTGACCGCAGCCGGGAATGTGGCGGGCAGCTCTTCGGCATCCGTAAAAATGACCACCCGCACTGCGTCGCTGGACACGCTCAACTGGTGAATCAATACTTCCACTTGGCCGGTCTTGATTTGTGTGGGCCAATTGGCCTTGTTGGCCAGCTTCTCCAGCGCTTCGCTGGAGATGAGTTCCGGGTGCTGCTTGCTGTCATCGATCTGGTAGGTCAGGCGAGAGATTGTCAGGACGGCGGGATGGGCGTTCTGCATCACCCAGCGGCAGGCCTTGCACTGCCCGCAGGCCAAGTCTGCCAAGCGACCCGAAAACGATTCAGGCGGCTGAGGGCGGGCGGTGCAGTTGGCAATTTGGGCCACGGTCAAGGCCAGATGATATAGCGCCGCCGTGTTTCTCCCTTTCAGCACATACCCGTGTGCCAGCGAACCACTGGTAATGGCGCCCCAAAAGAACTGCTCCGCGCTGGGCAGAGACAACGCGGCCAGCGCCGCTGCCCGGCTCGCCTCAGTATTAGCCGCTGAAGCAGCCTCCGAATCATCCAGGGTTAGGCCGTGTTGGCCCAGTGGGGTAACATTTAAAGCGGTTTGCATGGTTGTTCGTCTAGCTCCCCATCAGGATTTCAAAGGCCAGCTTACCGTCTAGCCCGCCGGTTTTGGCCTTCCACTCTAAATCAAGCGCTTTGGTGCGCAGGCTGTCCAGTCGTTGAAAGGGCACTCGGCCAAATTCTTGCAGGTCTTTTTTAATTTTATAGGGATGCTTCTTGGTCAGTTCGGCCATCTGCGCTTCGCTCATCCCGCGTTCGCGCCAGTAGCGCAACTGAAACAGGTTCCCCAGCCAGCTTTGGGTCAGCGCAAACAATTGCACCGGATGCTGACGTAGCAGCAATTCATCCAGCGTCTGAAAGACCTCGGCCCGGTTGCGGTTGTTCAACCAATCGGCCAGCATCTGAAAGGTGTTCTCGTTGTGATTGGACAGCGTCATCACATCGGCCGCCGTCACGCCCCGCCCGGCGGCATAGACCGAGAGCTTTTCAATTTCGGTCATCAGGGGCTGCATGCTCACCCCTTGATGTTCCACCAGCAGGCTGGCCGCCTTGGGCTCCATCTGGATGCCTCGACGTCGACATTCCTGCATGACCCGTTGAATGGCTTCATCGGCCTGCCAGAAGGCCAGCGTCTTGAACTCCTTGAGATCCACGCCCAAGGTTTTATGGCTGGTCAGCCATTTGGCAAACTTGATGCTGCGGTTGATCTTGGTGCTGACAAACAGAATGTGCTTGGCTGCATCGTGCTGCTCCAGCAGCGCCATCAGCTCGGCCAGCTGTTTTTCATCCGCCGAGGCTGAAGCCGTCTTACCCAGAAAGGGGAACTCGTGGAGTTCAATCAGCGTTTTACCGCCCAGATTGAAGCACACCGCGCCCACCACTTCCAGCACCTGCCCCACCGAGGGGTTTTCCAGCACCTTGTGGCCCAGGCTGCCCATTTGCGGATTAATCACCGCCTCACGCAGCCGCTTAACCTCCTGCTTGAGCAGATACTCTTCATCTCCGTAATAGAGCGATATGGCCATGAATGCTTAGCCCCAGCCTGCCTTCTTATCTTGGTAAACATCGTTTGAGCCGTTAGGCTCCCTTATCATAGTCCTGTCAGGTGGCTCCTTCAAGCGTTCTGTTCAGGTGGCCTGTCTTTTGCTACAGCTCATCTTTATAATGATCACTATATTGATGGGGAGGGGCTTATGCCTGTACTTTTAACGATTGCGATCATCTTTATCCTCTTTGTTGCTGCACAGTCAGAGTCTTTTCATTTGATGGGTAGAGTAGTAGCAAACCCTGGTAGAGATTGGGTGGACATCCTTGCTGCCTTTTCTATTCCAGTAACAGCTGGTATCACTGTTTATATTGCTTGGCAGCAGTGGCTAACCAGCGAAAAAGCTAGAAAGGCAAGTCTACATGCTCGTTATGAAGAAAATTTTAATAAAATTATAGAGGCGATAGACATCTTCAGGAGAAAGGGTGAAGTAAATGATGATGTGATGCAGTTATTGGGCATAGCAAAAAATGATGCCAGGCTTTATTTTGAAGATGAAATCGTTAACTTGCTTGACGAATTATGGAGTACTGCTTCAGAGTTCAGAAATGTATGGGATGAGCTAATAGGTGATTATCCTGAACGTGTCTTTTCTTTAGAGGGTCGGATTAAGCTCAACTCGCTCCACGATCAGACCCGCCCAGAAATGGGCGAACTGAAAGATTTGACAGGACTGAAAGAAAAGTTGTTAGAGCTTGCCGCAAGTGCACATAAGATATATCGCAAATACTTGCTGTGACACTATCGGGTTTGAAGTACTGGAATGAATCCAAGACCTCATCCGGATCGCCTAGAGAGCGCCAAAAGCAGATAAAGGACATGTAAAGATTGCCTAAAAATCCCGTTAAGGAAATGTCAGCGTTTACATCTCATATTCAGCCCGGTTTCACATGGGGATGATGGGTTTCCCCTAAAAATGGATCGCCGGAAGCCAGCGTCTAAGGTGATTTTGAGCAAATGATCACAAAACTTTAAAAAGGGAACCTCTGCCGGGAGGTAAAGAAAATGTTTTTTTGGCCTTTAAGATCGAGGTTTCCTGCGATTGCCTGAAATTGCCCCCCCCAACAAAATCGAGTATAAAATTACTAACCCCCAGAATTTAAACTCGATGGACGTGGAGAGTTGAACCCGATGACAACGTCGCCAATCAATCTAGATACAATCAAGTTCCACCTGATCTGGAACAAAGACTTTAGCTTTAACCGTGAAAACCAGAATGTCTCCCTCGAAGAACTGATTGAGTTCCTCATTGAATCGCTGGAAGACGCCGACAAAGCCACTGCCAACAAGGCTGAAAACTTACTGACCCGCATTGGCAAGCCTGCCATCCCCTTCCTGATTCAGGGCCTCAAGGCCAATCACAACCGGGTGAAATCGGTTTGCGCGATGGTGCTGGTGCGCATTGGCCAACCTGCCGTGGAAGGCCTGCAAGAGTTCTACATCCGCAACGCCAACCGCCCCAAAGTGCGCTGGATCGTCGAGTTCGTGCTGAGCGAGCTGGGCATGCAGCTCCCTGAGCTGGATCAACGTGCCACGGAATCCGAGCGCAAAGTGCTGCAGTTCAGCAAAGCCGCTGTTTAAGCGCTCATTCCTTTTAAACAGACTTTAATTTGAAAAATGGCTCCTTTGTTTGTCAAAGGGGCCATTTTTTCGCTTTTTTTTGGGTTTTGCTTTCAAGCGGGGTCCTATTCCAGATATAATGGGGCGGTTAACAGCTTGCTATTCGGCAGGTTTCAGCACAGGAGACGCCCCATGACCGCGCAACAAACCGGGTATACCGTTGCCATTCTGGGAGCCACCGGCTTGGTCGGCACCCACTTAATGCACATTCTGGAACAACGCCAGTTCCCGGTTAAAACGCTGAAACCCTTGGCCAGCAAGCGTACCGCAGGTACGACCGTAGAATTTAAGGGCCAGTCCATTTTGGTGGAAGAAGCCACCCCTGAAGCGTTTGAGGGCGTGGATATTGTGTTGGCTTCGGCAGGCGGTTCCGTCAGTGAGGCCCTGGTGCCGGAAGCCGTCAAGCGTGGCTGCGTGGTGATTGACAACACCAGCTGCTTTCGCATGACCGAAGGCGTTCCGTTGGTCGTGGCGGGCGTGAACGATGAAGATTTGGAACACCACAGCGGCATTATTGCCAACCCCAACTGCTCGACGTCTCAACTCATGCCCGTATTCAAGGCGCTGGATAACGCCTTTGGGCTGGAGCGCGCCATTGTCAGCACCTATCAATCCGTCAGCGGGGCAGGCAAAGAGGGCATGGATGAGCTGATGGACACCACCCGTGCCCTGATGGGTCGCATGGAAGGCAACACCGAGAATCTGAGCAGCGCCCCGGATAACAAAGTGTTTTCCCGGCCCATTGCCTTTAACTTGGTGGCCCAGATTGACCAGTTTATTGAAGGTGGCGTGGAAGACGGTTATACCAAGGAAGAGACCAAGGTCATTCACGAGAGCCGTAAGATTTTACACCGCCCTGACCTGAAAGTGACCGCCACCGCCGTGCGCGTCCCCGTGTTGGTGGGCCATAGCGAGTCTGTCACGCTGGAGTTTGCCCAGGCCGTGTCCCCGCAAGATGCTATGGCAGTGTTGGAGCACACCCCCGACGTGGTGTTGTGCCGTGCTCCCAAGGACTTCCCCACCCCGGTGGAAGCGACGGGCAAAGATCCGGTCTACGTGGGCCGCATCCGTCGCGATACGTCCAACCCGGAAAAAGGGTTGAATCTTTGGGTAGTGGCTGATAACCTGCGGATTGGCGCAGCGCTGAACGCGGTGCGTCTGGCCGAGGTGCTGGTGCGCCGGGGCTGGCTGAAACCCGGCAAGCCTCATCCTGAAGCTGCTAGCGTCTAAGGGGCTTTGCCCCATCGCTGAGGCAAAATCGCCCAAAGTCTGCAATCATTCTGAACCCGTTTGTCCGATAGCGTTTGTGAGAGGTCATGCCCATGTCAGAGTCTTCCGCCCCCCATTTTTCAGCCGAGTTGATTCCGGCGATGGTCACCCCCTTCAAGCGGGATGAGTCCATTGATTACGAAAAGGCGGAGCAGTTGGCGGTGTATCTGGCCGACAACGGCTGCGATGGCATTCTGGTGAACGGCACCACCGGCGAAGCCCCCACGCTGACGCCTGAGGAAAAACTGGAGCTGGTGCGCGTGGTGAAAAACGCCGTGCGGGGCAAAAACGTACAGATTATCGCGGGCATTGGATCGAACGATACTCACAAAAGCGTGGAAGAGGCCAAGAAAACCGCAGCTCTTGGCGTCGATGCCCTGCTGGTGGTGGTGCCTTACTACAACAAGCCTTCCCAGCGCGGCATGATTGAGCACTTTCGGCGCATCGCCCAGGCCGTGGATACCGAGATTGTGGTTTATAACATCCCCAGTCGCTCCGTGGTGCTGATGAGTCCCGACACGATGGCCACCTTGCATCAGCAATGCCCCAATATCATTGGGGTCAAGCAAAGTCACCCGGATATGGATCAGGTCAGCGAGATCACGGCCAAGTTGCCTCAAGATCGCTGGCACACGTGGTGCGGTGATGACACCCTGACTGTACCCATGATGTCCTGCGGGGCTTACGGGACTTTCAGCGTGCTGGCGCACCTGACCGGCAAGCAACTGCGCGAGATGATCCAGTCCGTGAAAACCAATGACCGCGAGCGTGCCCTGCAACTGCATCTCAAGCAGCTCAATCTGGGTCGGGAGATCTTCTTCTTACCCAACCCCACCGTGATTAAAACCTGTATGGCCAAGCTGGGCCTGATGGAACTGGTGATGCGTCCGCCCATGGTGGTCCCGGACGATGCGGAAATGGCCCGAATCGACCAGCTCATGGCTGAGTACAAAAGTCTGACGCCGATTTCGGTTTAAGCCTTAGTCTCGGGGTCTTCCGTTTTTGGACTGCCCACAAAGAGAGGCTCGCACAGCTTGCGTACCTGCTCTGTCAGGCTGGGGGTCTGGTTGAGCTGAAACACGTTGATCACCGTGCGCGGTTCCATCATCTCGCAGAGCACGGCTTTGACGTTGGGCAGCAGGTGAACTTCCCAGTCTGCCTGCATGTCTGGCTTTAAAATGACGCCCAGTGCGGGTTGCAGGGGGCCATCGTTAAAGCCAATTTCGAATTGATACACCCGCTCGATCATGCTTTGGTGGGTGGTGAACAAGTGGGCCAACTGGCTCATTAACGCATCCGGTAAGCCTTTGCCCAGGCTCAAGCGCGCCGGGGTACCGGCCTTGATTTGAACTGGCAGGGAACTGGGTTTCGTGTCCGGTTTTGAACTGGTCGAGGTAGACAACAGAACTGGCGGCGGCAGCAGGCCTTCCGCCAGATAGCTGAAGTCGCGCATCGCGATTTCGCAACCATGCGGACCAGCCACATTGATGATGATAAAGTCCACTTGCGCTTCTATGGCATACCCGCACAGCCGGGCAAAGGGGAGAATGACATATTCTGTGGGTTCATCTTCCCACTCGGCCAGATTGGTCTCGTTGGTGAACAAGGGCAGGCCCACTTCCCCGCGTGGGTTTTCCAGCGTCATCAGGGGCAGACCGTCACTCAGTTGGGTTCCAATCGGCACGGGGAGCAACAGATCGCAGGTCAGCAATTTTTCGTAAAACGAGAGCTGAAGCCCGTAACCTGCTTCGGAGGAGGCATTTTCCAGGCTGGTGAGCAGGGTTTCCAGCACATCGTCCATCAGGAATTTGCCGGAAACAGGGCTGCCGGGCACGCGTCGGATATGGGGGGGCTCTCCGGGAAATAGAGGGTCAAACGAGTCAAAGTGGTCGCGCATGAAACCTTCCGTGCGTTTACCGCAGCATTCATTGGCCTATGCCGTTTTATCGGCTGAAACCCTGAGGACTTTAACCCGAGTTGTAAAAAAAATTAGACCTTAAAGAGGGCTGCCGGGTCTGGTGCGCCCTGGGCTTGTTTGCACTGTGATATAAAGTCCAGAATGTCCCGCACGGCGCCTTCTCCACCTCGATAGGGCGAGACAAAGTGCGCCCGATCAAGTACTTCGCGGGCGGCATCGGCCGGGCAGCAAGCCAGCCCTGCTTTGATCATCGGTGGTAAGTCCGGGAGATCGTCGCCAATATAGGCCACTTGGGCCAAGGTGAGCCCCAAGGATTCAGCGAGTGTTTCAAAGGCGGGCAGTTTGGTTTTGGTGTGCTGCAACACATGCTGAATGCCCAGCTCGGCGGCGCGGCGTTCTACCATCACTGATTGCCGGGCAGTGATAATGCCAAACTGGAGGCCTGCCTTTACACCCAGTGAAATGCCCAGACCGTCCTTGACGTTAAAGCTTTTAATTTCCTGCCCGTCGCTGGTGTAGCTGATTTTTCCGTCGGTCAGTACCCCGTCCACATCCATCACCACCAGTTCAATGGCGGCGGCGCGGGCCTGTAATTCCGGTTCAGAGAGAGGCATGCCAGATCGTCCTTTGGGAAATAACGGAATAGGGTTGAAGCCAGCGGCTGACGTCGCATGGTGGGCCATCGTCCTTAGGGCTGAGACGTGCTTTCCAGTTCGGTCAGATGGGCTTCGATGGCCAGCGTTTCGGCGTCCTTGTTGGCGGTTTGCCAGTTGGCGGCAGTTTGGGGTTGGTGCTGTTTCGCTTCGGGATCATACTCGGCGTAGGTTCTTTGCAGTTCGGCCTTGAACTTCTCCAGCGCCTCATTTTCCGGCACGCGCATGACTTTTTCTTCGCCTTTGAAGATATAGTACTGGCCAATGCCGCCCGCAATCCCAATATCCGCGTGTCCCGCTTCGCCGGGGCCATTGACGAAACAGCCCATCACGGCCACATCCAGTGGTTTGCCAGGATTGGCCCGGTCCATTTCCGCCATCAGGGTTTCCACCTGGTTGGCCAGACCGTGCAGATCCACTTCGCAGCGCCCGCAAGAGGGGCAGCTAATCAGGTTAGACCCCGATTGGCGCAGGCCCATGTTGCGCAGAATCTCGTGTCCGGCAAAGACTTCCTCAATCGAATCGGCAGTCAGGGACACCCGAATGGTGTCGCCAATGCCTTCCGAGAGCAACATGCCAAAGGCCATGGACGTTTTAATCAGGCCGCGTTTCAGCGTCCCGGCTTCCGTCACGCCCAAATGCAAGGGGTAATCCACCAGACGCGCCAAACGGCGGTAGGCATCCACCATTTTCAGCGGATCGCTGGCCTTCACGGAAATCTTGAAGTTGAAGAAGTCCTCTTCTTCCAGAATGCGGGCATTCAGCAGCGCGCTTTCCACCAGCTGGGTCACCAGATCGTCGGGATACTGATCTTTAATGGGTTTTTCGACCGAGCCGCTGTTGACCCCAATGCGGATGGGAATCTCACGCTCCTTGCACTTGGTGACAATGGCCCGGATGAATTCCTTGCGGGGCTGGTTGCCGGGGTTCACCCGGATGCAGTGGACCCCGTTGTCGGCGGCTTGCAGGGCCAGCCGGTAATCGAAGTGAATATCGGCTACCACGGGAATGGGCGAGCGTTTCACGATTGCGCCCAGTGCCTCGGCGGCTTCCTTGTCGGGTACCGCCAGACGAATGATTTCGCAGCCCGCATCGGCGAGCCGGTGAATCTGGTTGACGCTTTCCTCAATGTCTCGGGTGTCGTTGGTGAGCATGGATTGCACGGAAATGGGCGCATCGCCGCCTACAGGGACGTTGCCCACCCAAATTTTACGGCTGGGACGTCTGATGAGATGAGAAGCGGAAGTCGTGGGTTGCGCTGTCGCGGGCGTCAAATCTTGGGTCATATGCTAATAGCTCTACATTTTATGGGGAACGGGTGAGAGAGGTGGACCTGACTGTCTGTCATTTTACCCCGACCATTGCCGGGTTGAAAGGGGGAGGGCGGCTGAGGGGCTGGGTTTTTCTTAAGATTTACAAAACAAATAATGACATGATTGTTATCATTTTAAGGCGTAAGCCTTATGCTGGGGTATTGTATGTGGTTAACGCGATCAGCGTCACAGGTCGCTCTCGTCCGCCCGATTGATTCTTAATTCCTGAATGCATTGGCGCATTTCGATTGAGTACTGGTTCCATGTTAGTTTCTGGTCCATTGACTGTACCCACGTTTTCGCCCCTGAATGGCTGGGGCGCTCTGCCGTTGCTTAACCCGTTGATGGTTCAGGGACAGCCAGTAACCTTGAGTGCCAATGCGTTAAATTGGCATAAGCCCTTGTCGGAGCGCTGGCCCGTGTATCCTTTTTCAGCCCCGGATCGGTTTTTGCCGGGAAGAACCGCCGGGGGCCGACCCTTTCGTACGGTGCAAGCCCAGCGTCTGGCGGATCGCTTTTGTAAGGCCACCCTGCAAGACTGGAGTACGGATGAGCTGGAAATCAAGGATACTCTCAAAACGGTGATGCTTCAGGGGCTGTTGCCCGAATTTGAAACCGCCGTGCGCCAGAAAGCCGCCCAACAGGGAGTGATGGTGCGCAACGCCGAGGATGTGATCAACCGGAAAATGGCCGGGAATATCCTGACCCGCTATTTTCAGGCCGCCCCGCGGGAGGAGTGCCTCGATTACTTGCGGGTAGGGCGAAATACCTACTCGCCTTCGCCGTGGGCATACCGGCGGTATGGTATGTATCGCTCGGTAATGGACTTTGTTGGCGTGTGCCGCAAGCATCCTGTGATGAGTGTTCTGGTCATTTTTGCAACTGCCATTTTAGGCGACACATATCCTTTCGTGGGGGCGGTATCCGGTTTGGGTCTGCTGGCCTGGGCGGGCATTATGAGTCTGGTGAACGAAGTAAAAGCCACCAAGCACCCCTTCATGGGCGCAGGCAAGGCGGAGCATTACAAGCAAAGCGGCGAGAATCTGGCCGCAGTGCTGATGACTGCGCCGGGCTATCATGGCATTTTAGAGGGTACTACGGCGGGCTTGAAAGTGTTGACTCACAAGGGCAAACCGCCCGAAGGGCTGACGCTGGAAACGATGCCCCAAGGCCCGTGGAGGGCGATTTCGCTGAATAAAAATAGTAAAGCCTTCGAGATTCTGGCCAAAGGCCCCCGTGCCGTTCAGCCTGATGGCAAGCAGGGTTTGAAAGAACGAACCTTCTCTGTCTTGAAGCGTGGGCTATTCGTGTTTGGTCTGTTTGATAACGTACTGCTACCCTTCAACTGTCTGGCCGATCAGCTGGATGAAGAAAGCGATTCGGTCCCGTTGCAAGAGGCCTAAGGTTTGTTTTATACCGCCTTTTGAATGAGTTGCTGTGTCGTTTTGATTTAAGTGGGGAGTATTTTATTTTTGTGAGCAACTTTTTGTATGTTGTGGTTTTAAATATTCAGAACATTTAAAACATGGAAAGCTTTGGTCACTTTTGCATGTATAGGCTAGAAAGAGCGAGAAGATGTTAATTCCACCACATAGTTCCCAAGTCAAGATTTTTTTTGGTTCCCATGCCACTTATGATTGCGTCCCTCTAACAAGCTTTGTCAATAATAAAAAAGCAGTTCAGGTTGATCGCTTTCACCAATCAACAGCTTCCACTAGTCTAGTCAGTCAGAAAGCGTTAGTAGCTCTTTCCAATTATCAGACTGTTAAAGATTTGATTTTTCAAAAAAAAGCAGCCCAAAGATTTTCCTGAATTGAGTGGCGCCAAGCTTTCAGTTCAAGATATGGATAAAAATCCTCTTGTGCTACGAAACATTTTTATGGCTTTAGCTGAAAGAAATGAGCTAGAGTCCAGTCGAGTATTATCTTTCCAAAATTTGACCGTAAAGCAACGTGAAAAACTAAGTCAAGCTCACAAAGTAATGGCTGATGCATTCTTAATGTCGGCATCAGGGTTAAAACCACTGACTCCATCTGAAAAATTGAGATTTGGAACTCGTTTTTATAATGGCAAAAGTTTTGGAATGCGTTTTGTAGAAGCTAATTTAATTATTCATTCGTTTTCTGCAGGTGCGGGAGCTACTGGTTTTTTCCTTTCCGCAATACCTTTGCAGGCCCAGCAGCTTTAACAGTTGTCACATACGCAATGCTTAAAACATTTGGTAAAAAAATCTACAACAAAGACTTGGGATTAAGCATGACAGGCATTGCATCAATGACAGGAGCTGCATTAGGACCGCATCTTGCCAACCAATTGTGGCATGTTATTCCTGGCGTAGGACAAGTTATTGTTGCTGCATCTGAAGGCGCTTCATCCAGTCTTATGCATGAGGCATTTGGCTGGTTTTACTTCGCTCTGTTTGAAGCTCAACTTGCTAACGGAGGACATCCCCATATACCCGATTCAATAAATGGACTCTCTCAAATCGCATCTGTATTTATAACAGGGTTTAGCGAAGCCAATAATCCGAATCATTCCGAAGAAGCTTTTCGCAACTTTATTGAAGATCTTCGGAGTAGGTTGTAATTCTTATAAGTGAGTCATTAGGAGTAATATTTTTATGAGGCTTCAAGCTGAAAATATAAACTCAAGGGGGCTCGCTTCCGAACGAGCCAACACGAATTCTAAATTTCCTCAAAGCAGACAGTCAATTGATCGATTCGTTTTTAGCGGAAATCCTGAAAAAGTGCTTACTAGAAAAGAAAAATTCAATGCGGCTTGGGTTGCTCTCAAAAAAGAGTTTAAAAATCCAAAGCAGGCAGTGATGATGATTTCAGGGCTAATCGGTTTGGTGGCTGTACCTGCGGTCATTATAGCGTCATTGTTTTTTCCGATGGCTATCCCTGTTTTATATCCAATTGCGGCAGGCACTTCGGTTTGGTCAGGGGTAATGCTTTGGAAAACATTTGACATTGCGAAAACGGCCTATCAGTCGAGTACCCCGAAGTAAGTAGTGTTGTTTTTTAGAACATGCACATCATCAATGGGAGAGTGATGTTTCAATTGAAAAACTTGGCGTTCTCAAAGCCGGGCGGGGGGAGGCCTTCTTTATAGAGGATGTGTTTGGGCACGCCCAGATTGACCATATCCCAGGGGAGGATCTCGCTTTCGGGACGTTCGCGCAACGCATACCAGTCCAGATCCGGGAAGTCGGCTAAGCCTTCGGATTTCAGTTCTTTGTGGGCGCGGTTCACCGAGCCCAAACCACCGCCCAGCTCGTAAAAGCGGATGATCAGCTTGGAAAGGCGACGATCGCCACGGGATAAGAACGCCTGGAAGTAATCCCACTTGGCGCTGGAAGCCCGCACATCGGCGATTTTTAGCAGACCCTTGCGCAGGATTTCAAAGCGGCTGTCCACCATTTTGTTGTTCAGCTTGGGTTGCCACTGGAAGGGCGTCCCCGCCTTGGGCACAAAGGAGCTGCAGCCCAGGTGGATCTTTAGTTTGGGGTTGTTCTTGCGCACTTCCTTGAGCAGATCTACGAGCAGTTCCACATCGTGATCCACTTCATCGGGCAGGCCGACCATCCCATAGAACTTCACGCCTTCCATGCCGGATTTGGCCATGATTTCCGCCGATTGCAGAATCTGATCGTGCTTCAGGTTCTTGTTGATGCGGCGGCGCATGCGCTCCGAGCCGGTTTCAATGGCCAGAGTCAGCTGCTTTTGACCGCCCTTTTTAAAGGTGTTGGCAATCTGCTGGGTCAGGGTATCCACCCGCAGAGACGATGAAGAGATGGTCAGCCCCTCTTTGGCATCCAGATAATCGCACAGAGCGGGGAATTCCGGGTGATCGGAAATAAGTGCACCCAGTAGGCCCACCTTGTTGGTGTACTGAATCCCGTTTTCAATGCGCTGAATCACTTTTTCAATGGAACCGCCTCGGGCCGCCGGAATCCCGGAGCCGGTAGGTCCCAACATGCTGTAGCTGGCCAGACAAAAGCGGCAGCGGTGGGCGCAACCGCGCATCACTTCCACCAACAGGGTGCTGGAGAAAATGGCCTTGTCACTGATGATGGGCGTCGAAGCCACAAAATCATCCATGTTGGCCACCAGTTGTTTTTCCACCATCGCTGGAATATCCGGGTATTTGGGGGTGATTGAGGCAATGGGGCCGTCCGGGCCTTCGTATTGCACAATGTACATGCCGGGCGCATAGAGGCCGGGCACATTGGCCGCCAGCCGGTGGATCAATTCCTCCCGGTCTGTGAGGTGCCGGTTCTCGCGGTATGCGTCAATCAGGGCGGGCAGCATCTCTTCGCCTTCCCCAATCAGGAAGAAGTCAAAGAAGTCTGCAAAGGGTTCGGGGTTGCTCATGGGCACCGGGCCGCCCGCGAAAATCAGCGGATGCTCGCGCTCGCGGTCTTTGGCCAGCATGGGGATGTTATAAGTCGCAAAGTTCTCAATGATCTTGATAATATCCAGTTCAAAGGCGAACGAGAAGCCCATGAACTCCAGCTCCTTGGGGTCATGCTGGTTTAGGGTGTCGGCATAGATGCGACGCGCATCTATGTCCGGGTTGGTGTCCAGTTGCTGGAACAAAATCAGGTAGCCCAAGGACGACATGGCGATTTGATACGCCGCGGGATAGACCATCGCAATGCGAATGGCGTCCGGGTTGGCCACGACCGGCTGATAGAGATAAATTTCAGACGAGTCGTCCTTGCGGTAGGTGGGGCGGGCGAAGTTCTTTTTGTTTTCGGTCGGGGGGGATTTCAGTTCAGTGGCCATGCGGCGAGGGCTTCCCAAGGTTGTGCAAGTGAAACAGGGTGTTCAGGCTTTGGAGCGCTGTAAGGGTCTTCAGCGGCTGAGGTGAGGAGGCTGGCGGCTGGTGTCGGCATGTTGTGGATGGGGGCTTTTTTCTGGTATCTTTTAAGGGAGCCTCGGATGGAGGTATGTCCCGCGTTTCTGGTGCGTGAGCAGTGTGCCTTGTTCTTGATGGCTTGTTCTTAATGATCTGGGCAGCCCATCTACACGCCAATCAGCTATAGGATATTAACACAGACAGATGACCGCAATTGCTTCAAGTTCCCGCCAAGGTTCACATTCAGAGTCATTAGATTCAAACGTCTCCCACACGCCTCCGGTGGGGCGCATTGATCAGGATGAGGCGCTGCGCCTGTTTCGGGAAGCCAGCCTGTTTGAGCTGGGCATCATGGCGGAAGAGACGAAGCGCCGCTTTCACCCCGAGGGCAGTCCGGTTTCCTTTGTGATTGATCGCAACGTGAATTACACCAACGTGTGCAACGTGGATTGCCTGTTTTGCGCGTTTTATCGGCATAAGGACGACGCGGACGCCTACACGCTGGAGTATTTCCAGATTAAAGAGAAAACCCAGGAGCTGATCGCGGCTGGAGGTACCCAGCTGCTGCTGCAAGGCGGCGTGAACCCGGATCTGCCCTTTGACTACTACCTGGATGTAGTGCGTAACCTGCGCCGGGACTTCCCGGACTTGACCATTCACTCGTTTTCGCCCACCGAGATTGCCTATATGGCCGAAATTGCCGGAAAAGACCTGAGCTGGGTGATCCAGCAACTGATCGATGCCGGTATCTCCTCGATTCCCGGGGCAGGTGGCGAGATTTTACACGATGACATTCGTCGCAAGGTGAGCCACAAGAAAGTGAACGCCCACGATTGGCTGCAAGTGATGGAAGTGGCTCACGGGCTCGGCCTGAAAACTTCTGCTACTATGATGTTTGGCATGATGGAAGAAGACTGGCACATTGTGGATCACCTGTTTCAGGTGCGCAATTTGCAGGACAAGACCGGCGGCTTCCTCAGTTTTATCCCCTGGACCTTCCAGAAGGTGAACACCAAGCTGGAAAAATTGCCCAATCCGCCTGCAACCGGGGTAGAATACCTGAAAGTCAGTGCCTTAGCGCGCATTGTGCTGGATAACATCCCGAATGTGGGCGCTTCCTGGATTACCCAGGGCCTGAAGTTGGGCCAGACCGCCTTGCGCATGGGCGCCAACGATATGGGCGGCCTCTTGCTGGAAGAGAACGTGGTGACTCAGGCCGGGATCAATCCCACTCGTAAAAGCGTGGAAGAGATGGTGAAAGTCATTCACGCAGCGGGCTTTGATGCCGCGCAGCGGGATACGGCATATAACACCCTGAAAGTCTATTCTCGCGGGTAAACTCCCTTTAGGGGCTGCCGTTTTGGGCTTACGGCTTGTGGTTGAGCTGTTTAGGCTTACTCAGTTGACGTGGAATGTTGCTTTGAGGGCTCTCCATGTATGGGTCTGGATGGAGGATTGGCTCTTTTTATCATCTTTCCATCAGACGGGGGAATTGACTTGCCCTTCAATACGTTAAGCTACAGAGTGAACTGAGTGTAAGCGGTCGAGTCCATGTTTCGATATTTCTACACAATTTGCGATATTCTTGCCACGATCTTTGCCTTGCTGTCTCCGGTGGCGGTGATGCACTGGTTGCTGAAAGTGACCGAGGTAGCCCCGTTACAAGGTTTTGTGCGAACCTTGGATCCTTTGTTTACGCCTTTGAATAGTTTTGTAGAGCTGTTTATCAATGTACCTCACCTGACCTTTAACGGGCATAGTTATAGCACGACTCAGGGTGTACTGGCTTGCCTGCTGACCGTTTTGTTTTTTGTGTTCAACTTTGCCGCGGAAACGCTAAGGGTGTGGGAGCAACGGATGAATGTGCAAGTGCACGCCGCCATTCAGCGGCGCCGTTTGCAAAAATTGCGGGATGAACACAATAAACGAGAGGAATCTCTGCCCAAGGATCTCAAGGTTTTTGCCTATATTGATTACGATGAGGCCGTTTGTCCCAGTATTACCAAGGTGATTGACGTGCTCATCACCCAGGAAAACCCGCATGTGCATAGCCGGATGTTCAATGAAATGGTGTTTGAGTTTAAAAAAATTGATGAGGGGCTGCGCTTTGTGTTGACCCTTTCTCAATCCATTATGAGTCACTACAGCACGTTGCGGCCTCTCGATCCTCAGCCTCCGTTCCGCATTGCGCTGGATGGCCTGGATAATTTGCTGGATACGTCAGCCTCTATTACAGAAGTGCGCCGATTGATTCACTATGTGGCCGTGAATCAGATTGTGATTTCAGAGACAGCCAAAGCGCTGATGGATATTAGCCAAACCAATATTCCGCATTCCATGCATTCTATGGGGTTGTATTCAATGGGGGCGCTGGGCCAGGAGCAACAGGGGATTCAGCGTGAATTGTATCGGCTTTCACCAGTGAAAGCAGCAGATTTCTAAAAACGAACACGCTGCATTCCTGGGCGGGTTTGAGATCAGGCACGTTGTGACGGGGGGGGGCCGTAGGGTGGCTGAATCAAAGCGTATGGCGCATGGTTCAGCGGTGATGGATGTTAAATTTTTGTTGCAAAAGCATCAAAATCAACAATTCAATCCAATTGATTGTTTTTATTTTGGTATCAGATTAGAAGAGAGATTTTCAACCAATTAGTTTCATTCGATTGATTTTCCTGGACGACAGGCGGCGGTACGATTTTTTTGAAGAGCTAAGAGATTGCATAACGGAGGACATTTGTAATGGCTATTCCCCCAACCAATGGTGGTATATTCGGCAGTTTTAACGGTGGTATTTTTAACAATGGGTTGCAGTTTAACCCCGGCTTAACCCCCGGACAGGTGGTGCCTAGCAATCCGGCATTTAATCCTTCAGGGTTGTTTCCAGCTTTCTTTGGCTCGTTTCCCTGGGCGGCTAATTCCCTGATGACCAGTACTCAAATTGCGCTCACGGGTGGTGGTACGCCTTTAATTGCGTCCTTTCCTCAGGTGAGTCCGTTTTCCAACGCATTCCTGAACACCTTTAACCCGGCGCTTTCAGCGGGCTTGGGTGGCATTATGCCTGGTGCCGCGCAAACAACGGGTACAGCCCCAGCGACCGGTACGACTGCTAATGCAGGCACCAGTATCGGCGCTACCGGCAGTAACCTGGGAGCTCTGGCCAGCTTGGGCGGCTTAGGTACCTTGGCTAACATTGCTAATCTGGGTTTCCTGGGTTAAGTATTCAAAATAGAACACTAAACATTGCGTCCCCTTATCTTGCAACAAGATTTGGGGCGCAATGCGTTTGCGGTCCTGCGGTAAGGGCCTTTCTGTTAAAACAGGTGCATCACCGCTTTGACTTTGGTCAGCGTTTCCTGGCAGGCGGCGCGGGCTTTTTCGCCGCCCGCTTTTAAGAACGCTTCCACCTGACTCCGATCACCGGCGTAGAGGGCGCGACGTTCCCGCATGGGGGCCATGGCTTCGTTCACCAGCTCGGCCAGAATTTTTTTGCAATCCATGCAGCCCCGCGCGGCGGTTTTGCACTCTTCGGCGGCCAAATCGCGAACTGGGGCTGGGGCAAAGGCCTCGTAATACTTAAAGACCACTTCGCACAGATCCGGGTTGCCGGGATCGGTGCGCTTGATACGCGCTGGATCGGTGATGGCGGTTTTAATCTTGGCCAGGGTCTCATCGGCCGTTTCCGAGAGGAAAATGGCGTTGTTAAAGGACTTACCCATCTTGCGCCCGTCCAGCCCAATCAGCATGGGGGTCTCGGTCAGCAAGGGGCGGGGTTCAGCGAATATATCGGTCTGGTACATGTGATTAAAGCGCCGGGCAATATCGCGGGAAATCTCCAGATGGGCCAGTTGATCCTTACCCACGGGGACCAGTCCCGCTCGCACCGAGAGAATGTCTACGGTTTGCAGCACGGGATAACCCAGCAACCCGTAGGATAAATCTTCATGGAGCATGGCCACCATGTCTTTCAGGGTGGGATCGGTTTGCACCCACTTGGCGGGGGTGATCATGCTCATCAGCAAGTGCAACTCGGCAATCTCGGGGATGCTGGACTGCACAAAGAGGGTGGCTTTCTCCGGGTCGATCCCCGCAGCCAGCCAGTCCAGAGCCATATCGAGAATATCCTGACGCAGGTTGGCGGTGTTGTCGTACTTGGTGGTCAGGGCGTGCCAGTCGGCAATGGAGAAGAAGCAGGGAAACTGGTCCTGCAGACCCACCCAGTTACGCAAGACCCCCATGTAGTGCCCCAAGTGAAGCTTACCCGTAGGCCGCATCCCGGACATGACCACTTTGGCACTGTCTGGCAGGCTGGCGATCATTTTTTCATTTTCGGCAAAGATGGGGGCAGGGGTTAAATCAGTCATGAGGCAATCCATTCAGGGCGATAAGACGAAATCAATTTAAAGGGCAATCAGGCGCTAGGCTGTGCGGGAATAGTGATCGGGAAGGAATGCCTGTCGCCATAACGTTCCGGGTGTCCGGAAGTGACTGCCCGAAGAGCATTTCGCCGGACTGGTGCTTCAGGACAGGATGCAAAATGCCCCTCAGTGAAAGAGTCATTCCAATTCCACACGGTGTATTTAGCGACCATTCTACAACTAAAACGTCTTACGCGGGGAGTGATCGCCATTAATATCATGGCCAGCAAAAGCCCTTTCCATAACGCGAATCTCCCAAATTACCCAATAGCCTGCCCCTCTTTTAACCAAACAGCTTGCCCCCTCTCCAAAAAGAGGCAAAGCCTCTTTTCCTAAGCAAAAAAGCGCCACAGCCACGCGAAAGAAAACTACACTTGCCAGGGTTTGGGGGGCGGCAGTGCCTCCCAATGGAGGGAGTTTGAGGGAGGCGAGCCTCCCTCAAGACCAATCAGCTAAACCTGAAACCAACCCGTGCGAAGCACTATCTCCCAAACATAAAGCGCAACACCGAAATCACCCCAAGTAGCGCAAAGAAACTCATGGCAATCCAGCCCCAGGTGGGCATCTGAAAGCCGCTGTGCTGATCTTGCGCGTAAAAGAAGCGGGCCTCGCCTTTTTTGAGGAGGGTGAGGGCTTGCGGGCCATTATCGTTCACGACAGTGAGGTTGCCCTGTTTGATGGCGGCGTACCAGGCGTCATTCTGGAAGAGTTGGGCATCGCGTACCAGGGCGGTATCGTTCTGCCCGGTGATCAGCATGGCGACCCGGCTGGCGTTCCAGGGGGACAGCAGTTCTTCCACAATGCCTTGGCCGGGGGTGTAGTTGATTTGGGCTACGCGGGCTTTCTGATCTTCCTGTAAAGCGTTCCAGCTGCCGTCAATCAGCAGGCTGGCCTTGTCTTTCACGTCGGCAAAGAGCTTGTTTTTGTCGCGCTGGCCAATGATCACCAGATTGCGGTCTTTTTTAATGTCATCGGGCAAGCTGCCCGCGTGATGGGCGGTCAGTTCAATGCCTTTATGAGATAGGGACTCCCGGCCCAAACGCGTCACAAACTGGAGCATCGCGTCCAGATCGGTCTGACTGAGTGTATCGGGCAGAACCAGCCCGGTTTTGGACATATCCTGATAGGCGGTAAAGGGGTAGCCGCCATCGTTGATCAGCCCTACATCGGGCAGGGGGGCTTTGATCTCGCCGGGGATTTCCACATAGGTGGTGTTGTGGATGGTGCCCCAGATATGTACATCGGTCACAAAGCGGCACATATCGTACTTCTCGGGGTAGAGATGGAATCGATATTCCAAATCGTTGTAGGTATGGAACTCTTCCGAGGGAATTTCCACGGTGAGATCGGCCAGACTCTTGCCCGCCTTGTCATCCAGCGCAATGCTCTTGATGGCCTTGCCGTTCAGCAGCACTTCCAGCTTGGACTGGCTGGCGTCCAGCTGCGAGGCGTAGCTGTAAACGGTGTGTACCTTCACCTTGGTTTTACCCGGCAGAAACAGGTCAGGCATCATCTTCAGCTTGTAGAAAATGGGCAGGGCAGTGATGCCCCGGCTGGTCTGGGTGGGTAAGTCCAGACCGGCAAAGTCATCCCCGGATTTGAGAATGAAGCCATCCCAGGCCCGATAGGGGTACTCTCCGCCCTTCTGGTAATCTTTGATGATGGCCGAGCGGCCGTTCAAAATCTTGTTCAGACTGCCCTGGGCCAGCACATGGGCCGCTTTCTTCACGCCTTCCGGGCCGTTGCCGCTGACAATCAGTACCGCGCGGGTGGGGTTGTACGGGTTGGGTACCAGTTGCAACACCCCGGCATCGGCGGGAATGGTTGCCCCCTGGGCATCGTGAAACTGTCCGCCGGACAAGGGGAGGGCCAGATTTTGCGAAACGTCGCCAATGGCTCGGTTCTCTTCCGGTGTGCCGATCAGGATGACGTTGTTCCCGGAATGCAGCGCACTTTCATCCGCCACGTAAGGCTTGAAGGCTCGCCATCCGGCCTGCTGTCCCAAGTGGGCCGCCACCACGCCAAAGGCTTCCAGGGATTGATCGGAAGCGCCGGTGGGCACCACATAGCCTACCACGGTGGGGGTGTAGTTATTCAGCGGATCGAGGAGCGGAAAGGGGTACTGCGCCAGATCCGGGTGTACCGGCTTCCAGCCATAGTTCAGGGTGAGCGCGCTATCGGGCAGCACTTCTGTCCAAAGCTCTTCGCTAAAGGGATCTTCGCACTTGTAGGTGTAATGCTGATCCACCTGATAGGACAGAATGTTGTTGTCTTTCAACAGCTCCGGCGGCACCGGGATGTTCAGGGTGGTGGGTGTGATGTTGTCCTTGCCCAGCGGAATCGATTTCAGGATGCGGTTGTTCACCAGCACGTTCAGGCTGGAACGCTCCGGCAACAGGTTGCTGCCGTGTTGAAAGGTGAGATGTATATTGGAGCTGGGCAACACTTGCCAGCC
Source organism: Vampirovibrio chlorellavorus (assembly GCA_903866275.1). Taxonomy (GTDB): domain Bacteria; phylum Cyanobacteriota; class Vampirovibrionia; order Vampirovibrionales; family Vampirovibrionaceae; genus Vampirovibrio; species Vampirovibrio chlorellavorus_D. The sequence goes on along the minus strand of CAIPMU010000011.1, from coordinate 97,304 downwards.
CTGCGGGCGGGTAAAGGGGTAATCCCGCTGGGTGCGCACCGTTTTTAGCCGGTAGCCTTGGGGATCGCCCAGTTCTTTCATACCAATGCGCAGGGAGTTCCCCGCAACAGGCGCAGCGCTGGCCACTTGGGATTGTGCAGGGGTGGGCACCGTGGTGGCCTGCGCCACGGAGAAGGCATTGCTGAGGGTGGCTATTGGCGCCAAAAACAGGGTGCCCAAGGTGAGCAGGGTAGTCAGTTCTTTCAGTCGGGATTGGGGTTTGAATCGGGTCATGCCAGAGATTCCTTATGGCTTGGTCTTTGAATGCATCGGGGCCGGATGGTCGAAGTATTATGGGTCTGTTCGGAGTTTATTTTCGGAACAGGCGGCGGACAATCAACGGCAGTAAAATCAACAGGAAGAATCCGCCCAGCAGAACCAGGATGATGTTCGTCCAGGGCAGTGACTTGGCCCAACTTTGGGCTTGCTCCCACCAGCTTGGGGCCTTTTCCTGATGGTAGGCAATGGCGGGTAGGGGATTCAACTGGCCAGGCTTGGCGGTGGCCTGCTGAATCAGGCCTTGGGCCAAGGGTTCAAACAGTTTGTCGTCTTCAAACAGCCGGTTAATGGTCATAAAGCCCGCGCTGTCCGGGGCGGTAATCACGCTGAGCACATGGTTGCCGCTTCCGGCGTATTGCTCCAGATAGGCCCCGCCGCCCAGTTCGGCCATGGCGCCTGAGACATCCCCTTTGGCAGGATCGCTGAGAGTCAGGTGCTTGGCCAGTGTCTCGCCGTCCATTTTCCAGATCAGACGAGAACCCGCAGGGAGGGTGAAATCCTTGCTGGCCCTAAATAGGGCGATGTGCTTGTCATTGGCGATATTGCCGTTGCCCTTGCTGAGCAAGAGCCGTAAATCGGTATCCGCCAGCGTGGCCCGCCCCAGGCGGGTGGTAAAGCCCAGCAGGGCATCCAGCAATCCTTCGGATGGGGTGTTTGGCACCACCAGTTGCACGGTTTCCAGATTATCGGTCTGGGAATAGGGATACATGGTGTTGTTCAACAGGCCTAAATCCGGGAGATACGAGTTGGGGGCACCGGTCACAACGAACTTGGAGTCATCCATGATCTTGCCCCAGGCGTTGTCCACGTAGTTATCCACGCACCAGCCGTACTTGTCCGGCATCAGGTGAAATTGGGCCACCAGATTGTTGCGGGGGCGAATCAGCTCGGGTGAAATGGGGATGGTGGCGTGTCCGGCCTGCTCGCCGTCCGGGTTGAGTAGGGGAATGTTGGCGATGGACACGTCGTTCATGCGCAATTCCAGCGAGGAGAACTCCGGGTTGAGCTTGGGGCTGTAGCTGTAGTTCAAGTCCAGACTCAGCTTGCCGTTGCTGTTGATGAATTTTGTGACCACCGGCACCTTATAAGTAATCGGTGGGGCGTTGATCTTGTGCACTTCTTCAATAGAAAAACCCAAATCCCGGAAGCTACGGGTCTGATCCTCGATAAATCGCGGTGTTTTGGCCGTGCGATTGGCTGCGGGCGACCAGCCAGCTTGCACCAGATATTGATTGCCGGTAATGGCCGTTTCCAGTGGTCGTTGGGTGAGGGCTTGAGCTGCTTTCAGCACGCCTTCCTCGCTGTTGCCGGTCACAATTAAAACCGTATGCTCTTTAGAACCCGGTGCCTGAAAGAAGAGCACCAGTCCCTGATCCTTGGCCAGCGTTTGCTGGGTGGCCTTATCCATCCATTGGCCGCCTTGCAGGCTGTAGTTGCCAAAGGAGCCCGAAAAAGCCTCAATGCCGCCCAGACTGCTGCCTTTGCCCACAAAAACGACATGTTCATTGTCGGGCCCTGTGGGGGCGCTGCCGGACTGGGCAAACGTCAGGCGGGTGTTCAGCTCATGCGTCTGGGCCTGTTGCGCCAGATGCACGTTTACATCGGCCAGCGCTTGCAGTTCTGGCGCGGATGCCTCTTTCGGCACCACGTAATGCACCTTGGCGGGGCTATAGGTCAGTGTATCAATAATGGGGTAGGGGTAAGCGTTCAAGTTCACCGAGGGCACGGTGGGTGTATAATTGAACACGATCCGCGTGGCGGGCAGAATCTGCGTCCACAGGGATTTATCCAGCGGATCTTCGCAGTGATCGGTGTAGTGCTGGGTGACCCGGAAGCCGAGCTTGTTGAAATCCTTCAGCAGCGCCACGGGCAGGGGAATGGTCAGCTTGGTGCCCTCAATATTCTCGTGGGTGAGGGGGATATGCTGGATCACTTTGTCATTCAGCCGGATTTGCAACCACGAACGATTCGGCAATAGCTCGCTGGAGTGCTGGAATTCCAGATAGACCGCGCTGGACGGGGCCACCTGCCATGTCTTGGGCCGGGTAAAGCTGGCCTCATACTGGGAGCTGACCGTGGGGAGCAGAATCACATCTTCGATGTGCAGGCGTTTCAGAGGCACGATTTCCGTGGCCGCTTGTGCCGGATTGGCGCTGAGTGGCCACCCCATGCCCAATGACACGGATGCGGCCAGCAATCCAGCTACTCCTGGCTTGAGCAATGCGTTTCTCACCGTCACTCCTTTGATTTTTCCTCAGACCACGCCCAAAATGAATACTGCTTCGATTATAAGGGATCTCCCATGTGAGGGGAATCTGGCACGCAATCGGGCAATCTTTTCATGCCTTTTAATGCTCTGGTGTTTGAGCGGCAAGGATTGTGGGTCCCCTACTGAGTCTGTCATTCCCGCGAAGGCGGGAACCCATTGTGTGGGCCGGCTGCTTTTAAGTAAAAGGCGAAATGATTGCTTCCCTCTGTGGGCATGACAGAATTTCTGCCTAAAGCAGATTCAGGCGAACGATTCTCGCAGCTTAAAAGTTCAGGCGCAGGAACTTACGTTTACCCACTTGCAGCACCACGGAAATGCCTGCGGTGTAATTTAGCAGCAGTTCCACATCCGAGACTTTTTGCCCGTCCAGCTTCACGCCGCCACCCTGGATTAAGCGGCGGGCTTCATTTCTGCTGGGGGCCAACTGCTGTTCAATCATCAGATTGACCAGACCGGGAGACTCCACGCCCGCCAGATTCAACTCTGGAATGTCTTCCGGGATTTCGCGTTTTTGAAACTTGGTGATAAAGGCCTGTTCGCCGCGTTCGGCGTCTTCCGGGTTGTGGTACTGGCTGACCAGAAACTTGGCCAGATGCATTTTTAAATCCCGCGGGTTCACCACGCCTTGCTGCATTTGTTGTTCCTGCTCCACCAGTTGTTCCGGGCTGAGCAGGTTTAGCAGCAGCTCGTAGCGGGTGATCATGGCATCGGGGATGGACATGAGCTTGCCGTACATTTCTTCGGCGCTATCCGTCAGATTGATGCAGTTCTCGGGGTATGATTTGGACATCTTGACCTTGCCGTCGGTGCCTTCCAGCAGGGGCATGAGTAGCACCATCTGCGGCGGGCGGGTTCGGCCATAGGACACTTGCAGCTCTCGGCCCATCAGGTTGTTAAACCGTTGATCCGAGCCGCCCAGTTCAATGTCAGCATCCACCACCACCGAATCGTAGCCTTGCATCAGCGGGTAAAACAGCTCATGCAACGAAATGGGACGGTTTTCTTTCAGGCGGGTATCAAAATCTTCCCGCGCCAGAATTTGGGCGGCGGTGACTTTGGCGGCCAGTTTTAAAAAGTCTTCCAGCTTCATGCCGCTTAGCCATTCGCTGTTGCGGACAATCTGGGCCTTCCGCACATCAATAATCTTGCCCGCTTGATCCAGATAAGTCTGCGCATTGAGCTGCACTTCCGCGTCCGTCAGCGGGGGGCGCGTGGCGCTCCGACCCGAGGGATCGCCAATCATGGCGGTGGCATCTCCGATAATCAGAATAGCCTGATGGCCCAGATCCTGAAACGCTCGCAGTTTTCGCAAAACCACCGTATGCCCCAGATGGAGATCCGGGCGGGTGGGGTCTAAGCCCAGCTTGACCTTCAGCGGGGTGGAACTATCGGCGGCTGATTGCAGCTTCTTGGCCAGCTCCATAACGCCGCCCGGCAGCAGTTCGCCGCCACGGCACAGGGAGTGGGCTTGTTCCAGAAATATATCCGCGATTTCGATGGGGGGTACGGCATTCATAGCATAATGCTATCATAATCGATCGGGTTACTGGCAACTTTTCAGGTAAGCGCCTTCACACCAACAGATCGACCCCGTCGCGTCAGGCTCTATCTTGACGATGGCCCAACGCAGCAGCCGCACCGGCGCGTCTAACTTTTCCAGGAGCTGTTTTTCTATCCACACAATGGGCTGCTCCGCCTGCAGGACTTGCTCAAAATTTCTCAGGGGCAGACTGAAACTTTCCACGGTCTGGCGTGGAATGACAGTCATCAACGTGGCGTTGGGCGTAGCTTGGCTCATGGGAAAATTCCGTCTTTCTTAAGGCAGGCTTGGCCTTGGGAGGCGTTCTGCTGGAGGGCTTGGCTTATTCCACGGTCACGCTCTTGGCCAGGTTGCGGGGTTGATCCACGTCCTTGCCCAGGAATTCGGCCATATAATAGGCCAGCAATTGCAGCGGGATGGTGGTCAGCAGTGGGGAGAGCTGCTCCAGGGACTCGGGGATTTCCAGAATGTCTTCAAAGGTGTTTTGCAGTGCCGGGGGAATGGGCGTGTTGGTAATGGCCACCACGCGGGCATCACGAGCTTTGGCCTCCTGACAGTTGGAGATCATTTTCTCAAAGACAGTGCCTTTGGTGAGGACGGAAACCACGGCAATGCTGCTGTCCAGCATGGCGATGGGGCCGTGTTTTAGCTCGCTGCCCGAGTAGCCTTCGGCGTGGATGTAGCTGATCTCTTTCAGCTTCAGCGCGCCTTCCATGGCCACCGGGAAGTTTACCCCCCGAGCGATGAATAGAACATCGCGGGTATTGCCGTACTTGCGGGCCATGGCTTGCAGGGCGTCCGTGTTGTGCAGTACGGTTTCAATCCGGCTGGGAATTTTCAACAGATCCGCTTTGAGCGCTTCCAGTTGCTCCGGGTTTGCGGCCTGGCGTTTTTCGGCCAGCGCAATGCCCAGTAGGTACAGGGCAGTGACTTGGGCGGTAAAGCTCTTGGTGGCGGCCACGCTGACTTCGACACCGGCGCGCACCGGCATCACAAAATCAGCTTCGCGGGCCATGGTCGAATCTTCCCGGTTCGTCAGGTTGAGCACCTTGGCCCCTTTTTGGTGCGCCAGACGCAGCGCGGCCAATGTATCCGCGGTTTCTCCGGATTGTGAAATGGTCACGACCAAATCACGCGGGCTGATAAACGGATTACGGTAGCGGAACTCGCCTGCGGCTTCCACTTCCACGGGCACTTGCACCAGTTCTTCAATGAAGTACTTGCCCACGAGTCCGGCGTTATAAGAGGTTCCACAGCCAATGATCACCACCCGGTCAATGGTATCCAGGAAGGCGTTGAACAGCGTTTCGGCTTCGGGGGTGTCGCCCAGCAGCCAGATGGGCTGGTGAATGCTTTTCAGGCGGCCGCTGAGCGAGTTGCGCACAATGTCGGGCTGCTCGTAGATTTCCTTGAGCATGAAGTGCTTGTAGCCCTTCTTGTCGATGGTCAATGGGTCGGTGCTGATGGTTTCAATCACCGGTTCAATGATTTCCCCCTTGAAGTTCATCAGGCGCAGGCCTTCGGGGGAGATTTCGGCGATTTCGCCATCTTTCAGGTAGATCAGTTTGTTGGTGTGCTGCACGATGGCCACGGCATCGCTGGCCACAATGTATTCAGGATGCCCGTTGACATCCTGTCCCACGCCAATGACCAACGGGGCCTGATGGCGGGCAGCGTACAAGCGGTTGGGGTGCTTTTTGGAAATAGCGGTCAATGCATACGCCCCGTCCAGCTTGGTGAGTGCCTTCAGGATGACCTTACAGAAGTCGTTTTCGCTTTCTGCAATGGATTCCAGCAGTTGCACAATGCTTTCCGTGTCCGTTTCCGAATGGAACACATGCCCTTTGGCCTGTAATTCCTGCCGGATTTCATAAAAGTTCTCGATGATGCCGTTGTGTACAATGGCGATCTCGCTGCGGTTGCCGGTGTGTGGGTGGGCGTTGGTGTCGTTGGCCGCCCCGTGGGTGGCCCAGCGAATATGCCCGATGCCGATATGGCGGTGACCGTTCCCATTTTGGCCAAGCTGGCGCAGTTGTAGTTCCGGTGGTAACAGGTTTTCAAGATTGATCAGCTTGCCCGAAGCCTTGTAAATGCGCAGCAGGTTTTCATCATCCAGGTAGGCCACGCCCGCAGAGTCGTATCCCCGATACTCCAGGTGGCGCAAGCTGTCCACAATGAGGGGAATAGGCGATTTGTGACCGAGATATCCGACGATACCGCACATAGTGATGATCCTCAGGCTTGATGGCTATGGGTTAGCAGTTGGGTTCCGGGAGGTGTTGAAAAGGTAAAAACAACGGGTTCGCCGAAATTGATGACTTCCCCGTCACATGTTATGCAAATCATTGCTGAAAACGGCTCACCGTGCAATAGGCAGCGTGAAAAATCCGTCACCCTGGCAGGGGGACGTCTTGCTCTTGTATAAAAACAAACGGATCTTCGTCAGGGCGTCAAGGTGCTTCCCCGGAACACGGGGCCACCCGAAAATAGATAGGTAAAAACTGAGTCTTGGGTTCTTTGGAATGCACTCAGTAGCCCTATATGCGCGTTCTAGACCGTGAAGGTCTGGCGCAGTGTTTTTTCGTCATCGGTAATCAGGTAGACGGAGTCTTTTTCTTCCAAAAAGACCGCTTCCAGTTCGACAATGGGTTTTCCCTGGCGCAGTACACAGACCACGCGGGTATTTTCAGGCAGTTCAATATTGCTCAGCAGTTTGCCTTTGGCAAAAGACACCTGTGAGATTCTAACTTCCACGACGGACAGACCGTGGCTTTTGAGTGCCGCCACGCTGTTCAGGTCGCGCGGGGTCAGGCTGGGCTTTTGCAGCAAAGTCGACATGAATCCTCTCCTCCAAAATTTAAAATGGGGTCAGTCTTCTCTAAATTTGAGGTGAATTGACTACGAATATATGAAAGTCCACGGAACACATTGTTTTTTCTGATTCGAATCTAGCAAAAGCAACATCCGATGAAAAGACATGTTACGCGCACACTAAGGTCAAAACGTCCTGAGCGTATTCTAAATTTGAGTTTAGATTCGACAAAAAGCGGGCTCGATGGGGTTGCCGCGTTCAGCAAGCCGTACAATTTTTCATTGACCCTGTTTTGAAGGTACCGGTTTTGGGGCTGACGGTTCTTGACAGCGGGGCTGACTGAAACGCCCGCATCATTGCCAACGGTCTGCGACTTGAGTAGGATAAAAGCCGATCCGCCTCCTGTTATTTTCGCGATGTTCTCTTGTCCCTGAATTCCCAATCGATTGGCCTGCACACGAATGAGTAAACCGTACCGCCCTTACAGCCAGTATCTGCGTGAAAAGCTGGGTGCCAAAACCTATAAGCTCACTTTGGATGCTGGTTTTACCTGCCCCAATCGCGATGGCGTGAAGGCCTATGGCGGTTGCACCTTCTGCGATCAGACCGGTTCTTCCTCTCGCGCCCAGGATCGCCGTGATTCCATTACAGACCAGCTTCTGAAAAATATGGAAAAGCAGCGTAAACGCTTTAAGGCCGAAAAGTTTATCGCCTACTTCCAAAGCTTCACCAATACTTATGCCCCCGTAGAACGCCTCAAGGCCCTCTACGATGAAGCCTGTGTGGCCCACCCCGACATTATTGGCCTGGCCATCTCCACTCGCCCCGACTGCGTGGATGAAGAAATCATTGCCCTTATTGCTTCTTATAAGGAACGGATGCAATACGTGTCTGTGGAGTATGGCATGCAAACCATCCACAACCGCACCCTCGATCTCTTGAACCGGGCTGAAACCTTTGAGGATTTCCTCACCGCTTATGAACTGACGCGAAAGTACGAGATCGATCACTGTATCCATGTGATCCTCGATCTCCCCGGCGAAAGTTGGGCGGATCAGATGGAAACCGCTGATACCCTGGCTCAGTTGCGGGTACAGGGGGTGAAGATTCATTTGCTCTGTGCGATGGAAAAGACACCTCTGGCTGCCCAGTTTCTGCGTGGTGAGTGGCAACCGCTGGATCAGGAGGCCTATGTCTCCCTGATCTGTGATTTTATTGAGCGCCTGCATCCCGATTGTATTATTCATCGCGTGGCCGGAAATGGTCATCATCAGCACGTGGTGGCCCCCCTCTGGTTGCAGCGCAAGCTGGAGCTGATGAATGAGATTGACGCGGAGTTTGCGCGTCGTGGGACAAGGCAAGGGGATAAGTGTAGGTTTGTAGCAACTCGTTTGAGCTGATTGGTCTTGAGGGAGGCTAGCCTCCCTCAAACTCCCTCCATTGGGGAAAATGTTTTCCCCAAACCCCTCCAGGTGCTGTTTTCTTGTGCGTGGCTGTGGCGCCTTTTTGGGCTTAGGAAAAGAGGCTTTGCCTCTTTTTGGAAAGAGGGCGAGTTTTCTTCTTGTAGGGCAAGAGGGTTGGTTTGCCTGTTTTTTGTGATTTTTCCGGGGATGTTTGGAGCAGTCCTGCTGGCTAGCCTGGTCATGCTTGCGGATGCAGGCATCCATTTTGAGCTGCTAACCCTTGGTTTTACTGGGGTTTTGAGGATGTATTTGGTTTTTGTTTTTTAAACTATTTGTGAATAAATGTAACTAAAAAGGGGTCATGTGATTGAAAAGTATATAACAATGGAATATAGTTTAAATATCGAAGCGGGGCCGAGTTGAAACGCTCCCCCTGCCCCGAGTAAGACACAGGCAGTGATGGAAAAAGAGATTTGGATTTAGTGGATTAATGTCCCATCGGTAGCAAGTCAACGTGTTATTCTCAAAGTTTTTTATATTTTGAGTCCTCCTCGTCCGGCCTGAAGAATTGAGTTGTTTTTCGCAATTGTCGTCATTCAATCTAACGTAACCCTGAATGGGTTTTCAGGAAGACAATGGATGGCTTTAACCCGGGTACGCTCGTCCCGGATACATCAATGGGCATCGTGTGCTTCGTGATTGCCCAGGTTGAATTCAAGATGAAATTTAATTACGCGCTCCCCTTACTCACACTCCTCTCGACAATACATGCTAGAAGGGAAAGCCTTGCCGATTTGACAAGGCTCTTTTCTTTGGGACACCTTTTGAGTCCTTTATGATCCAGCGTTATTCCACAGCTGGCCGTTTGACCACTGAAACCCAAGGCTGCACCTTAAATCAGGGTCCTGGAGTTTAACAGGTTGCGTGTCATCTTTGGTTTCATTTTTTTTGTTTCATTAGCATACGGAGACATCTGACTGATAAGGAGGTTTTGTATTGATTTTTGGAATGAGTGCTTAAATCCGACGTTTCAATTTCAGGCGATGGTCAGTGTGACTAGGCCGTTATAGCAATTCGAGCAGGGCTATTATGCTTGCCATTTTCGGCCTGAATACCGGCATTTCGGTTTGTGCGGACTGTTGCTAAATGGGCGCGATGCCTTCGGACAACTTGCCCAATGGGGCCAGTCAGGCAGACCCCCATGCCTCTTAACGGGTTTTTGGAGGATAGTCGGTTTCTGGTCATCGAAGTGCGGGTTAACTTTACCGGTTCATTTTTTCCTAAGTGAGTGAAGTGAAAATCAACCACTGAAAATCAGAGAACAGAAGGAGGGTCTTGTTGATGACTCAAGCATTGCGCCAATTTTTCCCTGAAGAAGTGGAATGGTCCGAATTGGACTTGACCTTGGCTGAGACAGCGGATGAGCCAACTGATTCGGTTTTTCTGTCTCATTCAGTGTCTCCAGCGCGCGAAACTTGTTCGAGCCCGGCTGCGGGTCTTTCAAATCGGGAGGCCCTGGAAGAGCTCTCGGTCTGGTACCTCCGATCCGTCAGCAAGCAATCGGATTTGCTGGATCGGGATGGCGAAGTGGCCCTGGCTCAGCGCATTGAGCAGGGCGATTTATCGGCGAAACAGGCTTTGGCCCAAGCCAACCTGAGGCTGGTCATTCAAATCGCCAAGCGCTATGCGGGCCGGGGGGCCGCCTTCATGGATCTGATTCAGGAAGGCAATCTGGGCCTGATGAAGGCTGTGGACAAGTTCAACTATCGCTTGGGTTATCGCTTTTCCACCTATGCCACCTGGTGGATCAAGCAGTCGGTCTTTCAGGCCTTTGCCGAGCATGACCGGCCCATCCGCTTGCCCGGCCATGTCCTGGATAGCGTGATCAAGCTGCGTCGTGCCCGCCACCTCCTCAAAGAGAAATTGAACCGCCCCGCCACGGATGCTGAACTGGCAAAATTCATGGGTGTCTCCCTTAAAAAAATCCAGAAACTGAGTCAGGCGGCCCAACGCATGATGAGCCTGGAGGCGGAAGTGACCCTGAAAGATGGCAATACTCAAAGTCTCGGGGAAACCATTGAGGATGACTCCTTGCCAGAGCCGGGGCTGGCGTTGCAGCAGGCCAATGCGGTGGGGCTCTTGCGTCTGGCTCTCCTGAACCACCTCGATGATCGGGAGCGTGATGTGGTCTTTCGGCGGTTTGGGTTTATCTCCGCAAACCCATGTAACAAATCGGTCGATAAAATTGTTACAAAAAGCAAGATGACGCTGGAGGAAATCGGCAAACTGCATGGTGTAACCCGGGAATGTGTGCGCCAGACGGAAATCCGGGCCTTGGGCAAGCTGCGCTCTTCCGCGTTTCTACAACAATTAATCGATTAGACACTTCTGATTCCCGTGATATTATTGATATAATTCACAGGTTGGGCTATGCTCGTGCATAAGTCCAACCCTTCTATTTTGTTCTCTTTGGAGGTATCTCACCCTATGTCCCCCCGCAAAGTCCACCCCTCCTACGGGGATGAGGAAATGCAGACGCCTGAAAAGCTTGAGTTTGAAAGACTGCTCCAACAGTTCGATTACGCCTTTAAGCGCGGCGAAATTGTTCGGGGCTCTGTAATCGCCCTTGAATCCAACGGTGCTTTGATAGATATTGGCGCTAAGACAGCGGCTTTCTTGCCCAACAAAGAAGTGGCTACACCCTATGCCACTGCACAGGCCGCCCTGAAACCCGGCGAAGATTTCGATTTCTACATTCTGTTTGAAGAAGATGAAGATGGCCAGCTCACTTTGTCCCTTCGTCGTGTGCAAACCGCACAAAACTGGAATAAACTCGAAGAATTAATGAACAACGACATTGTGGTGCAGTGCAAAGTCACCGCAGTGGTCAAAGGTGGTCTCCTGGTGGACGTGATGGGCCTGCGTGGCTTCATTCCTTCCAGCCACCTGCGCGTGAAACAGGCCCTGGAAGAGTTGGTCGGTCAGGAATTGCCCGCCAAAATCATCAACCTGGACCGTCAACGCAACAACATTATTCTCTCTCATCGCAAAATGATCGCCGAGCAAATGGCCGAGCAGCGCAAAGACCTGTTCTCCAAGTTGCATGAAGGCGTTGTGGTGGAAGGCGAAGTCGTTCGTCTCACCGATTTCGGGGCCTTCGTGGACCTGGGCGGCGTCGATGGCTTGCTGCCCCTCTCGCAAATGTCCTGGCGCTGGGTGGAGCATCCTTCCGACATTCTCAGCATTGGCGATGTGATTCAGGTTGAAGTGATTGGTATCGATCACGACAAACAGCGCGTCAGCCTTTCCATCAAAGGCCAGCATGCCGATCCCTGGAACGAAGTGACCAAGGAATTGGGCCTGGGCGATGAAGTGGAAGGCACCATTACCCGCATGAAGCACTTCGGTGCTTTCGTGGAAGTATATCCGGGTGTGGAAGCCTTGCTGCCCAGTAAAGACATTAACGAGTACGAACACCGCAAAGCGACCAAGCTGGAAGTGGGCCAATCGATCAAGACATTCGTGGTGAAATTCAGCCCGGATGAACGTCGCATCAGCCTTAGCTTCACTCCGCTTTCCGATGACTACAATCGTGGCCCCCGCGAGCACCAACCCGCTAACGTGGAATAGTCTCCGGGTTTAAGCCAAGCTAAATCTAAAAAGAACCTGCCATCTGGTAGGTTCTTTTTATTTGCTAAGAGGCTATCTGAAAAGTCTCTTAGAACCGAATGGCGTCGTCTAAACTCATCCGGTTGCTTTGCCAGTTTTGATCCAGCGATTCGGCAGGCGGCAGCTCCGGGTCAGGCACATCGTCCGGGTTGGGCGGTAGTTCCAGCGTTACCACGGGGATGTGGCGTTCCACGCCCGCGTAAGTCCCAAAAGAACCCGGTGTGGGGTAGCCTATGCTGGCCACCACGGGGTAACCCGAGCTTACGGCCATGGCTTCGGCCAACGGCTGGGCGGGGCCGTCAAAGTTGATGACCCGGTAGGGGCAATGTACGGTTATAATCTTCTGGGGCTGATAGGTTTCGATGAGGGACATCACCAGCCGGGTTTCCGGCTCACTGGCCGGGCTGGGGCCACTGTAATAGGGCGTATTCTCGTTATCTACCTGCCAATCCGGCGTGGGGTAGTTGCGGTTGAGATCTACGTGGTTGGCGTTCACCCGCGTTTTGGCAACCAGCCCGTCCGGGTTGAGTACGGGAATCACCAGCACGGGCCGTTGTTCAAAATCAATGGCCTCTCCCGCAAACTGGCCTGCCTGAAAGTGGGTGATCAGGCGGCTCAGCAGGTCGGCGCTGTTGCCTTCATCGCCATGAAATACCCCGATAAACAGCGTGTTTAGGCGCACGGATGTTTGCGGGCCAAAGAAAACGCCCTCAATGGGTCGCTTTTGCACGGAATACGCTAAAATCTGGCGATGATGCGAAATGGTGATGGTCATCTTAACATTGTAAAGGAGCCCTTAAGCGCGGGCTAGCCTTTTGCGTTAGGAAATGGGTGGCTGCGGCTAAAAGCACACTAGCCTTGAGGTTTTGGTTGATGGCAGGGTACTTTTGAACTTACAGACGCTCTTTTTCACGGAAGCCGTAGACCTGATCCGCTTCCAGATTGATCTTCATCAGTTCAGCCTCAAGGGTACGGCTGTAATGCAGGATGTCTTCTTCGCTCAACCCCGAAGGGACATGCAGGGGTTGGCCATAGGTCAGGTGCATGCCCGTAAACGGCAGCGGGGCGTGAAAATGATCCCAGGCCTTGTCAAATTTTTTGAGCAGGCGCTTACTACTGGCCCCCAAGGGGATAATCGGGGCGCCGGTCTGGCTGGCCAGTCGAATGATGCCGGGTTTGACCACATAGCGTGGTCCGCGTGGGCCGTCCACAGTAAAGGCGATGGAATGACGGTCTTCCTGTAAGGCCTTGTGCAGGCCCAATATCGCTTGCGTGCCGCCTCGCTTGTGGGAGCCCCGTACAAAGTGCCGAAACCCAATACATTGCGCGATGCGGGTGATAAATTCCCCGTCGTTGCTGGGGCTGACCAGAATGGCCACCTGATCCAGAGGCACGGATTTGAACAGCAGGTACATGCGCCCATGCCACAGGGCGTAAATCACCGACTTTCCGGCTTGTAGCAGGGCGGCGGCCTCGGGATGCTGGCTCACGCCGTCAATCTTCCAGGAGGCGCGAATAAAGCGCATGGGCTGGCCCGCCAGTTGCGAGAGCAGCATTTTCAGCAACCGATTGTTTTTCAGCGGAGAAGACTTGGCGGGTTTTACTTTTCGTTGGCGCATTGTCCCTTCAGCATAGCGGTCTTGCGGCCAGCTGACAACTGCCTATCGACACAGTTCAAGATAGAAAACGTACCGAAATAAGCCTTCGGCATGCAATTTCAACTTCTGACGACGCTAAATACCAATGGCTCTCGTTCGATGTGTTCTCTGGATGACCTTGGGCCGGTTTTAGGTTAAGATCACAGCATCATGAGCAAGTTTCCCCCCACGTTTCAGCCGGAGCAGGTGCTGATCGCCCCCTCCATCCTCTCTGCCGATTTCGCCCAGCTTGGGCAGGAATTGCAGCGTCTGGAAGCGGCTGGGGCCGACTGGGTGCATGTGGACGTGATGGACGGCATGTTTGTGCCCAACCTGACCTTGGGGCCGCCGATTATTCAGGCTTTGCGCCCGCACAGCAGCTTGCCCTTCGATGTGCATTTGATGATTGAACAGCCCGATCGCTATCTGGCGGACTTTCGGGATGCGGGCGCGGATGTAATCACCGTGCATGCGGAAGCCTGCCCGCATCTTCACCGCACCTTGAGCGAGATTCGTCGCTTGGGTTGCAAGGCGGGCGTGTCCCTGAATCCGTCTACGCCGGTGCAAGTGCTGGAAAACGTGCTGGATCAGCTGGATCTGGTGTTGGTGATGTCCGTGAATCCCGGCTTTGGCGGGCAGAGTTTTATTCCGCATAGCCTGCACAAGCTGGCCCAGGTGAAGGCTTTGATCGGTGATCGGCCCATTCATCTGGAAGTGGATGGGGGTGTGACGCCTCAAAACGCTGAAGCCGTGCGCGCGGCGGGGGCCAATGTGTTGGTGGCCGGATCGGCGGTGTTTAAATCTGCGGATCTTTCCGCTGCGATTACCGCCCTGCGCCGATAGTTTGCGGCGATTCAGTTAGCGTTGGGCCTTGGGTGGCTCTTGGATAATGGCGTGGGGAAAGTATGCCTGTACTTGAATTGGCGTGAGGCAAAAAATTTCTCAAAGAAACTGGAAAAGGGGTCGATACTGCATACAGTAACCGTATGAGGATCGCTGGCTTGATCGGTTGTTGGCAAAAAACGCTTTGGGGCTTTCTGCTCCTCACCACGCTGGTTCAGCCGGTGGGTTTGGCTTGGGATGGCGATTGGACGGATGCCAGCTCGGGCCGAGTGGAACTTTACGATAATCCGGGGAGTACGGAGAAGCAGGCCGGTTCGGATCCGCCGCAAAAGTATTACACTGCCGCCCCGCGTGATTATGATGAGGTGGATCCTCGCGAACTGGACGATTATTATCATCGGTTTAATAAGAATTACACGCCTTATGCCCTGGTCCGCATTACCCAAGACCTACACTATAACAGCTGGGTAATCCCCAAGGGGTACTATCTGGTGAAACCGGGCGAGGTTCAGGAGGGTTCGCCTCAGGTGAATCTCCAGTCCCTGAGTGGGCCACAACCCAGTTATGCGTCCAAGTCGATGGTGCCCGTTTCGAACACGCCTAAAATGCTGCCGGATGCGGATGAACCGGAGGATCCGGCAGACCCTGCGCTCTCTGCAGCCATTCAGCCTGTCAGTGGATCTGCGTCCGGCATGACACCAGCCTCGGGGCATTTTTCGCTCAGGCCGCCCAAAAAGTTTTATCAGGTGCTGGTCATCTCCCGGCAAGGCAAAGTGATTGCCGTGGTACCCATCCATCGCAAGCAGGCTTATGCGCCGGCCCGCAAGGAAAAAATTCCCCGGCGGGCGCTGGCCTGGCTGGAGGACGAGGATCGTCATCCGGTGCTGAAGTTTTATGATCAGCACTGGATCTACTCGACCGATTTTCAATAGCGTGTGCCGTTTGGGGTGCTCTCCATCATCTCGACATCATGGGGATTCTGTCAATCCTTTGGTCAGGCGGCGTCTCAGCTTGCGGGATCTGCTAGAATAAAAGGCATGCAAATGGATTGACGGTTGCTGATAGGGTTTCGCATGGCTTGCCTGCGGGATCGCCTGAATCGTTGGTTTTTTTGACTGGCTTTTTTCTGGACTTTTTTTAGTGTGTAGGACGTGCCGCTTGATTCTGGAAGCCTTCAGTGCGTATTTAAAACTGGAACAGAACCGTTCGGTTCAACCGGAGCAAGCCCTGCTGACCTGGTTGACCCGGATTTTGCTTATGCCGCCCGCCCCGGATGATATGGTGGGTCGCGTGATCCACACGGAAATCCGCATGCTGGAGTGTGAAGGCCGTGCTTTATTTGAAGGCAAGAGTCGCACGGGTTCCCAGTTGTTAAAAAGCCTGATTGGCTTTTGTCGGAGCTTCGATCATTGGCAGTTCACCCGGTGGGTGCACGAAGTCCGGGCATCCGATTTTAACCGGAAGTTTGGATCCTAGCGACGGGGCTGAGGGGTTGCTCAGGCCATTGCCTTGCGGCAGATCTAGCAGGCTAGCAGGCTGAGCTGGTTGTGTTGAATCAGGGCGTCCGGGGTGATAAAGCCCACGGGGAGGTTGCTGCGGGTAATACCCGCAAAACGAAGGCCGCTGCGTTGCAAGCGGTTCGCGGCTTCCATTTCATCGGTTTCAATGGGTATGGTTAATAAGGGTTGTGTTAGAAACTCCCGTACATCGCGCTCTTTCAGGAGTTCGTCCGGCCAGCGGGCCAGTTCCCTGGCCGTTACCACGCCGGCTATTTCGTTGCGATCCAGCACGAAAAGCCAGCCCAGATGGCGGGTCATCATCAAGCGCAGCGCTTCTGCGGCGTAATCATTGGCAGATACACTGCCAATGCGGGGATCCATACTCTCTTGTAAGGTCATGTCTGCTCCATCGGAATATTTCAGTGTTTGCCAGATTGGCGATTGGTCAGTGGTTCCGGTTTTTCTCGTTGCACGGATTTGCACGGGCTAATCATCTAAGGCGTGCGGGAATAACTACAGAATGGCTTTACTCCGACTGGTTCAGCTTCGCCTCTCTGTATGAAATTTTCCCCAACCCGTTCGATCATAGGGTGTTTTTGGGGCGTCGGCTATTCACTGGTTGGTTAAATCTGTTGGTTGGGTTGTAAGCGGGTCGGGTGTCAATGCTCGGTTCACTAACAAAGACGCGGGGTGAGCGTCTTGTTCCCGATGGATTGGCGTGGTGAAGTGGCATAGTAAAAGTGGTTAAAAAAGGAAAAAGCACAACTCTTGGGCAAGTTGTGCGCGCTATGAGGAGTTAACTGTAAGTGCAAGTTGAAGTGAAGTGAAGTCTGAGCGTTGTAGGCGTTGAGAAAAGAGGAGCGTTGAGTGAAATCTTATATAAAATATATAGGCAAAGAGGCCAAAAACTTTAATTTTGGCATGCTTTCCTTCTCTCCCAAGGATTAAGCCCCTCATTTTCAGGGGTAAAATGATGGTTTTGAGGTCAATGTGTTGGAATTGATTTACATTTCTTCATAAAAATGACAAAAAAGTCCGGTTTTGACGGACTTTAAGGGTTGGCAAGCTGGGTATGAAGGGTCTGGCTGGCCGGATTAAGGCTTGCTGTCCTCGGGGCGGCGCAGCAAAATGGCTGCGGGAAAGGAGACATAATGCTTTTGCCGAAAAATGCGGCGCAGATTGCGGGTTAAAAAGCCCTCACCCACTGCGCTGTTTTTGGGTGCAGAGAGTGGTGCCGATAACTGGGGCGGCAGATCGTTTTTTAAAAATTGGAGCAGGCACTCTTCGTTGAGATTCATCACGCCGTCCCTGGGTCGATGCAGTATTGGGCCGGGCGCGGTGACAGGCGAATCAATTAGGCCATCACGGAACGCGACCCGAGTTGCATTCATCGTAAATCACTCAGGCCTGCCTCAACATCGGCCAGGGGGTCAAAGTTCTGGCTCCACCCCGGGATCTATACTAAACACTCTAAACTGAATAGCCGATGGCCAAGCTGTGGGCTGGCGGCCTATAGTTGCTTATCCAGTTCGTAGCCCAGAATCGCGCCGAGCAGAGGGCCACCGATAAGCCCAATGACGGGCACGTTTTGCCCCAGATTAAAGCCCAGACTGCCGCCAGCCAGTGCACCATCCCAGTTGGGATCGGTGGGTTTGCGGGTGGAGGTTTGCAAGTCGTTGAAGCGCGGGGGCTGACTGGCCGAGGAAGCTTCCAGCGCGTGTAGTTCCTTGTAATTCAACAGATAGCCCTGGGCGTGCAGTAAGGTTTCCGGGTGATGCACCGCCTTGAGCATGAACACCGTCAGCAGGGTAAACAGACTGCCCATGACGGCGATCGTGACGGCCAGCAGCCGCCCCAGATGGAAGAGTTCGCCTAACTGGCGATGCAAGGCTTTCAATGAGGCTATTTCAGTGGCCGTCATAGTCGTTCTCCGGGTGGGCGGTATCGGGTAAAGCATTGGATGTGAGCAACCTGAGGTAATTTTTATAGTGTATTTATATAAAAACAAAATTAAGGGCGGAATTGACTCTGTCTGTGCGGGAGATGACCTGGAAGGGTTTGTTTTCTATCTTGTGCAGGCCAACAGATGGCACCGGATTTCCCCGGAACGATGAAAAGAACGATTACAATAAGAAGTAATGCGAGCGTGATACAGGTAACTGGTGATGAAACGTTTGAGCGGATTTGGACAAACCTTGGTCCTTAGTATAGGCCTCTGTCTGGTGGTTTTACTATTCACCGGGTGGGCATTGGCCGCCCGGACAGTGAAAGTCCATGCCAATTATGCCAGTAACGCCGAGCTGGAGTCTGTTCGCAAGGATCTCGCCAAACTGGACGCTTACGCCAAAGCGGGGCGGTATAGCGATGCCGGTGTGCTGGTGGGGCAGGATATTAAAGCGCGTGATGTGTACCGAATCTACTTGTCCCGTGCCGGTGCCATGAGTGAAGAATTGCTGAAAGTACGCACCCGACTGGATCATCAAGCCGATACTATTTCGCTGCAAGGGTTGGGAGCCTTGGTTCAGCGTATGACACTGAGCAATCAGGAATTTAAAGGCTCCTTTCGGCATGGGGAAGAAAAATTTCAAACGTATCAGCTGATTGAAAAGGCAATTACCAATCTGGAAGAGGCCATTCGGTACTGGCGCATCGCCAACCGCTATCAGCGATTTTACCGGGGAGGCGCACAGGAGCGGGCCGCCGATGACGAGATACTGAAAACCAAGTTACAAACCGCGTTAAACGCGATTGATGAACTGAAAACCATTGTAGAAACCCGCGAGGCCCTGAGCCGGGACCTGAATGACGACGATTAAACGATTTTGCCTGGAGACAGGTCGTTTGTCGTTATCTGAGCCGGTTGAATGCTCCCGAATCCCTCACCCAATGGCCTAAAGAGGCAAAAACTCAAGTTTTCACAATTATGGGCGATAATAAGATCACTATATTAGCAACGAGTGAGCGGATTTTCAGATGCCCAGGATGGATATACTCAAAGCCTTACAAAAAGGCTTTTCACTGGTCGAATTATTGATCACGTTTGGGATTATTGCACTCATTGTCACTTTTACGGTGCCACAACTCTTTCAGTCCAACACCTCCACCTACAGCAGTAAAAAAACCTCTGCGGCCAGAGATGCGACCTTTATGATTTTATCGGCCTACCGACAGTATAAATCAGTAAATGGGTCAGTCCCTATAACCATGACGCCGCTGACGTTATCGCCCTATATGAGCTATCTGAGTGTCGATACTTCCAGCAATCTGGATGACATGTCGAATTGGGGCAGCTTCGTTAGCTGCAGTGTTGCTGCCCCTTGCCTACGATTAAGTAATGGCGGCAAATTAGTGTTATTTCCTAAACAATTGAACGGCACTTATACGACCAATGCGACTTATTTTTACTTTGATCCTGATGGGGTCTACAGTGGTGCCGGTGCCGTGGACAACCAAAGCAGAAGCTTGGGGATAATCCTCTACTACGATGGCACTATACGCACCCGAGGAGCACTCAAAAACAACACATGCATCCAGGCATCAGGTTGTGGGATTAACGGCAATTCCATCTATGATCCCAGCTGGTTTACCGGGTTTTAAGGCGATGCCTGCAGTAAAAATAAGTGAGCGGATTTACACAATGCCAAACTTGAAACTTATAAAAGCCTTGCAAAAAGGCTTTTCACTGGTGGAATTGTTGATCACCTTTGGGATTATTGCACTCATTGTGACCTTTACGGTGCCACAACTCTTTCAGTCCAGTACATCCACCTACAGCAGTAAAAAAACCTCTGCGGCCAGAGATGCGGCCTTTATGATTTTATCGGCATACCGGCAGTATAAATCAGTCACTGGAACAGTACCCACAACCATGAATGCCCCGGCCTTATCACCCTATATGAGTTATCTTCGTGTCGATACCTCTGGCTCTATTGATGATCGCGCCAATTTAGGGTCTTTTCTGAATTGCTCCTCAACTCAACCTTGCTTGGTACTATCGGGTGGTGGAAAGCTATTGCTCAGTTCACTCACATTCAATGGGGCTAACACCACCAATGCCATACGACTATATTATGATCCTGATGGTGTAAACAGTGGAACGGGTGCAGTAGACAACGACAGTAAATCGCTCTGGATTGCTTTATATTACGACGGTGCCATTCGGACTCGAAACACGGTACGAGCCAATACTTGCGACAGTGGAAACTGTGGCTACGGACCAGCTGCTTTATATGATCCCAGGTGGTTTACCGGGTTTTAGGGCAATCCAGCAAACGCTCAGGCTGCATTCGTTGGCCTGATTGCTGACTTGAATCAGACTTGTGGAGTCTGGCCGCTTGGCTTGTGGGGGTTTCTTTGATACAGTGGGCCAAAAGGACAGGCGTGGATTCATTCCGATTCATCCATGAACTGCCTGCATTTCAGAATACTGTTGAGGAGTTCAAGATGGCTGTTGTAACTACCGTCCCCAATGAAATCAGAGACATTACCCTGGCCCCTCAGGGTAAAAAGCAAATTGAATGGGCCGATCGAGATATGCCCGTGTTGGCACAAATCCGGGCGCGCTTTGCCACCGAAAAGCCCTTTGCAGGCTTGCGTCTGGCCGCCTGCTGCCACATCACCAAGGAAACCGCCAACCTGGCTCGCACCCTGAAAGAGGGCGGCGCAGATACCGTCCTCATCGCCTCTAACCCACTCAGCACGCAGGATGACGTGGCGGCTTCGCTGGTGGCTGATTACGGCGTTTCCGTCTACGCCCTCAAGGGTGAATCAGTGGAAACCTACACCAAGCACGTCAACATCGCATTGGATCACAAACCGCACATCGTGATCGATGACGGTTCCGATGTGGTCGCCACCTTGGTGAAAGAGCGCCCCGAGCTGGTCGCCAACGTGTTTGGCAGCACCGAAGAAACCACCACCGGCATTGTCCGTCTGGAAGCAATGGAAAAGGATGGCAAGCTGCCCTGGCCCGCCATCGCTGTGAACAACGCACAAACCAAGCATTTCTTTGATAACCGCTACGGCACAGGCCAAAGCACCATGGACGGGATTATCCGGGCCACCAACATCTTGCTGGCCGGTAAGAACGTGGTCACCGTTGGCTATGGCTGGTGCGGCAAGGGCTGTGCCATGCGTGCCCGTGGTCTGGGCGCTAACGTCATCGTGACCGAAGTCAACCCCATTCGCGCCATTGAGGCTGTGATGGATGGTTTCCGCGTGATGCCGATGCATGAAGCCGCCGCCATTGGCGACGTGTTCGTGACGGTAACCGGCAACCGCCACGTGATCGACAAGGCTCACTTTGAAGTGATGAAAGACGGCGCGATCGTCTGCAACTCCGGCCACTTCGATCTGGAACTGAATCTGGATGCGTTGGCTGCAATGGCGACCAGCCGTCAGCAAATTCGTCCGTTCATGGAAGAATTCACCAAGAGCAACGGCAAGCGGGTGCTGGTGTTGGGCGAAGGCCGTTTGATCAACCTGGCCGCCGCTGAAGGCCACCCGGCCAGCGTCATGGATATGAGTTTCGCCAACCAGGCATTGGCCGTGGAATATCTGGTGAAGAACAAGGGCAAGTTGTCGAACGCGGTGCATTTGCTACCCGAGCAGTTTGACATCGACATTGCCACCCTCAAGCTGCAAGCAATGGGCGTGAGCATCGACACCCTGACCCCCGCCATGACCGAGTACATGAACTCCTGGACCGTCGGGACGTAGGCTGAAGCCACTCAAAACCCGTGGCACCGAAGGGTCCCACGCCGTTGAAAGCACAAGAAACCCCCGCTTTTCCAAAAAGGCGGGGGTTTTTCATGAAAAGCAGTTTGGAGTCCACATAGCCCCATTCAACCAATATCCAAGTGCCGCTCAAAAAATAAAACCTACCCCTTGCCCCAATGCTCCCGTTCAAAAAAATAAAACCTGCCCGATTAATCCAATGCTACCCTCCTCCCTCAAGACCCACCAGCTAAACCAAACTCACCAACACGCCCCGTTCAAAACCCGCTGGGCCGAAATCAGGATATAGGGACCGGATTCCACCAGTCGGCAGGCCGCTTTGGGGTGAGATAACAGAAAATCCTCGGGACGATGCGCTGCGGTCAGTTGGGTGTAAAACGATTTTGGAAAGGAATGATAATATTTTTTATCCAGTTTCCGGATGCGTTGATCGGTAAAGTCATCGGTGTTGATGAGCAGATACTGCACGGAAGAACGTTGCAGCCATTGATTCAGGGCTGCGGGGGTTACACTGTAATAAGCGATTAAAAAGGCATGCAGGCGAGCTTTCATCTCCTGAAAATAGCGGCGATGAAAGGGGATGCAGGCTTCCTCGCTCAGGAGCACGCTACGTCGGGCATAGAAGGGGATGTTGCTGGCCAGGGCGGGGGTAGCGGCAACCAGCGTGGCTTTGGGCGTGTGACTCAGGTAGTTCAGGATGGGCTGAAGCGCTGGGTCAGGCACCATCAGGTTTTCATCCCAAAGCGGGCTAAAAATAACCAGACCAAGAAGCAATGGCGCAGCCAGCTTGAGGCGATGAGCGAGCAGGGTTCCGCCCGATTGCGCCAGCCAGAACAGCAGGCGCTCTAAAAAAGCAGCCAGCAAGACCGTGTAGAGAATGGGCATGCTCAGTTGCAGGTAGCGTTCCGGGACGTACAGGTAGAAGAGTGCGGGCCAAGCCAGGGCATAGGTGATTACGCTGCAGGCCAGCAAGCGCCATGTGATGGGCGGCACCTGTAGCTTGCCGAATCGAGGGGCCAGCCATTTTTGGTAGGCCCAAACGGCCAGTAAAATGGCCAGCAGGGGGATGAGCCGACTGAGGCCGGGCGTGCGGGCCAACAACTCCGCAAAGAGACGCGTTGGCCATGGCAGGTGAATGGGTTGCTGAAAGTAATGAAAGATGGGCACACGGCCCCGTTCATAAAATTCCGGCGTTTGGGTGGCGATTACGCTGTTGGCGAGTGGGCCAAACCGGGCACTGGCCGGTTCCAGAATGTAGCGTTGAATGAGAATGCCACCACTGACACCCAGGCTGATGCCAAAAAACAGGAGCGAGGTGAGTTTGCTGGATTGGCTTTTGGGTGAAGAGACCGGAGGCTTTACCCAAAGCGGTCCAGCCAAAGGGCCAAGGCGTGGCAACAGGGTACTCAGCCACACGGTGAGGCCGAGAAAGAGTACCGGGGGGTATATCAAGCTGGCCAGCGCCATGATCAGGATCAGGGCAGCCTGATTCATAAGCAGCGGCGAGAGACAGGGTGCCGGGGGTGCGCCGGGAGACTCGTTGGGCATCGGCTCATTTTTTGGGGAGAGCAACCATAGCATCGCAAAGAGCAAGGGATAGGCAAAGGCTCGCGCCAGCCCGCCCGCCAAATTGCGACTGAGCCAGATGATGAGATTGAAGGAAAACGCCAGTAAAAAGCCAAACCGCCGCCCCGCAAAGCGATCGCCGAAGCGATAGGCAAAAAAACTGGCTAAGGGGGCCAACAGTAAAGGCAGCAGTTGACTAAAACGCTCAGGGGGGATGAGGCTGCTGGCCAGACGATACAACCACCAGAGCAGGGGCGAAACCAGGCTATGTCGGGTGAAGTAATCGGCAATATAATCATGAGGAAATAGGCCCGGATCAGTCAGGCGGGCCATCCAGTAGATCTGGTTGCGCACATCATCGTTGATGGCCAGTGGGTTCAGAATCGCTTCGCGTTGCACAAAGGTGGCAATGCTCAAACTGATCAGCAAAGCGCCAAGGAGATACAAATTGATTGCTGGGAAGCATTTTTGTTCGGATTGTGTCATGAGCCCGGGTGTCCAATGATACAGGGCGCTGATCGGTTCAGTGCGTGATGGAGGCTGATGAATCCAGCCCAGGAGAGCTTTGGCAGGATTGGACAGCATCACAAAGTGAAATTAACCGTAGAAAAGTAAAAAAAGAATTCACTGATTAATGGATGAAACGGTATTTAATCAGCGTCCACAGGGCAACGACCCCGTCGCGCCAGGTGATTTTTTTGCCTTCATCAAAGTTGCGTCCCTGATAGGTGATGGGAACTTCTTTCAGGCGAACGCCTTGTTTGAGGACTTTGGCCGTGATCTCCGGCTCAAAGTCAAAGCGGTTGGCATGCAGTTTGACCCCTTTCAGGACATCGGCCCGAAAGGCTTTGTAGCAGGTTTCCATGTCGGTGATAGTGGTCTGATACAGCACGTTGGTGGCCAGCGTCAGCAGCTTGTTTCCCAGATAATGCAGGCCCGCAAAGGTGTCCCGTGCTGCACCGGGAGTGAGCCGACTGCCGTATACCACGTCCGCTTCATTGTTGACGATCAGCGAAATTAACGGTGGATAGTCATTGGGATCGTACTCCAGATCGGCATCCTGAATGGCCAGAATATCGCCAGTGGCAACCTCGATGGCGGTTCTTAACGCGGCGCCCTTGCCCATGTTTTTGGGGTGGTACACCACTTGATAGCCGGGCCGGGTTTCGTAGGTTTTCAGCAAGGCCAATGTGCCATCGGTGGAGCCGTCATCGACCAGAATGATTTCTTTGGTCAAGCCACAAAAATCAACGGATTCCACGCGTTCCAGCAAGGTGGTTAAAAACTTCACTTCGTTAAATACAGGAATCAGAATACTGATTCGCTGTGGGTTCGATGGGAGAGAGGGGTCTGTTTCCATCTCAGGCGGACTCCGCAATCTTGCCCAGCAGCTCACTGGCTGGGCGATATGTGGGGCTGATGAGCAGACATTGCTTCAGCATCAGGCCCGCCTCTTTCTGGTGACCCAACGCCATGCTGTACTGGCCGAGATGAAAATAAATTTCCGGGTCGTTGGGCAGCGCTTTTTGGCCGCGTACGAGAAAACCCACGGCTTGCTCCAGATGCCCGGCGTGCATCAGCGCGCGACCAGCAAACTTGGGGCTTTCCAGATTGATCTGGGTGAGAAAATCAATGTAGCTGAGCAGATTCTGCAGGTAGTCATTCTGATTGGCGGCAATCAGATTGGCGATGTCGCTTTCAATATGATTCCGAATCTGAAACAGGGTGGGGTACGTCCCTAGTTGCTTGGTCACGAGGCCATACAGCGAGACGCACCAGTGATTGTTGCGTTCCAGGAGGGTACGCCCCCAGTAAGGCTGAATGTCCTGCAGTCGACCTTGCAGCATCAGGCAATAGCCCGCCTGATAGAAGTCGTTGATTTGCTCATAGAGTTTGCTGGCTTGATCGAACTTGCCCTGACTGCGTAGAATGTTGCCCATCAGCTCGAAGGTGGCGCGTTTTTCCTGGAGACTTCTGGGCTCGCTAATGCGAAGGCTTAGCTCGGCTTCTGCTGCTGCGGCGTCTTGCTGGCGATAATAGAGGTCTCGCGCCTTTTGCAGATAGGAGAGGTAAGCCATTGACTAGCGATCCTGCCGGGGTGGATTGGGCTTTATCATGTTGGCTGCCGCTTCCATGGCCTCGTTCAGCGAGGGCGCCTGAGCTTGTTCGGTGGCTTGCAGATTGGCTTTTTTGATCTCGTCGTAAATCTCTTCCCGGAAGATGGAGATGTGCCTGGGCGCTTCGATGCCTAACTTGACCGCATCCCCCTTGGTTTCCAGGATGATCACTTCGATATCGTTGGCGATAATAATCTTTTGGCCGGTCTTCCGGGTTAATACCAGCATGCGCTAGTCTCCTTTTTGTGCGGAAGGACTGCCTGCGGGTTGCTGTTGCTGCAAAAGTTCATCCGGGAGTAACCGGGTTTTGGTGGTGTACTGGGTATCGTGCAAGACCACCTGCATGGCTTTGCGTACTGTCTGGCTGATGACGATGGGGCCTAGCAGGTTGGTGGTCATCTTGCTGGGATCGTCCTGCGGGATGTTCACAATGGTCAGCACCACGGTGTCTTCGGCTGCCTGAATTTGCAGTTGGGTCACGGTGTCATCGTTCAGGGTGAACTCGTAGTCGATGCCAAAAAACTTGGGGTTGGTGACCACAAAGGCCAGCTCAGGATCATCCACCGATTGCAGCCACTTGAAGGGGGAGTCTTCGGAGTGGTCGAGTATGACATAGCGTCGGGTGCCTTCAAAGCCCAGGATAGGCTCGACAAAATGGATGACCCGGCTTTCATCCACGCTCACTTCGCCAAATCGGACGGTATTCACGATCATGTTAGTCATTAAAAGTTACCATACCTGGATGCTTTTACTTTTCATGTCTCTCTCTTGTATAATAACTGATTGGGGAAGCTTAAATTGTAAACTTACTTAAACTATTCTAAAGAAAAAGTCATAAATGAGCCAGTCTTTCTAAACTTTTTCCTGATTCGTCCGATAGCAATCAGGTGTTCAAGTTTATAGAATCATCCCGGCGGCGGCATTCAAGGGGGAAACCGGCGGGCAAGTGGGGAAATTCATGATTTCAATTTCACAGCAGGATCTTGAGAAACTTTTGAAAGAGTCCGAGCAGATTGCCCAGGACTGGGATACCTACGCCCAGTTTTGCCAGAATCGCGAAGCGATATTAAAGCAATTTTTACCCGATGAGGGTATGAATTAGGCGTAGCAATCAAATGGGCACCGCCCGCCACAATCGTTCATGACTTAGCCCGACTTTGGCGTGAAATTGAGTTTAAACGCACCAATAGTGCCACTGAGTCGCCTAGCCTGAAACAGGCATGGCTAATTTCAGCCCTTTTGATAACCCTGTAACAGTGTAATGGCTGTAGTCTTATACAAATTATTGTATTTATTAGTTAGATTGATAGCGGCTTCGACCAGTTGATTTCGTTGTTTGGGTGACAGCTGTTGTAAGCCCTGGGCCAAACCGCCAATGGCATCAGCCTTATAGACGACATATGGGATATTGATAGCGGCTTGAACCAGTTGATTTCTCTGTACCGGTGGCAGATGTTGTAAGCCTTGGCCCAGTCCTGCAATGGCTTTAGCCTTATCGGATTCATTTGAAAGATTGAGCGCGGCTTGAATCAGTTGAGTTCTCTGTTCCGGTAGCAAATGTTGTAACCCCTGGGCTAGTCTCGCAATGCCATAAGCTTTTAAGATGTCTTTTGATTGATTGAGCACCGCTTCGACCAGTTGATTTCTTTGTATGAGTGGTAGATGTTGTAAGCCTTGGGCCAGCACTGCAATGATTTTTACACTTTCGTGATCTGCAATTTGGAGAGCTGCCTGAACCAATTGAGTACGTTGGTTTGGTTTTAAATGTTCTAATTGTTGAGACAATGTTTGAATTTGTTCTGATTTTTCCGGTTCATATGAAGTGTTTAAAGTCTTATTGACCAAAAATTGTCTATTTTGCGGGCTGAGCAAAGCCAAGGGGAGTAAGTGCCTTTTATCGGGCGCTTCAGTCCAAAGTTTGTGGGTTAAACACATCAGTTGCACTATTTGGGCATGACGTAGGTTTGCCTGGGTAATTTTCCGGAAGGTCTTGCAGGTGGCGCCCAGTGCAACCACGTCTTGGGTTCCCAGGTCAGAATCTGGGTTGTTTAAGACATCCCCCACGATTTTTTCTAAAATATCGTTGGGTAAATCCTTCAGGGCAGTGGATTGGTCTTGTTCCGTTTGGCTGGTGGAGGATAAACAATTACCCTGGAACCGGGGCTTGGAGGATGTCGGCAAGAGGTAAGGTGAAGGGGTGCCGGTTAATCTCATGGGGAGGCTTCCTTTAGAGGATTGAGGCTCAAAATTGAGGGCGTACCCGTTTAAAAGCGCCTGAATGTATTTTCTTGCGTATTTTAAAAAAAGTAGTGCATGGGTGCGTGACTTTGTTTTATCCGGGAAAGTTCACATCGCGGGGTAAAACCGAACATAATCGCTGTGGAAAAAGTTTGCTTTCGGTATAGTAGAAGAGCTGAATCTGAGGGGTGGTTGCCTGTTTGGCCGCTAGGCACTGCCTGAATCCAGATTGGGCGAATGGACGTATTGAGTTTAAGCGCATCGCATCAAACGCGCTGCGCCAGACCAAAAGAGGCATGGGCGTTCCTTGGATTCTATGCACACCCTGTATCTGGAAGGGCCGATGGGCTCCGGGAAAACCCGCCGCTTGCGGGCAGAAGTGGCACGCTTGCTGGAGACGCAGCCCGCTTCATCCATGCTGGTGCTGTGCAGCAACCATGCCCGCCAGAAGAAACTGATCGATGGTCTGCTGGCTCAAAGTGCCGGGGCTATGGCGCAACTGCCTGTGTATACCTATGCCGGGTTTGTGCGCAACGCCCTGTTTAACTACTGGCCTTTGGTAGAGCAAATGATGGCCACCACGGTCAAGCGGGGTAAGCCACGCATCCGGCCCGAACTGTCCGGGCTGGAGGACAGCGAGCTGATGCTGCGCTGGCTTCTGGCGCGCCTGCGCCGGGATGCCCTGCAGACCGGTCAGCCTGTGTTTGATAACTTTCCGGGTAGCGATCAGCATATTCTCAAGCAGATTGTGCGCCGCCTGCGCCTGCGCTCGGAGAATCAGCTGACCCGCGCCCAGATGCAGGAGCGTTCTGAGTTGCTGGAGGAGATGTGTCGCACGGAAGTGGCATGGCTGGAAAATCATTTTGACCGGGAAAGCGCCATTCTGCGGGTACTGGACCCCAACAGGCAACTGGATGTGTTTAACCGACTCCTGCGCGAGGACAACGCCATGAGTCAGGGACTCAAGGCTGAGCTGCGCCATTTAATTGTGGATGATGTGGATGAAACCATTCCAGCCCAGCAATATTTGATGGAGTGGTTGGCTCCCTCCCTGAATACCCTGATTCTCGCGGCGGATGTGGATGGTGGTTCTCGTCGAGGGTACCTGAACGCGTATCCCTACGGCTGGGAAGCCCTGAAAGCCTTGCGGCCCGGTGAGGTGGTTACGCTGGCGCGCCACGATGCGCCGGCAGAAGCTGCCCGGATTCTGCTGAGCAACTGGAAAGAAGACACCCAGTTCCAGCCTCTGCCGCCCTTGGTCAGGGTGCAGGATGATTTCATGACCCGCGTGGAAATGCTGGAGCAAGTCGTGGAAGATGTTTTTGCCCTGCTGGAATCCGGTTATGCCGCTGGAGATTTGGCCCTCGTGCTGCCCAAAACGGATTTCCTCAGTTTTTACCAGTTGCAGAGCCGTCTGAACCAGCGAGGCATCCCGGTGCAACTGCTATCCGGCACCAAACGGCCCAGTGATAACCCCAAGTGTAAGGCCTTTATCACCCTGTTGCAGTGGGTCAATGCTGACAAATGGCAGGTGCAGCCCTCTCGCTGGGAAATTAAAACCGTGCTCATGCAAGCCTTGCAATTGCATTATCTCCCCGAACTGGCTGGTGAGGCACTGGAAACGCTGGCCCAAGCCATCGCAGACGGGTTGCGGGAACCCGCTGTGCCGGGCCAACTCTTGCCTGCGCTGGATCAATTGCCGCTCGCGATGGGCACGCTGGCCGCCTTTCGGTATCAAACCCTGGGTCGCTGGCTGCAGAAAGCGCCGGGACTCTCGTTTGATCAACAGCTTTACAGCGCGTTTAAGGAGGTGCTGGCCCCTTTTGCCTCCGAGCGGGATGCCTATACCGATTTAAACCGCATCATTCAAAGCTATCTGCGCCAACGGGAGATTTACGAGGGGCTGGCTGCCGGGGGCGGCGTAGTCGCTGGTATGGAAACCCCGGCTGCCTTTAGCAAATGGTGGCTGGAGCAGGTCAAAAGTGGCACGATGGCAGACACCCCCGAAATGCCCGAGGCCGTCAACCCGGAAGCGGTTGTCATTGCTACACCCCAAAAGATGATTGATTCGGAAGTGTATCGTAAGGTGCAATGCTGGCTGGACATTGGTTCTCGGGAGTGGGCACGCAGTGATAATGCCCCTCTGTACAACGCCTGGGTGCATTCTGCGGTTTGGGATGGCACCAATGCCGCCTTCAGCGAGGACTTTAACGAGGCCGTCATTCGCGCCCGTGCCGGGCACATCACCCGCACCCTGATGCTGCTGGCCACCGAGCAAGTGCGCGCTTACGGCAGTGAGCTGGACGATCTCGGCGGCGCACAGGCGGGTTTGCTCAAGCCGCGCCTGCTCAATGAACCCGAGCTCGACCCCAATGCCACGCTGGAGCGTGCAGTCTTGCGCGCGGATCAAGCGCCGATTCTGGATTATCGCGGCGGCACGATGGGCATTAGCGCCGTGCCGGGGGCGGGCAAAACCTTTGTGAATGTGGAGCTCCTGCTGGAGTTGATTGCGCGCGGCACCGAGCCCGACAGCATTCTGGTGCTGACTTATATGGACAGTGCGGCCAAAACCTTGCTAGGCCGCCTGAAAAAGAAATTGTCCGGGGTTAGCGCCAAGTTGCCCGTAGTGTCGACCATTCACAGTTTGGCCTTTCGCATCCTCACCGAGAACGATCACGCCTTGCTGTTGGGTTATCACCCTGAAGATATGACCATTCTGGATGATTTCACCCGGGGAGAATTGCTGACTCGTGTGGCCAGCGCGACGCAACCGGAAACGACTAAAAATCTGGGTGACTGGCAGCGGGCCATTGAGCGCGGCATGACCCATGTGAAAATGTTTCACATCCCGGAAATGGCTATGGTGCAGCAGATTCAGAGCATGCCGGGGAGTTTTCGGGTGAGTGAATTTTTGCCTGCCCTGCGCCTGTACAATCAGGAAATGCGACAACAGGGCTGTCTGGATTTCACGGATTTAATTACCAAAGCCGTGGAAATTTTGCAGCGTTTCCCCGATGTGCGTGAAAAATATCAGCGGCAATTTACTTATATCATCGAGGACGAAGCGCAAGACTCCTCGCGCCTCTTGCAGGAATTTATCCGCTTGCTGGGCGGCGATAAACCCAATTTAATTCGAACCGGGGACACCAATCAATCCATCACCACCACATTTAGTTCGGCGGATACTGCCGTGTTTCGAGATTTTGTCAAAAACGCGGATCGCCTGGTGC
The DNA here is from genome assembly GCA_903866275.1 of Vampirovibrio chlorellavorus. Classification (GTDB taxonomy): domain Bacteria; phylum Cyanobacteriota; class Vampirovibrionia; order Vampirovibrionales; family Vampirovibrionaceae; genus Vampirovibrio; species Vampirovibrio chlorellavorus_D. The sequence continues at coordinate 66,427 of CAIPMU010000011.1, read as the reverse complement.
AGATGGATTGCAGCGGTCGTTGTGCCCCGGAAATTATTGCCCTTGCCAACAGCTGGATCAAACAGGCAGGCACTTTACCGGGTCTGGATTCCGCGTTTGAAGTGGTGGCCATGCAACCCGTGCCCGGCAAAAACCCGGATGTATTATATACCCCGCAAGCGCACTATTTTGATTTGGATCGCGCGGAAGAAGAATGGCTGATTGAGCATATTCAAACCATCCGAGACGCACAGCCTGAGGCCACAGTGGCGGTGTTGGTGCGCACTAACTCGCAGGTGAACCGGGTGGCGGCCCTGTTGCATAAATCAAAAATTCCAGCGGTAGGGTTGAGCGATCAGCTCAATATGAACCCCGTGTTTTCCCTGATTTTAACGGGCCTGCGTTTAATTGCCTCCCCCGGCGATTTACCCTTGCAGTGTCACTGGTATTCGTTATTAGTGGAAAATCATTTCATCCCGGAGAACCCAACCTGTAAGCAGGTGATGGCCGAACGGGCCCTGGTCTATCAATTGCCCATCGATCTGCACGATGAGCTGCTCAAGCAGTGGCATTATGATTTTCTCGATTTCGGCCGTCAGGCGGCGGGGGGCAATATCAGTGCCCTGATTGCCCGCATGGTGGATCGCTATTGCTCGTCGGTGGCCGAGCGCAGCAACGGGTATTTGTGCGCGTTGATGGCGCAAGATATTTTGAACGCCTTTGGGCATCTGGTGCATCTGTCGCCGCTGGAAATTGTGATTGACCAGTTTACCGCCTTTCAGCGCGCCTGGCGGGGCAAGAAGAGCTTTAGCGATTTGCTCCTGCAGCACGCGCATCAGGTGGTGCAGGTGATGAGCATTCATAAGTCCAAAGGGCAGGAGTTTGACGTGGTCTTTATGCCCCTGATGCAGGCCGAACAATTTCCGCATCAGGTGGAGAGCATTCGCTTTGATGAGTCCGACAAGTTGATCATGGAGCTGGATCGTCTGGCCGCCAGAACAGCGGGCCTGCCTTTTTCAGAAACCTATCAGGAGCAAAAAAAGCGTGAAAAAATTGAGGAAGAAGCACGTTTAATTTATGTGGGCCTCACCCGCGCCAAACGAGCGCTATTCTTGAGCGCCCACCGTCAGGGGATGGGGCGTTACAACAAGCTCCGCAACGTGGAACCCGCCAAAGCCTTCCAGCTCCTGCGAGACATTTTACATCCGCAGCCCAAAGTGGAAGGCATGGCCGCTGATAACGTGATTCCCTTTCAGCGGGAAGAACGGGAGAAGGAGCCGACCGCCTGATGGAAACGTTTTTGACCACCTCACCCGCAACCGTCCCGGACATTCACCAAATTTCCTCGGACGCCCTAAAATCCTGGAGCCGGTGCAAGCGTCAGTTTTATTACAAGCATGTGAAAAAACTCCAGTGGCCCTCTGACATTCAGCATTTCAGCCTGGGCAAGGATGTACACAAACTGCTGGATTATCAGGCCCGAGGGTTGGATTGCACTTTGCTGCTGGATCATGCGCCGGCCAATGTGCGCATTAGCTGGCAAAAGTTGATGGCCCATTCCGTGGTGAATTTGCCCGTGGTGGCCAACGAGTGGGCTTTTCATGTCCCCGTGAATTTGCAGCCCGATACTTTAGAAAAATCATCCACAGCAATCCTCACTTCAGAAATTCCTAAGGGCGAAACTGCTGCAATGCAGGATCATTGGACTGAGCTTTCAGGCAGCCCGGTGGCATGGCTGACCGGCCGGGTGGATCGCGTGGCCCGCGAAGGTGATCACATTCTGGTCATCGATTGGAAAACGGGCACCGGTGTGCCCCGCAACCCGGATGTGGACTGGCAAACCCGGTTGTATCTCTATGCCTTGGTAGAAGTCGCTGGCTCGCCATCGGCGGCGGATTTAGGTTTGATTACTGAGGGTGCCCCGCTGCGGCCGGAGCAGGTGAGTTTTCTCTATGTGGAAGTCAAGGCGGATGCGCATACGCCGGTGCGTCTGGTGCCGCTGCCCTACAGCACGGCACAGCATTTGGCCACGCGGCAAGTGCTGCAAACCATCCTGAGCCAAATGGCCATTGAGGAAGACTATGCCCTGCCCGATAATCAGCAGTGCCCGGACAGGTTTTGTGCCTACCGTTCCATTTGTGGCATTGAGTCTGGCAATTAGGCCGGCTAACCGGGCACGCCCACAGGTTGCCGGGTGCGATTGTAGGTGTAGAGTAACTGCAATCCTTTTAGGGTCAGCAGCGGATCAATGACCTGAAAGTCGTCTGCCATGCCCCCAATGCGGATGACGCTTTCGGCGAGTCCACCGGTGGCAATGGTGCAGGGGGCTAGCGCTGCGTCCTCACCAAACAGTTGCTCTGCCAGTTCTTCCGGGGTTTGGTGCAGCGTGTTGAGGTTTAATGTCTCCCGGCTGGCGAGCAGTAATTCTGTCATCAGCCCGCGATAGCCAAGCCCTAAGCCCGCTTCGATGCAGGCAACCGTGTTGGAACCCATTTTCAGTGTGTCATAGGATTTATCAATCAGGGAGACTTCTGGCAGGCGAGGGGCCTTCAGGGTTAGGCTGTCCATAAACGTCCGCAAGCCGGGTGTAATGGCCCCACCCAGATAAACCCCGTCCGCGCTGACCAGATCGAACGTGGTAGCCGTCCCCATGTCCACAACAATCAAGGGAGTGTTCGGGTACAGGAGCCTTGCGCTGCAAGCATTGACCAGTCGATCCATGCCGAGTTGCTCCAGCGGATAATGGCTGAAGTCCAGCGGCAGTTGAATGGTTTGCGGGTTCACGGCAAAAATGCGGGCATCCGGCAGGTGGAAGCAATATTGGATGGTCTTGCGGAAGACCAGCTCAATATCCGGCACCACGCTGGTATAGACCAGTGCGCCAAAATCCACGCCGGTGCGCGCCAGACTGTCTCGCAGCATGGCGCTGAATTTTTCGGGGTGGGTGCGGGTGCCAGAGGCGCGCCACTGCTGGGTCAGCTCGCCATCGCGAAAAATGCCGAACTTGATGTCGGTGTTCCCAATGTCTACAGCCAAAAGATTCATATCATCTAATATAGCGGGAACCGCTAGCGCTGTCCAATCAGGCTTTTACGGCTCTCTTGCGCGATATGTCGGCTCAGGGCTTTCATGGATCGTTCGGTGTTGGCGCGAATCAGGGCTTGCGATCCGGGAAGGTTGTAGCCGGGATCCAGCTTGAGGGTATAGATAAGCAGGGTACGGGCCCCGTTATTTTGCGACACCAGCTTGTAGTTGCCATTGAGCGATTTGAAATCCCCCGACACCCGCTTCATGCTCAAATTGTAGCTGGCGGCGTCCTCTTGCATTTGCACCTGATAGTGATAGGCAGGCAGGAAGGCTGCCACGCGCATGGCAATATCCACCAGCTTGGTGCCGCCGCTGGATTTCAGGACGGTGCTTTTGTCATAGCCCGGCAGAATGTGCCTGATTTCCGGGTAGTTGGTAATGGTTTGCCAGACCAGTTGCGGTGGTGCCTTCAGCAGCAGCCGGGCTTGAACGGCTTTGCTCGTTTCATCCGAGGGCTCATTGGCAATGCTGAGCGTCAGAATGTTGTCATCGGCGGCGCAGGCGGGCAACCCGCCCTGATTCGTGAAGAGGGTCAAGGCCAACAGGCTGAGCCCAAGCAAGAAACGATTGAACAACAAGCCGGTAAGGCGCATGGCAGATCTGTCCTTATTGAGGGTCAGGGCATTCGGTACAACATCGATAGTGGCATCATAGCAGGTAAGCTGCTTTGTCTCATTGACCAGATGGTTGAATTTCAGGGACTAAACGGATGACGAAGGGTTCAGCTTCGGCTCTGGGGTTGTTCCTCTCTCTCATGGGGTTGGTTGTCCAGCACGGGCTTGCTGAAGGCTAGCGGAAACTCCGCTGGATGCTTTGTTCCTGCCACGTTTGCTGGGCCAGAATGCCCTGTAAGGCTTGCAGAAAAGGATGTGAGGGCTCAGCAGGGTCTCCGCTTGTCGAAGGGTTCGCCCCACTCGGGCTGTGTTTTCCCTGATTTTGATCCTCAGGTTGAGCCAGAAGAAAATGAATTTCCAGCATCGAGAAGCAATCGGGCGTGTTGTTTTTCAGGAGTATCACCTTCCGCAGATTAACTTGCTCCAGCTTGAACAGGTGGAGGCAAGACTGCACCCATTGCGGCTCAATGGCCCCATAGCCCTTCAAAATATAGGTTTGAAGCCGTTGAGTAGGGGTGTGAGGTACCATGAGTGTTCCCCGTTATTGGGTCAACTGCAATTTTTCCGTGAACCCGATCTCTTGCAAAATTTCGTAGGAGCGCAAACCTAGCTTGCTGCGGGGCTGCGATTTCACGACGTCTGCCAGTTCTTTCACTGCTTTGGTATATTCTTTCTCCGAGATATAAACCTTGGCGGTTTCCATCATCGCCCGATCTCGCAGTTGCGCGAACTCCAGCGCCAGTTCCTTTTCCAGTTCGGCCTGCCCGCGTGCCGAGGGCAGCTGATTCAGGGTTTTATACAGGCCGATATGCGCTTCGGTGAGGTCCACGAGCGTCTGGCGCAGTTGCACCAGTCCCGGTTTGGCTTCCGGGAAGCGTTTCTGTTCAACCAGCATGCTCAGGTGTTTCAGTTTTTGCTCCGCATCCGCAAAGCCCAGCGGGTTGGTGGGATCATCCAGTTTGGGATGCCCCATGACGGGCGGATTCTCGCTGTCCACTTCGGTCTGATCAATTTTGACGCTGGTTAAAGGCGGTTGCACCAGCAAGGGCGGATGCTTAATGGCTGATTGCATAGGCGGAGCCTGAACCGGGCGCTGAGCGGGAACCTGAATGGTGGGTCGCTTACCGCCGGGCAGGTAGTTGTCATCCGGGGTGACATTGCGGTCAACTTTCGTGACGGTGCCTGATTTTTCCACTTTTTGGGTTTGCAATATTTTTTTTAAAGCTTTACCGACTGAATTTTCCATCGGGGGTTTGGGCTCAGGGGCTTGAGGTCCTATTTGCGCCTGCCCCTGAAGCGACAACGTGGATGCGGTAGCCGCCAGGATCAGGGAGGTCGCAACAATCAGGCCCAGAGGATACCGCTTTGCTGGTTTCATGCAAAGAAAATTCAGGCGAATAAAATCGGGCATATTGAGGCACTCTCCGGTCGTCGAACCACTACGGTTTGCTGTCAGCGCCGAGAACGAGCGTGTAGTCTTCACCCACGCTGCAGGCGTTATTTTCAAATGTAGTGCCCACAGGCGCAAAGATCAAGCGGGCGTTTGCCAACCGGGAGTCTGTGCCACGCAGGGCATCGGTCAAATCGTCCGTCACCCGGCTGGTGTGTTCGATAATTTGGGTGCTGGTGCGCCGCTGGCTGGATTTACAAACCACTTCATAATCATTCGCTTCCAGATTTTTGACAATCGCGGGCAGGGCATTGGCCAAGGCTGGGTCAAAGTAGATGCCGACCTTGAGTTTGCTGGCGGTGCTGTTGTTGGCGCCAATGGGGTTGAGCGGTTGAGGATTGTCCAGAATGAGGCGATCCAGAATGAGCTGGGCCTGCTGAGGGTCGATCACCCAGTAGCTCACGCGGATACCACCAGGATGGCCGGGTAGCGTCGCGGTGCGAACCGAATTCATGTTCAAATCTTTGCCAAAAAAGGCCAGGGTGAGCATGTCGTTGGCTGTCAGGTCAGTTTCGACATACTGGTTGGCCACTTTGACCAGTTCCGGGATTTTAAAGACCACGCTGGGTTCGCGCAGTTTTTTGGTCAGGGCCATAATAAACTGTTGCTGGCGGCGAATCCGGCCAATGTCGCCAAGCTGGTCATGGCGAAAACGCAGGAAGGCTTCTGCCTGCACGCCGTCCAGATGATGAACGCCGGGCTCAAAGTTGATAAAAAGTTTGGCGGTGTTGTCGGTGTAGTGCATGGGCTTTTCCACGAACAGATCGATGCCGCCCAGAACTTCCACCATTTCACGAACGCCACGTAGGTTCACCACAATAAAGTTGTCAATGGGAATGCCAAAGGAATCCTGCACGGTTTGCACCGACAGTTCGGGGCCACCCAGCGCATGCGCGGCGTTGATTTTGTCGATGCCCCGGTTGCCGGAGAGGTAGACCTTGCTGTCCCGGGGAATAGAGACCACCGCCACCCGCTGCTTGGAGGCGTTCACCCGCACCAGCATCATGGTGTCTGTTCGGGTGCCTTCAAAGGAATCCTCGTCCTTTTTGCGAATGCTTTTATTGGGAGCATCCACGCCCATCAGCAAAATCACTTTCTGGCCGGGGTTACCGTGCCAGGAAACCAGTTCCTTATGAAAAATGGGGTCTTTAATGACGATGGAGCTACTGAGTAGCTTGATGCCAATGAAAATCAGCAAAGCGCAAGCGATACCGCCCAATACGACCAGTCCAATCAGAGGCCCGCGCGGTCGTCTTTTCATGGGCGGCTTACGGAGCATATTCGGAGGGGGCGTTTGTACGGAAGTCACAGGCATTACCTTTATTGAATTGTTGCAGGGGAGTTCGCAAGTGGGCTGCCATATTCTCTGTTGGGCTAAAAAAGCTTGCAGGAAAGGCGAACAGCGGGTCAGGCCGGGTTCGACTCCTTGCATGACATATCAAACGATTGTAAACGCTGACCCGTCTGGCGGCAAGAAGACAAGTGCATAAAAACAACGGGACATGGCGAATTGCCTCAGCAACGTGCTTGAGCGCAAGGGCTATCCCTTGAAAGCTCTTGAATTCTGTCAGGCTTCCTGTATTAGCGCCCAGGCCTGGCAGGATCGTTGGCTGCCAGAATGTACAGAAAACTGGTTTTAGAGAGCGCTGCTTTACTGAGCCAAGGGGTTTTCCGGTGGGGTTGGCTGTTGCGGGTGGGGGGTGTTATCAGGTTGTTCGGTGGGTGCAGGATTTGCGTTGGGTGAGTTTTCTCTTCGCGGGGCAATGCTGCCCATCATGGACGGGAAGGGTTGCAATTCTGAAAGGTCGTGAAGCTTTGCGGGCTTCTCCGGTTGGCTGTCTTGTATTTTTTGGGTTTTAACCGATGGAGGCTTGCAGGGCTTTTTGGGGTGAGCAGATGGCTGGGACTGCTGGATCGGGAATGCGATATTCCCCTGAATGGTCTGGCCGGGTTGGGGATCGGGTTGTGAACCAGCGGGAGAAACAGAGGGTGTGGTTGGTGGCGTGGGTGTGGCCACATCCCCCATCATCATTTTGCCCATCATAGGGCGGGAAAATGGTTCTTGCTGTCCTGTTACTGGACTTGGTGCCGCATGGTTGGTCTGTGCGGACTGGGCAGAAGTGCTCAGCTGGAAGGTGCCAGCCAATGTCAGTATTGTCATGGCGGCGGCAAGCTTGCCCCAACGGGCTTTACCGGTTTGCTGCAAGCGGCTGCGATGGAGCGCTTGCACGCCGACCGGGCAATCCTGCGTCAGCATGGTGCCATCGGGGCGCTGGTAAAACCGGACGCAAAGCCTGCCCTCCTGATTTTGCACCAGGGTTTCGGCCGCTGATGGTGTCATGCCAGACAGGTTGTAGACGTTGAGTTGGCACTGTTGACAAAATCGGACCTGATCATCTCCCACCATCGTGTTCCAGTCGGCGGTGCAGGGAGAGGCTACGGTGATGGCGTTGAGAAAATCGGACATAAGGGAGAGGCTCCTTCAGGGCTGGGGGTGATCTGCAATGAATGAAATATTGGGGAATATTTTGATCAAGGACGTAGCTCTTCGATAAAAGTTTCCGTTTAGCGAGAATTTCTGGTGTTCCTTCCGGGTCGCAATGAGCAAATTAGCATCAGAACAAGAAGATGGAATTTACTCCTGGGGTATTGGGGGATTTTGACGTGTGGGGTGACCAGCTAGCCCTGAGCGGTTTGTCCGGCTTCTCAAGTTCGGCAGAACGTCAGTGGCGGATGAGGCGGTTAGACTTTAGGCGTGTTGGGATTAGCCGCTCAACCAATTGAGCCCGGTCGTGCTTTTCCCCTAGAGTGAAACGGTTCACCGGGGAGTGGATGATTTTAGCGTCTACTTCAGGGGAACTGATCAACCGGGGCGCCTTGGGGATAGGCTGCAATTTCTGGATTCAAAGGCCGTTATTCATGCACGTTACAACGATAAGGGATAGGGAGGAACTTTGTATGGCGTTTAATCGAGATCTGGATCGTAATCTGGAAGTGGTTTCCGGGATTTTTAGCTCTCAGCAGAGCTTGCAGGAACTGTTTGATGCGTTTATGGCGCTGGGTGTCACTCGCGATCATGTGAGTGTCTTGATGAGTGAGCAAACGCGCGGACATTATGACGAGTTTCTGGGGACAGAGACTTCTCTGGGTCAGCCTTCCAGTGGGGAAGCCTTCCGTCAAACCACCAAGCTTCCAGAAGGGGCGGCTTCGGGTGGCCTGGCGGGTGGTATTCTGGGTGGGCTTATTGGCGGATTAACGCTGGTCGGCAGTGTGCTGCTCCCCGGTGTCGGTTTGCTGGTGGCAGGACCCATTGTCGGGGCCATCACAGGCGGCGCCATTGGGAGTGCCGCAGGGGGCTTTGTGGGTGCGCTGGTGGGGCTGGGCTTACCAGAGAATGAGGCCAGGTTCTATCAGGACTCCATTCAGCAGCGCGGTAATGTTCTGGTTGTGGCCCATGTGCCCAAAAGCCTGAAGAACGAAGTCCGCAACATCTTTAAGCGATGCGGTGCCCAATCGGTCAAGATTGGCGGTTGATCCATCCAGTCCACTGTTCAAGCCCCGATGCGTCCCTGGGAGGCATCGGGGCTTGAACTATGCAGGGCTCGGCCGGGTAAAGTCAAATTTCTGCGTGAGAATGTTTTTATTTTTATATAAACCGTATTGAGTCTCTGTTGTTTAATCGGAGTCCCCGTTGGAGCGTTCCAGAACCCGAGGTCTTTGCATGCGTCGAAATTGTTCATTGAGCCTGAGTGCTGTTGGTTTGTTGGGGGTTACCCTCCTATTCTTCACGTTGCCTGCCTTGTGTCAGGAAGCCCGAAACAATGGCGAGGCTTATTTTCCGCCGGAAAATTTTGTGCAGATTCATCCGACCTTACCCAATTCACGTCTGAATTTTGATAACGATTCACAGGAATCCTGTTGTGCCAAGGACTATGATGCTGCCGGGGCTGCGATACCGGCCAGCGCAGTCAGTGTGCCTTCCGGGGCTGTGGGTGGTGCTGCCATCACATCTGGCGGCAGTTATCATACGGTTGCTCGTTCTGAATTTGAGCGGTCAAATCCCCATTATCTGGAAAAATCAACGCCCGCTGAGCTGGTCACCTGCGACCGGTTTGCGGATTTGCCGGAAACGGTAGTCAGCGGGGGCATGCCAGTGGCCAGTTTTAATGATTTCACGCCCTCGAATTCTCTACCGATTGAATCTTACAGCACGAATGTCTCCTTGCGGCAGAGCGCCCGTTATTACAGCAATCCCAATATGCATGTGACCAGCGATTTTCATATCGAAACCGCCGGTGGGGGCAGTCAGATTCAGCTAAGAGACATCAACAGCTATTCCATTTGTATGGGCCGGGGCAACAACGTGGCCATGGTCGTCAATTCCGATGGTGGCTCTATCCTCGCATACAATGGCAACGACCACATTTATCTGGCGGGTAACAACACCAATATGCTCACGCGAACCGGTGCCGGCGAGGATACCATTTCGCTGATGCAGGCGCAGTCCAATGCGGCGATGCGAAACCCGACTAGGGATGAGCTGGCCGCGATGGGTGTTACCTGGACGGCCTACAACATTTACAAAAGCGCCTTGAGTGGTGGCGCTGGCACCGATACGCTGGTTGTCACGGGTACGCCCGTGGGCACCAAGTGGTGCCATATTGGCGGCTATCGCCTCTATGGCGAGTACTTTTATCTGGTGGAATTCGCCTTGCCACCCAGCGTCACTGATGGTCCCCGCCGTCAGCGCATTAGCATTGGGGAATCTGTCGAGTTTGTTGTATTCAAAGGCAAACGGTATCGCCTCAATGAGTTTCTGGTCCACGGTGCCCCTATGGATACAGTGGCCTCTGCGACTTATTCAAACCGTGCACCGGTGCCTTAAGACTGAGCTGAACGCGCTGGTTGCCTGAAGGTTATCGTTCTGTGAAGCTTACAGGGCTGATTGCAGGCTGAAACCGGTCTGAAAGCAGGTTGTGTCCGTGCGCCAGAAGTTGGAATGCCTACACCGCTTTAGCTCATCAGGTCGTACACGATCCAGTCAAACACGGTCCGTGGGGGTTCGTCCGGGTTTAATAGATCCTGAATGAGCTCCTGACCGGTGCGGGTCGTGCCGTCCATCCAGTTGCGATGATCGAGCCCGGCAAACAGACGGGCCTGACGGCTGCCCTTTAAGCTCTTGAGGGCAGACCATAAGCGATCGACGGGAATGCTGGAGCCGTTGGTGTTTTGGGTGTAACGTCCCAGCCAAAGGCTACTGCTAATGGGGCTGATTCCGTCATTGAACATCATCATGGACACCGGCGAGACGCTTTTGGGTGCCTGAGGCTTGTTGGCTGCTCCAATCAGGGCCTTGCTGTCCAGATGTACTTCTGCAAGCTGTTTGACCACGGTTTTGGCATCAGTGGTCAGCATCAGGCTTTGGCTGCTGACAGGTGCCGGTCCGGTTTCCACTGCGGATTTCAGATGATCAAGATCATTGGACGCAGGGTTTGTAAGTTGGGGCTCCTCAAGGGCGGATACGCCTGGGGTGGCGTTGATAGACCCCAGTTGAGACAGGCTGCTGAACTCGCTGTCGTCATGGTTGGCGAGCGGTAACCGGCCAATGTTGTTACGAATCAGTGAGAACATAAAGTTTTTACGGAACAGGTTGCCAAAAACCGGGTGTTCTTTCGGTTGTGGCGCCTGTAAGTCCAGCTCTTTCTGAATGATGCCAGGGTCTACATCCAGCCCAAAATAACTACCGTAAGTCACAAAGTGGTTCTTTTTGGCCAGAGAATAAGCGGTGTTTTCGATGGGACCATTATCCTTGATGTACTCCGACATGGGGATGGCCCCGTCAAAGTTGTCCCAATGGAAGTCCTGCTTGAACGTGGGGTATTTGTGGCCCGTAATTTTATAGGCAATTTTTTGACCGATGCGCACAATGGAGAAGGCGCTCTCGGTTTTGACCTGTTGCTGAATCCAATGGGGGTTGGCCAGTGGCGAGCCGTGAAAGGGGGTCGCGATGGCGAGCACTTCTTCGGTATGGGTATCGAGGTAGGGGTCCTGTAAGGCGTTGCGGGTCAGCAGACCCCCTTCGCTGTAGGCCAGAATTTTGATGTTACGTCCGCCCAGCCCGCCAATAAAGCCCTTGAGTGTGACTTGCAGATTTTTACTGATGTTGGGCACGCTCCGGGTACTGTCGTAGTGGTAGAGGTAAAGTTTATACTTGGCCTGAAAATCGGGGCGCTTCTCGGTATAGTTCAGGAAGTTTTCCCAATGGAAACTGTCGCCAGCATAGCTGGCAATGCCATGAATCAGGATCAGGGGCGTGCGGGCAGCGAGTGGACTATCATCATAGGCTTCCAGTCCGCTGAGGATCTGCTCTTTCTGGGCCTGAACCTGTTGCGTCACTGAGGTCAGCCGATGCTGTTGATTGACGACTGCAGCTCCCCCGTAAGATGAGGGATCGGCAAAGCTGGCTGTTTGCACGCTCAGGGTCAGCGCTATGGCGAGAATCGTACGTCTGCTGTTGCGATTAGCTCTCAAATCGTTACACCTGATGTTGGGCTTGGACAGTCCCTGTATGATCTGGGCTGTGATAGCCAGTGCGATAAACAAGCTTTGGAAAAAGGCTTGGGTTCCTTGCCTCTGCCGAAAAGATGATGAAATGAAACCTGTTGAAGAACCCGCTTGGTAATGAACAGTGTAATCGGATTGGGTGGGTTGTCGCCACGACCAAATGGTCTAGATATAAAGGAAATATTAAGCGATTTTGGTTGTGAAATCAATCCTTTTTTGAAAAATAAAAACAGTTTTTCGGGGCGTAAATTGCGTTTTCAGAAAAAAAGTCGCAATTTCTCCCGATAGAACGGGGTGAATCGCTAACCAGATTCCGGTTTTGATTTCAGTGCCAGGTCAAAGCGTTGCTGTGTTGTTATTCATCCTGAAGGGGGCGACCTCGGGTTTCATCGCCAAACAGGGCGGCTCCCACGGCCACCAGATAGGCCAGGGAAAAGAGGAACGCAGCCACGCCATAAGCCGATAAAGCAGCGTTGCCTAACCAGGTTTGGGCCAGATTATGAGCGGTCACCAGCTTGAGCAAATCTCCCACGTAAAAGACGGCAATGGCTGTGATGAAGCGACCCAAATTCAGGCAAAACCCGGTACCGGAAGCACGAATGAGGGTGGGAAATAGCTCAGGGAGATAGATGTACATCACCGCCTGAATCAGGCCGATAAACAGCCCCAGCAGGGAGGATTCCCAATAGATCGCCGGAGAAAACGTGGTGTTGGTTAAAAACAGTAAAGCAGAAGCTCCAAAGCAACCAATGGCCGAGATCATAATGGTGCTGCGCCGTCCAATCCAGTCGGACAAGACCCCGGCCAGCCCACAACCCAGCATGGCGCCTACCCCCTGATACATGGTTGCAATGCCGCGTTCGTTGCCGGTGCCGCTATTGTGCAGCAGGTCTTGCACCCAAAGCGGAATCCAGGCCAGCGAGGCCCAGTAGCCGATCAGTAGCCCCCCAAAGGCCAGTCCGCCGACCAGCAAACTTTTGGTGTGCCGCGGCTTAAAGAGTGCCTGAAAGTGAGCGTTTTTCTCGTTGCTCTGTAAACTGCGTTCTTTGGCTTCCATCCACCGATCCGATTCCCGCATGGCCAGTCGCATGAAGATAACCAGCAGGGCGGGCATCGCCCCAAACCAGAAGGCGGTCCGCCAGTCATGGAAGATGGTGTTGATCGATCCCGCAATGAAAACGCCCGCCTGATAGGAGGTGATCAGCACCCCAATGGCAATGGCGCGAGAGCGGTTGGGCCAGACTTCGGCCAGAAATGTGGAAATGCTCACCAGCTCTCCCCCGATGCCAAGGCCGGTCAGGAATCGGCAGAGTGCGAGTTGATGCCAGTCGTGGGCCAGTCCGGCCAGCCCTGTAAAAATGGCATAGAGCAAGATGGAAAAGACCATGGAGCGAACCCGGCCCAGTTTATCCCCAATAATGCCGAACAGGATACCGCCCAGCATCCAGCCCACCAGAAAGATGCTGGTGACATAGGCTGCAATGGGGCCGATCACAGCCTTGTCACTGCTGCCCACCAGTTCGCCAATGGCGGTGGGCATGACCACGGACATCAGCGTGGAGTCCATGCCATCGAAAATGCCGCCCAGCCAGCAGCCTAAAAAGACCATCAGGTGGTATTTTCCGATACCTGTGAACCAGCCCGCAGCAGTATGGGCGGGATCTTTCACTTGCAGATTTTGTTCCGGATCCGGGGCATCCGGGGTTGGCTTCGATGCTGCCATGTGGAATGTTCAACCCTCTTTGCACAACAACTGTTTGATTATAAAGAGTCACAGCGTAACATTTAGATACGCTAGGGGCAACGCCTCAATCCCTTGATCAGTGTGGGCTGGACGTGATATACAATTGAAACGTTTTGTTGGATCGCCAAATTAGATTAAGTACTAACTTGCCTTCCCGATGATTTTCATCGATAGTGTTTCCCTATTAATCGATAGTCTATACAATTGTCGACATGTTGTATAAATGAATGCAATTTTAAAAAAGTTTGTGGCGCCTTTCCAAATCAAATGACAGATGTCTGCATTTAAGTTCACCCCGTCAATAATCCTTTTTTGCGTTTCAACTGACCCTAGATGTTAAAACATGGAGTTTCTTCCCCGATGCCTTTACCTAAAGTTGCCTATTTTTCAATGGAAATGGCCATTGAACAGTCTCTGCACACATACTCTGGGGGCTTAGGCTTTCTCTCCGGAAGTCACATGCGTTCCGCTGGTCACCTGAACCTGCCCATGGTCGGGGTGAGTATCCTGTGGGGCGTGGGTTACGGCGATCAGCAAGTCGGCGCCGATGGCAACGTGGAAATCGTCTACGTCAAACGGGAATACCCTTTCCTGAAAGACACTGGCCTGATGGTGGAAGTCCAGATTTTTGGCCAGCCAGTCAAAATCAAGGCATTCTTGCTGAAGCCTGAAACCTTCGGTACGGTGCCGATTTACTTCTTGACTACCGATATTCCGGAGAACACTCCGGAACACCGCAGCTGGAGCGATAAACTGTACGATGGGGATCAGAAGATTCGCATCGCTCAGGAGATCATCCTGGGCATCGGTGGTCTGCGTATTTTAAAAGCCGCTGGCGAAACCATGAACCTGATCCACATGAACGAAGGGCACGCATTGCCTGCCGTATTCGAACTGCTGGAAGATATGGGCGGCGACGTGGAAAAAGTCCGTCAGTCCACCGTGTTCACCACGCACACCCCGGTGGCTGCCGGGAACGAAACCCACAACGTCCACCTGTTGGCTGAAGCGGGTTTCTTTGGAAACATGCCCGTTCAGGAAGCCATTCGTCTGGGTGGGGAAGATTTCTCGCTCACCGTGGCTGCGCTGCGTATGAGCCGTCTCTCCAATGGCGTGTCCCAGTTGCACGGCCTGGTGGCCAACAACATGTGGCATTGGGTCGACAACCGTTGCCCCATTATTGCCGTGACCAACGGCACCAGCCTGCAATACTGGCAAGACCCCCGCATTCACAACGTGGAACAATGTGACAAGCTGTGGGCCGTCAAACGTGAAATGAAAGTGGAACTGTTTGACTACATCAAGAAAACCACCGGCAAGCAGTTTGATCCCGATATTCTGACTGTGGTTTGGGCCCGTCGCTTTACCGAGTACAAGCGCCCTACCCTGATTCTGCAAGATCTGGAGCGCATCAAGAAGCTCTTCAACGGCAAGCAAATTCAGTTGATTTACGCCGGCAAGTTCCACCCGAATGACACCACGGGCCGCGAGCTGTTTAACGAAGTCTTGGAGCATGCGCGTCATATTCCTGAATTGGTGGTGCTGACTGGCCCTGGCTACGAGCTGGAGTTGAGCGGCTTGCTGAAACGCGGTTCTGATGTCTGGCTGAACACGCCGGTGCGTCCGCTGGAAGCTTCGGGCACCTCCGGGATGTCGGCGAACATGAACGGTTCAATCCACTTCTCCATCTACGATGGTTGGGCTGTGGAAGGCACCTTCGACAACATCAACGGCTACCTGATTCAGGAACGTGATGGTGAAGCCCTGGAATTCCTGAACGCCGAAGATCGCCACAAACAGGACTACGAGATCATGATGAACATTCTGGAGAATGAAATCATCCCCACCTACTACAACAACAAAAAACGGTGGGCCGACCTGATGGTGCACGCGATCCGCACATCGCAAAGCTACTTTGACTCTGACCGTATGGCGATTGAGTACTTTGTGAGACTTTACAAGTCCATCGCGATTTAAAACAGGTATAATAGAACGCAATCCCCTACCTCTTGGTTTTGTCTTGGGAAGAGTTTGATATAGCTGATTTGAAAACGCATGATTAAATTTATCAATACCACCAAGCGTTATGGGAATACGTACGCACTCCGCGATGTCAGTTTTGACATCGAGATGGGCGAGTTCGTATTCTTCGTGGGGCCTTCTGGTGCGGGTAAATCCAGCATTATGAAGCTGATTTACCGCGAGGAAGTTGCCACCTCCGGCACCGTCCTGGTGGGACGCGTCGACATTTCTCAGCTTCGTCCGACTCAGGTGCCCAAGCTGCGCCGCCGGATGGGGATTGTGTTCCAGGATTTCAAGCTCCTGCCGGGACAAACCGCCTTTGATAACGTGGCCTATGTCCTGCGCGCGCTGGGCGTGGGTCCTACCGAGATCCGCAAGCGGGTGCTGGGCGCGCTTAAGGTGGTTGGTCTGATTGATAAAGTGGACGCCACGCCTGAAGAGCTTTCCGGGGGCGAGCAGCAACGGGTGGGCATTGCTCGCGCCATTGTGAACGGACCGTCTCTGGTAATTGCCGATGAGCCGACCGGGAACCTCGATCCGGCCACCTCGCTGGATATTATGAACCTGCTGGAGCAGATCAATCAGCGTGGCACCACCATTTTGATCTCGACCCACAACCATCAAATCGTCAACCAGATGCGCAAGCGGGTGATCACCATGCAGGGCGGCGAGTTGGTGCGGGACGTGTATCAGGGAGTGTATGAGTAATGGAATGGGTTGCCCGTCAGGCGCTGGATGGCGTTGTGGGTGAACAGGAGTCGCTATGAGTTCCCATTTTATGGACAACGTGGCCACCGAGTTCCGCATCACCGGGCGGATTTTTCAGGAAACCCTAGGCGGGATCAAGCGCACCGGTTGGATGAACCTGATCATTGTGGTGACCATGGCCTCCATTTTGAGTATCTTTGGGACCTTGTCGGTCTTTGTGCTGGAAACCCAGCTTTTTGTGGAAAACATTGGCTCGGCGCTGAAAATTTCCGTCTACGCCAAGGATTCCGCCAGCGTGAACGAGTTACAGGCCCGCATGCTGGCCCTGCCTACGGTCAAGGCCGTGGAAGTGATTCCCAAGGAAAAAGCCTGGACCGATATGAAAAAACAGTATCAGGTGCCGGATATTCAAAACCCGCTGCCCAACACCTTTCATGTGCAGGTGAAAGGTCAGGATGAAATCCGTCCCACGGTGGAAAAGCTGAAAGCCTTGCCCGGCGTGGAAGAAGTGACCTTCGCCAAAAGTGTGCTGGATAAATTGCAAAATATTTCCCGACTGACCTCCTTCATCGGGCTGGCCGTGAGCCTGTTTTTGGGGACTTTGACCTTTTTCATCATCAGCAACACCATTCACCTGCTGATTGAGGCCCGCAGCCGAGAGATTGAAATCATGCGCATGATGGGCGTGGGCAACTGGTACATTCGCTTGCCTTTTCTGATGCAGGGCGCCGTGTACGGTCTGGTTGGCGCGTTGATTGCGACGGTCCCCCTGAGCGTGGTGGAACATTATCTGGGCTTGCTGTTTAACTACTTCCAGTTTTCCACCAGTAACTACAGCCTGAGCGTAGTGTTTCTGGTGCTGGTGCTGATGGGCATTGTGGTGGGCGGCGGCGGCGCGGCCACCTCGACGCACAAATACCTCAAAATCTAGTGTGCCGGCGTGGGGCTCGGTTCTTGCTGAAAGTTTTTGCATGAAATATGATAAGTACCAACCGAGCCTGGATTAGTCAGCGATGACCTATACCGCTGCCGGGGTATATCCCCAACGTCTGGTTTTTGAGAGCGACAGTTGCAGTTTGGTCAGAGTCCGCTTTATCAGTATTTAGGCGATGATTGCCTACCGTTTTAGTCAAGCGAAATTGGGAATCCTGAACGATGAATAATGCACCCTCCTCAACCGAGCATCCGCAGTCTGTTGTGACTGAAGAGGATTTGAAGTACAGTCCGATTGGCTACCTGTCCTTCTGGCCCGCCATTGTGCTGGGTTTGCTGATCTGCATGGGCATTATGGGACTGCTTCCTACTTTTACCTTGCCAGGTTTGGGTTGGTTGCCCTTGCTGATTTTGGGTGCATTGTTGATTCTGGCCATTGTCACCATGCCCCGTGCTCGCAAACCCAAAGAAGAACCCTGGGAGCGTCGTGCCCGTGAACTGGCGGAAGCCAAGGCGTTAGCACAAGGCTCTGATGAGGCTGCACCCGATGACGCATCTGTGGCCCCTGCTGCTGCCGAAACTGTCGAGGAAGCCCCTCTGGCTGCTGTTGCGCCAGTCGTGGCGGGTGATGTGGATGTCTTGGTGCTGTGGGGTTCTGAAACCGGCACTGCACAAGGCTTGGCCGAAATGACCGAAACCAGAATCAAGGATGCCGGGTTAAGCGCCCGCGCTGTCAGTATGGCGGCTGTGAAAGCCAGTCACTTGGCAGGATTTGCTAAAGTGCTGGTCATCACCAGCACCTGGGGCGATGGTGAGCCGCCGTCCAACGGGATTGATCTTTGGGAAGCCCTGCAAAAAGAAAAAGTGGACCTCAGCAAAACCGGGTTCAGCGTGTTGGCCTTGGGTGATACCGCGTATCCGCTGTTCTGCAAGTGCGGCAAGGACTTTGATGAGTTCCTGGCCAAACAGGGTGGTCAGCGCCTCTTTTCCCGTGTGGATTGCGACCTGAACTACGAAGCCAATTACGACAAATGGCTGAAAGGCGTGTTATCCGCACTGGGTAAATAACGAGAGGCTGGCCAGAGTAGGCGCTAGTTGTTTATCGTAGCGGGTTATCAATTTTAAAAGTCAAAAAAAAGCTCCGGTTATTGCCGGAGCTTTTTTGCAAAATGTCTAGGCGGTTGGTGTGGTGTGCGGTGGCGTCGCAGAGATCGCTTCAGGCGTCCTTACAAACAGTCCTTGCACTTGATTGTAAATATACCGAAATGGGGCGGTGATGGCATTCAAGACCTTGCGGCCGAATGCGGTGATTTTGTTTAAAAATGTGGTGACCTTATTTGAGATTTTAGCTGCCGCGTTCTCAATGGCACCCACGCCTCGAAGTTGAGCATAGGCTTCTAATTTGGTCGGGTTGATGAGTTGTTGGATGGCTTTCTTTTGATCGCGGGCAATGATGTTTTTCCCTTCGGGTGTCAGTAGCATGGGAGTACCATTGGCATCAAAGGTAATGCCCTTGAACATTTGTTTAATATTTGCTGGGAGATTATTAAGTGCACCGGCAAGATCGTTTTTGACAGGTTTTAAAGTTTCAGGGCCAAAAGAATCTTCACTCAGCGTGGAGAAAACGCTTGCAACCTCATCCTGCTTTTTCATCAGATTGGCAGCGACATCTTTTTCTGTAGATCTGCTCAATTTTTGGGCAACGCTAGTGAATCCAGTTTTTAATGAGGAATATGCTGCTGAGACGGACATCATGGGACTCCCAAATTTTGTAAAAATCCGAGTGAAGGATTTTACATGTGTAAGGCTACCTGAAATAACGCCAACGAAGCAAAGTTTGTGCTAGCTTGAGGTCAAAATTCTTTTTTGATACCTTGAATTGCTACAGGCTACGCATTCCTGAGTTGGTGCTATAGACCGCTTGTTGGCGTGCTCCTTGCCTGGGCATAACTCTTTTTTAATGTTTAAAACCCTTGCGAGCACCGCTGTCTATGACCACCCCACGCAAAGTCTACCTGGAAACGCTTGGCTGCCAGATGAACTTCAACGATTCTGAAGTGATGCTGGGCTTGCTGCAAAAAGAAGGCTTCGAGCCGGTGGAAAACAAGCTGGACGCGGATTTGCTGATTGTGAACACCTGCCAAATTCGGGGCTCTGCGGAAGATAAGGCCTTTAGCCACTTGGGCACCTGGGGCAAGCTTAAGGCCAAAAACCCCAAAATCAAGATTGCCATGGCGGGCTGCGTGGCTCAGCAGACCAAGGACGGTATTTTCAAACGTGCCCCTTACGTTGATATTGTCTTTGGTACCCAGAACATTCATGAGCTGCCGGAGCTGGTGCGACGGGCCTTTGAGGGCAATAACCGGGTACTGGCCGTGGATCGCCAAAAGCCGCGTAACACCTACGATTATTTAACCGATGTGGCTCCCCGGCGCGAGAACGATATTTCGGCTTGGGTGACCATTATTGAAGGCTGTGATTACTTTTGTACCTACTGCGTGGTGCCTTACACCCGTGGGCGGCAGATTAGCCGCACCCCGGAGTCCATTATCCGGGAAGTCTTTCAGTTGGCGGCTCAGGGCTTTAAGGAAATCACTCTGCTCGGGCAGACGGTGGACTCGTATGGCAAGGATTTCACCGACCGGCATTATGGTCTGGCTGAACTGTTGTACGAGCTGCACGAGATTGAGGGCATTGAGCGCATTCGCTTCATGACCTCTCACCCGCTGGACTTGACCGATCGCATTATCGATGCCGTGGCCGAGCTGCCCAAGGTGATGGAGTACATTCACATCCCCATGCAGGCGGGCGATGATGAGATTTTGGCCCGTATGCGCCGGGGTTATACCAGTCAGCAGTATTACGATCTGGTGCGCAAGATTTATGATCGGGTGCCCAACGCCGCCGTGAGCGGCGATTATATCGTGGGCTTTCCTGGCGAGACCGACGCCCAGTTTCAGCGGACCGTAGAATCTGTGGCCCTGTCGGGGATTCATAATGCCAACTCAGCGGCCTACTCACCTCGTAAGCAAACGCCTGCGGCTTTCTGGGAGCTGCATGGCGAGGAAATACCTGAAGCAGTCAAGGAAGAACGCTTGCAAATCCTGATTGAAGCCATCCGGGCGCAATCTTTGAAGAAAAATCAGGGTTACCTTAACTGCGAAGTGGAAGTGCTGGTGGAAGGCAAGAGCAAGCGCAACCCCAATCGCCTGACCGGACGCACCCGCAGCAACAAGGTGGTGAACTTTGAGACTTCGCTCAGCGAAGACGCCTTGGTGGGTCAGCTGATTCAGGTGAAAATTCAGGAAGCCCTGCCCTTTTCCCTGATTGGGCAGATGGTGCTGCCTGCCGAACTGTCTCAGTCCGCTGTTTTGTCCGGGGCTGTCGCACCTTGATGACTGAAACTGCCTTTTTGGGACTGGGTGGCAATTTGGGCCAGCCCGAAGCGGCCATTCGTCAGGCTTTAATCCTGTTGAACGATCATCCGCAGATTGAGGTGGTGGCGGTTTCCTCGTTTTATGAAACGGAGCCGGTGGGCATGGCGCCCAGTGAAGGGGTGTGTATTCCTTGGTTTGTGAATGCCGCCGCCCGGATTGAAACCAGCTTGCCTTCCCAGGCGCTGATGGCGTTTTGTCTGGATGTGGAGCATCAATTGGGTCGGGATCGCTCGCCCACCGGAGGACCGGTTGCGCCTGCGTTGTCCGGGCAGTGCGAGGACGCTTCGGCATCCAATCCGCCGCAGCCTGGTGGGGCCTTGTCTCGCACGCTGGATGTGGACGTGCTGTTCTATGGGCAGCAGATCCTCTGTCAGCCCGGTCTGACGGTGCCGCATCCGCGCTTGCATGAGCGGGCCTTTGCGCTATATCCCTTGCGAGAGCTGGCTTCGGCGTGGGTACATCCGGTTTTGGGCCAGACGATGGCACAGCTGACTGAAGCCTTGGGTGTAAAAGCGCCCCGATGCGTTGAGTCCACAGTCTGTGTGGGTCCATCTCTCTCGGTTTAGGGCTTGAGAGGGCCTAGTGAAAGATGGAATAGATGTCGTGGGCGTTATCGGGGCCTTCCTTGATGCAGGTTTCCACGATGGTTTGCACCATATCCAGGCTGATCTCGGCGTCCTGCTTCTGGCAATAGTTTTCGTAGCGTTTCACCAGCTGGACGGGCACACTGAGCTCTTTTCCCACTAGCGCTTTATCCGGAAAACTGAGGGAGTACAGGGTTTTAAAGGCTTTGCGAAGCAGTTCTTCCCGGTCATACCAGCGACGACTGCGGCGGGATTTGATGAGTCCAATGAAAATTGTCCAATCCAGATTCCGGATGAAATCCCGTCCCCGAAGCAGGATGATGCGGTTACAGGTGTCCTGAATCAGGAGGGCAAACAACTTCTGGCAATCGGGACTCAGGGTTTCCATGGTTCTCACCAGTTCGCTTAATTGCGGATCCTGATCGTACCAACGCTGAATTGGAACAATCGGTTTCATTGCGTCCTGGTTCGTACCCTGCTTCATTGCTTTCCACCCACAATATTGTTTTTAAGCCATCGTAATTATATCACTTGCATATATTTTTACAAGACAGATTGAGCAATTTCAGAAAATACAAAATGGATTTAAAAGTGTGTTTAACCCCGCAATTCGACGATGGTTTTGCCATCGCCGCCCTGGGTGGCCTGGGCGGGATAATGCCGTTTCACATAGCCCGATTGGCTCAGGTACTGTCGAATTTCTTTTTTGAGAATACCGGTACCCATCCCATGCACAATGCCCACGGCCTGATACCCGGACATCATGGCCTCATCGAGGAACTTTTCCACGGCCAGCATAGCGTCCTCAGTGCGTTGACCCCGCACGTCGCAGCTTAAACTGGGATCGAGCGGCTCATCCACCACCGACGCCCCTTCGCTGGCCCGGCTAGGGCGATCCAGTCGGCGATCCCTAGGGGCTTGCTTGCCCTTGAGCTTGCTCTTGTAGGGTTTCTGTAAGTCAGAAACCGGGACGGTCAGCCGCAAAATGCCCGCCTGCAGGGAGACTTCTTGCGTGGCCTTGTTGATGGAGACAATCTCCCCGGTGAGCTCTAATTGGCGGCTAAACACGGTTTCGCCCACTTTTAAATCGGCCACCGTCAGGCGCGAAGCCTCGCTGATGCTCTCGCGAGTGTCTCCAAAGACCTGATCCGCCTTGCGGCCCATCGCTTTCAGCTTGCCAGAGAGCGTGTTTAAATCCGGCGCTTCGCCTTGCTGGATCTCTTTGCGCAGGATTTTAATCTGTTCTTCGAGATCATGAATGCGCCCCTTTAGCCCGGTCTGGAATTGCTTGAGGGTTTGGCGCTTCTCCTCTTCCAGCTTTTGGCGCTCAAATTCTACCTTTTCATAAGCGGTCTGGGCTTCTACACGGAAGGAGCGCGCGCTTTGCAGCTCATCGGCCAGCTGCCGATTGCGGGTTTCCAGTTCTTGCAACAAGTCAGCGGCTTCTCGCACGGGCGCGCTGAGGGCGGCTTTGGCTTTGTCGATGACGTGCTGCTGAATCCCCAGCTTTTGGGCGATGGTGATGGCGTTGCTGGCCCCCGGCACACCGATCATCAGCCGGTAGGTGGGGCTGAGCGTCTCGGCATCAAACTCCACGCTGGCGTTCATGAAGCCCTCATGTTGGTGCGCGTCGAGCTTGAGCTCGCCCAGGTGGGTGGTTACGATGGACAGCGCGCCCTTTTGGTAAAGTTCATCCAGCACGGCTTTGGCCAGCGCGGCCCCTTCGGCGGGATCCGTCCCGGCGGCGATCTCATCAATCAGCACCAAGCCTCGGCTCAGGTCGGTTTCTTCCGCCAGAAAAACCTTGAGGCGGCCCATGTGCGCCGAAAATGTGGACAGGCTTTGCGCGATGCTCTGCTGATCGCCGATGTCCACCAGAATAGGGTCAAAGCAGGACATCTTCGATTGTTCGGCCACGGGCAGGTGCAGCCCCGCGCGTAACATGCAGGCAAACAGCCCAATGGTTTTCAGCAGGACGGTTTTACCGCCCGTGTTGGGGCCTGTCACCACCAGCGTGCGAACCCCACCACCCACGGTAATGTCGTTGGCGACCACCTGAATGGGTTCCGGGCGTTTTCTGTTATTGAGTACCAGCAAGGGATGGCGGGCTTGCCGCACTTCAATGGCTTGCGTGTTCTCTAAAATCTCTACCGGGTTGGCGTTCAGCAGGCGGCTCAGGCGCGCGGCGGCCAAGCGGCGATCCAGAGTGCCCAAAGCGTCAATCAACGCTTGCAGGGCCTCCCAGTGGGGGTGCAGATAGACCGATAGCGTTTTCAGGATGCGTTCAATTTCCTTGAGCAGGTCGGCTTGCAGGCCCTGCATGGCGTTGTTGATCTCCACCAGGGCGTGTGGTTCCACAAAAATGGTGGAACCCGTGGAGGAGGCCCCGTGAATCACGCCGGGGAGCTTGCTCTTGTACTCCACTTTCACGGGCAGGACGGTGCGCCCTTCGCGTTCGGTGGCCGTGGTGCTTTGCAGGGCCGAGGCGTATTCCGCATCTCGCAGGTAGTGCTGGAGTTTCTGGTTTAGGGCTTGTCGTTGATGGCGCAGTTTTTGTCGCAGGCTGAGCAGCAGGGGGCTGGCGGTGTCCTTGATGCTGCCATCGGCGTCAATAAAGTCGGAGAGATAGGCCAGTACCTCGTCTGGGATAACCCCCTCGTTTAAAATCTCGCCCAGCAGATTGTCAAGCTGGGGTTCGCTTTTTAAGGTGCGGGAAAAATGCCGCAGCAGTCGGCCGCCCAGCGATAAAACCCGCAGAATCTGCCTGAATTCATTGAGGGAAAGATGTGCCTCTTTGCTCAAACGGCGCAGGGTGGGGCTAATATCGGGCAGGGTGGTTTCACTGGTGACATCCCCGTAGCGGATCAGCAGGGTTTTCAGGGCGTCCACTTCGGCGGCATGCCGTTGCATGACCTGTGTATCCTCCAGAAATGGGGAAGATTCCCACGCTTGAACCCCATAGGGGGTTAGGCATTCGGCCAGCAGGTGCTCAAAGAGCAGGGGCCATTCCAGTAGTTCAAATGAATCCAGCATAGGCCTTGATTGTCTCAATGACGGTCTCAGGCTGCAAGCCCTTCATGCATTCCAGATTGAAACGACACGGCGTATCCAGATTGCAGGGGCGGCAGGCGATGGGGTTACTGACTACCTGGGCACCGGGGGGCACCCATTTTTGTTCATCCATAGGGCCAAACAGGGCCACCACCGGGACGCCTGCGGCGGCGGCCATGTGCAGGGTGCCCGAATCCACGCCAACCACCAGATTCATGTGGTGCAAAAAGGCCATGCTCTCCAGTAAGTTGAGCTGGCCGCAATGGATATGCAGCCTGGGTTGCTGCCCCAGCGGGAGCAGTTTGCGCAGTTCCCGGTACAGCACGGCATCGGCCGGTGTGCCCAAGCAGTGAATCAGGCGCTGTGGTTCTTGCAGGAGCCATTCGGCCAGTTGCTGGGCGTGAGGCATGGGCCACTGCTTGGCCTCGTTGGAACTGGTCAGGTGCAACACCACGTGCTGCAAGGGGCTATGCCCCGGTGCCTGGTCGGGATCTATTTCTCGGGAGCTGGCCCGCAGGAGGCGATCCGCCATTTCCGCTTCCGGGGGTTGCCACCAGCTCTCTAAGTGGCGATCGTGGACGGGAATGTTCACGGCCTGCAGGACACTGAGGAAGGCGTCAATCTCGTGGATGCGTTCTTGTCCGGCTTGGGTGGACGCTCTGCCGTTACGATACGGTACCCGGTGCGTCAGCAAAAAGCCCCGGCCCTCGGTGTCAAAGCCAATGCGCTCCGGGATGCCCGCCAAAAAGGCCAAGCCTGCCGAGGAAAAGGATCGTTTCAGCACAAAGGCGGTATCGTAATGTCTAGCGCGGAGTAGTTGCACATACTGCCAAAACGAACGCCGTGGGGTGGCGTTATCCGGGTTTTCATAGCGATGCTTGCGGGTGGTGTCGAATAGTATCAGCTCGTTAATGTACGGGCAATCCCGCAGGAGTTCCCCCGAGTTTGGGGCCACCAGCAGATCGATTATGGCGTCCGGGTAGGCTGCCCGCAGGTTTCTCAAAAAGGGCACCGTCAGAAGCGTATCGCCGATGAATCGATACCGCATGACCAGAATGCGCTGGCGGGGCTTAACGACTGGGGGTGGAGGGGTGGGCATGCGCCTCTGTTTCCGCCAATCCGGGGATTTGGCTGATAAATTCATCGTAAAACCAGCGGCCATCCAGAGTGGGCTGGCGTTGCAGGGTGTAGGTGTGCTCCTGAATGCTTTGGCTCAGCCAGGGCAGCAGTTTGGGGAGATCTTTCTCTGTGGTGATGAGCAGGGGCTGCTCGGCCTGATGCTGATGAAACCGAGCGGCGATGGCTTGCACGTCCTGCTCGGTGTAGACATGATGATCCGCAAATCGCAGGCAGTGAGTCAACTGGAAGCCTTGCGCCCGCAAGCCCTGTTCAAAGCCTGCCGGGTTGGCAATGCCACATACGGCAATCACCGGGCGATCCAGTAGCGCTGTCATTTCGGGTGAATTGAAACGGTACAGTGGTGGGGGCGGGGCTACAGCCTGTAACCCGATTAGTTGAAAAGGGACGGGTAGTATCGGTGTTTCCGCTTTACCGTATCGTTGCATCCAGCCTTGAATGGTATTCATGGACTCCTGGGTGACAGCTTGGGTCACAAAAATCAGGTCAGCCCGGCGCAATTGAGCCAAAGGCTCGCGCAAAGGCCCGGCGGGGAGGAGTTGGCCATTGCCCAACAGGCGTGCGCCATCAATCAGCAGAATATTCATGGCCCGGTTCAGGCGCAGATACTGAAAGCCGTCATCCAGCAGGATATAGTCAGGCTGGTGCTCTGTGATGGCTTGTTGCAGGGTTTGCACGCGATCCCGGCCCACAATCACCACGGCTTTGGGGACTTGGGTTTGGATCATATATGCTTCATCCCCGTGCTGGGGGTGAATGGCTCGGCCATAGGCCAAGGGCTCGCTCGCACCATAGCCCCGAGATAGCACCACCACCCGCTTGCCCGCTCGAATCAGCCCGCGGGCCAGTTCCACCACAATGGGCGTTTTGCCGGTGCCGCCTGTAGTCAGGTTCCCAATGCTGATTACGGGGACTTCGGGCGCGTAAGCACTCAGCCAGTGGCGCTGATAGGCCCACAGTCGGAGCTGAACCCCTAGCCCATAAAGCCACGACAGTGGCAGGAGTGGCCACAATGCCAGCCCCCTCTTGCCGTGGGTTGGATAATGTTGACGGGCAATCCAGTGTTTCAAGCGCGCATATCCATCTCGAGCGTTAGCGGTGCCTCTACTTTAGTTTTGCACGGTTGGCATGTCCGGTTCAGAGGGAATAATATCCGTTAAAATAAAGCGATGCGCCCTTATTATCTTTCATTGGCTGATACAAAACAACAATACCGGCAGATGGTGCAGGCCCAACAGGAGGCCTTACAAGTCTATTTGCTCAGCCTGCGTGATCAGTTCTCCTGTGAGGTTTGCCGTCTTGGTGCGGACATCTCGCTGGAGGCGGGGTTGGGACAGTTGCATAACGGTTGTGGGTTTCGAGGATGGCAGCAGGCTTCTCTGGCGTGGCTGGAAGGCGAGGCCATGCGGCCTGTAGTGGCTTCCCTGGATGCCATCACGGCTTACAAAAACACCTTTGATTGCCACATGTGTGGCATGTGTTGCCGCATGGCCAGCTCGGATTCCTCGTATGAGGAGTTACTCGCCAAGGCCGAGGCTGGTGATGAGTTTGCCCGGCAATTTACCAGTGTGTTTTTGCCTTATGCTTCTCGGGCGGCGGCGCGGGAGCAGGCTCCGGATGTTGTGGCCGCGGTGCTGGCAGAAGCGGGGGAGGCATCGGATGCTCCGGAGCTTGCGGACGAGGGTGAAGCGCGTATTTTCTTTTATCATTGCCCCTATATCGGCGAGGACAACCGTTGTTCGATTTATGGCACGGACAAACGACCCGGTATTTGCGCCAGCTATCCGGAAACTCCATTGGCTTTTGTTTATGAGCAGTGCGCCTGGAAGCCATGGAAAGATGAAACGCATGTGTCTTCGTTAGTGGCGCATGCCATGTTGACCCTGGCAACACAGTATGCGGAGCGTTTGCGATTGGCGCTGGAAATACCTTGAAACTGTTTAATGGGCTTGTTTCCCTTTGCCGGGAGGCTTTTCAGGCGGTGGCATCAGGCCAGTGCGTGGTATTTTACGGAAGAGTCCATGGGGTGGCGGTGCCATCCCTGCGGATTTTGTGATGGGTTTTTGATTCTCAGAAACGCTATCTTTTTTGTTGCTTAGAATCTGGGTCAGGCTGGCGATTTCCTGATTCAGTGTGCCGAGATCCCCCAGCTGGGCTTCGGCCAGTAGGCTGTTATAAATAGGCACGGGCATGTTGGCCTGAAGCTGATTCACCAGATGGTCCAGCGGGGCCTGTGCATTTTGCGGGGTGAGTAGCAATTGCTGGTATGCCTCGCGGCTGCTTTCTCCTGCGCTGTGTGAGAGTACGGGCCCTTCCTGGGTGGCGAGCGCCAGCATGTTGATCTGACTTAACACGGCAGACTGGAGTTCGGCATGGACTGACTTAAAGCGCTGCGGCACCACGGCTTGATCCAGCTGATGAAACAGAGCCGATTCCTGAGACTGCATGCTTTTCAGCGTGTCGTGCAGGGCGGTCGTGGCCTGGATGCCCTGACTGCTGAACGTGATCTTTCCGGCTCGGCCCGGCAGGGCATTCAGGGTTTGCAGATATTTCAGGGTATGCTGCTTCAGGGTTTTCCCCTGATAGAGCAGCTGCACTAGATAGTCGTGTTCATCGTCAGTGAGAAACCAGTAGGCGGGCGGTTGGTGGCCGGCAATCTTGAGTTCGGCCATCAGGCTACGGACGGAATCTGCGGCTTCCTGATGAAACGGGTCCGCCTTGAAGGCTTTCTGGTAGAAATCCAGAGCGGTGGTGTCTCGACCTTCTTCCTTGCACACATGGCCAAGCAGCACGAGCGTGTCCGGATCGTTGGGGTTCAGGGTCAGCGCGGTTTCAAGGCTTTTACGAGCCGTGATGTTGTCTCCCTGATAGAATTGCGTTTTTCCCAGAATGGTCCAGGCTTCCCCGTGGATGGGGTTTTGACTGAGCACATCGTCTGTCAGTTTTTGCGCTTCGGGCGTCTGACCGCTCTTGAGCAGTAAACGGGCCAGCTGTAAGGCCAGAGATTGCCGGGTAAGGCTGTGTCTGGCTTGTATAATGCCTTGTCGAAGTGTTGCTCTTGCCTCTCGATTGTATTGCTGACTGAGTCGGCTCGCTGCAGTGCCCGGTTTTTGCAAGGCGAGTTCGGCCAATCGTAAGTAGGTCTGGCTCAGGGCCCGATAGCTTTCGCCTTCGCCGGGGGATGCCGCGATGGCTTGCCTCAGGCTGTGGATAGCCGGTTGATACTGACGGCTGCGCATCTGATAGAGGCCAATCAATAGGGCGGCATCGGTATGCTGACTGGCGAGGTTGGCCATCCTGTCTTTCTGGGCCAGCAGGGTTTGCCAGTCTCCGGTCTGTAAGGCCATGCGAAACCGCAATTCTTCAACTTGCAGGTTATCCGGTGCAAGGCGAATGGCGTTATCGAGCGCCCTCGAGGCTTCGCTCCGCCGTTTTTGCTGGAGCAAGCCCTTGCTTATGTTCAGCCAGCCGGAAAGGCTGTGTTCGTTTTGGCTGAGGGCTTGAGTGCCTTGTGCCAGCGTGAGCTTGCCGGTCAGCGACTCTATCCATTCGGGCTTGCTTTGCCGGAAAGCCAGGTTGTTTTTCAAGGTGATGATGGCGCGCTGATACGCTTGAATGGCGGCTGAGTACTTGCCCTGGCCGAGCAGTTTGTCTCCCAGACTGTCCAGATTTCGGAAATCGTTGGGAGCAATGGCCACGGCCTGTTTCAGAGTTTGAATTGCTTCGTTGCCCTGTTGCATTTCTCCCAGATGCCGTAAAGCAGGCGCAAAATCCGGGGCCTGTGATGTAATCATCTGAAGTTGTAGCATCGCCGTGGCTGAGTTGAGGTTGTTGAGTGCTTCCAGATAGGCTGAATTCAGTTTGGCCGGTAGGGGTTTTGCGGGCAGGTAGCTCGTCTCCCAGTCCTCTGTCAGTGGCTTCAGGCGAGGGTCCTGGCGGGCTGCGGTTTCAAAGGCTTCGCGGGCGAAGTCATAGAGCTCCAGTCCGGCAAGTTGCTCTCCCAGTCGGTATTGGGCAACGGGTTGACGAGTTTGGGCCAGCGCCTGCTGAAAGTAACCTTCTGCGGTCGTGTACTGCCCTTTGGAGAGCGCGGTCACCCCATAGGTGAATAGCCCTTCGGGTCGATCTTTCGACATCTCCGGCGGGGGGAGTTCTACTTTGAATCGTTGAATCGCCTGTCTGGAGAGCGCTTGAATGTCAATGCGGTCTAAATCGACCTGACGTTGCGCGGTGGCGGTGATTTTGGCTTGAGGGTCCATGTTCAGGACGCTTTGCGAGAGTGACATGGCTTTGAGTACATCAATTTTCATGCGGCCCATCACATCGGTGACGCGCTGGGTGAGTCCAATTACATCGTTGACGCTGTTCAGCGTGCTATCGGCGAGCTTAATGTGGGTGGCATCGGCCAAGGGTTTTGCGGTGGTGGCATCCAGTGGGATCCATTCGCCCTGAAAGCGATCGCCCAGATAGATTTCGGTCCACATGTGGTATACAAAGCGACCCAGCTGGCTATCGCCATTGGGCAGGTAAATCAGCCCCACCGCCACACGCGCCGGAATGCCCAGCGCCCGGCTCAGGGCGGTCAGTAGAACGGCGTGTTCCGTGCAGTCTCCCTGACGGCGGGCCAGTGTTTCTTTGGCGCTGGCGAAACCCAGCGAGAGATCTTTTTGTTCAATGTGTTGATAGACCCATTGCTGCAATCGTTTGGCGGCGTAATAGGCGCGCTGCTCTTTTCCGGCGATGTCCAGCGCCAGAGCGTCAATCTCGGGGTCGGTGGATTGCAGGTAGGGTGTACTGCGCAAATACTCCGGCGGGCCATCGATGGGAAATGTAATGCTGGAGTCCTGAGGTTCTCGCTGGATCACTTTGAGATACAGTTGCTGGTTGCTTGGTCGGTCGTAGGTTTGGCGATCGCCTTGGGGTACGGTTTTGGTCCATATAATGCTTTGTCCATGAATGGGGCTGAGCCGATACAAGCCCTCTGTGGTAATGCGCGGCTGGGCAATCCGGTTGCTGAGGACGGCCGAGGTGTTGATCACATCCAGTTTGGCCCAGTGTTGCTCATCGCCAACGGCGGCTAACACCATTTCCAGTTCATCACTTCCGCTGGATTTGGCCTTGTAGAGCTTGCCTTGTGCATCTCGCCACTCGTGGATGCTGCTTGTGGGGTTCGCGGGATTTTTGACTTCAAAACGGCGCACTACGGGGCGGTGGCCACGCCCCAGCTTCAGGCGTTCTCGCTTGCCGGAAACCACTTCGGTGTTGACGATTTGCGGCTGCATGCCCAGCGCGAGGGTCTGAAATTCAAACCGGCTACCGGCGGGATCGGAAAAATGCTGCCGGTACACCTGATGCATGGCCTCGCCATCCGGGAATAAAAATCGTTCGCCCGCAATGGGGGCTGTGCCTTGGGCAATACTGTTCTCCCGCTGGAATTGTAAATCCAGCGCGTTGCCCTGTAATTGTCCCTGAGCGGCCAGCAGGCGTTGCTCCCCCAGAGCGTATTGGTAGCTAAAGCTCAGTGGTTGGCGATTGGGGCCACGTTCCACAAACCGGCTGACCTCGTTGAGTCCAAAGGGCATCCCTTCACGGGTAAAGTGGTTGGTGTTCAAAATTTCGGTGACCATATCGTCGGGATGTCCGTCGATGAGGCCAACGGTGTGGGAATACCTGTTGGCAGAAGCACTTGGCGAGTCTGAACTGGCCAGATGACTGGCGGGATAATGATCAATCCGGACCTGACCGATGGATCTGCCGTGCGCTTTGAGGGTGTAGTAGTCCGGTTGCGCTAAAGCCACGCCAAATGGTCCTGCAGCCATGACAAGAGTCAGGGGCAAGCCTAGCCAGACGGTAAAGGGGTTGTGATGGTTGCGCGCAATGCCCAATCAGCTCTGTCCCAAGGTTGGCGATCGGGGTTGGTACTGGGTCGGCTGGCCAAGCTGGATCACCCAGTGAAATGGCCCGGATCGGCTGTCGGAATGTTATCCTCAGCTTAACCGCTGACCCATTTTCCGGGATCGTCGAGATGGGGGAGCTGAATCAATAAGCTGAAAGCGCCAGCGCCAAGTGCTCGCTGGCTTGTGCCTCTAAAATCTCATCCAGAATATCGCGCACATCTTGCAGGGTATTCACGGCGGTCAGGCGATGGCGGTATTGGCTGGCGCCCGCAAAGCCTTTCACATAATCGGTTAAATGGCGCCGCATTTCGCGCACGCCAGTGTTCTCACCCCGATAATCTACCAGCAGGCGCGCATGTTCAAACGCGCTCTCCATACGCATTTCAATACTGGGTTCCGCCGGAGCCACCCCTGATTTCAGGGCTTTGTCAATTTCGCCAATCAGCCACGGCTGCCCCAGGGAGCCCCGACCAATCATCACGCCATCCACGCCGTAGGTGGTCATAATGTGCAAGGCGTCTTCCATTGTATTAATGTCCCCGTTGGCAATGACGGGGATGCTTAGGGCTTCCTTCAGCTCGCCGAAGGCTTCCCACTTACATCCGGGCTTGTAGCCCTGGGCGCGGGTGCGGGCATGCAGCGTCACCATCGCGGCTCCGGCATCCTGGCACATTTGGCCGAATTCCTTGTAGTTCATATGCTCGCTATCCCAGCCCAGCCGGAATTTTACTGTGATGGGTGTGGGCGTGCCGTCTTGCTCCAGCGCTTTCACCAACGCGGAGATCAGCTTATAGGCAAGCTCGGGCTCTTTCATTAGGGCGCAGCCTTCAAAGTTCCCCGTGATTTTTTTGACCGGACAGCCCATGTTTAGATCCAGCGTATCCGGCTGGCGTTCCCGAGTGATGGTGCGTGCGGCTTCCAGCAGGACTTCTTCCCGATGCGCCGCCAACTGGTAAGCAATGGGTTGATCACTGACTGTTTTGTCCAGAATGGGCGCATCAAAGCGCTTGGAGTACACCAGCCCGTTCGAGCTGATCATCTCGGTGCAAATCAGCGATTCCGGCGCCCAGCGGCGCACAATGCCCCGAAACACCACATCGGTCACCCCGGCCATGGGGGCCAGCATCACGCGGCTATTCACCGTAACTGGGCCAATTTTGAGGGGTTGATAGGCGTTAAAATTCATGGCGATCGATTCAATCCAGTTTGAGCGTTCGGGTGGGGTGTTGAAAGAAGAGTGCGGTGCTTTCTTTGGCGCACAATTGATATATCATATCTAAAAACGAGAGGCTGTCCAAAATGAACCATTCCATACCACCGTCAGAATTGGCCGATGAGGTGCTTCCGATGCCTGAACTGTCCCCGGAACTGGCGGATCATTACCTGAAGGCAGCCCAAAAGGCGGCCCGTCTGGCGGGAAAACGACAACTCGAAGGCTTTGGCGGCGTACAGGATATTACCACCAAGGGCACCAGTATCGATCTGGTGACCGCTGTGGACAAGGCCTGCGACGCGGCCATTGTGGAAAGCCTGCAAAAGGCCTGCCCCACCGATTTGTTTATCACCGAGGAAACCTTCGTGGAAGGCCAGTCTGTGGATCTCTCCCACACCTGGGTGATCGACCCACTGGACGGCACCACCAATTATGCGCACGGTTTTCCTTATTTTGCGGTGTCCATCGCCTACTTTCTGGACGGTCAGCCGGTGCTGGGCGTTGTTTACGATCCCATCAAGCAGGAAATGTACTATGCCCTGCGGAACCGGGGTGCTTTTTTAAACGATGAGCCCATTTTCGTGAGCAAGAACCGGGTACACACCCTGGATCATGCCCTCCTGGCGACGGGTTTCCCCTACGATATTGCTGGATCCAGCGTGAACAATATCGATCATTTTCAGCGCATTGCCCCTCGCTGTCATGGCGTGAGACGTCCCGGCGCCGCCGCCCTGGATATGGCCTATGTGGCTTCGGGCCGTCTGGATGGTTTCTGGGAGCTGAAACTCTCCCTGTGGGATATTGCGGCTGGCGCCCTGCTGGTGGAAGAAGCGGGCGGTACGGTGACCAATCTGACGGGTGGGCCCCTGCCCTTGACCCAGAGGCGTATTCACCTGATTGGCAGCAACGGAAACGCCTTGCATCAAGAGGTTCAGGATTTACTGGCGCTGGATCCCTAATAAGGAGAGGTTCTTTACAGCTTCAATCGTCTGGCAGCCTCATGGATAACTTTACAAACAGGCGCTTTATCCGGTTCGGGCATTGGGTTTGAAAGCCCGTTGCAGTATAATGGGCGCAATCAACTGAAATGGGAGAATCCTCATTATGGCAAACTCGGTGGTTATTGTCGGGCGCTTGGGCCAGGATCCGGAGATTAAGTATTTCGAGAGCGGCAGCGTGAAAGCGCGTTTTTCTCTGGCTGTGGACCGTGGCTTTTCCAAGGAAAACAAGGTGACCGATTGGTTCACCATCGAAGTGTGGGGCCGTAAAGCAGAATTTGTGGGTGAATGGATTAAAAAAGGCGCATTGGTGAGCGTGTCTGGCCAGCTGGAAGTGAACCGTTACACCGATCAGGCGGGCAATCCCAAAGAATGGCCCTTGGTTCGCGCCAATGACGTAGGCTTCGTGGGAAGCAAGCGTGACAACGTCGCCCCGATGGAAGCTGGCGCCGCCTACTAGCGTGTTTCCTCCTTGTTTCTCTGAAGGAGCTTTATGCACATTCCCGGCTTAAACGTGGGCATTGTGGCCGATGACCTCACGGGTGCCTGTGATACGGCCTTGCAGTTTTTTTCGAGCCACGCCAAATCGCATGTGCTGATGAATGTGCAGCGTTTGGCCCAAACGCCTTCAGATTCGGTGCCAACGCAGGAAAATCAGCTCTGGTCCATCAATACCAGCACTCGGCATCTGGAGCCGCAAGAAGCCCAGACTCGGGTGCGTCAGGCTGTGGCCCTGTGCCGCGATCGCTTTGGGGTGGAAAACTTTTACAAGAAGATGGATTCCACCTTGCGCGGTAACATTGCTCATGAGTGTCTGGGCATGCTGGATGAGCTGAAGGCTCAATGCGCCGTGATTGCCCCGGCTTATCCACAAGCCGGTCGGCGAACGGTGGGAGGTTATCAGCTGGTGCGCGGGGTTCCGGTGGAAAAAACCATCGTGGCCCGCGATCCGCTGTGTCCAGTGCGGCAATCCCATGTGCCTACCCTTTTGGCGCAGCAGACGACCCGACCGGAGCTGGTGGGTTATATTCCCTTGTCGATGGTGTTGCACGGGGCTGGCCCCATTCTGGTCAAGCTGAATGAGCTGATCAAGGAGGGCAAGAAACTGGTGGTCATTGATGCCACCAGCACCGAAGATCTGGAGCAAATCGCCCTCGCCATTGAAAAGGCCCAGCAGTACGCCAAGGTCCTGCCTTGCGGTTCTGCCGGTCTAGCACTGGCTCTGGCTGATTTATGGGCCATTGAGTCTGAGGATGGCTCTGTGCTCTACTCAAAAGACTTGCCTCTGGTGCCGATGTCTCCCATTTTGATTGTAAGCGGCAGTAACACGGATACCACCCGGCAGCAGGTGTTACGTCTGAACGAAAATTACGCCTATTACGGGCAAGGCTCCCAGCTGGCCATGTTTGACCTGCCCGCGGATCAGGTGTTGGGCTTGAGTCCGGTGCAGGAGACCATCTCTCGGATTATTGAAGCTCTGGGCGACCGCAACACGGTGGTCTTGTCCACCGCAATCAGCGAAGATGCCTATGCGCACACCTTGGGTCTGGCCCGGGAGCACAATATTTCCGAGCAAATGGCCAGCCAGAAGGCCCAGGAGGTACTGGCTGCCATTACCGCCGAAGTGACCAAGGCTCGCACGGTGAAACTGGTGCTGGCCGGGGGTGAAACCACCTGCCAAATCTGCGAAACACTGGGGATCAGTGAATTACAGCTGTTGGCCGAAGCGGATGAGTCCATTCCCCTGATGGCAGATGCCCAGGGGCGCTGGGTGGTCACCAAGTCCGGTGGATTTGGTTCTCCCATGGCGCTGGCGAACGTGGTACAGTTTATCAAACAACGAGAAACCACCTCTGTTCACGCCTGAGCGGTTCAAGCCCGATCCAACCTTGCCTTTTGTCATCATGTTGAACGCACCACAGCAACCTTATCCGTCTGCCATCGCGCTGACCATTGGAGATCCCACCGGGATCGGCCCGGAGATTGCCGTGAAGTTTTTAAAGCAACATGTCGCTGGTTTGCTTGCAGCGTCCTCGAACGCGCGGCCGTTGGTCATTTATGGGGACATTGATCATTTGGCCCAGACCGCGGCCAGCCTTCAGCTGGACTTGCCGCAGGGCGTCAATTATCGTTATGTGGATGTGCAAACGCATGGGCTAGGCATAATGCCCAAACTGCCCGGGGAGATCGCCTACGAGAGCCTGATTGCGGCCACCACGGATATTCATCAGGGGCATGCTCAAGTGTTGGTCACGGGTCCCATTTCCAAAGCGCACCTGGAAGCGGTCGGGATTCCGTTTTCTGGACATACGGAAATTTTGCAGCATCAGGCCCGCAAGTTGTATCAGCGCCCCTGCCAGTCGGACATGCTCTTTGTGTTCCGGCAATTCCGGATGCTGTTGCTGACCCGGCATGTGGCGCTTCGGAAAGTTTCGGAAGAGCTGACCATAAAGGGTGTGACCCGCTCATTGAGCAATCTGGCCGAGTTTTTTCAGGATTATTGTGGCATTCAACGTCCAAGGTTCTGTATGTTGGGCGTCAATCCTCATGCCGGAGAAATTGACGGTGACGAGGAAGAGCGTGTCCTCAAGCCTGCCTTGAGGCTGATTACTCAAAAATACGGATTTGGCATTGAACCACCGATGCCAGCAGATGCCGCTTTTCGGCATTTTGATTTGAATCATCTGCACTATGACGCCTTTGTGGCCGCTTACCACGATCAGGGCCTGATTCCCTTTAAGATGGTGGCGGGCCTCAGTGCCGTCAATGTGACCATTGGTCTGCCCTTCCTGCGTACCTCGGTGAGTCATGGTACGGCCCCCGACATTGCAGGTCAGGGGATCGCGGATCCGGCCAGCCTGATCGAGGCTTATCACAATGCTGTTGAGCTGATGTCTCCGCTTCAGAACATTGAGCCTGCGGGGTTGCCGGTTCAGGTTTAGCAAGCTGAGTGAATCTGGGCCGTAATGCTTTGTGGATAACGTGCTGGCGGATTGTCTGCATACAAAACCACAGCATTCAATTAGAACGCTGTGGTTTGAAAAGGAATTGAAAGACTTGGTAAACTTAAACTTCGCCGCGAGAAATCTGGTTGAGGAGTTGGGTGATTCGGGTGCCGCGCTCCAGAGAGTTGTCTAGAAACACGCCGATTTCCGGGGTGTAGCGCAGGCGAATACGTTGCCCTAACGCCGAGCGGATTTTGGGCGTATTGGCAATCAAGACATCCATGATGTCATTTTGCAGGGCTTCATCACCCATAATGCTCACAAACACCTTGGCGTGACGCATGTCGCCACTGACTTCCACATCGGTGACGGAAATCAGCTGATTGACCAGCTTGGGATCTTTGACCTCGTGGGTGAGAATATCGCTGAACTCGCGAATGATGGCTTTGCGGACCCGGTCCGTCCGGCTAAATTCGTTTCTGTTGGCCATTGGCCTGACCTCCGGTGGTTTACCTTTAGGGGTAGTGTGCTGGGAGCAACTGATCATCTCAATCTTGGATGGGACTAATTGTCGGGTTGCTCCCGGATATGAATGGATA
The DNA here is from genome assembly GCA_903866275.1 of Vampirovibrio chlorellavorus. GTDB lineage: Bacteria > Cyanobacteriota > Vampirovibrionia > Vampirovibrionales > Vampirovibrionaceae > Vampirovibrio > Vampirovibrio chlorellavorus_D. The sequence goes on along the minus strand of CAIPMU010000011.1, from coordinate 29,465 downwards.
GATCGGTGAGGCTTTTCGGTGGTGCTCTGAACCGGGCGTCGATTTATAAGGAGGTGCGTTCCATCGATTTCACGGTGTAGACTTCCACAATGTCGCCTTCTTGCAGGTCGTGGAAGCGATCGAAGGAGATACCGCACTCGTAGCCCGAGGCGACTTCTTTCACGTCATCCTTGAATCGCTTCAGGTTGTTCAACGGTCCGGAGTATACTTCTTTGCCGGCGCGCATGACATTGGCTTTGGCGTTCCGTAGCAGTTTCCCGCTGGTGACCATACAGCCTGCAATAATGCCCGTTTTGCCTACTTTGAAGATCTGGCGCACTTCAGCGGTGCCGACTTGTACCTCTTCGGTTTCCGGAGCCAGTTGGCCCAAGACCCATTTTTCAATGTCTTCTGTAATATGGTAAATCACGTCGTAGCGCTTGATGTTCAAGCCTTCCAGCTCTGCCAGGCGTTGTGCGTTGACATCCGCTTTGGTATTGAAGCAGATCACCAGGGCTTTTGCCGTGGAGGCCAGCATCACATCCGCTTCCGAGACATCCCCGGTCGCACTGTGCACGATGTTGATCTTCACCTCGTCGCTGGTCATCCGTTGCAGCACTTCCACCACGGCTTCCAGAGAACCTTGCGTATCGGCTTTGACCAGGAGGTTGAACTGGTTTTCCTTGACCGCGTTGTCGCTTTCAATCTCGGATTTACCGCTGAAGCCCGCGGATACCGCACGGCTCACGCCAATGCGTTGATCACGTTCCTTGCGTTTTTCATCGGCCAAGGCCTGTTTGAACAACTTGTCGTTGCGCATGACCTTGAAGCTTTCGCCCGCATTCGGCACGCTGTCCAGCCCCAGAATTTCAACCGGGGTAGACGGCCCAGCTTCCTGAATGCGTGCGCCGTGATCATCGATTAAGGCACGGATTCGGCCGCCTGTGGAGCCAATCAAGACGTTATCGCCGACGCGTAAGGTGCCGTTTTTCACGAGTACCGTGGCAACGGGACCCATGCGTTTGTCGAGTTGGGATTCAATAATCACGCCTTCGGCGGGAATGGTGGCATCGGCTTTTAGTTCGAGCAGTTCGGAAACCAGCAGGATCGAGTCTAGCAAGTCATCCAGGCCCAGCTTTTGCAGCGCGCTAACTTCCACCGTCAAGGTGTCGCCGCCCCATTTTTCCGCGGACAGTCCGTATTCAGACAACTGCACCAGCACCCGATCCGGGTCTGCATCGGCCTTGTCGATCTTGTTGACGGCCACGATGATGGGGATTTTGGCCACTTTGGCGTGGTTGATGGCTTCAATGGTCTGCGGCATCACACCGTCATCGGCGGAGACCACCAGAATGGCGATGTCTGTGGCCTGTGCGCCGCGCATCCGCATGGCGGTAAACGCTTCGTGGCCCGGTGTATCCAGGAACACAATGGTTTGATCTTCTTTTTCGACGGTGTAGGCACCGATGCTCTGGGTGATCCCGCCGGCTTCGCTGTCCACCACTTTGTGGCGGGTTTGGCGAATGGAATCCAGCAAGGTGGTTTTGCCGTGATCAACGTGGCCCATAATGGACACTACCGGTGAACGCGGTTGCAAATTTTTGGATTGATCGGCATCAAGCACTTTGGCGGGTTCGTTGCTGAGGTGCGTGTACTCGCCTTCGTGCTTTACCACTTCGGTTTCGATGACTTCAAAGCCGAGTTCTCTGGCCACGCCTTTGGCAAAATCAATGTCCAGCGTCTGGTTGACCGTGACCATCATGCCTTTCATGAACAAATGCTTGATGACTTCGGTGTCACGCATGCGTAGCTTTTCAGCCAATGCGCGAATATCCAGCGGCTCATCAATGCTACAGATTTTGGGCAGTGCAGCTTGTGCGGCCAGCTCTTCCTCGCGCTTTTGACGGGGCGTAATACGTTCGACTTGCGGAGCCCGTTGCGAATGTTGTGAGCCTTTAGACTGGTTACCGCGCTGATTAGAGGGTCGATACGGCTGAGCAGGCCCCCGGTTTGGCCCAAAGCCGGGGCGTGCAGGGGCTGAGCCTGGTTGCTGTGGACTCCGGGGTGGATACTGACCTGCACCTTGTGTGGCTTGTGGGTTGCGGGGTGGGTATTGGCCCTGACCAGCGGCTGGTTGTGGGCGAGGGCCATATTGACCGGGGCCATTAGGTGGCTGAGGACGAGGTCCGTACTGACCTTGTGGGGGTCTTTGTCCCGTTTGGCTTACGCCGGGGCGGTATTGCGGGGATGGAAAGCTGGGTAACGGTTTAATGGTTCTGGGTGCAGTCTCTTCAATTTTTGGAGAGGCTGCCGTTGTGGGCTTTTCTGCCTCAGGATTTGCTTTGGCGGGTTGTGGGGGAGCTTCAACAGGCATTTTAGCCTCCGGTTTCTTCGGGCTTATTTTGGAAGCGGGTGGGCTAGCCTGCTTGGAAGGGGCTTCTTTGGTGGGTTTTGGGGCGGTACTGGCCCCTTTCATTGCTGCAATTAATTTATCGGCAATATCCTGCTCAACGGTGCTGGAATGGCTTTTGGCCTGCACCTTGAACTGTTTGGCAAGAACGTCGATCACCTCGGCATTGCTGACGCCAAGGATTTTGCTTATTTCATGGACTCTTACTTTTGGCGCCGTCACGGTGAGGTCATTCCTTTCAATTGGGTATTCAGGTTTTCAACTATATCATCCGGGATCGCTCTTTTCAACGTTCGTTGAAACTTCCGGGCTTTCAAGGCTTCGCTTAGGCACGAGCTGTTCCGGCAAACATAGGCAGACCGCCCTTGAAGGGGCGGTCTGCTGTCGATGGAAAAACGGTGATCACCACTGGCGGTCAGGCGCAGCATTTCATTCCGGGCCAGATGCTGGCGGCAGTGAATGCATTGTCTTACGCGTTGATCCGTCAAATGAAATCTCCGGTTAATGGGCTTATTCTGCGTCGTCGAGGGCCGCTTCTTCAGTGGAGGCTTCTGCTTCATGCCCGGTGTCTGCATGAGGTGCTTCTTCCGCGACTTCTTCGCTAAATTCGCCAGCGGCGACCAAAGCCAGCTCGCTCTCGCCTGCTTCCGGCGGTGCTTCAAAGAATTCGCCTTCTTCAGCGCCTTCCGGCACAAAGTCCGCCGGGGGGGCAGCCAGTTGCTCGAAGTAGGCCATGCCGCCTTCGTGCTCAATCTGGCTGATGCTCTTGATGTCCAGCTTGAAGCCGGTCAGCTTGGCGGCCAGACGCACATTCTGCCCTTCGCGGCCAATGGCCAGAGAGAGTTGCTCATCCGGCACAATGACCAGCGCGCGTGCCTGACGGGGGTCGTGAATGAGCAGAACCCGAATGATTTTGGCGGGGGCCAAAGCATTGATGATGAAATCCACCGGGTTTTCAGACCAGCGGATAATATCGATCTTCTCGTTTTTCAGCTCGTTGACGATGGCCTGAATCCGGCTGCCCCGTGTGCCGATGCAAGCGCCTTGAGCGTCCACATCCGGATCGTGGGAGACCACGGCCACTTTGGTGCGGTATCCGGCTTCGCGGGCGATGCTCTTGATTTCGACCAGGCCGTCCTCGATTTCCGGGACTTCCAGTTCAAATACTTCCTTGACCATCGCCGGGTGAGCTTGCGATACAATGATTTGCGGCACGCGACCGGAATCTTTCAGGTCCAGAATGTAGACCCGCAGCTTGTTCCCGACCCGGTAGTATTCCGAGGGCAGCTGTTCACGGGGTGGCAGAATCGCTTCGGATTTGCCAATGTTCACAATCACGTTGCGACCTTCAATGCGTTGCACCACGGCAGTGCTTACCGAGCCACGCTTGTCTTCGAATTCTTTTTGAACCAGTTTCTTCTCGGCTTCGCGAATACGCTGGGTAATCACCTGCTTGGCGGATTGGGCGGCAATCCGACCAAATTCATCAGGGGTGACTTCAATCTCCAGAATGTCGTTTAATTCAACGTCCGGTTTAATTTTGCGCGCTTCTTTGAGCAGAATTTCAGGTTCGCGGGGAATTTCCTCGCCCTCTTCATCCAGCTCGACATCTTCCGGGTCGCTTAATTCTTCCACAACCCGTTTTAATTCAAAAATGCCAATTTCCCCGGATTTTTCGTTGAGGCGGCACTCAAAGCCGGTCAGGGTTTCCAGTTTGGCGTAACGCTTATAGGCCGCCAGCATGGCTTCCTTCAGGGAGGACAATACGACATCACGCGGAATGCCACGTTCCCGCTCGAGTTGCTCGGCGTGTTCCATCAATGCGGGTCCGACTTTAATCATGTTGTAGTTGCCTCCTGTATTCAGTTGTCTAGTATTCAATTGTGGGTGTTAAAGGTTATGTTATTGTACCGGGGTTAGTTCAGGTGTGTTGCCTTGTAAGGGTTTGTCTTCGGTTTCATCTTCCGGGAAACGAATGGCCGGGTTCAGGCAGATGATTTTAGAATCGTCCAGCGGGACATTCCGGGTTTGCTGAGTGACCGGGTCTTTCAGCGTTACGAGCGATTTTTCCAAATCGTAGCCTGCCATGAGGCCTTCTTCTACTTTACTTTTAGCAATCGGCACCACGGTCTTTTTACCTTTGGTGCTGGGCGGGCGATCTTCGATACGCACGGGCTGGTTCAGGAAAAACTCAAATTCCCGCTGGCGGCGTAATGGGCGAAACAGTCCGGGGGAGCTGACCTCCAGGCTGTAGGTAAGGTCTTGAAGTTCGGGCAATGCGTCGATCATGGGGTCAAGCAGGCGACTGATGGTTTCGCAATCGCTGAGGGCAATGCCTTGCAATTTTTCTTCGACATAAATCCGCAGGTACCAGAAGCCAGCTTCTTTCTCCAGGGTCACATCCAGCAGGTAGAATTTTTCGGGAAGTATGGGTTCCACGGCGGCAAATACAGCGGATTCAATGACCTGAATCTGCTCCGCCGTTAACTGGATCGGTTTAGCCGGCACACGTTTCATTGGGGGTGGCACTCCTTTGGAAAAGTCGATTCCTCTTATTTATGAAAAGAAGTGGGCTCACAAAATTGACCCACCTCCGACCATCATCAAGAAGTTTTTCGATTTTAACATAAACAAAAATATGGCAAGACACACCTGGGTTTAATGGCTGCTTTCTTGCTCTTGTCCTGGGGTTTCGGGGGGGGGGTGGCGATACGGTATGGGTTTGCGTGGAGGCTCGGCCTGTTAGCAAGGAGACCGCGGATTGAATGGGCGCTATTTTTTTTAATGTATAATGACTGGGTATTTTTCAGGAGTGCCCCACTCCCGCTTTTATGACAAGTGCCAGTGTAAAAACAGTACAAGTGCCCGCCTTGGTAATTGGTACCGGTATTTCCGGACTTTTTACCGCGCTGAAGCTTTCATCCTACGGGGTGAAAGTATTGCTGGTGACCAAATCCTCCTTGGATGAGAGTAACTCCCGCTATGCACAGGGCGGAATCGCTGCTGTGTTGCCCGGTAACCCGCAAGATTCTCTGGACTTGCACTTGCAAGATACAATTCGGGCCGGAGCGGGCCTGTGTGATGAGGCGGCTGCCCGTTCCATTCTGGCGGAAGGGTACACGGCCATTGCGGATCTGCTGGACTTTGGGGTCCCTTTTGACCGCAACGCCAATCAGGAGTTGGCCCTGACCCGCGAAGCCGCGCACAGCGTGGGGCGAATTTTACATGCGGGGGGCGATGCGACCGGGCACTCGGTGGAAATGACCCTGATCGACAAAATCAAGCAGGATGCTAACATTGAGGTCATCGAGTACGCTCAGGTGGTGGAACTTCTGGTCGCTGAAGGTCGATGCCTGGGTTGCCGTGCGGTTGATTACCACCATCAGCAGGAGTGGCTGATCGCCAGTCCGAATGTTATTCTGGCCACCGGCGGTTTGGGGCGATTGTATAGCCATACGACCAATCCGGGCATTGCAACAGGCGATGGCTTGGCGTTGGCAGCCCAGGCTGGCGCCCGGATCGACTACATGGAATTTGTGCAGTTCCACCCGACCGCGTTTTACTCGGAAGGCAAGTTGCACTTTCTGGTTTCCGAGGCGTTACGGGGCGAAGGTGGCATTCTGCGGCTGGCCAATGGCGAGCGGTTTGCCTTTAAGTACCATCCGGATGGCGAACTGGCCCCTCGTGATATTGTGACCCGGGCTATTTACGCTGAAATGCGACAGGCACACACCCAGCACGTTTATCTGGACATTACACACCTACCCGTGGAAACCATTGAGCAGCGTTTCCCCACGATTTTATCCAGCTGTCTCCAGTTTGGCGTGGATATTCGAAAGGACTGGATCCCGGTTGCGCCTGCCGCGCACTATTTAATGGGTGGGATCACCGTGGATGTGGACGGCAAGTCTACGGTTAAAGGCCTGTATGCGGTAGGAGAAACCGCTTCCACGGGCTTGCATGGTGCAAACCGTCTGGCCAGCAATTCCCTGCTGGAATGTGTGGTTCTGGCTCGTCGGGTGGCTTATTTCGTGGCTCATCACGCCGAGCAGTCCCCTAAGGCTTCATCGTCTGAGCAGTTTTCACAGTCTGATGTACGCCTTCAGAGTTTAAAACACCCTTTGGGCGCTTACCAATTTGGCTCGGAGCCAGCCATGCATGAGGCATTGAATACGCTGCATCGCCTGATGTGGGAGAATGCGGGTATTTTGCGGGATGCTCAGGGATTGACCCAAGCGCTGGAACAGATTGAGGCGATGCGTGAACAAGTCGAACGGACTCAGTGGGACTTGTCGGTTCCGGTGGGTGTTGAGTTGGAGAATCAGTTGATGGTTGCCCGTCTGGTTTGTCAGGCGGCTTTGGAACGCGAGGAAAGTCTCGGTGCGCATCACAGATTGGATTTCCCTGAAACTGAACCTCAGCTGGCTTTGGCCGCGATGGCTCTAGGAGGAACACACACGCCATGACCCAGATTCCAAATTTGCTCTCTGCCGAATCACCCTTGAGTCAGGCAATCCGCCCTCTTGTGGAGGCGGCTTTGCTGGAGGACCTGGGTCAAGGGGATGTTACGACGGATAACCTGCCTCGGTTGGCGGAAATTCAGAAGACCGCCGTGCTTCGGGTACGTCAGGCCTGTGTGGTTTCCGGGATGGCGGTGGCGGCTCTTGTTTTTCAAGCTGTCGATGCCACCCTGCTTTTTGAACCGCTGGCGCAGGATGGGCAGTCGGTGGCCGCAGGTCAGGTGATTGGTCAGGTGACCGGCTCAATGGCCTCTATTCTGAAAGCAGAGCGCACGGCGCTGAACTTTATTCAGTACCTCAGTGGCATTGCCACGGAAACCCAGCGCTATGTCGCTGCAGTGGCGGGTACTCACACGCGCATTACGCATACCCGTAAAACCACCCCCGGCTTGCGGTTGCTGGAACAGCAGGCGGTGCTTCATGGGGGTGGCGCACCGCACCGGCTGAATCTGGGCAGTTGTGTGATGTTGAAAGACAACCATTTACAAGCGTTGGCCGAACACAGTGAGAATCCCATCGCTGATGCTATTGGGCTTCTGCGGGGCAAGTTGTCGCATACCACCAAGATTGAAGTCGAGGCGGATCGGCTGGAGCAGGTGCGGCAAGCCGTGGATGCTGGCGCCGATATTATTCTGCTGGATAACATGAGCCCTGCGATGATTCGTGATGCGTTGGCCATCATTCAAAAACGGGCCATTTCCGAGGCCAGTGGCGGAATTTCGCTGGAAACCCTGCGGGAATATGCTGAAACCGGCGTGGATTACATTTCCACCAGCAAGATCACGCTGGGTGTGCCTGCGATCGACGTGGGTCTTGATCTGGACTAACCTTAAAACATCGTTCGGGTTGAGCCTGATATGGGATGCACATATAAGGAATGCATGTCCTTTATGATTTTGCTTTGGATGTGATAAAGCGCAGGCCGGGGCGCAAAATAAAGGGGCCTCGAAATCGACTGAGCCAGAGTGGCCAGTATGTTGGTTGTCCCGGTTTTCCAAACTGGTACTGAGAGACTTCCAATACAGTCTGGGGGGTATTCAGGGCAATGCGAATGACCCCGCGCTCATGGCTCAAAATGGTGCCGGGCATTGGGGGCGGGCTTGAAGACGATGTTTGTGGGTCGAGGTCCACGAGTTTGGGATCATAGAACAGGACAGTGTGCCGGTTTTCAAGGATCCCATAGCAGGCCACCCAGGGAAATAGCCCGCGTAGCTGTTGGCTGAGTGCTTCGATACTGCTTTTCCAGTCAATGGCGCCGTCTTCTGCTTTGAGTTGGGGGAAGTAGCTCTTTTGGCTGGGGTCTTGCTCTTGCATGGGTAACGTTGCGCCATTGTGTAGATGATCATGAAGCAACTGCACTAGTTCCGGGACCATGTTTTGTGCGGTTTGGGCGCATTTTTCCCGAAGCGAATCGCCGGTTTCCCAATCATTGAGAGGGAAGGCTCGTTGCAGGATGATTGGCCCCGCATCAATTTGTGGCGCCATGCGATGAAAGGTGACGCCGGTTTCAGGCTCACCAGTCCGAATGACCGATGAATAAGGGTTTGCGCCCCGATGTGCCGGAAGTTTGGAGGGATGGCAGTTGATCATCAGCGGGGTGTCAGGCGTCAACAGGTGGGGCTGGAGAATTTCACCCCAGGAGCCGACCAGCACCACGTCAGGCTTGAGTATTTGTAGCTGGCTAATGAACTCATAGGCGTTCATGCCTTTGCATTGAATATCGTTTAATGCCGCTGTTTGGATGCGTTTCTGGAAGTCCGCTTCTGTGGCATCCCAATACCCATGGCCACCCGGCCGGGCTGACCAGCGGAAGACACCGACAATTTCACACTGATCAGCGCAAGTCAATAATCCATCCAGCAAGGCCAGTCCCAAATGCCCATAACCACAAAGCAGAATACGCACCTTAAGGGGTTGAAGGTGCTGTTGCAGGGGCTGGTGTCGGATTCGGGATCGGGCCCGGCATGCCTGGGGTGGTGGGCGTAGATGTCGTTGATGTCGCTGGGGCGGGTGTGGTTGGGCCCGTTGCCACTGGGGCCGGTGCAGGTGGCGCTGCTGCTGGCGCCTGTGCATCACTGGGCGCGGGAGAACTGCTATCTTCGTACAGGAACAGCGACAGGGAAACGACCATATCCAGCTTCACGGGAAAGTCGGGATATTCCTTGGCATCCGGAATTTCCTGAATGGCGGTGGTTGGCTTGCTGATGATCACTTTATTGATTCTGAAAAGCTTTTTGCTGGCAACCAACTGATTGAGCAGGTCGACCAAGGCCGGGTATGTTCCGGTTACGCTGAGATCATAGTTATACTGTTCCACCGGTAGACTGGTGATTTGCGAGGCATCTGCTCCTGGAGAAGCTGCATCGGCCGGTTTGGCATCTGTGCTGGCAGCTGCCCCATTCAGATTCAGAATATCAATGGTTGCAGAATCAATGAGTTTAAGGTTGATGTTTTCCAGGATATTATGGGGCGCGGGCAGCGGGGGCAGGTTGCTGGCCCGATGCTTTCCCATTGTAAGTTCCGTCAGTTCAGCAGCTTCGGTGACCGAAACAATTTTGGCAGAGGTTCCCGGACGGAAAATCATCATGCGAACGTCCAGGTCCTTCAGTTTGTCCTCCAGGGTGCCATACTGCTGCTGGATGTGCTGGCGCTTTTCCATTGCCTCTTTTTGCTCTTTGATGATTTTGTCTTTTGCTTGCAGGCCATCCAAGCTCGGCTTGATCACTGTTTCCCAGCCAATGCCGTAAACCGTAAAGCCTCCCAGGAACAGTAAAGCGATCACCTTGAAATCGATCAGTACTTTATAGACCGTGTTGCCATGCCGCTTCCAGTTGAATGTTTTTATCTTGTCCAGCATTAGTGAGCGCCTCCGGGCGTTGCCGCAGGTCCAGGTGTTGCTGTGGGCATGCCTCCCTGGCCTGCTGTAGGAGGTGCAGCGGCAGGCGCATTGGTATTCTGGATGCTCCAGGAGAAAAAGGATTGCCCGTCGGCGGAGGTGTTTTGGGCCGCGTTTGATACTTCCAGGCTGGTATTTTTAATGCTGGCGTTCAGGGTTGTGGCTACTTTATTCACATCATCCAGCTTATCAATTGTGCCACCGTCCAATTTAACGGCAAGGGGTTGATCAGAGCCCGGGGCGATAATTTCGATTTTGTCCAGCCAGATTTCATCTTTGATGTTGGTGCCTAGCGCAACCATAAAATTGTTCAGTTCTACATTTTTATCGATCACGCTCTGGATGTACTTGCGGCGTTTAATTTCTGCCAGGCGGGCCGGATCCAGAGAGCTTGAAATTTTACTGGATTCCTTGACGAGCGCTTCATGTTCCTGATCCTTGCTCCAGGTGAGTAGATAAAAAACGCCCCAGGTTATTAAAAGCAGCAGGAATAATGCGCCATTGAATACAGCGAGCCAGAGAACGGCCTGCTTTTGATAATGGAGAATGCCGACAATGTCTTCACTGGTTTCGGGTAAAAAGTTGAGTTCCGGTGTATCGGGGAATTGTTTGTAAAAAATGCCGCCGAGACCTTCGAGGCTGCAGGGATATTCGCCCTCTGTGGCACCTCTTGATCCCAGAGTGTTTTCGTTTTGCTCAATGAAAACCACGGGGGCGCTGATATTCAGGGTGTGTGCCAGTGCGTCAATGCCTCGATGCGCTGAGTTGTTGATGATGACCAGCTTGTTCACCAGTTCACTTTCCAGAAAGGCTTCCACGTCCAGCTGAATTTCTTGCAGTACTGATTGTGCTTCGTCGCCACTCATCGAGAGTGGGGCATCCGTCGTACGCAGAATTTTACTGCCTTCCTGAATGGAGGCAAAGAAAGAGCTATCGCTAATGCTGAGCATCCCCCAGTGACTGTTGTTATCGATTTCATCCTGAATGGCGCCAGTGGCAATCAGACCGCGTAACAGGGCAAAGTAGCTCAGTTCAATGGCCAGCAGTGGAATGCGTAGTTCCTGAAAGATCTTCTGGTACTTTTCAATCTCGTTTTTATGGAAGGCGGCATACAGCAGCCGATGAGAGTCCAGATTAATCCAGTCAATCTGGGGCTCCGATTTTTTAAACAGGTAGAAGCGCTCTGCTTCGGAAACCAGTGCAAAGCGGAGTTCATCCTTCTTGAATTCAGCAGGGAGCTCGATTTCGCGAGTGAAAAAGCCTGGCAGAACCAATACTGCAGGGGTGTTCAGGGGGATTCGGGTTAAGCTGTAAAGATCCCGGATGGTTTGTAAAAAGGCATCCCGATCAGTTACTTGTCGGGTGAGCGGGTCAAATTGACAGGGCAAGGCCACAGCCTTTTCCAACTGGCCTGACTTAGGATCCAGTTGAACCAGTTCAACGAAGTCCAGGGTGGGGAAGACGTTGATTGAAAGCGGTAACTTTTTGGAACTCATATACGCTCAAATATTGAAGATACTATGGGCATAATATATCTTAACATATTTTGACCATCTTTCGCTGAAAAGCCCTTTGGATAGAGTAATTTCACTGGAGGAGATGTTTCAAACAGATGTTCTGGCTTGGTTTGGCTCGTCGCGCGTTTATCGGGTTGTTGGTATTTTGGCGGGGGTGCTTCTGCTACGTTACACGGAGTAAATATGTGGCCTCAAAAGAAAAAAAATGTATGCAGAAACAGGTTCTCTGCTATAATTGATTGGCGTGGACAACAGGGTTGTCTCAAAAGGCGTTTCCCCCAGAGCAGTAGAAGACCTTTTAGTCTGTACATTTTGTACCTTGGTCTTGTTTCTGGGCCTGAAGTTAGAGGCAGATAAAGAGTTACCAGGGTGAGTATGGCTTATTCCAATCATAAAATTTCGTATGCGGATTTGGCCTATCCAGAGCTGCAACCTGTTACCGAAAGACAAATTCGGCGCCAGTCGCCTGCGCGCTCTAAAAACAAGAAGCAAACCACTCGCGCGGAATACATTTTGTACATTCTGGTGAATGCGGCTTTGATTTTTGGACTGGTGCAATGTGTGCGTGCTTTGGTGAGTGACAGTTTACACTTGTCGTTACTGATGAACACCCAGTCCTCGGTGCAGCAAATGTTCAATCAGACCAAACATGAAAATCAGGTGCTGCAGAATAAAATCAAGGTTTATTCTTCGCCCTCGGGTATTGAAGAGTTGGCTCGCAATTACCTGAACATGGTCGGTGAGAACGAGTTACCGGTTCGCTTTTTATAAAGCCAACTGATGGAACGGAACCCCTGTTGGTTCGGAACTGACTGCGTTTAAAATTGACATTAAAAAAGATCTGCCTTTCAGCAGATCTTTTTTGTTTGTGGCTTGAAGGGGCCTATTTCTTGGCAACCAATTCCTTGAATTTTTTGCCAGGCGTGAAAACGGGAACCGTTTTGGCGCTGATTTGAATTTTCTTGCCGGTTTGCGGGTTGCGTCCAGTGCGAGCAGCGCGCTTGCGGCTTTCAAAGGTGCCAAAACCCACCAAGGTCACTTTTTTACCTTTGGAAACGGTTTTGCCAATGGTTTCCAGGGTTGCACCCAAAATCAGGGCCACCGCTTTTTGGGGGCTTTTGGTTTTCTTGGCGATTTCTTGTACCAGTTCTTCTTTGTTCATTCTCTTCCACACTCCAACAATAGCTAACAAGCTGATTATAAGTACGGTTTCGGAAAAAGGCAACTGTTCACCTGCACATAGTGCAATTAGTCGAACGAGGATGAATTTTATTGATATATAAAGTGATGGTGATGATGTGATTTTATATATATTATTTTGCAAAGTGACCGTCAATCCTCAATTCACCCGAAAGGGTGAGGGTGAAACCAAAAACGAAACCGCTCTTGAATTTGAGTGCTTCCGTAAAGAGCTACTCATGGTTTAGCCGTCCTCGTCGATTGAATTGTTTCGAATTGTGAAGCAGTGGAGGGTCAGTCCAGCTGTTGGGCGCAACAAAACGGGGCGTGTCTATTTTCTTTAGAACACTGGTGTCTGTTTAATCCAGTCAACTGCTTTTGATGAAAAGCGGATAGACCCTTATGATCGTAGCCTCGCCGTTGAACACCCAAAGTGTCGTTCACCCGTCTCAGTCCGCCGACTGCCGGGAAATTGCAGGTGCCTGCGATCTATTTAGCAGGCGCCCTCACTTGTCTCAAGGTATGTCTAATACTGATTTGGCTGGTAGCGGTACTCGCCATGCAGGCGCTTTGGCTCAGGATGGCGTGCATTTTTCGGGACGCGTATCGCAAGCGCTGAGCTATTCCTACTGGGCGGCGGAGCATCAACGGTGGTTCCCCCGACAGAAGATGCGGGTGCTCACTGCCCTGGAGGGCTTGAGTAACAAGCTGCGGACCTGGGTGGCCGGTTGTATGATTGCCCTGGCGAGTGTTGTACCGATGCCAAACTGGCTGCTGAAGCGCATCTGTCGTGCCTATTTTTACTCCCCTCGGAAGGTGTTAAACCCATTGCGACTGAAAGATACGCCGGGCGAAGTTTTGAATGATGCTGCCAGCGCTGAAGTCAGAGAGGCGTTGAATCGCAGCATCCTGTCCAACTCTTTTCAGGTTGCTCCGGGGACTTCAAATCTGAATACCATCCATAGTTTCTATTTAAAGGCACAGCCGGGAAAGCCGACCATTGTGTTTTCTCATGGCCGGGATACCAATATTGGGCATCTCGGTGGCTTGTTTCAGGGGGCCAAAAACAAGGGGTACGGCTTCTTTGCCTATGATTACCCAGGTTTTGGCCGAAGCGAGGGCCATCCTGATGAGCAAACTCTGGAAGATGCTGGCGTGGCGGCCTGTCGTTTTCTGGCGGGGGATGAGTGCTATCAGGCCTCGGGTTATGGTGTGCCTTATCAACAGCAAATATTAATGGGTTACTCCCTGGGCGGGGCTGTGGCCGTGAAGGTCGCCCGTCGTCTGGAGCAGGAGGCGGGCACTGCCGCGACAGGTCAGGCGAACTTGCCTCAAAAATTGATTCTGGTGAATACCTTTACGAACATTAAATCGGCCTTTCAAATTCAGTTCAATCGATTCCATCAAAAAATTGCCCAGTGGTTTGACTCGGATAGAACCGGCTTGAAGTTTGATACCGTGAATAATATTCAGGGGATCCACAAGACGCCGATTATGGTGGTGCATTGTAAGCATGATCCGGTGATTCCTGTTGAGCAGGGGGTCAATTTACATCAGGTGGTCACGGTACTCAAAAAGCGCGAGATTCTTGAGAAAAATACCGGGCATAAGTTTAACAAGCCGGATCAGTTGGAGGATGTCATCGCGTATGCCGAAGATACCCGAGGCTGGTCTCATCCGAAACCGGCACAAGCCGTGACGGGGATGGTCTGATCAGCCCTCTACGGGGAGCGAAGCTGCGTCTGAAGTATTGAAGGTAATGGATGCTGGCCTGTGGCCGTGCTGTTTGGGGGTGGCTGCCTGTGCGGGAGGGTGCAATTCATTTTTAGCAAAAATAGGGTGGTTTGGCATGAATTCTGCTTCAGGGGGTTTAACAAGATAACGCTAAACGGGCCGATGGTTTCACGGTGAGTCCCGGTATCGGTGTGGTTGGCGGCGTCTGGGCTGATCTTGCTTTAGGGCGAGAACAAGCCCGGTCCTTGTCCTCTTTTCAGACAGGATGAACTCTAAAGCGTATGTCGGTTCAGTGGTTCAATGCGATGCCCAATGCTGGATCTCCCTTGGTGGACTCCAGTGCCCCGCAGGCTGCCTTGACGCAATCCGGGGTTTCCGGGAATGGGATTGCAGGACAATCCTCGCATCGGGATGCGTTTATACCGCGTTTTGGGGCCAGTGGTCATCCAGCATCGGTGTTATCTCGACCTCGGCAAGCCTTGAACTGGCTGATGCGAAAACCCTGGGAAGGGCTAAAGCAGATTGCTCGCTGGGTGTGCGATCTCGCATCCACCGTGATGATGCTCATGAAGTGGGTCGGGTTGCTAGGTCTGGGCTTGCTGACCTTTTTTCCAGTGTCTTCTCGGGTGAAAAGCTATGTGCAGGGTCGGTTCTTGTTTGGGCCCAAGCATCTGCCCTCCCCCGGCAGTCAAAAGGATAAGGCCTTGCGTCAGGCCATTCGACCACAGCTGTTTCAGATGGAGGATTACCGGCAGGAACTCACCCGAAGCGGGTTGGGCTTTCATCCCGGACATGACGATGTGCCGCTTCATGCCTGGTATATTCCGGGAAAGCAACCCAAAGGCAGCTGTCAGCCCAGGCCGTGCATAATATACAGTCACGGACGTGGCTCCACGATGGGCGAAATGGAAGGCATGTTAAAAGGGTTTATGAACAAAGGCTATGACGTGCTGATCTATGAGTATCCCCGGCGGCAGCTGGATGACATTAAGGCTGTGGAGCAGCGTTTGTTCAAGGCAGGACTGTCGGCCAGCCTGTATGCCCGAGATGTTTTGCACCAGCCAATTGCCAATCAGGTGATCATGGGAAACTCACTGGGAAGTTCTGTTTCGGCTCAGGTGGTCAGTGCCTTGCAAACCCTGGGCGAGAAACCCAAGGGGTTGATCATGGTCAGTTCTTTTCCCAAGGTGCAAGAGGGATTTTTACAGTATCTGAACCGGTTTGGGTTGGGATGGATGCTGGACGCCGAACGGATTGATGTCAAACTGGACTCCCGGCAGGCTCTCCAGAAAAACCGCGAAGTGCCCGTATTGTTTTTGCAGGGCGACCACGATAAAAATACACCCGTCGCGATGGCGGAGGCACTGAAAGCCTGTATCCCGGCGGAAAACAAGGCCCCCCGGCAGATTGTGAAAATGCCCAAAACCAAGCACAGCCTGAATGAGGCCGATTATCCCTTTATTGTGGATCAAAGTGATGCCTTTATTCAGTCATTGGCGGTTCATTAAGGCAATCAGAGCTTGTTTTCGGCATGGGGTGGCCTACTGATTAGAATGATTCGGCTTTTAATAGGCTTCGGGGGCAACGGTTTTGTCTTGCAGAATGGCCACGCCGGAGCTGGTGCCGAGTCGTTGCACGCCCAGCGCGAGAAAGGCCATCGCCTGCTCTCGCGTTTTAAGCCCGCCGCTGGCCTTGATGCCGGTGTTGACTTGCAACGCCTGCAAACGGTCTGCGATGCGCTGGACCGTCGTGAGGGTGGCCCCTTGTCCATTGACGACCATGCCGGTGGAGGTCTTTACCATGCACATGCCCGTTTGGGCGCAGGCCGTCGTGGCCCAGTCAATTTCCTCAGGGGTTAGCAGATCGGTTTCAATAATGACTTTGATGGGCAGGTCTTTGGCGGCGTCCCGAATGGCCTCTAGTTCTGCTATCATCTGGCGGCTACCTGTTTTCACGTCCTGTTTTAGATGGGCCACATTAATCACCAGATCCAGTTCATCCACGCCGTCGGTCTGGGCTTGCAGGGTTTCCTGAACTTTGGCGTGTGTGGGAAAATGGCCGACAGTCGGTTGTTGTAGCTCATCGGCCAATTGTACTTTTTCTGCTGGAAACCCAATGACGGTGGCGACTTTCACGGGGCTACCAGTCAGTAAATTTTTTGCCAGAACAATATGTTGTGGGCGCAGGCAAACGGCATAGAAGCCGTATGTTTTTGCTTCGTCGCATAGTTGGGTGATGGCCTGGGTTTCATCTTCACCGGGACTGAAGGTGAGTTTGGTGTGATCAATGCTGTGCGCCAACCGGGTATTTTCAAGTGCCAGCGGCCTGGCGGGCTCGGTGGCCGATCGGGTTGGCATTGGGGCTGAGGGATCGGAATTTACAGGCATGTCGGTCTTTTCGGTTGAAGTGGGTAACAGGTGTTTGATGGGAGAACCCAGGTTTTATCCGGGGTTAGATTGAATAAAATTCAATCCTTACATTACCACGGTCGCCCTATGGAATCTCGGGCTCAGCTATAGGCGGCGTCTTTTTTTCCGGATCGCCATATATTGCTTCAATGGGGAGTGCCGATTTTCTTCCTGAATCAAGAAGGGAATTACATTGTTTTGGAGGGGGATGGGCTGCGGCAGCTCTTCAAATTCGGTGACATAGGGCAGATGATCGGAGGCGTGACGCCAGGGAGCCTTGGCGAAGGTCCCTGCCACGTAAGCATTTTTAATTTGAGGAATCATGGTTTTGGAGACAAAAATATAATCCAGTTTTTGATTGGGGTAATAACCGTTGCCATTGTGGGTCGGCTCTGCCTTGTTATCCTTGAGCATGACTTCGGCCAGTTGGGGGGCGTGAGTCGGGTCATCCAGATGAAGCAGGGTATCGAGGATCGGTTGACCATGCGGGGTGTTGTGGATGAGATTAAAATCGCCGGCAATCAATACCGGGGCGTCTGGCTCATGGGTCAATTTATGTTTTAAAATACCGCTTAAATTACGGACTTCCTGCATGCGGACCGGGGCGGTTCTTCCTTCGCCGCCGACCATGGATTTACAGTGCGCGTTGTAGACGGTAAATCGAAAACCGTTGTCCGTCTGGAACGTGGCTTCCAGTAGATCCCTTTTGTGGGCGTAATGGGCCCCCTGACTCATCGTGGACAGATGGCTCTTTTGATCAATCAGTTTGATATGCGGTTTACTGAGAATGGCAACTTGCAGATCCGAAGGGTTTGCGCTGGGAGGGCAAACGATATGGGGGTACTGATTGCCTAAGTGCTTCTGGTTAAACTCAGACAATAATTTATGATTGCCCACTTCCTGCAGGGCGATAATATCGGGGTTTTCCTGCAAAATGACATCGGCCAGCGCCTGAATACTGCTGCGGGATTTGACCATTTTGCCGTGGCTGGTTCGTACAAAATTTTCGGCGTTATACGACATTAATTTATGACGGGGCCAAACCTGCGTAACTGGGGGTGCTTGAGGTGTTGGCCACTGGGGCTGGCTGGTGTTGGGTGCAATGTGATAGGAAAACGGGTTTAGCGGGTTGGTCGATCGGGACGGATGGTTCCTGACTTGGAGCGGTTCAGGGGTTTTGGGCTCCAGAAAGGCGCACGCTTCCGAGAAATGACGTGACCTGGTGAAATGATCCGGGTCAATTTGTTTGGGCTTTGGCTTTGAAAAGAGCGAGTTAAGCGGGCGCATGAAAGGCAAAAAGCCGCGTAACGGTTGATGAAACGCTGGAATCATCGAGTGGTGTTTCCTATGGTAGGGCTGAACAGCCTGACACGAAAGATGACCAATCTGGTCAGGACACCCCTGACCGTATTGCTGGTCATTGTATGAAACCCAAAGTTTTTAAATAACCCACTTTTGGAAGATATTCTATCACGAGATGATGAGAACGCAAATGCCAGCGCTCGGCGTGGCGAAGAGTGGGGTATTGGGCAGTCGTGGGTGAGGGCGTAGGAGCAATGGGGCGTTTCGCCCGCTCAACCCGATTTAACACAATCAGTTCAGGGCGTTCCCATGAAAGCATGGTTTTGCTGAATAGGAAAGCATCTAGCTAGATGCAGGCCTGGGCTGGTTTGATGAGGCTGTGGAAAGGATTTGGCGGGGTTTGCGCCAGTCGCCGGTTGGGGTCGTCAAATTCGATGCGGCCGCACTGTTGACAGGTGAGTTGCAGGCGCTTTTCCAGCTTGACCAGAAGGGCTGAATTGCTCAGGGTTTCAATATCCTGAGTGACAACACTGTTGTTTCCACATTGGGGGCAGCGGCTGCTCATTGATCTCTCCCTCACAGAGTCTAAAAACTTCCAGTTTCATTATAAAAGCTGTTACCGAGCTGTCTATTACCCGGATAGTTAGTTTGAAGGCGGGAATCGTTTTGGCATCCCCTAAGCCTTGGAAAGGCTGGTGAAAAGAGGCCAACGAACCGGTCCGAACCAAAAGGGCTGGCCCGTTCAACGTCGTTCCCGGGTTTGGCTTGAAACCATTGTGTGGGGCTGGGTTGCTTCAGTACACCCCCCGATTGGCCTTTATCTTTTAGCCAGAATACGGATTGCTGGGCTTTGGCTGGCCGGGGTAAGTTAAAGCGTGGCTTGTGATCTCCTGAGCCGGGCTAGGGCAGGCGCAAGTATTAGAATGACTGAACGGAGGGCTAACCGATGACGACGGCAACCGAGACGCTGAGTAAATTTCACGACCTGCTGACCCGCTTTGATACGGGCATGCTCATCACTCACACCGGGAACAATAGCTTGCACGCACGACCCATGGCTGTGGCTCAGGTTGAGGAGAATTGCGATTTATGGTTTATCACTAGCACGGAGAGTCCCAAAGCGATGGAGATTCGAACGAACGATGAAGTCCTGGTGACTTTTCAGAATAAGCGATCCGAGTTTGTCAGTTTATCGGGTCGTGCCGAAGTGGTTCGAGATCCTCAAAAGCTGGCAATGCTCTGGCAGGAGCCATTCAAGGTCTGGTTTCCCGAAGGTCAGCAGGATTCCAGTATTGTGCTGTTGCATGTTTCGGGTCGTCAGGGTGAATTCTGGGATAATTCCGGGCTCAACAAAGCGTCGTTTGCGCTGGAATCCCTGCGTGCCTATTTGACCGGCACCCGGCCTCAGGCCAGAGAGGGCGTCCAGCATGGTCGGCTGGAGATGTAGCGGTCAAGCGCTTAGCGTTGCATTAGGGCGTAACAGAGGCGGTTGCCGGAATGTGTCCAAAACATGAAAATTCGGCCTGCTCCGGGTAAGATGAGGCAATGACCGAGACAGAAAATGAACGGGTTAACCTTCCAACGCTGGGCGCCAGCTTCTCATCAGAGGGCGGGATCAATTGTTGCGAGCTCCTGATTGAGGAACATCGCCGCACGGAAGCCTTGCTGGAACGTCTGGAAACCCTGCTTCTGGAAATGGCGGCCGTTGAAAGCGTTGAGCTGAACCGGGTGCTGGAAGCTCAGGCCCTGTATCAGACGTTGGCTGATGATTTGCAGCGGCATTATGCGCTGGAGGAAAAGGCTCTGTTTCCGGTGCTGAGCCAATACCGCAGTATGATGCTCATGGCAGTGGAGCATGAGGATTTGCTCCAGCTGCAGTCCGAGTTTGCAGAGGGTTTAATGCACTTCAACCCTGAGCGGTTGATGGCGCAAGTCGATATGGTGTCTGTCGTGCGGCGTTTTCAAACGTTCAAGGCACGATTGCAGGGGCATATCCTGGAAGAGGAGCGCGGGGTTTTTCCTCTGGCCAACGCCAGCCTGGAGCTGGAGGAGAAGGTGAAAGTCCTGCGCCTCCTTACCGAGCTGGTAGAAACCACTGAGCCGGAGGCGTATCAGTTGGTGCGACCGTTGCCGGGCTATCGGATTCAGCGGGCTCAATCGTCTAAAACGGCCCTGGAAACCTATCCACCCATGCTTTACCAGACCTTATTCGAGCAGGGGCACAGTCAGGTGCAGACCCTGCGGCTGCAAGCCGGGCAAAAACAGGCCTTGCACTGGGCGGGTCAAACCCAGTTCATTCTGGTCCTGTCTGGGACGCTGGGGTTTCAGGTCGGGACACTGACCGGCGGTCAGACGGTGGCTTCAGAGGAGGGTATAACCGAGCGCCTTGAACCGGGTGATACCCTGACACTGGATTCCCGGCTGGTGTATGCGTTGTCGGCTGAGACGGAAGTGCTGATGATTCTGGTGAAAGTGTGGCCTCACCCCCATTACACCAAGGCTTGAGCATGCCTCCGAATTGGCTGGGCTCCTGCATCTGGATGAATCCGAGACCGTTTATTGGGAAAATATGTCCGGGAGGGATGCCCTAATGCTTGGAATCCGTTATGATCGCTTCTGTTATATCGGGAGTCAGTAATGGATAGTGTTGTAAATCTTGCCGAATCCCGGAAGGCCAGAAGCGAAAAGAGCAAGCAGCTACGTCAGGCTGCAAAGGAGTTGCTCACGCTACTGGAAGAGCAACGGCAAGAAATTTCCGAAGAGTTTATGACGTTTTTGCTGGCTATGGCAATCTCGGATCAGGCGTTTTACTACGTCGAAAAAGGGCAGCAGTGGCAGGCCGGGGAAAAGTTTATTGAAAATCTGGTAGATACCACCTTGCAACTGTTTGAAACCAACGGTCCCGCAGAGTGCGGTACTGTCACTGAACGGAAGGCGCGCCCGGAGTCTCCGGTCGGCCGTCTGCTATCGTTTGCGGGTGAGGCTGCTGAGCGGCACGCTTCAGAGTCGTCGGCTGAAATAGCGCCCGAGTAAAGCGTCGCTGTGTTTATCGGATGGGGTTTATTGGACTGGGATACTGGCTGGCTTTATTAGGCTGGGGTGCTGGTCGGCGCCGGGATGCGACTGGTCGGCTCGGAGGGGGAGTCTTCCACGAGGATGGTCCAGCCACAGACCGCGCAATGGTATTCCACCATATCGATTCCCGGATGAACCGTGGTGCGGGTTGTTGCAGGATCGTACAGGCGTTTTTCCAGAGTTTTCACCTTGAGTTTGTCGTTGCTGCAGTCCGGGCAAATCTGAAACATGGGCGTCTCCTTTATGGGTATTGAGGGGCGCTTGACGAGTTCCATCAGTATGCTCCCGATGCCATGCCGACGACAATGCCTCGACGGACTAACGGAAGGCCCCCCGTTTTGCTCAACCTGTATGGGCCGTTTGGTCGGTTTAGGGCATCCAGCAGTCTATGTGCGTTGCTGGACAGCTTTCGGGGCTGTGGCGTGGCGTTGGGCTTCCAGGGTTTGCTGGGCCTGAATGACCATGGGCAGAATTTCTTCGCGCAACAGGGCAATGCACTGCATCGTGCTCTGGTTTAGCAAGGTCTGATTGGCTTCAATGGCGGCAGGGTTGTTTGGTTCCAGCCTGTAGCGCTGTTGCACGGTAATCATCTCAAACAGCAAAAAGTGGGCAATGAGTGGATGCTGATTCAAAAACGCAAACAAGGCCTGATTGGGTTGGGATGTTGTGGTTATGGGCATCTGGTTCAGCGGCTCTGGCGTGTTCTCGTTTATCGCCAATGTGGCCTCATGCAGTCGGACACACGCATGCAGGTCGCCCTGAAGGCGGGTTACGGCAAATCGAAGCGCTTCGAGCACATTGGCTGATTCGGTAGAGCGGCCGTCAGGTGCGCTGGAGAAATCGCGCAGGAAAGGGGCATCAGTGTCTCTGAAATCGCGGAGGGGTTTTAGGGTGTAGCCCGCAATGGCGGCTCCGCCGATTGAGGCGTTGAAGAGTGAAATGGGCTGATTACTTTGGGCGTTGGCTTCGGCCAGTCGCTCAAAATGGCGGATGAATCCGGTGTAGGCCTTTAATGCAGGCAGATTTTCATGGTTCTGTCCCAGCACCGTGGTCATGGCTTCGGGTGCCGTGAAAAGGGTCTCGCTTTGGGGCAGGGCCAATCGACCATTTTCGTCCTGCTGAAGCGCGATGCCACCGGCATAAACTTGCTGGTTGGGAAAGGCCAGATCCTGTCCGATGAGCGTGATGCTGCTGCTGTGCAAGGCCAAAGCGAGTTGCATGGCCACCACGGAAACGGTTCCACCGCCCTCTAGCAACAACGGCTGGCTCAATACCTTGCATTCTGAGACTTCCGGGCATTCGGCGGCCAGCCAGTGGGCAAAGGCCTCGCCGCTTTGGGGGTAAAACAGGATTTTCGCTCGGTTGGGTGCGGCAAAGGCCAGCGGGTCGGTGAATGCGCTGATACAGAAAATAATCTGGCGAAGATAGCTGTCCGGCAAGCCGTGTAATTGTTCTTTCACGCCGTTGGGGTCATAAAATACGGCCATATCCGGGGTAATGCCCGCCTGATAGAGGGCGTGTAAGGCACTGCCCGCCGCAATCAGGGTCATCCCGTCGGCCATGGCGTGAATGTCATCCAGTGCTGCATCCAGCGAGGGGCCCCGCCCGATGATGAGCGCGGGCTTGTTCGCAAAGGTGGGGGCGATGGCTTCAAAGGGGGTGGTTTGGGCAAAATGGGGCAGGTTTTGGAAGAATTGGCGGATCCATTGCCGATGAAAGTGCTGTCCGGTGCGGAAGTCCCGAATCCGCTCTTCCACCATGTCCACCAGTTGGGCCATCAGCGGCGGGATGTCCCGGTGTAATCGCTGGGCTTCGCCGGGAACCAGAATGACATCCAGCGGGTTTTCTCCCACAACCAGGGGACGCAAGGCGTTGAGTACCTCAGGGATGTGGGTGACCAGTTGTACCCGGCCTGATGCCCAGGCATCTGCCAGATTTACGTTTTCCAGAATGAACTTCAGCAGGGGCAAGTCGGGTTCATAGACCACGATCTGCCCTGGGGTGTGCTGATACAGCGTATCCAGAACGTAACCCAGGCCCAGCCCCATCAACAAATGGGCGCGCCCCAGCCCCGGTTGACACTGGTTTAAAACGGCTTCCGCGGCTTCCTGCATGGCTCCTTGCGGGCTATGCAGAAAACCGCCCTCATAATGCAGGGTGTAGTCCCCCGCGGGGGTGTTGCACAGCTGAAAGTCAGTGGTGGCCTGCACGGTCTGGAGGGTCGCCAAGAGTGCCGCATGCTGGGCATGACTGCGGCGTAGGGCGGTTTCGTTGCTTGACCAGTAGGGGGCTTGATCCATGGGTTGGGTTTGCCTTTGGCTGTGGGTTTTTTCCAGTATGACCGGTGCAGGTGCCTGTTGGCGTCCCGTAAACAGTCGAAGTTTGATGACATCAGGTGACATTGAATTCTAGAGTGCTGGGGAATGATACGGATGACTTTGTTAGTCTTGTGAATATTAGGGCCATGTCTGAAAAATCCTGAAAAGCCTCATGGGGTTGTCGGTCAGGCTGTTTTTTGCGTGAGGAAATGTAACTATCTGAGCTGTAAGGGTTGACAAAGTGGGGGTGACTTAGGTTATGGTGTCAATATTATGAATACACGCACGCAACAATATTTTAGCTTTTTTTATTACTGGCTTCCGCGGGAGTCGTTTGTTGACGTGTAAAGCATAAAAAAGATTTACTCGATTCACAGACAGCTCCCACACACGGGAGCTGTTTTTTGTTTGTCACCGATTCATTAATCACCTACAGGAGTTCATCACCTCATGACGCAACACCATTCCACCCACAAGCCCATGTTGATTGCCGGCCCCTGCTCCGCCGAAGGCCGCGATCAGATTATGTTCTCGCTGGAACAAGCCCAGCAGCGCAATGTGGACTTCGTGCGTATCAGCCTGTGGAAGCCCCGCACCAAGCCCGGCTTCGACGGTCTGAAAGAAGCAGGGATTCCCTTGCTGGCTGAAGCGGCTCGCATGGGCATTAACCCCGGCACCGAAGTACTGGTGGGCGAACAGGCCCAGTCCGTAATGGACGGCGTGTTGCCGGATCTCGGCGAAAACGGCCAACTGTTGCTGTGGATTGGCGCCCGCAACCAGAATCACTTCGTGCAACGCGACATCGCCCGCATTGCCAGCCAGGATTCCCGCGTGAAGCTGATGCTGAAAAACCAGCCCTGGCATTCCGAATCCCATTGGGAAGGCATTGTGGAGCACGCCCTCGATGCTGGCATGGCTCCCGAGAACCTGATCATCTGCCACCGTGGTTTCACCCCGGATGTGCACCACCCGAACCCCGATGGCTTGCGCAACGTGGCCGATTCCGAGATGGCCATGCGCGTTCGCGCCAAAACCAAGCTGCCGATGGTGTTGGATATTTCCCACATCGCCGGTGCCGTGGACAAGCTGGAGCAGGTGGCTATGGAGATGGTTGAACACGCCTACGACGGTCTGGTGATTGAAGTGCACCCCAACCCCCGCATGGCCTGGACGGATGCCGCCCAGCAAATCACCTGGGATCAGCTGGATGCTATGATGGCTAATGTCGATGCCGCCGTGGCTGCCGCCGCGACTTTGGTCGAACGGAAAGCTATCCCGGCATGAGCAATCCTTGCGAAGACCACGTGATTCTTCAGCCTCTGAGCCTGAGCCATCCGGTGACAGCCGCTGTGACCGTGCCGGGCTCCAAGAGCTACACCATTCGGGCCCTCTTGCTGGCGGCCATGACCCCCAAGCCAGACGGCGCGCCGGTGCGGGTGCTGAATCCGTTGTTTAGCGATGACAGTCAGGCCATTCTGGCTTGTCTGAACCAGTTGGGCATTCAAACCACCATTCACCCAGATGAAAACCATGAAACCACCCGTTGGATTGAAGTACATAATAGCGTCACCGAGATTCAGCCGGGCGATTACGAGCTGAACGCGGATTTATCGGCGGCCACGTTGCGGTTTTTAATTGCGCTGGCGGCAGTCATTCCCGGACGGCAAACCTTGTTGGGCAAGCCGGGGCTGAACAAGCGCCCGGTGCGGGATCTGGTGGACAGCCTGCGGGCCATCGGTGCCGATATTGAGTATCTGGATCTCGAAGGCTACCCGCCGGTGCGGGTCAATGCCAGTCGCATTGAGGCTCATCGCTTTGCGGTGTCTGGTGCGACCAGTAGCCAGTATATTTCCGCTCTGATGATGATTGCGCCCCTCGTTCAGGCTGGTCAGGCCGCTCAGGCAAATCAAACGGCGCAGCCCATCACCATTGCGCTCACCGACGATCCGGTGTCCACGCCATATCTGGAAATGACCATGGCCATCATGCGCGATTTTGGCGTGACGGTGGAACATCAGCAATACCGGCAATTTAGCATTGCCGCTGGGCAAATGTATCAAACCCAAACTTATGCCGTGGAACCCGATGCCTCCAGTATGGCCTACTTTTTGGCCATTGCGGCCTTGACCGGTTCCAGTATTACTATTAAGCATCTCAACCCGAACTCCGTGCAGGCCGACATGCGCTTTGCCCAGATTTTAAAAGACATGGGCCACCGGCTAGAATGGCGCGGCGATGAATTAACCCTCACCGGAAACCCCAAAGCCATTCGGCCGATTACGGTCAATATGGAAGACTGCCCGGATCAGGCTCAAACGCTGGCGGTGTTGGCCGCTTTCGCGCCCGGCGTAACCCGCATTGAGGGTTTGAAATCCCTGCGGGTGAAAGAAACGGATCGTATTGCTTCCACGGCTCAGGAGCTCACCAGGCTGGGCATTCGCACCGAAGCCGAACCCGATGCGCTGGTGATTCATGGCGGGCATCCCCATGCCGCCCGCATTGCCACTTATGGCGATCATCGCATGGCCATGGCGTTTGCCGTGGCAGGGGCCCGTTTGTCGGGTCTGGAAATTGAAGATCCCCCGGTGGTGAATAAAACCTATCCCGAATTCTGGGAGGCCTTGCGCCAGTTGGGCATGGGCGTTCAGCTCGTGCAAGCGAGCGACTCAGCCTCCTCTGCTTCCTCTAATGAGGGCGAGTCACCCATTTCAACGGGCACTGAATTGAAAGCGACCGCTGCGAATAGCGCCAATTTAGCCCATCCAAACCACCAGAAAATCGTTTTAATTGGTTTTATGGGGGCAGGGAAGAGTGTCGTGGGGCAGCGGTTAGCGGATTTGTTGGGCTTTGATTTTGTGGACATGGACGCCCACATTGTGGCGCGCTCCGGTCGGGGAAGTGTGACGGAAATTTTTGATCGCCAGGGCGAACCCCATTTTCGGGCGCTGGAAGAATTGGTCGCCTGTGAACTGGCCTCGGCGCAGCAAATGGTGATTGCCACCGGCGGCGGCGTGGTGATGAGCGATCGGGCCATGCGGGCCTTGGCGCAATCGGCGACGGTGATCTTTTTGGAAACCCCCTTGACCACGGTTTACCAGCGCATCGGCTCGGATCAGAATCGCCCGCTGATGCGGAACAAGGCCCAATTTGAAGCCCTGTTTGGCATGCGTCAGCCCTTGTATGCCCAGGCCGCTCAGGTCACAATAGAGACTGCCGAGCGCAGTTCCGCCCAAGTCGCGGCGGAAATTTTGCAAGCCCTGGGCTTGGCGTTGGAAAATCACTCGACCGTTTGTGCCGTTTAATTTGGCATAGCGCCGCGAACCCGTTCATTTCGTTTTAACAGCAGAAAGACCCCTCCCCCATGACAGCCGGAAACTCTTTTGGACATCTCTTTAGAATTACCACCTTCGGCGAATCCCACGGCGGCGGTGTGGGCGTGGTGATTGACGGCTGCCCGCCCGGCCTGCCCATTTCTATCGCGGAAATTCAGCACGAGCTGGATCGCCGTCGTCCCGGCCAAAGCGTCATTACCACCCCGCGCAATGAACAGGACGAGATCCATGTGTTTTCCGGCTTGTTGAACGGCCAAACCACCGGCACGCCCATCATGTTGATGGCCTTTAACAAGGATGTAAAATCCGAAGATTACAACAATTTGCAGGATTTATACCGGCCGGGCCACGCCGATTTTACCTTTCAGCAAAAGTACGGCCTGCGCGACTGGCGGGGCGGCGGGCGTTCTTCAGCGCGTGAAACCCTGGGCCGCGTGGCTGCCGGGGCGATTGCCAAAAAATTTCTGAAGACCCAATTGGGCATGGATATTGTGGCCTATGTGGAGCAAGTCGGCCCGGTGCAATCCGCGATTGATCCGGAATCGGTGACGCTGACCCAAGTGGAATCCAATATCGTGCGCTGCCCGGATGCTGAGGCCGCGGCGCACATGATTGCACTCATCGAAACCGTGCGCGATGACGGCGATTCGGTGGGTGGTGTGATTCGTTGTCTGGTGAAAAATGCCCCTGTGGGCTTGGGCGAGCCCGTGTTTGATAAATTGCACGCCGATCTCGGCAAGGCCATGCTTAGCATTAACGCGGTGAAGGGCTTTGAAATCGGTTCGGGGTTCGCGGGTGTCAACCTGCGCGGCAGCGAGCACAACGATGCCTTTTACACCGAAGGTGAGCGGGTGCGCACCCGCACCAATCACGCGGGTGGCGTGCTGGGTGGCATCTCCAACGGGGAGAGCATTTATTTCCGGGTGGCCGTGAAACCGACGTCGACCATCAGCAAAACGCAACACACCGTGACCCGCGAGCAGGAAGAAGTGACCATGGCCGCCATCGGAAGGCATGATCCCTGTGTGTTGCCTCGTGCGGTGCCCATTGTAGAAGCGATGGCCGCGTTGGTGATGATGGATCACTATCTGCGTCACGCGGCGCAGAATCAATCGACTTCCATCCCGGAGTCGGTTGCCCAATTCTCCTAAAATGCTTTACGCTTAGATGGAACGGATGAATGAAATGATCACCATGACCGATGAACTGCACGATTTAAGACAAAAAATTGACGCGCTGGATGCCAATTTATTGGCCCTGCTGGCCGAACGCGCCCGGCTGGTGGATGACATTGGCCGCTATAAAAAAGTCCGCAATCTGGAGCCGCTGGATGCCAATCGCTGGCGTCAGGTTTTGGACAATAACCTGCAACGCGCCCAGGCACTGGATCTCTGCCCCGAGTTTATTGAGGCCCTTTACCATTTAATCCACGAGTACAGTTTAAAATTAGAAAGCCATAGCGAGCCCCATTCATGACCGACCCCGATTATTCCCTTCGTACCACTCAAACCATGCGCTCCAACCCACTCTCTTCCTCCACAGTCATCGCTTACAACCATCCCGCCGCTCCTTCAGATTCCCCTGTTCAGACCACCCCGATTCTTTTTGGCATTCAAGGCGGCCAAGGCAGCTTTAACGAAGAAGCCATTCAGCATTTTTTAAAACACTCTCCCTTTGCCAACAGTCCCGATGCGGCCCAGGTGCGCTATTTATACACCTCGGGCAACGTGATGGATGCCCTGCAGCGTGGGGAAATTCATGTGGGCCAGTGTGCGATTTATAATTCCGTGGGTGGGTATGTGGAAGAAACCACCACCGCGCTGGAATCGGCCCCTGTGAAAATTCTCCGGGAGTTTGAAATTAAAATTGCCCATGCCATCATGATTCGCCCGGATCAGGAGTTTTCCAAAATTGACACCGTGATGTGTCATTCGCAAGTGCTGGCGCAATGTAAAACCAATTTAAAAACCAAGTACCCGCAACTTAAGCAAACCAGCGGCGAGGGCGAAATGGTCGACAACGCCAAAACCGCCGAAGCCCTGGCCCATCGAATTTTACCGGATAACACCGCAGTTATGGGCAGCAAAGTGCTGGCCTCCATTTATGGCCTGCAAGTGCTGGAAGATAACCTGCAAGACGCAGCGCAAAACTACACCCGCTTTATCCATGTGGTGCTGAAATAAATTAATTTCTGGAATGAGTGCTACAGCGCACCTAAAGTGGAGGCTGTTATTGGGTTTGGCCAACTTCAATGTGGTGCTTCAGGTCTTCAAGGCAATCTTCCAGAAACGTATCATCGGTTTTAATAATATCCATTGCAAGCCGGGTGGCCTGACCATTTTTTATTCTTTCAGACTCCCAAAATGACACTTGTAATTCAAGTCGTGTGGCATAGTTATTAAGTATCGGCGAAAACAATGTAGATGCCTGAACAGAGAGGTCGTTTGGGTCGGTGGATTGGGTGCAAAAAAAACGGTTTGGGATTTCCAGAATCACTTTATTTTCAAATTCGTATATTTTTCCGCTAGGGCCTGAAACGAGCCAATGCCTGACAACTGCATGGTCAACCATTTTCTCCGTGAGCTGTAGTGCTTTGGGATGTACCTCGTCATTGGCAAGTAGTGCTGGTTTGGGAACGTAGTGATTGCGAAATTCTAGAACCTATCCGGTAAGTTCGTTGTAGAATATTGGCTGTCTGGTTGAACTGGAGCAGCGTTTTCAATGGCATACCGCAGATTAAGTGAGCAGGAGTGGGAGTTAATTTGGGCTTGTTTCCCAGATCAGGTGATGGGTAG
>CAIPMU010000010.1 GCA_903866275.1 Vampirovibrio chlorellavorus | reverse complement strand
GCCACCGGTTTCCACAGCTTGCAAGGCTTTGACGATCTGCTCTTCGGTAAAACGGCTCTTCTTCATTTCGAGATTCTCCTGCTTTTAATTCTAGAGGAAAATCTCTACACTCAACTGGCCCTAATTTTCGGACGCCTGTCACATGCACTATTCATCATTATAATCCTTGCCCGTATTTTCCCTGGCTTATTTAAAAGCGCTTCAAAAATTTTCCATTAAAGTTCTCCGCAAAATGGCCGAATCCACCAGAATGCCACGGCACAAACCCTCAACACGCCCTTGGCCTTGGGAGCACGGCATGAGCATTGCGGACGAGAAAAACACGCAGATTGAACAACTGGCGGCCCAGACGCAAGCCGTCATTCTGAAAACATTGCAGCACCAGCGAGATGCGGGCACGTTGCCGGGCGATGCGAACCTGAACCAGAAAATCGACAAAGAGGATCTGGAAGTGCTGGAACTGCTGCTGAGCAAAAGTGAGCTAGCCGAAGCCCTACTGCAGCAAATGGATCCCAGGACGCTGGCGCTATTTGATATCAATCAGGACGGCAAAATTGACGTGCTGGATCTGATTGAACTTTACAAAACCGCACTGCTCGACATGGAGCAACTGGCGCTCACCGATGAACTGACGGGCCTATACAACCGCCGCGCGCTGAAAGACATGCTCAAAACGCGCATTTATGCCGCCCAACGCTACAAGCACCCGCTGTGCGGCGTGGCCATCGACATCGACTATTTCAAACAGATCAACGACCGCTACGGTCATGATATCGGTGACCTCACGCTACAGCACCTCGCCACACTGATGCGCCAGCATTCGCGCATCTCGGATATTGTGGCCCGCACCGGCGGGGAAGAGTTCATGCTGATTCTCGACCACACACCCCCCGCCGGCGCGCAAACCTTCGCGGAAAAACTACGCAAGCGGGTCGAGGACAGCCCACTCATCATCCCGGCGCACACCATTTCACTGACTATTAGCGCGGGCATCGCCACCCTCCACCCAGACAGCGACATGGATGTCTTACTCAAGGCAGCGGATCTCGCACTTTACACAGCCAAAAACCAGGGCCGCAACCAAGTCGTGCTCGCCCCAATAGAGCACACGCCGCATCTTGCGACACCCCGATCAACCCAAGCCAGCTATCCACCCGCGTAAACCGTTGACATAAAAATCGAGAAAGCTCCCCTCATGAGAAACTTCCTCGATTTCATTGCACAGACGATGGCCTGTGACTCATCCCCGCTGGGAAACCCGGTGAACAATCACCCGGCTTCTCCACCGAATCATTACTGCGTTTTGTCGGTCGGGGTGGCTGCCGATGGAGCCGTGCGCTTGACTTGATCCACCGCGGCCAGAATGAGCATGCGGTTGGCGGCATTCAGCAGCTTTTCCGCCTGCGTGCCATAGGCCTCGGGCTGCACGACCAATTCATACTTACGCACTTTCCGGGCATGCTGAATACCACCCATACCCATGCTGTGGAAAGCCAGATTTGCGGCCACGGTAAAGGCTTGTGTGCCTATGTTTTCTTTGTCAAATTTGATATCGCCTACATTGTCAATACTTTGCACCGGTGCCTTCAGGAAAAAGTTGAGCTGATGATTGGCCGCGGTCTTATCCTTGCCATAGGCTTCGGCACGGGTGAAAAACCGAATATAGCTGCCAGGGCTAACAGACAACCCAAACGAGGAATCTTTCTCGCTGCTACCAAAAGGATTGCCCGGCAAAAGACCCCCAATGGCTTTCAGTTTTTTCAAATCCACAAAATACGTCGCAGCAACCGGCGTAAACCCGGAGAAATCCTGCAACGCCTTGCCTTGGGCGCGGAGGTGTCCAACCGCAGAGAAGCCAGCACCCACCTGGCTGAGTCCGCCCATAAAGCCAGGCCGCGACCCTGCAAAAATATCGGCAGTGGTATCCACTTTCTCCACAGGAAAACCTTGCGGGACAGCCGACCAGACCGTGTTCTTGCCAAAGGCGGTTCTGCGCTGGGTCGCACTCATCACATCTTTATCACCAGCAGTGAAGCTAGTTTTATAGGCGCTGAAATTGGGGTTACTGAAAATGTGCTCTTGTGGTTCAATCTCAAAGCCAGCATTGACCAATTCCTGGCAAAATTGCTGGTACACCGTCTCCGTAATTTTCTGACGGAGTTCAGGCGACAGGTTCTGCACCTCTAACTCCCACCGGTTGTCGTTGAAATTGCCTTGCGTCAAACCTTTAAAGGTACTGCCGTTGGTCTGCTCCGAGGTGTCTTCCGAAAAGACCACCTGAAAGCCAACAATCCCAATACGGTGCACACCATCAATGGACTCTTTCCGGGAAAAAGTGCCGGTTTTTGGGCTGGCAGAGTTCACATAATCCTTAGCCACAACCTGAGGCTGCTGCTGGAACTCGTTAAAATCGAAAGGCTTCATGAGATCTCGTGCTGCAACGGGGCAAGCCATTTGGATGGTTGCAGCCAGCAAAAGTAGCGCCATCGTGTTCGCAAACCGGTGTTTCAAGTACATAAATACTCTCCTAGAGACGAAGATACAACGTTTTTACAACAATAGTAAGAGCGTGTGGACTCACTATGCATTCACCTGTTTATTTTACTATAAAGCTCGTCCATATCCGCCCTATCAAGCGGATCGGTTGGGAATAGAAGCCTTCGACCTGAGGCCATTGTAAATACGCCCGCACATCACTGATTAGCGCTATTTGCAAAGACTTCTCGCCCAAAGTCAAGTGAATGGATAAAAGCATACGGGCGCTCGTCCTGCGCTGAATTCGAGAACGCTAAATCCTGCTAAGCACCTCACCCATGCGATTCAACGAAAAACACGCCCTATTCAACTGCCACCTCAGCCATAAAAAATGTTAACGTGACTTTTCCTTTCTGCTAGAATGAGGCACACTCGAAAGCTGCCTCGTCTATGGCTTGGCTCGAAGCCTTGGCTTCATCCCCCCTAATTTTGAAACCCGAAACGGTTTATCGCTGTTGAATCTACATTTCAGGAATAGAAAGAAAAAGAAAGAGCACAAAGATGAATCTTACGCATGACTTATGCTGGATGATTGGTGGCCCTCAGGGCACCGGGGTTGACTCCTCCGCCACCCTGTTTGCCCGTTCCTGCGCAGCCGCAGGATATTGGGTATACGGCCGCCGCGAATACCACTCCAATATCAAGGGAGAGCACAGCTACTTCCAGGTTCGCGTGAAAACAGAACCCGTCAACTGCCACACTGATCCCGTGCAGTTGCTGGCCACCTTTGAAAACTCCACCGCCGAGCTGCACGCTTTTGAAGTGGTTGCCGATGGGGCCTTCATCTATGACCCGAAAGTGACCGACCCCGCCAAACTGAATCTGGCTCCCGGCGTGCTGAAGTTCCCCATTCCCTTTGATGAGATTCTGGAAGAGATCGCCAAGGAAACCGGCAAAACCGCCATCAGTCTGGCGATTATCAAGAACACCGTAGCGGTCGCCGCCTCTCTGGCGCTGTGCAAAATGGACATCAGCGCCATTGAAGAAGCCTTAACCGGCCTGTTCACCGGCAGCAAAGCCAAATTGATTTCCCTGAACATGAAAGCCGCCACCCGCGCGTTCGAAATCATGAACAGCCACCCCGATCTGGACAAGTTCAACTACGTGATGGAAAAGCCTGCCACGCTGCCCGCCAAAGGGTCGCGCTACCTGCTGAACGGCGCCATCGCCACCGGCCTGGGCAAACTGAAAGCCGGTTGCCGTCTGCAATCCTACTACTCCATCACCCCCGCTGTGGATGAGTGCATCTGGCTAGAAGATCTGTCGGCTTACGGCCTGCCGGTTATCCAGTGCGAAGATGAAATCGCCGCAGTGAACATGGCCATTGGCGCTGCCACCACCGGCATGCGCGCTTCCACGTCCACCTCCGGTCCCGGCTTCGACTTGATGACCGAAGGCTTAGGCTGGGCAGGCATCAACGAAGTGCCTGTGGTGGTCTTCAACTACATGCGCGGCGGCCCGTCCACTGGCTTGCCAACCCGCCACGAGCAAACCGACTTGCTGACCTGCGTTTTCAGCGGCCACGGCGAATACCCGAAAATCGTGATGGCTCCCGGCGATGCCGTAGAACAGTTCTACGACACCTTTGATGCCTTCAACTACGCCGATCGCTACCAAACCCCGGTGATTTTCATCAGCGACAAACTGCTGGCCAACAACACGGTCTGCGTGGACAAGCTGGATGACAGCAACCTGAAGATCGATCTCGGCATGCTGGCTGGCACCGATGCCAAGTTTGACGAGAATGATATTCAAGCGGCGCTGGCGAAATTCCCCCGCTTTGAGATTACTGAGTCCGGCATTTCCCGTCGTCCGTTGCCCGGCACCCCCGGTCACATCTACTGGATGACCGGTGACGAGCACTGCGAATTCGGTCATATTACCGAATTGCCCGAAATCCGCATCCCCATGCAAGAAAAGCGCATGAAGAAGCTGGATCTGGCTGCCCGCGAAATCGCTCAGGACAACCAGTACATTGTGCACAACCCGTACAACGCGGCAGAGCCCGACCTGACCATCGTCAGCTGGGGTTCCACCAAGGGCGTGATCATGGACAGCATCAAGGTGCTGAAAGAGAAGCACAACCTGAACGTGAACTTCCTGCAAATCCGCATGATGAGCCCCTTCCCCACTGATGCCGTTGCTGACGTGCTGAAGAAGGCCAAACGCGCCGTTGTGGTGGAAAGCAGCTTTGGCGGGCAAATCACCCAGCTGATCACCATGCGCACCGGCATCCAGATTGAGCATGAAGTGCTCAAGTGGAGTGGACGTCCGATTTCAGAGACCGAACTGGTCGCTGCCGCCCTCGAAATTAACCAAAAACAGACCAGAAAGGTGGTATTGTCCTATGGCCTCTAGTCCTAGCATCCTCAAAACGCCTTTAAAAGGCTCGCAACTCAAAAGTGACGTGCACTCTGAATGGTGCCCCGGTTGTGGTGACTTTGGGATTACCAACGCCATCCAGCAAGCGGTCGCCGGTTTGGGCCTCAAGCCCTGGGAAACCTTCCTGGTATCGGGCGTTGGGTGCTCCGGTAAAGTGCCCCACTACGTGCACACTTACGGGATGCACACCTTGCACGGTCGCTCGCTGGCATTCGCTTCAGGCGCCAAGCTCTCCAACCCCGATCTCACCATCATCGCCGCTGGCGGTGACGGGGACGGCTACGGGATTGGCGCCGGTCACTTCGTACACGCCGGTCGTCGCAACATCGACATGACCTATGTCGTGTTCAACAACGAAGTGTACGGCTTGACCAAAGGCCAAGCGTCCCCCACGTTGGCTCAGGGCGCTCAGCCCAAATCGCTGGCGTTGCCCAACCCCACCACCGCGCTCAACCCGATCGCGCTGGCGCTGGCTTGCGGCTACACCTTCATTGCCCGGAGCTACGCCTTTGATGCCAAGCACCTGAAAGAAACCCTGATGCGCGCCATCCAGCACAAAGGGATGGCCTTGGTCGACGTGCTTCAGCCCTGCCCCACCTACAACAACCTGCACACCAAAGACTACTTTGCTGAAATGGTTGAAGTCAAAGGCAGCCAAGTGCCTCGCGTGTACTACCTGACGGAAGATGGTTATGACGGGAAGGTGCAAAACCCGAACGACATCCACGAGATCAACGAAAAACAGGCGGCTTGCTTCGCACAGGCCCACAAAGTCGAAGATCGTGTGGCCTTGGGCGTTTACTACGAAATCGAGCGCCCCACCTTCAGTGATATTCTGAAGCAGAACATGCCCCTGCTGAACGAATATACCCCCATTAAACTCCCCTACTACGATCCGCAAACCATGTTGGCCAACACCGACCTGGCTTCGGCCGCAGAAGATATCACTATCTAGCCCCAACGCTGGATTTTGATGGGATCACATTCTAAAAAGCCCCTCTCCCAACCGAGAGGGGCTTTTTAAATTCCGTCAAAAAGTTACCAATCTTCATTCTTCTTGCTCTCGCATTCCTCTGATGTGAAAATAGAAGAAAGGCGCTGGAGCAAAAACCCCAACGCCCATCCAGTTTCTGGAAATGCAGACTACTTGTTCTTACCCTTTGCCTGAGACAGAACAGAGCCTGCGAATGACTTAGTTAGCGAGCTTGTGTGGCCACTGTTTAGCGCTTTGGCCGCTTTGCTCGCTAACTTGTCTGATGACTGCTTTTCATTTTTACCATTGTTATTCTTTTTATCCATTTTTGGTTGTCCTATTGCTCCCCTAATAAAAGCACTGCCGGGAGCATGACGAGTGCCACTATTTTTCGTTTAGATGCCATTTTGTCTAAAGAAAAGGTGAGTCAGTGGAAAATTCCACCAACTCACCTCATTCTTACTGATTTTACGAGCAGCCTTCCGAGTTGCCGCAGTTGTCACACTTGTAGCAGGCACCGTTGCGAATGGTGATGCTACCGCAGTTGCTGCAGAAGGGCGCGTCGCCCATCATGCCGCGCAGTTGCTCGTTGCGGAGTTGGCTGGTGGTCAACTCGGTATCCACCCGTTGCGTGGTCGAGGTAGTGACCGCCGGCGCTGCCACCGTAGGGGCTTGCACTTCGGCTTTTAGCTCCAGACGCTTCTGGATGGCTTCTTCCTGCTGACCATCGGGTTTGACCTGCACAAAGTCGGTGCGGCCCAGGTACTCCATCCCCAACACGCGGAAGATCAAGTCCACCAAGGATGTGCACTGGCGCACGTTCGGGTGATCGGTCATCCCGGCGGGCTCAAAACGGGTGAAGGTGAAGGAATCCACGAACTTCTCCAGCGGCACGCCATACTGCAGGCCCAGTGAAACCGCCACTGCGAAGCAATTCACCATGCTGCGGTAGGCGGCGCCTTCCTTGAACATATCGATGAAGATCTCGCCCAACTGGCCGTCCTCGAATTCGCCGGTACGCAGGTGGATTTTGTGGCCACTCACGTTGGTTTCCAGGGTGAAGCCGTTGCGCTTGCGCGGCAGGGCACGTTTTTGGCCCCACTGCACGGAAGGCACTGCGGGTACGCCCGCTTCTTCCAGGGCTTCCTCGGTGTCGGTCTTGGCGCTGCTCAGGGGCTGGGAGAACTTGGAGCCGTCGCGATACAGGGCGACGCACTTCAGGCCCATTTTCCAGGCATCCACGTAGATGTTCTTGATGTCATCCACGGTCGCCTCAGCAGGCAGATTCACGGTTTTGGAGATAGCACCAGACAGGAAGGGTTGCGCCGCCGCCATGATCTTGATGTGGGCCATCGGATCGATGAAGCGAACGCCATTGCCGCACTTGTTGGCGCAGTCAAAGATGGGCAAATGCGCTTCTTTCAGAGCCGGTGCGCCTTCAATGGTCTGGGTGCCGTTCACATAATCCGAAATTGCCTGCACTTCGGGCAACGTCATGCCTTTTTTCTTCAGCGCATCCGGGGAAATGCCTGCGGTCCATTCGTTGAAGCTGCTGGTGGCTTTCACGCTGTCGTAAGCCTGCTGAATCTCGTCCTTACTGAAACCCAGCTCACTCAAGGTGGTTTCATTGGCAAACGGTGCGCCTTCCAGGGTGCCATGTCCCAGAATATACTTGATAATGGCTTCCACTTCGGCGGGCGTGTAACCCAGTTTGTCCAGCGCGCGAGGCACGGACTGGTTCACGATCTTGAAGTAACCGCCACCGGCCAGTTTCTTCCATTTCACCAACGCGAAATCAGGCTCAATGCCGGTGGTGTCGCAATCCATGAGCAAGCCAATGGTGCCTGTGGGAGCCAATACGGTGGCTTGGGCGTTGCGGTAGCCATACTGCTCGCCCAACTCAATCGCCTCATCCCAGACGATCTTGGCGGCTTCCAGCAGGTTGGCGGGGCACACCTTGGCGTCAATATCCGCCACGGCGTCGCGGTGCTTGTTCATCACGCGCAACATCGAAGACTCGTTGGGCTTGTACATGGGGAACGGCCCTTTCACCGCGGCCAGTTCAGCCGAGGTACGGAAAGCTTCCCCGTGCATGATGGCAGTGATGGCCCCGGTGATGGCGTAGCTCTCTTCGCTATCGTAGGGAATGCCGTTAACCATCAACATGGTGCCCAGGTTGGCGTAACCCAAGCCCAAGGGACGGTAGTTGTGACTGTTCTGGGCAATTTGGGCAGTGGGATAGGAGGCGAAATCCACCAGAATCTCTTGCGCGGTGAAGAAGACGCGGCAAGCGTGGCGGTAGCCTTCGACATCAAACTTCCCGTCTTCATCAATGAACTTGAGCAGGTTGATGGAGGCCAGGTTGCAGGCCGTGTTGTCCAGGAAGTGGTATTCGGAACACGGGTTGGAGCCGTAGATGCGATCCGTGTTCAGGCAAGTGTTCCAGTCGTTGATAATATCGTCGTACTGCACACCCGGATCGGCGCAGGCCCAGGCCGCGTCACCGATTTGCTGCATCAAATCCGCCGCATCAAAAGTTTCGCAAACTTCGCCGGTGGTGCGGAAGGTGGTTTGCCACTTTTCACCCTTCAGCACGGCGTTCATGAACTTGTCGCTCAGGCGCACCGAGTTGTTAGAGTTCTGTCCGGCCACGGTGTGGTAGGCTTCGCCGTTGAAATCCGAGGGATAGCCGCCATCGATCAGGACTTTTACTTTTTTCTCTTCTTTTTGCTTCCAGTTGATGAAGTCCACGATCTCGGGGTGATCCATGTCCAGGCAGACCATTTTGGCCGCCCGACGAGTGGTGCCGCCCGACTTGGTGGCGCCTGCGCCCCGGTCCAGCACTTCCAGGAAAGACATCAAGCCAGAGGAAGTACCGCCACCAGAAAGCTTCTCCTGACGACCGCGAATGCGGGAGAAGTTGGTGCCGGTGCCGGAACCGAACTTGAACAGGCGGGCTTCGTTCTTGAGCAGGTCAAAGATGCTCATCAAGTCGTCATCAACCGACTGAATGAAACAGGCCGAACACTGAGGGTGCTCGTAAGAGTTCTTGGCCAGCTCGATCTGGTCGTTCTTGGGGTTCCAGAACCAGTTACCGCCGCTGCCGCCAATGCCGTACTCTTGCCACAGGCCGCAGTTAAACCATACGGGGGAGTTGAAAGCCCCTTTCTGGGTGATCAGCAGGTGGCTGAGTTCCATTTCAAAGGT
This sequence comes from Vampirovibrio chlorellavorus, assembly GCA_903866275.1. Classification (GTDB taxonomy): domain Bacteria; phylum Cyanobacteriota; class Vampirovibrionia; order Vampirovibrionales; family Vampirovibrionaceae; genus Vampirovibrio; species Vampirovibrio chlorellavorus_D. Next base: position 18,051 of record CAIPMU010000010.1, on the reverse strand, counting down.
GTCTGCATCCGCTTTGGTGGCGAAGATGCCAAAGCCTTCGCCTTGATTGCGCATGGTGTGGGCCAAACGATGCACGACCTGCTTGGCGCTGCGCTCGCCGCCGATTTCCGGGACGCCCGCTTTACGGAAATACTTAGAGACCACGATATCGGTGGCCAATTGCGACCAGGTCGAGGGCACTTCCACGTCTTTCATCTCAAAAATCACGGTGCCATCCGGCTCGGTGATTTTTGAGGTGCGGTACTCGTACTGCAATTCATCAAAGGGGTGCACTTCGGGGCGGGTAAAGTGACGGTTAAAGGTCAACCCGGTACCGCTTAGCCCGGCGGATTTGACCTTGACCGTATTTTTGCCGGTCGATGCCTTGCTTTTGCCTTTGGGGGCTTTATCTGATTGAACTTGAGTATCAATGACGCTCATCGCGAACTCCCTATCTATTGCGTGATTTATTTAAGTTAAGCTTCAAACTCTTCTGCCCAGAGCCTCTGATACGCTTTTGCCCTGGCAGGCAGACTCTCTGACCATGCTGATTCTGTCGTGAGAAACATGAAAAAGAACGTAAACCCTTACAGCGATTTTAAAAACCCGTCCTGCAACAGGGCTATCCGGTAAGGGGGAACCTTCGGGGGACTATTTCTTACCCTTTCTCTAACCGCTGCATTTGTTTTATCGAATGGGTTGCCGGTTTGACTGTGAAGCGCTGGGTTGCATGCCGTAAACAACAAATAACCACAGTATCTGCTCTGTAGAAGCATCCATCAATTGTTTAACCATTATAGACGATCAGGGAGCGGGATCGAGGAAATGTTTCCCCTTGTAAAGCCGGTGGCACATGGCTTTTCATCACTCTAAAATAGCAGATTCCAATGTGTTTCAGAGGGCTTGTAACGCTTTATGATCACCCACTGAAAACCGCCCCAAAATACCCTTCAGTATACCTCTCGCGTCGTTGAACCCGGAATGTCGCTGACAGACCTAAAAAATACGCGCATGCTCGTTCAAATAATTACTCAGGCTTTGCAAAAAAGCGGTTAAGGTAATCATCAAAATCGCAATCCCGATCGAAGGCTTAAGAGCAAAACTGAGCTGAAAGACCGGCATCTGCTGGGCGGTGCGGTTGACCACCCCCAGCATAATATCCACCGCCATCGTCAACACAATCACTGGCGCCACCATTTCCACCCCCACCAGCAATACGTTGCCTGAGAGATTGACCAGATAAGACATCGGGATCGCCTGGGGCAAATCCAACTGCATGGCATACAGCGGAAAAATATCCAGACTGCGCCTCAAGGCAGCGATCATCCAATGAAGTCCACCTAAATAGAGGAAAACCAGGGTGGTCATATAGCTAAACAAAGACTCCAGCAGCATAGTTTGTTTACCATTGGCAGGATCCATAATCATCGCGGACGACAGACCAATCTGGTTGTTCATAAAATTGCCAGCAGCGTAGGCCGCTTGCAGGATAAGATCCGCAATAAAGCCCAGAAACGCCCCCACCACGATATTGAGCACCATCTGAATCAGATAGGGCGGGTATTGTCCGGCATGCGTCAACGGCCCCTGCTGATCTGGCGGAACGAGCCAGGCCAGTGTACCGGTAAAGAAAAAGGCGGCACTAAGCTTAATCAGGATGGGCATATTCTTCCGGTTAAAAATCGGGCCGGTACTGGCAAAGGCCAGCATGCGAAAAAAGAGCAGCAACAAGCTATCCAGCACTGGGCCAAACTGCTGATGAATCAGGCTAAATCCACGCAAGCCCGCTTCAAATTGCATAACGACTCCTTTCCCAAAAGACCTAGTGCGCTTTGTGCCGCTCCAGAATCATTGTTTCACTCGTATCCAACCTGCTGCCCTTTCCTGCGGTTCGGCCATGCTTCAGCATCATCCCGGCCCCGCTACCGTCTTCCGGCATTTGCCACTGGGCGGAGAAGGCTTTCAGCTTATCGCTTTGCGAGGCGCCCTGGGTCTGCAGGTCAAAAAACTGTCTGGCCCGGGCCTGTCCAGCCGTTTGTCCCCGCAGCGCAGGCATAATAAACAGGCCATCACCGGGAATCTCGTTGAAGGCCACATGAAACGATTCTCGGACATAATCCGAAATCGAATTCATCATAAAACCGCCCCCAATCAGAATAATGGCAAAAACCCCAATAATCTTGGGTGCGGCGGCAATGGTCTGCTCCTGCACCTGGGTAACCGCCTGCAGAATCCCGACAACCAGACCAATGGCAGCGGCCACCAGCACGCATGGCAAGGACAGCAACAGGCTGAGCATCAATCCCCGTCCCAAATGTTCCAGTAAGAGTTCCATCACAAGCTCCAGGTTGTGGTTCTGTCAGATAACACCATCAGTTAAAACTCTGGATGAGCCCATTCACAATGAGACTCCACCCATCGACCGCCACAAAAATCAGGATTTTAAACGGCAACGAAATGATGGTGGGAGACAACATCATCATCCCCAATGCCAACAGGATGTTGGCTACCACCAAGTCAATCACGATAAAGGGAATGAAGATCACAAAGCCGATCTCAAAGGCCGTACGCAGCTCACTGACCATAAAGGCAGGAGCCACTTCCCACAAACTCAACTCCTTGGGAGAGTCCGGCGGCTTGCTCCGAGACATTTGCAGGAAAAAAGCCACATCACTCTGGCGGGTCTGGCGCATCATAAACTCTTTTAACGGGTCAGATGCAGCCGCCATCACCTGAACCACAGAGCCGTTGTGCTGCATGATCGGGTTTACCTTGGTATACATCTCCCCAAAGACAGGAGACATGGTGTACATGGTCATCACCAGGGCCATGCCCACTAACACCACCGCTGGCGGAACTTGCTGGGTTCCCAAGGCTGTCTTTAATATTGATAAAACAATCATATAACGTAAAAAAGAAGTCATACTGACCACCACAAAAGGAATCAGAGACAGCGACGCCATGAGGACAATCAGCTGTAAAGCCGGATCCAGCTTACTGAACATGACATCCATCAAATCAATCTCCCAAGTTTCATTTCATCCAGTATCATGCAGGGATCTACAATTCCAGAAAACGCTTGAAACACTCAAATCAAACTCATAACTCTCCAGTGTGCAACTCTTTTGGCAAAGCTCAGCCGCTTCTGTGGCCAACGCGCCTACCGGGTGCGAGATGTCACCAGCCAGCGAACACTTTGCACAAAACGCTGCCCGAAACTCTGACGGCGAATCGCCACTGGCCGACTGGTTGAGGGGACACTGGCGTACCAGGGGAGCTCCACTTGAGCCACAGGCTCAGAAACAGGCTCTGCGAGAATGGGGCCAGGCACCGATGCTAACGCAGACAGCAGTTGTGTGCCCTCACCCGAGGCAGACAGCAAAAACCGTTCCGAGCCACTGCGAACCACGTATAAGGTCTTGTTAGGTTCCAGCGCCAGTGTAGACTCCAATACCAATGAGCCCTTAGCCTCTTCAGTCGCAGTGGCGATGCCTGAGGCCTTTCGGGTATACCAGAACACCCCATAAATGAGACCAACGGTCATCAGAGTGTACATCACAAAACTGCCCAGATACTGCCAAAGTGTTCCCGTATGGGTCATCAGGCGCTCCTTTCAAGCGTTCTCACTGGAGGTAACAAGCTACCAGTCTTCATCATCCTCAGCAATCTCATCAAAGTCCTTATCTAAATAGTTATCCAGATTTGCCGCTTCTTCAGCCACAGGGGGAATGCCCCCTGAATGACCCGGCAACATAGGCGGCACGCCACCTGGAGGCATCATCACAGGCGCAGCCCCGTACAAATTGGGTTCCACCGCCTCTTCGCCGGGATTCGCGGCAACCTGATTGATACGCACCGCATACTTATCGCCCACAATCAGCAGCTCTCCCCAGGCCAGCGTTTTACCTTCCACTTGCAAGGCAATGCGATTGTGCACCAGATCACCCATCTCAATCACCAGACCTTCGCTCATCTGCTTCAGCTGTTTCAAGGGGAGCTTAATCGGCTCAAACGAGGCATCCACCTCAATCATCAGGTTATCCCAAAGCGATTGTTTGGCGCTTTGCTGCGACTGGGCTTCCATACTGGCAAACTCCTGTGTATACGGGATTGTGATTCTGTGTTGATGCTGAATGTCCGCCTGAAAAGAGACTTCTTGCCCCGTCACGGCATCCAGAAGATACATGCGCCCCACCCGGCTGCTATCCAGAACAATCAAATCCTCGGGCTCCAGCTGCTCCAAATCGGCCAACTGAACCTTGGTACAGCCCAGATAAATGGGTAGAGCGGTTTGCACATGATAAAAAAAGGAATCCGGCACCGAATCCGTCAGCGCATGATACCGAAGGCCTGACGAATAGCGTAACACCGAAGGTGGCACCGTGAAAATCAACTTGCCCACAGGCAAATCCGCCAGAACCGGCTGGTTTGCATTGGTGGCTGAAGGCTCTGGCTGAAGTAGCCAGATCAAATGCAACGGCGGGGCATTCGTGACCTTGGCCGATTTCTTGATCAGGTTCTTCTTCAAACAGCCCAGCACATCGCGGCTAAACTCGTTCAGAATGGTGCCTTCCAGTGGACTGAGACTTTTAAAGCTAAAGGGTGTCGCCAACTGGCCCAACACACGGCCCAATAATACATCGCACGCAGAATCTGACACCCTTAACCAGGCCATAGGCGTCTGCATATCCGCTCTAGCGCCCACCTGTCCCGCATTCGAGGACGCCTCTAGGGCCAGCTGGGAGACATGAAAATCATCCATACGCCAATAGTAGTGCGTTTGCTCGCTCACCCCAAAAAACACCACCTTGACCGAAAGCCCCCAAAAGGCCTTAAGCACTTCCGCCAAGGCTTCTGTAGTCGCGTGGCAGCTCTGCACCAGATCGCCAAATGGAGCCGAGGCAACCGTATGCCCAGTCGCCCCATGCGAAACAGAAGGCATCAAGTTATGCCCACCTGTCAGGCTGACGTCTATCGAATGCTGCACCACAATAACTCTTCTAATCTTGAACGCGTTTTGTTTCAGACTACCGTCAACCTGATCGTCAGTGCAAAATCACACAAACCGCTCACTGCTGACAACTCGTTTCAGCTTTAGAATACACCATATTCCCATTCAGGGGCATCCATCCTCTGGTCTATCGAACCCGGCAAGCAGGGCCAAAGCCTTGAGTCGCAAGCGTGAGCAGTCAGACTGGGTAATCTCTTCGGGCAGTACCCACAGGGTGGGTGTGCAACCGGCCTGCCATTGCCAACCCCCTGCCACAAATCCCAAAGCCACCAGACCCCCAGTTCCCCCAACCCCGAAAATCCTGCCGGCAAGGCATGCTTGATCCTGCCATTTGTTGATGCTATAAGTGGGGTTCACAAGCTTTCAGAATCATTTGTGTGTCCCCTGAAATCCAAGAAGGTATTACATCTTGCCAAGAATTAAATCAGCTAAAAAACGGGTCGATGTGACTGAGCGTAACCGTCAGCGCAATATGGCCGTGAAATCCGCTGTGCGGACCGCCATTAAAAAAGTATTGAACAGCACTGACAACGCTACTCAGGTGGAATGCCTGAAGCAAGCTTACAGTTTGCTGGACAGCGCCGTATTGAAAGGCATTGTGCACAAGAACACCGCTGCCCGCTACAAGTCCAGACTGGCTTTGCGCGTCGCAAAAAGCGCCTAGGCCATTCACACAAATCCCAATTTTTTAAAAAACGTCCTGATGTTTTATCATCAGGACGTTTTTATTCACCTATTGATGAACAAAAAATCGCGCACCCCCAAAGAGCCGCCCAAAGCTTAATCCAAACCCAGCTGAACCCGTACCCGATCCAATACAGCATCCACCGGGATTTGCCGCATGCAGGCCAGATGGGATGCACCGGAATAAGGGCATTCCGCCAACTCACACGGCCAGCACGTTAATTCTTCAGGCGGCGTCAGGGTCTGAATGGGCTGTTCGCCCACCGGCCCCGTACGTGACAACGCCGTAGGGCCATAAATTGCCACAATGGGCACGCGGACAGCGGCAGCCAAATGCAGCGGACCGGTATCCCCGCCGACCACCACATCACATTGGGCCAGACAGGCAGCCGTACCCAAAATATCGTAAGCGCCGCAAAGATTCTGAACACTGTCCGAAGGCTGGGCATGCCCACCCTCAGCCAAACCAGCCAGTATTTGTTCCGCTAGCAGCTGCTCATCGGGTCCACCAATCAGCAGGATACGCAAATTGTCCCGCGGCAACAGCGCCTGAATCAGATGCACATACCCTTGAGGCTCCCAGGCGCGATTGGAACGCTTGGCCCCCACACCAGGAATTAAACCCACCCAATGCTGACCGGAGGGTTTCACGGGCAAAGCCTCCTGCGCCGACGCTGGCAACGACAAAGCCGGACTCAAACAGTCAGCCTGCGGCAAGTGCAAGACCTGCCGAAACGGTTGATAAAAATCGCTCACCGCATGCAGCCGAGGCAAAACACGCTGTGCCTGACCTTTGACGCGAAACTTCTGCTTGCGATACACTGCCTGCTTCGCGGAGCCCCAACCACTACCCAACAAGCGTGTAAGCAAAAAACTCTTGAGCGATGGGTGCAGATTAACCACAGCATCAAACTGCACCCGTCGTAACTCAGCGGCCAACTGAAACAAGCCTTTCCAGCCCGTTTTTTTATCCCAGGTCCAGACCGTGTGAACCCCCGGCAACAAGGCCGCCAGCGACTGGTACAGAGGACTGGTCAACAAATGCACTTCAATGTGTTGACCGTGGGCTTGCAATGCAGCAATAGAGGGAGAAAGATGCAATAAATCGCCCAACGCGCCAAAACGAATGACCAGAAGCCGCATGCTCAAGCCCGCCCTGCATCGGGCCGAACCACACGCAGGTTTCCTTTTTGGACAGGTTTACTCACATCCGGTTTTAGCAGATGCTGGCGCACCATCGCCAGCACCACCACCGGGGTGAGTTGCTGCATGCAAGCCTGGGTTTTCAGAGGGCAGTGGCGCTCATGGCAGGGCTGACAAGACAAGGCGGTACTAAGTGCCGAATGCTGCCTGCCAATCGGACCTGTGCGACCAACCGCCGTAGGCCCATACAGCCCGATGATTTCCGGTACCCCCACCGCGTTGGCAATATGCAAGGGCGCACTATCCAGCCCAATCAGCAAACGGGTTTGCTCAAACAGGGCATATAGATCCGGCCAATCCGTCTGGCCCACCCAGTTCATCACCTGATGTCCTGCCACGGCATGGGGCAACTGCGCCAACATCGCCTCTGTGGCCTGCCGATCGGAAGGGGCACCCAATATCGCCACCCGCACCGGCTGATTCAATAACTCAGACAGGATTTCTACCCAGTAATCCGGGCGCCAATGCTTGCTCTCCCATCGGGTAAAGGGCGCCAGCACCACCAACGGCCATGTCGTATTGGTATCAGAGAGCAACGCAGCCACTTTTTGCCGCGAGCCCTCTGAAACTGGCGGCACAGTGAACGATGGTTCATCCACTGAAGCCCCCAGCACCCGTGCAAAATCCAGAAACCGCTCTATCACCGGCATTTTAGGATTTTTAAAATCATGATATGGCAGCTTATCGGTGTAAAGCCAATCGGCAAACTCGCGGGTTTGCCGAAATCCGAATCGTCGGGGAATTTTAACCCAAAAGGGCCAAAGCGCACTTTTCAGTAAGCCCTGAACATCCAGGCTCACCTGATAATCGGCCTGACGAAGCTCTTGAAGCAGAGCGGCCACTTCCTCCCAGACCGCAGGCCAGTTCAGGGGATTTCGGGCCCGTTTTAACCAGTCCTTTCGATGGGACACATGCAAGTGATCAATCTCAGGATGCCCAGCCAGCAGCGGTAACGCCGAAGCCTCGACCAGCCAGCCAATTCGGGTATGAGGGGCGTGTTGTTTCAAAGCAGCCAGCAAGGGTAGGGTATGGATCACGTCCCCATGAGCACTTAACCGGACAATCAGGATCCGGGCAGGCCATTTCTGGGAATTGGCGGTGTGGGGTTCGACAGGCGGGAAAGTCATTGCTTTGATTGAAGCCCTGATTAACACGTGTACCCTATAATGAGAGCAGGGCGTGTAAAAGTAAACCAACAGGACAGCAAACCCTTGTTTGATTTCTCACAGCCGAGCACCATTGTCTTCGCCATTATGGGCGGAGCCGTTGTGTTTGCCTTGCTGATGGTGTTCACCAAAGCGTTGCAGGATAAGATGAACCAGCCCGTCCAGGTGCCGGTCACTACGCCTCAACCCGATACCAACGCCGGCTTTCTGGAACATATCAATCAGGGCAATGCCTACATGATCAAGTCCGACTATGACAATGCCCTGATGCACTTTCAGGAAGCCTTGAAAATCAAAAGTTCCGAACCTACCGTGCACTTCAAGCTGGGGCGGGTCTTCCTCCAGAAACAAGATTACCGCAATGCCATGCTGGCCTTTACGAACGTGCTGAACATCAATCCCAACATGGTGGAAGCACACTTTGAACTGGCTCGGGTCTTTCAGCTCCAGAAAAACATGGAGCAAGCCCACGCGGAACTGAATCAAGCCCTGCAAATCCGCCCGGGACATGAAGAAACCCTCAAATACAAAGTAAAACTGTTTGAAATGGAAGAATGCTACGCCGAAGCCATTCCCTTTCTGCAAAAACTGATCGAGCAATCCCCCAACCCGGAGACGTATCGAGCCACACTGGCCGAATACCGCAGCAAAATCGGTCAAAGCGAAGAGGCCATTGCAGAATACATCGCCTTAATGGAAGATCACCCCGATCATCGTCCAGATTATCTGGGCAAAATGGGCCAAGTTTACTTTGAGCAAGAACAGTTCGCCAAAGCCATTGAATGCTTTCAGACCCTGCTGGATGAACAGGACATCATTAAAGACCCCGACTACATCCAGACTATTCGCAGCCAATTGGGTTCCGCTTTAGGTAGCCAAGGGGTCGCCTGTTTTGAACAGCAGGATTATGCAACCGCCATTGAACTCTACCAGAAAGCACTGGAGCACGATGAAAGCAACGCCGAAATCCACCTGAATCTGGGCAAGGCGCTCACGCGCACCAAAGATCACACTAAGGCGATGGACCACTTGCAAAAAGCCATTGCTTTAAATCCTGAAGACATCAATAGCTACTACGAAATGGCCATTGTGCAAGACGAAAAAGGCCAAATCGAAGAGGCCATTGCCAGCTATCAGAAAGTCCTCAGCCTGGATCCCCGTAACTTGAACGCCACGTTTGGCCTGGGGACCCTCTACGGCATTCAGGGCGATATGGACAAGGCCATTCAATACCTCAGCGCCGCAGTGTCACTGGACCCCGGCTTTGTGGACGGCATTTACAACCTGGGTGTCGCGCTGGAGCAAAAGCAGGATTATAAAAAAGCGGGCAAAATGTACCAAAAAGTACTGGAATTAGACCCTCATCACCAGAAAGCCAGCAGCAACCTTGCCCACGTTCAGCACATCGCCAGTAAAAGCAAATAGAAACGAGCCCTGAAGCGCGCTTCCTTCGCCCAATGGGCAGCAAGGGAGCAGCAACAAAGATTTGAATCGGCTCAAAGCCTGCCAAATCAGGCGTCTCTTCTGTTAGGCGGACCAGTTAAACGGGCTGGGGGGCACAGCCATTGGCATCGGGGCAAACGGTTGTGGACGATTAACCATTGGGGCCTGCAATGCCGGATTCAGGCCAAACGTGGGGGCCTGCAAGGCCGCTGGCGGCGTAATATGAACTTTCTTCAGCTCACTGGCGGCTTTGGCAGCCACTTTCTTCTCGAACTGGCGCTTGTTCCACTCGGTGTTCACCCACATGGGCAAATAGCCAATGGCACCGACCATAATGCCAAAACTGATCAAATCGGCGGGCAAGCGGCGCACTTTGGCGTAATTTTGCAGGACACCGGTGAACTCACCCTTCATTTTTTCGGCCACTTTCACCATCTCGCCAGAACCACTTGCACGGGCCACATTTAACACCGCTTCACGCTTGGCTTCGATGGCCTTAAAAGATTCATGAATGTTCTTCGCACGATCATCCAAAGCAGCGGGCCATTTCAGGGTTTTGGGTTGTCCGGGGTTATGAGCATCAAAGTCTTTCACCAAATCAGAGACAGAGGCCTTAATTTTCTCGATCTCTTGAGCGAATCCTTCAGCATGCTTCCCGGAAACAGCGCTTAAACCCCGATCATGCAAGCCATTGACGGCAGCACGCAAGGCATGCCCGTTGCCTTCGGCCAGAATGGCCTTCAGGGCACCGGGGCCGTCAATTTCGTAGTTCTTGAACTGGGAGTACTTCAAAACACCATTACCACTAGGATCCAGCAGCTTCACACCGCTCAGATTCTGGGTACACCAGCTCAGGGCTTTTACAACGGGGCCGAGAGCAAACACAAACAGGGTAATCGCAGTCAAGTCCCGACGCAGCACATCACCCATTTCTCGGTAGTCGTTGTTTTCCTTGCCGCGCTGATAGGCGCGATACAAACGGGGAATCACCGTACCAGGATACAACAGCAGCAACAACGCACCTTTAGGAGGGGCAGCCAGCGGGAAGCTGAACTTGCCGAGAGCCACACGCGGAAATTCACGGTAGTCATAATCAAACAGGTCACGGGTTAAGCCAGTCATGCCCCGAACCAGAGCATTGGGCATTTTACCACCCGCTTCGGTTCGCCGGGTAATGCAGTTTTGAACGCGAGCCGGCGCTTCAAAGAAGCGGGTCGCCATACGGGATATCACATCAGGACGATTCACGTTCAACTCAGACATGCGACACCCCGTTTTTCAACTCAGGCTTTGCATTTTTGCCAAACTGAACATTAGAAACGGCAGGCTTGCCATTCAGGGGATGAGTGCCCCAGCCTGACTGTCGCACAGGCAGCCCCAACGGGAAACGTGTCGCAGGAGAGGCCCCCACAGAAAAAACCGGTTGCAACCCGTAGGCTGAACCGGCTAAAGCAGGATTTACAGGATTTAAAGGTTGGGCAGGCACCAGACAATGCGCGTTCGTCATGGGGGCAATACCGGCCTGGGGAGATCGGGCGGCCTTATTCGGCTGTTTACAGGCCTGATTATTCAGCGCCTTTTCGTTCAGCAGACGTGTGGCCTGATAGGCCCCATGATTTTGCGCCCAGAAGGCCAGCTTGGTGAGGTAGGCCGCGGTAATCACGGTAGCACCCACGGCCAGACCGAATTTCATCTTGATCAACTTCTCTGTGCTCAAACGCGCAGACTCTGCCAGAGTCACACCACTCGTGGCTTTTTCGCCAACGGCTCTAGCAAAACCAGCCATCCGCTCCAGATCGCTCAACACTTCAGCGGTGGGAATTTGGCGCAACTTCTGTGCGGCCAACGTCTGATCACCCTTGGCCAAAGACTCGTCCAGCACCTTGCGCTCATAGGCAACCCAAGTCGATTCGGAGCGGTGCAGGGGATTCTTGTCAGACATCAGACTGCGCACGCCGGAGCCTTCTTTCTCATAAGGCAGGATGCGATCTTTCCGATTAAAATCACGAATGGCCGTCTTCAATTCATCGGTCAACTTTTTGGAATGCTTTTCTTTTGCCTCAGTCGAAGGGTACTCTTTAAACAAATGCTCTACCCAGTCATTTGCCCAGTCGGCAATCTTTCTATCTGCTTTGCCCTCAACTTTCCAGGAGTGATTTTTCAAATCAGGATCAGCAAAAATACTGCTGATGTAGTCCTTGAGCTGCGTCTTATAGTGTTCAGGAGAATGCCCTTCCAAATGTTCTGCCAGACCAGCACCCATCGTTTTCAACGCAGGATAAGGCATCGTCACCGAAGGATTGGCCAGCTTATTGGCCAGCAGAAACACAAAGGCAGGCACCATCAACAATCCGGGACCCGTGGCAAACTCCCGCTTGGTACCTTCCTTAAAGTTACCCCAGTTTAAACCTTTCAGGTTGCCATCCACCCACTTGCTCACCTGTTTGCCAAAGGGTAAATCCTTAGCATTGGGATCTGTCTTGGGGTCATACTTGGCGCGGCCCTCGGTCAGCAAGGCATAAATGCGCGGCAGCCACATCGCCACCACATCCTGAGCCAGAAAAGCCCACAGAAAGACTTCCGTGATTTTCTCGAAGGTAGGCAGACTGAAGTTCACAAAACCTTGCCAGCTACCTGCCGCTGCGTTTTGCAAACCACCAAAACGAACCCCTGCAGATTTCTGAGGGGAAAAAGAACCAGCAATCACGCGCCCTGATTGACGGGTGGTCGGGATGGGGCTATAAGGAGACAGACGGCCTCGATGTCCTGCCACTTGATCCATTCGTTTTAAATCTGAATTTCCTTGTTAAAATCTAATACTGCGAGGTTCTCCTATCAAGGTGACTCAAAGCGATCTGATGCTAGATTGTAACGAAATATTAACACTCACCCGAACACAATGTTCACCTTGGTTTACCCCCTACAAGGCACTGTATAAAAAGCCCTCGCTTCATCTTTTGTAACAAACTAACACCCCCTCCCTTGGAGCGGTTTAATACAAGGGTTAAGAGCCACGCCACGATACGCTTAGACTTGATTTTTTAATCGAATGAAAGTAGCACCGTTGCCCATTTCATCCTACTACCCAGTCACTCAACCCAAGCCTGCGCCACCCACTCCCCGATTTCAGGGCGTGGGTCAAAGTGTGTCCAAAGTGGTTGAAGTACTGGACAGCAACCCCATGTTTCAGCTGTTTGGGACCGACCTGATTTCAATGGTCGTACCGCGCTCTATCCTGGCGCTGTCCTGTCGCGGTGAAGATGACGGACGGGAAACTTTCCTGCGTGAATTTTCAGGCCTGATTGGTAATGTACTGCTAATGGGCTGGACTGGCTATGCCGCGGCTCGCACACTGGGCGATTCCGTCAATTTTTACAACCCGATGGGCCTGCCTGCACGCGCCTGGGTCCCCGCTCAAAGCCTTGAGGCATTTGGAAACATTTACAGGGAAGCACTAAACCAGTCAGAAACCCCTCAAGAAGCCCGCAATCGCCTCATCGATCATGTCCTGAACGGACTAGAGTCGGGAGACCGGCATTTCAGCATCGAAAGCAGGCTCACCAATCTGGAACAGCTTGAAGATCCTGCAGTACAAAAAAAGATGCTGCAACAGATGCAAGCCTCTGTCGCCGATGCTTCAAAAATTGATCTGGAGCGATGTCAGCATTTACTCGACGCCATGAAGCCACCCCAAGGTGGATCTTGGCCCCCTGAAAAGCAATTGGACTATGAAAAACTGCGCCAAGATTTCAAATCCCTATTTCTGGAGGCAGGTTGGGGCAAACTCTCCCAGGACGCCAAAAATGAGGCGAGTTCCAACAACCTGAAAATCTTCTTCCAGCCCAAAGCGGCAGGCAATACCGGCATCAAGGGTACGGTTCCCTTTGATCGGATGGCCCAGGAACGGACCGCAAGCCTGCAGGAAAGCTTTGCCCGCAATCATGGATTGACCGACCTGATTGAAGAACGGTTTCAGGCCGAACAACACAACCCCAACGCTCGTTCCAAGGCTGCTATCCGCAATGAAATAGTAAACAAACACGGGTTTGATGCCAAGACTTTTATTAAGCAACGTCTGACCCTGAGCCTGAATCACCTCCGCGAAGGGGCCAAGGACTTCAGTCAGGCCGTTGATCGGGAGGCTTTGCTACACGGCCTGACCAGTACTGTAGAGTTAAAACACACCTTCACACACCTAGACCAGCCACCCATTCAACTGTCCAGCAACCGGAGCAACCTGCTTAAAGAACTCAAATTCTTCCTGGAGCAATTTGTAGATCGGACCGAATATGCCGCCCATCAAGCCCTCCAGGAAGCAGGCACACCCAATCCAGCGAGCCTGAAAAAGAAAATTGACACCCTGCTGTTTGCGCCGAGCCACAATGGATTCTGGAACAAGATGCTCCCCAAGGCGGAGGACGGTTTAGTCACTGCGGCCATGAAATCCAAAGGCGCTTTCACCTGGATACCCTTGGTTTTTAGTGTCGGTGCAGCAGGTGCACTCACCTTTTACAACAATCACCTGACCATGCAAAAGCATGGCGGTAAGGTATTCTTTCCCGGTGAAGGCATGCCGCCAGTGGATGGCGCCCTAAAGGCTGCGGGATTAATGCACCCCCATCCTCCCGACAATACCACCGGTGCATCGGGTCCATATCGCAACTTTGGGAGCTTCCCCAACTATCCCCAGTTCCGCAACAGTCAGGGAGGCATCATTGCATGATAAACGCCTCTCCACTGGATGCGATGAAGCCCCACTGGGTAAGCTCCCCAGCGATCACAGCACCATCAAAACCCGACACGTTAGGCCGGAAGCACATCGCGACCGCCCCGCCGGTTAAATTCTCAGGCACCTCCAGCTATCAAAAGCTTTTAAACCAACTGGACTTCCGGGAAATGGGCACCTCCTTCGTCAATCAGATCAAGGTAGTGTATGCCATGTGTATTGGCTGGCGATTGATTGCCGCCAATGAACGCCGCAAGGATAGCCCGCTCAAGAGCTGGAACGAACTGCGCGAAAACGCCCTGCGGGACTCGATGGGCTTTGCGTTCTGGTTCTTTGCCACCCCCCTGCTGCAACGAGGCTTACTGTGGGGCATCACGAAAAAATATGACCCCAGCATAGGACAGGCCTTGTACCAGAAAAATACGGAGCTCGCCAATGAGAAAGGGCTGCTCGGCAAGCTTAAAGCATGGAACCCGTTGTACAGCGTAAATATTCCGACCAGTGACCAAGTGCATAACCAGAAAGAACACGCCTTACATCATCTGAAAAAAACAGGCGTTCAAACCAGTGATGCCGCCTACCATGCCACCGAAGCGTTCTATAAAAAACTGTTGATGTACCGGAACGTCGCCACAGCCGTTGGCTTGCTCAACACCATCGCCCTGATTGGAATTGGGATCAACCTGTTTAACTTCTACCTCACGCGCAAAAACATGGAATGCCGCAAGCAAGCCATGCTCAGGCCGACGTTTCCAACTGCACCCGCATTACCCAAGCCCAGCCTTGGCGGCATAATGCCTGCTGGCAACCCGGCCCCACTACCTTTAGCCAGACCCGTCCCTGTCCTCCCCGGCAATAACAACCGTTTTTTCTAGGCTCGCCTGAAAAATAAGCGGACTACTGACCACGATCTTTGCCCTGCTTGCCGGGAAAGATTTTCTGTAATGGATTGATTGGGGCCTCGCCGGAAAAAAGACCCGTCAGACGGTCACCCAGAGGCACGGAGCGAGAAGGTTCAGGCTCCATATTGACGGCATACCGTCGCGCCAGCGCTTTGCGCAACTCTTCGGCGTTGGCCAGCTTTTCCAGCTTGCCGTCTTCCACCAGAGAAATCGTGCCCGTTTCCTCGGAAACCACCAGACAACGACTGTCTGAGATTTCGGTCAGGCCAATGGCCGCCCGGTGACGTGTTCCGTACTGCCAGCTCAACTTGGGGTCTTCAGTCAGGGGGAGCAGCACACCGGCTGCCACCACGCGGTTATCC
This sequence comes from Vampirovibrio chlorellavorus, assembly GCA_903866275.1. Classification (GTDB taxonomy): domain Bacteria; phylum Cyanobacteriota; class Vampirovibrionia; order Vampirovibrionales; family Vampirovibrionaceae; genus Vampirovibrio; species Vampirovibrio chlorellavorus_D. Next base: position 2,575 of record CAIPMU010000010.1, on the reverse strand, counting down.
GGCCCGATGACCACGGCCCCATCATGCAAGGGCGTATTGTGATGAAAAATCGTCAACATCAACTCGGTACTTAGCTTGGAATCCAGCAAGGTACCCATTTCCAGATAATCGCCGCCGTGACTGGAGGGGGATTCCAGCACAATCAAAGCGCCCCGCTTGGACTTGCTTAAAAAATGAACAGTCTCAGTCAACTCCTGAATCAGGTACTCGGCCTTTTGTTCTTCGGGGGATTGCGCGCCGGGCTGGGTACCAAACAACTCGCCTTGCCCCAAAAAGAGCAACATGCGGCGCAGTTCCGGCTGGAAAATCACGATCAGGCCGATAAAGAGAATTTGGATGCTGGCGGCAAAAATATGCTCCAGCATGGGCAGTTGCAGCACGAAGGCCATCCACCACAGGCCCACAAACATGAGCAAGACCACGAGCAAGCCCTTGAGCATCTGCTCGGCATGGCTGCGGCGAATATAACGCACGTAAACGATATAAATACAGCCGGTCAGGATGATCACCTGAAGCACGTTCTTCAGCAGCAGAACATCTGCGGAACGCCGCGTTGCCCATTCCTGCCATTGCTGAAGGATCCAATCCATTCTTCTTACACCTTGGGTTAATGCCCTGGCCTATCAAACCTGAGGGCGACCATGCCTGGAGTCTAATCCGGTAGTAGTTTTCCCGTCCTTCAATCCCAAAAACCGCGAAGGCTGGCAGAGGTTTTTAACATCTGACTCGGCGTAAAGTGAAACCTTCATTCCCAAGTCAGCCTATGACTATCTCCAGCGGCGATTTTACTATCAAAAGAACTGCTCACATTCATTCTAACCCACAACGCGCAACCTCGCCATCGGTCAAGATAATTAATTTGGAACAAAGACAGCAGGGATGCTTAAGCCAGCGGGCTAAACAGGCGATGCAACCGCAGGTTCAGCGATTTTACGCAAGTGGGCGGGAATTAAATCCTGCTGAATGATCGTATCGTAAGTTTCCCGCTGCACCAGCACATGAGACTTGCCCTTTTCCACCAAGACCATAGCGGGGCGGGGGAAGCGATTGTAATTGGAGGCCATCGCATAGTTATAAGCGCCGGTACCAAACACAGCCACCACATCGCCTTCCTCCAGACGAGGAACGGGCAGGTTTTTAATCAGTACATCGCCGCTTTCGCAGTATTTACCCACCAGGGTCACGGTTTCTTCCACGGGGGCCAGCACTTTATTGGCAATGAGGGCGGTATATTGCGCCTGATAGAGGGCGGGGCGGATGTTATCGCCCATGCCGCCATCCACGGCCACGTACTTGCGCAAGCCGGGGACATCCTTCATGCTGCCCACGGTGTAGAGGGTCAGCCCGGCGGTGGCCACCATACTGCGTCCCGGCTCCATCAACAGGCGAGGCAAGGGGTAGTTCAAGCGTTTGGCGTAGTAAGCCAGCTTTTCGGCAATGCGTTGCACGGCATCGGGCACGGCTGGGGGGTCGTCCTGACCGGTATAAATCACGCCCAGACCGCCACCCAGATCCAAATCTTCCAGCACCAGCCCGTCGTAAGATTCGCGGATGTTGTAATAGATGTTCATCATGATTTCCACCAAGTCCTCGTAAGGTTTGGTTTCAAAAATTTGCGAACCAATATGGGCATGCAGCCCCTTGAGTGAAATGGTTTCGGCGTACTCGTTGAGGATTTGCTCGACGGCGGGGGAAAGCTGACTGAGGTCGAAGCCGAATTTGCTGTCGGTATGACCAGTTTTAATGTAGTCGTGCGTGTGGCATTCGATGCCGGGGGTCACGCGCAGCAGGACGTTGGCTTTTTTGCCCTTGATGCGGGCAATCTGGTCGATCAAGGCCAGATCATGGAAGTTATCGGCGGAAATGCGACCCACGCCATGATGCAGGGCCATTTCGATTTCCTGAGCGGTTTTGTTGTTGCCGTTAAACAACACGCGCTCCATGGGGAAGCCCGCTTGGGCCGCCGTGTAAATTTCCCCACCGGAGACCACGTCCAGCCCCATGCCTTCTTGCTCCATCAGCTTGACCAGGCCCATGTTCATGTTGGCCTTACACGCGTACAGCGGCAGCGTGGCGGCTGGGTAAGCGGCTTTGAGGGTTTCCTTGTAGGCTTTGGCGGCAGCGCGCAGCGTGTTTTCATCCAGCACAAACAACGGCGTACCGTGCGTACGCGCCAGTTCCACGAGGCTGCAACCGCCCACGAACGCCGAATTTGTGGCTTCATCGACGGTGTAGGTCAAGGGCTTCAGGGAGGCGTTGGGCGCGGGCCGATCGGCATGACTGGAGAAAAATGGGCTGCTGCTCATATCAGTTCCTTCTGGGCGACTTCGGTGATGTGCCCTTATTATGCCTCAGCCCCGCCAGCTTGTGAAGTTGGAGGGGGGAGGGGCAAACAAAATGTATTGCCCAAATTAGACAAAAACACGAATTATATTTAGGACCCTTTGCAAAAGTTGAACGTCATTGATCCAATCAAGTTGGAGGGATGGCGCAATGTATATCGAGCTCAGCGATAAGCAATGGGAAGCGATTCGCGATTATTTACCGCCAGTCAACATGAATGGGCGTCCTCGCT
>CAIPMU010000009.1 GCA_903866275.1 Vampirovibrio chlorellavorus | reverse complement strand
GGGGGGGGGGTAAGATACATTAAACCGAACCTCCAGTCAAGGTAAACTATAACTCTATTATCGGCCAGTTATTCTAAAACTTTAAAATTTATACTTTCAGGTGTGTTCGCAGGAAGGAAGCGCGAGAAAATTGGCTAATAACCTCGCCCCCTCGGGTGTACCCACAGATTCCGGATGAAACTGTACGCCATAGAGCGGCTTAGCTCGATGCTGCATGGCCATAATCATCGGCACTGAAGCATCTTCAGTATCTTTGGGTACATCCAGCGTTGCCGTCACTTCAAACTCCGGGGGCAGTGAGGCCGGATCCACCATCCATGAGTGGTAGCGCATGACCGTAAACGGGTTAGGCAAACCCGCCAGTAAGGGTGATTCCCGAACAATGCGAACCGGAGAAGTCTTGCCGTGCACAATGGCTGGGGCAGGAATCACCTGACCGCCAAAATAATGGGCCATCCCCTGATGCCCCAGACAAACCCCCAGAATGGGACAATTCAGAGCCTCGTGCTGCTGCAACACCTGCTGGCACAAACCAAAATCCACAGGCTTGGCCGGGTGCCCCGGCCCCGGAGAGAGAATCACCCGTTCGGGCCGCAGGGCGAGCAAGGCCTCCCAGCTCAGGGCGTTATTGCGATAGACCTTCACGGGCAAGTCTGTTTGCGCCTGCACCATCTGGAACAGGTTATAGGTAAAGGAATCAAAGTTATCCAGTATAACGATGCTCAAATCGTCATCATCCTTGCCATTCACAGACATCAACCCCAAGGCCACGACCCCGATGATAGCGTTCACCCTAACCCAAAACGCAATGCCCGCGCAAGGTCTCCCTCCATAAATCTTGCCAGCACCCGGCGCAACCGGCCCATTTGAAATGAGCCCACCCAGCGACCATCTGTTTTGAGAATCAGTCGCATTAGGGGTTTACAAATGAGAATTATTATCATTAAATATTCCAGTTGAGACAGGTTCTCAATTGAAAGTTCCCGGCTTTCTGAAATGAGCCCACTCACTTCTAACTCGTCATCAGCCCCTTGTTTCCTTCCCAGCCCCGGATGCCCATCCGAAAGAGGTACTTATGTCACTCACCAACACCGTTCGCACTTATGGTCACTTTCTGGAACAACCCGATGTCATCCGGAAAGTCGGCAAGTACGCGCTCAGTCTGGGCAGTGTCGGGTGCGTTGGCGCCATCACGGCGGCAGATGCCTACAAGGCACAGCCGCAGGATCGACCAGCCATCCTCAAACGGGATGCGCTGGTGTTGGGTAGCACCTTGCTGGGCACCGCGCTGGCCACCCATAAATGGATGCCACTCCCCACCACCCAAGAAGCCGAAGGGGCTGTGAAATTTTTTATTCAGGAAACCAAAGACGTGCTGGCAGGCGTGACAAATGCGCCCAAGTCTTATGCAACGCTCGCCAGTGAACTGGACCAGCTGGCAGGTAAAACCCGGTTAAAGGTCAACGATTACAAAAACATCATTCACCGCATTACCGAGGGGGAACACCCTGATGCGAAAAAGCATCTGGCGGCCATTTTTGAAGGGGAAAAAGACTTTCCCGGTTTCACCAAGGAACTGTGGCACAAATTAACCCAACACGGCGATCCGGCCAACGGCATTGAAGAAGGCGAAGTCCGCAAGATGGCCAACTTTTTCACAGTGGGCGGGGCTTCAGTGCTGAGCGGCCTGTTCGGAGGGGTTTTGGCCAACAAGGTCAACGGCAACCACGACCCGGATGCCACCACCAACATGGTGAAAGAGGGCGTGTTTCAGTTTATCGCCAATATTGCCCTCTGCGCAGTGGGCGCGTCCGCGGCCATTCTGGGGATGTCGCATAAACCCATTGCCGAGCGTCTGGCCAAAATGGGGGGTACAGGCAAGCTCCTGAAAACCGGCGGCATTGGCGCTGGACTGTCGCTGGGCATTTTCGGCGGGGGCGCCATTGCCAACCAGTTAGGTCGCAAAGTGATTAACCCCCTCTGCGACAAAATTCAGGGGAAAGCCCCCCAACCCGTTGCCGACGATCCCAATCAGGGAAAGCGGAAAATTGAATTTTGGGATGTTATTTTGCATCTGGATGACGTGCCTACGGCCATGGCCCTGGCCGGGCTGGAAATTGTGGAACCCTTTATTCCCCTCTTCTTCGGATTTTCGGGGTATCGGACAGGCATTGGTTACCGAAACGATGACAGCAATAAAAGTGCTGCAACTCAATCAAAAACACAGCAAGCACCAGACAGCCAGCCGTTTCAATCTCCTACCCTGACCCACCCAAACCCGTTTCAGGACCAGACCTTCTTTTCAGGGCAAACTGTCTACAATCCCTGGGCAACGCATTCTTTAGCGCGCAGCCAGTCAAGGCACTAAATTTAAAAGGGTGCTAACTTGCGTTAAATCCTGCCGAACCCAACCCCTTTCATGCACAATCACCCCAAAAGACGCTAGATCCGTTTGCAAGCCATTAGGCGCTCAGGTAGCATTCAGCAAGTTTGATCCAATTTGCTGAATTCCAATCATTTCATCCCAATCACTTTGCATGGGCTTCAATTTTACTGTATACACATGACCGGACTACTTTCAGTGGGAGGTTGAACAAATGGGTTCAGGCCAATGACTGTTTGCCGGTACAACCCTGGCAGGATGGTCATTTTCATCGTGCCCCATGCCTTAACCGATGGCCAGCTGGCAGGTGTCAACCTGACGCTGTGATGCACTCCCTTTATATTTCATTGACACCGCAACTATTTACACAGCAACGCCAAGGAGCTTTCTGTCTTGTTTTCAATGCGCCGTCATTCAGCAGCTTTTACGAATGCCCTCATCCTGACCGTGAGCATTCTGGGACAATCATCCGGCTGGGCCAACATACCGGCACATTCAGGCGCCCATCCTGCAACCCTGCATCGCCCCGCTTCCGGCAAAGCCGCAGTCAAACCCAACAGCCCCCGGAAGACAACGACGGTTAAAAAAACGACCACAACTTCTGCCGCGAAATCGACCCAGATCACCAACCCCAATGCCTTTATCCCCTATTACTATCAGGGGCAAAATTGCTACAATCACGAACAATTCCGAGACGCTGAAAAACCCCTCAAAATATCCTTAAGCCTGGCTGAAAAAGTCTATGCTCAAAAACCACAGTCGGATCAACGCAAAAATCTGGCCATCGTGAGCAGTCTGGTCGGTCACAATGCCTTTAAACTCAAAAAATATACCGAAGCCTCCCGCTACCTGAAGCAGGCACTCAACCTTTACAGCCAACCTGAATTTCAGGCAGACAACCCGGATGCCATCCTGAATATTTTGCTGACCCTGGGCCAGATGGCCATCTACGAGGGACAATATGCACAGGCCCAAAACGACTATCAACAGGCCCTGCCCCTGCAAACCCAGAAACTGGGCCCAACAGATTCAAAGGTCAAACTCACCCGCGACATACTGGATGAAATTGCCCATATTGATAATGGGCCGGATTATCTGGCCGAAGTGGGTCCCAAAGTGACCCACTGGAGTCATCCGGAACAGCCCATTACCATTTTTATTGCCGATGGCATCGCCACACCCAACTGGAAGCCGGACGATGCCATTCTGGTGCAACAGGCATTTACCGAATGGCAACAGGCGTTGTTGGATCAGGTCCATTTTGCGTTTGTGACCAACCCGCAGGACGCAGATATTGTGATTCAATGGATTGATCGTCCCAAGGCCAGTGACTCGGAAAGCAATCCAGCCAAGTCCGCCGAACTTCGGAACGGAGAATGTCAGACCCAGTCGCTTCGGGATGTCCTGACTCAGGATGATATTGTCATTGCCCTGAACGACACCGATGGCAAGCCCATGTTGGCGAACAAGATTCATCACACCGCACTGCATGAAATTGGTCATGCGCTGGGATTAAGTGGCGGACACAGCCGGAATCCGGGCGATGTCCTTTTTCCCAATGACCGGTACGAAGATGGCCGTCCCACGCAGCTATCAGCCCGGGACATCCGAACCATTCAGCGACTCTATGCCAGCCCCCCAGCCATAACCAATCCCGCCGGCATTCATCTGGTTCGCTATCAACAGTATGCAAATCTCATCGTGGCCGGTGGCAAAGCGTTTGAAAAGCAAGCCTATCAGGACGCGGCCAACGCCTTTCGGAATGCGTTATTCCTTTATAGTGCAGAACCCGAAACCCGGTTTTGGTATGGTGCCTCGTTATACCAGTTGCATCAGTATGGCGACGCCATTCCCTACCTCATGGCTGCAGCAGCCGTCCCCGGAAAACGTCAGGATGAAGCCCTGAAATTATCGGGATACGCACTCATTCAATCCGGCGAACAGGATGACAAGGCAGGCGCCCGAGCCAATGCCGAAGAAAAGTATCGACGGGCATTCCAGTGGCTCAATCAGGGCTTACAAACCATGCCGGTTGAGCCGGATAATAAAAAAGCAATTTATGAAGCGTTAACCTGGTTAAATCACCGCCTGGCCATGGTGGGACAACCCATTCAATGGGTCAGCGAGAGCCCCTCACAAGGCAGCCCCAAAAAGAAAGGCTGGTTTTCAGGTTTTCTTTCTTCATTGTCTGCTGGCGCTGTACCAATGAATGGGCCTCAGTAACTCAAAAAAACAACGCTACTTTCACCAAAAAGCCTGTCTTTGCAGACAGGCTTTTTGAAATTTTGAATTTTGTTTTAGCGATCTAACCCTGGCATTGATTGTAGAAAAACTGCTCGCGAACAATCTTTCCGTTTTCAACATGATACAGGCCAATTTCTTCCATCACGTTGCGTTGATTGGTCATCTTGCAGGTGACATCCATGGTGAATTTCACAGCAAACTGAGCACCCGCAACCAGAGGGTCCGACACTGCCATCTGATGAACTTCGGTGTTGGCGGCCCAGTGCTGGCCTTTCGCGATCACAGCGTCCAGCCCGTGAATTTCGCTCGGAAAACCAGGCATTTCCGTGGCTTCAATACTGACAATAGTCGGTGCGTAGTGCGCGTGTTTGGCTTCTTCAAATTGACCCAGACGGCATTTTGAAACCAAATCGTGAGCCAGGGTTTCAACCGGATTGGGCGATAATGTAATGGTCATGCGACAGACTCCCATTGAACGAACGATTTGAGTGTATCAGAAAAATACATTGCTCACCGCTGATCCAAGCTTAATGCTCAGCCACCCGTTCAATGGCGGTTGTTAAAAATTGAGCCGGGGCTTGTCTCATCAGGAACAGATGCACCGGACATTTTTCAGCCACTCGCCCCAGATGCGTCACTTGCGCCGGGTTCAACGGCCCCCAAAGGCGAATGGTTTTCTGAATGTTCTTAGGCCCAACCGATTGCGCTCCACCCCCCTGATGCTGCAAGGTGGTTTCCACCCGATGCAGGGGCCAGCCCTTGCGACGGCAATACACCTGCAGGGTCATATTGGTACACGCGCCCCAGGCACCAAACAACAGGTCAAAGGGAGCCGGGGCCTGACCTTGACCGCCCAATGCCGGTTCAATATCCGCCAGATACTGCAACTGCTCACACTGGATGGTTTGCAAAAACGATTCGTCGGACTGACTGCTAATGATTACCGCCATGGCCTGTACCCCTTTGCATCAAACGCCTTCAGCCAATTTAACCACATTTCAGAAGCGGGTCAATGCCAAATCCAGCGCCGTTTCATCGCCAGCACGCGGCCCGCATCCAACGCAAAAACCAACACCCCCAACCCGAAGGGTGGGGGTGTTGGTCAGAACACTGGCCTGAATAGTCAGGAACCGTTAAAAGCAGGCCATAAACCTTAGTGCTGGTTGCCCGGAACCGTCATTTGCCCGGTGGTAGCATTCAGGGTAGCCTGCTGTTGCTGCTGCCCGGACACCGGCACCACCGTGCTTTGCGCTTTAGGCTCAGTAACCGGCTCTTGTGCCCGAGTGGACGCGGTAGGCTGGGCTTGCGCCGGTGCCGTATCGGCGGCACTCAACAGACTGTTTAAATCCTGAGTTTTAAAGTGCAGGGGCAGTACAGTTCCTTCCGTCAACACCGGCTCAGGTGCTGTAGACAGGAAGTAGTAAGCCGCATTCAGGCCGGAACCATCCACGATACCCTGCGTCACCGGCGAATTCACAATGAGGGAAGTGGCACTGTGCTTTGCGCTACTCTGGGCCAAGGCCTGCTGGTGGTGATTTTTCAGATGCATGGCCACACCCAACGCAATCCGGCTACCCAGAGCAATGGGCACGATGGTCCAGGAGTTAAACCCGGCAGCGTATCGCAAGGGAATGGAAGTCGCTGTGCTGATGGCTGTATAGGGAGAGGAATCTTTCAGCATGGCGGCCCGACTTTTCACGGAAGGATTCACAATGCGATTGGTTTTAGGGGCCGTTTTGCCCTGTTCGAAGTGATGAATCACGCCAGAAGGCAGCTGGGCCTCATCGATGTCCAGCACCACATAGCCGGGCATGCCCAACGGCAGCGACTTGCGGGCACGCTGCACATGCCCTTTAAACACGGTTCCCTGCGGTAAGGATTTGCCATGCAGGGTATAATCCTCAGTCAGCACGCCCGTAAAGGGATCCCCATAATGGGCCGTTTCTGCGTTCAGGGTCGTGGTCAACTTCACCTGCAAGGGCTGATCAGCCTCAACGGGAGACTGTTGGGCCAGACTGGCGGCCATTCCGGCAGTCATCCCCGCAGTCATCAATGCGACACCCGTCAGGGCTGCCAGTAAACCCACCGCCATAAAACGCGGCGCTAAACCAAGGGATGTTCTCATGAGTATCGTCACTCCTGTTTTAATGCGTGCAAAGCGGCCCTAATTCCAATGATTCGGTCGCTTGGCGTTCATCACTCACTACTAAAAACTGACCTCAGGCGCAAAGGCAACGACTTGCCTTTAGCAGCATCGGCATCTGGTCCGCGATCCTCAAGACACAGACCCATCTTTTGCTCTAGATCCACTATAGAGAGATTTCCACAAAACAGCTAGATCTGACCGCCATATCTCACCCGAACAGGCGGGTTTTTCAGTCGCGCTAAATTCACATGTCACACCAGATCCTCTGACCAGATGATCTAAATCGGAATATGGTCCACCCCATCAAAACCCAATTATCGAGAGGCGCTGGATGCACTCGCCGGATTTTTGCCAGTTTGCAGCAAATCCTGCAAGCCTTGTGGGGGTAAATACAGTTTGACGGTAGCACCCACCCCATAGTTCGGGTCCGGATAAGTCCCAATAAAATGCACCACGCGAGGAATCCCGGAGCCATCCAGTCCACCCAGTGCCAACTGTCGAGGCACTGGCTCCTGACGAAACTTCGGGCGAACCAGCCCCACCAGCGCGCCAGCCAAAATGCGCACGCCTTGCCCAATTACTAGGGCAGGCCCCGCCGAAACCCCTGCAGCATAGTACAAAGGCACCGTCACCCCGGCAGAAGCAACAGAATACGCCGACTGATGCACCACCGACTGTGGAAAGGTTTCGGCATCAACATCCCGCAAGACATTGCGACGCGGTGTATAGTGAGCGGCATCAAACTTAAACACGTCCCCACCGGGCAACACAGCGTTATCAGTCTGGAGCAACACAGCCCCCGGACGCCCAAAGTGTCTGGAATGAACCACCCTGGCAATGTGTCCTGCAAATTGCGTGCCCGCAGGCAAGGTCCATTGATGATAGCGAACCGACGCCGCCAGACTCGCCTGAAACGGTTGCCCCACGGATGCCGTAGCGCCATTCACAGACGTTTGCAACTGCACTTGCAACGGACTTTTCAGGCTGTGGAGCACCTGCTCGGCCCAACCCACGGGTGCCGACAAAAGCAAGACAAGGCCAAGCATCAGAGCAGGGAATCGACGACACTGACCGAACCCAACCCAACGGGCTACGCGGACAAACTCCGAATTGCGATTTACTGGCATGACGCTTTCTCTTCCCCCGCATTTTTGGTCAGCCGGAATGGCTAAAACCGTATACATCCTACAAATCTGATTTCATCATACACGGTGTGGCCCTTGGCTCGTCAATTGGTCCAACGTCCATGAAGAAATTTTTACAGGCACAGCAAGATCGATAGTCTGGACAAAGGTCACCCTCCGAGTGCCGGACTACCAAAAAATGAAGTCAACCACAATCATGCTTTTCGAGAGAGCTTGAGCCTGTCAATCACCGCATTGGCCGCGCAATCATACCCAGTGCACTAATTGGATGGCACCAGCGCCTGCGTAATGATGAAACCGTTCTTCATCGATGCTCAGGGGGTCCGACTCATAATCATCATCGATGATGAGCCACGGCTTGGCATTCAACCCGAACATCAGGCAGGGTTGCAATGGTCCATTGACTCACATCTTGCGGAGGAATCATCTATGGGGAATAGTTCCAGGGGGTTTGCATCCATGTCCCCCGACAAGCAACGGGAAATCGCCAGCAAAGGCGGAAAAGCGGCGCACCAGAAAGGCACGGCTCACCAGTTCACCTCGGAAGAAGCCCGCGCTGCAGGCCGCAAAGGCGGTCAGGCCAGCGGAGTCGCACGTTCCAAAAAAAGCGAAAAAGCACGCGCCAAATCCAGCGCTAAAGCCAACCCGGAAAATTCCACCCCGGCAGAATTCAAAGCCACAATGAACGCGTATGCGGCGGCAGACGCAGACGACTTCGAGGCCTTCCATTAAGCCTAAGCCCTTCATAACAAACGATCCTACCAGTGAACTGGCAGGATCGTGAGCTCAATATCTAGGTACTAAACGCCCAGACGCACCACGTCTTTCAGTTTTTGCAGACGTAAGCGCGCCGCCTCCAGGGTTTCCGGCTGTTTGCTGAAGCAGAAGCGCACAAACTTGCGACCCAGTTCCGGGCGACTGAAAAAGCTGGAACCCGGCACCACGGCCACACCAATATCCCGCACCAGAAAGTGGGTAAATTCAACATCGGTCTGATAACCAAAGTTGGAAATATCGGTAAAGGCGTAATAAGCGCCCTGCGGACGAAAGTATTTAATGCCGGCCTCGTCCAGAATGCCCAGCATGATCTCGCGCTTCTGATTATAGAGGGTCGCCAGATCATCGTAGTAACATTGTGGCAACTGCATGGCGGCAATCCCGGCACGTTGCAGGGGCGCGGCGGCACCCACCGTCAGGAAGTCATGCATTTTACGCACCGCGTTGGTAATGTCTTCGGGAGCGATCACAATCCCGACCCGCCAGCCGGTCACGCTGTAGGTTTTGGACAAACCGTTAATGGTCACGGTCAGGTTTTCCATACCCGGCAAGGCGGCCATCCCCACGTGCTGATTGTTGTCGTAGAGAATGTGCTCGTAAATTTCATCGGTGAAGGCCAGTACATTCCACTTCTGGCATAATTTAGCAATGACTTCCAGTTCTTCACGACTAAACACCTTGCCGGTGGGGTTGTGAGGCGTGTTGATAATAATGGCGCGGGTTTTCTCATTGAAAGCAGCGGCCAGTTCAGCCTCATCAAAGCGCCATTCCGGGGGGTGCAATGTCACGTAACGCGGCACAGCGCCCGCAATAATGGCGTCCGGGCCATAATTTTCGTAATACGGCTCAAACACAATCACTTCATCACCGGGATTAATGGTGGCCAGCATCACGGCAGCCATGGCCTCGGTGGCCCCGCAGGTCACAGTCACCTGCGTGTCGGGATTGATGGTAATGCCCAGATAGGGACCTTCTTTTTCCGCAATGGCCCGACGAAATTCGGGATCACCCCAGGTGACGGCGTACTGGTTGATGTCATCGTAAATGGCCTTGGAAGCGGCATCCTTCAACGCCACCGGACACGGGAAATCCGGGAAGCCTTGCGCCAGATTGATGGCATTGTATTTTCGGGCCATCTGGCTCATCTGCCGAATGACAGACTCCGAAAACTGGGCGGCTTTAATCGAGGTACGATTGGACATGCGCGGCTTTTCCCTTTTTGATAAACAACGATTCACTGACCCGTAAGCAGTTTGATGAGTCGTGAGTGAGATTGATCATGCTGAAGGTGACTACCCCAACCATAAAGCAGAATACACCACCTTCAATCAACACACCCTGCATGAGGAAATCTACCCCTCCAGGGTGGTTTATCTATTATTGGCATTTCACCCGGAATGTCAAAGGCTAATTTAATGGCCCAAGGCGGGTGAGACAGGTACCGGCTCTCCCAAAAAGACTGGTTGACGACCCGTTTCCGCAATCAGGGTATGAAAATCAGAAGCCTGAAACTCCTGCACCCCTTGCTTGCCTGCCGCCAGAAAATTCAGATAGTCCAGTGCATTGGTTGCACCCAGGGAATTAGCGCCCCATTGCAGGGCCTCCTGCGCTTCATGTGATCCCCCGGGCATCCAGCAGACTTGTTGCTGGGGTAACAATTCCCCCAAAAACAGGCGTGAGACAGCGGTCAGCTTCAGCCGATCGACGGAAGCGACCAAGGGGCGTGGGGATTTTGGATGTGTGAGTTTATCGGGTCGATGGGTCCAGTGTTGCGGAACCAGGGACTCAAAACGCCACGGGGACTCTTCCCGGTTGGCTTGCAGAAAATTTCTCAGGCGATCCAGATGAGCCGCCCGTTGCAGGGCAGTTTCCAAAGGGCCAGCCTCCAGCTTGGCCAGTACGGGTAAATTCAGTTTTCTGGCAACAGAAACAATTTCAAACCAGCGTTGAACCGTGGCTTTCTTGGGTGAGATCTGATACCGTAACCGGTCATCCAGAATTTCAATCCCGGCCGCACCCAACTGCCGCAAGCCCAGATCCTGAAATAATTCAAGGACATAGCTGACCGAACGATCACTGACAATCGACAGAAACTCGATTTCATCGGGAGAAAAGCCGTTCAATTCAAGCGCTGGGGCAACCCCACGCACATAAGACAACACCCGCGCATAAGCTTTCAGCGCCGTGGGGGCTTCCAGGCCGGGAATACTGAGGGCTGACCAGAACCCACCCCCACTCAGTGCCAGCTGGGTTATGCCTTGCGAAAGCGCCCGCTCTAAGATGGCATCGATGTCATCAATCGAAAGGACAAAGCCACCGGCATCGCCCGGCAACCGGGGATAAGGATAAAGCGCGGGCGCCATTTCACAAAAATTGGTGAAATAAATCGAGCAGGCATGTCCGTAGGACACCACATCGCCCACCTGTCGAGACCGCACAGCATCGGCAGCCTCTCGCAAGGCGGCCAATTCTTCATCCCGCATGAGACCCAGCAAATGCAAGGCCTCCACAGCTGAAAGAGACTTCCCTTCTTGCGCGGCCTCCAGAATCGCAGTGGTATTCAGGCCCTTCCGAGGTTTGCCCGAAGGGCTCCCGTTGGAAACCGAGAGCGTCTGAGTACTCGACAAACTTTGCGCTGAATCTGGCATTGAACTGCTGGACATCCGTGTGAACATGGCTCCATTCTAGGTCAAGCAGGAAAAAAAGTAATAAAACAAAAAAAAAGGCGGTTTTTGCAAACCGCCGTATCTCATCTTAAAAAAGGGTGAGTAGGTATGGGAGGGGAAGGAATCAGGGATGGATGGGGGTGTAACTGTCTCTCCGTGAATCTGGAATTTAACTGAAAATATAAAGCCGGATCAGGCCTTAGCGGTTGTGCTGCCCCCTTGCAAGGCAAGCATTAAGGCGCCAAAAAGATTAAACAGCTGGGTCACCGCATTCGCATTGGTAGAGCCATTGGCCCCCGTCGTCAACGGCGTAACGTTCGTGCTAAAAAAAGGAGAACCGGTTTCCGCCGAGACAGGAAAGAGTTGGGCCTGATCCAGCGAGCTCACATGGGTGCCGTTAATGGGGATATTGAGCTGACTGAACGGCGGCGGCTGCGGGGTAAAAAACGGAAACAGGGTGCTACCGGTACTGACTGAAGCGGGAAACAGGCCGGAACCGCCAAAGAGTTTATTCGTGGCGTCCATAATGCCAAAGTTCACATTGGTGGCGCTGGGATTTTGCCAGATGTTCGGGTTAAAATTGGCCAAATCACTCAGCAAGGCAGGTGAGGGGCTTTGAGTCACCAGACTGACCCCATTATTGGTCAACAGCAAGCCAGTTCCCAGGCCATTGGCTGAACCGGATGCGGTGGCAGTTTGAGCATTTGCGGGCAGTCCAAACGTAGAACTGAAAATACTTTGCGCCGTATTGGCCGTCACCTTCAAAATATCCCGACTGGAGGGATTTTTTCCGAAAACATCGGTACCACCGGCGTTGATGGATTTACCAAAGCTATTAATATTTTTCAAAGTCGAATTCGGGCTTAAAAAATCATTTCCCTTGAAGGTAAACACCTGCCCCGGATCGTTCGACGCCAGCAGTGCAGCGTTACCCGGGCTGTTGGGAATGGCAAAAAATGCGGGCGATGGAATAGCCATAAAGCAACTTCCTTCTGGTTATTTGCCTGAATGAAAGACGTGAGCCGGAACAACCGGGTGGAAAGCATCAACGGTGAAAAATCCCATCCATCAGATTGCTTTCATATATACTTAAAGTATTTTTAAAATATAAAATTGATTGAATCAGGATAATTTGTTACATCCCTTCATCAAATCGCGAACACCCAGGAACCCGGATCCGGCCAACAAACCGACGCGGGCAAACACTCAATCCGACCCCAACGCCCAAAATCGCTTCCCTATGGGACAATAGTGAGTATGAAACAGACCTCGGCAGAATACCTGACCCACGCATGCCAGCGCAGCCTGATACTCGCTCTGCTGGGATGGAGTCTGTTTGCCACCGTATGGGAGGTTCCCGCGCTGGCTCGCTCCCGAACTGGACCGGTCATTCCTATGGCCACACCGCCCGGAATCAAGCCACAAAGCCTGCCACAGGGAGACACCCGAGGCAGCAGCCCGCTCTCGGTGGATACGGCAACCAACACCCGCGATTATATGCACTATGAGCCCTACAACACCTTCCCTCGCGAGATGGATCTGTGGAGTCTGGAAAAAACGCGCTTTGTGCGGAGCATTCCCGTCATTTCACCGGACAGGTCCGAGTTTGTCTACACGGAAGTACTGTTTGTGCCCAACATCCGACAGACCATCGGCAAGCTCTATCGCGTGCCGGTCACACCCGCCCCGGCCCCACCACAGGAACACCTGCCCAGCGAAGACATCGCCCAAGCCCCGGCCACGCTACCCGGCCCCAAAGTCTATCAGGATCGCTACAACCCGGAACGCACCACCAAGCAACGCACGGTATTAGCCAAGGTTGGGTACGATCAGGTCAAGCCCTTTGATTTCCGGGTACTGACCATCACCGACTGGAGCGCCAGCGGGCGCCGCCTGCTGTTCAAGGAGCGCAGCGGGGTGCTGCACGTTGGCTTGCGGGTGACGGATATTCTGGTCTACGACGCGGAAAAAGGCACGGTCACCATTTACCCGGAAGTACACCGGGTCATTAAAAACTACTGGCTCACCCACGGCAATCAGCCCAACATGGAGAGTCTGGTCTGGGAAATCCAGCCCCTGGGCTGGGAGACGGACAGCGACAGCAATGTGCTCCTCAAGGCCTGGGCATACGATAAAAAAGAGAAGAAGTTTCTGGGACTTTGGCGCTATGATGTGGATGCCGAACGCACCACCCTGCTGCAACTGGAAGATGATCCCGTGGCGGTGGCGGCCAATGGCTGGATGGCGACCCCGGATCCCATCCCGCCAACGCCCGACCCGTCGGCATGGCAACGGCTCCGTCATCCGTTTCAGCACCAACCGTAAGGTCAGGCTCAGGCATTACCAAACTCCTGAAACACGAACCCCAAACACTGAGCATGCCACACCTCTCTCCAACTGGCATATTGACGTTCAACGGATCAATTCACCACTGTCCCTGAGTTTAGTTATACTCACACCCGCTTCCGATTGAATTGCGTTGCAAGTTGGAGCCCCGCCAGCCTCAAGCCCTCATGCCAGCATCAGGCCTCGATTCACTCTCAGACCCAATGAAGCATCAGCCCCCATTAACTACCAGACCCTATTAACTACCAGAAAGGTACCCCCCTATGTCCTCCAGCGGCGCGCGCTACGTTTACGGCAAAAACAGTGTCAAAGCGATGATCGAAACGCATCCCAACCGGGTGTTTAAAATCTTCATCGCCGAATTTTTAAAGCCGGACAAGCGCATTCAGGCCATCCGGGAAGTGGCCAGCGAGCATGGCATCCCCGTGCTCATGGTGCCCCGCCAGAAGCTGGATCATATGCTCAGCCACCAGTTGGGCCATCAGCAGGCTCAGGCGGCAAAACCCGCTGGCCCCGGCCCCAAGGTGGTCTCGGTGAATGCCATAGGCGAGCGAACCCTGATTCAGGCCACGGAAGAGGAACCCCTTACCCATCAGGGCATCGTGGCCTCGGTGGCCCCCAAGGCCTTGTTGGATTTAGCGGCGCTGCTCAAAATTTGCGAGGTCAAAAAAGCCGAAGGCAAGCACCCCCGAATGCTCATACTGGATGGGGTGACGGATTCCCGCAACTTTGGAGCCATTTTGCGCGTGGCCGATGCGGCAGGCATTGATGGCGTGGTCATTCCCAAGCACCACAGCGCAGGCTTTGGGCCGGGGGTGTCTAAAACCGCATCCGGCGCTGAAGAAATCGTGCATATCGCGGTGGTTTCCAACCTGAATCAGGCCATCACCAAGATCAAAGACGCAGGCTTCTGGATTGCCGGGGCCGCCAACGACCCCAAGGCCGTGGACTACTACAAGCAGGACTACCAGATGCCCATTGCCCTGGTGATGGGCAGCGAGGGCGAAGGCTTGGCCGCGCTGGTGCAGAAGAACTGTGATTTTCTGGTAAAAATCCCCATGCACGGTAGCGTGGATTCCTTGAATGTGGCCAGCGCCACCGCCGTGTTGCTCTTTGAAGTCGTCAAGCACGATTAGCCTCGCAAAAACCCCATCAACAACCTATAATAAGCCCATGTTGAATGTCGATTTTTGGCAAGGGCGTTACGATAGCCAAAACACCCCCTGGGATCTCGGGAAGGCCTCGCCGCACCTGAGCGCCTTATTGCAACGAGCGCCCGACTGGCTCCAGCCGGGCAAAACCGCCGTAGTGGGTTGCGGGCGCGGGCATGATGCCGCCCTGTTTGCCCAAGCAGGCTTCCCGACGGTGGGCTTTGATTACGCCCCGAGCGCCATCGCCGAAGCCAAGGCGCTTTACGGAGAGATGGTCGACTTTCAGCAGGCCAATCTGTTTGAGCTGGCTGATCCGGCCTCCCCGTGGGCGGGCCAGTTTGATTACTGGATTGAGCACACCTGCTTTTGCGCCATCTTGCAGGAGGAGCGCCCAGCCTATGCGTGCAGCGCGTTAAATTTGCTCAAACCCAACGGCCTGCTCATTGGCGTGTTTTGGGAACATGCCGATCCCGATGGGCCCCCCTTCAGTACCCCGGAAGCCCAATGGCATGAAGCGTTTGACGCGCACTTTGAGGTGGTTTCTGTTGAGGCGGGGCAGCCTGCAGGCGGACGTCAGGGCCTCGAACGATTGGTGGTTCTCCGCCGAACGAGGGAAGTTTAAGGCCATTCACCCGACCGCCCCTTCCCCAAATGCCGCAGACTTTCTAAAATAGAAGGGAAACCCGTTGCATTTCAATCGCGTGTGTCGTCGCGTATACGTTTGGGAGGTTCCATGCCGCAGCAATCCGCCGCAAAACAGTTTTGGGTAATCAGCACCGTTCTGGCTAGTGCATTGGCCGCCACGGTCACGCTTTCTGGATGCGAGGCAGTAGATGCGATCACTCAAAAGTTGCCGCTGCCCTGGCTCAATCATCCTGCTACGCCCGAGGGCCCTGCCAGCGCATCGGGGTCAGGGACAAACGGATCGTCCTCCAGCTCAGGCGATGCCAACAGTTTAAAAAAGCACATTGACGTCGGCAACAAATACGCCACCAGCGGCCAATGGCAAGCCGCAATTGATGAATTTAAGCAAGTGCTGGCCGTTGATCCGCGCAACGCCACTGCGCACGTGCAAAGCGGCTGGGCCTATGCGGAGCTTAAGCAGTGGGACGAGGCCAAAACACATCTCCTCAGCGCCGTGGCCCTGAGCCCGGACAATGCCAGCGCCCATTCCAATCTGGCGTGGGTTTATGCCGAGCAAAAACACTGGGATGAAGCACAGGAAGAGGCCAAGCAGGCCATTGATCTGGATGGCAAGAACGCCTACCCCCACGCCACCCTGGCCTGGGCCTATCAATCCACCGGCCAGAACGATCTAGCCGTGGCCGAGTATGAAAAATCGCTAGAACTCAACCCCAAGCTGGAACAATCGAGTCTGGCCGCCGGGATTCTCTATTGCAACGCCGGTCAAAAACCCCGCGCTGAAGCCAAGCTGAAAACCCTTACCCAGCAAAACTCCCCCAAGGCCAGCGAACTCCAGGCCCGCATCCAAAAGGGCTGCTCGGTGAAAAAATAACACTGACTGACACACTGCAATCAGCGCGGCAAATCTTTAAAAACTCAGGTATCCACCCAAGAAGCCTATCGCTTAATAGAAAAAATCTCGCCGTACTTGGCCCAGAGGTAGTCCACGAAGTAGCTGGCGTTGAGGGGTTCTCCGGTGACGCGGCGGACGATGGTGTCGGCGGTTTCCATTTTGCCCACGGCGTGGATTTCCTTGTTCAGCCAGTTTTTCAGGGGCAGCAATTGCCCTTGGGAAATCGTTTCTTCCAGATTCCCGAGCTGTTGCTTTGCGGTGTTAAAGAATTGCGCCGAGTACAAATTCCCCAAGGTGTATGTGGGGAAGTACCCAAAGGAGCCGTGCGACCAGTGAATGTCCTGCAAAGCGCCCTCGGCATCATTTCTGGGCGTAATCCCCAGATAGTCCTGCATTTTGGCGGCCCAGGCCTCGGGGATTTCATCCACCTTCATGCGGCCTTCAATCAGGGCTTTTTCAATCTCGTAGCGCATCAGAATGTGCAAGTTGTAGGTCACTTCATCCGATTCCACGCGGATAAACGTGGATTTTACCCGGTTGATGGCGTGATAGAACTGATCCAGCGTGACGCTGCCCAACTCAGGGAACGCGGCTTGCAGCTTGGGCAAATAGGCTCGCCAGAACGCCTTGGAGCGCCCCACCTGATTTTCCCACATGCGGGACTGGGATTCGTGAATCCCCAAGGAGGTACCTGAAGCCAACGGCGTGCGGTTCAAGGCTGGGTTGATGCCTTGCTCGTACATACCGTGCCCACCTTCGTGCATCGATGAGGACAGGGCGGAGAAGACATCATGCTCGTCCACACGGGTGGTCAGGCGCACATCCAGCGTACTGGAGCCCGAAGAGAAGGGGTGCGCGGAGAGATCCAGACGACCGGCCTCAAAATCAAAGCCCATCTCCCGCAACACCATTTCGGAAAAGGCCAGCTGCCGGGGCGCGGGAAAAGTTCCCTCATGCAGAAAGCTGACATCCGGCTGATAGCCACTGCCATGAATTCCTTTGAGCAAGGGCACCAGCTCGGCCTTGAGTTTTGCAAACAACGGATCGAGCTGCTTTACGGTTAAGCCCGGTTCATATTCATCCAGCAAGGCATCATACGGCGAATCTTCATAACCCAGTGCTTCAGCCAGCCGCTGATTGAGAGAGATAATCTTGCGCAACACGGGTTCAAATTGCTTGAACTGCTTGTTGGCCCGCGCTTCCACCCAACTGCTATGCGCCTCGGCCGTGGTTTCCACCATCTCTTGCAGGAGCTCAATGGGCGTTTTGGCGCTTTTATCAAACACAATGCCAACTTCACGCACCAGCGCCTGACTCATGGTGTCCAGCCGGTCGTAGATCGATGGCTGACGCAGCGTTTTCAGATGCTCCTGCATGTCCGGGCTGGTCATCAGGTTGTGCGACAACTTGGCCAGCGTGGCCAGCTGCTTGGCCCGCAAGGGCGCGCCTTTGGCAGGCATCATGGTTTCCAGATCCCAGCCCAGCAGGGACTGCGTTGCACCCAAATCGTGAATTTCATTCACCAAAGCCTGAAACGCTTTCAATGAAGTCACAGTCGTCATGGAAGTTTGCATCACCACTCTCCTTCGTGCTGTCCAATGCCGCAGGGCAACGGGAATCGAATACCCACTATTCTAGCTGGAAACCGCACGAACCCCAAGCGATTTCCTGAGAGGCCACTGAAGCATCCAACCAGCGGGCTTTCGTGGACTTCGCTGTGAAGGCCGATCGATTTAGGGGCGGTTGAGAAAAATATCCGGATCCAAATGGGACAGGTTCATCACCCCGCGCAGGCGGTTGACCACGGTTTCGATGCGGGCCATGTCAATGGTGGGCGGCAATTCGGGATGCATGACGCTTTTCTTGCGCGTGTCCACATCCAGTATTAGGCCGTCGGCTATGCCAAAGTAGGCATCCACGCTGTGCGGACAGGTCTGGTGCTCCAGAATCACCGGGTAGGCGGTGGTGCCCTTGAAAGTCGCCAGCTCCTGCGTTGAAATATCCCGATCCGAGAGCACGAGGGCCAGTTTCTCTTGCAAGCCAGGAATCTGGGCGGCAATATCCGCCAGATGGGCCAAGCCCTGTCCACTGGCCGTGTTGCCTTTGGCACTAAGATGGGCCGTGGTCACATCCACCAACAATAAGGGCAATTCAGCCTTGAGGTGGTTTTTATAGTGTAAAAGCTCGTTCAGTCGGCTATTGATGACCCCACTCTCGGTCATCAGTGCCCCAGTGACCACCGACAAGCGGATAAAGTCGGCGTCGGTGTTCATGGCAATGGCCAAAGCGGTTTCCGGATCGTTGCGCAGCACGGAAATGCCGATGGGCAGGTCGGTGAACTGCTTGAGTCTGCGGGCCAACAGGGCCATCGCAATCGCGCCCGCTGGATCCATGCGCCCCGCGGTGTAAGGGGTGTCGTGGAAGTTCTCCAGAATCAGGCCATCCACCCCGCCGGTGGCCAGAGCGGTGGCTTCTTGCTCGGCGCGCGTAATCAGGGTTTCCCAGTGGCCGTCCCAACCGGGAGCCCCCGGCAGGGCCAGCAATTGAATTTTACCAAGGATTGGCTTGGGTTTTTTGAATATTTCCGATAACATAGCCTTATTCTAATACCAACTCGCTCCCAATAAAAAGCCGCCCATTCCAAACAACCGGAAAAAATTTGTCCGGTTTCGGCAAAACCCCTATCGTTCCTGGGTCACCGATCTTTACGTTACGGAATTCGGGCTGTGCTGGCAGCGAGCGACCACTTGCAGCAACGGAAATTTTCCAGAAACAACGAAAAACGCCATGAGAAAACCTATTGTAGCCGTCGTAGGCCGCCCTAACGTGGGTAAATCAACGTTCGTCAACCGTATTATCGGTGCCCGCAAGGCCATTGTGGACGACATGCCCGGCGTCACCCGCGACCGCTCCTATTACGATGCCGAATGGCAAGGCCGTGAGTTCATTCTGGTGGATACCGGCGGGATCATGCTGGACGCTGAGCTGTCGGAGCATCCGTTTGCTGATTTGATTAACCTGCAAGTGGACGTGGCCGTTGAAGAAGCGGATCTGGTCATCTTTCTGGTAGACGGCTTGGCCGGGATTACCCCGATGGATCAGGAAGTGGCCGAGCAGTTGCGCCGCAGCGGCAAGCCCGTCTTGCTGACCGTCAACAAGATTGATCGTCACGATCAAAAGGCGCTGGCCGCCGAGTTTTACGAATTATCGCTGGGCGAACCCTACTCGTTGTCGGCTTTACACGGCAACCTGGGCGTGGGCGACTTGCTGGATGAAATCACCAAGCGCATGCCCCCGCCGCCTGAGGCCGAAGAGACTGAGCCGCGCATCCGCATCGCGCTGGTGGGGCGCCCCAACGTGGGGAAATCATCGATTTTGAACGGCCTGCTGGGCGAAGAACGCTCCATTGTGAGTGATATTTCCGGCACGACTCGTGATTCCGTGAACGTGCCCATGACGCATGAAGGCCGCGAATACCTGCTGGTGGACACCGCCGGGATTCGCAAAAAGGGAAAAGTAGACTACGGCATTGAAATGTTCTCGGTGGATCGTTCCATTCGGGCGCTGAGAGACGCAGACGTGACCGTAGTCGTGCTGGACGCCACTGAAAACAAGTCCAGCCAGGTTGCTGGCATGGTGACGGATCAGGACAAGAAAATTATCGAGATGAGCAACGAGGCCGGCAAAGGCCTGATCCTGGTCATCAACAAGTGGGATTTGATTCCCAACAAGACCCCCAAGCTCACCGAAGAGTTCAAACGTAAGCTGTATCAGGAGTTGCCGCACGGCACCTTTGCGCCGGTGCTGTTTACCAGCGCCCCCAAGGGCCAGCGCCTACACAACATCTTTGAACTGGCTGCCAAAGTGTATGAAAACGCCAACCGCCGGATTAAAACCAGTCTGGTGAACGAAGTGATGGCCGAGGCCTTCACGCTCTCGCCGCCGCCGCCCATTAAAAACAACCGCCTGAAGCTGCTTTACGCCACTCAGGTCAGCGTGGGGCCGCCGACGTTTATTCTGTTCGTCAACAATGCTAAACTCATGAAGGATTCTTACCGTCGGTACATCGAGAAAAAACTGCGGGAGAACTTTGAGTTTGAGGGCACGCCGCTGGTGGTGGTGCCTCGCTCCCGAGAGGAAAAACAGGGCGGTCGGGCACCCCGCGTGAAAGCGGACAAGCCGGGGCAAGCTCCCAAATCTCGCCCCAACAAGGGCACGGCCAAAACGGCGGCCACCGCTACGGATTCCGGCAAGAAACCGGCCCGCAAACCCGCTGGCAAACCGGCCAAAAAGACCCGTTAAATTCAGATATTGGACTAGGGAAGAGACATGTTGGTTTATCTCATCGCGGCTTTATTGGGCTACCTGATTGGCTCATTTCCCACTGCCTACTTTGTGGTCAAAAAACTCACCGGACAGGACATTCGCCAGATTGGCAGCGGCAACGTGGGCGCCACCAACGTCAAGCGCGCCTGCGGCACCAAGCCCTTTATCTTTGTATTGGTGGCGGATCTGTTGAAGGGTACCATTCCGGTATTGCTCAGCAAGGCATTCTTCCCGGATCTCTTCCTGCTGCATGTGATTGTGGCCATGACCACCGTGATTGGCCACAGCAAAAGCATTTTCCTGGGCTTTGCGGGTGGAAAATCAGCGGCGACCGGCTTGGGCGGCATGCTGGGGCTCGCCCCCATTCCTGCCGTAATTTTGGGTCTGACGGCTTACGTTGTCACCAAAACCTCGCGTCTGATGTCGCTGGGGTCGATTACGGCCAGCGTGCTGACCCCCTTCATTCTTTTCTGGTTTAAATGTCCGCTGGAGTACATTATTTATGGCGCCGTGACCGGGGCCTATGTTATTTTTCTGCATAAAGCCAATATTCAGCGCCTGTTAAAAGGCACGGAGAATCGAATCTAATGAAGAAACTGGCAATCTTGGGAGCGGGCAGTTGGGGACTTACGCTGGCATGGTTAGCCGCCAGCGACCACGACAACGTCTGGCTGTGGGATCGCAAGGCGGACAAAGTGGAGACCATGAACCGGGATCGTAAGGTGCTCTTCCCCGTTCCGGTGATTTTGCCCGCCCGCCTCAAGCTCACCAGTTCACTGGCTGACGCTGTGGACGGCGCGGATGTGATTCTGCTGGTGGTAACCGTCAGTGGCACCCGCGAAATCCTGCGCCAATTGCGGGATCTGGGACTGGATTCCCGTGTGGTTCTGGTCAACGCCTCCAAAGGGATTGAATTCCCCAGCCTGAAACGCCTGTCGGAAGTCTTTGCAGAAGAAATGCCCCAGAACCCCTATGCGGTGCTGTCCGGGCCAACCCTGGCACTGGAAATCCTGAATGGCCTGCCCACCGCCTGTTCCATTGCCTGCGAAGACCTGCAAGTGGCTGAAAAACTGCAACAACACCTCTCGCATGATTTATTCCGCCTGTACTCCAACACCGATGTCACCGGGGTGGAGCTGGGTGGGGCGCTGAAAAACATCTTTGCCATTGCCAGCGGCTACATGAAGGCCAAACAACTGGGCGATAACGCGCTAGGGGCCTTGCTCACCCGTGGCCTCGCTGAAATGACCCGTTTCAGCGTGACGCTGGGCGCGGATCAGAAGACCCTCTATGGCATGAGCGGCCTGGGTGACCTGCTGGCCACCGCCAACAGCCCCCTCAGCCGAAACTTCCAGGTCGGCGACCGCTTGGCGCGGGGCGAAACGCTGGATGAAATTTTAACCAACCTCAAAGTGGTGGCCGAAGGGGTGAAAACCACCCACGCCGTCTACGAGCTCTCCCAGAAGATGGGGCTGGAAACGCCGATTGTGCAGATGGTGGAAATGTGTCTCTCCGGACCTTTTTCGGAAAAAATGATCATCAAGAGCCTGATGAGTCGGCGCTTGCGTTCCGAACAGCGGGAAAGTTCAGAACCCTGCTAAAAGCTGGCATCAGGGGCGCAGCCCGCAGACACCAACCGTTTCCAAAAAACCGGAAACGTCTAAACCGTATTCCCCCCGCTGAGCACACTGATCACCAGACGCTTTTCGCTGGGCTGAAAATCCGCCTCAGCCAGCACAGGATAGACAGCGCCACCCGAAGCGCCTTCCACTTTCACGCCGAGATCGGCCTGAACAAACTGCATGCCCTCGGCCATGTTCACATCCGACATTTCGCGCAGGGGCACGTTGAGAGCATCCAGCAGGGTGCGATTGTTATCGGCCATGTGGGCCACGCGAATGGCATCGCCCAGCGGGGAGTTAAAGTCATCCAGCCGCTGGCCCGCAAAACGCAGGTTCACATTGCGGAAAGCCGCGCCCCACACCGCGCCCAGTTTCAACGCCGTGGCCGTACCAGTGAGCAAACCGCCACCACCCACGGGGGACACCACCACCACTTCTTCGTAAGGATGATGCTTGAGCAACTCACTGATCTGAGCCAACAGTTCCAGCCCCAATGTGCCCTGACCGGCCACCACCCAGGGATCGTTGTACGGGTCGAGATAGGCTTCATCCGGCCCTTGGGCATTTAAGGCCCAATTGCGGGCCTCATCAAACGTATCGCCCCTAAAAAGTAAATCGGCCTGAACCCCTTGAGCGTTCAGACCGTCGATGGCTTGATGCAACTTTTCCAGTTTAAGGCTGGCAGTATTAGCGGGGACCACCAGCCGCACCGCTTTGGGGCTAAGCAAGGAGGCCGCCTTCAGCACGCCCAGCGCATGGTTGCCCGTAGACACCGCCAGAAACCGATCCGCGTTGCTGCTTTCCATGACCTTGGCCATGCCCACCACTGCGCCGCGCACTTTGTAGGCGCGCGTCACAGTCTGGTCTTCCCTTTTGTAATAGAGATGAGGCATCCGGTTGGAGGGCCGCAGCGCAGTCAAGGGCGCTTGCGAGGATTCCAAAACCGGCGCATCCCCGGCCAGGGTCGCCTGCTGTAAATCGTTTTCTTCCAAACGCAGGGCATCCCGGTAGCGATCCAGAATCCGGCTGGCTTCCAGCACCTTGGCATACAAATGCACCAAAGGCAGATAAGTCTGGATCGAGAGCCCTGCCGGAAAGCCCGGCAGCCTAATTCGGCCGTTCTCATCAATGGACACCGCAGCAGCGGCGGACACTTGATGGCGGTCGAATTTTGAATAGGCGTTCAGGCTTTCTAGCATGGGCTTTGAGTCTCTTTCTGTTTATTAATAAGGGTCTAGTTTTTGTCCCGATTCACCAGACGGCCACCGGCCAGCCAGCTCATCATGCCACGCAGTTTGCGGCCAGTCACTTCCAGCGGATGGTTGCGATCGGCTTCCACCAAGGATTTCAGGTTGGGGCTGCCATTGCGGTACTCTGCAATCCAGGTTTTGGCAAATTCGCCGTTCTGGATGCGTTTCAGTACGCCCTGCATGGCCACTTTCACTTCCGGGCCCACCACGGCGGGGCCGGAGATCACATCACCATAACGGGCGGTATCGCTGATGGAGTAGCGCATGTCTTCCAGACCGCCTTCATACATCAGGTCCACGATCAACTTCAGCTCGTGCAGGCACTCAAAGTAGGCCAACTCGGGCGGATAGCCAGCTTCCACCAAGGTTTCAAACCCGGCTTTTACCAACGCGGACGCCCCACCGCACAAGACGGCTTGCTCGCCGAACAGATCGGTTTCAGTTTCATCCTTGAAGGTGGTTTCGATGATGCCCGCCTTGCCGGAACCCAGACAAGCAGCATAGCCCAGCGCCAAATCACGGGCTTCCCCGGTGGCGTCCTGATGCACGGCAAACAGGGAAGGCACGCCGCGATCACGCTGGAACTCGGAACGCACCAAGTGGCCAGGGCTCTTGGGGGCGATCAGGAAAACGTCGACGTCTGCGGGCGGCACTACTTCGCCATAGTGAATGCTGAAACCGTGGCTGAATACCAAGGCTTGACCGGGTTTCAGTTTGCCTTCAAAAAATTCCTTGTAAACAGGCCCGTGTTGCACATCGGGGATCAGGAACATAATAATGTCTGCCCACTCGGCGGCCTGCTCCAGGCTCAAAGCTTCCAGACCGGCGGCTTCCACCTTGGCGGTGGTAGCGCTGCCAGCGCGCAAGGCAATTTTCACATTGGCGCCGGATTCCTTCAGGTTCAGGCTCTGCCCGAAGCCCTGACTGCCAAAGCCGACCACGGCTACTTTTTTGCTGAGCAGTTTGCTGCGGTCAATGTCTTTGTCATAAAAAATATTCAGGGTTTGAGTCGTTTTATCAATGGTCGAAGTGGCTGTAGACAAGGGGTGTTCTCCTTTTTGAGATTCATCTTTAAACGGTGTAATTGTGATTAATGTGAATTTCTGATTCAAAATAGGTTCAAATCGCCGAAAGACTTTCCCCGCTTATCGCGTGGCTGCTTGCGCTTCTAGCAACGCGGGATGAACGTCGGTCGGATCCAGCTCGGGATCGTTCAGGGTGGTGTAGTGAACTTCCAGCGTGTAGACCTGTTTTTGCAGAAATTTCACCAGTTTATCCACGATTTTTTCATCATCGGCATGAAAGCTGACCACCAGCTCCAGCGCGGGACGGGCCTGTCCATCTTCGTTGCCTTCGGTGACCGGGCGCTCGCTCAACAACGTCGAAGTCATGCGCTGGGGCAAAATGCCGCGGTGGGTCAGGGCGTTCAGCACTCTGTCCAGCGCGCCCAGCCGGTTTTGCATCAGGCAGTAAAGATGGGTTAAATGTTGTTCAGTCATTTTCAAAATCCTTTTGGCTTCCTTGCGGTCAAGGTGGCTTACTCAAATAGCATTCTGTCGAATGGAAAAATTTAAATTACTCTTCAATGAGCATGTCCTCGTTGGCGCCACCGGCGGGCACCCACGGATAGACATCGGCCTTCTCGCGCACCCGGAAATCGATGATCACGGGCCGATCGGTGATGGCATAGGCTTGTTGAATCACGGCATCCACTTCATCCGGGTGGTTGACCACAAAGCCCACGCCGCCGTAAGCTTCGGCCAACTTCACATAATCGGGCGAGGTCATGCGGGACTCGCTGGCGCGGTTCCAGGTTTTGTCCTGCCACTGGCGCACCATGCCCAGATACCCGTTGTTGATCACGGCCACGGTGACGCCCATTTTGTTGTCGCGCGCGGTGGCCAGCTCTTGCAAGGTCATCTGGAAACTGCCGTCCCCGGCAATGTCCAGCACGGTTTTATCCGGAAAGGCCGCCTGCACGCCAATCGCGGCAGGAAACCCAAAGCCCATCGTGCCCAACCCACCGGAGGTCACAAAGCTGCGCGGACGATCCAGATTAAAGCGCTGAGCGGCCCACATCTGGTGCTGACCGACTTCCGTGGTCACAAAGCCATCGGCAGGCATAAAGTGAAACAGCCGATCAATCACGAACTGCGGGCTCAACACGCCTTCGGGGAAGGGTTCGGTTTGGCGACGGGTTTTCCAGCCTTCGATGGCTTTAAACCAGTCCGCGCGGGTGGACAGGCTTTCAGCAAAAAGAGACATATCTTCGGTTTTGGCCAGCAAGTGCTGAAAGATGCCCCGAATCTCGCCTTGCACCGGCAAGAAGGCTTCCACGTTCTTTTGCAGGGTGCTGGGATCGAGATCGATGTGCACGATTTTGGCGTTGCGGGCAAAGCGATCCGCCTTGCCGGTCTGCCGCTCGCTGAGACGATTGCCCACAATCAGCAACACATCCGCGTTGGCGATGGCAATGTTGGCCCAATAATGACCGTGCATTCCGGTAAAGCCCATATTTAAGGGATGGCTCATTGGAATCCCGCCCAAGCCCATGAGAGAACAAGCAATGGGCATATTGAGCCGCTCGGCAAAGGCCAGCACTTCCGCATGAGCCCCGGCATTGATCACGCCGCCGCCAGAGAGCAGCACGGGCTGGCGCGCCGTTTTCAGCAGATCCAGTACCGCGTCCAAGTCGGCTTCGGTATAGGTTTCTTCGATGGTGTAACCGGGCAAGTCTATGGTGGCTTGCTCATAATCAAATTCAGCGCTGGCCAGCAAGACATCCTTGGGGATGTCCACCAGCACGGGGCCCGGGCGGCCGGTCATGGCAATATGGAAGGCCTCTTTAATGGCCTGGGCCAGATCTTCCACCCGACGCACGATGATGTTGTGCTTGGTCACGGGGCGGGTGATGCCCACAATATCGGCCTCCTGAAAGGCGTCGTTGCCCAGCATGGCGCTGGGGACATTGCCGGTAAAGGCCACCAGCGGGGTGGAATCGTAGTAGGCATCGGCCAGCGCGGTCACCAGATTGGTCGCGCCCGGCCCGGAAGTAGCCCAGACCACGCCGGGTTTGCCAGTGGCACGGGCGTAGCCTTCGGCCATATGTGCGCCGCCTTGTTCGTGGCGCACCAGAATGTGATTGATCGGATAATCGGGCAACGCTTCGTAGATGGACAGAATCACGCCACCCGGCATGCCAAAGACGGTATCCACGCCTTCAGCGACCAGACTGGATAAAAAGATATGCGCCCCGGTCAGGGTTTTAGAAGCAGCCTCAGCCGTGGCGCTATTTTTGGCGTTGGGAGTCAAGGTTTGGCTCGCATTATGCACAGGCATGAATGGCACCTCCCATATTAATTCGAATTTGTGCAGCCGCGACCACTGACTTCAGGCTGACGACGACACGGACACCAAGCCTCGGCGGGGTTCCCAACAGGAGAAGCACGACCGGGTTCAGCAGGTTGGACAGGGAGATTGCGCTGCGAACGGTGTGGCTGTTGGCTTGGGTCATGGGATCGATTCCTTCTATGACTTTGCTACTAACGGTGTGAACAGGGTTGTATGAACATTGTTTTCAGTGATTTTCTAACTATTTTTTTAAATCTGGGGTTAAAACAAAACCGCCGGTCCTGAGGGGCCGGCGGTTTGTTGAATCTGGTCTGCTGTTTGTGAACAGGATTCAAGTCACACCGGCAATGGGCCGCTGAGAATGACAAGAATAATTACGAGTACGCTGTTCAAAAATTGCATTGAAATTAGGCTTTCGTTGAAATGCATAATATCAAATTTAACTCGCCTAACTAAAGCTGAGTTAATTAGATTGTGTCATTGTAACACGTACCTCATGAAAGGCAAGCTTCTCGTTTCAGACTGTTTCCCTAAAACCCTCTAAATGCACGACAACCACCTTACACGCATTCTCCCAGATAGACGTGAAACCCTGACACCTGGTGAATGGGTCCTATACACGCAGTTTTGAAATCTCCGCTGTTTTTATATAAGGAGGATAACGGAAACCCAATTCAGCCGTTTCACTTTGCCAAACTTTTCACACTCACGTTTTCGCAACCACAACAAAAGCTCACCCAAAAACATTGACCCTTTGGCATCGATCCTCTGGACGATTTCACGGGGGGCGGCAAACTTTACAATAAGACTGTGTCCGGTGAGATTTGCCTCCCGGTGAGATTTTTGGACAACAAGGTACGAGATGTGGCTCGGCGTGGACTGTGGAATGGAATGGCTAGACTGCTCCACCCCTTTTTGAACAGGGAGATTTGAACGAATGAGTTCTATTGAACAACGACAATCAGCACAGAGCGGGGTTCGTTACTCCTCCAAGCTTATGACCGCCCTGAACCGCTTTACCGCCGGGCTGGCCACCGAGGTTGCCAACCCCCTGAAGGCCAAGTACGGCAAGGCATACGAACACCTCATCACCGGCGATACCTTTCGTTACCGGGAAGAGATTGAAACCGCAATTTCTCACTACCAGCTGGCACTGGAATGCCGGGACGACTTTACTGAAGCCTATCTCGGCATGGCCAAGTGCTACCGTCGCAAGGG
Source organism: Vampirovibrio chlorellavorus (assembly GCA_903866275.1). Classification (GTDB taxonomy): domain Bacteria; phylum Cyanobacteriota; class Vampirovibrionia; order Vampirovibrionales; family Vampirovibrionaceae; genus Vampirovibrio; species Vampirovibrio chlorellavorus_D. The sequence goes on along the minus strand of CAIPMU010000009.1, from coordinate 22,938 downwards.
CGATGTGCAGTCCGCCATTGAGTACTTGAGCAAGGGGCTGGCGCAAAACGCCTTCCGCAAGGATTTACACCTAGATATGGCCAAATGCTATGCCGAAACCGGCTTCACCACCAAATCGACCTACCACTACGAGCGGGTGATCAAGCTGGATCGCAAGAACATCGAAGCCCGCTTCGGTCTGGCCTTGCTGGTAGAAACCAGTGACGATCTGGATACTGCCATTCGGCTCTATCAGGAAATCATCGAGATTGAAAACGACTTTCTGCCCGCATACAACAACCTGGGCAGCCTGTATATGCGCGTGGGCCGTTACGCCGATGCGGAAACCCTCTTCCGCACACTGGTGAGCAAGGCTCCCGAGTTCTCCCGTGGGCATCTAGGTCTGGCGATTACGCTGGACAAAGCCGGAAAGTTCCGCGAAGCGCTGGACTGCTACCAACTGGTACTCCGCATGCGCCCCACCACCAAGAACGCAGACTTTATCGAAAAGCGCATCATCAGCCTCAACAAAGACCTGGGCCGCACCAAAACCCGCAAAAACCTCACGCTGGTATTGGTGAAGTAGATCGCAACTAAACCCATCACGACGTGGCAATGGCTTTTGCCGACTGAACACGCTGAATGCTTTAGCAGCACAAGCCTAACGGGGTACTGGCGGTGTCATGGCCGGCTCCGGCTTTAAGGGCGAAATGGGCAAAGGCACGGCTTTTCCAGCGTTGGCGGGATTATCACGATAGGCATCATGACGCACCTCAGACTTCCCGGAATCCCCTGGAACGGGCGCGTGAGTCTGAGTCGAATCGCCCTTTCCCGGCACAGGCGCTTTGGGTTTGAGTACAGGACGCTCGTCAATCACAGCGCCCGCACCTGCAGGACGCGCCTGCAAGGTTGTGGCCTTGCGGGCCTCCGCCGGTTTCATCTCCTGCACCGGGGATGCAACAGGAACGGTCACGCCCGTTGACTTTTTGTGCGTAGGCTCCGAGCTGCCAGCGCTAGTTGGTGATTCAGTCGCCGGTGATTTTTCGGAAGACTCTCCCTGAGGCGCCCCGGACTGAGCAGCCTCCGTACCCGGTTGCTCACTAGCGGGCGGCACCGCTGCCCCACTCTCCGGGGAGGTCGCGGCAGGGGTTTCAGCGGTCGTTGGCGAGGTGGCCTGTGTGGTAGAGGGGGTAGCCCCTTCTTCAGGAGCTATTTCTGGCACCGGCTGGCCTTCGGCCTCGCGCTGCGGGCTTTCCGCCACACATTGCAGGAACAGTTTATCCTTGGCAATCCAGTACAACCCATTGAGCTTAAAGTTTAAATCGTCCGGCACAAAGACCATCTGTTCATCGATAGGGCCCATGATGCGCTTCACCTTGCGGTTGAGCACATCCAGAAACTGATCATGCCCGGTTTTCAGCATTTCGCGCCGAAACCCCAAATCATGCGGGTCGTACTCTTCCAGCCCGCCCAGGTAAGTTTCCACACAGTTGGAGATAACCAAAAACCGACGGCGACTAATCCCGGTCTTGAATTCCTGACTGGTGTAGTCATCATAAATCGTGGCGTATTGCTTTTTACGCTCCAAATCCTGAATATCATCGGCCAACATGCTCAACAGGGCCAGCTGATCCTGACGGTATGCAAACTGCGGCGATTGCGGATCTTTGGGATTTACCGCGACCCGATCACTATGGCAGGAAGCCAGCCCCATCCAGGTCCAAATGCCCAGCAACCCAAGCCCCAGCAATATCAAGCCGGTTTTCAGGGTGAATGCGGGAGCCCTTGAACGCATTGCGGAAGCCTCTAACTATCAAACAACTGCCAAATAACTGCAAACTAACAGCAGATTAACTCTCTTATTCTATCGGCATTTTACCAGCATCCCATGAGAAATGGCGAAAAATACCAGAGGTCAATCCACGAACAACCGCATCGCTCAGGTTAGCGCTGTGGTTGGCTGCGCTTAATCGATTTTCTGGAACATGTAGCCAATACCGCGAGCGGTCAGGATTAGTTCCGGATTGCTAATATCGGTTTCCAGCTTGGAACGCAGACGGCTGATATGCACGTCCACCACGCGGGTATCAATACGATGATCCGCCGGGTAAGACCAGACGTGCTGCAGAATTTCACCCCGGGAAAACGGCTTACCGGAGTTGTTCACCAGCAGTTCCAGCAGGCTGAATTCCATGCCGGTCAAGCGCACACGCTCATTTTTCTTGAACACCTGGCGTTTGTTTAAATCGATCTTGAGGTTACCCACCACGACAACGTTATTGGCTTCCTTGCTGGAAGGCGCCACGGAACCGCCCTTAGACACAGTACGCCGCAGAATGCACTTCACGCGGGCTTCCAGTTCTTTGGGGCTAAAGGGCTTCACCACATAATCATCGGCACCCAGCTCCAGGCCGGTAATACGCTCAGCCACATCACCGAGGGCGGTCAGAATGATAATGGGCGTATCGGACTGCTTGCGGATCTCTTTGGTCACGCCATAGCCGTCCAGCTTGGGCATCATAATGTCCAGTACCACCACATCGGGGGAAAACTTGTTAAAAACGTCCAGGGCTTCCTCGCCATCGGCAGCGGTCGCCGTATCGAATCCCAACATTTTGAAACGGGTTTCCAAAATGCGGCGAATGCTCGCCTCGTCATCCACAATTAAGACTTTCTCAGCCCGGCCAGACGATTTCTGACTGCTTCCGGCGATTTCTTTCTCTGTAGCGCTCAATGGGGAAAACCTCTTGCCGTTTCTACTGTATCAATATCGTGTGTATTAATATCCTGTTCGGGAGGCCGGGTGTGACAATCCTTGAAAAGCAACCACCGAGTCAATTGAGAAACCCGTATCGTGATTCGTTTATCAGCTTTCCATGACTGGTTCTGCTGATATTACTGCCGATTGCTTTACCCAGACAACTGCCCTTTGACTCTCTTTGACCAAAAACTGCCTGATGATTGATCTGGCCAGACAGGTTTAAACTGCCAACAGACTCTTCCTATTTGTGCAGTCCAGTACTAATGATACTAGAATCATAAGCCACCGTAAAGCCATCATTGCACCATTTCGGCAATCCCGCAAGGCAGAATCCTCTATGGGGAGGAGAGCCTCCAAGCCCCCGGCTTACAGTGGCCCCAACCCCCTGAAACACGCCATGACCAACCCTCAGCCCCAAAACCAAAACGTCCGGCATTTGGGCCAGACGTTTGAGTAAATTTCAAGCCTGAAAGTAACCGGACTGGGGATGTGCCGTTACGGATTCTGCACCACGGGCTTACCAATCAGATGATTGTCAACCAGGTCCTGCAGGACTGCGGGATGAGGATTGACCCCAAATTCATGCTGATAGGCCTGAGACATTTGCTGAGCCACCTGAGAATGCTGCTCCGGAGAAACCGCCTGGGTAAAAGCCCCAACGGAACGCTCAATACCGGGGTTTTCAATCTGAGTTTGGGTATTCACTCGCCCCTGGGCTGCCAGCAGGTTCAACATTTTATCCGGATCCATCTTCAGGTCAGCGTAGGGATCCACCGACTCGCCGGACTGCCCCTGAGCGGCAGTTGCATCAGGCTGACCGCCTTGCGCCGGGCGATGCGTATTAAACTTGGCATTTAAACTTCTATCCGGATTAATATTGTTAAAGTCTGTCATTCAAGACTGCTCCTACATATCGTGTACCGCTCACTTAGGTCTGATCGTCAACTTTGAGAAAATCTTTAGGCTGGATGAACAAATATTTACATTCCCAGGGCGAAAACCCTACAGCGTCTGGATCAAGGACTTCAATTACAATGTTAAAAACTCAAAAAATGACCCATTCAATTCAATAGTGTTGAGTAATGCCAAGCCACGGTAACGTTCGATATTGACAGTGTCTCCAGAACGTCACAGTTCTGTTTCAGCGACCGATTTTCCATGTCGGCAACACCCACAAGCCGATTCTGGCTACCCTAATGATTGTATAGCAACTGTTGATAAACTTTTCTCATTATACTGTTTTTTCATTCACATGGCCTATACTGTCCCTCAATCGTGCCTTTATTTTGAATATATTTAATATATAAAAACGGATTATTAGGGTTCAAATTCATTCCATAACAGCCCATCGCGCAATTCAGCCGGACAAATTGTTTTTAATACTATAGATGTATTGTTTAGTGAGACGGGAAATCAAGCAGGTACATAGCTATGCCAAAGTCAAAGAGAGCTAAATCCACCAAGGAGGGTACGGCCAACAAGGCTGCTCGGGCTCAGCGGAATTTAATCCGGTCCAACCAGCTGCTCAGCTTTATGCGACTGCCCAAAAACACCGATGAGAAGCTGGAACTACTCCAAACCATGGATCAGGCACTGGAAAACGCTTATCAAGTGGTTCATCTACTGCCCAGCGGTACCCCGGAAGAAGATGAATGTCTGGCCGGAATTCGAACCCTGGAAGATCGTCGCTTTGACCTGCTCAGCCAGATTCATGGCAACCAGATTGAAGCCTACCGGTGGGTGTCCTCCTAAACGGCAGCCACGTTCAGGACAGTTCCTCCACGATAGGATAGCGCCAACGACAAGGAAGCCATAACTCGCTTGAACGCAGGATGGCTTTTTTGTGCATGTCACGCACAATCAAAACAGATCTCGCGGCATACCCGGCAGGGCTCAACAGTCTGCACCTTCACATGCCCGTGCCAGTGAGCCCGACACAAGTGGGCGGACACAGATGTTCAGCGAGTCCGTCGAGTATGCCTGAGGATTTGATACCCTCAGGCCGTGACAGGGAAGTGAGCCAACCATGCCGAACACGTTTGAACGAGAACTGGGCATTCCCCTCCCCAAATGCTGCAGTAACGGCGCTTGCTGCAAGGGCGCCTCACCCAGTACCCCCTACCATCAGCTGATGGCACGTGCCGTCCAGGGCGATGACTTTGCACGGGGATTTTTCTCGATCATGCAACCCTACGCCACCCACGCGGAAGCAGAAGCCGTCGTTCCGGGGCTGGTGGAGCGCACCCTAAAGGCCGCTGCCAAACAGGAAGCCTTTGAAAGCCCCGAAGACATTGTGTTTTATCAGTGCCGGTATCAGACCGCCGATAACAAATGCGGCGTCTGGGAGGACAGGCCGCAGTTTTGCCGGGATTACCCGGACACCCCCTTCGTGGTGATGGCCCCCGGTTGCGCATTTGAATCATGGGGCGCGGCCTGCAAGGATAAATACAACCAGATGAAGGCCGAAGTGGAACAGCTCAAAGCCCTGAAAGCAGAACTGGAAACCCTGAAAGCCATTCAAAATCCAGACATAACCTTTGGCGAGCAAACTAACCTGTCTTTTTCCGTAGAAATACCGGCTCAGGGAGCCGACTTCACCCCCCCGCCACCTTACAGTGATGTGCACACCAAGATTGACGCCGCTTTTTCCACATCCCATAATACGGCTAACCTGAGTCTGATCCTGTCCTTGACCAGTCTCTATGTTGCTTCGCCATTGCGCGGGTTTGTGTTTACACGCTGTTAGGGGGTTCCCAAATGCCATACTTCGATATGATCCAGTCCCGAGGACACGAGGGCGTTTTCTTTTGCTCTGATCCCGACGTGGGGCTGAAAGCCATCATTGGCATTCATGACACCACCCTCGGACCCGCGCTGGGCGGCTGCCGCATGAAAAGCTACAGCTCCGAAAGCGACGCGCTGACGGACGTGTTGCGACTCTCTCGCGCCATGACCTATAAATCGGCCGTGGCTGGACTGAATCTGGGGGGCGGTAAATCGGTGGTCATCCTGGACCGCCCGGAACAGAAAACGCCTGAACTACTAAAAGCCTTTGCCGATCGCATCAGCCTGTTGCGGGGCAACTACATTGGCGCAGGCGATGTGGGCTCAAACACCAACGATTTACAGATCATGCACGAACAGTGCCCCTACATCACCGGTCTGGATCAGAAAGACGGCGGACTGGGGGATTCTTCCATCCTGACCGCGCTGGGCGTGTTTCGGGGCATTCAGGCCGCCGTTCAGGAAAAACTGAACCGGGATGAGATGGACGGGCTGAAAATTGCCATCCAGGGCGCAGGCAAGGTGGGCTTTCATCTGGTGGAACACCTGCTGGCGGCAGGCTGCGAGATCTTCATTGCCGATATTAACGAGCCCGTCCTGGCTCAGGTCAAGGAACATTACCCCACAGTCACCCTCTGCAATCCGCTGGAACTCTACGACAAGGATGTCGACGTGTTCTCGCCCAACGCCATTGGCGGCACCATTGATGCGGGCGTAGCACACAGCCTGAAGACCAAAATTTTAGCGGGCGGCGCCAACAATCCGCTGGGCAGCGAGAAAGTAGCCCATATGTTGCACGAACGCGACATTCTCTATGCCCCGGACTTTGTCATCAACTCCGGCGGAGTGATTATGGTGGCCTGCGAGCTGGAAAAGCAAAGCTTTGAAGCTGCGCGAGAGAAAACCCTGGGCATTTACGACACCACCCTGCGCGTGTTTGAGTACGCCAAACAGCACGGGATGCTCCCCTGGAACGCCGCCCAGAAACTGGCCCTGAACCGCATTGAGGAAGCCCAGGCTCGAGGCTACCACTATGGTCGCGGCAAAAACCTGAATGAAAGCGTGCACTTCGTCTCCTAGGGCGGACGCAACTTACGCTCGCCCGTCAAAGCGACCCGGCAAGAACTCAAGGGACACTGCCAAACAAACCGGAAAATGCCGGGCGAACTTGCGGCGACAAACTTTCCACGGCAGCCACGGTCAGGTGCACCGGCACCATGCGAGCCCCCCGTTGCAAGGTAAACGCCACGGTCTCGCCGGGCACATCCGAAATCATCGCATCGACCTCGGTCACGGTTTTACCCATCGTGGTGACGCCGTTAATAAACAGAATCCGATCGCCGGTTTGCAGGCCTTGCCGGGCTGCGGGTGTGCCCGAATATACCCCGTGCACCACCGGATAACGTCCCTGCTGAATGAGCAGGTTCAATCCCACCACACCGTGGGCGGGTTTTTCTGCCGGTTCTTTGTGCTCATACACCGCTCGAATACTAAAAGGGACTTGATGGCCGGGTGCGGCTTCAGATGACTGCGGCGAAGCGGGCAGATCAAACGTGCCTGCATCCGGAGCCGGGCGCTCTGAGGCCCAGGTGATGGAACCATTCATCATCAACCCCGCACCACACACACACCACAACGCGAGCGCCCCAAGCCATCCCTTGCATTGCCGCATGCGCTCAGTCGCCCCGGAATCAGCCCCGCCCCCCAGGGCAACCGAAAAACGACGCAGAATGGACAGGATTTTCGCACAAGAAGCATCAAGCTGGCGCATGGGTACCCCTTCTGGTGACTGACGAGCTGGTATATGAAGCGGAACAACTCAACGGTATGCCGTTTTAAACAAAAATCAACGACGAATGGCAGCTGGTCCCGACCATGAAAACGACTCACCGAAGGGTGGAAACTCAGCCTTGGGAAAGGCACTTTACAATTTCAAACCACCCTTCTTACAATAGACTGACACATGTAGCATTTCAGTCGCATCCTCCCCCCGAGGGAGACGCCCCGTGAGACAACGGGTTCCTCACCACCCCCAAAAAACACCAGCCCCGGTTCGTTTCAAAACCAGAGTCCAGAGCTATCCAGACACCCTGCTACACGGTTTTTGATACCCGTACCAATGAAGTATCAGTACAGATGAGATAACAGATGAGATAAAGGTAAAGCCCATGCCATCGTCCAAAGCGTCTGATGAAACCATTGCCCGCCGCGTGTTAATTTCCGGACGAGTGCAAGGGGTTGGCTATCGATACAACCTGGCCGAGCTGGCCCGAGCACTGAACATCTCCGGCTGGTGCCGCAATTTATCCACCGGACAGGTGGAAGCCTGGGTGCAGGGATCTCGGCACACCGTTGAGCAACTGCTGGACTGGATGCAGCAAGGACCGCCCTCGGCTATGGTTGAGCATGTGGCCATCGAGGATCAGGCCGTTCTGGAACCGATGTTGCGGGAAACCATTGAGACATTCGAGATCCGGCGATGACCCGGATGACCCTGAGTCGCGGAAAAAACAGCGGCAAGCGCAGTCTTACCGCAAGCGGGCTGATATGCCTGATGTGCCTTATCCCACTGCGCGCCCCGGCACAACAACTGGATCTGGGCACTCGACCCGCCAAGCAATCCACTTCCGGTTCACGGGCACTGGATCGCTATATCCCACCCGATTTACCACCCGCATTTCTGCGAAAATCCACCGACACCCGGTCCACCAAACCGCACCCCACGACTGGCCAATCCACCCGAATCACCATGCCCCGATCTCCCATCAGGTCATCCATCCCCCAAACGCCCGCTGAATCCGCCCCGGTTTTATCGGCCACCGTGACCCACACGCTCTATCTGCCTCCCGCCATGTACGGCGAATGGAATGTCAGTGGCCGCCTGATTGAAACCAACGCCCCCGACTTATATAGCCCCAACTCCAATGACATCTGGCTACTGGAACGCGAGGGAAACGAAATTACAGTCACCAATCCCACGAACGGCGCGCGCGCCTCCATCAGCGTGGATCGCGCCGATGGCAATCAAGCCACCTTTCACCGATCGGGTACCGCCGGAGATCATGCCATTTATCAGGAAATTCCAACCATCACGGTCAACGGCGATCAGTTCAGCGGCAAAAGCCTGAACAAGATTCAAACGATCAAAAACGGCCAAGTCGTCGACGAGGTTTACGGCATCTACCAACTGGAGGCCACCCGAATCAACGCAGCCCGTACCCGGTTTCGGCCAGAAACCGATCAGCAGGAACCCGATCTGCAAATCGATGAGATTCGCCACCCGCCTCAGTAACGGATCAGATTGGAGGCAGGTCCCCTCCTCCCCCAACCGATCGATTTCTGGCCCGACTCGGCCCGTTTACCGCTGAGGTTCAAACCAGCCGGAAATGCTTGCAATTACAGACATACAAACCCCTAAAAAGCTCGTCCATTGGGGCTTTACGTTATGTTACAAGCTGAGAGATTAGGATTGCACTGAATATAAGATATGCTAGTATAAAAACAAACTTAACAGAACGGAACCCATTAATCCTTTTGATTCCAGTTTATTCCTGTGAGTGAGCAGTCAGCATTGAGCACATAACCTGTTAACCAGTTGCATGGCTCAGGTGTTTTCAGCCCGAAAAAAATCAGCTCGCCCACTTTAATCCAGTTTGCAAGCCCGCTTTTTCGGCCGGGAAAACCAGTGTCCCCTCATACTCAATAACGTCGCCCTCTCCCCTTTCATCCGAAATAACCAAGCCCGACAATCCCCCCCAATATTCACCCCTGAGTCTCTCATCAAAGGGCTGATGTTGGGTTTTAGTCCGGCTGGGTTGATTTGCGATGAAATACAAGGCACCCAAACAACCCTGAAACAACGACAAGCAAGATGGAGTGAGTGAAATGCGTAAATTATTCAACTGGCCCGTTGTGGGTCTGGCTTCCGTATTGGTGTTACAGGCCTCAGCCGCCCTGGCTTACGAAACCGATGCCGTAAACCATGTGGTGACATTAACCCCGAACACCGATATGAATAAAACCACCACCGATATGCGGAACGCGCTGGGCTTTCTGGTGAAACGACCGGACAAAACCACCCAATGGACCCTCAAATTGAATCCCGGTCAATATGTGCTTTCCGGGCAAGTGACCACCAACGGCCTGCAAAACACAATCATCACCTCGGCGGATTTAACACACCCCGCCCAGCTGCTTAAAAAGCCGGGCTGGGACAGCGCCACCAGTGCGGAGTATCTACTCTTCAACAGTATGTGTCAAAACGTGCAACTCATTGGCCTGGAATTTTACGGACAAACCAGCTTCGCTGCAAACGCCGATCCCTACTGGCCCGATCAAGGGGTGTACTTTGGCTCCTGCAACGTGGTAAAAGTGGACTCCAACAAATTCTTTAACTTCGGCAACGCCGCCCTGCGCGTGGCCACCTGGGAACGGGATCCGATCGCGGGTGTCGATAGTTTCAAAACGATGGTGAGCAATAACCTGTTCAACAACATCTATCAAACCTCCACCACCGTGCAGGATAACATTCACGGCGGCACCAACGCATCGACCTGGCTCAACAACACGTTCGTGAATTTGAGAGGATCGGTCAAATTCGCCTCACGCACTGGGGGTGCCGGAAATATCGAGTTCTTTAACAACGTGATCAATGGCGGCGACCACTTTGGACTGGAGATCAACAATTACTCCAAGTTCAACCTAAGAGGTAACCGCATCTCCAACATCAAGAGCGTGGCGATGAACATCTATACCGGTGGTACGGTGGACTTCCCCTGGGGGGATAATTTCACCATTGCGAACAATATCATCGACACAGTCGGCCGAGGCATCCGGTATGAACACAACCCGGACTATGTGCCACAAAACCTGGTCATCGACAGCAACACCCTCAGCAATGTGAATGACGTCCCGAATATTCCCGCCATTTGGGTTACCAATGGCAACGTCAACGGGGTCAGCATCACCAAAAACAAACTGAGCAATATCACCAATAAAAAATACATTGGCGTCAGCACCGGCAGCACCAACGTCTCCATTCTGGATAACACCCTGGACGGTCTGCCATTTGGCACCCAGTCCAGCACAGGGCTGAAGTAAATCCTGACCACAGGAAAACGCAGCCCCACGCTACAAAGTCAGGCCTCATCGAAAGAGAGGCCTGGCTTTGTTCGATTTCAGGGAAAACCCACACAGCGGACAAAACGCGCAAATCAGCCACCTGTCTAGTTGACACCGACCAACCGTCTAATTTTGTGTCGTTCACCGCTAGTCAGGCTGGCAGTATTAAAACAGGCACAATCGTGCATCCATTCAGGATTTCAACAGCTGAGGCAAGCACGACCCTATCCGCCGACGCATTCCGTTCTGCAAAACGGCCGCGCTTGTCAGGAAAATATCGCGTTGCTAGTATAAGTTTATTCCAGTCCACATCCCCAAACCGAAAGATTCATCAAGCCTTCCGGCGGAGTGATCGCTTCAGCACCAACAGACTCGACTTCAGCAACGTCTGTCGCATTGTTGGGCTTTGTGTTTTCGTTTAACGGTCACGCCAAAATTCCCTGAAAAACCCAACCAGCTGTCGAAGACTCGTCACTTCGCAGCAGTTTTTCCGAATCCATTTTTGTATCGAGTGTAGTGAGCAACCCTGGAGAGTGAACCACCATGCGGAACAGCATCCGTCTTTCTTTGGCATCTGTTTTTTTGTCGGCCATGTTCGTACAAACCCCTTCCTTCGCCTTTCAAACGGATCAAATCAATCATGTGCTCACCGTTACCCCATCCAGCAGCGCCAGCCAGAACACCACGGAACTGCGCAACGCCGTGAACGCTTTGGTCAACCGCCCCGATAAAAACACCCACTGGACCCTGAAACTGAATCCCGGAAAATACTTGCTGAGCGCGCAAATAAGCCTGCAAGGCCTGCAAAACACCACCATCACCTCAGCCGATTTAAGTCACCCCGCGCAACTGGTAAAAATGCCCGGCTGGGACAGCGCCACCAGTGCCGAATATCTGCTCAGTTTCCGGATGTGCAAAAACATCGAGTTAATCGGCATAGCGTTTTACGGACAAACCAGTTTTGCCACCAATGCCAACCCCAACTGGCCGGATCAGGGTGTTTACTTTGGCTCCTGCGACACGGTTAAAGTGGATCACAATCAATTTTTCAACATCGGTAACGCCGCCCTGAGAGTCTCCACCTGGGAACGCGATCCGGTGGTGGGCGTGCATAGTTTTAACACCACCGTGACCAACAACGTGTTCAACAATATTTATCAAACCTCCACCACCGTGCAGGACAACATTCACGGTGGTACCGCCCACTACCTGATGCAGGACAACAGTTTCGCCAACCTGCGGGGCTCCATCAAATTCGCCTCCAGAACGCCGGGGGCTGAAGATGTCCATTTTATCCATAACGTTGTCAACGGTGGCGATCACTTTGGATTGGAGATCAACAACTACAACAACATGGAAATTCGGGATAACACCATCGCCAATATCAAAAGCGTCGCCATCAACATTTACACCGCAGCAGGCATTCCCGGCTTTGCCTGGGGCGATAATTTCACCATTAGCGGCAACACCCTCAAAAATGTGAATCGGGGCATTCGGTACTCGCATGAACCGGCCATTAATGGCTTCCAGAATGTGCCCAGCAATCTGATTCTGGATAACAACACACTGAGCGGGGTCACGGAAACCGCCAGCTATATTCCCGCCCTGTGGGAAACAAGTGGCAAGATCAACGGAATCCGGGTGACCCATAATAAACTCTCCGCCATTGCCAACAGGAAATACATTGGCATTACCAGCGGCAGCACCGGGGTTTCCATTCTCAACAACACCGTGGACGGCACAGCCTATGGCCCTCAATCCACCACCGCGATGAAATAATCACACCTCCTCGACACCTGCATGCCACCGGTCGGAGTATCAATGCCGACCGGTGGACTTTTTTATCGAAACGAACAGAATCAGCTGCACTGCTTTGTTCGTCCTATACTGGGAGGTATACCAAAGGAACATCCAGCGAATGACAGAATTCACACCCGAACCCCAAGCGCACTTCCCCGCGGACCAACCCTCAACCCGAACGACAGCCAGCCCCGCCAAAGATGCCCGCGAGCGCATTCTGGAAGAGGCCAAAAAGCTCTTTCGCCAAAAAGGATTTGAAGGCGTATCCCTGAATGACATTGTGAATGCCGTGGGGGTAAAAAAACCCACCATCTACTACTACTTCGGGGATAAAGAAGGCCTGTTCGTTGAAGTCCTGATGGCCATGATGCGCTACGGGCACCACTACGTCACGGCCAACCTCAGCCCGGACATGAGCCTGGCGCAAAAACTGATTCACCTCTCCGAAGGCTATCTGCGGTTTTCACCCACCTCATTGCTGTCCATGCTGCGGGATGCCCAGAATTATTTAAGCACCGATTCACTATCACGCGTGATGGAAGCCAGCCAGCTTCATTTGCTCCAGCCCTTTGAACACCTGTTCCAGGAAGGGATTGAAAAACAAGAAATCAAGCCACTGAAACCCCGAGAACTGGCCATACTCTACCTCAGCCTGATTGACAGCATCACCCTGCAAAAAAGCATGCTGGAAGGCCGGGAATTTGACCACACGGCAACCGCGGAACTGCTGGTAGAAACCCTGTTTCACGGCATCAGCGCCAAAGCAGATTAAGGCATTCAAACACCTCGCGGGCAGAGGCCAGCAGCACCCGGCCAAACAGCAAGGCAGGCTCCCCTCATAAAACCGGATTCAGGCTTGACAATTGGGCAAACTATTGGTTTGCTGTATGGAAGATCTCCCCGCCGAGATTCGGTAGTTTAGCAGGATTTACATGACACCGATGATGCCCCAGATGTTTGAACAGTCCCAGCAAGCCCCCGCCCAAGGTTGGTGGTGGCGAGGCTTTGCCAACTTGCCTGCCGGGCTGGGCTGACCCTCTTTACGGGTGATCATTCCCAGATTTAATCAGACCGCAGGCCCAAACCCTGTGGTCTTTTTGCAATTTAGCCCCTGGCCATTTACTCTTAACCCATTCGTTGTATCAACTGTTTCCATGATAACAAGCATTGAGGTTCACTGGATATGACCCTTCCACAACGCCAAACCCCGACAGAGCAACCGCCTGCCACCCGACTTTCGAGGTTGCCGGAAATCGCCCTGCACACTGAAGCTGTTTTCCCGTGTCCGGAGGCTGGTTGATCATGAGCGCTTTTATTCGCAGTTTTCTCTCCGATACCGAAACACCGGTCTCCCTGTTTGGCAAGTTATACGAAAAATTTCCGCTGGCCTTTCTCTTTGAAAGCGCCGACCGGGACAAGCAAGTCGCCCGCTTTTCCCTGATGGGAATCGATCCCGTGCTGGCCTTCCGGCTGAAGGAAGGTCTGGCGGAGATCAGCGATTTTACCACTGGCCACACCCGCACCGAAGTGATCAGCGATCCGTTTGCCATGCTGCAAGCCTTACAGGCTGAACGACTGCCGAAAGTCAAACCCCTGCCCGCCCCCTTTGCCGATTTACCCGTAACCGCCGGTTGGGTGGGTTATCTGGGGTATGGCATGACCCGCTACTTCGAGAATATCCCGCAAGCTATCAACGACGTACTCCACGTACCAGACGCCTACATGGCCCTGTACGATTCCATGATCGTCTTTGATCACCTCTATCACCGCATCTACTTTGTCTCCCACCGAAACGAGGCGCAGGCCCAAATTTTATGCGATCAGGTGACTGAGGCCATGGCGGGGCATTTCTTCGGCAAGACCACCCGACCCATGCCCTTTGAAGAACCCTCGGATGACATTGCATTTCAGGGCGTCGAAGCGTCCGTGACGCCCGAGGCCTTTATGGCTGCCGTGGAGCAGGCCCGTCAGTATATTATCGAAGGGCAGATCTTTCAGATTGTGCTGGCACAACGATTTTCGATGCCTCTAAATGCCGCCCCGCTGGATGTCTATCGCATGGTGACGGCACTCAACCCCTCACCCTATGCGTACTACCTGAACTTCCCCGAATTTGTCTATCTGGGTTCTTCGCCGGAAACCTTTGTGCGCTGCCGCAACGGGCAAGTGACCCTCAAGGCGCTGGCAGGCACCCGCAAACGGGGTGCCACCCCGGAAAGCGACGAACGTCTGGGGCGCGAGCTGGTGGCGGATGCCAAGGAAATGGCCGAGCACCGCATGCTGGTGGATCTGGGCCGCAACGATCTGGGCCGGGTGTGCCGACCGGGCAGTATTGCCGTGGGCCCCATCGCTCAGGTGATCCGGTACGCCCATGTCATGCATCTGGCCACGGAAATCACCGGCACCTTAAAACCGGAGAAAAGCGGTTACGACATGATCCGGGCCTGCTTCCCCCGCGGCACGCTAAGCGGCGCGCCCAAGATTCGGGCCCTGCAACTGCTGGCCCAGCTGGAACCCGAGCAACGGGGCGTATACTCTGGGATGGTCGGGTATATCGACCCCTTTGGTAACACCGATGGGGCTATCGCCATCCGCTCGGCCCTGATCAAGGACGGACGGGTGCATGTGCAGGCCGGGGCGGGCGTGGTGTATCACTCGCAACCCAAGGCCGAATACGAAGAAACCCGCAACAAGGCCCGGAGTATGTTAAAAGCAATTCAAATGGCAGAAAGGATGGTGTCCCATGCGGATGCAGCAACCGGTCGTCATCATTGATAACTACGACTCCTTCAGCTATAACCTGTACCAGCTCATCCAGATAGAAACCGAGGCCCCGGTGGAAGTGTTCCGCAATGACGCGCTGACGTTTGAGGCGCTGTGCGCCCTGCACCCGCAAAAAGTCGTGCTATCGCCCGGCCCCGGCCATCCCGGCAACCCGCAGGACTTTGGCATTTGCGCCGACATCATCCAGCGGCAAAAGGAGTTGGGCTGCCCTGTGCTGGGCGTTTGTCTGGGACATCAGGGCATGGCCCACTATCTGGGCGGCAAAGTCATCGCCGCCCCGGAAATCGTACACGGCGAAAGCCGCATGATGGCTGCCACACTAGACAGTAAGCTCTTTCAGGGGATGCCCCAGCCGTTTGAAGCCATGCGCTATCACTCGCTACTGGTGGAAGGGCAGAGTCTGCCGCCCTTCTTGAAAATCACGGCGTGGGACGTGGACAGCGGCCTGCCCATGGCCATCGAGCACACCGAGCAACCCCTGTTCGGCATCCAGTTCCACCCGGAATCGGTCGGCACCCCGCAGGGACAAGTGATCCTTAGGAACTTTCTGGCCCTATGATCTCCCCATCGTCCCCGGAAACCCCGCCAGCCCTCACGCCGGAGCAACTTCAGGCCCTCATCCGTCTGGAGCTACCCGAGGCCGAAGCGCTGGCCGTGTTGCAAGCCTGCACCCCGGATCGCGTCACGCCCGACTTACTTGGCGAGGCACTGCGCTGTATGGAGGCCAATGCCGCACCCATCACCCTGCCGGATCAACCGGTGCTGGATTGTTGCGGCACCGGGGGCAGCGGACTGGCCCACTTCAACACCTCCACCACAGTAGCCCTGGTGCTGGCTGCCGGGGGCGTGCCCGTGGTGAAATTCGGCAATCGGGGCTTTAGCAGCCCCAGCGGGAGCTTTGATCTGCTGGCCCAGTTGGGCATTGGGCAAGCGTTAAACCCTCAACTTCTCCCGGACGTATTGGACGCCTGTGGGGTGGCGTTTCTGTTTGCCCCAGCCTGTTATCCGGCGTTGGCGGGGTTCGCCCAACTGCGCCGCCAGCTGAAGACCCGCACCCTGTTCAACTTCCTTGGCCCCCTGCTCAACCCGGTGAAGCCCACCTATCGCCTGTTGGGCGTGTCCCATGCAGGCATGCAGGATGTGATGGCCGACTATCTCCGCACGCAAGCCCACTGCGAACAAGCCTGGCTGGTCCACGGCGCGGACGGGCTGGACGAAATCGCCATCCACGGACCCACCCGACTGCTGAAGGTGCAGCGCCAACAACTGGACACCTCAGAGCTTCTGCCACCCAACGGCCTGCATCCCCTTCCCGATGGCGAACATTCCCCGCAGGATAATCTAAAAATCTTGCAGCAGCTGCTGCAAGGCGAGGACACGACCTCGCCCTATTACCGGCTGGTGTGTCTCAACGCCGCCGCAGGCTTTGTCATTGCGGGCAAAGCGAGCTCGCTCGCTGAAGGCGAACAAGAAGCACAAGCCCTACTACACAGCGGACAAGTTCTGGAAACCCTCAAGCAATGCCGGAGCGCCCATGAACGACTCATCTAAAAACGGCGTACTCGACCGCATTATGGCCCACAAAGCCGAGGAAGTCGCAGCCAGCAAACGGGCACGACCCCTCCACAGTTTCGAGCAAGATCTGAAACCCGCCCTACCGGGACGCCTGGAGGCGGCTTTTTCGCCCCCAGCCAACCCCGACCCAAACCGCTCCAACGCCCCGCCGCTCATGCTGGAAATCAAGCCCTCATCCCCTTCGGCGGGGGTGCTGGCCGAGCAACTGGATCTCGCACCGTTACTGACACTCTACCAGCGCTACGGAGCAGCCATTTCGGTGCTGACCGATGAACGCTACTTTGGTGGCAGCCTGGACTTACTGAGTCGGGTCACTCAACAAGTTTCCGTGCCTGTACTCCGAAAAGATTTTATTCTGGACCCGTATCAGGTCTTCGAGGCGCGTCAAGCCGGTGCCGATGCAGTCCTGCTCATTGTGAAAGCCCTCAGCGATAGTCAGTTACAAGAACTCACGGCGACCATTCGCCACTGGGGAATGACCCCTTTAATTGAAATTCAGGATGAAACCGAGCTGGAACGCGCCCTCACGGTTGAGCCCAGTATTTTGCTCATCAACAACCGGGATTTACAGACGCTGGCCATGGACATGAGCACCACCTGCCGTCTGGCCCCACTGATTCCGCCGGGGATTTTGCGGGTGTCCGCCAGCGGCATTGAAAACCGCTCAGACATTGAACAACTGCAGCCCTACTGCGACGGCTTCCTGATTGGCTCACTGCTGATGCGGCAACCCTCCACGACGCACCTGGAGCAAGTTTTACAAGAATTGACCGCATGACAAATCAGCCCCATGCACAGCCGAATTCGTCTTCTCGCCGTGTCCCGCTGCTGAAGGTCTGCGGAATTACGAATTTAGGCGATGCCCGCGCGGCGCTGGATGCAGGCGCAGACTGGCTGGGACTCATCCTCGTGCCCGGCTCGCCCCGGTGCGTGTCCATTGCCGAGGCTGAAACCTGGCTCCCCGCCCTGCGGGAAAGCCATCCACACACCACACTGGTGGGCGTATTTCAGGATGCCTCGCCCGAAGACGTGAAAGCGTCCGCTCAGGCCTTGCAACTGGATGCGGTGCAACTCCACGGTCACGAAAATCCGCTGGATTACGCCGGGTTGGCGCTGCCCCTGATCCCCGTGCTGCAGCTGAAGCCCGACTTGAGCATGGCCGAGTTACAAGCGCAAGCCGCCCACACCGTGCCACTGGCGCCGGTGCGTGCCCTCTTGCTGGACTTGCCCAAGGGCAGCGGGTTCTCCTCCATTCAGGCATGGCCCAACTACGCCCGCCTGCGCGAGCTGACTCAGGATGTTCCCTGTCTGATAGCGGGCGGGCTGAGCCCGGAGAACGTGGCATCGGTGCTAAACGACCTCACCCCGTGGGGCGTGGACGTGGCCTCTGGCGTGGAAAAAGCACCGGGGCAAAAAGACCGCCAACGCCTGCAAGCCTTTGGCGAGCTGGTGAAATTGCCCGCTAACAAGCCCGCCCATCTCCCCTGAACGAAACTATCCCGGCAGAAAATTTCCCAATAAGCAGCCCAAAAATAAAGCGCCCGATCGATCTCGCAATTCAGAACTCATAGAACTGACAAATTTCCTCTCAAGCCCCTAACCCTGGAGAACCACCCCATGCAATCCCTTGGATTCTTTGGCGAATTTGGCGGCATCTACGTGCCAGAACTACTGATGCCCGCGCTGGAAGAGCTGGAAGCAGCCTTTTTGCGTTACAGTCAGGATGCCGACTTTATGGCGGAGTATCGCCACCTGCTACAGCATTACGCAGGGCGGGCCACGCCCCTGTACGAGGCCAAAAACCTCTCCAAACTGTGGGGGTGCCGGATTTTCCTGAAGCGGGAAGATTTGCTGCACGGCGGAGCCCACAAGACCAATAACGCCATCGGGCAAGCCTTAATGGCCAAGGCAATGGGAAAGACCCGCCTGATTGCGGAAACCGGGGCGGGACAACATGGGGTCGCCACGGCAATGGTGGGCGCTTTGCTGGGCATGCAAACCGAGGTTTATATGGGCAAGGTGGATATGGAACGGCAGCAGCCCAACGTCTTCCGGATGCAACTGCTGGGGGCCAAGGTACACGCCGTCACCACCGGCTCACAGACCCTGAAGGACGCCATTAACGAGGCCCTACGGGACTGGGTGAGCCATCTGGACACCACGTATTATATGATTGGCACCGTGGCCGGGCCACACCCGTACCCCACACTGGTACGGTTCTTTCAACAGGTCATTGGCGAGGAAACCCGCCAGCAGATTATGGCGCAGGCAGGGCGCTTGCCTGACGCGGTAGTGGCCTGTGTGGGCGGTGGTTCCAACGCCATCGGCATCTTTCAGGGCTTTCGGCATGAGCCCGGTGTGAAGCTGATCGGGGTGGAGCCCGCCGGACTGGGGCTTGAAACAGAACATCACGGCGCGGTACTTGCCAAGGGTACCCTGGGCTGTCTGCATGGGATGAAGAGTCTGGCCCTGCAAACGCAGGATGGGCAGGTACAGGAAACCTACAGCATTTCGGCGGGACTGGACTACCCGCTGGTGGGCCCTGAACACGCCCATATGCAGGTCACTGGCGAGGCGACCTACGAGAGCGCCACCGATGCCGAGGCGATGGCTGCCTTCAAAACGCTGGCCGAAACCGAGGGCATACTGCCCGCGCTGGAATCCTCGCACGCGCTGGCCTATGCCAAGCATCTGGCCGCCACGTTCTCACCAGAGCAGATTATCGTGGTAAACCTCTCCGGGCGGGGCGATAAAGACCTGCATCAGGTGATGGCCGAACAGCAAAAGCAGGCGGCTGAAGCCCCACATGGCTCTTAGCACCTAATCGCTATTGCCGTCAGACAACCTTCGCCATCAGCCCCCAAAATATTCAAAGGAGCAACCCGCATGACCCAGACGACCCCCACACCCAACCCAACCCGAAACCGGTATGCCCGCAGCTTTGCACAACTGGCCGAAGCCGGGCAACATGCGCTCATTCCATTTACCCTGTTAGGCTGGCCGAACCCGGAAACCTGCCTACGCAGCATAGATACCTTTGTCGCGGGTGGCGCCACGGCGCTGGAACTTGGCATTGCCTTCAGCGACCCGATGGCGGATGGCCCTACCATTCAGCAGGCTGCCAAGACAGTATTGGACGCCAACTTTGGCGTGAGCGACGCATTGGCCTTACTGACCAGGATTCGCGCCAAGTACCCGGACATCCCCATTGGCTTGCTAGTGTATTACAACCTGGTGCTGGCCCGTGGGGTAGCTCGCTTTTTTGCAGAAGTGGCCGAAGCCGGGGCGGATGGGGTATTGATCGCAGACCTTCCCGCCGAAATGGCACAGGAGGTCTTTCCGGCGGCGCAGGCAAATGGGGTGGACCTGATCGGAATGGTGTCCCCGTTAACCGATGAAACCCGCCTGAAACAGATTGCAGCGGTCAGTGGCGGGTTTTTATACGTTGTCTCCCGCCTTGGCATCACCGGCGTGGAAGCCAGGCATGATCAAAGCCTCAGCGGCCTGCTAACGCTAATTAAAGCGCACAGTAACCTGCCAGCTTGCGTGGGCTTTGGCATTTCCCAGCCGGAACATGTGACGAAGATGATTGGCATGGGCGCGAAAGGCGTCATTGTAGGTTCTGCGCTGATTGAACGCATGCAGGCGACACCCCCAGGAGATAGTCTGGAAACTATTGCGACATACCTGCAAAGTCTGCGAAACGCCAAGCAATAGAATGAAAAACATTTTTTACAGGCACCTCTGATTTCCTTCAGGGGGTTTGTCCTTGAATAGAGACCCAAAACACATTTCATAAAAAACAAACATAATAAATGCTTTTTAAGCCTTCAATTAGACTGAAATTATAAATGAGTACTCTCAACTATCTATCGATTGCTTCGGAACAAAATAAGTCTTAAAAACAGTGGCATCGACCGCTTCCCAATGTCGCCATGAAATAAGATTATTAAAACCTATTGTTTAATAAACACTTATAGTGTTATAATTCTTTACAGAAGCAAGGGATAAAAAGCAAAAAAAAGACCTCTTGCTCAGAGGTCGATCCATTTTTTGGTTGGGAGTGAGGGGGAAAGTGAGTGTTTTTGTAGGGATGTTAGTGTGTTACTAACTTTGTGAAGATAAATATACCGCGTCCAAATCTGAAGGCAAGGATTTGTGTATTTTGAACATTAACCTTTTTACATTTCGTTACAATTCTACCCACTTGCTCACACAAAAATCAGCTCCCACACATCATCAGCAAAGCGCCAATCAGCCTAATGACAAACGACAATCGTAAAGCAGCATTGCAAACCCAAAAAAAAGACCCCATAACAAGTTAGGGGGTCGATCCAATTTTTAGGTTGGGAGTGAGGGGGAAAGTGAAAGATTTAAGAGTTTTAATACTTACTTCAATCGGTACGCGATTGATTTGTTGTAAGTAGAATATCGCTTCAACCGATCATTGCAACCATTTTGGACGCATTCAACACGAGTGTTTACAATTTGTAACATTTAGTGTTGAAAATACACTATATTAGCGGCTTTTGGGTTTTCGGGAATCACCCCAAATAAAAAAACGCAGAAACCTCAAAATGCCCGGAATGGTAATTGACAAAGCCTGAAAACAACTGCTTACCGCTAAACCATGTGGCACTAACTAAGTGTAAACAGCACACCCGACAGCAATCCGGAACAGAAATACAAGACACAGGCATGGCTAAATCAGCGCAAAAACAGTCATTAATATAGCCAAGGAGACTGAGAAGACGCTAGAATAAACCCAGCAAAAAAGGCTCATACATGGATTTAACCGGAAAAACAATAGCTGTCGCAGTAACGGGCGGTATTGCAGCCTATAAGGCATGCGATTTCGTCCGAGAACTTTATCGACGGAATGCGGAACGGGTACTTTGCATTATGACCCCCAATGCGGCAGAGTTCGTTACGACACTCACACTGCAGGCATTGAGTCGGTATCCGGTATTTACGGAGACGCTCGCAGTAGATCATGGTGGGATTCCCATCCACATTGTCATTGCACAGCAGGCCGATGCGCTGGTTGTTTTACCAGCGACAGCTGACAGCCTCTGTAAGCTCGCTCATGGCGCAGCGGACAACCTTGTAACAACGTCAGTCATCACGTTCACTGGAAAGCCTGTTATCGTCGTTCCAGCCATGAACACACGCATGTGGGATCATCCCTTAACCCGGCAAAATCTGGACACAATCCGACAACTACCAAACTACGTGATTGTAGAGCCAACCTCGGGGAACTTAGCCTGCGGTGAAACCGGTGACGGACATCTGGCTGATCAGGAAACCATTTTACAGGCGCTCTATCAATCAGTACACCCAGAAAAAAACTTATTCAAAGGCATCAAGGCCATCGTAACCGCTGGAGGCACCAGTGAACCCATCGATCCCGTCAGGGTCATCTCCAACCGAAGCTCCGGAAAAATGGGCCTGGCATTGGCGGATGAACTCTATGCAATGGGCGCAACAGTGACTCTCATCAGCACAAAACCACCGAATCACCGATTGTACGATGTTATTACAGTAAAGACCGCATCTGATATGCAAACCGAATTGAACACACGATTCGAGGATACGGATCTACTTCTGATGGCAGCCGCCATTTCAGATTACACCCCGGCGAACCCAGCTGAACATAAAATCAAACGCGAGCAACAACTTACACCCACACTGGCATTAACGCCAAACCCGGACATACTGGCCTCGTTGGGACAACGAAAGCGAACCGGTCAACTATTAGTAGGCTTTGCTGCAGAATCTCAGGATTTACTGAAAAACGCCACTGACAAGTTCCATCGTAAAAACCTGGATGCCATAGCAGCTAACGATATTAGCAGAACAGATATTGGTTTTGAAGCAGATCAAAATGAAATGACTCTCATACTAGCCAATGGAAATCACCACAAACTGGAACGAGATCGTAAAGATCGCATTGCCCGTAATCTGCTGTTAACGTTACACGAACAGCTCCTCAAAAGCTGAAGCAAAAAGTTCCTGGGCTTGTCATAAAAAGAGTGCAATAAAGAAGCGCCTCTGAACTGATTCAGAAGCGCTTCTTTGAATATTAACCCTTGGCAGAGAGCTATCTTTCCGGGACCTTACAGTCCGAGTATTGT
>CAIPMU010000008.1 GCA_903866275.1 Vampirovibrio chlorellavorus | reverse complement strand
GCCATGGAATATAAATCCACGCCAGAAAGCCGGGGGTATTGTCTTGAAACCGCACGAAGAATGGAAGGATGAAAGAATGGGGTTTTCACTTGTGCACTTTTACGCCGACATAACTGTGCACTTTTTGATTGACATCTGCAGGAGGCTTCGGGGCTTCCACGATGGTTAAGAGAGGGGGATTATTGGGCTGTTGTAGTGCCATAGGGCTTGTCTCCTTGCTTTGATGGATTAGTTCATTCTGCATGTCTCTCTAGCCTCTCTGGATTTGTCTCGAACACTTTAGAGTCGTGTCTTTTCACGCCTCTTTTTTTGTTTTTTGATCAACTTTTAACAATGCTATGGTAACTCTAAATTGTTATATGGTCAACATAAAACAAAAAGTCCTTTGAGATATGCTTGGCACCGTTTATGATTTATGTGTAGCAATAAACTAGGAATAATGCTGATGTCACGTGGTGGTTGGCGCGGCGGTGGAAGACCTTCCAAGCCCGTAGGTGAAAAAAGAGAGCATATTGGATGCCGCATTAAGGCCGATAACAGATCATGGCTTTTAACTGAGCGTGAACGTTCAGGGCATAGCATTGGCGAGCTGGTAGATTTTGCGGTGGAAATTCTTCAACAGCATCCTGAGAAATTTTCTCCTAATGCTGAACCTGTTCAAGATTCAAGGAGCAAATAGTTATGACAAGCAAGGTGGAACGTTTAATCCTACAAGTGCAAGCCAGTCTAGGAAAAGACAAATTAAGTGACGAGGGCGCAAGAAATCTTATTGGATTGGGTGAGCTTATAAACGAAATTCTTTATTCAGCACCCAAAGCAGAACCCGAAGAACTCAAACCTTACCACTCCGTAAAGCGCTCCAGAGGAAAACGAAAGCTCTCAGGAAACAAGCCTTTGCCTCAAAGGTGATGTTCCGGCCATGGCCGGGCGGGGATGATTACATTTACTTTAAGCAAGGATCAATTGAGAGATGGTGCAGAACGTTGAGGGCATTCATGCTGTAACAGGCAATCAGGCTGTTATTTACGGGCTTTTGAATAAACACTTTCCAGAGTTCCCCGGTTTGTTTGGGGAAGCAACAAGCATGCTGGAAAAGCATTTGTTGTCCATGGAGTTCAGAAATAAGTTACGAGGCAGCTTTAAGCTTAATAGGCCGATGCAGGAGCTTGGAAATAAGTGGTGGCATTACCTTCAGGCTGCCTTTGAACTGAAAATTCTCGATGTTGGCGAGATGAATGGCTTCGTGCCTGAAGAGAGAATTTTGCATGAATTTCCATTGGGGCAGTCTGAGGAGGCGCAAAAAAAGAGGTTATTTAAATTGATGGGTTGGCGGCATGAGGCGAGCCCCCCTAGGGAGATACTTGCTAGGCTGAAAACACCACTTCATATTCTGGAAAAAGCTTTTAGGAAAATAAAGATAAACGCCCGGCACAATCCTGATATGACCGTTAATCGGCTTGTTGTAGGTGATCAGATGCCTGAATATCCTGCATTTGCTGCTGATTTTTTTGAATATCTGATTTATAAGATCTGGAAAACCCTTGAGGAAGCACCTTGCTTTGAAGATTTTGACAGCATTGGCGCAGATGATATTGACGGCTCTGTTAATGACCTCTGGCAGTCAGAACCATTACCTCTTGCAATTTTATTAAATGCAGTAACAGCCCCTCAGGGTAGAAAGCTTATTGAGTTTTTAGTTGAGCCTAAAACTATTGGACAAATTAAAGAACATATGGGTTATTCAAGGACTAATTCATTCCATCCTGAAAAAGAAAGAATTCATGGAAAATGGCTGGATTTGGGCTATAAGATCGAGAGGAATGAAAGCTCTAGACTTTGGCGGATTGTAAAGGTTTGTTAGCTGGCGAAAAGCCTTGTCCTCCAAGGGACGTGTAAGTGTCGTGTACGTTTCTACACGTTATTTTTTTCATTGAATCTGCCATCCTATATTTCAGAGGGCACCACGCAAAGCCCGCACCCAATGAAAAACGGGACAATTGAGATCAGTCATAAACGTTTAAATTGATCTTTGCTTGCCCCGTGCTTCTAAAGTGCGGGGCTTTCTCTTGGTGCGCCTTGTTATAGCAAAGATAAAGGACAGCATATGTCGAAGTTCACGACCCCTCATATGGAATTAAGGCTCTGCATTCCCTTAAACTCTACCGCTTGGGATGAGTTTCAAGGCTCAAAGGCCTTTGCTGCGCTGGCTCAAGCCGGATTGTTCAACGTTCAGACTCACGCCATGGCCAAAGGCTCCCCTAAAGCCAGCAAGGAACAGAAGGGGCGAGGCCATGCATAATCCCTCTGAAACCACCTCCACCCTTCCATTATCAAGCCCCGAAGCTTGGATGCTAGAATCCCAAGCCGGCAAGAAGCGCTTAACCTCAGAGGGCTATCAGGCTGCATTAAAAGCCATTTCTGGCGGAGTCTACTGGCTGCCACTTTCAGAGGGTCAGCCGCCGATGGCTCGCTTTAGTCCTGAATTAATGGCTGTTCTTCGTGTTCTGGCGAGCTTACGAATGAAGGATTACCAGAGTACCAGTCGCTGGACGTCAGATGCTGACCTGGTTGGATTGGGGGGTGAACTTGCTGCTCTGCTTTATTTCGGCTTTACCCCGGAGCAGATCCTTGAAGGCTTCCTCGCGGGGCTGCAAGGGGATAGCGGTGTTGATTTCCACTGGGCGGGCGAGGCCATCGATGTAAAATGCACCGCAGGGAGCCGCTTGAGGTTCCGATTCAATCGAAATAACCGTCACACCGCACGGGCTACAACTATTTTGTTTGCGAAGTTTCATAGAGGCGTAGAAGGTTCAGACAGCCCCGCTCATGTTGAGCTTTTAGGCTGGGCTTTCCGGTTCCAACTTTATCCCTGGATGCGCTCAGATGAACGAAGCCAGTTTGTGAATTTCGACACGCTCTCTCGGGAAGGCGTAAGTCAACATGTTGTAGCGCTGCGAGAAATGGAAGGGGGTGGCCACAATGCCTGAACAGTGTTTTATTCAGAACTGGGATGATCTGGGAAACTCTGAATTGCGTTGCAAGGTTGCGGCTTCGGTGGTTGCACCTTGCCCGGTTTGCTATTCAGTCACTGATTCTTGTGGGTGGATCCTATGGGATCAGTGGCCTATTGATAGCAATCAGTGGCGACCTAAGCACTTTCTGCTGAATGCTCCTCCTGAATTTATTGAAGCTTTTATTGCAATAGCCTGCCGAAATAAGTGGCGCGGCGTCTTGAGTTACGTCACGCTGTTTTATGCCGAAGACTTGGACGCTCTGGTTTCCTCTCGTGAGAAATAACAGTTTTGTTCATGCTTCCCGCCGGAGCCCCTGCCCGATTTGTGGAGAGCCTAAAGACTGTCGCTGGTCATCCGATGGACAGTTACATTTTTGTTTGCGTGTTCAGTCTTTAGCGCAAACCCCCTCAGGCTGGAAATTCATTGGCCCGGACAAAAATGGTGTTTTTGGAATGTTTGTTCTTGAAAAAGACGTGCGTTCTACCGGCCATGGCCGTCCATCTAAAACTAAAACATCTGAGCCTGCGATTACTTCTCAGTCTGGAGCCGTTCCCACAGGCGCATTGCTTCAACTTGAAATATCCCGCCGTCACAGCGCCTATAGCGTTCTTTTGGAGCAACTGACCCTTGACCCCACAGCGGCCTTTTGGCTTAAGCGTCGAGGACTTTCAATTGAAGCCATCGCCCATTTCGGTTTGAAGTCTTATAACATGCCGGTTCTGACAAGGCTTGGCAATATTCCTGAGGCGGTTCCGGGTGTTGACCCTTCAGATTTAACCAAGATGGTTGGTAAGGGTGGAGTGCTTCTCCCCATGAAAAACTTTATGGGGAGCATTCTGGGCTTTCAGGTGATTCCCAAAGCTCGGATTGCTTGTGAGAACCGAGGTGGGAAGTGGGATAAAACAAAGTACCTTTGGCTATCCTCAAAATCTCAAGGCGGCCATGGCCCAAGTCTGGTGGAACCCTACAACTCACTTCCTTTGGGCTATTTCAAGCCTGCAATGATCAAAGATCCTGAAACTCTTTATCTCAGTGAGGGGGCTTTGAAATCGTCGATCATTGCTTACCGGATGGGGTGGCACGTTTTGGGCACTGCGGCGGCCGGTA
This sequence comes from Vampirovibrio chlorellavorus, assembly GCA_903866275.1. Classification (GTDB taxonomy): domain Bacteria; phylum Cyanobacteriota; class Vampirovibrionia; order Vampirovibrionales; family Vampirovibrionaceae; genus Vampirovibrio; species Vampirovibrio chlorellavorus_D. Next base: position 16,899 of record CAIPMU010000008.1, on the reverse strand, counting down.
GGTTTTGCCCCAAACAATTGGAAGAGACATTTCGCCAAGGTGGCTTTAGCCGGGTTGTGCTGATTCCTGATGCTGGCATGTTGGATAACGCCCATATTGCAAAGGCTTATTCAGCTACTGCATCGGTCGTTGAATCTTTGGGGCTCCGGCTAGAAGTCTTATGGTGGGGTCAAGAAACTAAAGCCGTTGGAGACTTTGATGATTTCATCTTGTCAAACGCTCTGAATGAAAGGGTTATGGAGCGGATTAGGATTATTTCTTATGATGACTACTACCTAAAGCACTCCATTGAGAACCAAGAGAGAGCCGATCAGGGCCGCCAGATGAGAAAGTTATTCTGGCTACCCCGGCAAAAGCCTATTCGCACAAGCAACTTACCGGATATATCATCCGAGCGTCTAGGCATGGCTCAGGCTTTTGAAGCAATTCTCGCGAATCCAAAAGCCACAAAAGGTAAGCTCAACCTGTTTCAAGGGCCAACAGGGACGGGAAAAAGTACGACATTGGCCAACGTGGTAAAGCGCCTGCATGAGGAAGGCCGGTTAAAGGCTCGTGTACTCATTCTGGTTAAAACCAAAGCCCTAATGGCTGAATTGCAGCCGATTCTTGGAAATATTGCACACTTTGCTTATGGGCGCTCTGAAAGCCCTGATGAGCAGTCCTACTGCCAGAACCTCGAAAAGTTTTCTGCCATCGCTGCCGCCAGATTTAATCCCGGCCGCTTTTGCCAAAATTGCCATGAACAGCTTTCTTTTTTCGGTAAAACTTGCCCCTACAAAGAACAGGCGAAGCTTTCTGCCGGGGCCAAAGTGGTTGTTTCGACCTATGGGGCTTATCTTATGGAAGGTTCCAAGTTGGAGCCGTTTCAGGCCGTGATCATTGATGAGGACTTAACCAGTTCTGGAATTTCAGAGGCAATTGCCATCAATCCATCACGGGATTTTGAGAAAATCCGAAATGTGGTCTCAACGAAGCCCGAGATGCAAGCACTCTACCCTGTGCAACATCCGCTTTGGGCTTTTCTGCATGAGATGGAACAATATGCAGCCTCAGGTGGCACTATGCCCGACAATCTCATTCAAGCCGCTACAAGCCTTATGAATGCTGAATGGCCTCCTCAGGCAGAATTAGATTCTTTTCAGTTTGAAAAGCCGTCCTATTTAGAGGACTCTGGCCCACGTCGATTGATGGTTGACCTACTGGAAGCCATTATGGACGGGAAACATCGCATGGTGGCCCGACAAGGTCGCATTCTGTTTGAGCGTAAGCGCTCCAGTCTGGACGTTTTGCAAGGAAAATCAGTGATTTCTCTGGATGCTACGCCTCTAACCTCATTGCTTGAAGAGATTTGGGGAGCCCGCAACATAAAAACCTACGGTAAGCAGAACCTTTCACCGAATGTTCATGTTACTCAAGTGTTGGGGAAAGTGTTCTCGTCTTGGCGGGCAACAGAATCTGATGTTCAACAGCTTGGCCAGGTGGTGAGTGAGCTGGTCAACGGCGCAGAAAATCCTTTGATTGTTATGCCCAAGGGGCTTATTCCCGGTAAAGACGACTCACCATCAGTGCACATAGACCATCCAAATATGAAAGCGGCTTGGTGGGGAGGTCAAACCCGAGGCAGTAATGATTTTGATGATTGTGACACGGCCATTCTGGTAGGAAATTTCATGCCGCCGCCAGAACTGACACGTCTGAAAATAAATGCGCTTCGTCAATCCCCTTGTGTTGCCCCTCAGGATTCCACTTTACAGGCACTGCAACCAATGAACTTGGCGGGTGATTCTTGGCTTATCCCTTATCGCCTGCAACCGTGCGATCCTGATGCCTTGGTTCAAAAAATTACACAGCAAGCCATGGCCGCCGAATATGCTCAGGCAATCGGACGGCTTCGGGCTATTCACCGAGATAAACTGATCAATGTGGTCATCCTGAATGGTTATATATTGGCTGATTTTAAAATTGATGACGTCCTGATTTGGTCTGATATTAAGCCGGGTGCCGCAAATGGGCCAGAAAATCGCAAGCGCCCCAATCTGGAATCGATCAATCAGAAGAGAGCGACCCAAGCTTTTGATCGCCTGGTTGAATTTTTGAGGAGCAATCCTCATCTTGGAACCAATCAAATCGCTGAAAAAACAGGCTTATCGAAGCACACTGTTATTAAATATTTAGCAGAGGCCAAGCAGGCCGCATGTGCCAAGGCATCGCAAGGTGAAGGATGGGTGATATCGGAACAAGAGCCGTCTGATAATGGCCTTGATATCAATCCGCAAAGCATCAGTGCCCCATGCGGTCTTGGCCCAGTTGAAGCCCTTCAAACCATTGAAGCAGAAGCCCTTTCTCTAGGCTGGACACCTCAGGAACTTTGGAGCACTAGCAAACGGCCGGATTTAAAGGGTTTAATTTGTTTATTGAGTGGGAACGTTCGATTGGGCGGAATTACAAGCGAGGCCATTGAAATTATTCGCAGGGAAAGCGGCGGGCGGGAGGTGATCCAAAAGTTCCGCCGCAAGCTGACATTGGCAAAAATGGAGTTTACTCAATAGAGATGAGCCCAGCCCAACCCTAGCAGGACGATAGAATAAGCTCTACCCCTTCGAGCATTGAAATGGATAGTGATATTGTGCTGTTCACGCACATAGAGCGGGATGATGACCGGCGGCCAATGGGGGCGGCCACGCTGACTCTGGCCAAGCAGCGGGACGGTGTGCAAGCGGAGATCCCCTTGCTCTTTGTGCCTCACCTGACCCGCTTTAAGGTGAAGCCGAGCTATTTGCGGTAGGTCTGGACTACTCAACAAGCAAATGATTGCAATCTGTAAGATTTAGCTTACATTGTCAATATGCGTAGTCAGTCAAACACTATTGAGCGGTACATTGCTCCCGAAGGTCACGAGCCTTACACTGAATGGCTCAACAGCATTAAAGACAAAATGACCAAGGCCCGGATTATCAACGGCGTCACCAAAATGGAAAACGGGAATTTTGGTGTTTCCGAAAGTGTTGGGGCCGGTGTTCTGGAACTCAAGCTGGATTATGGCCCCGGCTATCGCGTTTATTACGCCCTTGAAGGCGAAAAAATCATTCTACTCTTGCTGGGTGGCTCAAAGAAAGGCCAACAGGCCGATATTAAAAAAGCACAAAGGTACCTCAACGATTACAGGAGCCGTGAAGATGGCAACGAAGAAAACCAGTAAGCCTCGCTCCGTTTCGCATGATGAGGGGCTTCACCAATCTTTAAAAGACGACCCGGAATTAGCACAGGCCTATCTCAATGTGGCCCTTGAGGATGATGACCCGGCGGCGTTCCTGATCGCTGTTAAGCATGTAGCGGCCGCTTACGGTTTAAGCATGGCCGAAGTGGCCACGGTGGCAGGCCTTTCCCGTGAGCACGTCTATGAGCTTCTCTCAGGCAAAGGTAATCCCAAGTGGTCGAATATCCGGGCTATTCTGAAAGTGCTTGGGGTTCACCTGGAAGTGAGACTGGATTCTACAACCACGCCCGCATGAATGGGCTTTAATCCCAGCCCTTCATGGCCTCAATCACCTCTTGTTCAGCTGTTAGGCAGTAGCTCCGGGTTGTGGTGATTTCTGAATGCCCGCAAGCCATTTGAAGCATAACCAATGAGCGGCCTTTGTTGGCGTTATGGGTGACAAAAGCCCGCCGCAAGGCATGAGGGCTGACTTGCATCCCGGCCTGTCTCCCCATGCGCTCGACCCTTTGATAAAGCCCATCAATCGTGAGGGGTTTTCCCTTGGCACTCAATAGAAGGAAAGCCTCAGCAGGCCTCTGATTCTTTTTAAGATGCTCTTTCAGGACGTTCATGGCGGTACTGGACAGGCCAACCTTGCGTTGTTTTCCGCCCTTGCCGCACCGAACCAATAGAATGCCTAGCTCTAGGTCAATATCAGAGATCCTTAGGGCGCAAGCCTCTGCATTGCGGATGCCTGTAGAGGCTAGAAGCTGAATAATGAGCCTATCTTGGCCGCCCTTGCAGGATTGCAGAAGTGTTTCCAGTTGTTCCGGGCTGATGGTGTGCCGCTTGGGTGGCAGGTGGCGCTTGGGGCATAATGTTTTCACTTTCTCCAGAAACTCAGGCTCAAGTGCTGCTTGCCGGATGAGATATTTTCCGAGTGAAATCAGCGCCTTATAGAAGTTTTGCCGTTTAGAAATGCTATTTGCGGGGATTCGATTGAGTGAGGCTTCCAGTGTCTCGGGGGAGAGTGCCTTGTGCCGGGCAAAAAACTCCTTGCCGTAGTCCTCATAGAGTTTAACGGTTCTACTGCTGAATGCCCTCCCCGTCATTGTGCCCTTGGAGAGCGCCGCTTTCCACTGGGTAAGATAGTCTTGATGCTCTTTGTGGGATGTTTTGGCCGCCTCTTTACGCTCTAATCGTTTCTGTTGGCTTTGAATCAGGAAATCAATGGCTTGAGGGCTGATCTGGTAGCTGACTTTTTTGCCGTAAGGTTTGGCGAGGGCTGGCAATTTCCCGGATTCACACCAGCGCGTTACCGTCATGGCGGAAAGACCCAGTTTGCTTGCGACCTCACTCACCGACAAGAAAAGTCCCACATGTTGAACTTTTGTGGAAGTTGAGGGCAATTTGTTGAACTTTGGTTGAGGAAACGCAAAAACAGCCCCGTTGGACTGTTTTTTGGAATCTTCTCGAATCGCTTGCCCTGCTGGCTTTTTGGTGGGATTTGTTTGGAGCGGGCAAAGGGTCTCGAACCCTCGACCTACAGCTTGGGAAGCTGTCGCTCTACCAACTGAGCTATACCCGCATTTTGAAATTTTTTTCTTTGTTGGAGTAAAATACAAGTTAGCCTATTCTGTCCACAATAGCAAGCCTCTTCTCTAGTAAAGCGTCGAATTGGGATTGAATTGTTTGAGGAAAGTAAAGGTCGTTTACCTGTAAAACCTAAACAGCTTCACTGTCATTGATTAATTCCACTTGTAAAGGTAGTGCACTCTTTTTTTCCACCCACGCTCTTAGTCCTTGACGAATAATCTCCAGATCTTCCTCAGCACTTGTCCACCGACTTGGCAAATAGCAATTTGATTTTAGGTCTACATGCTCATAGTGATAGTTTAGATGTGCGGCTATTTTTACTATTAAACAGGTAAGTAGGTCTAGTCGTTTAGTTGCCCATTGTGTTGAGTTTTGAGTTTCCGTAGGGTTTAGATGGGCTAAGTATTCTTTCCAGGCTTTTCTTACTTCTTCGACTTTGTAAAATTCAAAATCAATAAGGTTTAGGGCATTAATATGATCTGCGCATAGATTGGCGCCTCTTGTTGCCATGAGGGTTTTTAAAATTTGGAGTTTACTTTTTTTCGCTTCTCTATCCTCTTCTCTTTTATTTTGCATAGAACGGTCAACCCAAACTGCTAATAAGGCTGAAGCGATTATTGCTAATACTTAAACAATTCCTACCCATATTTGAGCTTGTAACAAGTCATTTTGTGTCATCTAAAAAAGTCCCTCTGCATTGTGTTTTTGGGCTGAAAAGTTTGTGGAGTTTAATAAAGCCATTTACCCCACCTTCAGAATATCCCCGAAGCGGGTTTCTAGGGTTTCTTTCACCAGCTCGCGGTTGTTGTTGACCCAGAACTTGGGGTTGGCTTTGATGCGAGTGCCGTCGCTGAAGCTGAGGATCACGGGGTTAAAGCCGCGGTTCTTGGCCAGCACTTGGCTGATGTAGACGAACTCTTCCCACTTGGGCGCACCGGCAAAGTGCAGGTTTAAAAACGCCACGTCATCCACCGCGCGCACTTCATTGAGCACAATGCTGTACGTCTCGCAGTTGTCGCCCCTGAATTGCAGCCGGCCGTTGATTAATACCTTTTTGCCTTCCACCACGTCCTCGCCCATTTTCTCAATGGCGTCGCTGAACATCACAAACTCGGTCTCGCCGGTGAAGTCCTCCAGCTTGCCAATCCAGATGGGCCGGTTGGTCTTGGTAATCTTCTTTTGCAGACTGGAGATTAGGCCGCCCACCACCACATCCGTGCCGTCCGAGAGGTCTTTCAGTTCGCTAATACCGTGGCTGGTCATCAGGGACAGCGTATCAATCAAATTGTCCAGCGGATGGCTGCTGACATAAAAGCCCAGCAGCGCTTTTTCCAGTTGCTGAATTTCTTCCGGCGTGTACTCATAAGTCGGGCCGCTCAGGCTGAGGCCGCTAAAGCTCTCGCTGGGGTCATCACCTCCGCCCAGCAACGAGAACAGGCTGGCCTGCCCGGTCAACTTGCGCTCCTGGCACTTGTTGGCATAACTGGACAGCGTTTCCACGTTGCTGAATAACTGCTTGCGCGATACCCCAAACTCATCCAGCGCGCCGCTGTTAATTAGGCTTTCCAGCGTCTTGCGGTTCAGCACCTTGGTATCCACCCGCTCGCAGAAGTCTTCCAGGCTGCTAAACGGCTTCTCTTGCCGCGTGTTCACGATGTTTTCCACCACGCCGCTGCCCACGTTCTTAATCGAGCCCATCCCAAAGCGAATGGAGGTTTCCCCGTCCGGCGTGAAGTTCAGCCCGGACTTGTTCACATCCGGCGGTAAAATCTTCAGGCCCATCTTGCGGCAGGCCAAAATGTAGAACTGCACCTTCTCCAGGTCGCCCATCACGCTGGAGAGCAGGGCCGAGAGGTACTCCACCGGGTAGTGCACCTTGAGATAGGCCGTCTGGTAAGCCACCAGCGCATACGCTGCCGAGTGAGACCGGTTGAAGCAGTACGCCGCAAACTCGCTCATGGTGGTAAACAGCTCGTTGGCCATGGTCAGGTCTACATTATTCGTCTCGCAGCCCGCCAGGAAGCCCTCGCGCTCCTTCTCCATGATCTCCGCTTTTTTCTTACCCATGGCCCGACGCAGCAAGTCGGCTTGTCCCAGCGAGTACCCGGCCAGCGATTGCGCGATCTGCATGATCTGTTCCTGGTACACGATGGTCCCGTAGGTGTCCTTCAGCAGCGGTTCCAGCGCGGGATGCTTGTACTCGACCGCCGCGCGCCCGTGCTTTCGGTCCACGAACTGTTTGACCATCCCGGAGTTCAGCGGGCCCGGTCGGTACAGCGCCACCAATGCGCCAATGTCCTCAAACACCGAGGGCTTCAGGTCTTTCACCAGCGCTTTCATCCCACCCGATTCCAATTGGAACACCCCATCGGTGTCCCCTGCTGTGAGCATCTCATACACGCCCGCATCATCCAGTGGCAGTTTGCGCATATCCACGTCGATGCCACGGATCTGTTTCACCAGCTTGACCGTATTGTCGATAATCGTCAGGTTTCGCAGGCCCAAAAAGTCCATTTTGAGCAGGCCCAGCTTCTCCAAATCCCCCATGGGGTACTGGGAGACAATCTGTCCGGCCTCTTGCCCGTCCTTGGTATACTGCACCGGCACTACATTGTCCAGCGCATCCTTGGAAATCACCACGCCCGCCGCGTGCATGCCCACGCTGACTGCCGTGCCTTCCAGCGCCAGCGCCAAATCGACCATCTGCTTGACGTTGGGGTCGCTGTCGTAAACCTTCTTCAGCTCCATCCCGTCTTCCAGCGCGTCTTTTAATTTTACTGCCGGGCCGAACGGAATCATCTTGGCCAGCTTGTCGCTTTCCGCAAAGGGGACATCCAGCACCCGCCCAACGGCCTTCAGCGAGGCCCGTGCGGCCAGCGTGCCGTAGGTGATGATCTGGCAAACCCGGTCGCCGCCGTACTTTTGGCGTACATACTCAATGACTTTTTCCCGGCGGTCAATGCAGAAGTCAATATCGACGTCGGGCATGGACACCCGCTCCGGGTTGAGGAACCGCTCAAACAGCAAATTGTGCTGTAGCGGGTCAATATCGGTAATCCCCAGCGTGAAGGCCACCAAGCTACCCGCGGCCGAGCCCCGTCCGGGCCCCACGGGAATGTCATTGTCTCTGGCGTAACGAATAAAATCGGCCGTGATCAAAAAGTAGGCCGGAAAGCCCATCTGGTTGATGATGTTCAGCTCAAATTCCAGCCGTTCAGTGACGGCGGGGGTGACTGCATCGAAGCGGGTCTCCGCCGTCTCGTAGACTTCCCGGCGCAGTTCGCTTTCCAGCGTGGTGCCTTCGGGAATGGGGTAGTCGGGCAGGATAGAGGTGCCCTGAGCCATCTTAAAGTTAATCTGGTCCGCGATTTCCAGCGTTTTATCCAGCGCCTTGTTCACCACGCCCTGATCCATGAACTGGAACAGTTTGGCCATCTCGTCGCCGTTTTTAATGTAGTACTGCGGCCCGTAGAGATCCCGGCTGGTGCTCTCGTTCAGGGTTTTGCCCTGCTGCATGCACAGCAGAATATTGTGCATGGTCTCATCGCCGGGGCGCGAAAAGTGGCTGTCGTTGGTGATGACCAACTCAATGTCCAGCTCCTGCGAGATGCGGGCGGCTTCCACGCTGAAGCGGTACTCCGGTTCCTTCCCGTGGTCGGCGATTTCGAGATACAGATCCGAACCGAAGATGTCTTTGAGAAACTTGGCGCGCTCGCGGGCCTCTTCCGGGTTGCCGCGCAGCACGGGGCGGGCCACGGGGCCGGTTAAATCGCCGGTCAAGGCAATCAGGCCTTCGCTGTAGGTCTTGATCAACTCCCAGTTGACGCGAGGCTTGTAGTAAAAGCCTTCCAGTTGCGAGCGGGAAACCATTTTGACTAGGTTTTTGTACCCAATCTCGTTCTTGCAGAGCAAGACCAGCTGATGCATGGGCTGACGACTGCTGCGGTCGGTAATGTCCCCGTCCACCACGTACAAATCCGCCCCAATAATCGGCTTGACGTTGGTGCCCTTGCAGGTGTTGTACAGTTCCACCGCGCCGTACATCACCCCATGATCGGTAATGGCCACGGCAGGCATATTGCTGGCCTCGGCAATCTTCACCAAATCCGGGATGCGCGTGGTGGCATCCAGCATACTGTAGTGGGTATGCACGTGCAGGGGGACAAAAGGACGAATGGTACTCATCGGCTCAGCTCACTTGGGGGTTAAATCGCAGGCATGCCTGTGGGAAGGCCATGCCAGAACGCTCTAGATCTCTCTACATTCAGGGTCTGCCTTTATTGTCCCATTGTGGGCGGCTCCCCGTAAAGCGGAATTGCCCCATGTTTTACGCCCCTTAACGACTTTTTGCAGGGTTGCTGATCCGGAAGGTCTGCCCGGATGGCATTGCCTTGGGAATTTAGGGCGTGCTTGCGGGGGTTGCGGATTTCTTTTTGGGGCGCTCCGGGGCCAGCTCGTAATCCAGCGGGCTCTTGGGGCCTGCTTCTTCCGGGTTGCTGGCGGTGTTGTAACTCTCGTTCAGCACGCTCAACAGGTAGGCCAAGCTGGCGTTATTCAACAGTTTGGGTTCGTTCACCGACTTTGCGGCTGCGTCATCGATATAACTGGCGGGGCCTTTTCCTTTTGGGGTTTTACTATCAAATGGGGCATTGTTGGGGCCATCCACCAAAAAGCCCGTCAGCACTTTATCCGAGACTTCCATCCAGCGATGAGAAGGGTGCTGCACCGATTTTCCGGGTAGCCCGGTTATATAGGTCATCCCTTTGGGATTCAGGCCGAAAAAGTAACTGACCAATTGGCTGGCCGCCGCCCGGTACTTTTCATTGCCGCTCAGCCGATAGGCCAGCATCAGCGCCGACCCGTTTTCGGCCACATCCATGTTGGAGGATGAACCATACTGGTTCAGGCCCGTGCCATAGGGATCCTGTTCAATGCGGCTGATCATCTGATCGGCCAGAGTGATAATTCCCGCGCGAATACTGGTGGCGCTGGCGGCATCCTGATTTTTGGCGTACAGCAGGTAATCGCCCAGCCCTTGCAGGCTCGGATTCATCCACGAGAACCGTTGCACGGGTACATCAGGCAGGTGCGCAATCAAAAACTGCTGATACTGACTTTTTCCGGTCGCAGTATAGAGTTCCGCTGCGGCCCACAGGCGGTAGGGCATATCGTTCAACTTGCCTGGGGCTTTAAATTCGCCAGAGCCTGAAAAATCGGTTTCGGTTTCCTGCACCCACGGATCTTGCCGGTCATCCAGGAACGCCCAGGCTTTTTCGGCGGCCAGCACGCATTTCACGCTATAACCGAGGTCCGCTTTCTTGAAGTCTCTGGCGGCGATGGCCCATGTGGCTGCTGCAATGGCAGTATCCTGCGTGGAATAGCCGTAGAGATACCGTCGCTGGCTGTCGTCTTCCGGTTTGACCTTGCCCGGCCATTGCTTACCCGCCACTTTGCGATACAGCGCCCCATCCTTGCGCTGCATGGACATCAGCCAATCCAGCCCGGCCTGAATCTCGTGGTGGAGATCGTCAATCTGGCCGTAACCGGGTTCATACAGGGGGTAATCAATATGAAAAAACTTAAAGGGCTTGGGGTTCCACTCATTCATCGCCATCAACTTGCTGGCCGTAATAGCGGTGGAGGTGACATACTTGGCGTAATCGCCCCCGTTGTGCCAGCCACCGACAACATCCTCTCCGGTTTCCCCCTCAGCTTGGTGCGTAGGATGGATAAAGTCGGCATCTTTCAGGTGGCAGGCCGCATGGTACATCTTGTTATTGCGTTCTTCCACTTCCTGACCGCAGCGCTGGTAGTAGAAGGCTTTGACTACGGGTTTTAAGGTATCCCAGTAAAGAAAATCGTTAAGCTTGATGGGTTCAGATTTGATCTCCGGTGCGCCTTCGACGCGGATTTCGTAACTTCCCGGTTCTTTAAAGTCGGAAAAATCCAGCAACAGGCTATGGGTGGTGGGTCCTTGCTGCGTGGTTTGACTCTGCAGTTCCCGAATTTTGGTGATTTTAAAGACGTTTGCTCCCAGCAGGACCGGAAACTTGGGATTTCTTCGGATGGGGTCAAACAGGTAGATTTCCAGCTTTTTATTGCTGGTGACATCTTCCAGAATCGCCACTTTGCTGCCTTTGGGATGATACCCAATGCTGGATGTTCGGAATGTGGCCGCCTGGGCGGAAATGTTGAGCATCAGCAGCCCACAGAATGCCAGATTTAACCACGGTCGGCGAATAGATACATTCAAATCTTGCATGGGGCAGCTTTCTTCTCTAACAGCCGTTTGATTGCCTGGGGTAGGCAAGACCAATCGGGGACTCTAACGGTTGCCCCTCATCTTAGGGTAGATCCCTCTCTCTGTCAAAGAAGGCAGGCCGCCGGTAAAGTTCGTTAAAGCGTGGCATGACCGGGTCATAGCTGTTTGGGTGACAGGTTACTGTAGTGGTGGGTTTGGGCTTATAAGGTGGGTCTGATTTCACTGAAGAGTGTGACCGGCTGTTCATCGGTCTCGTTGTTTTTGGATTGATGCAGGGCGTGGTGCGCGTAACGAATCATGATGTCAGCCGTAATGGGCGTGTCGTCGGTGAAGGGGTAGGCAATCATGCCTGCACAGGTGGAGATTGCTTCGGTGTGCCCTTCAAATTCAAAGGTCAGGGCATTCAGCGCTCTGGTTAATCTTTGAATCAGCATTTTCGTGTCGGCCTCAGAGCAATGCCGGATGAGCAGCGCCAATTCGCTGTCGCCCAGTCTGGCCAGTTGATCCTCGTGACGAATGCGTTGATTGATCTCTCGGGCCACAAACCCCAAAAGTGCGTTGACAAACTGGTAACCGTAACTATCCAGATAGAGGGGGTAAAAATTAATGCTGAAGATGACGCAGCAAATGGACGTTCCGTGACGCCGAGACTCGGAAAGCGACTCACTGAGACGCTGCATGAAGAACGGGCGGCTCAACAGGTTACTGACTTCATCCATTGGGTTGGGAGGCAAAATTTGGGTTTGCAAGCTGCTTTGCAGGCCTGCTGTGGAGAGCGCAGCCGCCCAGGTGAAATCATCCGCTTGCGCGGCGATGAACTGACTGTTGCTGTTCCACATGTCGTTGGTAAATTCACCGGGGTTATCCAGGACGCTGATAAAACTGGTCACCGGGAGCACTTGCTGGCATTCACCGATCAGCGTATTCAGGGCAGGGGGCGCGAGGTGGTTAATCACGATAGCCTGATGGCATTTACGAAGCTGTGACTTCAGCTCGGAGAGCGTGGCAATGGCTTCAATGTTAAACCGATCGCCAGTGAGTGCGCCAAATCTTGCTTTTAGCGTCTGTAGGCCTTCAGGGGCATCAGCTAGTAGTATCAGGATGGATGTTTTCATAATGTTATTATAAGCTTTGAATCTCATTTTGGGATGTGGGGCCACGAATTCGTTGAAGCCGTTGGCGAAGGCCAGCGCTTAATTCATTGAGATTTGGATTTAACCACTCAGGTCACTGAGCATGCCTGCAGCACGGTGTAATTTTCCGGAGAGTTGAATCATTTCCTCGGGCGTGAGTTGCAGCATGCGTTTGCCGGTGCTGACTTCTCTCAGTTCGACCAGCCCGCTGGCAGAATTAAGGGAAAATTCGTAATGAATGTCCGGGTCGAGGGCGAAGTTGAGCACCCCCCGCATTTTGGCCAGCAGCATGATGGCATCGACTTCATCTTCGCTGAACGTTTGCCCCTGCTCGTCCTGGTCCTGATCCGTTTGCTGATGCTCTTCTTTTTGAAGTCCTTTCAGGCCTTCGTCCTTGCCAGGGCTTTGAATGCGTGGCTTGCCAGCCTGTTCAGCCCTGGCGGCATAGGCCGCCGAATACGCTCCCAGGGGGTCGTTGTAAGGGTTGAGTTGTATGGGCCGAGGGCTTCCATCAAAGCTCATGTCGAAGTATCCTTGAAGAGCATCTGTTGTTTTCCACTTGCTTAGTTATCGGCATGTGGGCTAAATTCTTTAATATTTGATTAAAAATGACGTTATGATGCTGACATTAACAACTGAAATGGTATCCATGGACCTCTCCCTGTATCGCATTCTGACCCAACAGCTATCCCCGGCCCCGGATTTGTCTTGTGTGAAGCAAGGACAATTGCTTCCGGAAGAGTGGCCGGTGGTTCTGGAAAGAATCACCTCCTACCGCAAGAAAGTTCAGTCGTTCACCGTCACGGACGGCACCACTTCGGTTGTGTGCACTTCGGACGTACCGGATTTGTATGACCGTATTGCGGCCACCGAGCTGGGCACGATTATTCATCTGCTGGGTGCCCGGACCGTGTTTAATCCGTCCAGCCGCACGTATGCCCTGCAAATTGAGGATTACGTGACCCTCAAGCAATACGATGAGCACCTGCGCCGAATCCGCGAAGCGGAAGCGTTGCGCCTGGCCGATTTGCATGACGAACTGGAACAGTACAACCGGGATTTTTAAGCGCCTTCTGCCTGAACGCTCATAGCGATAGGCAGAGGCGGCTTTGTTTGCGATTCGGAAACCGATGATGACTGAGCAATTGACAGGTACCTGTCTGTATTTTGGTACTTTTAACCCCATTCACACGGGGCATTTGATGATTGCTCAGGCTGCCTTGCACCAGTATGGGCCGGTGTTAGGCTTTCAAACCGTTACCTTTGTGCCGGCGGGGCATCCCCCTCACCGGCAGGGCGAGGATGACCTGTTAGACGCCCGGCGTCGGTTACTGATGGTCCAGTTGGCCATTGCGGAACATCCTGACTTTCGGGTGTCTGAACTAGAGCTGACTTTGGCCAGCCAGAGTGATCAGGCCGTTTACACGGTGGATACCGTTCGAGCCCTGCAAGCGCAAGGTCTGGTTCCTGAACCTGCGCCATTTATTATTGGCGCAGATGCTTTACAGGGTTTGTCGACCTGGCGAGACCCCGATGCGCTGCTCCAGCGCCTTCACTTTCTGCAGGCTCCACGGCCTAACTGTGTTCCGGTTGAGGCGTTGCAGTTTAATGGTTCAGCTGAGCCGTTGCCGCTGAGGACGAGCATCTTGAATATGCCCATGCTGGCGCTGTCTTCCACCTGGATTCGTCAGGTTGTTCGGGAACAGGGGGGCAAAACCGAGGGGTTGCGTTACTTTTTGCCGGAGCCGGTGCGGCAGTTTATTCGAGAGAATGGGCTGTATACGTTGCCCGAAGCGAGCCATCGGGCAACGTAAATGTAACAGTTTTTTAAAGAATCGGGCAGAACCCCAAAAAACACTTCAGTTTTTCAGGGTTCTGCCGATAAAAGTGAAAGAGCAGTGCTTTTGGGGCATTCGAGCCTGAAGCCACGGTTGCACTGACTCAGAGATTCGCACAGACCCATGAACTAGGTATTCAGGCTGAGGGCTTGCTGTTTTATGCATCAATCTGTTTCAGGAACTCAAATTGTGAAGCGTTGTGATCTTAATGGCGGTGTTTTAAGCACTGAGCGGTCTGTGCCAAAGCGTCGTCATTCGGTTCAATGGGGTCAAAACCTGGTGGAATTGGCTTTGACACTGCCGTTTGTGTTGATCTTGATCTTTTTTATTATCGATAGCGGGCGAGCCTGGATGACCTATGAAGCGGCAAAGGTAGCGGCCCGCGAAGGGTCTTATGTGGCATCTATTTATCAGAATGCGGCTGCCGGCCAAACGCAGTTGGATTACAAGCTCAGTCTGGCCAGTCTGAAAAAGAAGTCTGCCAGTGTCACGCAGATCAAAGGCCAGCATGCCTATCGTTCGGATGTGACTGTGACATTTGACTCTTTGTTTGGCAGTTTGCAGATCCCAACCGTATCTGGGCCCATTCAGATTTTCCCTGCCACCTTTGACATTAGCTACAAAGCGGTGACGAATGTGTCGGTGTATTAGCACATTCAGGTTTAAAAAACTCATGTAACCCGAGTTCGGTTGAGTTTCTGAGCTTTGGCTTTGCGTTTGGCTATGGGATGGTTGGCTTTTGGGGCACCATTCGGGTGTCAGGGTTGGGCTGGTTTAGGTTAGAGGGTATATACAATTGAAGGCTTGCTTTGGAAGCGCCTTGGTAATAGCATGGCCGGGTGTGAGAGACATTACACGGCTTGAATGAGCCAAATTGGTATATAAGTATAAGAGAGTATGGGGAAATTAAATCATGATTACTTTAGGCAATCCCGTTATGAGTGCTGGAACCATTCGTTTGCAGCAGAGAAATCAAAAATCGGGTCGCGTAAATTCTTCAAAACGGATTATGGCGATTGACGATAAAAAAGATCAGTACGCGAAAAATGTGGAGAAGCATAAGCGTGACTCCCTTGCTAACTTCACGCGTCGATCGGTGTTTACGGGTTTAGGGTTGGGGAGTTTATTGGGCTTCCTTAGCCCAGTGCCACAGCAGGATGATCCTTGTCAAGGGAAAATTAATTTAACGCAAACTGAGAAGGAATTTAAAGAATTCTTCAAGGCCATCACTCCGTTCACGGGTCCAGTGACCGAAAAACAAAAAAAAGAGACGCGCGAGGCCGTCGTCAAAGCACAAAAAGAGGCTAAGCCCGTTTGCCTTCCTTTTGAGGCTTACCCTCCGATCTCCGCGACAGCGGGGGCATTGGCAACTGCACAAAGTGTTGCAAAGGTTGTAAATGCGTTTAATACGGAGTTGGCCAACATAGTGCCTCTAACGGTTGCGGGTGAAATTTTGGGGGTTGGTCTCGCGGCAGGCGCGGGCATGGTCGTGGTCGGTTATACTGCCACCAAGGAATTGACACGCATGATTTTTATCCCCCCGAACAGCAAGCCCGAGGATGTTGCCAAGTTGCTACGCTAGTTTTTGAAAGCAATTCATTTCAATGGATCCTGTGCGGTGGGTGCAGGATCCATTTTTTATAAAAAAGTTCTGGCTAGCGCCAGTGTGATATTCGCGACAAAGCGGTGACGAATGTGCCGGTAGATTCGGGCATTCAGGTTGAAAAATCTTTTGTGGCCGGGTTTGGTTGAGTTTTCGAGGGGTTATTGGTGTGTTAGGGTTGGGCTACCATGAGATGGAGGGTATATACACTGGAAATCTTGCTTTGGAAGCGCCTTAGTAATAGCATGGCCGGGTACTATCGTTGGTACATGGCTCGAATGGGCTGAATTAGTATATAAGTATAAGTCAGTATGGGAAAATGGAATCATGTTGAATAGCGTTATAAAACCGCAGCTTTCTATTACAGCGCAACCAAAAGCGCAGCGTGTACAGCAGGGAAAGCTGCAAGCAGGCACCCTTGTGCAGAGAAAGCCTCAACCGGCTCGACTAATTATGGCGAGCGCCAATCAAAAAGATGACGCCGATCAATTTGTAGCCCCTGAAGATTCCGTCAAGGATAAATCTAAGCACACGAAACTCGATCAAGAAACTTATAAAAAAATCTGTGCTAGATGGCAGGAGTCCGGGGTGCCCGTTCATTACTTATCTAAAGAATTCTATGAATATGAGTGTGGAAAATATAATGTAGACCCTACATTTGATTTCAGCACCCTACCTAAGGAATATGATCGCTACGATGAACAAACTCGTCGATGTTTAGGCATGGCTAAAGGGCAAATAAAGTGGGCGGCAAGAGTAGAAGAATACCGGGTATTAGACTTGAAGAAGCGTGAAGGGTGGGAGTATAAGGTCAAGAATGCGGCGGGTGAGGTGGCCAGTAAGGGCCTTGTTGCTGCATTTTTATGGTACGCTGCACCCGCTGCACCTGTTTTGATAAAAGGTGCCTTGGGCTTGGCTGGACTTTATGGTGTAGCTGAAAATATAGAAAAGTCCCTAAAGAAGAGAGATGAATAATTTTTATCCCCCCCTAACAGCAAGCCCACGGCTGTTGCCAAGTTGGTACGCTAGTTTTTGAAAGTACTTTATTTTAATGGATCCTGTGCGATGGGTGCAGGATCCATTTTTTATAAAAAAGTTCTGGCTAGCGCCAGTGTGATATTCGCGACAAGGCGGCAACGAATGTGCCGGTACATCCGGGTATTCAGGTTGAAAAATATTTTGTGGCCGGGTTTGGTTGAGTTTTCGAGGGGTTATTGGTGTGTTAGGGTTGGGCTACCATGAGATGGATGGCATATACACTGGAAATCTTG
>CAIPMU010000007.1 GCA_903866275.1 Vampirovibrio chlorellavorus | reverse complement strand
GCCTGACTCAATTTCCTGGACACAGATGGATTTCTGCTGAATTGAGCGGTTTAGGGAAAAGGAAATGAAATGGTTAATTCCCTTGTGCTAAAATTTCCCCAATCTCTGCCCCAAGTGGATCTAAAAAAGGGACCCGGTCACCTGTAATTTTTTTAGTTGCCTCCGTCTACACAATGGAGCCATTCTGCTTTACGATAACCCAAATCCAGCATGGGGTGGAGACCATTTTGCAGGAACGAATACAACCAATGCAGTTTGGTTTCTGGTGGATCCAGACGGTCAATACAGTGGAACCACAAACGGCCCCTTTAAATCAGTGCAATTTTGGCTTCATTATAACGGTAAAGTTAGCACGATTGGCTCTTTAGGAAATACTGTCTACTTCGGTGCAGGCAGCTGGGCAGTCACACCAGATCCCACTGAAGATCCACCCTGGTTTACCTGGTAAAAGCACAGAGACTTGTAGACAACATTACAAACAACCTACCTTGCAGATTAACCAATAACAAACAAAAGCAAAACCATGACAAAATCACGTCGCACCCTTACCCTGCCATTAACAAAACAATCTCTGGACGTCATTCCACTTCCGATGGAATCATATATTTTTCAAACCACTGGGCTGCCACCTTGGCCACATAGGCCAGCTTGCCCGGCTCTTCAAACAGATGACTGGCCCCGTCAATGATCATCAACTCCTTGGGCACTTCAGGCGACAAGCGATTGTAGGCCTGCCGGTTCAACGTAATTACCACATCATCCAGGCCGCCCACCAGCAACAACGTAGGGGCCTGAACTTTGCTCAGCGAGTGAGCTGCCATGTCCGGCCGTCCCCCTCGAGACACTACCGCTTTCACGACGGTGGGCCGCTCAGCAGCCGCAATCAGGGCCGCCGCCGCCCCGGTACTCGCCCCGAAATACCCCAGCGGCAACGATGCTTTTGCATTGCCCAAATGCGCTTCCAGCCAATCGGTGACAGCCACCAGCCGCTTGGCCAGCAAGGAAATATCAAAGCGATACTGACTAGTCACTTGATCTTCTCGCTCTTCGTCCAGACTAAGCAAATCGAACAGGCATGTCCCCAGGCCCACCTCATTCAGCTCCTCGGCCACAAATTGATTGCGGGAACTAAACCGACTGCTGCCGCTGCCATGCGCAAACAACACCAGGCCTTTGGCGTGCGCCGGGATGGTTAATTCCCCCTGCAGCCAGACCTTCCCAACCGGAATATCAATCGTTCCTCCCCGCGTTGAGAGCGCTTCTCCCGAGGGGGTTGAGCCAGAAGGATCCTCGCGGGCAACATACGAAACATGCCCCAAAGCCGACGGTCGATCGTTCAAAATAAGCCCCTCCCTTGCTTTTTGAGGAAAACCCGTTACAACTGCTGCAAATTATTCAATGGCGGATAGGGCCCGGCGCTGCGGTCGTGCGGAACGCCGCGCTTGGCTAAATTATAAATGTCGGTGGCCGTCACAATGCCCACCAGCTTGCCTTGTTCTATCACCGGGAGACAATGCAAATGGCGCTCCTGAAAAATATGCACCGCCCGATCCACCGTCATCTGCGGGTCCGCCACCACCACATGGGGTTTCATTACTGAAGAAACCAACTGATTGTTGGGCAATTCAAGGGCTTGATCCCCACCCAAATCGGTATCGGAAAGGACGCCCACCACTTGATCTCCCGTCATGACGACCAAATGATGAATGCGCTTGCGCCACATCCGCTCGTTGGCATGCACCACGGTTTCATCCGGAGCAATCGTATCGACCGAAGGGGTCATAATGTCCTTTACTCTCATCAATGTGCGCCTCCAAATTACGTCAAGCTCGCCCCATCTCAACTCAGCCAGAGCCCATTTTCCCCCCAATAATAATCTCCAAAATATATCCCCCTGAACGCTTCGTATTTTAGCGCCCTTAAAATCACCCGCCAATTGGCCAAACAGTTAGAATCCAAGCAGCCTGAAACACCACCAGCCTCAGTCAAAACGGGAAAGCTAGCACCCAAATAACTGACGCCATTAACCCTGATGGGCCGCCCGACGCAAGCGATCGGCCACCGCAGCCCACGCCCCGCAGTCCGGTACGGATTCCACCCAAATTTCGGAAAGCTGACGTTGATCCAGCGCGCGCAACTGCGCGTATAGCTGCCGCGCATAAGCCTCTGGCTCGTCCGCCAATTCAATCCAAACCCCATGCAACCCGGTTTCAAATTCGGGCGGCTGGGGTTGTCGGGCCAGCACGCCCATCGGCTTAAACGACGCGACTTCAGAAACTTCCAGTTGAGCCAGTTGCGCCACTATGTCCTTCATAGAAAACAACCGCAATGGCGTGCGTGGTGCATAGTGGCTGGCCAACGTCCCCGGCGCGCGGCTGACGGTATTATTCAGCAAATTAGATCCAGAGTGAGGACTGGGCTTGGGACTGAGATTGCCCCGGCCCGGCACCGGTGATGCTGATGGCGGAGAAGCCGACTCGGCGGCCAAGGCGGCCTCAATTTGCTCGGCGGTAATCATACCGGGACGCAGGATGACTGGCAACCCTTCCCGAAAGGCCACAATGGTGGATTCCACACCCACCCGGCAATCACCACCATCCAGAATCAGGTCAACATCCCCGCCCAAGTCCACCTGAACATGGGCGGCGCTGGTGGGACTCAAGCGCCCAAAGCGATTGGCTGAAGGGGCAGCCACACCACCGCCAAAAGCTTGCAACAATTGCAAGGCCACGGGATGATCCGGGATACGGATGCCCACGGTGTCTTGCCCGCCAGTCACCGCATCGGGCACCCGCGCCGTGCGGTTTAAAATTAATGTCAGCGGCCCCGGCCAAAAGGCTTCAGCCAAGCGCCACGCGGCATCGGGAATGGCTTCTGCCCACTCGGTGAGCTGATTGAGGTTGGCCAGATGCACGATCACCGGGTGCCCCTTGGGGCGACCTTTGACGGTATACAGCCTATCCAGCGCCTCGACGCTTTCTGCATTCGCGCCCAGCCCGTAAACCGTTTCGGTGGGGAAGGCCACCAGGCCGCCCCGTTTCAAAATGGCCACCGCTGCGTCAATCTGCGCCGTGGGAATTAGAGGCGGAGCCTCAGTGATCGATGCTAATGCAGGGGCAAACGGTTCAGACATGGGGGCCAGTTCCAAGGATTGCACTTCAATTCCAAGCGTTCTTCTTATTAAAACAAAACCCGGAATAAAATTCAGTACCCCGCCCACCAGCCTCCCAGCGGTCCTGAGAAAAAAGCGTTTTTTGTGGGTATACCTAACTGGTTCTATGCAAGGCGCATTCAACGGGCTAAACTGAAACCATGAGCAATCCATTTAGTCAGTCCACCCTATTACCCGTAGGCGCTACCGCCCCGGATTTCACCCTCCTGAATCAGGAAGGCCAGCCGGTGAAGTTGTACGAGGTCCTGAAAAAAGACTGGGTGGTCCTATTCTTCTACCCCAAAGATCATTCGCCCATGTGCACCTCGCAAGTGTGCGCCTTTCGCAACGCCTACGAGGACTTCCAGTTTTCCGGCGCGGAAGTGATCGGCATCAGCGCCGACACCGTTGAGTCCCATCAGGACTTTAGCGAGCGGCAAAACCTCAGCTTCCCCCTGCTCTCGGATCCCAAGCGAGAAGTGGCCGGGCAATACGGCGTGCCCATGGTCTTGGGCGTCATCCCCAGCCGGGTCACCTTTGTGATTGACCCCGCGCATACGGTGCGTCTGGCCTATTCATCCCAGTTCAGCGCCAAAGCCCACATGGATAAAGCGCTGGAAGTGCTCCAGCAACATTGCCCGCCCGCATCCTAAGAGGCGGCTTTCGCAAGAACCCGCCATCGACTTGCTATGTTTTATCACCTGAGTGGTCAACCGCTTTACCTGAACAACTCGAACCCTCACCCCGCCGTATTGAGTCCCGATCCAGAGAGGCAAAATACCATCATGACTGATGTCCCCGCCCTGATTGAAGTTCAGAACCTGAGCAAGTGCTACGGCGAGCATCAGGTCAACGCCCTGCGCGGCGTCTCGCTCAGCATTGAAGCGGGCGCATTTGTGGCGCTAATGGGCCCCAGCGGCTGCGGGAAAAGCACGCTGCTCAATCTGCTGGGCGCCATCGATCGCCCCACCGGCGGCCAAGTGCTAATTGCGGGCGAATCCCTGTTTGAGAAAAGCGAGAAAGCCCTCACCCTGTTCCGTCGGGAGCAATTGGGGTTCATCTTCCAGTTTTTCAACCTGTTGTCTACCCTGACAGCCGCTGAAAACGTAGCGCTACCGCTGGATTTGCATCCCAATTTAACTGAAGCCCAGCGCAAACAGGCTGTGCAAAGCATTCTGGAACGGGTGGGCATGGCGCACCGGGCTGATTTTTATCCCGCACAATTATCGGGCGGGGAGATGCAGCGGGTGGCCATTGCGCGCGCACTAGTACACCAGCCCAAAATCATTCTGGCCGATGAGCCTACGGGCAATCTGGACAGCGAAAACGGGGAGAGCATTCTCAAGCTCTTACAAAACCTCTCGCAAGAGGACGGCCAGACCATTTTAATGGCCACCCACAGCGAAGAAGCCGCCCATGCCGCTCATCGGGTCATCCGCATGCGAGACGGGCAAATTCAGGATGCGTAACAGGATGACTAAATTTAATGCCTAAATTTTTCTACTGGCTCCATCGGCTGATTTTGCGCTCTTTGTGGCGCAACAAGCTGCGCACCGTGCTCACCATGCTAGGCGTGATGCTGGGCGTGAGCATTCTGCTGGCCATCAATCTGGCCAACGATATGGCCTTGGGCAACTTCAAGGACAGCATTGATCGGGTCAGTGGCAAGAGCAACCTGACCATTCGCCCCACCCAGAGCGATGTGCTGGATGAGCGCCTGCTGAGCAGCCTACGCTGGATCTGGCTGCTGCCCGGCGAGCAGAAAAGCCGCTTTGTCCCCGGCATTGAGCAAACTGCCCTGTGGGGAAGCGCGCCCGCCAAAGCCAGCAGCGAAATCCCGCCCGAGGTGGTGCAAGTCCTCGGTATGGATATGCTCAGCGCCTTTCAGGACAGCCAAAGCGGCATCAAGCTCACCGCGCAAAGCGGCAACCCGCTGGATATATTAAAACCGGGCTATGCCTACATTGGCGAGGGCATGGCCCAAGCGCACCACCTGAAACCCGGCGACACCTTCCCACTGGCGACCAACGACACCGTGTCCCGCTTTACAGTGGCGGGTATTTTGTCCAAAGGAGAGTTGGGCAGCGCTTACGGCGGCAACCTGATGGTCATGGATCTCTCCACCTGTCAGGAGGCCTTTGGGCTGAATGGCTCGCTGAGCAAGATTGATCTTACCGTGCCCGAAGAACTGGTGACTGAGGTTCAAGAAAAACTCCAGCACCAGCTACCCGCCCAGCTTGCCGTGGAGCGCCCCACTCAACGCAGCGCTCAGGTGAGCAAAATGGTGCGCTCGTATCAGTACAACCTGACCACGCTCAGCTTTATCGCCCTGCTGGTCGGTGTGTTCCTGATTTACAACACCATGTCGATTACCATCATCCGCCGCCGCCCGGAAATTGGGACTTTAAGGACGCTGGGCTTTTCCAAGCGGCATATTTTCGGGCTATTTTTAACCGAGGCGTTGATCATTGGGCTAGCGGGCACTGTGTTAGGCATTGGCTTTGGCCTGTTTCTCTCCCAGTTTGCCATTAAGGCCGTGGCCACCACGGTGGCCAACCTGTACACCGGTCAGGTGCTGGATAGTTTCTCCATCAACCCGTGGATTATATTGCTGGCCTTTGTGTTTGGGATATTAATGACGCTGGCGGGCGCACTGGCCCCCGTGCTGGAAGCCACCGCAGTCGCCCCCGCCGAAGCCAGCCGCAGGGCCTCTTATGAGTCCCGCATCATTCAGGCCTCCGGTAAACTGAGCATTGTGGGCGGCGTGCTGGCCGTACTGGCGTTCTGGGCCGCGTGGCAACCGTCCGTGGATGGCCTGCCGCTCTATGGATTTCTCTCAGCCTTGCTCACCATTCTCTCAATGGCCCTGTGGATGCCTCAACTCATCAAAAAAAGCATTCAGGCCAGTATGCCGATTTTAACGCGCCTCTTCCAGACCGAGGGGCGCTTGGCCGGACTGATTCTACGGGGCGCGCTGGGCCGCACCGCCGTGGCCGTGGCCAGCCTGATGATCGGCATTGCCATGATGGTCAGTCTGGCAGTCATGATCAGCAGCTTCCGGCAAACCGTGATCACCTGGGTGCAGCAAACCCTCAAGGCCGATTTATGGATTGAGCCCATTTCTCGGGTGGGCAGCCAGCAGAGCGGACGCATTCAGCCCCAAGTGGTGGCCATGATTCGCCAGCTGCCCGGCGTGGTGGGCGTGGACAGCTTCTACGAGTTTCCCATTCGCTACCACGATAACCCCACCCGCTTGGGCGTAGGGGATTTTGATGTACTGGCCACCCACGGCAATCTGCTCTTCACCGAAAACGAGCCCCCAGCCCAAGTGTTGCGCCAAACCTACATTCGCCCGTCCGTGGTGGTCACCGAGGCGTTTTCTACCCGGAACCATGTCAAAAAAGGGGATTTCATCCCGCTGGAAACCCCCACAGGGCTGAAAAAATTCAGAGTGGCGGCGGTCTATTACGATTATTCCAGCGATTTGGGCTATATCGTGATGCCTCGCTATTGGTACGCAAAATTTTACAACGATGATCGCATTAGCAATCTGGCGGTGTACCTCAAACCCGGTGTTTCCACGGAGCAGGTGCGGCAAGCCATTGAGCGCCAACTGACCGGAAAAAGCCGCCTGACCATTCGCAGCAACCGCGAACTCCGCAGCGAAGTACTCACCATTTTTGACCGCACCTTTGCCATTACTTACGCCCTGCATGTGATCGCCATTGCCGTGGCGCTGCTGGCGGTCATGAACTCGCTGCTGGCCATTGTGCTGGAAGCCCGGCGAGAGTTTGCCATTTTAAAATACCTGGGCGCGGAAGACCGGCAGATCAGTAAAATTGTGCTGGTGCAGGCCAGTTTACTGGGACTGTTTGGCAACTTCAGCGGCCTGTTCGTGGGCTTTTTGCTGTCATTTTTGCTGATTAACGTGATTAACAAACAATCCTTCGGCTGGACCATCCGGTTTGAAGTGCCCTGGCTGTTCTTGTTTCAATCGTTCTGGCTGGTGATGATCACCTCGATCCTCTCTGGGCTGATTCCCGCCCGCATGGCCGCCAAAACGCCCGCCCCCGAAGTGATTAAATCGGAGTAACCTGACCTGATGAGTACTCGCTCCCCCTTTAACATCAACTTAAAAACTGGCACCCTCAAGCCGCTATCAATCAGCCTGCTGGCCTTGCTGATGCTGGCGTTTATTCCACTAGCGCTGGCCTTTCAGTACCAAAGCGCCTTACCGGGATACACCTATCACTTCCCGCAAGATCACGCCTCGCACCCCAGTTATAAAACCGAATGGTGGTATTACACGGGCCATTTAAAAACCGCCCAAGGCAAGCGCTACGGCTACGAGCTCACGTTTTTCCGGGTGGGGAGTGATGCCAAGCAGGTGCAGCCCAAATCCACGAATCCGTGGAATACGAACAATCTATACGCCGCCCACTTTGCGCTCAGCGATGAAAATAACCGACAATTCCACTACAGCGAAAAACTGAACCGGGCCGGACTAAACGTGGCCGGGGCGCGCACGGACACCTATTACACCTGGAACGAGCTGTGGAGCGTGGAGCAACTGGGCGATAAAATGCTCCTGCGCGCTGATTCACCCGATGGAAAACAGGATATTCATCTGCTGCTGAGCAGTGAAAAAGCGCCGGTGATTCACGGATTGAACGGCGTGAGCCAAAAGGCCTCCTGCAAGGGCTGCGCCTCGCATTATTATTCCCTTACCCGGCTGAAAACCGAAGGCGTTTTATTCCTCGATGGCAAGGCCACGCCCGTGACCGGGCTATCCTGGATGGATCATGAGTTTGGCAGCAACCAATTGGCGGCCAACCAAAAGGGCTGGGATTGGTTCAGTGTGCAATTTAACGACAACACCGAACTCATGCTCTACCTGTTGCGGCAGGATAACGGGGCCATTGATCCCAATTCCAGCGGCACCTGGGTCGATCTCAACGGGGAAAGCCATCACCTCACACTAAACGATTTCACCGTAAAAACCACCGGGCAAAGCTGGACAAGCCCCGCCACAAAGGGGAAATACCCGATGGGCTGGCAAGTCTCAGTGCCCTCTCAGCGATTGAATTTCAGCGTCACACCCGCCTTTCAAAATCAGGAGCTCTTCACCAAAGGCTCTACGGGCGTAGCCTATTGGGAAGGCAGCGCTATAGCGCAAGGCTCGCGCTATGGCAAGCCCATCACCGGGCAAGCCTATGTGGAAATGACGGGTTATGCGGCTCAAGGGGTCAAGGGAAAACTCTAATGCTCTTCTCAGGCCCCACAAAAATGACGCTCCCTGATACCCTTGGGGCAAAGGCATTTTCAATTTAAATTAAAGTCTGCCCAAAAACAGTCGAATAGGATCCATAATCGCCCATCCAATCCCATTCGATTTTTTTGACTTTGACAACAGGAGCGGTTTAATGGTACCCCCCCCCCCCGAAATCGCAAAACCCCGGAGCCACAGTCAACATGACCCTGTGGCTCGCTTGCTGTTCGTCGCTCTGCCTGAAGCCATCACCGTGCCTACAAGCAAAAGCCAGACGCTATTTGGGCTGGCTGCCATCGGCTTGCCATCAACGGGCAATTGGGGGCTTTACGCTGGCCGAACTGCTTATTTCATTGGCCATTCTCGGGGTTATCGCCACGTTTACACTCCCCAAAATCATCTACTCCTCACAGTCACAACGTAATATTGCCATTGAAAAGGAAGCTGCATCAATGGTCGTGGCTGCGTTTCAGCAGTATGCCAACCAGAATACAGTATCCTCCTCCCTGACTTTCAGTTCATTAACACCTTATATGAATTATGTCGCAACGGATACCGCATCCGCCATTGATGGTCAACAAACAGTGAGCACGGTGAATTGTGCTACGCCATTCAGGTGTCTCAAGCTTCATAATGGCGCCATTCTTCGTTACAATCCGGCAGATACATTTGGGGGTACGGCGACCACCAATGCGATATGGTGTCTAGTGGATCCAGACGGTGTTGTTACTGATGGCACGACCAATGGACCGGGCCATGCTGTAGTATTTTGGATATATGCGAACGGTAGAATGGCGACAATGGGAACTTTAGCGGCAGGGACCACCTATGGGGGTGGAGCAGTCCCAGCAACTCCAGCCTATGATCCCCCGTGGTTCATCTGGTAGCCGCTTGTAACCCCATTTCAATCTAAATGCTAAAGTTTTCAGCAAACCATCCGATAATCAAAGGGCAGCCTTTGAATCCAAGGAACAGTTCATGGTCCCCCCTCCCCCGCAATCGAAAAACCCCAGCGCAGCGCCGCACATCGCCGTATGGCTCGCTTGCTGTTCATCGCTCTGCCTGAAACCATCGCCTTGGCTCACTGAAAAAGCCCAGCGGCATTTGGGCTGGCTGCCATCGGCTTGCCATCAACGGGCGATTGCTGGCTTTACACTAGCCGAACTGCTCATTGCGCTGGCCATTCTCGGGGTGATTGCCACCTTTACCATCCCTAAAATTATGGCAGGCAGCCAAAGCAGTAGTAGCCTTTCCCGCGCCAAGGATGCTGCAGCCATGATGGCCGGAGCTTACCAAAAAGCCCAACAGGACGGTATTATTACCGCCAACACCAAACCCTCCGACCTGATACCCTATATGAATTACATTGCCAAAATCACCGATGGTCGAACCATTGACGCTCTCCCAACAGTCACTACCAGAACCTGCAATACAGCCACACCATGCATTTCTCTACACGGGGGTAGCATGCTTTGGTTTTGGGACGGCGATACATTTGGTGGAACTACGGCACAAAATATGATTGAGTTTGACTTTGATCCCGACGGAACCTATAGCGGCAGTGCTTCGGACGGGCCGGGCAAATCCATTCAATTTAGCCTCTACTACAATGGCTTTCTGACTACGCGGGGTAAATTAAAACCAAACAGTTGCAACGATGCGAGTTGTGCCATCCAACCCAATGCCAGCCTCGATCCTTCATGGTTTAGTTTCTAAACATCACAGAGCCCATCCATACATCCTCCCCTTTAGCGCAAAGCCAGTTGTAACGAACCCTATGGGTTCATAGGCAGCCCGCCATCTTTCGGGTAAAATAGGGGCCTGTTGTTGCAGCGTCATTCGCAAGTTACAACTCCCGTTTGGTTCAGTCTGGACTGCCTTATGCCCACCGTTCAAGCCCCTGTCACCCTCACTCAGGCTCAACATCTGGCCTGGCTCCGGCAAAACCCGGCGCCCGCAACTTCGCGGGAAGCCTTGGGGCGGCTGATGGAAACCACGCGCCTCTGTCTGGAAGCCTTTGATGAAGACCAGCTGCTCAGCGCCCAGAACAATCTGGAAAACGTTCTGATTCAAACCCTGATCGCCATGAAATCCCTCAACATCCAGCCGGATCAAGCGCTTCAACGTGCTTTAGCCCGCATGCAGGACAACTGGGGCAAGCGCGCCTTCCACATATTTGAAGACCGGGTGGAATTGCGCGTCCAAGGCGAAATTCGCGGTGAATGGCCGCTTTACTCTCAACAGGATTACCAAATGGCCCTCAATCTGGCGCGTGAGCTTAGCTGCGACGTCGTACACGAAGAGGCCTGCCAACTCGGACTATTCCAACATGCCAGACTCCACCAAACCAGAGCCTTCCAAGACCTCTAGCACCGCTCAGAATTCCACAAATTCCACAAATACCTCAGACACCCCCGTCACCGTTCGCCTGAACAAAGCCATCGCCGACACCGGTTACTGCGCGCGCCGCAAGGCCGATGAACTCATTAGCGCGGGCCGGGTGCAGGTTAATGGGCAAACCATCACCGAACTGGGCACCCGCATTCATCCAGCGCAAGATGCGATCACGGTGAACGGGCAACCGCTGACACAAGCCGAAAAAACCTATCTGCTATTTCACAAGCCCACTGGCTATGTCACCAGCCGCCGAGGCGGTCGGACCGGCGAGAGCATTTACAGCCTCATCCCGCCGGAGTTTCGCTCCGTCGATCCCGCAGGCCGGCTGGATCAGGACAGCAGCGGCGCTTTGCTCCTGACCAACGACGGGGACTTTTTGTTTCAGATCACCCACCCTCGTTTCCATGTGCCCAAACTGTATGCAATCACGCTGGATCACGCGCTCAGCGAAGACGACATCGCGCACCTGCTGGCAGGCATTCCACTCACCCCGGAAAACAAACTGGCGCGCATGAGCCGCGTGATTCCCGATGCCACTCAACCCTTCCGCTATCAGGTGGAACTGATCACCGGCTACAACCGCCAAATCCGACGCTCGCTCAGCGCCCTGAAGGCACGGGTGCTCACCCTGCACCGGATCTCGTTTGGCCCCATCTCGCTCGGCGATTTAAAGCCAGGCCACTGCCGTCCGCTTTCAGACGCCGAGCAAGCCAGCTTGCTGAGCGCCTCCATTCAATCTCAATAACTATTTTATATTTTTACGTGTGAGCATCCCACGCATAACACCATCAATGAACCAACTGGTCACAAGAAATCCCCAGCCTGGCAGATGAACCCGATAAAAAATATAAGCAATAACGAAACCCAAAATCATTGCTAACATACTTTTTGCAAGTCGATGGAGATACGGCTCAGGAGTCGTCACTGGATATTGAAATGACACAATCTCATATACACATTGCGGACAAGAATCATCATCTACCGATATATAAACTGAACAATGGGGACAATACATCAGTCTTTACAGCGTCTCGAATCCTGAAAAAATTATAAAACCCTGAACGAAAGACCGCTGTACTCTTGTCTCAGCAGGCTCGATAGGATATACTAGCGGAGTCAACGAGTGAGGTGTGAGTGCGTAATCAATGCTCAGCAGCTGGGCGAAGTTTAGCTCTGTGATTTTTGTTATGCCACCATTTCTCATTTTGATACTAAAATAGTTCCTAAGAGAGTCAGTTTTAGCTGAGGCGCCTATGTTTGAAAGATTTACAGAAAAAGCGATTAAAGTCATCATGCTGGCTCAGGAAGAAGCCCGCCGGTTAGGCCACAACTTTGTGGGCACCGAGCAAATTCTGCTGGGCCTCATTGGCGAAGGCACCGGCATCGCAGCCAAGACCCTCAAGGGCATGGGCGTCAACCTCAAGGAAGCACGCGCCGAGGTCGAGAAAATCATTGGCCGGGGTTCAGGCTTTGTCGCCGTGGAAATCCCCTTCACCCCGCGCGCCAAACGCGTATTAGAACTGTCATGGGATGAGGCCCGCCAGTTGGGCCACAATTACATTGGCACTGAACACTTGCTGCTGGGCCTGATCCGCGAAGGTGAAGGCGTGGCCGCCCGCGTGCTGGAAAACCTGGGCGTGGATCTGACCAAAGTGCGCAGCAATGTCATTCGCATGCTGGGCGAGACTCGGGGCGCGACCACTGCCGCCACACCGGGCCGCAGCAAAACCCCCACGCTGGATGAATTCTCCACCAACCTGACCCAGTCCGCGCAAGAACAGCGTCTGGATCCCGTGGTCGGTCGCGAGAAAGAGATCGAGCGCGTGGTTCAGATTTTAGGCCGTCGCACCAAGAACAACCCGGTGCTGATTGGTGAACCCGGCGTGGGTAAAACCGCCATCGCCGAAGGTTTGGCCCAACGCATCATCAGCGGGGACGTGCCGGAAATTCTGAACGACAAAAAAATCATTCAACTCGATATCGGCCTATTGGTGGCTGGTACCAAATACCGTGGCGAATTTGAAGAGCGCCTGAAAAAGGTGATGGACGAAATTCGTCAGGCCGGCAACATCATTTTGGTCATCGATGAATTGCACACCCTGATTGGGGCGGGCGCAGCGGAAGGCGCGATTGACGCGGCCAACATTCTGAAACCCGCGCTGTCTCGGGGTGAGTTGCAGTGCATCGGCGCCACCACCATCAGCGAATACCGCAAGCACATCGAAAAAGATGCCGCCCTGGAACGCCGCTTCCAACCCGTCATGGTGGAAGAACCTTCCGTGGATGAAACCATCGAAATCATGCGCGGCCTGCGGGAAAAATACGAAGCGCACCACAAACTGGTCATCAGCGATGAAGCACTGGAAGCGGCTGCCAAGCTGTCTTCGCGCTACATTGCCGATCGATTCCTGCCAGATAAAGCCATCGATCTGATCGATGAAGCCAGCTCCCGCGTGAGACTGTCTTCCAGCGCGCTGCCGCCGGAAGGCAAAGCCCTGGAAAAAGATCTCAAGGGCATCATCCGCGAGAAAGAGCAGGCCATCCGGAATCAGGAGTTTGAAACCGCCAGCGACCTGCGCGATAAAGAAGCCGAACTGCGGGATAAAATCCGCGAGATGGCCGAAGACTGGAAAAAACAGCAGGAAGATAAAAAGATCGTCGTGACGGTGGATCACATCGCCTACATCGTGTCCAGCTGGACCGGCGTACCGGTGTCCAAACTCACCGAGAGCGAATCCGAGAAGCTGTTGAAAATGGAAGAAACGCTGCATGAGCGGGTCATTGGCCAGCATGATGCAGTGACGGCCATTTCCAAAGCGATCCGTCGCGCTCGGGTGGGCTTGAAAAATCCCAGCCGTCCGATTGGTTCCTTTATCTTCAGTGGCCCCACCGGCGTCGGTAAAACCGAGCTGGCCAAGGCACTGGCCGACTACTTCTTCGGCTCACAAGAAAACATCATCCGCGTGGATATGTCCGAGTTCATGGAACGTCACACGGTCAGCAAGCTGATCGGTTCGCCCCCAGGCTATGTGGGCTTCAACGAAGGTGGCCAGCTGACTGAGCAAGTTCGCCGCAAGCCTTACAGCGTGGTGCTGTTTGATGAAATCGAGAAAGCGCACCCGGATGTGTTCAACATCCTGCTGCAAATTCTGGATGATGGCCGCCTGACCGATTCCAAAGGCCGCAACGTGGACTTCAAGAACACCATCATCATCATGACCAGTAACGTGGGCGCACGCGGCATTGAGAACCCCTCATCGCTGGGCTTCTCGGTGGCCGATAACGAAGAAGGCGCGCGTTACGAGAAGATGAAAGAAACCGTGATGGACGAAATGAAAAAGATGTTCCGTCCGGAGTTCCTGAACCGTCTCGATGACATCATCATCTTCCACCAGCTGACCAAAATCGAAATCCGGAAGATTGTGGACATCATGCTGCAAGACCTGATTACCCGCCTGGGTACGCAAGGCATGCAGCTGTCCATCCCGGACGAAGTGAAGGATGAGTTGGCCAAGGAAGGCTACAGTCCGTCTTACGGGGCACGTCCCTTGCGCCGGGTAATCCAGCGCAAAATCGAGGATGAACTATCCGAGCAGATCCTGCTGGGTCGGTTCAAGGAGGGCGACAGCATCGCCGCCTCGATGAAAGACAACGTCATTGTCTTCGAGAAAGTGTCGGATAAACCCGGCAAAAAATCGACGACACCCACAGTAACCGCTTAAAAAAATCAGGGTTTGGGAGTGTTAAGCCGGTTGGCATTAACACTCCCCACCTGTTTTCTGTAGAGGATAAGTGAGCAGTACATCGCATAGCAACGCCAGCTACGAAGTTCCACCTTCAATGCCCGCTGGCATAACCGCCCTGGACATGATCCTGCCCCCCAGAGCAATCCCGCTACTGTTGCTCTTGCTCATTGTCACGCCCATTGTCATCCTCACCGCCGAAAGTTTATTTATTCCCCTGATCGATTGGGCACGCACCCGCATGATGGCTCCCGCCGGAACGCTGGAAGCCACCATGAACGACTTGCCAACCTACTTTTTTATCAAACTGATTGCCTTCGTGATACTGTCCTTTTTGGGCGGTTTTCAATTACTCTTGCGCATTAAATCCATCTATTACACCACTTGGGCCAGAGCGTTTCCCCGCCCGCATTCCTTGCACATGGATTACCAGACAGACAACGATCGCGGCATGCTGGCACTCATCCAATGGAAGCTCTATCAGGTCAGCATGATTGCTTTTCCGCCACTCGTCATGGGTGGTGTGACTTTTCTGGTCGGTTTGCTGGAGCTTTATCTGTTCAACACCTTCAGCGATTTATCCTTTGTGGTGCTATCGGTACAACTGACCATCGAACTGTTTTTAATCATGATGCTGGGGCTGTTTACCCTGTTTTCCTTTTTCAACAGTCTGTGGACTGCCGTAACCAGCCTGTTTGGAGACATTGTGGCCGTCACCGAACCGGATCTCCCCAATTCGATCATTTTGCAACGCTGCGGCCGGATTGCCTTCAGCTCGCCCTACACCTACCTGATGTTGCCCGCCTATGGACTATTGGTTCTGGGGGTACTGGGTGAAATCTTCTGGTTGCTCAGCGCGGTGGATATTCAACAATTCATCAGCTTTCAGGCCAACCTGCCCGTCATTGCAGGGATGGAAGTCGTGACGCTGGCCTGGTATCTGGGCTTTAGCTACCTCAAGTTTTTTACCTATCATCACGGGTTATCGTTGTATTACCGAAAACTACCCGCCCAAATCAAAGACTGCTTCACCACCCCACCGGCCAATAGCAATCTTTTTGAAGGCAACCCCACCGCCTTTCGCATTTAGCCCAGGGATTGGATAATCTGCTTCTGCCGGTTTTTACTGCCTCATCAACCTCAGCGGTGGCAGGGACGCACAATGCATTTCATGGCTGATGCTCACCCGTCATCCCAACCCGGCCCAACCCGTCCATAGCCAGATTTCATCCGGCTGTAGAAAAATTCTCATTTCTACATACAGTTTGAACAGGCTCGTTCAATCGATGGATTTTACGTCCGCCGCATTGGATTGAGAGCAGGGACAGTCGATACCCACAACAGGATTGAAGTCACCCCCTGTACACCCTGTAGAAAGAGAAAGACCCAGCCGATGGTTTCTCGCGTTTACACCCCGCCGGTTCAACCATACCCGCGTTCGCAGGGCAGCTTTGGCACGCGTGGCCCAGTTTCATCAGCCACCGAGGAACAATCGCCGCCACTCAACCGCATGCCTTCGGCCTTTGGCGGCAATGATGCCAGCGATTTGCAGCGACCCTCTTCGGGATTACAGGCCGTGCAGTACAGTCCCAGCCAAAAAATTCCGCTGGATGCCGTGATTGGCGATTTCAAAAGCACCATGAACGCGCTGGGCGCAGATGAACAAACCCGCTCGGAAGTCACGGCCTATCTGAATGTGGTACGCCTGCAAGCGGGCAAGGATCAGCCGGAAGTCCCCTACATCAAACAAACCCTGCGTACCGCGGCCAACTCGCTGGATCAGTTTATTGGTAAAGCACTGGGGCAGCCTTCCAAGGTGGTCAAAGAGTGGGTAGATGCCTTGCTGGTGCAGAACATCGACTACAAGGCCCAACTCCCCCAGGAACATTCAGAAGCACATCCCGCTGAACAAAGTACTGGCACGCCAGCCAACACCAACGATGTCAGCCATTCCAATGGTGTGCCCGAAAATACCACGCCAACGACAGAAACCATCAACGCCTCCCTGAAGAGTCAGGTAAAAAGCCTGATTGAAGCCGCCAAGACCAGCCAGCAATCCGGCAAGCCCGAGCAAGCCCATCAACAGCTGGAAGACGCACTCGACTTGCTGAAAGACGCCAATCGCCCGGACTGGGAGGGCAAAATCTGCCGCATGCAAGGCCGCCTGTACGATCAATCGGGCCAGTGGGAGCAAGCCACGCAAGCCTATCAGCAAGCGGCTAAACACTTTGAAGCAGCTAGCCAACCCCAGAAACAGGCCCAATCGCTGCAAGCATTGGCCTCCATTCTGGAAGACCACGGGCAGCTAGAGCAAGCCAAAGCGGCGTATCAGCAAGTGGTCGCTCTGGATCAGCAGTCCGGTACGCCCGAGCAACAGATTCAATCCCTCAACGATCTGGCCAGCGTCATCCTGCGCCAAGGGAACGGGCCTCAGGCCGCCCAAACGCTACAGCAGGCCACTGCCATCCTGCAAACCACGCCGCTCCCGCCCGGCGAACAGAGCGATATATACAGCAACCTGGGCGCTGCACATCAACAGGCACAACAGTACGATTCGGCCATTACCGCCTATCAGCAATCGCTGCAAACCGCCAAAGCCGCCCGCGATAAGAGCCGCTACAGCAGTGCCCTGCAACAATTGGCCAGCCTCTACGTGCAAAACAATCAACCGGATCAAGCCATGGCCACCTTGCGCCGCCTCAAAAATCTGGAAACAGCCTAACCCCCTAACGAAACGCACTATCAGACACTCTCAAAAAGTGAAGGCCTAGACAGGTACCGCTTGCAGTTGCAACACTTTATCCACCAACTCGCGCGCGCTGTAGGAATCATTGACGACCAGAAAAGGCAAACTCAGCGCCCGAGAGACCTCAGCCACAGTCTTGCCATCCAGAAAGTCCTCGGTGGACTGTTTGAGCATGACTGAAGGGATAATAGCGGCACGATAGCCGCTAATGTCCATTTGGGAGAGCTGTACCAGAATGTCCTCGCCTGTCACCAGGCCGGCGACATCCACGGAATCGCCCCAGAACTTGCTGTTCACGGCCAGCAGATCGATATAGAGTCCGTCAATCTGGTTCAGGCGAGTGGCAATGGGTTGTAAAATCATGGCGCCCAGTTTGCCCGTCAGTACCAGCAGGTTATAGGGCTCGCTCACGGCTGGGGGCAGGTCTTTTTCCAGCTTGAAAAAGTCTTCCAGCAGCATGCGGGCCGTGCCCACGCCATCATCGAGCTGCGGGAAATCGCCGTACTCGCTGTAATCAGGCAGCGAGCGTCCGGCTTTAAAGTAGAACTCATCCGAGAGAAAGACAAAATCGGCGGCATCCGGGTGCTGGGCTTTAAAGGCCTCCACAATCTCGATCACGCGGGCCGCGCTGTCCTGATCCACCGGGGTCAGCTCCGACAGTTTCTCCCGGAACTGGGTCAGGCCCACCGGCACTACCGCCACGGAAAGGGCCTCGGGCCTCAAGGTGTAGAGATCGATCAGGGATTGACGCAGACTCTCCCCATCGGTCAGGCCGGGGCAAACCACAATCTGGCAATGGAAGGGCACTTCCAGACTTTTCAGCCAGCTGAGTTCTTCCAGAATATTACCGCCCTTGGGGTTTTTCAGCGCCTGACGCCGGACTTCCGGCACGGTGGAATGCACCGAAATATAGAAAGGGCCGGGCCGCAGCCGGGCAATCCGCTCGCGATCGCGCGGGGTGAGATTGGTGAGGGTTATATAAGTGTTGGCAAAGTAGGACAGCCGGTAATCGTCATCTTTCACATACAGGCTAGGCCGCAGCCCGTCCGGTTGCTGATCGATAAAGCAGAAGGGGCAGGCGTTGTTGCAGGTGCGAATGGGCGTAAACAGGGGCGAGGTAAAGACCAGCCCCAAATCCTCGTCCGGCTCCTTCTCAATCTCGTAAATCTCCTCCGAACCGTCGTTGTGGCGCACCGACAGTTCAAGGTATTCTGAGCCAGAGACTTCAAATTGATAGTCCAGCATATCTTCCAGATTATCCGCCCCGTTCAGGGCCAACACGGAATCCCCGGGCACAAGACCCAGTTCTTCGGCGATACTGCCGGAAGCGATTGAAGCGATAATGGCTTTCATACAAAAACTTTCCAAATCATTTTCAGAAATTTTTCAGAGTCAGTGCGGCAATGGCTTATTATCGAAGGAACACCGCAAAAATCCCAGTGACAAAAATCCCGGTGAACATTTAAAACCCGGCCCAAGGCCACGCTTGCCCAAAAATGGCAAATTAAAACCAGTCCACCCTGTAACTGTAATACAATTTAGAGTATGAGCCAAACACAGCCCCCCGCATCCAAACTGTTTATCCGCAGCGAAGTCCTGGCCGTGATCGATTTTCTGAACACGCTGGAGGACGCTTCCCGACTGGATAAACTCAAGCAGCTCAAGCGCCTGCAACAACTGGAAGACCAGGACACCGTGCAACGAATTCTGGTGAAAGAGCTGCAGCGGGCCAGCAACAGCCGCATCATGCAGGTTGTTTCCGAACTATTAATGGAGTTGGGCAACATCCTGACCCTCAAAGCCCCCCTGTGGACCATCATCCAGAATCCCAAGAGCTCGGATGAGCTAAAGGACACAGCCAACATCATCCTGCGGCAACTGGGCGACGCATCCGATCCCAACTTGTACCTGGAATATCTGGATGATCCCGCGGGCCTGATTAACCGGGAAACCGAGCGCATGCTGGAGATCTCCTCCCGCAACCCGGAAGCGCTGATTGATTTCATCGATTTCATCTTCTCGCTGCCCGTGGGCGAGCAATGCAACCTGATTCGCTCCTTGCAGAGCGATTACCCCACCGAGTATTTGCTGAATATCTTTCTGCCCGCCATTTTGGCCTTGCCCCCCTATGACACCCTGGAACTGCTGCTCAGCAGCCTCAGTGATTTACGGGCCAAGCGCGCCGCCCTGTTTCTGGCCGATCATCAAGGCTGGTTCACCGAAGATCCGCATCTGGCCAAGGTGATCAAAAAATCGATCAACGCCCTGAAGATTGGCGGCTTCTACCGGGAAGATAGCCTGACGGAAGCCCGCAAGGAGCAGGCAGAGCCTCATGCCCTAATCACCCAGAGCACGCTGTACCAGTGCTTTGCCACCATCCCGGATGGCATTGGCAATCAGGGCATCGTGATCAGCCGCGAACGGGAGAATGGCGACGTGGTGATGATGAGTGTGGCCATCAACGATCTGCACGGGGTGATTGACTGCTTTGGCTTCTACGAGCTGAGCAAGAATGATTTCCATAAACTGCTGGAAAAATTCCACGAAGAAAACACCAAAGTTCACACCCCGTATGCCTATTGCCGCCATAAACTGCTGAAAGCCGAAGCCCTCAACCACCAGAACCACCTGCGCATTCCCTATGAGTACGGCTGCTGGAAGGTCTTGCTGAGTGATACCCCTGCGCCCGCCGATGCGGCGGGGCTAGATGTATTGGCCTTGTGTGCCGAGTGGGCCAATCAGGACTGGCGCAACGTCAGCGCGAACCTGTATCAGCACCCGGATTTTACCACCTGGTTCCTAGAAGAAGGCGATCACCCGGTGATTACCGCCCTGCTGGAAAACGTGCTGGAAATTTCCGCCCAAGCCATGGCCAAACTCAGCGAAAAAGCCACACCTGAAGAACTGCAACAGGCCGAACCCGGCTTTCTGGCAGCGCTGGACCAGCTCTCCATTGAGATTGTGCACGGCTTGCTGGCCACTGAGTGGCGTGAGGTGCTAATCAATCGACTGGCGGATTCCGCCTATCTGCTCAGCGAGCAAAAGGCCGAGACCTTTGCAGGGCTCGCGGCCACGGAAGTCCAGAAGCTGCAAGCCTATGAAGGGCCGGATAGCCCGTTGACCGGCTTTATTCGCCATTATGGCCGCCGCTGCGTAGAAGAAGACCTCCTGCGCCTGAAAAACGGCGCGCAAGAAGGCGAAGTACTCCAGAACAAAGACGCCTTTGAACATCTGGTGGACTACGTGCTCACCACTTGGGAGCTTTAAACGAGAAAGACCCTCATCCCCCTATGGACGATCAGCTTCCCCCTCGCATTCTGGCCATCGACCCCGGCAAAAAACGGGTGGGCTTGGCCGTGAGTGACCCCTTCGGCAATTTTGCCGTGGGACTGGACACCCTCAACAACTACGAGGGCAAGGATCTGGTGCCCGAACTGCTGGCGGTCTGTCAGCAGTACGAAGTTCAAACCATCGTAATGGGCTTACCACTGCACATGAGTGGCGAGGAAGGCGAAGGCGCCGTGCAAGCCCGCGCATTGGCCGCCCTGCTCAGCGAGCGCCTACAACTCCCCATTGAGCTGATGGATGAGCGCCTGACTTCCAAAATTGCCGAGCAATCCCTGAGGATGCAAGGCATTCAAAGCTCCCGCCACCGCAAGTCCGGCATCGTGGACCAAGCGGCCGCCATGCGCATTCTGCAAGACTTTATGGACCGAAGGGCAAAGCGCTAATTCGAAATGGTATTAAATTTTCAAGAACTAATGATTAGGTTTTAGCTCTAGCTCTGTTTTTAAAATCAATGCTTGTATTTTGTGCAGCAACAATCAATTTGTTATGCCACTGTACTACATATTTGGGCGGAGCTGCTAAAACGATAGCAGAAGTGACTAATGCGCCACCAACTGAGAGCACAAGCCCATGTGGGGTGCACCATAAGCCCAACGATCCCGCTAAAACGCCTGCACCAAGCCCCAAAATGGCTGTGGTTTTAAATCGTTGTTTTATAGACAAAGGCTCAACTAAATTTGGAACCTTTGGTAAGAGGCCCTCTTTTGAATTCCCTTTAAAACGAGTATGAAGAGCGGATTTCGTGGATACAATTTTTTCTGCAAGTTGAGTTGAACCTGCAGAAGAGATATTTGTAGAATGCTTTATCATTTTATAATTTAGGGTATTACTGATCAGCATCGTTTAAAACCCTATATCATTACCTTTTATTCGTAATGTATTTTCAATTGCTCTTTATTACTACTAAAAAAGCTAGCAATGGCATCTTTAGAAGCAAAAACAAGTTACAAGCATTCTTTTCAAACCATCTGTACTACCTAAAAGCATAACAACACATGGCAGGGTTCGGGGGCTAGTGCCTCCCAGTAAGGATGATGTCAGGGGGCAAGCCCTCTGACACCAATCAGCAAATCACGAATCAGGACCAAAGAACTAGCCCTAGGCGAAGTTCTCGCGGCTGAGCTTGTCATCGAAGTAGGCAATGGTCTTGATCAGGCCTTGCTCCAGCATGATGATGGGCTCCCAGTTCAGTTTTTCCTGCGCCACGGTAATATCCGGGCGGCGTTGGGTCGGATCATCCGGCGGCAAGGGCATTTTCTCGATCACCGAAGACGAGCCGGTCAGCTGAATCACCTTTTGGGCCAACTCCATAATGGTAAACTCGCCCGGGTTGCCCAGGTTAATGGGTCCGGTAAAGCCGTCCTCGGTGTTGTCCATCATGCGCACAAAGCCTTCCACCAGGTCATCCACATAGCAAAAGGAGCGGGTTTGCTGGCCTTCGCCGTAGATGGTGATGGGCTTATTCTGCAAGGCTTGCACAATGAAGTTGCTCACCACCCGGCCATCGTTGATGGCCATGCGCGGGCCGTAGGTGTTGAAAATCCGCACGATTTTGACCCGCACGCCACTTTGACGGTGGTAATCCATGCACAGGGTTTCCGCGATACGCTTGCCTTCATCGTAGCAACTGCGAATGCCAATGGGGTTCACATGGCCCCAGTAGCTTTCGGTTTGCGGATGCTGCTCGGGATCGCCATAGACTTCCGAGGTGGAAGCCTGGAAGATTTTGGCATGGGTGCGCTTGGCCAAGCCCAGCATGTTGATCATGCCCAGCACATTGGTTTTAACGGTCTTGACCGGGTTGTACTGGTAATGCACGGGGGAAGCCGGACAGGCCAGGTTGTAGATCTCATCCACTTCCAGCAGGACGGGCTCAATCACATCGTGGCGAATCACTTCCAGATACTTGTGATCCAGCAAATGCACAATGTTGTCCTTGCTGCCGGTAAAAAAGTTATCCAGGCAGAGGACTTCATTGCCCTGGTTGAGCAAACGCTCAACCAGGTGTGATCCAATAAATCCGGCGCCACCGGTTACCAGTATGCGCTTCATGCGTTGGCGCTCTCTTTTTGCGGCTCGCAGGCGGATGCCACTTCAGCGGCATCCACACCGGGGCGACCGATGCAGTAGTACTCAAAGCCACGACGACCCATGCGTTCCACTTCGTACTGGTTGCGACCATCGAAGATTACCGCGCGCTTCATCAGCTTCTTCATTTTCTCGAAATCAGGACGGCGGAACTCGTTCCACTCGGTGACCAGCAACAGGGCATCGGCATCTTCCAGCGCATCGTAAGAATTTTCGCTATAGGTAATGGTGTTACCGAAGATTTGACGGGCCGTGACTGCGGCTTTGGGATCGAACGCCTTGATTTTGGCGCCTTTGGCCAACAGGGTTTCGATGATGGTTTTGCTGGGCGCTTCACGCAGGTCATCCGTACGCGGTTTAAAAGCCAAACCCCACAGGGCGAAGGTTTTACCAGCCACATCACCTTTAAAGTAAGCCAGCACGTTATCGATGAAGTCCTGACGCTGCTGATCGTTCTTGGAATCCACGGCGTTCAGAATGTGCATGGTGTGCCCATTGTCCTGACCGGTTTTAATCAGGGCTTTCACGTCTTTAGGGAAGCAGGAGCCGCCATACCCCAAGCCGGGGAACAGGAATTGGGCCCCAATGCGGCTATCGGTCGAAATGCCGGTGCGCACCATCGAGATATCAGCGCCCACTTTTTCGCACAAGGTGCTCATCTCGTTGATGAAGGAGATTTTGGTGGCCAAAAAGGCGTTGGCGGCATACTTGGTCATCTCGGCGGATTTAATATCCATGTTGATGATGGGGTTGCCCGTGCGCAGGAAGGGTCCGTAGAGTTCGCGCATAATATCGAACGCGCGTTGGCTGTCAGCGCCAATGACCACACGATCCGGCTTCAGGAAGTCATCCACCGCAGCGCCTTGCTTCAGGAACTCGGGGTTAGAGACAATCGCGAACTCGTGCTGAGTGGTTTCGGCCACAATGGCGCGAATGGCATCGGCCGTACCGACTGGCACCGTGCTCTTGGTCACGATCACGCGGTATCCGTCCATCGCGGTGGCAATCTGGCGGGCCACAGCATACACGGCGCTTAAATCAGCAGAGCCATCTTCGCGTTCCGGGGTGCCCACAGCAATGATACAGATCAGAGCAGCGCTCACCGCTTCAGTCAAATTGGACGTAAAAGACAGACGGCCTTCTTTGGTATTGGAGCGAATCAATTCTTCGAGGCCAGGCTCATAAATGGGCACATGGCCTTGTTGCAGTGCTTCTACTTTAGCAGGATTGTTATCCACACAAATGACATCATTGCCCATTTCGGCAAGACAGGTTCCGGCCACAAGGCCGACATATCCGGTTCCAACAACGCAAACTTTCACGTAAAGGGGTTCTCCATATTTTAATTGAGAGGGGGTTCAGATGAGAGAGGGTATCCTCATTGTAACGCAAGGCAGGGATCGTTCATGCCAAAAGCACCGATCCTCAGCTTAATATCTGTAACAAAAATGCAATCTCTCAATCATCAAGTTACCCAACCTCAAAACAGTTAGCCTTTTTATTGGATGACTTTTGGCATGCCCAAGACTCAAAACCCCAAGCCTACAAAAAGGACGATCTCCTCTCTATGACCTAGAATTGCGTGTATTTAACCCAAGATATGCTATGCTTAAAATAATCTAGAATCAGGTCAAGTCCTGATTTCTGGAATACCTAGTGGAGTGAGTGAAGCCACCAACCCGTTTGGATACCCAAAAGATCCATGATCAAAAATGTTCAACATTTTCAGCATTTGACGCTATCCTTGCTGCTTGCGCTATGGGCCAGTTTCGCATTACCCGCTGATGCCGCCAACCCCAAAACACTGAATGCCAAGCCCAGCCTGGCGCCAGTGGCACAAGCGCCTCAGCCCGAAAAACCACCCGCCAAGGGACCCAATTTGCTTCCATTAATGAGTCTGCTGACCGTTTTGGAATTAGAGTACATTATCTTTCTCCTGTTTAAGGGGCGCAACCTGAGCATTAACCTGGAGCTGGAACGCAAACAAAACCAGCAGATCATGCACCGCCTGGAAAACCAGGCCTTCTATGACACCCTGACTCAGCTGCCCAACCGTCGACTTTTCCGGGACCGCTTGCTGCAAAGCATGAAACTGGCTCACCGCCAAAAACAGCGCTTTTGCATCATGATGGCAGATCTGGACAAGTTTAAACCCATCAATGACACTCTGGGCCATGAGGCCGGAGACATCGTGCTGAAAGAAGTGGCCAACCGTTTACAGATAATCATGCGGGAATCGGATACAGTGGCCCGTTTTGGCGGCGATGAGTTTGCCTTTATCTGTCCCAGCGCTCAGGATCGTGCCGGGGTTTCCACCCTCTGCATGCGGATACTGGTCGCCATGCAAAAACCTTTTATCATTCTGGGTAAAGAATATTCCGTCGGCATCAGCCTGGGTATCGCCGTCTATCCCGATCATGCGGTCGATGAAGAAATGCTCGTCCGACGCGCGGATACAGCCCTCTACCGGGCCAAGGAAAAGCGAAACACCTTTGTGATCTACGACCGCCAGTTCGGAAACGATTAAAAGGCTGCCTGAAAAGCACTTTAAACCGGCAAGAGGGCTCGCATCTCTTTCCAGTTGAGGTACCACTCCACAAAACGGGGTAAGCCTTCCCGTATTTTAGTTTGCGGATTATATCCCAACAGCAAGCGGGCTTTATCGATATTGGCATAGGTAATAGAAACGTCACCCGGCTGCATGGGTTGACGATCAATCAGCGCCTTTTTACCCAGGCAGCCTTCCAGATAGGCAATGAGGGTCGATAAATCAGTGGTTTGGGATTCTCCCAGATTGAAAATCTCATAGGGGCTTCGCTCATAGGCAACTGCCGCCATGACGCCCTGAATAATGTCATCGACATAAGTGTAATCACGCCGCGTGCTACCATCGCCAAACACAGGGATGGGCTTACCCTCATCAATCAGGCGGGTGAACTTGTGAATGGCCAAATCCGGCCGCTGACCCGGCCCGTAGACCGTAAAAAAGCGCAAGGCAACCACTTGCAAGGCATACAAGTGGCTGTACGTATACAACAGGCTCTCCCCCATAGCCTTGGTGGAGGCATAGGGCGAGATCGGCTTGGAGATGTCCTGATCTTCCTGAAAGGGCACTTGCTGGGGATTATCCCCATACACTGAACTGGAGGAGGCAAAGATGAACTTTTTCACCTGAAACTCCCGCGCCAGTTCCGCCAGATTCAGTGTGCCGGTAACGTTGGTTTCCAGATAAATCCGAGGTTCTTTCAGAGAGGGGCGCACCCCGGCACGGGCGGCCAGATGAATAATCCCCCCGTTCTGCAAGCCCCGACCATGATGTTCAAAGACATCTCGCAGGCCCACGAATTCCCGAATATCCTGCCGATACAGCCGGAAACGGGGATGATTCGCAAAAGGAGCCAGATTGTGCGCTTTAATGGCCGGGTCGTAGAAATCGTTAAACTCATCGACCACCACCACATGGGCACCCGCATCCAGCAGGGCGCGGGTCAAATGAGAGCCGATAAAACCGGCCCCACCCGTGACTAAATAGGTTTTGCCCGAGTAATCATAGCTCATGAATCGTACCGAATGCCTTTGGCCTTCAACCGATCCAGAGCCTTCTGAATGGTCTCCTTGGGAGAAACCAGAG
The DNA here is from genome assembly GCA_903866275.1 of Vampirovibrio chlorellavorus. Classification (GTDB taxonomy): domain Bacteria; phylum Cyanobacteriota; class Vampirovibrionia; order Vampirovibrionales; family Vampirovibrionaceae; genus Vampirovibrio; species Vampirovibrio chlorellavorus_D. Next base: position 72,998 of record CAIPMU010000007.1, on the reverse strand, counting down.
AGACCCGGAAGAATCGGTCCCCGGTTTCGCCAAACGCCACACCGGGGGTAATCACCACATCGGCCACATCAATCAAATGACGGCACCAGGCCTTGGAATCTGAAAAGCTGGGCGGTATCGGCAGCCACACATACAAAGTCGCCTTGGGCGGATCTATGGTCCAACCCAGCTCCCGGAAACCTTGCACCACCACATCGCGGCGTTCTTGATAGCCCTGCACGATTTCCGGCAAATAGGCTTCCCCATGATTCAGGGCTTCAATGGCCCCATCCTGCAAGGCGGAATTTAAGCCATAATCCAGGTTGGTTTTCATGGAATACAGGGCTTTGATCACTTCGGCGTTGCCCACGGCAAAGCCAATGCGCCACCCAGCCATGTTAAAGCTCTTGGAGAACGAATGAAACTCAACGGCCACATCCTTGGCGCCTGGCACGGCAAAAATGCTAAGCGGCCGATAGCCATCGAAGGCAATCTCGGCATAGGCCAAATCGCTGACCAACACGATGCCATACTGGCGGCAAAACGCCACCAGCTTCTCATAGAAAGCCAGATCCGCAATCGCGGCGGTGGGGTTGTTGGGATAGTTCACAAAAAACAGCTTGGCCTTCCGGGCAATCTCTTCCGGAATGCTATCAAGATCGGGCAAAAAGTTATTTTCGGGCGTGAGGGGCAAATGATGCACATTGCCGTCCGCAATCCAGCTGGCCCGACTGAGTACAGGATAGTAGGGCGAGGTCACAATGCTGTAATCACCCGCGTCAATATAGGCAAAACTCAGGTGAGCCAGGCCCTCTTTTGAACCAATCAGGGGCTGAATTTCGTTCTCAGGGTTAATATCGACATTATACCGCCGCTTCATCCAGCGAGAAACAGCCTCGCGGAACTCCGGCTTGCCTTTAAAGTTGGGATAGCCATGATTGGCCGGATTACCAACGGCCTCCTGAATGGCCTTCACAATCGAAGGCGGGGTGGGACGATCCGGATTCCCGATGCCCAGATCAATCAAATCCGCCCCACGCTGACGCGCCGCCTCTTTCAGTTCATCCAGCTCTGCAAACACATAAGTGGGCAGCTTGGTTAAACGATGAGCGGGCTTCTTCAGCAAGCCTTTGCCTTCCAGGGGGGGATTCTGAGTGGTCATACAGGTACATCCTTATTTACCATTCCACACATTATAGATAAAACCGTTATTTCCACCAAACCTCCCGGACAAGATGCCAAAATACCACAAGATCCTGCAAGTCAGCATGCTCTCCTGAACCCTCTGAAAGCCAATCCCGATCATTGCCCGCGGGGCTGACCCAACAAACAGCCGCCAGACACTAGTTCTTACGGAAGATTAACTGGTTGGCCTGCGGATCAATGGTGAGCACAAACTGACGAATAAAACTTAAACCCAGCAAACCGGCAAAACTAGACTCCTTACGCAACGGAATCACCGTTGCTTCCACGTTGTAGGCCTCAAGCCCATTCACGTTCAGCTTTTCCAGGGTCACCTTAGGCACTTCAATCCGCCCATTGGCCGTAGTAATAAAGACCGTCTCACAATGGGTCAGATCCAACCCCAGTTGCTCAGCCATATCCCGAGAAATGGACGTGTAAGTGGCCCCGGTATCAATGATAAAGACCCCATCCACCTGTGTGCCCGCATGGTGTACAAAGGCATCGACTACCAGTGCATTTTTGCTGTTTTTGAGGGGTACAGCCACCTGGCTGGCCACCCCCCGGTAAATCACCGGCATGGCGGGAGTACCCGAGGCAATGAAAGCCACATCCGCGACTTTTGGGGTCACATTCGACTGAATCGTCTCCAGCCGAACCTGGGCATAATTGACAATAGCCCCTTCACGGCCATGCTGGACCACATATTGATAATCCGGCAAAGCCGCCACAGTCTGCCCCAATCGCTCCTTACTAAGAGCCTGATAGTAATGGGCATTCACGTTGGCGGTATCCTTCAATAAAACCTGACGGAACGCTTCAAGCGCCTTGGCATAGTCGCCTTGACGATAGGCGGTCACCCCTGCTGTATATTGAGGTGGTCTTGAAGCTTGCGCCTGCGTAGCCAATTTTTCGGAGTAAGAGACAGGCGATACACAACAGTGCACCATCAGCAAAACTGCTCCTAGCCAGAGTCGGTGTTTAAATTGCTGCAAAAACCTTGCCTGCCGCATAATCATCCTTTCAGGGAAAAAGAAAAGATCGCTTTAATGAGCTATCGGCAGGCTTTGGAATTTCTTTAAAAAATTTCCAGTCTATTCCTAAAAATCAAATTAAAAACAGAATATACAAAAAAACTAGCATCAAAATTCAATAATTTGTTTTTATATAAGTATCGGTGGCCCAAGTCATTCAGACATGACTCGGGTCAGCCTTCAGGGGAAGTGGATTTTCAGCAAAGCAGCAAGCACAGTAGGGGGAAACACCATGAGTTCTATGCCATTAGCACCACAGGCATATCCAATGCCGCCCGGCATACCGCCATATCCAGGTATCCCGGCTATCAACAACTTACCCATCATGCAGTACGGTCCCAGCTTTGATGGCCTGTTTGACCACGGATTGAGCACCAATCCATTCATCAATTCACTCTTTGAAGATGTTAATGCCTTTCAGGATGGCCTTTTTAAAGGAAGCGGCACGGGCTTTTCGCCACTCGGGGGTCCACCCTTTCCTGGCGTATTCCCACCACCCATGGGTCCAGCTCCCGGTGGAAACAATCCAGGTGGCGCAGCCAGTGGTGGTGATCATGGTGCTGGTAGCACCCACTAATTCGATCAGCAGAGTAAAAGCATTGAGGTAACAACGATGTCAACACCCGCCATTGGACGATCTAGTGGTTCTTCTTATTCCAGTCTAACAAGTCCACCCAGCAGCAGGTCTGTAAATCCTTTCAGTGATGACATTGAAGGACTTATCCAACAAACGGAATCCGGACTGAAGACCACCTCACTCGGTAGCACTGTAGGTAATAACCTGGAAACCATTCACAAAACCATGTCTGAAGCTTCTAAAGCCTTCCAGGACGGAAAAACGCCACCTGCCGAACACAAAAAGAAGCACTGGTGGAACCCATTAACGTGGTTCAGCTAACGAATCAATAACGGAAACTACTCGTAAAAAGCTAAGGCCTGCTCTCGCAGCTTGCCGATAAACTGTCGGGCCGACTCATCTGGGGCATCCGCGCCGCTGACCAACCGGGTGAGCACCTGCAACCGGCGGTTCTCGTCCCGATCCAGGGCTTCCACTTGAACGATAACGCTCTCGGCACCATCCGGCGCTTGCTGAACCCGCTTTTCCACATGCCAGTGTTGCAGGCCCATGGCCGCAATCATCGGCTGGTGGGTAATGGCCAGTACTTGCAGATTCCGGGACAGGCCCGCCAGCTTCTCTGCCACCGCTTTGGCTGTAGGCCCACTGATACCGCTGTCGATCTCATCAAAGATCAACGTCAGCAAGCCATCCGTGCCTGCTGTCAAGACCTTCATGGCCAGCAAAAACCGGGATAACTCGCCGCCGCTGGCCACTTTAGCCAAAGGTTTCAAGACCTCACCCGGATTGGCGGAAAACAAGAATTCGACCTCATCGGCGCCGTCGCGGCTATAAGCACCAGGCGTTAAGTGGACATCAAAAGACACGCCCGGCATAGCCAACCCTTGCAATTGAATCAGCAGATCCGCGTTCAGGGTTTGCGCCAACGTGGCGCGCACCTCGCTTAATTCCCGAGAAATCAAGGCCAAATAATGCTCTTTCTCGGTAATCGCCTGCTCTAAAGCTTCCAGACTCTGCTCTCCAGAATCTAGTACCTCTAAATCCGCAGCCAGCCGATCCCGCTGCGCCACCACCTCACCCAGAGTAGCCCCATACTTGCGCTTCAGTTTTTCCAGCAGATCCAACCGGTCTGCCAGCTCGGCGATACGCGCTGGATCGGCTTCCACCCGATCCGAGTAACGACTTAGATCACTGGCCATCGCTTGCAACTCGGCATAAGCCCCTTGCAAGCGTTCCAGCAAGCTCTCCAGTTGAGGATCATAAGCGGCACCTTCGCCCAGGGTCTTTTGCAGCCCGGCCAACTGATCCAGCACCGCTGGCGAGGAATGGGACTCACCGTCAGCTAGCAATGCCGCACCCTGAGCAGAAATCCGGATCAATTTTTCGGCATGACTGAGAATCTCCAACTCCTGACGGGCCTGAATGTCTTCATCCACAGCGGTCAGTTTAGCCTCGTTCAGCTCTTGCAGCTGAAACACCAGAAAATCCCGCTGACGAGCCAACTCCTGACGATTTCGATTGAGCTTGTCCCACTGAGACTTTAAAGCGGCCCAATCGTCATAGGCTTGCGCCACCTGACGTTTAAGGCTAGCCACCGCACTCCCGCCTATGGCATCCAGATAAGCGCGCTGCTTGTCTCGTTGAAACAGGCTGGTCAGCTCATGTTGACCGTGTAAATCCAGCAGCCAGGGCCGCAAACGCTCCAAGACCTCGCGGGTAACCGCAATGCCATTAATGCGGGAACGACTGCCCCCACTGGTAAAATCCCGAGAGAGCAACAGTTCGGTTTCATCCGGCAACAGCGGCACGCCCTGAACACTCATAAAATCCCGAAAAGCCGCTTGTTCTAGCAGGTTTCGAGTATCAAAAATCAGTTCCACCTGCCCCCGCTCGCAGCCGGAGCGTAAAACCTCCCGCGGTGAAACCCGCGCACCAAAGGCCAGCGCAATGGCATCCAGCAAGATACTTTTACCGGAACCACTTTCCCCGGTAATCACGGTAAAACCCTGCTGAAACGTGAGTTCCAGGGCTTCAATGATGGCGATATTCCTGATAAGAAGCTGTTTTAACATCCGATACCCATTAAAGTTTGAAACCTGTTTCTTAGCGTTGAGGCTGATTCAGTCCATCTTGGTTCGATAAATCGTTAAACCGAAACCCTCAGCTCAAAGGCGGCTCAGAAGCCCGGCGGCGGTCTTCCTGAAATTGCCAGCGGGGATTCATTGACCATTGCAGCTTGCGCTTGAGCAGAGAGTAAAAATCATCGGCCTGCTGCTGAAAATTCACCATTTTAAAGGGAATTTGCGCCCGCACCACCACCAGGGACTCGCCGGGCTTAAGCACCCCGCATTCCAAACCATCCAAGGCAAAGACCACGTCCTGATTCTTGGGATCAGATTGAATGCGAAACTCTTTATTGATGGGCACCACCACCGCCTTGGCCGAAAAACTGTGCGGACAAATGGGCGTAATGGAAATAGCATCCACCTCCGGCGAAATGACCGGGCCGCCTGCTGCCATGTTATATGCCGTTGTGCCGCTGGGCGTGGATAAAATCAGACCATCTGAATCGTAAACCGCCACCGGGTTATCATTCACATACAGATGCAACCGGCACAACTGGCTGGGATTGGCATTTTTCACCACCACATCGTTCAAAGCCAGTTCCTCGCTGAACGGTACCCCGTGCAAGGCATTTCCCTGCCCATAACTCTGAATGGACAGCATGATCCGGTCATCCAGAATATACTGGCCCTTGATGAGCAAATCCAGATAAAACGGCAATCGATTGGCTTCAATGTGCGTCAAGAAACCCAAAGCCCCAGTATTAATGCCCACCAGCGGCACCTGCTGTAACACAAACTGTCGGGCCGCGCGCAAAAACGTGCCATCCCCACCCAGCACAATCACCAAATCCGGTTGAGCCGCCTCCAGAGGCACCTCAGGGCAATCTTTTCCCAGCACCTGCAACAGGGAAACCCGCACCCCATGCTGGGCAAAAAAGCCCACCACCTGATTGGCATACTGGCTGTCCGGGTCGGTGGTTAAATTTTGCACCAGAGTAATGTGGTTTAGCATCATCGTCCTTTTCTATGCCGCCGGAGGCCGTTGAACCCGCAGCTCCCCTATTTTACTCCATCCAGGTGGGGCCGACGTAAGTATCCACCACCAGAGGCACATGCAGGGGCTGACCCAACTCCATCGCCTCCTGAACCATAGCCTTCACCTGCTCAAGCTCTGCATCCGGCACTTCCAGAACCACTTCATCGTGCACCTGCAATATCAGGCGGGTTTGTAGCCCGGCCTGTTGCAACTTGCGGTGCAGTCGAATCATGGCAATCTTCATCAAATCCGCTGCCGAGCCCTGCAATGGGGTATTGAAGGCCGCCCGCTCGGCAAATTCGCGTACGTTGCGGTTGCTGCTGTGCAGGTCTGCGCTTAAATCTCGGCTGCGTCCGGCCAGTGTTTCCACCTTGCCAGTGGCGTGGGCCTCGGCCTTGATGCGCTCAATGCATTGCCGCACTTTGCCATAACGGGCAAAGTACAACTGAATAAACTGCACCGCCTCGCTTTGAGGGATTTTGAGTTGCTGGGCCAACCCATACGGCGATTGCCCGTAAATGACGCCAAAATTGACCGTTTTGGCCCGGTAGCGCTGCTCTTTGCTCACTTTATCAATGGGCAAGCCAAACACCAAGGAGGCCGTAGCGGTATGAATGTCCTCGCCGCTTTTAAAGGCCTGCACCAAATGCGGATCTTCTGAATAGTGGGCCAGCAAACGCAGTTCAATCTGGGAGTAATCGGCGGAAAGCAACGACCAGCTGCGATCCCCCGGTACAAAGGCCTGACGAATCTGGCGGCCCAGCTCCGATCGAATGGGGATGTTTTGCAGGTTGGGATTGCTGCTGGACAAGCGGCCAGTGGCGGTCACGGTCTGGTTATAACTGGTGTGAATCCGGCCCGTTTTGGGATTGATCAACTCCGGTAAAGCATCGATATAAGTGGATTTCAGCTTGAACAACTGCCGGTACTCCAGCAACTGGCGAACGATTTCGTGCTCCTCGGCCAATTGCTCCAGCACTTTCACATCGGTGCTGTAGGCGGTTTTCCCCTTGGTTTTGCGCGAGGGGGCAAGTCCCATGCGGTCAAACAGGACTTCGGCCACCTGTTTGGGCGAATTCAGGTTAAATTCACAACCGGCATGCCCGTAAATCTCCTGCTCCAGAACCTGCAAACGCTCATTAAGCTGCAAGCTCAACGTCTGCAAATAAGCCGTATCCAGCGTAACCCCGATCCACTCCATATCAGCCAGCACGTGGGCCAGGGGCATTTCAATCTCATAAAACAGGGTCAACTGTTTTTCATCCATACAGGAGAGAAAATAGCGGGCCAGTTCAATTGTGGCAAAGGTATCACAGGCGGCATAGGCTGCCGCTTGCGCCAGCGGGACCTCCGAAAAGGCAATGGCCTTCTTTCCCGTGCCAATGAGTTCCTTAATCTCCTGCATGGGAGTGCCCAACACCTCTTCGGTCAAAGCTTTCAAGCCATGCCGACGATCGGGGTTATGCACATAGCTGGCGATCATGGTGTCGAATATCGGTTCCAACAGCGGATAGCCCAACTGCCGGAACACGTTATCCTCAAACTTGGTGTTATGCACCAGCTTGACCAACTCGGGCGAGCTTAAAACCGGATTGAGGGCATCCAGAATAACAGCTTCGGTCAGTTCTGTCTCTAATTCGGCTTGGCGAATGGGGATGTAAAAGTTCTGCACCGGCGCTGCGGGCAAGCCACTGTTTAGGCGCAAGGCCGAAAACTGCTGGGGGTAATCCTTCAGCTTGAAAATATTTTCTGCTGGCCGCTGAAACCGCTCAAAGCCATCTGCCACCGAAATGGCAATCCCGGCCAGATCCAGCGTATGCACGTCCAAGCCCGTGGTTTCTACGTCCAGCGCGTACACGCCGGCTTGCTGAATCAAAGCAACCAGAGACGTCAATTGATCCAGCGTCGTCACCACGGTGTGTTCCACTTTTAAAGGTTCCGGGATCAAGGACAAACCGGTAGCAGAGCCCACTTCGCCAGACATTGATCCTGCGGCTCCCACGAGATCCCCGCCAGCCGCCCGATGCTCGGCACTGATAAAGGGGGCCAGCAATTCCAGGGCCTGACGAATGAAGGCCTTGAACTCCATCTCCATCAAAAAGGCTTTCAATGCCTCAAAATCCGGGATGGCCAGATGGCAATCGTCCCAGTTCACGGTCAGAGGCACTTCCCGGTCAATGGTGGCCAATTGCTTGCTAAGGAAGGCCTGATCCTTGAAGGTTTCCAGCTTTTCCCGCATTTTATTGGCGGGCAGCTCGTCAATATGCTCGTACAAGCTTTCAAGGGTGCCGTATTGGGTCAGAAACTTGACTGCGGTTTTATCCCCCACCCCAGGCACGCCGGGGATGTTATCCGAAGCATCGCCTTTAAGGCCTTTAAAATCAATCACCTGCTCGGGATAAATACCCCATTTCTCAAAGACCGCCTGACGATCATAGGTTTTCATGTCCTCTTTGGGTGTGCGCGAGGGAATAAGCACCTCAATCTTGCCCGCATGCTGCTTGGCGGGATTATTGGGGTCGAGATCATCGACCAATTGAAAGGCATCCTGATCCCCGGTGAGAATCTGCACCCAAAAGCCCTCATGCGCCGCTTTACAGGCCAGCGTGCCAATCACATCATCGGCTTCGTAATGAGGTTTTTCATAGATGGGAATGCCCAACAACTCCACCCCGCGCCGCACCAGACCCATCTGGGCACGCATTTCTTCGGGCATCGATTCCCGATGCGCCTTGTACTCGGGGTACAGCTCATTGCGAAAGGTAATGCGCCCCACATCGAAAGAAACCGCAATGGCATCCGGCTTGATTTTATTCAGCAACGAAAACAGGGCGTTATAAAACCCATACACCGCCCAGGTGGGCACGCCTGCGCCGTTGCGCATATTGGTGCGCTCCAACGCAAAGTACATGCGATAAGCCAGCGAATGGCCATCCACCAAAATCAAGGTTTTGGGCGTGGTGCCTTTACTGTGTTCAGCTTGCGGTTGCGCGTCTAAATGCGGTTGCGCTGAATCCGGTTGCGAGGAGATCTCTAACATATTGATTTGCGACAAACTTTGGCCCCTGGTAATAAAACAATTAAGCCATCCAGCTCCAAGAGCGTCAGACTTGCACTGATTTTAGCAGAAGGCAAGCCAGTCGTCTGCTGCAGATCGTCCACCGAAACCGGATCGTAACCAATGGCTTGTAGCACTTGGCTTTCATCCGGCGATAGCCCCTCAGGAATCCTCAGGCGAGGAGACATTGCGCTTGTTGGAGTCGACACATCCTCTGGAAGCATCGACAGTTGCTCGGCAGGCGGTTCATGCAGCCACCATTGCAATTCCTTCAACAAATCATCCGCCACAGCCACAGGCACAGCACCGCTTCTCAGCAGGGCCGTAGTGCCCTGACTCCCCGGATTGAAAATATTGCCGGGCACGGCAAACACAGTGCGCCCCTCTTCCAGGGCCAAGCGAGCAGTAATCAGCGCGCCGCTCTTTAAATCGCCTTCCACCACCAACAAGCCGTGGCTCAAACCCGCTACGATGCGGTTGCGCTGCGGGAACGTATACTTGGTGGGTGACATTCCCATGGAATACTCACTGACCAACGCGCCCCCTTGCGCCACAATCTCTTCACTTAAACGCCGATTGACCACCGGAAAAATCACATCCAGCCCGCAGCCAAATACAGCCACCGTGGGCAAGCCATTACGCAAAGCAGCCCAATGGGCTTCCGTATCAATGCCTGCGGCCAAGCCACTGACAATCGTCACATTTGCGGGTTTTAGCCCGTCAATCAGATGTCGGGTGACTTGCCGCCCATACTCACTAGCTTGCCGCGTCCCCACCACCGCCACGGTTTTCCCATTCAAGGCTGCCAAATTGCCCCGCACATATAAGAACGCCGGGGCCTGATGAATTTCTCCCAACAACCGGGAATACTGCGGATGCGTGCAAGCCAACAGACTCACCCCTGACTGCTGCATATTTTCCAGCCATAGCGGATTCAATCCGGCATCTCTCACCCGCTCAAAGGCTTCCCGTTTTTTATCGGATAAATGCGCCCGTAAAAAATCCTCATTAGCCTCCCACAAGGCTTGGGGATGCCCTGCCTTTTTCAACAGGGCAAATAAAGTTTGCTGCCCCACCCCATCAATTCGGTTCAAGGCCTCCAGACAAAGCATTTCCTGAGCAGACGGCGGCTGAACCGCGGGAGCATCCAAATCTAATGGAGGAGCAATGGGGGGAGTAATTAAGGAGTCTAACATCACGCTAACATCTCAATGACTTGACACAACGGAATGGGTGGACGTGCATCGGCAGAGCCGCCCTGGAACGAAAAACATGAATCATTTCAGTTCATTGCAACTTAAAAGCTCTGTTGAAAGTCATTTTATGATGGCGAAATGGATGCGCTCCTCAAACCGGCAAATCTTCGGTTTTCCAAATTCAACTCGACGTCACGAGCCAAAACACCATGCATTTCCCATAGCCGGGCTTGAAGGCAGCGGGTGAAAATGGTTTGATAGGAAGAGATTAGCGACATTGAAGAGGTAGATCCCCTATGTCCCCCGCCAACCCCAAACCGTTTATCGTCATTGCCGGGCCCTGCATCCTGGAAAACAACCGGGGCGAGGTCAACTTTGAAGTGGCCCGACAACTCAAAGCCATCATGGCCCAGTTTCCGCAGGTGAAGTTTTACTTTAAAAGCTCCTTTGACAAGGCCAACCGCTCTTCGATCAACTCCTATCGCGGACCGGGCCTGACGGAAGGTCTCACCATCCTGAAAGAAATCAAGGACTCCGTGGGTGTTTCCCTCCTGACCGATGTCCATGCCATTGAGCATGTAATGCCTGCCGCCGATGTGGTGGACATGATCCAGATTCCCGCCTTCCTCTGTCGGCAAACGGATCTGCTGCTGGAGGCCGGACGCACCCGCATCCCGGTGAATATCAAGAAGGGCCAGTTCATGGCCCCTTTGGATACCCGCCATGCGGCCAACAAAGTAAAAAGCATGGGCAACGAGCAGGTATACATCACTGAACGGGGCACCACCTTTGGCTATAACAATCTGGTGGTGGATATGCGCGCCATTCCCATGGTGCATTCCTTAGGCTTGCCGCTCATTTTTGATGCCACTCACAGCGTACAACTCCCCGGTGGCACTGGAGAAACCACAGGCGGCAATCGGGAATTTGCCCCATTGCTGGCTAAATGCGCGGTTTCTGCCGGGTGTGACGGGCTCTTTTTCGAGACTCACCCTGAACCCGAGAAAGGCCTGAGCGATGCCAGCAACATGCTGCCCTTATCCTGGGTAGAGCCCATGCTCAAAACCTGCCTGCAGCTGCGAGACATCGTGCAAAACGAGCAGGATTACATCAATCAGCCCCGCTTACAACCCGTTTAAGCAAGCCCCGCGATCTCATGGCGGCCAAAGTCAGCTTTACAATCCCGCCCCGAGATCGATCTGTACAAAACTACACCCTATTTTTCTCAAAGCGAGCAGGATCTTGGCGAACCGGCTCGCTTTGAAGTTTTCTACAGGGGTTTTCGTGGCACCCCAAGCCACTTTTTCTTCCCTTAGCCTTTTTCCGGATCCCGGACACGCAAAACCCGCTTCCTGATCCGGGGAAGGCCCGCAGATCGATCACAAAACGTTATGATCACGATCATTTCGACACATATGAGCCGGTTTCCAGCCCCCTGATCTGTTCAAAAGCTGTTGAATGGATCTGCAAAGGCAGTGATCAAAACTTGTAGAGAACCCGGATCTGTCCATAACTGATCAGAACTCCGACAGCCTATACACAAGTTTTGAACATGCTGAAAGATAAACTATGACTAACAATCAGCGAGTTTTCTACAGGTTTTGGCTTCCTCTAAGTACGACGATGATCTTTTATAAAAACGATCAACGATCTTAGCTGGTGGGAAAACAGGGGGAATTTGGAGCGGTTTGGAAAAATGGGCTTTGTTAAGCTGGCGGGTCGGAAACTTGAAGATCACTCCAGAAATTGTGTACTCTATCAATAAATGCATCAGGCAACTGGAAGGTAAGGAGATCTGGGATTATGAAATTTTCAGCCCAACGCGAAGACATTCATCAAGCGGTGGCCGCCGTGCAGCGTGCTACTGCCACCCGCGTCATCCAACCCATTCTGTCCAATATTCTCATCGAGAGCCAGGGCGATAATACCCTGAAACTCTCGGCCACCGACCTGGATTTTGGCATTGAAACCACCATTCCTGCCCAAATTCACGTGGAAGGCCGCACCACGTTGTCGGCTAAAAAACTGTCTGAAATTATCAGCAAGTTGCCCAATCAACAGGAAATCGTCTTTGAGATTGATGAGGCCGTGCAAACCGCGCGCATTCAGTGTGGAACCGCGTTGTTTGATATGCGCACCCTGCCCGCTGATGAGTTTCCGGTGATTAAACAGATTGATGCCCAGGATTTTCTGGAAGTGGACGGCAAGGCCTTTGTGCGCGCCATCAACCAGACCGCCTTTGCCGCGGCCAGCTATGACGCTAACAACGTCTTGGGTGGGGTATACTTTCAGCTCAACGCCCAGGGTTTGGAAATGGCCGCCACCGATGGGTCCCGTTTGGCTCGTCGCATTGAGGCCGTGAAGGAAGGGCAGACCGTCAACCTAAACGTGTCCGCCATTATCCCGGCCAAAACCCTGCAAGAGTTCCTGAAACTTTGCGCTTCAGATGTCAATGAGCAGCCGGTGCGCATTGCCATTCAGGATGGCCAGATTTCGTTCCGCACCCCCCGCTATTACGTGATGTCTCGCCTGCTGGATGGCCAGTATCCCAAGTACAACCAGTTGATCCCGGCCGAAAACAAGATTGTGGCCTTTGCCAACAAGAAAATTTTTATCGATTCCCTGGAGCGCACTGCGGTCATGGCCAACGAGCGCACCAACATCGTGAAACTCGTGTTTGACAAGAACAATCTCAGTCTGGCCGCGCAAACCCCGGATGTGGGCGACTCCAAGGACACCATGGACATTAATTACGACGGCGAGACTCTGAACATCGCTTTTAACTACAAGTACGTGATTGATGCCCTCAAGGTCATTGAGTCTGATGACGTGCGCATGGAAACCAATGGCCCCCTGTCCCCCACCATCTTCAAAGGGCGGGAAGAAAATGGCTACCTGTGCCTAGTCATGCCGGTACAGGTGAAATAAAGCCCGTCGGGGTGCTAGGATAGTCTCAGGCTGATTCTTTTGGCCGGTTGAGAAACCCGTTTAGAAATTTAAATCCCTTTCGGCGATGACACGGGCAGGCAGTGTCCGGCGTGTGCCGAATCGGCGGTGTCATGCGCGTTGAGTCTCTGCAATTAGCCAATTTTAGAAACTACACCACGCTGGACGTGACCTTTTCGCCCAGCAAGAATATCTTTTTGGGCAATAACGGTCAGGGAAAAACAAACCTGCTGGAAGCCTTGTACTTCCTGAGCCATGCCCGTTCGCATCGTACCAGCACCGATCGCGAATTGATTCGCACCGGGGCTCCCTTTGCCCGCGTACAGGCCCAGTTGCACAATCACCATTACGAGGGCCGTGCGCATTTGGAAGCCCAGATAAAGCTGGACAATGAGCGCCTCAAGACTACGTTTAAGGTGAATAGCTCCCCCTTGCGCAGTCGCTCCGAGCTGTTGGGCCATTTGCCCACGGTGTCCTTTTTCCTCCCGGATTTGCTGTTGTTGCGCGGGGCACCAGACGATCGTCGTCGCTGGCTGGATGCGGCCATTGTGCAGTATGACAAACGCCACCTGAACTATCTGAGTGAGTTCCAAAAGGTGCGCCAGCAGAAAAACCGCCTGCTGAAAGGTCCACAGGAGCATATTTCCCGCGATCACCTCAGTGCCTGGAACATTCAATTTGCCGCCACCGGGGCTAAAGTGATTGCCTCTCGGTTGGCCTATCTGGCCATGATTGAGGATTTTGCGGCCATCGCCTATCTGGAATTGAGCGATGGGCGGGAGCACTTGACCATGGCCTATCAAAGCACTGTGCTGGAAGGATTGCGTCTGGCCCAAGGCTTGGACGATCCGCTAGTAGGGTTTGATGGTGGCTTATCGGGGGCGGTATTACCCGAGGCGACTGTGCTGGAACTCATTCTGGCCCGTCAGCTGGAAGCCAAGATGCCCGATGAAATCCGGCGGGGGACTTCCCTGATTGGCCCGCACCGCGATGATATTGGCTTTGCGCTGGATGGCATGGCCGCAGACGCTTACGGGAGCCAGGGGCAACAGCGCAGCATCGTGCTGGCTCTGAAGTTGACGGAGCTGAAATGCCTCACTGCCAAGCTGCAAGAGCCACCCGTCTTGCTGATGGATGATGTCATGGCTGAACTGGATCCGGATCGCCAACGCTTGCTGGTGGAGCACATTCACCCGGAGAGTCAGGTGTTTATCACCACCACCCACCCCAGTAGTTCCTGGCAAGCCTTGCTGGAACGCCAACCGGACGGCAAACGGCCTGAAGCAATGGCCGTTTTCCGGGTCCAACAAGGGGCCATCCTCACAGAGGAAACGGGCCCCCTGTCCGCCAATCATCACCCGATAAATGCCCCTTGGGAGGCGACTACCTTATGAGCGATCACCCCTCCGAGTACTCTGACGCTTACCCGAACGCCAACTCGTATCGTAAGAAAAAGGCCAAGCCGCAGCGGGTGGGTTCTCTATCTTCGCTCGCCAATGTGTTGCCGGGGGTCTGTGATGGCCTGCAACTGGATAAAAAAATCAATGAGCTGGCCTTGCTGGCCCTGTTTCCCCGGCAGGTGGAAGGGCTGTGCGGTAAAGTTGCCGCCGAGGGCACCCGCGCCATTCGTTTAAAGAAGCAGGGTTACAAAATGGTGCTGCTGGTGAAAGTGGCCAATGCCGCGCTGGCTTCGGAATTAACCTTTCAGGTCTCTGTGCTGAAAGACGCGCTGAACCGGTTTCAACCTCAAACGGGCATCACCGTGGATCAGATTCAATGGGTGGTGGGGAGCTTGTAGCCGATGTTTGCGATGCAACTGTTCAAGAATCCGGTTTATTTTGGCAGCGTGTTGTTGATCGTGATTGGTTCTATTTGCGTCCATGAGCTGTTTCATGCGCTGGCCGCGAAATGGCAGGGCGATGATACAGCAGCACGGGCGGGGCACATTACCCTGGATCCGCGGGTACATATGGGCCAAACCTCTATCATGATGCTGGTTCTGTTTGGGATGGCCTGGGGTTCCACGCCAGTGAACCGCTCCCGCTTGAACGGTCGCTGGAGTTCGGCGATTGTCAGTTTTGCCGGACCTTTTGCCAACTTGCTGTTGATGACTGTATCCGTTGTCCTGACTTTGGGACTAGAGCCGATTAATGCCGCTTTGACTCTGCATGGCTGGGATTTTTTTCTTTGGTTGGATGGGTTTCAGCGGTTCTTTTCGTTGGCCGCCTTGATGAACGCTTTCTTGTTTCTCCTGAACATGTTGCCCTTACCTCCATTGGATGGGTTTGATGTGCTGGAAACATTTTGTCCGCCACTGCGTCGATATAGCTATAGTTTGAGTCAATATGGGTTGTTTATCCTGATGGTTCTGTTCTTTTTTGGTTTGAGCAGTGTGCTGTTTGCCGGGGCAGGCATCATGGTTTTCAATACATCAGTCTGGATTCAAAGACTTTGTCCCGGAATCAATTGGGCCCTGTGAGACCTCCGATAAATCCGTTATAATGAAATTCAACGTGCAGACTGGTGTGTTGTAAATGCCAATAAATTTGGATGGGAAACCGATGACGACAAAGAAGATTCTTGCGACGCTCCTGGTGACGCTTTCTCTGGTAGTTCCTGTGCAGCGGAGTTTTGCCTACACGCCTCAATCGCTTTACGATGAGGTCTGGAAACTGATCAACGCCCGGTTTGTCAACGATGACAAAAATGGACAGGACTGGAGAATTTGGCGTCATCGCTTTGATAGCCAGATTAAAGATGAAGAAGACGCCAACGTGGGCATTGAAACCATGTTGGCTAGCTTAAACGACCGCTACACCCGATTTCTGGATAAAGATGAATTCGCCGAGGAAGGCCGCTCGATTAAAGCGACCCTGTACGGCATTGGGATTCAAATCGGGGTGCGGGATGACAAGCTGGTGGTCATTGCGCCCATCGATGATACCCCTGCCGATAAGGCCGGGCTGAAGGCCAACGATGAAATTCTGGAAATAGACGGCAAAAACACCAAGGGCATGTCGGTGAAAGAAGCGGCGGACTTGATTCGCGGTGAAAAAGGCACCAAAGTTCATCTCGAAATCAAGCGGGATGACAAGGCGCCCAAGTTCTACGATATTGTGCGCGATGAGATCAAGCTGAAATCCGTCTCCCTGACGACGCCCTTTAGTACGCCGGTGCCCAATAATATTGGCTACATCAAGCTTTCCACCTTCCTCAGCAGCAATGCGGCCCAGGAAGTGCAGAATGCCTTGAAGGAAGAGGGCAATAAGAGCGGGTATATCCTGGATTTACGCTCCAATCCGGGTGGCTTGCTCTCCAATGCCATTCGCATCGCGGATTTCTTCCTGGAAGACGGCTCGATTGTGAGCACCGTCGACCGGGATGGCTATAAAGAGGTGCGTTATTCCACGCCTTCGGTGATTACCGGAAAACCGCTGGTCTTGCTGATCAACGGGGGCAGCGCCAGCGCCAGCGAAATTCTCAGCGGGGCCTTGAAAGATAACAAGCGCGCCGTACTCATTGGCGAGCGCAGCTTTGGTAAGGGCTTGGTGCAGGAAATCAACCAACTGCCGGGCGGTTCCGGGGTGAATATCACCACCCAGCGCTACCTCACGCCCAACGATACCGATATCAACAAAAAAGGCATTGAGCCGGATATTTCGGTGGAGTTGACCGAGGAGGACGCCAAGGCCAAAAAAGACGTGCAGCTGACCAAAGCCATTTCGGTGATGGAAGAGATGATCAAGGGCAAGACCGTGACCGACATCATCAATCAGCAAATCGCTTTACAGGCCAGCGCCAAATCCGCTTTGGACGCCAACAAAGGGAAGCCCAGCAACCCGTTGCTCTCCAAAAAGCAGGAGGCCACCCCTCAGTAAGAGGACGGGAAGCCTAAGTCAATCACTGGAGTGCTTGTACGGAGGGCTTTAACGGTTAATCCACAACTGCAACTGTTTGACAAAGTCGGGTATTAACCCGGTTTTGTCGTGTTCAGGGCTTGCTGCTGGTGATGCTGCCTGTTTCACGGCGCGTTTCTTGCCAGCAGGCGTGGTTTTCTGTCCCGTTTTTTCAGCGGCATTTCTGGGCGGGGAGGCATAAGGGCTTTTCCGGCGCGGGCGAGACGGTGGGATCGCTGGTGGGATCAGGGACGGGTTGCTGTCGGCGCCCGAGGAGTCTGGCTCTGTGAGGGTTTGCGCTTTTTCATCATCAATCACGGCCTGATGATGGAAGGCTTTCATGATGCGGGACTGCAAACGATAATCCGGCACATGCTGACCCACCAGCGCCCAGAAATTTGGCCCGTGACCCGATTCATAGTAGTGGGCTAACTCATGGATAATCAGATACCGCAGGGCCTCTACAGGGGCATTCTGTAAGCAGAACTTGGAAACGGTCATGGTTTTGGTGCGTAGGTTCACTTGGGCCAAGTGATTGTAGCGGGAATAGCCCAGCTGCACTTTGCCCAGCGGCGCGTTAAAGGTGTCGGCGTTAACCTGGCGGACAAAGCGCTCCAGTTCGGCCTGAGTAGTAATGGTGATGCGGGCCTGATCGCTGGCTTTGTCCAGCAGCTTTTTTTCCTGGGCGTCCTTGCGCTGGAGGCGTTCCACCAGTTCCTCAATGGCGCTGCGCTTGAGATCCCGAGACCAGTGGCGGGGCACTTTGACATGGATCATGCCCCCGTCCCGGATGCTGGCCGAGGCGCGACGGAGTTTTTTAGTTTCTTCGACAAGCACTTGCATCATCGGTTCCAATTTAAAGGGCTTGAGGGCTATGGTTCGAGTGACTAGGGTGGTTTCAGGACGTCGAAACCGTCTTTATCATTGATTTGTGTCTAGTGGGTCTGGCTCAATCACCGAATGAGTGTTTGTTAAAGCCACATCGGGCGCGGCCATTATAGGGCCATCGACTGTCCAGCGTTGCTGCACGGTTTGGCAATCCTGTTGAATTTGCTGAATGAGGGCATCTACACTGGGGAACTTGTGTTCCTCCCGGATTTTTTGCAGGAAGGTCATTTGCAGGGGCTCATCATAAAAAGGCGGCCCTTCGTAGCCTAGCAGATGCACTTCCACCCGTTTTTGGGTCTGATCGGCAAAGGTGGGGCAAAGCCCGATATTGCAAACAGCCGCATAGACCTGACCGTTCAGCAGGGCCGTCCCGCCATAAGTGCCATTGCCCGGAATGAGGCGATGGGCTTCCACGGCCAGATTGGCGGTGGGGAAGCCGAGCTCCCGTCCCCGTTGTACGCCTTTTTCCACGAGCCCGGTGAGGTGATAGGGTTTGCCCAATAAACCATTGGCTTGCTCAATGTCGCCAAAGGTGAGTAGTTTGCGAATTAGGGTGCTGCTCACGATTTGCCCGCCGCCCTCTGCCGCGTGGGCGGTGATGCGCACGGGATCAATGATCTGCACATCAAAGCCGAACTCTTCACCGGAGTGTTGCAGCATGGCCCCATCTCCGGCCCGGTTTTTGCCAAACCGATGATCGTAGCCCACGGTCACGCTTTGAACGCCTAAATGCTCCCGTAACACCAGCCGGATAAACGCTTCGGCGGGTAAGTTTTTTAGCCACTCATCAAACTCCAGAATCAGGGCGGCATCAAAGCCCATGGTTTCAAAGGCCTGCAGGCGTTCTTCCAGCGTCGATAAAAGCTGGGTGGGCGTTTTGCTGATTAAAAACTGGGGATGATTCGCGAAACTAACCACCACGCTGGGTACACCCAGAATGCGAGCCTCTCGCAGGGCGTTTTCCAGCACCATGACATGGCCTACATGCACGCCATCAAACATGCCCAAGGCACAGGCCGAGGCGTGGAGGCATATTTCAGAGACGGAACGATAGACTTGCATGGGCTCACGCTTGAATTGGCGTTTGTCAATTATCTTCTATTTTAGATCGACCCGCCCCGGATCGAAAGGGATTGACCGGGGATGTAAAGCGGATCGCGCGGATGGGCATGGGGTTTTGTTTGTTTTTTGAAAGCGGGAGGGCTTGCTTCAAAACGCCGATCCTCCGTTCAAAGGACGTGCTTGCGGGCCAACACGCCCTAGGATGGAAGCATGAGCGAGTCTGAAGTGAAGAAAAAACGAGCCTCCAAAAAACGGACGAGTGCACATGCCGCCTCGGCCCGTGGTGTGGCTTTGACTAAGCCTTTGAATGCTCCTGAGGGTGAACAGCTTGCCCCGCCTTTGCCCGCAAAGGCGAAGAGCAAGCCTTTGGCCTACAACGACATTGATGTCAGTCGTTGGCGCGATTATGAGCACATTGAGACCGGCAGCCTCTGGCAAATCAATGGGCGGGATCGTCAAAATGGGCATCAGCTGGATTATCATGGAAACTGTGTCCCGCAAATCCTGACCCAGCTACTGACTCGTTATACCAAGCAGGATGAAGTCATTCTGGATCTCTTTCTGGGCTCGGGCACTTCCGCGATTGAGGCGGTGAACCTGGGTCGCAAGGCCGTGGGTGTGGAACTCAAAGCCGAGATGGCTCAATACGTGCGCAGCAAGCTGGAAGAGCAAGGCAAAGCCGAGCAAGTGGGGATCATCAACGGCGATAGCAGCAATGGTGACTGGACAGGCCGGGCGATTCAGCGTGCCTTGAAAGGTTTTGAGCGGGAAGCGGCCCAGTTTTTGTTCCTGCACCCCCCGTATGCCGATATTATTCGTTTCTCGGATTCTGAAAATGACCTCTCAAACGCCACTTCCACCGAAGACTTTCTGGAGATGTTTGAGAAAGTCTGCCAGCTGGGTTATGACATGCTGGAACCCGGCCGCTTTGCCGGGCTCGTGATTGGCGATAAATACGCCGATGGCGAGCTGATCCCGCTGGGCTTTTTGTGTATGGAGCGCATGAACCGCGTGGGCTTTAAAACCAAGAGCATTATTGTCAAAAACATTAGTGGCAACGAGAAAGCCAAGGGTCGCATGAGCAACTTGTGGCGTTACCGCGCACTGGTCGGCGGTTTTTATATCTTCAAGCACGAGTACGTGTTCGTGATGCAAAAGCCGAAGGGCAAGCCCCGCAAAGGCCAGTAAGGCAGTCGCTTCGAGAACAGGAATCCGGCCGTTTAGGGTTTGGCTTGGCTGGATGCCGCTGGTTTGGCCTTCTTATCGACATAGGTGCTGTCAAAGAAGGAGATTGGCTTGGCCACATGAATGGCCTGAAAGGTCTCTTTGTGGGACTCGCTGTTCATGGTGGCCAGCACGGCCACGGCGCACACCGTCACGAACGTCAGGATGATGCCCGCATAGGTCAGGCGCGCATAGTGCTGGGCGCGGCGATGCTTCTCGGCAGGGGACAGGGGTTCAACAGTTGAGCTCATGCGGCGAGGCCACTCCTTGAAGTTATTTTAGGGTGTAAAAACTATCTTATGAAAGATAGCTATCTCCACGCAAGCGGAAGTTTGAAAGGATTTGGGTTGACATTCCTCTTGGGGCTGCGGGGTTGGCCTTTAATAAGGCCGCTGACTAAAAGCCAGCGCTTGTACCTCAAACTCTTGAGGGTTCAGCGGTTGGGCTTGGGGGAGTACACCGGTCAGGGCGTGCCCTTCGGCGTGGGTGAAGGGGCGATAGGGGTAAATCACCAGTCCACTGAGGATTTTGGGGTAGAAGTAAGTGGATTTCTGGGGCATGCGGTGGCCGCTTTCGCAGATTTGATGCACCAGTTTTACGGATGGCGCGGCCAGAAAGAATCCGCCCACGGCCTTGCCGCTGCTCCACAGGGCTTCAATCTCTTCCGGGTTGCGGTAGAAGCCCAGCAGGTGTTCATTCTTTAATGCCTCGCCGGGTTGCTGGAAGATGCCTTTGAAGACCGTCTCTTCCAGCAGCGCCGCGTCATAAATATCCAGTAGGGGCGGCAGATTGGCGGGTTGTGCTTCGGGCTTGAGGCGGAGCTTGAGGAGTTCCTCGGTGCCCGCGCGGCGGTAGCTGAAGGTTTCGCCCTCAGTCACCACGTCATACCGCTGGAACAGCTCGGCTTCAAAGCGCTGGGCATCCCAGCCTTTCGGCCAGCCGTAGAGAATCCGGTGAGTAGGGTACACTTTCAGCCCCGGATCATCCATGTTGGTCACGAAAATCATGGCGTAATCCGAGAGGAGACTGCCTGCGAGGGGTTCTTGCCCGGTCTTGGCCTTGAGTTGCTCGCGGACTTCCTGTTGGTAGGCCAGCGCGGTTTCGTAACGGTGGTGTCCATCGGCGATCAGTAAGGGTTTATCCTGCAAGAGCGCTTGAATTTTGCCAATCACCGCCTCATCCGTCACGGGTTTGAAGCGATGCACCACGCCATCGGCGTCGGTGGCTTCGGCCCAGTCGCTGTTTTCAGTGGGCGCGGTGGGGTACAGTAACGTCTCCAGGGTGCGAGCCGGGTCGCTATAGATCATGAAGACCTGGCTCAGGCTGCACAGGGTGCTTCGCATCAGTTGGATGCGGTCTTGCTTGGGGCCCTTCAGGGTATGCTCATGAGGTAGTACTTGGCCGCTTTCAAACTGCTCCAGCTTGAGCAGTACAATGGCCCCTTTGCGCTCAATGTGCTCGGTGCCTTCCTGCCAGCTTTGAGAATAGGCGTAAATGGCGGGGCTGGCTTCTCCAATCAGGGTCTGCTCGGTTTCCCACTGCTGAATGAATTGGCCCGCGCGAGTGTATGGGTTGTTTTGCGCGTTGTCTTGCGGGGTTTTGGGGTTTAAATCCACCCGGATGAAATTGGCCGGGTGCTTTTCGGCAAAGGCCACCTGTTGGGCCTCATTGATCACATCATAGGGCGGGGTGGCCACCGAATTCAGGGACTGGCCCTGGGCTGCCAGTTTTTCCAGGTTGTAACGCAGACCGCGAAATGGGAAAACTTGAGGCATGATTGATACGCTCCATTCAAACAGGGGTTTGCAATAGTATAGCCGGGATGGATACTGGATTAAAATCCTAGTGTCCCAAATGGGCCTGCCAAATAGGTCTAAATGTTGTGGCCTCGTCTCAGTCTTTTGGAGGTTGAGCGGGTTGCGTCAATTTTAATTTAGCGCCGAACTGTTGACTTTAGGGATTAATCGCCCCCATGCAAATTCAAATTATTGCCGTTGGCCGCATGAAAACCGGGTTTTCTTATCTGGCCCCCGGTATTGAGGATTATCTTAAACGCCTCAAGGCGTATGCCTCGGTGACGGTGGTCGAGGTGCCGGACGAGCCGATTTTGCCTTCTAAAACCCCGCAGCAAATTATGGAAAAAGAGGCCCAGCGCATTTTGCCATATATGGCCAAGGCCAGTTACGCCATTGCGCTCTCAGAGCGCGGGGATGAGCTGACTTCCGAGAAGTTTTGCGCCGCATTGTTTGATCGTCTGGGGGGAGATCCATCAAACGGAGGTATTCCAGCCACCGACTCGGGGCCTATTATATTCATTGTGGGCGGGCCGTTAGGCTTGCATTCGTCAGTGTTAAACCAGTGTCAGTGGACGGTTGCATTGTCTCGTATGACCTTTCCGCATCCTATGGTCAGGCTGATATTGCTGGAGCAACTGTATCGCGCCTTCAAAATTCGGCGAGGCGAGCCGTATCACAAGTGAGAGTCCCCCGGTGAGTGGTCCAATTGGTGGAGATTAATCCCTTTTTTGTAAAAAAGTGAGGCTGGGCATTAAAGATTTATCGGCTGGTGGCCGATACCCCAAGTGCGGGTCAATTTTGGCCTATTCAAAAATCGTCAACAGCGAGATTTAGGTGAGTGCAATGAGTGATTTGAAAAAGATTAAAAAGATGGTGATGGTGGACATCTGCCAGACCCAATCCGTGAATGGCTACGACCCCTTCGAAATCGAAGAGGAAGCCCTGGGCTCGCTCTATCAGGTGGACAAAGATACCTATATTCTCGCCTTTGACACCATGTTGCGCGAAAAGAAGGTGACGACCACCATCAAGATTTCCAAAAATGCCATCTCCGTGGTCAAAATTGGCGAAGTGCACAGCCGCCAGACGTTCTCCATGAACGAATGGTATGCCAGCCAGTACTTTTACGGTGGGGCTTCGCTGATCTGCCGCAACTTTACCAAAAAACTGGATTACGCTTTAACTCCCGAAGGCGGCATTATCGAGATTCTATACGAACTCTGGAGCGGCGATACGCATCTGGGTTACTTCAACCTGGAACTGTTTATCCGTTAAACCTAGATGGGGTTAGAATAAATAAAGCCTTAATTCCAGTGGAACCAAGGTGGGATCCGGCTGGGTAAGGAGCTGGTACTGGAACCTCCGGTGTATGTGGTTCCGGCTCTCATGTTCCCGTAATCTCCAATATGCCCATCGGCGTAAAGCCATAACGCGACGGCTTTTCCAGGTCCATTGGTGGTGCCGTCCGTTACTTTGCTATCGGGATCCACCAAGAAGGGCACGGCGTTGATGGTGCTGGTTCCGCCAAAGCTATCGATTGTTGCCCAATATTGTAAACTACTGCCATTATGGAGCTTGAGGCACGGTGCTGTTGCACTGCAAGTGAAGGTGGTACTTGTTTGCCAGGAAACAACGGTGCTGCTGGTATCCACAGCAATATAGTTTAAATAAGCAGTGAGATCTTTAATGCTAAAGCTGGCAGTGATCTGATTTTGGGATTGATAGCGTTGATAGGCTCCCGAAACTGTACCGGCAGCTTCCAGAACCGCTGAGTTATAGGTGCTGTTTTGGCTGTTGACAATGATCTTGGGAATCACAAACGTGGCAATCACCCCCAGAATGGCCAGCGAAATTAAGAGTTCGGCCAGCGTGAAGCCTTTATGACGGTTTCGGGGGGGGGGTAACATTAAACCGTTCCTTGTGTCAATGTTCTTTATTCTATTATCGTATGCATTTTGAAAAACTTGAGGGTGAGTTTCAAAAATAGATGTTTTTAAGGCTGGGCCGAATTTAAAATAGGCTTAGGATTAGCCACCCTGATAATGCCCTTGGGATGATTTTGGCAGTAGAATAGGGCTGATTCATATCCCCAAAAGCAAGGAGCCCTTTCCCCATGAGCCAGATTCAGCAGCATAAAACCTGGAAGGATTTTGTGGCGGATGCCAAAACCCGCATCCATGAAGTCACCCAAGAGGAGTTTCGTCAATGGCTGGCCGCCGGCAAGGAGATGGTCATTCTGGATGTGCGTGAATCCAACGATCACGCCCACTCGCGCATTGAAAACTCGGTGAACATCCCGCGGGGCGTGCTGGAACTGGAAGTTGAAGACGCCGTACCCGATCGGCGGAAAACGGTGGTCGCCTATTGCGGGGGCGGCGGTCGTTCCGCGATGGCGGCCGATGTCTTGCAGCAGATGGGTTATGAGCATGTGTACTCCCTCCAAGGCGGCTACAAGCAATGGAAAGAAAAACCGTATCCCGCCCTTGATTATGACAACAACCGCTAATGCAACCGCAAATCCAGAGTCCTGACACTACTTTGACGCCGAATTCCGGTGCGGCGGCTGCGTTGTTTGACCGTTGGGCGTTGGCGGGCAAGGGCGAGTCCATGGCCAAAGGCCATTGGCCGATGGTGACCCAAATTATTGATCGCATGGGGCTTCAGCCGGGCATGACCTGTCTGGATGTGGGCTGCGGGAATGGTTATGCCGTGCGGGCGATGGTTCAGCGAGTCTCCCCCGGCGGAAGGGCTGAAGGGGTGGATGTTTCACCAGCAATGATTGATCAGGCGACCCGGCACCCGGATAATCCGCCACAAGTGCGCTTTGCGGTGAGTGCTGCCGATGCCTTGCCGTTTGAGGCCGATCACTGGGATCGGGTGCTTTCGGTGGAGGCCCTGTATTACCTGCCCGACCCCTTGGCCGCGCTGAAGGAATGGCATCGGGTCTTGCGTCCCGGCGGGTCGGTGTGGGTGATGGTGGATTACTTCGCCGAAAATCCGTATTGCCACATCTGGAATGAGCTGATTGATCTGCCTATGCATCTCTACAGCGCCCGCGATTACCGAACACTGTTTGAGCGGGCAGGCTTTACGGCGGTCACCTCGGCCCGGTTGTTCAACCCGGCTCCGTTGGATTCAGAATATATCGCCCAATTCAAACCGGGCTGGGGTTACAACCAGATTGAAGACGTGGTGGATTTCCGTACCCGGATCGGTTCTTTGTTGCTTTGCGGTAAAAAAAGCAGTCTGGACATTCCAAACGGCTTATAATAACCCTGCATTTGGAAAGAGTCACAAGGAGGCCGCTCATGGCGTTAAAATTTTACGGAAAAAAGAGCTGTATCACCTGCCAAAAGGCCAAGGCCTTTCTGGAAGCCGAATCGGTGGACTTTGAAGAGATCCCCATCGAAAGCCAGCCCCCCAGCCGGACGGTATTGACTCAAGCCATCGATCCGGCCAATGTGAAAGCCAGCCTCAACCCGCGTAGCACCATCTACAAGGAAAAAAACCTGGGGAAAACCCTACCCGATGCCAAAACCGCCGTGACTTTAATGCTGGAAGATCCCAACCTCATCAAGCGCCCCTTCATCCTGAAATCGGATGGTTCAATCTATCAGGGGTTTGATCCGGACACCTTACGCGCTTTTTTGCAAGCATAGAGTTTATTAATAGAGTTTATTACTTTGCGACAAGTGCAAGGTTTATATTTGTATAAAAATGAGTTGAGATTTTATGAAGATGTCTGTTATTCATGAGTGGAAAGTTTTGAAAAATGTCTTTTGGGTGATTGCTGCATTTTTGGCTGTTTTAATGTTTTTGATTGATTTTGGAAATACGAATAACGTTTCTTACTCCGTGGGTGGGGGAATTGGAGTGCTTTTATGTTGTTTATTTATTCGGTTTTTCATCAATATAGTTGCTCGTGGCGTAACGTATTTGATGTCTTTGTTCAATAAGACGCCGCTTAATGCAACTCAAAGAAAAGTGGTTTCAGTGATGGTGCCAATGCTTATTTTTGTTTTGATTGCTGCTGTTTCATTCAGCTTTACAGATGAGCCTTGGTATCATTTTGAAAGCTCATGGCCATTTATGGCAGCTGCATGTTTTTCTATTGCAGCTTTTGAGATTTGGCTGTGGCGGTAACCTGTTTGAGTTTGGATGTGAGTTTTGTTTTTTAGTTTGCAATGATTTCTTTTTCACTGGAATGGTTTGCGGCTTTTAAATAAGCCAAACTGCTAATAGTCAACCCAAAGCCAATGCCCAGGTTCACTGCACCGCGCAGCAATAGGGGGGTGTTTAGTGCGGTCAGGGCCAAGCTAATGCCTACCATTAAGCTGATCATGATCCAGCTTCTGAGGCTGTAAACCTGAATGGGTTTTTTGGGTTCGGTAAACTCATTAATGCGATCAATGTTTTTGCGCGACGTTTTAGAGAGTACAAATTTGCCTTTGCCATAGCCGATGGCCAGGGCCGCTGCGGCCACAATGGCGAGTAAAGGCGCATTGGTGTGCTCCGGCGCTTCGGTTAAAAAATCAAACCCGCGATAGAGCAAGACGGATCCGCCCACCAGCCAGATGAAGAAGGCCAGATTTTTCAGTTGCGTTTTGGCCAACCGAATGGGCAGCAATAATAAAGTCAGAACCACAAAGGGCATAATGGGAACGGGCGTTGGGTGCATGAGGCGAGTCCTTTTTTCTGGATAGATAGAATGAAGTTGACAAGGGTATGGGTTGAAAGCAGGTAATTGTGGTTGTGGGGATGTCGTGAAACACCCATTCCCACATAGGAAGTTGCGATGCTGCAATTAAAAATCGGGAAGTCCACCCATTGGGGGCTGACTTTTTTGTACCGCTTATCTTGGCGCAGATTTTAAATTCTCGCAAGCATGCCCGTTGTTTTGATTTTGAGTTGAATTGCATTTATCAGGTGAGGCCAGGCAGGGTGTTGGTTCCAACGAAATCAGGGCCGACTGTTGTCAGTCTGGCCCTGATGCAAGGTTTGTATGTTGTCTTGGTTAGGAGAACTTGCTGATTAAGCTGTTGCTGGGTTCCCCTAAACTCTCCATGAGCTGCTCAACCGCCAGATGCATCTTGCATCCATAGGCTCTGCTGGAGAAGAAATTCTGGTAGTAACAGCCGTCACAATTGGCCTTGCGCGTGTAACACTCCACTGCTGATGCGCTCCAACGCTTAAAAGTGCCGACGACAATGCTCTCATTCTCAAATGGATCAATCGTACTCACACTAACTCCTCTACACTTCCCACAAAACAGTTGTACTTTCCACTTTTAGGTATTATACGCATGAGCAAGTTTTTTTTTACAAAAATTAATCAGTTGAGGACTTGCCCTCTTTGGGGAAGCCCACAAACTCATGGTTTAAACCTTGTTTACAAATATTTACAATCAACAAGAAGGTTTTTATATTTATAGGGACTCTTGAAAAGTGCTTAACAGAGTTGAAGCTGAAAACCCGCATTAATGTAGAGCTTGGGTAAACTTTTTTGTTTGAATCGTGTTGCAAACTGATGTTCCTGCTAAAATCAGCTCACTTTCCAAGGTGTTGTAAACCAGTAATACGATTTCTTACCGTGACCAGCTGTTATGCAAAACATACTGCAAAAACTGTAAGACAGGCGTGAGGGACTCTGCTTTGTCTGCTGAAAAGATGTTAAATTGGTTTAAAGAGAGACCTTCATTTTGGAGTCCAATGGAAGCTGTTCCAAAAAGGCTATATGAGCTGGTGGATGTGATTGAGGCCCGGGAGCAAGTCCCGGTCGATCAGCGTCTGCGAGCTATTTCGACTCTGGGTGATTTACTCCTGAACGATCTGTCCGAAGTGGGCATGAGTTGTCTGCTGGATTGTATTCGTCTGGAGCGCAACAGTCGTGTGATTACCCATGTCATGAGCGTCCTGGGTCGCATTAAAGCAGAAGATGGCGTACCGGCTATCATTGACGTGCTGTTGGGCACTCATATTGATCTCTACGATCGTCCCGAACCGGTGGATTTTGTCCACGGCGATGAAAGCATGCGTCTGCGCTGCGCCGCTGCCCAGGCGTTGGGCAAACTCGCCGATAACCGGGCGATTATCCCTATGATGAGTATTTTGAACAACCGTGATGAAAACTACCGTTTGCGCCTGGCTGTGGCCGAAAGCCTGGGTAAGTTGGGCGATGAGTTTGCGGTCACGCCCCTGATCGATATTCTGGCTGATGAACGTGAAAAGTCGGTTTACCTGAAGGAGTCCGTGGCCAAGGCGCTGGGCATGCTCGGTGATATTCGCGCTATTGAACCCTTGATCGATATGCTGGAATCCAAGCGCGGCATTCGCAATAAATTCAACTTTTTGAAAGAACAGATCATCGAAGCCGTGGGTCGCATTGGTCGCCCTAACCGCAAAGCCACCGATAGTTTGTTGGAAGCACTGCAGGATGAAGCGCCCTCAATCCGTCTGGCCGCTGTGGAAGCACTGGGGGCCGTGGGTGATGAGGATTGTCTGGAAGGTCTGAAAAGCCGGATTTTCGATGAAAACGATGAAGTGGCCAAAGCCGCTATTGCCACAGTCTATCGGCTGGGTGGAGAAGCCTCCATATACGAGCTTTTGGCGCGTGAGAATATTCCTCGCTTTTTGCGTGAGGAGTTGGAAGGGTATATTCCTTAGCGCGTTGTTTGCGTGCGGGCTGATTGGTGTCAGGGGGGGGGCTAGCCCCCCCTAACGACCCCCCATTGGGGAAGCTGCTTTCCCCAAACCCCGCCAAGTGTGCGTTGCTTTCGCGTGGCGGCGGCAGCTTTTTTGGGGGGATGAAAAGGGCGTTGCCCTTTTTGGTGAGCGGGCGTGCTTTCTTTTTTGTGAGGCAGGATTGGGGACCGTTTTTCAAGCGTTTCAAGAGTGCCTTCTTACGCGAGTGCGTTATTTGTCTGGGTTGGGGGGGGATCGCATGGGGCATGTGGGCTTATGGGTTTTTTGATGGTATTTTATGGAGCAAGCACTCGGTGTGGCCTTTGTGTTTATCTCTAGGGATTAACCGTCTGCTTTGCACCGTTTTTGTTGGTTTTGCTGGGAGTCTTGCCCGATGAGTTTATCCGCATCAAAATCCGTATCCGAAGGGGCCATTGTGCTGCTGTCCGGTGGTCTGGATTCCACGGTGGCTCTGGCGGACACCTTGACTCGGCAGCCGGTCGCTTGTGCCCTCACGCTGGATTACGGGCAGCGTGCCGCCAAAAAAGAATTGCAGGCCACTCGCGCCATTGCGGATCATTATCAGGTTCCCCATCGGGCCATTGCCTTGCCATGGCTGGCTGATCTTTTGCCTCAGGCCCTTACCCCCCTCTCGGTTTTGCGCGAGCAGGGTGTGGCCACTGATGCGTCCGTTTCGGCTGAGGCCCTGTTTGATGTGAACCGGGTCTGGGTGCCCAATCGCAATGGCCTGTTCCTGAATATTGCTGCCTGTTTCGCGGAATCCTTGCAGGTGCAAACGATTGTGTTTGGGGCCAACGCCGAAGAAGGCGAATCTTTCCCGGACAACACCCCCGAATTTCGGGATCAGGTCAGCACCGTGTTTTCCTACTCCACCCTCACGGGCGTGAAAGTAGAAACCCCGGTGGGCCATCTGAATAAAACCCAAATCATCCAGCGTGCCCTGGAACTGGATGTCCCCCTGCACCTGATCTGGAGTTGCTACGAGGGCAGCGACGTGCAATGCGGTCAGTGCCCCTCCTGTTTACGGGTAAAAAATGCCCGCAATCAGGTGAACAGCACCAGCACCCAACAAGCCGCCATCCAGTTCAAACAGTAAAATGACAAAAAACAAGCTCGCCCTTTCTCTAAAAAGGTGCCACTGTCACACTAAAGCAACCCACGCTTGGCGGGGTTTGGGGAAAACAGTTTCCCCAATGGGGGTTGTTAGGGGAAAGCCGAATGACAACAATCAGCCTGAACGAACAGCTTTAGTAAGAACGCACCCCGGCAGGCTCACCGTGTACGGATCGCTGGTAGACCATTTGCCCGTTAATCAATGTGCTTTCCACGGCGAGAGTCTCTTTGTTCCACAGGACCAAATCGGCCATGCCACCGGGCTCTAAACGGCCCAGGGCGGGTTCATCCAAAAAGTTAGCCGGATTGGCCGTGGCATATTGAATCGCTTGAGAAAAGGGAACGAGCTGCCAGCGCACCAGATTTCTCAGACAGTCGGTCACCAGTTTGCTGCTCCCAGCCAGTCCGCCTTCCTGATTGAGGACCTGATTGCCTTTCACTTGCACGTCCTGCAAGGAGAAGTTGCCGTGAACTCCTTCCGGTAATCCGGCCAGCGGGCTGGCATCACTGGTGAGCAAAATATGGCCGGGGCGCTTGTTTCTCAGAATAATCTGAATGGTCTCCGGGTGCAGATGCACCCCGTCGCCAATAAATTGTACATACAGTTCATCACGGGTCAGGGCGGGGCCGATGATGCCGGGCTCCCGGTGATGAAAGGGGCGCATGGCGTTATACAGGTGCGTCACGCTGTTGGCCCCTTGTTGAATGGCCTGCAAGGTTTGTTGATAGGTGGCGTTTGAATGCCCGATTGAAGCCCGAATGCCACGCGATTTCAGTATGGAAATGGCCTGCCCGCTGGTATCTTGTTCCGGGGCCAATGTGACCATCCGGGTCATCGGTGAAAGCAGGACGTTTAGTTCATCCAGATCCATCGGGCGGATTTCCTGAACCGGATGGGTGCCTTTATGGGCCGGATTAATAAAGGGGCCTTCCAGATGAATGCCCAGGGGGCGACATTGAAAGGGAGCCTTGTGATGGATCACTTCTTCCAGCGTCTGAATGGCGGAAAGTGTGTCGGTCAGTGGGCTGGTAATCAGGGTAAACAGTACGCTGGTGATGCCAAAGGCAGGCAGTTGGCGCAACAGGTTTTGCACTTCCCCAATGGTGGTCTGGTTCAGGTTGCAGCCTAATGCGCCGTTGAAGTGCAGTTCGATTAGGCCGGGGGTTAAATAGCAGCCCGCCCCGGAAATAATTTCCACGTTTTCCTGGTTGAGCAGGAGTGAGCCTGGGGCTTCTGCGCTGATGCTGCGGATGCGATTACCTTCAATGAGCAGGGCGCCTTCACTCTGATGCCCACTGGGGTGGACCAGTGTGGCCCCGGTAATGATTTTCATGGTTGTATTGTTCATCATGGAGCTATTCTAACAGTTTTTCCGCCGGTGAGCTTGAGGGATTGATTTGCGTGAGTCGGAACACCTTGTTGCTGTGGGATGGGCCCTGGAGTGTCTGAGCGAGTGCAGTCCCCTTTTTTGTATTTGGGAGGGGTACTTTTTTGGGGTGTGGCTGAGCACTGTGTTTCAAAGCAGTCTTGTCACTATTTGTAATCGAGTGGATAATAAATCTTATGAGTGATTTTGAGAATGTGACGGGTTCCGACGCAACGTTGAAACAAATGTTGTTGGCGGCATTGAATACAACAATGGCAGAATCGCAAGGACAAGACGCTGCCCTGGCTTCTTTTGTGGAAAAGGCGGTCACGTTGACCAGCCCTTTGAAGGCGGGTCAGTCACAACCTCTGGCGGCTCCTTCGGTAAAGTCTGCAGTAGAAAGCTCCACTTGGCATGAGTTGCCCGCTTCAGCGTCTTCCCGGTCGACTGAAGATGCGGGTAGCCAGTCTCTTTCGGACTGGAAACCCCGGCAGAACCAAGAGGCACAACATGTCATTCAATGGGAGGAACCCCAAAAAACGGAATTTGATGATACACTATCGATGAGAGGTGTGGTTCCGGATGTACAAACGGAGACTCTTCATCCGGCCGGCTCCCCTTCCTCTTTGTTTAAGGTACCCCAAGTCAAGTCAAATAGCATCATTTCGGGAGGAAGTATGGCTGACCTTTCTGGTTACAAAGATCTATCCAAAGCACCGATTTCTTTTGGTGATGACGATCTGCCCTTGTCCAGCTTAAGCGCGGATTCCGGGTATGAGCGTGGTCATCATCAACCGCAACCATCCCAGTTTCAGCACAGTGCCCTGACTGCGGCTCAGCACTTTGCACAGGAGGCCACTCCTCAGGAAGTGGATACCGAGTTCAGCGGCAATGTGAAAACCCTGATCCGTTTGGTGAATGAACTGCCCGATGGCGTGACCAAGCAGACTGGTGCTCAAATTATTCGCCTGACCATGGAAGCCATGGGCATTTCGATGGAAGATGTGCTTTCTGAAGCGCAGTCTGCTCAATCTGAAATGCTGGATGCCGTGCGCGCCAACATTAAAAAGATCGAAGAGTACAAGACGGTTATCCGCAAGCTGGAAACCGACATCAAGTACTATCAGGGCAAAGCCAACGAGTTGTCGGAAATTATCGACTTGTTCATTCTTTCCAACACCACCGGCAACAAAATGCCCATGCCTGATGATCTTTCTCATTAAAAATTTGGATTGGACTAACCGGTTCGTTAAATGATGCAAAATCCGGGTTCCCCAATAAAGACACGGAAAATTCCTCCTGCTTTTTGGCAGCGAGGAATTTCCACCTTGATGGCCTTTTCGCTGGTCACGCTCGGCACTTTGTCGGGTGGTATCCTGTCGGGCTGTGGCAAGCCCGAAAGCGCCAACCCCAAGGCTGCAGCGGCGCAGGCGGAAGCCAACACGTTGTATGAGGAAGCCTGGAACGTCATTAATCAGGAATACGTGGACGGACAGTTCAACGGGCAGAATTGGGGTCAGTGGCGCTATCGTTTTCAGGGCAAGCTGAAAGACCCTCAGGACGCCTATGTCGCCATTGGGACTATGGTGGCCAGCTTGAATGATGAGTACACCCGGTTTCTGCGCCCGCGCGACATGAGTGAACAGACCATGAGCATTGATTCCAAGCTTTATGGGGTGGGCATTCAGATCTCCAAGCGGGACAACAAGTTGATGGTGCTGGCCACGATTGATGGTACCCCGGCCGATAAGGCGGGTTTATTGCCCAAGGATGTGATCACCTTCATCGACACCTATGAAACGGCCGGGATGAGTGTGGAGGATGCGGCGGACCGGATTCGTGGCGAGCGCGGTACCTATGTAACCCTCACCATCAAGCGCAATCAGCAGCAACTTAAAAAGCGCATACAGCGCGATGAGATCAAGCTGAAGTCCGTTTTTACCAAGCCCATGAAAGATCCTCGCATTGGCTATGTCCGCCTGAGCAGCTTCATCAGTGAAGCCATGCTGGGCGAAATGGACGACGTCATGCGCAAGGTGCAGGACAAACAGGCCTTGATTGTGGATCTGCGGGGCAATTACGGGGGCTTGCTTACCAACGCTGTGGAGATTGCCGATATGTTTCTGGATAGTGGCGACATTGTCTCCATTGTAAACCGGGATAAGGATCGTCGCGTCTATGACGCCCATCCGGGTGCGATTTTCCGTCGGCCCATGGTCGTCTTGATCGATGGCGGGAGCGCCAGTGCCAGCGAAATTCTTAGTGGTGCGCTGAAAGACAACAAGCGGGCTACGCTGATTGGGAGTCAATCTTTTGGCAAGGGTCTGGTGCAGAAGATTAATAATCTGTCGAACGGCGCGGGTATCAATATCACGATTTCCAAGTATCTGACGCCCAATGGCACAGACATTAATAAAAAAGGCATCGAACCTGACATTAAAGTGTCTTTCACCGAGCAGGATTTTTACAGCATGCGGGATCCTCAGTTGGATCGGGCCACGCAGTTTTTAAAGAATCAGATTGCTAGCCACTAATCAGGGCTTCCTTATAGAGCATGGTCTGAATGTGGTTCCCGCCAAAGCGTGATGAAAATGCAAACAAGGGAGTCAAATCGTGTCATGACGGTGAGCACGGAACAAGCAGTGGCCCTGTTAACTGCCGCCCAGCAGGCAACCCGGTATGCTTATGCGCCCTATAGTCATTTTCCGGTGGGTGCGGCGTTGTTGTGTGCCGATGGCACTATAATTTCCGGGGTGAATGTGGAAAATGTGAGCTTTGGTTTAACCCTTTGTGCCGAGCGTTCAGCGATGGTGCAGGCGATTTCCATTGGACACCGAGCATTTCAGGCCATTGCGGTCTGGGCCAGCCAGCGTCCGCAGGGCTCGATTACCCCGTGTGGGGCGTGTCGCCAGTTTCTGGCCGAATTTTTCACCCCGGATTGCCCGGTCATTTTTGCCCATGCCGAGACGGGCGCTGTGCAAAGTCAGACTATTGCGGCGCTGTTGCCGGAGGCGTTTGGCCCTGGGGTTGATCTGGGTGGAAACTCCCCGGATAAAGGTAGCAGCACACCTGGTGGTTAGGTCCTGCTTCGGCGGCCAAGGGAAATGCTGTTTTACAAACTGGCATGCGCTTGCTGCAACGTGGTTCAAAACTGCACCCTTCCGGAATTTCTGTAAGTGAAGGCGGTTGGCCTTCAATCGGTTCCAGTCGGCTGCGTTTCATGCTGGGCAGCGAATTTAGCAGCCCCCATGTGTAAGGGTGCTTGGGGTTCTTGAATAAATCGTTTACGCTGGCTTTTTCCACCAGTCGTCCTGCGTACATGACCGCCACTTCATCGCACATCTCCGCGACCACACCCAAATCGTGGGTGATCAGCAGAATGGCGGTCTGGTGCTCCTTGCGGATGTCCCGTAACAGTTGCAGAATCTGGGCTTGTACGGTCACATCCAGTGCGGTGGTGGGCTCATCGGCAATCAGCAGGGCAGGTGTGCAGCTCAAGGCCATGGCAATCATCACGCGTTGCCGCATTCCTCCGGAGAACTGGTGGGGATAGTCATCCACGCGCTCTTTGCTGTTTGGGATTCTCACCAGTTCCAGCAGCTCAATGGCCCGTTTTTTGGCGGCCTCCCGATGGAGGCCCTGATGTAGTTGCAGGACTTCGATAATCTGATCGCCCACGGTGTAAACCGGATTGAGCGACGTGAGCGGATCTTGCGGAATCAGGGCAATCTGGGAGCCCCGAATCTTGCGGATTTCTTCCGGGCTCATGTCCAGTAGTCGTTGATTTTTAAAAGTAATCGTTCCATTGCTGATTTGGCCGGGTTGAGGCACCAGACGCAGGATGGCCAGGCTGGTCATGCTCTTGCCACAGCCAGATTCTCCGACGAGGCCCAGCACTTCGCCCGGTTGCATCTGCAAGGAAAGGTGATTGATGGCGCATGCGGGACCGTCCACGGTGGGAAAGGCCACCGTCAGGTTCTCAATGTTCAGTAAGGGTAAATCAGACATAGGGCCATTATAGCCTATATTCCACACAACGCGGTTTCATTATATAGTGGAATCTATAGCTCGGCTGGAGCCCCGGGTTTTATGTTGGCATGGCAGTTTTGCACAATTTGCGGCGCGCTCCCCGAATCTCATATGCGTTTTCGCATATTTCGCGCTATTTTCTCGTGGTTATACTATAAGTGGAAAAATAACGGTAATCAGTTTGAGCCTTCGTAAGCTCCCTACCTCCTGGAGATGAATAGATTTTATGCAAGCCCTTACCAATATCTGGCGTGCCGCATTCAGCGACGAACCCTTTAGCGCCAGCCGAAATTTCCTGATTTGCGCCATTTTTTATCTGGTTGCAGGTATGCTTTTTGGGTTGGTCGCCGCGTTACTGATGTCTTCGCCTGATATTATTCATGGCATTCCCCAGTTGGCCTTTGGCCGTCTGCGCCCGGCACACATCAACACCATTCTGATTGGCTGGTTGTCGATGGGCTATGTCTCTTGCATGTTCTACATTGTGCCGGTTCTCTCTGGCCGAAAAAGCCTGTGGAGCGAGCGCTTGGGTAATATTACCCTGTTTGCCTGGAACCTGACTGTGATTCTGGGGGTGTGGTCTATTATGAACGGCTACACCGAGGGGCGTGAGTATGCCGAGTTGAACGGGCCGTTTGACTGGATGGTGCTTTTGGCGTTGATTTTGGTCGGCATTAACGTGTACGCGACTATTTTCACGGGCACCGAGAAAAAATGGTATGTCAGCCTGTGGTACTTCATGGGCGCCCTGTTCTGGTTCCCGATTGTGTATGTGGTGGGTAACCGTGCCTTTGTGCAGTTCACGGGTTTGAATGATGCCATTGCGGGCTGGTTCTATGGTCACAACATTCTCGGTATGTGGTTCACTGTGGGCGGTGTGGGTATCTTGTATTACCTGCTGCCCCGGTTTTCCGGCAACCCGCTCTACAGCCACACCTTGTCCATGATCGGTTTCTGGACGATTGGTATGTTTTACGCGCCGACAGGTACTCACCACATCCTGCAATCTCCGGTGCCGGAGTGGTTGAAGGCCATTGCTGTTATTTCCAGTGTGTTCCTGCTGATTCCTGTATTGACTGTGCAAACCAACTTCTTTATGACCCTCAAGGGGAAGTGGCACCTGATGGCGGATCACATTCCCATGCGCTTTGCGATGGCGGCGGGTTTGGCGTACCTGCTCACATGTATTCAGGGTCCTTTCCAGGCGACTCGTAGTATCAACTGGTACCTGCACTTCTCCAACTGGGTGGTGGGTCACGCGCATTTGGCGTTGCTGGCTACGTTCTCGTTTATTGTGTTTGCGGCCTCCTACTTCATTATTCCCAAAATCACCGGGCGCAAAATGTACAGTCGCTCATTGGCGATCTGGCACTTCTGGCTGAGCTTTATCGGCTGGATTGTGATGATGATCTCTCTGACGATGGCTGGCCTGATTCAGGCTGCCGGCTGGCACTTCACTCTGCCTTATGATCAGTGGGTCATGGAGATGCAGCCATACTTCCTGGTGCGTTTCTTCTCCGGGATACTGCTGGTGGCCGGTCAAGTGTTGTATATGCTGAACGTCTACAAAACGGTTTTCTCGAAAGAGGGCGAGGCGCTTCCCGAATCGCCGACCGGTATTGCTTACGTTTAATGGCGCTCACAAGGACTATTAAGGAAAGAAGACGATACGATGCAACATAGAATCCTCAACTATCTGATTGCCGCTGTCTTTGTGGCCCTCATCTTCCTCACGATTGTGTTCGTAACCATGATCCTGCCAGCAACCACGTTCCAGCCGGTTGCCACGGCGGCGGCCCACGGCTATAACGCTCAGGAGCGGCATGGCCGCGAAGTCTACAAGCGAGAAGGCTGTGTGTATTGTCATACTCAGTTTGTTCGCTACCAGGACCGTGAAATGGGCGAAATGGTAGAGGCCGGTGACTACGTCAACGAAACGCCTCACCTGTTGGGTACTGAACGGACGGGTCCGGATCTGTCCAACGTGGGTGGCAAGTACCCGGATGCCTGGCATTGGGCGCACGTGATGCAGCCTCGTTCGGTTAAGCCCGGTTCAGTTATGCCGTCTTTCAGTTATCTGTCGGATGACGACATGCGCGACCTGATTGCTTACTTGCAAACGCTGGGTCGTGAGCGTGAGTTGAACGCTCGTCGTCGCGCGCCGCATATCAACGAAAAAGCCGGTGCGGAAGAAGGGGCCGTCAAGACTCCTATCACCTGGCTGGAAGCTCCTCAGGAGCTTCGTGATGAGTGGAAGCGTGTTTCTAAAAACGTCGATCCCGACAACTCGGCAAACGCCAACTCGGGTCGTGGTATTTACATGCAGAACTGCTCGACCTGTCACGGTGTAACCGGTCGCGGTAATGGCCCGATGAGTTCCTCCATGATTAAAAAACCGGCCAACTTTACCCGTTCCTTCTACGGCGCTTATACCGATGCCCTATGGTACTGGCGTGTTAAAGAAGGTGTGGCGGGTACCCGTATGCCGCGTTGGGGCCGTACGCTGAGCGAACAGCAAATGGGTTATCTGGTGGCGTTTCTCAAAACCTTGCCGACGGATGGCTCTCAGGCTTCCTCCAAGGTGGAAGTGACCCAATATAGCCAATTGGATCAGCCTGAACCGATGAGCGCCAACTACAATGAAATTGAAAAGCTGAGTGAACTGCACGCGTCCAGCCCTTACATTTATGGAGGTGGAAGACACTAGTATGTGCCCGTCTTGTCTGTCTGGCGGTATCGGTCCTGGTTACATGGCCGCGTTTGCCATCTGCATTCTTTTCTTTGTCCTTGCCTTTGGGGCCATGATGTGGGCCTCTCGCAGTGGCAAGCTGGAGGATCTGGAAGATTCCAAGTTTCGTATGCTGCACGATAACGATTAATGAGCATGATGAATGAGAACGGAACATTGACCCATGGCTGAAGATTTAAACAATATGGATTCGGATGAGAAAGCCTACGACGAATTTGAAGTCGGTGAGCACAAGGTGCCCTGGTTCCTGTGGCTCTTCTTCATTGTGATTGTGAGCTGGGCCTCCATCTCCTGGATTCCACTTTTCGGATATTAATCAGAAGGTTTGATACTCATGGACTTCTCTTCTAAAAAGCAGACTGTTCGCAGGGCTCCTTGGGCCAGCGTTCTGGCGTTGACTGCCGCTGTGGCTGTAATGCCTCTTATTAGTGGTTGTTCAGGCGAAGGCACTGAACTTAGTAATACCAAAGCAGCTATTTTGACTGAGCCTGTTGTTGACGTGAAGCTGAGTGAGCAGGATTTTGCATTTCCTTCCCAGCCTCCCTCGTTAATGCGTGGCCGTGAAGTGTTTCAGTCCACCTGTGTGAAATGCCATGCGGCCTCCTTTTGGCAAACCGATAAAGTGAAACACGATCTGGCTTATACCACGCCGATTGATAGTTACCTGTTGCTAACCACAGGCCATGCGCCGGAATTGACGATGCCCAATGCACAGCGCCGTCAACTTTTGCCGCTGAAGCACCCGGCTTACCGTCTGGGTAACGCCACAGAGCCTGCCTTAAGTCGGGATGACCGCTGGGCTGTGATTTTCTACACTCGTTATCTGGCCGGTGCTGGAGATATCAAGCCTGCCGGTACGACCGATGTAGCGTCCATTTTTGGTGGAAACTGCGCGGTTTGTCACGGTAAAAAAGGTCAGGGCGATGGTTATCTCTATACCGGAAAAACAGGAAACCACGAGCTGCATGATGCGCCGCAGGTGCATAACCTGATGCCTGCACCCGCTAATTTTCTGCAGTACAACCGGGTTTACAACCGCACAGATGCCCAACTCTTCAAGTATCTCTGCGAAGGGATTTATCCTTCTGCGATGCCCGCCTGGTACGGTAATGTCAATGTGGATAAAACCACTCACAAAGTGACCTATGTTTTTGATGAAATTCTGCTCAGTAATTTGGTGCGTCATGTGCGTTCACTGGCTTATACCAATGACCTGACTCCGGATTTGCCTGAAGTGAAAACACCGCCGGCTGGCTTATCGATGATTGATGCCTGCAAGCCTGCTGCCACCAATCGCCCCTGGACTGCCGCCATGCAAAATAATGGCCCCAACAAAGGTCAGACCTATGTCATTCCTCCCGCTGATCCCATTACCGGCGGCATGGTGCATGTGGGCGGCCCTTCCGTGGTGCCGATGATTCATGTCAACGCAGGCCCCAACCCGTCTGTGAAAGAAGGGAGAAAAGCTGAATGAACCGTCGCGATTTTCTCAAACTGATTGTCAGTGTTCCCGTTCTGGGTGCCTTGGCTCTCTTTGTGAGCCCCTTGTTTCGCTATTTGCGCCCTTCTTCTGGCCCGTTGAAAACCACCAGTTGGGATACCAAAGGGGTGATTACAGACTGGAAAGGCAAGTCAGGTCTGGTTGCGCCGCCGGATATGCCTCAGGCGGATCGCCAAGTCTCCTTCAGTGTGGCGGATTTTCCTTCTCCGTGGTCGTATCAGCCGTTTACTTTCAGTCAGAAAAGCAAGGAATACACCTTTAAGCATTTTCAGGCCAGTAAAATTCCCGGCTTTGTGGTCCGCCTCCCTGAAGACAAAAATGGCAAGCCCGATTTCATCGTGGTCAGCCGCATTTGTCCGCACATGGGCTGCGTGTTTAACTTCCTGCCCGATCCCGCTGAGGCCGCTGCTTACAACTATCCCACGGCCAAAAATCCGTTGTTTGCCTGCCCGTGTCACTTGAGTGTGTACGATCCGCTGCAATCACAGGATGTGAATGGCAAGATGCTGCCCGGTAAAGTGGTGAGCGGCCCTGCTCCTCGCCCGCCCCGGCAGTTTACCTACGAGATTAAAGATACCCAATTGGTGATTACCGCGCTTGAGGCGGGAGGGATTGCATAGATGGCTGCTACCAACTCATTCGATTTGAAATCTCTGCCCAATCAGGCGGTGACTTGGGTTAAGGACCGGATTCAGAAGATTGATCTCTTCGATGAAACCAAGACCGATTTACAGGCGGATTCGCCCTGGTATCAACTCGGTGGGATGTATTATCTCGCCTGGATGATCGTGCTATTCACCGGCGTGATTTTAATTGCGATTTATTTGCCGACGACCGCACAAGCGTTCAATTCCGTGGATGTCTTGTCCCATGTGGCGTTGGGGTCTCTCTTGCGGGGCGCGCACAAGTATAGCGGCGATGCCATGATCATTGCCGCCACCTTGCGGGTATATCGCATGTGGTTTACCGCCGAATACAAAAACAAGGGCGAGTTGACCTTTATTTTGGCCATTTTGTTGCTGGTGATTGCCATGTACTCCGGCTTGACCGGTTACCTGCTGATCTGGAACCAGCGCGCGTTTTGGGCAACCAAGGTATTTGCTACCTTCCCGACTTACCTGGACATCACACCTGCGAACTGGTCTTGGCCCTGGGATTTCGCCCATTACAAAAATTCCTGGCTGATCCCGAACTTGATTGGGGCGGGTACGGCTATGGTGGGTAATCTGACCCACCAAGGGTTTAGCACTTCCCAAATCCTGATGGGCGGTAGTTCGATCGGCCAAGCCACTATGACCCGGTTCTACTCCCTGCACTTTGCATTGTCGTTGATTCTGCTGGTGCTTTCTGAAATTTACTTCTACAAAAACCGGATGAAGCGCATTAACCTGAAAAAACCCGTGGTTTTCCTGCTGATTGCCATGTTTCTGTTTACAGCGCTGGTCTTCCCCGCTGAATCCGGAACGCGTTCCAACCCGGAAGTCACCCCCTTGCCGATTCTATCGGACTGGTACTTCCTGGCCTTGTATCAGTTGTTGAAATACATGGATCCCTATTGGGCAACGTTGTGGACCTTGGGCATTCCCTTTGTGACCATTGGCTTCACCTTCCTGGATTGGGGTTCGGAGCGCAATTGGTTGCGCCGTCCCTTGTTTACCTGCATTGGGATTATGGGTGCCATTGAGTTTGTGGTCTTCTCCATGTTGATTATCGCCAACAAGGCCAACATTGAGACCGATCCGCCTTACTGGTTTGCACATATGATTATGATGATCACCATTGGTCAATTCTGGCACTGGTCTATGTACAGACAGCGTTTCCCCATGACTTTCTGGGTCTTGTTTAACCTGACGGTCAGCGGCTGGTACTTCTGCTTCTGGCACGTGATTGTGGAAAATACCAAGTTGAGCGGCGCGTTTGGTGGTCATACTATCACCGCCTGGATTGCCAGCCTGCAAGGCGCAGCCGTATCCATCAACTTCACCAACCTTTACTGGAGCATGCTCTGGGTCGGGTTCTCGGTGGCCCAGTTGCTGGTGGCCGGTTTCCTGTTTTGGGCGGATCGCCGTCGCACTATGGAACGTGAAGCCCTTTCTCTGGAAGGAGCCAGCGCCTAATGGCCTTACAGGGTAAAGAAACACAGATTCGAAAACCACTCAGCCGGGGCATGTGGTGGGCCTGCTTTCTGCTTGCCTCTTTCACCATGTCGCTTTGCTTCCAGACCTTTAAGGCATTCACCCTGGTGCCGAACTGGAGCAACGGGCTGATCTGGCTGGTGGCTCTGCTGCTGCTGAGTCAGGTGGTTCTGGTTCTGATCTATGACAGCTATGTGTTGGAAAAGGCGCGCGGGCGTGTGGAGCGACCCATTCGTTTTTTCGAGTGGATGCTGAATAAAGGGTTTTTGCTGAAAGCAGTCCTCGAACAAAAGGAAGAGATTCAATGAAGTGTTGCGATTTAACCTGGAAAGATTATTTGGCGGTCCTTTTGGGCTTTTCTGCCTTGGCTGGACTGGTGGTCATGTTTAATGCCGAGGGTCATGTGGTCTTGGGCAACGTGGCAAGCAATGAAGCTGTGAGTGACCAGTTTAAAGCGCAGGTCTTGCCCGGGATCATTCAGTATAGTTTGGCCATCGGTGCCATCTTGTTGGCCGTCAGTATTTCATTTGTTTTGCTCGGCGCCCAGGAAGACATCTCGACCACTTTGGGCGAGCAGGAATTAAAGAAATAGACGAGCGATAAGGAGCCCGGACGTGTATACCGAACCGTTTCAAAGAGCGACACTCTGGCTGGAAAGAGGACTCAATAACGTCTTTTCCCAGAAGTACAACCCGTTTTACTATCATGGGGCGTTGCCGAACTTCTTTATTTGGGCCCTGTTTATCACTGGCTTGATTCTGTTCGCCTACTATCAGCCCACCTTGGCGACGGCGTATTCGTCTTTGCATTACATCACCTATGAACTCCCGTTTGGCAACCTGTTCCGCTCGCTGCACCGGTATGCCAGTGATGGGATGATGATTTTCGTCATTTTGCACATGTGTCGGGTCTGGTTCACTGATCGTTACCGGGAATACCGTATTTTGCCCTGGGTCACCGGGGTGGTTCTGCTGGCCATTGTATTTGCCATTGGCCTGACCGGTTACCTGCTGATCTGGGATCAGGAAGCGGTCACTCTGGCCAATATCACCTTTAACCTGCTGAAGCGTATTCCGTTTGTAGGTGAGTCGATCTCCAATTTTGTGATGGCCGGTCAAGTGATCTCCGATTACACCCTGACGCGCTTTATGTTCCTGCACCTAGGCTTCCCGCTCCTGATGATGTTCATGTTGTGGATGCACTACTTGCGCATCACGCGCCCGGTTTCTGAGCCGCCGTTGCCGCTGGTTCTGATGATGGCGGGCGGTTTGTTTGTCACTTCCGCCGCGTTGCCGGTGACCCTGGAAGAACTTCCCAAAGGCTTGAACGCCGCGGTGCCCGTCTTGAGTGGCCCCGGTAGTGTGACTTCTGAAGTGTACTTCGATCTGCTCTATGCATGGCCCCAATATCTGGCCGCACAAGGGATTTCCCCTATCCTGGTGCTGTTGCTGGTGTTGGCGGTGCCGCTGGGCTTGCTGGTGGTGCCTTATTTACAAAAGAAAGCCATGCGTGGTCAGTATGCTCAGGTGACTCGCGAGAACTGTACCGGCTGCTCCCTGTGCTACAATGATTGCCCTTATGAAGCCATCACGATGGTGGATCGCGGCAATGATGGCACCCGGTTCAAGCGTCTGGCGGTGGTGGACGCCGGTCGTTGCGCTAACTGTGGCTTGTGCGTGGGGGCTTGCGCCTTCAAGGCGATTGAA
Organism: Vampirovibrio chlorellavorus; assembly: GCA_903866275.1. Classification (GTDB taxonomy): domain Bacteria; phylum Cyanobacteriota; class Vampirovibrionia; order Vampirovibrionales; family Vampirovibrionaceae; genus Vampirovibrio; species Vampirovibrio chlorellavorus_D. The sequence continues at coordinate 29,757 of CAIPMU010000007.1, read as the reverse complement.
ATCCCGCGTCGCGATACAAACACCGTTCTCGCGGAGATTGAAGCCACTCTGGCAGCCGCTACCCTATAGTCTTGAACTTCACCAGAAGGATTGAACTGTATTATGAGTACACCGAATTTAACATTAATTGGCATCGTCTGCGAGCGCAGCGTGGACTTTGAAGGCAAGCTGGATGATCGCGGCTATCTGCTGGATAATCCCGGTGTGAAAATCATTAAAGTCCCTTGCAGTGGTCAAATTCAGCCCATTATGCTGGAAACCGCCCTGAAAAAAGGCGCAGCTGGTACTTTTGCCGTCGGATGTCGTATGGGCGACTGCCATTACCGGGAAGGCAACAAGTTTTGTCGCGAACGCCTGCTGGGCAAGCGTATGCCCAAGCTGAAGCCCATGGTGGATAAGCGTCGGGTGCAGGCCTACTGGCTGTCGGCTGTGGAATACGACAAACTGAAAGTCATGGTGGATGATTTCGTGGGTGTTTGCAGCAATCTGCCGGCTCCCGAAGTCAAAGTAGCCGCAAAGCCATAGAGAGAGACTGAAATGGAAGAACGTAAGGATATTTCACTTTTTATCAAGAACGTGTGGTTTTTCCTCTTCTACTTCGCTCTGTTATTATTGATTGCAAGCTTTGGTATTATTGCAGAGAGCTAAGAAGAGGAACGCGCTGACATGAGTAACTCATCCAGCCCCCCAGAGGGCCATCACGCTCATCAGGAGTTTGACATCAGCAATCCCGAAGGTCGGGCGACCTGGTTTTTCCAGGAGTTCTGGCCGATCATCATTCCGGGTACATTTTTCATTATCATGTGCGCCCTGCCCCTGACCCTGTCGGGCATGATGCACAACCCGTTCAGTGCCTCCGATGTGGTGTGGCCCTTGTATGGCCTGCTGCTCATTGCCGAGTTCCTGATGGCTATCGTCCTGATCTGTTTGGCCCCGCGTCTGTTGGGTGTTTACATGCTGGTTCTGGCCATCTACGGGCTTATTGTGGCAGAGCACTTCAAGGCTTACACCGTGGGCTTTGTCAGTGACGGCCAGCACACCTGGATGATCAGCTCTATTGCCATTCTGTTTCTGACCTATTTGGTGATTGGAAACCTGGTCTTCATGAATTCCTTATGGAACCAGAAAAAAGCTGCTTTGAAATAAAAAATGTTTATGCTACAAAGTACACTACAAGAGTGTCCATTTGAAAATATCAAGGAGATCCCCTTCTACTATGGTTAAAATTCGCTTGAAGCGCCTTGGTCGCAAGCACAGCCCGTTCTACCGGATAGTAGTAACTGATATTCGCAACCGTCGCGATGGGGCGCCCTTGATGGAGCTGGGATACTACAATCCTATGAGCAAGCAGTTGAAGCTGGATAAGCAAGCGGCTCTCGACTGGATCAGCAAAGGTGCACAGCCCACTGAATCTGCGCTCCGCTTGATCAATAAAGCTGATGAAAATGGCGCCTTGATCACCTTGGAAGTCGCTAAAAAAGAGCGTTTGTCCAAGAAGGCTGCTGAGAAGGCAAAGGCACTAGCTGCTCAAGGCTAAGTTTACCTGGACCCGAAAAAACCCTTTGTGGGTCGTTTCGTTGAGTCTAATCTTTTTAAAGAGGTACCTTTCACAGGTGCCTCTTTTGTCATTTGGGCGTGGTGAGGGTGTCATGGGGTTAAGTTTATGAGTTGGGGTTCTTTTGTTGAAAGTCGTGCTGGATATGGGCGTCCTAAAAACCAACAGGCACCGATAGTTGGTGGCTGTTGGTTTTTTAGGTTCCGGCTTGGCTTACTACCTAAAGACGTCATCTATCGGGAACATGCCGTCCTCTTCAATTGGTTCAGATATGTTGGGCACGTCATCCATTTGAAATTGGAGTTGCTCGGATGCTTTTGAGCGGTTTTCTTTGGGCATGCTCGTAAGACGTTGCTGAAAGGCTTTGAGTGATTGGGTTAATTTTTTGTTCATGCCGTAGTCGGCTGTATGAGACGCCGCTGGAATTGGCACGCCTTTTTCTGGTTCGGCTTTTATTTGAGTTTGCTTTGGGTGATAGATGGCTCTGAGCTTTGCAATAAGGACGTCGGTTGGTGTTACGCTGTCTGTTTCGCTTGTGGCCGGGCTAGAGCTGGCACTGGGTTGGGTGCCATATGAGTCTGTGATGACGTTTTCAGGAGCACGCCGTTGTAGATCTCTACTGGTATTGTACGCGGCGGCTGCTTGTGGCCCACGGAATGATGGGCGGGTGCCAGATTGATGGGTGATACTCATTTTATTCGGCTCTTCAGGTTGATGACTGTGGGTGATGACGTTTGGGTTTGGGGTGGGTTGAGCTTCTTTTTGAGGTAAACAGGAGAATGGTTTTGTTTGTTTGTATAATGTTTTGAGTTTGCTTAGCATTTGGTGAATGGCCTTTGCTCTCTATCATTGATCAGGCGAGTTGAACGGGTGAGAAATTGCTGTGAGGGTTGAATTTGACTATCCCTGGCTTTAAGAGCGGTACAGGAAATTTTGTGCTACTTGAATTGAAAGGGAGTGCTTTGTTTGTTTATTTTCTAATGGGTTTTTTGTTGCTGTCTCTGGTTGGTGGCGTCTCAGAAGGCTGTGCTCTTTGCCGCTTCGGGGTATCGGCACGTGGCTTCTGGGTTTGTAATGGTTCAAGTCTTTTGCTTGGCAAATTCTGAAAGAGAGCAGGAGGTGCTTTCAGTACTGGTTCTAGAACAAAGCAGGCATCCACTCTCCCAAATGCAAGGCGTGTTTGGTGATTTTGCTGGCAGCTACCAACTAAACCAGGTAGGATCTGCAGCCGTGGCACTACCCCAATTACCTGCCCCGGTAGTTGTGTTAGGAAGCATATAGGCCCAAGTTTTAATTTTTCCATCGTAATAAAACCAGAATGTGACACGGTTGTTCAGGCCATAGGATGACATATCGGGGAAGACACTAAACCATACTGCATTGGTTGTGTTTGTGCCACCAAAATTATCTGAAGGTGCGTGATCGTAAAATAAAAGAGTACCATTGTGTAGATCTAGGCATCCATACCAAACCCCACAAGTGATGTTTCCTAATACAACCGTGCTGGTATCTTGTTTCACATAATTAAAATACGCTGATAAATCTTTGACCCCGGTTGATGATGATAAAGTGCCCGATGTTTTTGCGGTTTGTAGTGCCCCTTCGAGGATGGCAACGACTTCTTTGGTTTTTGCGTTATACGACTGGTATTGGTATTGGGTCATGATTTTGGGTATGGTGAAGGTGGCAATCACACCCAAAAGGGCTAGAGAGATTAAGAGCTCAGGCAAAGTGAAACCCTTGCGGGCTTTTTGGGGAAGAATGAAACATTTTCTCAGGGCGTGTAACATGTGGGGCTCTCGATTAAATCGTTCATCATGGTTCTATATTCTATTATCGATCAGTTGTTTAAATACTTTATAGAGAAAGCAGGGTTGTAACATTTCTTTACTGAGTGTGGGCCGATCGTGCTTGAGTTGCACGGCATCCAATGAATAATCAATCGATTATTTTGAGACGCTGTGTGACTGATCCAGCGCGGCGATGGCGTCCGGGCCAACCATCAGGCTGAGAGCAGAGCGGGTGCTGTTGTAGGTCTGTAATGCGTTTTGCTCTTCCTGCGTGGTGGTGTCCAGCATGGAGAGCATCAGGGGTTGTAGGGCGTCATTGGCACCGTTGGGGTTTCCGTTGGACGTGGCGTTCTTCTGGGCATGATCATAATATTTGCCAATGGTTGCCGAGGCTTCGCGGGCCATGCTTAATCGTTCCTCGGCGTGTCGGTAGGTATAATATTTTTCAATGAGCTGGGATTGTAAGGCTTCCACTTCCTTCGCCAGAATGACCATATCAGCATCTGTCACCCGGCTGAGGGCAGAATCCTGGGGGTTGCCGCTGATGAGATCCTGCACCATGTTGGAGCCGATTAGCCCGGCGGGCGTACCCGTCCACATCGTGCCAGCCACGCCGCCCAAATGCACCATATTTTGCACGACCCGTTTGGTGAACGAGTCATTGTCCACGGGTTTTCCGGTGGCATCCTTGCGAGACAGCTTTTCAATGGCGTAGCGAATGGTGCCGCTGCGCTCCACGGCGGCTTCCCACAACATGCCAATATCGGTGATGGATAACTCCTCATCATCGCGCAGTTCGTTGTAGACGGCCCGGTCTTCCAGATGGAGGGCGTCACTGAGGTGATTCAGGGCGATGCGGCTGTCCGGATTCAGCTTTTGAGCGGCCTGTTCAATGGCTTGTCGCGTTTCTTCGCTGATGACCGGGGGCGCTTCTTTTTTTGCCGTTTTGGCGGGGGTGGTCTTGGTATTGGTGGAAGCCTTGTTGCTGGTGGCCGGGGCAGGCGTGTTCTTTGCAAATGCGGCAGGCAAGGCTAGATGGCTGAGTAGCAGCCCATAGAGCCCCAGTGTGTAGAGGGTTTTTCGGAGAAGAGGCGCGATTGGACGGGCCAGTGATTGGGTTTTGCCGCATATCACTCGGGTGTCTCCTTGTTGGCGTTGGCATTTTCGCTGGATTTGGCTTTGTGTCCCCCAGTTTCCAGAATCTGATCCTGTAAGGGTTGCGGGGTGTTGTCCGGGGTGTTTTTGACCATGACTTGCTTGCGCTTGATGGTTTGCTCGGGACGACTACTGAGTGCCGGGAGGGGTGGGCCAATCAGGGTGTCGTTATCGGAATTTAAATGAGGGCCAATCTCCATCATGGCTTGCGGCATCACCAGATCGTTCTGGGAAGTGCTTTCGGGTGATTGGGTTTTCTGCGTGGCGGTGGTGCTGGCCGTGGATAAAGGTTCTGACAGCTCAGTGTTGTCCGAGGTTTTGGGGGTGTTGGGCAGATTGGCTGTAGACACAGTAGTGGCCAACGCCAGCGTGGCGACAGCATCGGTCCCGGCAGTGCGCTCCAGTTGAATCCGATAGAGCTTGGCCTTTTGGCGCAGGGTGGTTTCCCGCATGAACGCTTGATAATAGGCCGAACCCGCGGCCATAATGGCCAGATCGTTCTTGGTGGAGAGCGCCTTGCTGTAGAGGTTGTTGTTTTTCATGGTCAGCTCACGCGCTTCCGAGAGGGTTTGCAAGGTATTTTTGTAATCCTGATAGTTGTGGATCAGTTTGAGCTTGAGTTCATCAATCAGTCCTGCCAGCTGAATCTGCTCGGTGGCCGAGAGGCTGTTGGGGGTCATCTTGGTGGTGCCTGTGGAGATGTTTTGCAGGGCGTTGCCTACGGCCATACTGCCCATATTGCGGTAGGCACTGGCGCCGGGGAGCATGGTGGCCCCCATCGTTGCCCCGGAAATCAGGACACTGAGTGTTTTAGAGAGAAAGCGGCTGGACTGCTTGGTTTGCAGATCGGCGGGGGTGGCCAGTTTTTCCAGTGAGAAGCGAATCACCGGGTTTTTTTCCACGGTGGCCTGCCACAGATGCTCCAAATCGGCCTCGTCGACCTTTTGCTGGATTTCCATCAGGGCCTGGGCCTGTTCGTTTTTAGCGGCAATATGGAGATCGGTGGCCAGACGATCCACTTTGGGGCTGGTGCGAATGGCCGGGCTGGTCACCGCCGAGAGCGCCACCGGGCCCAGATCGTTTTCTGAAGGGTCTTTGGGTTGATCGGTCAATTTGGGGTTAATGCTGGCAATGGGCGGCAGAAAATCGCGCGTGGGCCAAGCGGCAGACTTACTGGCCGCCAGGCTGAATAATCCACCGCCCAGCATCAGGCTCAGGCTGAGGCCAATGCCTAGCCCTATTTGAAGGGGCCGGACTGTTTTGGGGAGGGTGGGACTCATCATGCGCATGCATAGCCTTTGTATCAAATCGATGAGGTGCGACCGAATTGGGGGTGAATGCACCTGCTATTAGATCCATTGTAATCGATTATCGGGATAAAACCGGCCCGTGGCTCGGGGTTTCTGAAGCAGGCACTTTTGTTGCTAAAAGTTAACACCCCGGCCATTCACCCGTTGGGGTTTAGGACGCCCAAAATCAGGAATCGTTCCCGGTCGGTTTCTCGCCAGACAAGTTTTCCGGACAGTTAGAGCCCTGATGCATGGGGGTTACCCCATTACCATTGGGTCACTTCTCCGGGAGCCTTGATGGATTGCACGCTTTTTAAATCAGCGGCATAGTAATCGCCGGGTTCAATTTGCGCGCCGGGATTATATCCCTTGCTGGCAAAATGTCCGGGGACTTCGGTCTCACTCAGTTCCAGTCTCACAATTTGGCCCAAGCCTTTGTGGGCGTATCGGTCAAACACCATTAAGCGCAGCGGCCCCCCGTGCAGCGCACTGAGCGGTTTGCCTGCAATCCGCATGCACAACAGTGTACGCTGGGCGTAAAGTTCTTTTAGGGGCATGCACTCTACATGACCGGCTAAATTGGTCTGGATCAAAAACTGGGCCTCAGGCCGCGGGGCGACCCGGTGCAGGAGCTCCTGCAAGACAAAGCCTTCCCACGGGGCACGATACGACCAGCCATCGGCAAAGACCAGACGACGGTTCTGCTGGATGCGTGTAAAGCTGTTCAGATCCTTCAAGGAGAAGGTCTGGGGGCGATCGGCCAGGCCGAAAACCTCCAACTGCCAATGTTCCGGGTCAAAGGCCTGAAAGCCATCCAGATAGTTGGCGGGCCATTGCAGTAGGGCTTTATCAGCTGAATGGCCTGTCGGGCTGCCTGGTGCTGTGACCGGTTGCGGCAGGGTGCCGACTGTGCGGTTGTAGAGACTATGAAACATGTCTGGCATTGTATCACAAGCGCCGGGGGCAAGACGAATCCCTGCCGAATGATCAGGATACTGAGTGCCGCTGCTCTGTTCCATGTGGCATAGCGACAGGAGCTCCGGTGTTTTTGGGGTGGCGTGAACAAACGCACGGGTTTGACTTCTTGAATCGGTAGCTCTCATCTTCAAGTGTTTGTTCTATCATAGGATGTAACGAGTCGAGATCACACCCCAGCCATTCCCCATGAAGCGTAAGCAACCGCAGGTGTTTATGAGCCGCCCATTTCTGAATAAAACTTTTTTAACCCTGGCCCTCGCCCTGGCATTGAGCCCCTGGCTGCTGGATCCTCCGGCCAGTTCAGCCATCACCCCGGCAGCCGATAGCATTCGCATGAGCGCCGATCGCCAGTCCTACAATCTGGAACTGAAGCGGTACAAGCTCAGTGGTCATGTGGTGGTGTCCTATCAGGATATGCGCATTACCGGCTCTTCGGCGGAAGTGGAGATGGATGCCGCAGGCAAACCACAGGTGGCCAATTTCTTTAACCGGCCCATGTTCAAGCGCGTCAAACCGCAAGCCGGTCAGGATGAAGTGGTGGGCGATCTGATCAAGGTGTACCTGAACGAGGATCGCTATGGGGCAGAAGGCAACGTGGTATCTCATATCGCCACCGTGGCTGCCGATCCCTTTCATATCCGTTCCGATGTGCAGGAATTTGATAACAAGAACAAGGTGGTTTCTGCCAGCGGGAATGTGCATGTCGATTACAAGGGATCTCAGGCGACCAGTGCGCTGGCCAATGTGCGGATGAAAGAAAGCGGCAAGGCCGATCGCGCCATTTTTACCGGTGGTGCGTGTATTAAGCAGGAAAACAGCGAGATTCTGGGCGATAAAATCACGGTGATGGTGGATTCAGGCAACCTGATTGCCGAGCATAACGTGAAGACTCGGGTGGATCTGAAAAACCAGAATGCCGCTCCTGCCACTGCTACGATAGAAAAAAATGGGGTGGCGGCAGGCGCTGCGGCTCCGGCCAGCGCGTCCCCGGATCAGCCGACTAAAGTCTTTATCACCTCCGATTATCAGCAGTATGACAAAGCCTCGGATGTGATGATCGCCAGCGGCAACGTGAAAATTTTGTACGGCGATTATGTGGCTATCGGTCCGAAGGCCACGTTTAAGCTGAAAGGCAACGATCTGGATCGCATCTTCCTGACCGGGCGACCCACCATTACGGACAACGGTCGCACCGTCACCGGGGATCGGATTATCATTACCACCAACCCCAAGAACTTTGATGCCGTGGGCAATGTCAAGGTCAACTTCAAGGCTCGTCAGGCCTCTGCCCCGGAAAGCGTCCCGCCGACGACGACCGGCAGTAAAAAGCCGCTGTCCGGCAAAGCACCGAAAGGTGCCAATGGTAAGCCTCTGCCCACGGATGATCCCGGCGACTATTAGTTTCGGTGAGCCACGTCCTGGCAGCCGGGTAGCGCCTGAACAGCTTGTACCCGTTGCTTTGAAAGCACTCGTATTATTTTCCTCATATTGTCGTTAGAACCGGAAAGTCACCCATGCCTTTAATCGTTGAGCACTTACGGAAAACCTACGCGGGCCGCCCGGTGGTGAATGACATCTCCTTTGACATTAACCACGGCGAGATCGTGGGCCTGCTGGGCCCCAACGGGGCGGGCAAAACCACCACGTTCTACTCGGTAGTGGGCATCGTTAAGCCGGATAGCGGCAGTGTCTCGCTGGATGGCCGGGTGTTGTCCAATTTGCCCATTCACGAGCGGGCCAAGGCGGGCATTGGTTATCTGCCCCAGGAAACCTCGGTGTTTCGTCGCTTGAGTGTGGAAGAAAACCTGATGCTGGTGCTGGAGTTCCAGCCCATCTCGAAAAAAGAGCGCCAGCAGCGCATTGATACCCTGCTGCAGGAGTTTGGCGTGGAGCGTCTGCGCAAGGCCTCGGTCATCAGTCTCTCCGGTGGGGAGCGCCGTCGGGTAGAAATTGCCCGCGCCATTGCCACCAACCCCAAGTATCTGCTGCTGGATGAACCCTTTACCGGGATTGATCCCATTGCCATTCAGGATATTCAAAAGTTGATCGTGCTGCTGAAAGAGCGCGGGCTGGGCATTCTGCTCACCGATCACAACCCGCGGGCCACGCTGTCCGTGGTAGACCGGGCCAATATTATTCATGATGGCAAACTGATTTTCTCCGGCACCAATGTGGAAGTCTCCCAGAACGAGCTGGTTCGCCGCACGTATTTGGGCGAAGACTTCAGCCTTTAGGAGAGCGTTGCCGTGAGACTCTCCAAGCCCTTCACGTTACTGGATTGGTATTTGGGCAGCCAGCAACTGCTGATTATAACCTTTGCGGTAGTGCTGTTCAGTTTAATCTGGTTGGCGCCGGATACCTTGTTCAAGCTCACTCAATACGTTTTTTCCGGGGATGTGAGTGTGCCTCAGGCGGGTCTGATGTTTCTCTATCACCTGCCGGAAGTCTTGCAGCAGACGATTCCCGTGGCGGTGTTGTTGGGCACTGTGGTACTCTTTCAGCGCTTAAGCCAGAACTATGAAATTGTGGCCTTGCTGGCCAGTGGGGTCAGCCCCCGCCGCATTTTGCGATCGGTGCTATGGGTGGGCTTGCTGTTTGGTGCGCTGCATGCCAGCGTGAATGAAATCATTCTGCCTCAAACGGCTCCTCGGCTGGAAAAGGCCTATGTTTCCCATAACCTGAAGGATCTGCCGGATCGCAATTTTCTGTTTGTGGAAAAAAATCACCAGAATCAGCTCAGCAAGTTTTTCATGATTGGGCAAATTCAAAACCCCAAATTAAGTGATTTTATTATTCTCTATTACGCCGAAACACCGCTGCACGGGGTGCAGATCTCTCGCATTTTGCGCTCGAAAACGGGGTACTGGATGCCTCAGAGCAATCAGTGGGATTTGCAGAACGGCATTGAGTACGTGTTGAATGACGAAGGCGTGTACAGCGAGATTCGTCAGTTTCAGGAGCAGCAGATTCGCACCGACAAGTATGCACCCATTCTCTTGCAATACAGTCGTTTGAACCCGATGGCCATGCCCTGGGGGCAGCTCAAGCAGTACATCCAGCTGCTGAAAGAGGGCGGTCAGATGCAGGAAGTGCCCTATTTTCAGGTGCGCTTGTGGCAAAAGATTGCCGCGCCGCTGGCCACAGTGATCTTTGCCCTGCTCGGTGCCATGTTGGGCATGGAGCGAGTGCGTACCAATCGGGTGTATGGCTTGACTTACGGGGCACTGGTGATTTTCGTGTACAGCATTCTGGTGCCCTTTGCGGGTAGCTTTGGCTCTCTGGATTTACTGGCGCCCTGGCTGGTGGCTTTTATCCCCCTGGTGGTGTCCGTGGCGGTGGCGATGGGCTTGCAATCGTTACGGGCGAGCCAAGGGTAAGTTTTTTAATGGGCTTAGATTTTCTGATTAAATTTAGCTGATTGGTCTTGAGGGAGGCTAGCCTCCCTCAAACTCCCTCCATTGGGGGCCACTGCCGGCCCCCAAACCCCGGCAGAGATCGTTTTTTTGGTGGGTGGCTGTGGCGTTTTTTTGCTTAAGAAAAGGGGCTTTGCCCCTTTTTGGAGAGGGGGCGGGTTGGTTTTTTGTGGGGGTAAGCTGGATGTGGGGTATTTAAAGCTCTCTTTTTAAAGAGACTGATTTTCGGCGTTTGGCGCTCATGGGGATGAAAGGTGTGGTGATCGTGCAGTACTTGGCGACAATGGCGAACAGGCTTTCCGGGGGTCTTCTTAAATTTCCTCGGGTTTGGGGAGTGAAGTGCTTCAAAATTGCACTACAATGGGATCACGAGCTGAACATTGCCCGTGGGGAATTTGTGACGTGCGACTTGCATGACCATTTTTAAAAATTACTATCAGGTGTTGGGGGTGGCCCCATTCGCTGAGGCCGATGTCTTGAAGTCGACCTATCGTCAGCTGGCGCGCAAATACCATCCGGATTTAAACCCCGGTAACGCCCAGGCCGAAGAAAAGTTCAAGGAAATTAACGAGGCTTATGAGGTGCTGAGCAACCCGGAAAAGCGGGAGATGCATGACACCATGATCAAGGCCATGCAAGGGCTGGGTGGTGGAAAAAAGCAACCCGCCTCCCCACCGCCGAAAGCGAAATCTGCCAATCCGCCACCGGGCAAGGCCAAGCCCTCAGGGCAGTCTTCCTCGAGTCCCTCGCCTGCGACTCCCCCTTCGGCGGGTAATGCGCCGACTGGTGCCTCAGAGAAATCAGCTGGCCCTGAGCCAGCGGCGGAAAAAGCCAAAGGGGCAAACAATCCCCCTACGGGCGGGGGGATTTTTGAAACCTTTTTGAAAAAGAATTTTTCCGATACCGGGAGTAAATCTCCAGCGGAAGAGGAAGGGGTCTTCCGCAAGAAAAAACCTGCGGAGGGCAAGGATGCTCGACCAGAAGCCCCGCGCCGGGGGGAAGATGTGGTGGTGAAGACCGCCATCAGCCCGCAAGAGGCCACCGAAGGCGTAGTCAAGACCGTGAACGTGCAGCATAACGAGTTGTGTCGGCGTTGTTCGGGGACAGGAAAAGTCAACGGCTCTATTTGTCAGGCCTGCAACGGGGAAAAAATTCTGGTGCGCCTGAAAAAGATTGATGTGCGTATTCCGGCAGGCGTTAAAAACGCCTCACGGGTGCGGGTGGCTAAAGAAGGGGGCCGTGGCGCGGGCGGCGCTGATAACGGCGACCTATTCCTGCAGATTGAAGTAGTCTATGATAGCTCCCTGCGGATTGAAGGCATGGATGTCTACGGGGAGATTGCCCTGTCCGTGACCGATGCGGTGTTGGGCGGCGAGATAGAAGTCCCTACACTCAACGGGCTGGTGACCATGACCGTGCCCGCCGGAACGCAGACCGGCAAGGTCTTCCGGTTGAAGGAACGTGGCGTACACAGTGGGCTAAGCAAGGGCGATCATTTTGTAACTGTGGTGATTGTTACCCCCGAGACGTTGTCCGCCCGTGAAAAAGAGCTGTATCAGGAGCTGGCCCGCCTGCGCCCGGACAAGCCGAGTTTGAAAAAGAATCGTTGAGCATACATCGAAAGGGGTTGTGATTCATGCCGGGGAATGCGGAACGCAGTAGAGCGTGGGTCGTCGTTTGTTTGCTGGCGGTGGTTGCTCTGGGCCTGGCCTCCCGAAAGGACCCGGCCCTGTTTCCTGCTGTGCTGGGCAAGTATCCCGGCGATGCCTTGTGGAGCATGATGGTGTATTGCGCTGTGACGTTCGTCAAGCCGTCGATGCGGCCGCGTCGGGTTGGGTTGTGGACTCTGGCGATTTCTTATCTGGATGAGCTGAGCCAGCTGATTCAGGTACCCTGGTTGAGTGCCATTCGGCACACCACGGTGGGGCATTTGCTTCTGGGCACCGTGTTCTCGTGGGAGGATATGCTGGCGTATACCGTCGGCGTCTTCATTGCGGGGCTGTTGGATCGCATGCTGATAGGTTCTGCACAAAGACGCTTGGGCAGATTGAGGTAGTTTCTATTTACCAGCCACTGAACCAAGGCGGGGTATAAGCAGGTGATGGATTATAGCCGAATGGAACAACTGAATCCGTAGTACCTGGATTAATATTGCCATAATCGGTTATTTTGCCGCTGTAATATAAAAATAATGCCAGTGATTTCCCAGGGCCATTGGTGGTACCGTCCGTAACAACACCATCCGGGTCGATTTTATAATACAGTGCGTTGCTGGCGCCAGTGCCACCAAAAGCATTGCTTGTAAAAAACAAAGTACTGCCATTATGAAGTTTGATACAAGGAGAAGTACTGCTGCAACTAAGCGTAGCGAATCTATAAATATCATCAATTGTGCCAATGGTTTTGAGTTGAACATAATTCATATACGGCGTCAGATCGGTCAGTTTAGTGCTACTGGTCACAATGCCATCAAAATTTGCCTTAGTGTATGCCCCAGTCAGGATGCTTGTGGATTCTTTGACAAACGCAGTGTAACTTTGATTTTGCTGAGTCGTAATAATTTTAGGAATGGTGAAGACGGCAATTACCCCTAGAATGGCGATGCAAATCAATAGCTCGGCCAGGGTAAAACCGCCGAGGGCGCGTTTATGGCAAGCCGAGGGCAGCCAGCCCAAATGCTGTATGGCTTTTTGAGACAGCCAGGGTGACGGCTTGAGACACAATGTAGTGCAGCACGCAAACCATACGGGCATGGTGAGCAATGCTCGGGGGGTTGGAGATTTCGGGGGGGGGGTACATTAAACCGCTCCTTGTGTCAAACAGCCTTTGGAACCTTTGGCTCGATAACACTATTCTATGGTGTCTTATCGGTTGACCGCGTCATTACTTGAGGGGAAAAACAGGGATTGTAACAAAAATAGATGCCGGGAGGGCCATCGCCCCATTTTGCTCAATCCTGACAGCCCCGCAACTGGATAGAACTGAGGCTCTGCTCTCCACTGTTTGGATGATGTTCGGGTGGGTGGAAAACTCCATAATATGGAGGACAGTGGTGAATTTGTGGAGTTTTCCCAATGCAGGGAACAGGGATTCAAACCCGTCGTGCGTGGATGACAGCGAACGGGACGAACTGGAAAAGCGTGGCTTTTGTGCTGCTGGGCCTTGCGGGTCTGGCCATGGCCGTGTGGGGGATGCCGCATGCTGCGGCTGAAGTGGGCTTGCCCACGCTGGATGTGAAAGTGGGCTCGGCGACCAACCCGCAGGAAGTGAGCAAGGGCCTGCAAATTCTGGTGATGATGACCGTGCTGACACTGGCACCGGCCATTCTCATCATGGGCACGGCGTTCACCCGCATTGTGATTGTGCTCTCTCTGGTGCGGCAAGCCATCGGCACACCCCAGTTGCCACCCAGTCAGGTGATTATTGGGCTATCCCTGATTCTGACCTTCTTTGTGATGTCCCCCACGTTTAACCAGATGAATAGTGAGGCTTTCAAGCCCTACTTCACCGGCGCGATGACCCAGGAGGCCGCCCTGACCAAGGCCATGACCCCTCTGCGAACCTTTATGTTCAAGCAAACCGCCCCCAAGGATCTGGAGCTGTTCATGAGTCTCGCCAAGCTGAAAAAGCCCAAAAATCGCGGTGATGTACCAACTTACGTGTTGCTGCCCTCGTTTACCATCAGCGAGCTGAAAACGGCGTTTCAGTTGGGCTTTATCATCTTTTTGCCCTTTTTGATTATCGATATGGTGGTCTCCAGCATTCTGGTGTCCATGGGGATGCTCTTCCTGCCGCCGACCTCTATTTCGCTGCCCTTCAAGCTGGTGCTTTTCGTGCTGGTGGATGGCTGGCATCTGATTTCACAATCGCTGGTAGCCGGTTTTGGCTAGAAGAGAGGATCGCGCATGAGCGAAGCGGCGTTTATCGATTTACTGCAAAATGCGGTGTGGCTGGTGATTTTACTGTCCGCACCCTTGCTGATCGTCAATCTGGTGGTGGGTCTGGCCATCTCCATCTTTCAGGCGGTCACGCAAATTCAGGAATCAACCCTGACCTTTGTGCCCAAGCTGCTGGCCACCTTTTTGGTGCTGGTGCTGGCTGGCCCCTGGATGACCCAGATGATTGTGGGCTACTCTCAGCGCGTGTTTACGCAACTCATTGAAGTGGCTCAAGCCCCCAAAAAATAATCCGTTTTTTAAAGCTCAAACTGTTGTTATTGCTCAAATGAAGCCGTTCAATCGGCCCTAATTCTGGAGATTCCCCCCGCTTGGATTTAAGCCTGCTAACCGTGAACGTGGTGATCGCCTTTCTGCTGGTGCTGTTTCGCATTAGCGGTATGATGCTCAGCGCGCCGCTGTTTAGTATGCGCAATATCCCCTCTCAAGCCAAAATTGGCATGGCCCTAGGCTTTGCCTTGATTCTATTTCCGTTGCATGCCACTCATTTGGTGGTGCCCAAGGATCTCATTCAATTTGCCTTAATGGCCATTCAGGAAACCATCATTGGGTTGTTATTGGGCTATACCGTCAATTTAATTTTTATGGCCCTGCAAATGGCCGGGGAATACGTCAGCATGCAGATGGGCCTATCGGTGGCCAACATGCTGGATCCAGTCACGCAGACCCAGTCGCCTATTGTCGGACAGTTTTTCTTCTACTTTGCCGCACTGCTCTTTTTATCCCTGAACATTCATCATGGCCTGATTATGGGACTGGAGCGCAGTTTCAATTTTATCCCGTTGGGGCATTTCATTGGTGAAGGCCAACTCACCGGGGGACTGATGGCGGAACGGTTTATCAAGCTGACCAGCGATATGTTTATCATGTCGCTTGTGGTGGGCGCGCCGCTGATGGGGCTGTTGCTGGCCACCGAAATTGCCCTCAGCTTTGTAGCCAAGGTTATGCCCCAGATGAACGTGTTTATGGTGGCCATGCCCTTGAAAGTGCTGATCGGTTTGCTGGCCATTCTGGTGGGCTTGCCCTATCTGGGGGCACTCTTGGGCGATCATTACGCGCATTTGGTGCAGGTCCTGCTGGGCCTGTACAAGACCTGACGGAGGTGTGCTAAATGGCCGGTGAAAAAACAGAAAAGCCAACAGCCAAGCGCTACTCCGATGCGCGAGAAAAAGGCCAGGTGGCCAAAAGCAGCGATTTTAACGGGGCCGTGGCCCTGATGGCCGCTGCGTGGATCATGTCGTATGCCGGTCCCTACACTATTTCCAGCATGTACGGGCAGATGAAATACACCTTTACCAAGGTGTTGAGCAGTCCGGTGGCCCTGCGGCCGTTATCGCTCGATAATTTTAACGTGCTCATGTCCAGCACCATTCAATCGATGGTGTTCCTGATGATGCCCATGATGCTGACCGTGTTGGTGGCGGGTGTGCTGTCCAATCTGGTGCAGGTGCGGCCCATGTTCTCCATTCAGGCCATCTTTCCCAAGCTGGATAAAATTAATCCCCTGAACGGGTTCAAGCGCCTGTGGTCGACCCGTTCTCTGGTGGAAGTGGGCAAGGCTTTGCTGAAAATGAGCATTATCGGCGGCTCGGGTTCCATCATTATTCATAATCATTGGCAGGAACTGATGACGCTGGGCGCGCTGGAAGTGCCCGTGGCCTGGGTAGCTATTCTCAAGGTGGTGGGTGAGATTGCCCAATGGTCCTGCATTCTGTTTTTGCTGGCGGGCTTGATCGATTGGCGGTATCAGGCCTGGGAGTTTGAAAAGCAACTGCGCATGAGCCGTCAGGATATTAAAGACGAGCGTCGCAACTCGGACGGGGATCCGATGATGAAAAGCCGCATCAAGCAGATGGGCATGAAGATGGCCAAAACCCGTCAGTTGGCCGCCGTGCCCACGGCTGATGTGGTGATCACTAACCCGACCCACTACGCCATTGCGCTGAAATATGATCCCGATATTGCGCCTGCCCCCGTGGTGGTGGCCAAGGGCAAGGATATTTTCGCCCAAAAGATTAAAGAAATTGCCCGCGAAAATAACGTGCCGATGGTGGAGAACAAGCCCCTGGCCCGCTCGCTGTATCCCGTGGTGGAAGTGGAAGCCATGATTCCGCCTGAATTGTTTGTGGCCGTCGCCGAGGTGCTGGCCTTTGTGTTTTCCACCAATAAGGGTCGTCGTCTGGCGGCCCAAAAGCGCGCCGCCGATCATGCGGCCAAAAAGAATCGCAGCTCAAAACTGTTAGAAGGCGGTGACGCATGAGCGCGCCCACCGAAAAGAAAATCCCCATGCTGAGCTGGCAGCAGTTGATGAAGCACAACGATGTGCTGTTGGCTGTGGGCATCGTGCTGGTGGTCACCATGATGCTCATTCCGTTGCCGCCCTTCCTGCTGGATGTGCTGCTGACCATGAACATCGCGCTATCGGTCACGATTTTGCTGGTGACGCTGTACACACGGGAACCCTTGCAATATTCGACTTTCCCAACTATTTTGCTGTTTGCCACGTTGTTCCGATTGGGCTTGAATGTCAGTACCACCCGCTTAATTCTGCTCTACGGGGATGCCGGGCAGGTGGTGCATGCTTTCGGGAACTTCGTGATTGGCGGCAATTACGTCGTGGGTATGCTGATTTTCATCATTCTGGTGATCATCAACTTTATCGTTATCACCAACGGCGCGGGCCGCGTTTCCGAAGTGGCTGCGCGGTTTACCTTGGATGCCATGCCGGGTAAACAGTTGAGCATTGATGCCGATTTGAACGCGGGCATGATCGATGAGAAAACGGCCAAGCACCGCCGCCAAACCATTCAGCGGGAAGCGGATTTTTACGGCACCATGGACGGTGCCAGCAAGTTTGTCAAAGGCGACGCCATTGCAGCCATTATTATTACGGTCATCAACGTGGTGGGTGGTTTAATCATCGGGGTGATGCAGATGGGCATGCCCTTGGCGCAGGCCGCCGCTACCTTTACCACGCTCTCCGTCGGGGACGGTCTGGTTTCTCAAATGCCTGCCCTCATTATCTCGGCGGCCACGGGTATTCTGGTCACGCGCGTGAACGATTCTGATCAGTCGCTGGGCGATGAAATCGGCGGGCAAATGTTTCAGAATCCCAAGGTCATGGCCATTATGGGTAGTCTCATGCTGGTGATGGGCATGGTGCCCGGCTTGCCCAACCTGCCTTTTTTAACCATTGGCGCCTTGGCGGTGGGTGGTAGTTTCCTGTTGGTGAAAAACAAGCGGGAAGAGACCGAAATGGCCCTGCTGGAAGACAAAAAGGCCAAGGCCATTCAGGGCAAGAAAAAAGCCACCACGGAAAACGTGCTGGAACTCTTGCAAGTGGAAATGATGGAGCTGGAGATCGGGTATCGGTTGGTGCCCCTCATCGAAGCCGATGCCGGGGGCGATCTGCTGGAGCGCATCTCTCAAATTCGGCGTCAAATGGCGCTGGAACTGGGCTTTGTACTGCCCTCGGTGCGGGTGCGGGATAACCTGCAGTTGGCCCCCAATCAGTACAACATTAAGCTGCGCGGCGTCACAATCGAAACCGGGGAAGTGGTGTCTGATTTATGGCTGGCTATGAGCACGGATCCCGATGGGGTGGAACCCATTGATGGCATTGAAACCCGAGAGCCTGCCTTTGGTCTGCCCGCCCTGTGGATTGAGGCCGAGGAAAAAGAAAGTGCGGAACTGGCCGGCTATACCGTGGTGAGTGCTTCGGCGGTGGTGTCTACCCATTTAACGGAAGTCATCAAAAAGAACGCCGCCGATATTCTAAGCCGCAGCGATGTGCAGAATTTGCTGAACAACGTGAAAAAATCCAACGAGAGTTTGGTGGGCGATTTAGTGCCGGAGATGCTCAACGAGGCTCAGATCCACCTCATTCTCCAAAATCTGCTGCGAGAAAAAGTGTGCATCCGCGATATGGTTTCCATTCTGGAAGCCCTCAGCTACCATGCCCGCGTGAACAAGGAAACGGATTACCTCACCGAGCAGGTGCGTATGGCGCTGTCGCGCAGCATTTGCAAGCAACATCAAAACCCGGAAAATGGCGAGTTGCCGGTGATTACGCTGGATCCCGCTGTGGAGGAGCAAGTGGCCCAAGGCCTGACTCAGGACGGACAAATGCTGGCTCTGGGGCCGGTGTTTACCCAAAAGCTGTTTGCCGCCCTGAACGAGGAAATTGAGCGGGTCATCAGCACGCAGGGCGTGCAGCCCGTGATTCTGTGTAACGGGCGCTTGCGCTTGCCGTTTCGTCGCTTGATTGAGCGGATGCTGCCGCAAATTGCGGTACTTTCCTACAATGAGATTGGCCCCAGCGTCAAAGCCACGGCCGTAGGTTCGGTACGCGTTGATTTGGCCCAGCTGGCCTAGTGTTTATCTAGTTGGAGAACATGCCCTTGAAATGAATGCCCGATTGAATGGAGGATTTGAAAGGTTAAACCCTAGCCGCTATTGAATCAGGTTGTTTATGATGAAGTCAGATAGCTGAATGTCTCAGGCATGAATTAAATCGATGGATGACGGGTAAGAGCCAATTCAATGGTTGTAGCATTGCCAGTGATGAAACCAGAAAAAGGGAATGGGTCGTTATGAATCTCTCGGTCAGAATGGCGGGTCTGTGTGGAACTTCGGTGTTCCTGGTGACGGCTTTGCCTGGTTTTTACCGCCAGATTCAGCCCCAGGACTTTACCCAGATGGCCTCGGATACGTTTTCGGGGATGGCAATGCTGGAAACCCTGCTTTTGAGCCTGAGTGGGGCCATTGCCGCCGGGTTTATCGGATATATAATCGGTGATATTTGGGCCAAGCCAACGGGTAAGCGAAAAAAGAAGGTTTCTGCGAAAGCCCCGGTGGAAAAACCGCAGGCGGTTGTGGAGGCACCTCAGCCTTACGTGCTGGAGGAGTCTGCTATGAGTTTGTCGGAATCCATGCCTCCGCCAGTGATGGATGCTTCGCCGCCACTTTCCCCTGCAGAGCAGGCTCAGCCTGCTCCTGAAGCCGCAGAGTCGGGTTAAATCAGGTTTGGTGTATCCGGTGGCGAGTCTGTTCCGGAAAAAGGGGCTATTTCCTTGGAAGCTTGATATAATGAGAACTTGGGTTGGTTGATCGGAAAAATTGAGTGCTCAAGTTTTTCGATGTGTGGCCGATACCCAATTTATAAAGCTGTTTTTTGACCAGGACAGCGGAACCGTTTGAAGTAAACTACACGGATTCATGGAATCGATAGAACCTCCAGGCAGTACCCCATTAGCCAATTCGGCGGGCCCCCCGACCTTTATTGGCACCCGAGAGCATGCCTACCAGCATGCGGAATCTTCCTTGTGGATTGCCTTTATGGTGAACGTGGTCATTGGGGGTGTAAAGCTGCTGGCCTGGACCTTTACGGGCAGCCCATCGGTGTTTAGTGAGAGTTTGCACTCCTTTGGCGATGGGGCCAACAGCATTGCCCTGATTCTGGGGAACAAGTTCAGTCAGCGTCCTCCCGATCGCACTCACCCCTTTGGGTATGGCCTGGAAGCCAACGTGTGGGCACTGGCCGCTTGCGTGTTTCTGTTTGTAACAGCCGGACTCGCCTGTTTTGAGGGTGTGCAGCATTTTCGGCATGCCCAGCCCCAGATGGACACCAGCGAAGGCTTTCTGCTGTCGGCGGGCATTTTGCTGTTTAGTGTGATGATGGAAGTGGTGGCCGTGCGACGCGCGGCTCAGGCCGTGCTGGCCGAAGTTCAGGTGGAGGCGGGTGGTTTTTTCCAGACCTTTGCGCGATCTTTCCAGCACATCAAGCATGTGGTTAGTCCGACCACCCGGTTTGTCTTTTACGAGGACAACATTGCTTTGCTGGGTGCACTCATGGCGCTAGGGGCCATCAGTGTGTCGCACTTCGGGGTGCAGTGGGGCTTGTTACCCGAAAGCATGAAGCACCAGCCGGATGCGGTGACCTCTATCCTAATTGGTCTGATGCTATTCGGGATGGCCATTTACCTGTTTCGGCATAATCGGGGCATTCTCACCCAGACCTCAGCGTCGCCTAAAGTAGAAATGCGCATTCGGGAGTTGGTGACTAGCCTGTTTGGGGTGTCCGAGGTGCTGGATCTGAAGACCGTGGATCACGGGCTGGCCGGGCTGACCGTTCACTTGCAAGTGAAGGTCGATCCCTACATTCAGGTGAAAGATGTGGATGACCTGACCGAGCGCATCAAGGATAAAATCCAGCACCGTATTAGCCATGTGAGCCAGGTGTTTGTGGAAGTGCTGGCCGATGAATCCGAGATTGAATGGGGCGAGAAGTTCAATACCCTGATTGAACAGGGCCGCGCTGAAGGCGTTCTGGAAGCTCGAGATGAGATTCTGTTGAAGAACGTCTATGATTTTACGGAAAGCACGGTGAAAGACATTATGATTCCGCGTATTGATGTGGAATGCGTGGAAATTGACACCCCTTTGGGCGAAGTGGCTGATTTAATCATTGAAACGGGTCATTCCCGGTTCCCGGTGTACAAGGAAAACGTGGATGATCTGGTGGGCATTGTGCATGCCCGCGATGTGTTTGAAAAAATCCGCAAGGATGCGCTGCATACGCCGCTGGCCGAGGTGGTGCGCGAGATTGATATTTATCCCGAAAATAAGTCCATCAGTGATCTGCTGGAAGACTTCAAGCGCAATAAAATTCGGGTGGCAGCGGTGGCCGATGAACATGGCGGCTTTGCCGGATTAGTCACCGTGGAAGACGTGATTGAAGAGATCATCGGCGAGATTTGGGATGAGCACGAAGAGGAAGAGCCCATGCTCACCTTCCTGACGCCCAGCCGGGTTCTGGTGAACGGGAAGTGCGAAATTGAAGACATCAACGAGCAGCTCGATTTAAACATTCCCTTCGATGACTTCAAGACGGTGGGCGGCTTTGTATTCGGGGCGCTGGGTCGAGAACCGGAGCAGGATGATCAGGTGAGCTTTGAAGACTTGAAATTTACGGTCACCGAAGCCGATGGCCCCCGCATTGTCAGCGTCATCATGGAATCCCCGGTGCCTTTTGAGCTGGAAAAACCAGAAACCAGCGCTAACACCAACGGTAACGGAAAATCCAAACAACCCAAGGGCCATGGCGACATCAAAGAGTAGGGGCAAGACTACTGACAACCAATCCGCCAGCCTGAAATCACTCATTCAATAACGCTAAAACAATCCGCATCACTTGCACATGCAATGCTTCCATCGAATCCAATGCATTCAACACCCGCACTCTTTCAGTATTCTCTTTCGCCACGGCCAAAAAACCCTCGCGCACCCGCTGATGAAACTCAGCTTTCTCCCCTTCCATGCGATCCGCTGGCCCGCGACGATTCACGCGTTGGGCCAGGTGCTCGGGTTCCCCGTCAAAGAGCAGGGTCAGATCTGGCGGATGGCCTTGCAGGGCAATGGTGTTTAAGTCCTGAATGGTGCTCAGGGGCAAGCCTCGGCCGTAGCCCTGATAGGCTAGCGTGGAATCGATGTGCCGGTCGCAGAGGACGATTTGCCCAACTTGTAAGGCGGGAAACACCACTTCATCCATGTGTTGCGCCCGATCGGCAATAAACAGCAAGAGTTCACTCATCGGGAAAACGGCCCCTTTGGAGTGCAGCAGGATCTGCCGCAGTTCCAGTCCAAAGTCGGTGCCGCCAGGGTTACGGGTGCTAATCACCGAGTATCCGGCGGCTTGCAACGCTTCGGCGCAGAGGGCCATCTGGGTGGATTTGCCGGAGCCGTCAATGCCTTCAAAGGTGATGAATAAACCGGGGGAGGTGGATGACATGAGTCTGTTCCTATGAAAAAACGGTTTCTGAGAGTCGTCGGGTCAGGTCAATTGCGAGAACCGGGTGACGCGGCAGCGCCTTGCCGTTGTAATAGCAAGTCCCGGATCTCGGTGAGCAGGACTTGCTCGGTGGAGGGGGTGGTAGGGGGTGCGGCTTCTGCTTTCTTGAGCTTGTTCAGGGCTTTCACAATCAGGAAGAGCACCAGTGCCACCACAAAGAAATCCACGGTGGCCTGAATGAACTTGCCGTAGGCAAAGGTGGCAGGCTCCGGGCTGGGTAGCCCCGCCAGGGCCACAGGATTGGCCAGTTTGATGCTGAGCGAGGTAAAGTTGACGCCGCCCGTAAAAAGGCTGATCAGGGGCATGATTAAGTTCTCTACAATGGCGCAGACAATTTTGCTGAAGGCGCCGCCCACGACTACGCCCACCGCCAGTTCGACGGCGTTGCCTTTGATGGCAAATTCTTTAAACTCTTGCAGCAGACTCATCCAGACTCCATTCATTGCACTGGCCTTTTGAAGGGGCAAGTGTGCAGCTCGCATAATCATGTATCTACTAAACACAAATCGGCCAGCGGGGGCAACTGGGGATCAGGGTGATGGCAGGCATTGTCTGAGATGCTTTGGGGTGGTTGGACAATGGGTTGTCGATGAAAGGAAAACCGTTGAGGATTGGCCTCAGGTTTTGAATTGTTTTCTGTGGAGAGTGAAACCCCTGCTTCTTGCCGGGACTGCACGCTTCCAAATAAGAGTTTTCCGAACCGCTTAAAGGCTTCAGGGAGTAGCGTTTTAACTTTCAGCAGGATGTCAGAACATGAAAAAGCCTCCAACCAGGTCTAATCACCCTGACTGGAGGCTCTCCAATGATAAAATGGTTTATTCTGGCGCGTTCACCGGGAGCACTTTGAGGCGGCGGTTGGGTTCATCGCCAATGCTTACGCTGGTCAGGCCGTATTTTTCTACCAGCTCGTGCTGCACCCGGCGAATGTAAGACCGCCGGGGGGCCAGTTCCACCGCAATGCTTTCGCCTTGCGCTACGTCGATGGCCTCTTGGGCTTCCCGCAGGGCCTGCTCCATCTCGTCTTCAAACGGGGTGTGGCGCATTTGTCCGGCAAAGGCACCGGCGTCCGCATCGAGCGCTTCCCGCAAGGCCCGTTGAATTTGGGGCATGGTGTTGGTTTTGGCGTAGAATACCGGCACTTCGTAATCCTCGGCCAGTTTCAGGATTTTCGATCCCGGACGGGCGTTGGCCTTGATGGCGATGACGGCGTTGGCATCATACACGTTCTTGCTAATGCGGATGTTGTGCAGGTTCAGTCGTTCCAGAATGCGATCGAGATAGGATTTGCTGACCCCGTAAAGGAAGACCCGAAACTCCTCCTGGCCCACTGGCAAGGGCGCGTCATCGCGGGGATGATCGGCGTAGCTGTTGGGCGGGGCGAAGTTTTCCGGTTCGGTCTCCATGATATGACCGGGCATCACTTCAAATTCGGTTTTCAGCACCTTGGTGGTGCCGGTGGCGCTGTCCACCTTGCGAATTTCCGGGAAGAGTGTCCAGCCGCGCAGCAGGTGATCCACGGCCTCGGCCACATCCGGGTAGACCGCTAAAGTATAGCGATCCCGGATTTCGATACAAATGTCGAAGGTGGGTTTTTTGGCCCGCTCCTGAATGGTTTTTTGCGAAGCCCGCCGACGCGCCTCGTCATCGCCCAGCGTCACGGTTTGAATACCGCCCACCAGATCTGAAAGCATGGGGTTTTTAATCAGGTTTTCCAAGGTATGGCCGTGGGCGGTGGCAATCAGAATCACGCCACGTTCAGCAATGGTGCGTGAGGCGAGCGCCTCGTCTTCTGTGCCGATTTCATCCACGATGATCACTTCGGGCGTGTGGTTTTGCACCGCTTCAATCATGGTTTCTTTCTGGCGTTCGCGCTGCTGCACCTGTATGCGTCGGGCGCGACCCACCGCGGGATGGGGAATATCCCCGTCTCCAGCGATTTCGTTGGAGGTGTCTACAATGACCACCCGCTTTTGGCCTTCTTCCGAGGACAGTAGCTTGGCGATTTCCCGCAGGCGAGAGGTTTTGCCCACGCCGGGACGGCCTAAAAGCAATACGCTCTTACCGGAGAGAATAATATCTTTAATGGGGTCAACGGTGCCCGTGACCACTTTGCCCACCCGACAAGTCAGGCCCACAATATCGCCTTGACGGTTTCGCATGGCGCTGATGCGGTGCAGGGTACGCGGGATGCCCGCGCGGTTGTCGCTGGTGAAGTAGCCCATGTGTTTGACCACATGGTGAATTTCTTCCAGCGTGACTTGTTGTTCGCCCAGTTCCAGAATATTGCCTTCGGAGAAGCGAGCTTCGGGCACACGGCCCAAGTCCATGACAATTTCAATCAGGTCATCCAGATCGACTGCGTGCAACGCGCGGCGCAACCGCTCGGGCAGAATGTCGATGAGTAGCTGGAGATCGGTGGCTATGGTCTTTCCCTCAATTAACACCGGGCGAAAATCTAACTTGGAATGCTTTGGAACTGAATTAACAAACGTGTGGCCGGAGGCCGCTGGCACAGTCTTTTTCAGAGCACTTCCCTCTTGGTTAATACGATACGGATCAACCTGTGTCTATCTCAATTTTGAATGTCAGTCACTAAATCCCTCTTGGTTCACATTATACCGTATTTTGTAACGCATTCTATCAAGGCGATTGTTGGCTGGTGCTGCGTGGCAAACGTGGGTACGCTGGGACTCATTAAAATAGTCCGGTGCAAGCTTTATGCCCAAATTTGGGCTGTTTTAAACCAATTGGGTTGGTTTTCAGGCGCATACCGTTTGATTTCAAACGAAGGACAGGGTATCTGCCAGCATAATGAGGGCTTTTAGTGCTTGGTTTACAAGGGCATCATTCTCGGTAAGCAATGAAGGCTGGCGATGGGGGTCTGGTTTGTAACGAAATGTATCGGATTTACCCCCCCATAAAGTATTTAAACAACCGTTCGATAATAGAGTGGTAGCGGGAATTAGAGTAAGGGCTTTGAGCGTGCGGACCGGTTTGCAAAATCGAGCGTTTGAGTTTCGTCTCTTTTGGGCGTGTATGCTGCCTTTGCTTTTGAAACCATCGCCGGTTGTGCAAGCGCTGGCGATCAAATGGCTGGGTTGGTTGCCCAAGCTGTGCCACCAGAGAACCGCCACCGGTTTTACTTTGGCTGAATTGCTGATTTGCATCGCCATTCTGGGCGTGATTGCAACTTTTACCGTCCCGAAGCTTATGGTTGCTCAGCAAAATCAGCAGTACAATGCGGCTGCCAAAGAAGCGATAGCTGCGATGTCGAGCGCCTATCAGTCCGCTTTAACTGCGGGTACAGTCACGAGTAATACCAAGCCACTAGATTTATTGCCTTACCTGAATTATGTTGCGCTGGATACTTCTTCATTGATTGATCATCAAATTAATGCAACCACTCCACCAACCCTGACTTGTAGTAATGCTGAGCCTTGTGTGAGGATGCATGATGGTGCTGTTATTTTTTTGGCTCAATACACTTTTAGTGGAACTGCGTCAACAAATGCCATTTATTATTTTATTGACCCTGATGGGAAAGTCACCGATGGCACAACAAATGGACCTGGAAAAAGTATGGCAATATTCATCTACTACAACGGCCGCGTGACCAGCAGAGATATTATTGATAACAACACTACTTCCAGTAATGGCTCTCGTGGACCTTGTGCATTATGTTTATCACCTTGGTTTAGCTGGTAGAATGCTTCATTCAACGGGTGGCCTCACCTTAAACCAGATGACTTTGTTTTGAACAGGCCTATTATTTGTTTGGCGGCCTCTGCTGCGGTGCTTTTCGGTAGATTCCAGATGGCCTTTCGGGCCATGGTACCCATGCCAACCCCTGCGATAAAGTCATAGCGCGTCTCGCTTAGCCATTGGGCGGTGTGGGTATTGATCCCCCCGGAAATGGTAATCGGGAAATTTCCCCCATGCGATGCCAGCTGTTTGGCCATCCAGACGGCGGCTTCTAGCGCCGGCCGAGAGGCTTCTGGGTCTTCGGTGCCGGACATCGGGGCGCCATCAATTTGCAACAGAATGGGTAGGGCGCTTTGGGCTTGCGCGGTGCGGCAAAAATCCAGCAGTTGCGGCACCGGAATGGCTTCCGGTCGGAAGCACAGGGCGATCAGTTTATCGTGCAACAAGGCTTGCCACCGATCGAGGAAGGTGGCTAGCATGCCCGGATCGCAGTAGTGACTGTGAATCTCCAGGGCTTGCACGGCGGGATGGCTCAAGGCGGCTTCAATTTGGCTATCCACCTGAAAGGGCAGCAGGCTGAGGGCATCCGTGGGGCAGACTGGCACGCAGCGTCCACAGCCGTAACAGAGCGCCTGAGAAATATTCAGCGCGTCCGGCAGCATGATGGCTTCCGTGGGGCACTCGGGGAGGCACAGCCCGCAACGAATGCAGTCCGGCTCGGCCAGTTCAATCTTGCGAAAATGCGGGTCAGGGTCCAGCGGCAAGCTGATCATCAACACCGGGCGCGGGCCGGGGATGGTGTTTAAGGCGGTATCCACTGCCTCAATCACGGCCAGGTTTGGGGCAATGTCAATGCAATCCGCCCCGCCCAGCGCATACGCCTTGGCCAGCGAGGCGATTTTGTCGGCCTCGGTCAGACTGCCTCCGCCAATCAGTTTGAAAAACCGACGTTGCGGCAAAGCGGCTAGCATCGGTTTTAAGGCCTCCGGCACCGGGGCATTGGGGCAGCGGGGCGAAAGCGTCGGGTTGTTGTCCGGTGGGGCTGAGTGAGTGAGCAAGTTGGTCATGGGGTTTCACCTTACCCAAACCGGAGCCGGGCTTCAACTGTTTTTTAGGGTTTAGTATGTGAATGTAAAATTGGCCTTGCCCCCACGGCGCTTCAGAAATCGGTATAATGCCACTAGCAGTGAAGCATGAGTGAGCGTTGTGCGTGTGAGTCAATCCAAGCCATTAGTGTGCGTCATCGGGGAAGCCCTCTGAGATGGCCAGTATAGAGCCCGCTGATGGGGTAGGTGTCTCCGGGGAGAGTTCCAATCAGGGCGCATCCGGTCCAGTGAAGTCGTTCTGGCTCCGCTATGGTGGCTGGTGGGTTGTAGTGCTCGTGGTCGTTTTAGGACGGCTGTGGGGGCTGGCCGATTATTCGCTGGACTGGGACGAGTGCAACGAGTTGGCCATGGCCAAGCTGCCCGTGCTGGATCTGATTCGGGTGATCTATAGTCGGGACATTCATCCCCCGGCGGCGCATCTGCTCACCCATGTCTGGGTGGGGCTGGTTGGCGATACCGATCTCAACGTGCGCCTGCTCTATACTGTATATGGTCTGTTGGGCCTGTGGGGAACCTATTTACTCGCCCGGCTGGCCAAGGCCCCTTGTCGGGTGTCGGTTTATACTTTGCTCTTGGGTGTTTTTTGTCCCTTTGTCTGGCATTACACCCATTTGGCCACGCATCACGCGTTCTTTTACGCCACGGCGGTGTTTTCGTGGGTCTTTTTCTTGCGATTGCTCCGACAGGAGCGCCTGTCCGTCCGCTCCCCCGATTACTGGGCCTATGCCCTGCTGTCGGTACTTTGTTTGTACGCCCAATCGATCGCCCCGTTTTTGCTCCTGTCTCAGGCGGTGTTTTTGGTGTGGCGGCACCCGCAGCAATTGCGGCGACATCCGCAGCTTTGGGCTGGGCTGGCTGTTGGCTTTGCCCTGTGCGATGCGCCTCAGCTCTGGGCGATTAGTCAACCCTGGCATCCCTCCAAAATGAAAGAAATGGGCGCGGGCGTCCATGATGCGCCCTCATGGGGGGGGCTGTTCTTTATGCCCGCCCAGTTGCTCTGGATGGGCGATGACAAGGCCTTTCAGCCGCTAATTCCCCGGTGGGATCGGCTGTTGTTCTACGGCGGGGTGGGTACATTCCTGCTCTATTACGGTTTTCGCAGCCTGAAAAACAAGCTCCCTGAGAGTATCCCGCTGTTAATTTGTATCACGGGCGTGCCGGTGCTGTTGCTGTTTGCGGCTTCCCTGTTGCTGGGTTTGCATGTGTTGCATGGTCGCGCCATCCTTTATGTGGCCTTTCCGGTGTTGCTGGCCATGGCCGTGTGGATTGATGCGATTGAGACGCGTCAGGGCAAGCTCTCAGCGTGGCTGTTGCTCTTTGCCATCATGGCCGCTCAGGCTTGGGCGGATTTCACCTTTATTGAGCTGCCCGCCAACAAGCAACAGGCTGATTTCCGGAAGATTGTGCAAGAGATTCGCCCCCTGCAGCGGCCCGGCGATGGCTTTTTGATCTCGCCGGGCTATATGGGTCTGGGCATTATGCGCTACCTCGATCCCGCCCGTTTTGGCCTCACGCCCAGCGAGGTGCAGATGGATCCCCGGCGCACCAACCTCTTTCATCTGGTGCAGCGGATTGAAGGCCCTTATTTCTTTGTCTCCGGCGAGGATGTTCGCCAACGGCCTGATGTGCAGCGGGCGTTTCGCGTGTTTCAGCAAACGCATTCGCGCATTTGGTACATGGGTGATGTGAAGGATTATGATACCCAGCTGGATTGCCGCAATACGTTTGTGGTCAAAGGCGCGGATAAACGCTATTGGCAGGTGCATTGTCTTTCTTTCGGCTCACAACCTTGTCGCGCACCCCTGACCGGACCTGATGCCAACCAGTGGCAGTGTAATGCTGATCTGCCAGCGCAGCCCCAGGCTGCTACAACCGTTCCAGTGCAGGCTCCCTAATGACTGGCCATGGCGGGGTGAGGTCCGGCGGTGGGGTGGCTTGTGGGAATGGCTAAGTTTAATGTATAACAGTTACTATATTCTGGTGCCGATGTAGCTCAGTCGGTAGAGCAACAGTTTCGTAAACTGTAGGTCGCCGGTTCGATTCCGGCCATCGGCTCCAGTAATCAAGCGGCTTTCGGGCCGCTCTTTGTTTTTATAGGGTTCCTCTTGTCCCATTTTTGTCCCAATAGCTCACAATTCGTAGGACCCTTTGCAAAAGTTGAACGTCATTGATCCAATCAAGTTGGAGGGATGGCGCAATGTATATCGAGCTCAGCGATAAGCAATGGGAAGCGATTCGCGATTATTTACCGCCAGTCAACATGAATGGGCGTCCTCGCTGTGAAGACCGCTCAGTGATTAACGGGATTTTGTATGTATTAAAGACGGGCTGCCAATGGCCTGCGATTCCCAAAGAATATGGGGTGCATTATTCCACCTGCTGGCGGCGCTTAAAGCGCTGGGAGGAGAATGGAGTCTGGCAGCGAATCATTGAGGCTCTACTAGAATCGCGAGAAGCAGATTTGGCGCAAGTGGCCTTGGATACCTCGGTTGTGAAGGCTAAAAAGGGGGCGCATGTGTGGGACAAACCCACGGAGGCAAAACCACCAAGCGCAGCCTAATGACAGGCAAGCGGGGACGGCCATTGGGGGTACTGGTCTTTGCAGGCAATGATTCGGACTTTAAGACAGCTTTGCCCTCTGTAGACAGTTTGCCCGCCAGACCGGGTCAGCTTTCAGCAGATCGGGGCTATGATGCTCAATGGCTGAGGAATGCCTTACGGCAGCGGCATATACAAAGTGCCATTCCCCGTAAAAACGCCCCCCATGGACAAAAACGACGAAAATTGACCGAATCGGCACAAGCAATTTTTAACAATAGGTGGCAAGTGGAGCGCGGTTTCGCTTGGCTAGACGGCTTTCGCAGACTGGTGACCCGTTGGGAATATTACCCTGAAATCTACCATGCGTTCCTCTCTGTCGCCATTATTTGCATCCTACTGCGCTAGTTTTGCAAAGGGTTCTAG
>CAIPMU010000006.1 GCA_903866275.1 Vampirovibrio chlorellavorus | reverse complement strand
GTGTAGAAAGGTGCTTCGCGTGGTTAGGTAAGTTTAGAAAGCTAGAGACAAGATATGAATACTTTGCCACACATTACAAAGCATTCTGCTACCTGGCTTGTGCCAAATTATTACTCGATAAACTTACCGGATAGGTTCTAGTACTTTTTTCATAAATTCCGGAAACTTTGCCTGATTAATCCACGCTTGATAGCAGACTTCAATGGGCGCGTTGATTTCTATTTTTTTCTTGAGCTGCATAAGGCCTTTGACAGTGTCTGGCATGGTTAAAACTCTTCAATCAATTGGTGATACACTAATATTGATTTTTACCATCGATACACTGGAAAGGCACTTGGCCGGTCAGCTATAAGTTGTTGGTGCAATGGGGAATAGATCCGTTTATGGTTGAGCGATTGGGTCTTTCTTTAAAAGTTGCTGAATAGCGACTTTGTTTTTAAAATTGGAGCAAGAAACTTTCGCTCTGAAATTCGTCGTTTGTAGTAAGCGATGGCTTGGTCAGAACATTACAAAGGTTCACGCAGGCGCTTGTTGGGCGCGTTTTTGCGCTATAATACCGCCACAAGTCGATGGAGAACCGGTTAGAGTTTGGTGCCCCCTCCTGTTAGAGCATGTTCGGCGTGAGCCCGGATGCGCCCGGTGTTAGGGACATCAACCACCTTTCCCCCGCGGAAAGCCCGTTTTTCAGCCCGGCTAGCCAGCCTCTATTGGAAGTCAACAGGAAAGGCAGACCATCTTGAGTTCTCAGCAAACATTTGGAGACGGCAAGATTGTCCCGATTAGCATTCGGGATGAAATGCGCCGTTCATACATCGATTACGCCATGAGCGTCATTGTGGGGCGCGCCCTGCCGGACGTGCGCGATGGCCTGAAGCCCGTCCACCGGCGGATTCTCTATGCCATGCACGAAATGGGCCTTGCTCCCGAGAAATCCTTTAAAAAGTGCGCCAAGGTGGTTGGTGAAGTGCTCGGTAAGTATCACCCACACGGGGATACCGCCGTATACGACGCCCTGGTGCGTCTGGCTCAGGATTTTTCCAGCCGGTATCCGCTGGTCAATGGCCACGGGAACTTCGGGAGTATTGAGGGCGATAACGCCGCCGCCATGCGGTACACCGAGTGTAAGCTGACCTTTGTCGCCACCACCATGCTGGAAGACATCGAACAGGACACCGTCGATTTTGTGCCCAACTACGATGGCTCGGAAGAAGAGCCCTCCGTGCTGCCATGCCGTTTGCCCATGCTCTTGCTGAACGGCTCTAGCGGGATTGCGGTCGGGATGGCCACCAACATTCCTCCCTTTAACATGAGCGAAGTGGTCAGCGGGGTTTGCGCCCTGATCGATAACCCCAACCTCACCCCGGATGACATGATGCAGTACATCAAGGGGCCGGATTTCCCCACGGGCGCCAATATCATTGGTTACTCGGGCATCCGGGATGCCTTCCGTACCGGTCGCGGCAGCGTGATCATGCGCGCGGTGTGCTCCATCGAGCAGATTCCCGGCGGCGGTGGACGGCAAGAACGCACCGCGATTGTGGTGACTGAAGCGCCGTATCAGATCAACATCAGCAACCTGATTGAAAAAATGGCCGATCTGGTGCGCGACAAGAAACTGGATGGCATTAGCGACCTGCGCAACGAGTCGGATCGCGAAGGCATGCGCATCGTGATCGAGCTGAAGCGTGACGCCAAGCCCGATGTGGTGTTGCGGAACCTTTATAAGCATACTTCTCTGCAGTCCACCTTTGGGGTGAACATGCTCGCCCTGGTGAAGCAACAGCCTCGCCTGCTGAACATCGTGGATGTCCTCAGCGAGTTTGTGGAACACCGCGTGGAAGTGATCGTGCGGCGTACCCGCTTCATGCTGAACAAGGCAGAGGCCCGCGCCCATATCCTGGCCGGTTTAATGATCGCCATTGGGGATATGGACAATATCATCAAGCTCATTCGCGCCGCCAAATCGACCGAAGAAGCGCGTGAAGGCTTGATTTCCCAGTACAGTCTGGATCACGATCAGGCCAACGCCATTCTGGAGATGCAACTGCGTCGCTTGACCGGTTTGGAACGCGAAAAAATTAACGCGGAGCACATGGACTTGATGGTCAAAATCGCCGAGTACAACGATATTTTGGCCAACCGTCCCCGTGTGTTGGAGATCATCAAGATCGAACTGCTGGAAGTCAAAGAAAAATACGGCGATGCGCGCAAAACGCAAATCCAGCCGGATGAAGGCGATGGCTTCAGCATTGAAGACCTGACCCCCAACGACAATATGGCCGTGTTTATTACCAAACAAGGCTATATCAAGCGCATTGCCCTGGATACCTTCCAGCGCCAAAGCCGCGCCACCCGTGGTAAAGGGGCCATCAAGACCCGCGATGAGGACGATGTGACCCACTTCTTCGTGGCCGGGATGCACAGCAAGGTGCTCTTCTTTACCAGCAAGGGACGTGCTTTCAGCCTGAAAGTCTACGATCTGCCGGAAGGCGGCCGGACTGCCAAAGGCTTGGCCGTGATTAACCTGCTGGCGCTTGAGCAAGATGAGAAAGTGACTGCCGTGGTGCCGGTCTACAGCCTGCCTCAGGGGACTTACCTGCTCATGCTCACCAAGCTGGGCTGGATCAAGAAGATCGATCTCGCTAGCTTTGATAACATTCGTCGCAGCGGCATCATTGCCATCGGGCTGGAAGAGGAAGACTATCTGGGCTGGGTCTTGCCTGCCACGGATGACGACCACATGCTGATTGGCACCAGTCTGGGGATGGCCATTCGCTTCCCTGTGCAGGATCTGCGTCCCTTGGGCCGACCGGCTCGCGGGGTGACCGCCATGAAGATGCGCGCGGGCGATGAAATTGTGGACTTCAGTGTGTTGCCCGGTACGGCCAACGATCTGGATGTCCTGATCATCACCAACGACGGTTTTGGCAAACGCACCAATCTGGCTGAGTTCCGTACCCAGAACCGGGGCGGGATTGGTCTGATTTCCACCAAGTTTAAGAACGCCAAGAGCCGGGTGACCAACACGGCCATCGTGAATGACACCGATGAGCTGATGATCGTCAGTGCCAATGGCGTGGTGGTTCGTCTGCGGGCCGGTGAGATCTCTCGCCAGAGCCGGATGGCTACCGGGGTGCGTCTACAAAACCTGGATGAGCATGATTGCGTGGCCTCGGTCACCAAGATTGTGCCGCTGGATGATGATGACACGCTGGGCGCAGCACTCGGAGATGACGTTCTGGATGTGACCTCGGAAGCGGTTGATCCGGGCGAATCGTAAAAAGCCCTTTAAACTCAAATCTTTGAAAGCGCTCCCATACTCGGTGTGGGAGCGCTTTTTTTGTTTTCTCTTCGAGTGTCTTTTATATTTGTAGTGAGTTCGGATGCGGTTGGCGCAAGATCGGCTTGCCAGCTTCGGCAAAGCCCTTTTGAAAGCTGGGCTTAACAAAGGCGTGAAACCTTGCGCCCCTTTTGCTATGCTCAAAGCTGCATTATGATGATGATAGTTCGTGCTCAGTGCTTCGCCTGAATGCGTTTCATATCGTCTGATTCATGCCCCGCTTTACAACCCGATTGGTGACCCCTGATGACCCGTTTGGCCCCTTCAAAACCGGAATTATTACTCCCAGCAGGGAGTCCTGAAAAACTGCGCTATGCCGTGGCTTACGGGGCCGATGCCGTGTATCTGGGGCTGCCCATGGCCAGCTTGCGCACGCCGGGCCGGGGCGAGCAGTTTACTCCGCAAAATTTGGGCGAGCATATTCATTACGCGCAATCTCGCGGCGTGAAGGCCTATGTGACTATCAATATTTTTCCCTCTAATCCGGATTTAAAGCGCATTATTCCTCACCTCGAACTACTGGAGAAGCTGCGCCCGGATGCGATTATCTTCACCGATCCCGGTGTGTACCGGCTGGCCAAGCGCTATGCCCCAACTGTGCCGCTGCATCTCAGTACCCAAGCCAACACGCTGAACCTGGAAGCCTGCGCCTTTTGGCAGGATCTGGGTGTGGAGCGCGTGATTCTGGCGCGCGAAGTCCCTTATCGGGACATTGTGGAAATTCATGATCGCCTCCCCGATCTGGAGCTGGAGTGCTTTATTCATGGCTCGCTGTGCGTGGCCTATTCCGGCCGTTGCGTGATCAGCGATTACTTGACCGACAATACCAAAAATTCCAACAAGGGCATGTGCGGTAACAGTTGCCGTTGGGAATTTGAGGCCCCCAAGTCCCATGAGGGTTTGGCCTCAGAGGTTAATTCTGTTTCCGGCGATGCGGCTTGTTCGTCATCCGGTGGATGTGGTTGCGCCGAGCCCGACAGTGGCCTGAGGACGCTGGAGATGGTGGAAACCACCCGTCCAGACAATATATATACCTTTGAAGAGGACGATAAAGGTTCTTACATGCTGAACTCCAAGGATTTGTGCCTGGTGCGCCACTTGCGAGAGCTGCAGGATGCCGGGATTGTCTCCTTTAAAGTGGAAGGCCGCACCAAGAGCGTCTATTATGTGGCCACTGCAGGCCGCATTTACCGAGAAGCCATTGATTACGCCCAGATCCATCCCACCGCGCCCCCGGAGTTGACCGCGCGCTGGGTGGCCGAGTTGTCGCAGGCGGGTAATCGGGGTTTTACCGAGGGCTTCTTTGACGGCCGCCCCAACCGGAACGCTTACAACTACGAGGATTCCCGCAGTCATCAGACCGCCATGTTTCTGGGCACCGCCTTGCCGGATGCCTCGGGGGCCATTTTGACCGATGCCGGGTTGCGCTTTCAGGCCCGCAATCCCTTTGCGGTGGGTGATACCATTGACTGGATTACCCCGGCGGGCGCGGTTTCAATGCCCTTGAAGGCCTTGTATGATGCTCAGGGCTTTCCGGTGCATGCCGTGCAAACCAACCATGTGGCCGTGATCCCTGTGCCAGAAACATTACAGGGGCAGGACGCCGATTTAAGCTGGTCTATTATTCGAGGCAAGGAGCGCGTGGCCGTTGTTAGTTAAACCATCACTCATTATTGAGGACATCACCCAGATTGATCTGGCGGCGCTGAAGGCGGCGGGCATTCGTGGCTTTATTTTTGATCTGGACAACACCATTATGGCCCCGCATTCCGGCACGCTGGAAGACCGAATTGCTGCCTGGTTAACCATTCTGCAGGTTGAAGGCTTCAAGTGTCTGGTCTTGTCCAACAACAAGAAGGCGGATTACTGTCAGATGGCCGAAAACGTTTTGAATATCCCCGTGATCAGCCATGCGGCCAAGCCCCGCCGGGCCAAGTTCCGGGAAGCGTTGGGCATGATTGGGCTCACCGCAACCGAAGTGGCCATGGTGGGCGATCGTCCCCTGACCGATATTTGGGTGGGCCAGCGCATGGGTTCCTATACCATTCTGGTTGATCCCCTCATCAAGCACAGCGAAAAAGTGTACATTAAAGTGCTGCGTCGCATGGAGCGCCTGTTTGTCCGTGGCTGATCTGGCAAAACCCCTGATGGTGATGGGCCTGATGTCCGGCACCTCGGTGGACGGTGTAGATGCCTGTCTGGCCCGCATTGCCATGCACGACGGCCACTTGCAGCAGGAGATGATCGCCACTTATACCCAGGATATTGCTCCGGCGTTGCGGTCCCGCTTGCTCAAGGCCATGTCGGATCCGGTGATGGGGCTGGAGGCTTTGTGTGCCTTGAACGTGGCAGTGGGTGAGTTATTCGCCGAAGCGGCGCTGGGCCTCTTGCGCACGCATCACATCCTTGCCGGGGAAGTAGACTGTATTGGTTCTCATGGGCAAACCCTGTTTCACTGGCCTCCGCCGCCGGTTCAATCCGATGATGAGACTGGGACAAAGCGCCCTCTTGGCGGGACGCTGCAGATTGGTGAACCCTCGATTATTGCCGAAAAAACAGGCATCTATACCATCGCCGATTTTCGTCCCCGTGATATGGCGGCAGGTGGGCAGGGCGCGCCTTTGGTCTGCTATGCCGATCGACTCCTGTTTCAGGATGAACATTATACCCGATGCATTCAGAACATTGGGGGGATTGCCAATGTGACCGTGGTGCCGCCGCGATCGACCGAGCAGGCCGAAAGTCAGCCCGTGATGGCCTTTGATACCGGCCCCGGTAACATGCTGATGGATGCTGCCATGATGCATTTTTACGGGAAGCCTTACGATGAAAACGGCGCTGTGGCTGCTACTGGAACGATCCACGAGGCGTTGTTGGTCCATTTGCTGGGTCACCCCTATTTACCGCTCACTCCGCCAAAAACCACGGGCAGAGAGCAGTTTGGAGAGCCATTTTTTAAGGCGCAATTGGCGCAATTCCCCGGGTTGGAGCCTGCGGACTGGTTGGCTACACTCACGGAATTCACCGCGCAAACCATTGTGGATAGTTATCAGCGGTTTATTTTTCCACGCTATCAGGTTTCTGAAATGATTTTGGGTGGCGGTGGGGCGTATAATGCGCATTTGCGTCAACGCCTGGAACACCATTTAAAAGCCGCCGGGCAGGTTGTGAGTCTGAAAATGCATGCCGATTTTGGCATCCACGACAAGTACAAGGAAGCCCTGGCCTTTGCGATTCTGGCTTGGGCGGCCTTTCAACGTCAGCCGAACAATTTGCCGGAATGCACCGGAGCCAGTCACCCGGTGATTATGGGTAAACATTGTTTTTAGTTTCGTGTCTTGATTCAGTGTGCTCACCCCTTTTTTTGGGGTCCCTTGGCCTGGATAAAAAATGACGCCAGGTAATTGTCGGAAACAGCCTGTAAAAATTAGATTGAAGGGATGTGAGTACAACTCAAGTGAATCTGGCTGTTTGAGAAGCGGATTTCAGCGTCACGAAGAAGAGCTTGGTGGCGATGAAGTGCTTGTTCGGTTGGTTTAATGTGGCCTGACTGGTAACGTTTGGTGGTAAATGTAATTTGGCCCTGCCAGGTGCCAGATATTTGAAACCTCCCAGAAGAAAGGAGCTGATGAGAAAAATGCTGCTGATCGAGATAACAAGCACTGCAATAGCCAGAATGAGATAGTCATTCTGGCCTTGACCATGGGTTTTATGACTCATTGGTTTGTGGATGGGAAGCGCCTCTTGGGTTACTCTGGGGATTGTTTCAGTTATAGCATATCAGTGGGCAGGAGTTCAGGGTTGGCGGTTTGAGCCTCCGGAATGACAGACTGTAAGCCCATTCATATCCACCCTTTTGATCAAGCGTTTCTGTTTATCGTCATCACGGTCATTCACTAATCCTTTATGGATTATGAATTATGAATGCTTGCAAATTGCGATGGTGCACTATTTCTTAAGGAGCAGCAGGAAGAGCACCAGGATCTATTACAAGGATCTTTGGCTTCACCTGTGCAACTTTATAAGCAACGCCGAGTGCATTAGTAGAGACGGGAGGCCCTGCCATCGCGGCTTTAACAGGTGCATTTGAGGTAGCGTAATTGTTGGGATTCACTGAGCTTCCCGGCAGGTTTGCTGAATTTTGGGTGCTTTGGCCGGTATGCCTTGTGCCACCATTTGCACCACTAACCAGATTATTGAGGGTATGACTTGTGTCCGCCACTACAGTGGCTGGAATGGCATTGGTGGGATTTGGGAGGGTCTGGTTTGATGGGGCTAATCCACCTGTTGATGTCGCTAAACCACCTGCTGTTGTCGCAGCAATCTGTGTCGTTGGCGTCTGTTGGGTCAGGGTTAATCCGGGTTGTTGTGCTGCACGGATGGATGAAATTGTGGCTTTGCCAGGTACCATCGTGCCAAAGGAGTTGGATAGGTTACCGCCAATGCTGAATACAGCCCCTACAGAAATCATGACAACCACGGCTCCCAGCAGGAAATATTCAGTGATGCCCTGTCCAGAGTGCTTGGATTGCTTTGCTTGGATCATCTCAAATGCCACCTTCCGTTATTCTCCTTCAGTATCTATCGGCAGGTGAGTGCGAAACCTTTAGCATTTGTAATGCTTTGTAAAGTGGACAGGTAAAATTCACTAGCCCGATTACGACATGCTGACGCATTCAGTGAGTTTGGACTGGTCGATTCAGACGAGTGTATTGGCTTTGGGTCGAGCGTGATGTTCTTTGGTAGAAGCTGCAATCACACCCAGGATGCTGGCCAGCGGAAATGAAAGCAGGATGCCGAGTAATCCGGCTAGTTTCAGGCAGGCCACAAAGCTAAGGGTGAACAGGATGGGGTGAATATCGTACTTGCGCCGAATGAGTTTGGGCCAGATCCAATAGGTTTTTAAGATGTAAAACAGTTCTGTGCCCATCAGGATGGTAATAATATCCAGCGGGTGACTGCTAAACGCCAGAAAGGTGATAATGGGTAATAGTCCGATCCAGGGGCCAATGACGGGCAAAATTGACGTCATGCCAAAAAACACGCTGAGCAAGAGAGAAAATTTGGCGCTCAGGGCCATCAGCAGAATATACATCAAGCTGCCTGAGAGTAAGCTCATCAGGAGCTGACCTTTCACAATGGTTTGGAATTGAATGTGCAACCGGATTAAAAACCGTTCCAGACCTGCCTCATGGCGGGCGGGGAAGAGATTGACCAGCCCATGTTGCAACGCCTTGCCATCGTGTAACAGATAAAAAACCAGAACCAGGGTGGTTAAGCCATAGATGAAGCTGCTGAATGTCGCACTGCCCAAATCCAGCAGAACGCCTCCCAGTTTGGCGGCGTAAGTTTTGTAGTTGTTCAGGAGTTGTTCCAGCGCCAGGATGTAAGTGGCTTTGACCAGAGGAAGTTTGGCTGCTCTTTCAGGTCTGGGTGATCGCTGGGTATGGTGTAGCCCAAGAGACGAATGGTCGGTTTCCGGTTGGGTTACGGATTGTTGTTGTTGGCTGCGCTCCAGAGAGGCTTGAACCACAGCGGCTAAGGGTTGTGGCCCGCTGCTTTTGCTTTTGGCATCAGAGACCTGAGAGAGGTAATGGGGTAATTCTCGCGCGAATTCTTTGAGCTGACTGGCCAGGGGCGGGGCAATCTGAATCAGGGTAATGGCAAAGCAGCCAAAAAACAGCAGGTAAACCAGCAGGATGGACAGCCCCTTGCACAGGCCCTTTGGTAGGCTGTGTTGCTGAATTTTGAGAGCCATCAGGCCGCGTTGCAGAAACTCCACTGGGCCCAGCAGGAGATAGGTCAGAATCAGAGAGGCTGCCAGCATACAAACGACCTGAGTCAGGTATTCCGTGAGCATCAACCCGGTAAAAATAAAAAACACAACGCACAGAACAATCAGGTTGACTTTGGTGGGGCCTGAGCAAAGACTGATGCCCAGTTGATTGGGATTCATCTCGGGGCTCGTCCCTTTGGTCTGATTATCCGGCATCGGTGGCGCCCTCCGGAATGAGTTGATCGGGTTGGGTTTTCTTTTCTGAGGCATCCAGATCCAGCAAGAGACGAATGACGACGTTGATGGCGCTAGCCAGGGGTAAAGCTAGCAGTACGCCCAGTAGTCCAGCGACTTGCGCGCAGATCATCAGCGAGAGAATGATCACCAGTGGGTGAAGTCCCATTACATCCCCCACTACCTTGGGTGCCAGAATGTTGTCTTTCACGGTCTGGTAGCAATAGGAGCAAAGCCAAACCTCTCCAGCCACAATGGGAGGCATGTTCAGCAAAAT
This sequence comes from Vampirovibrio chlorellavorus, assembly GCA_903866275.1. Taxonomy (GTDB): domain Bacteria; phylum Cyanobacteriota; class Vampirovibrionia; order Vampirovibrionales; family Vampirovibrionaceae; genus Vampirovibrio; species Vampirovibrio chlorellavorus_D. The sequence goes on along the minus strand of CAIPMU010000006.1, from coordinate 9,751 downwards.
CACACAGAGGCCGATGCCAATGCCAATCCAGGTACCTACCACGGGAAGAAGTTCTGCCAGCGCAAAGATACAGCCCAGCAAGATGGCATAGGGCACCTGAAAAATGGAATAAACGATGGTCATATAGAAACCGGTCAGAACGCCCAGTAAAACTTGCCCTTTAATAAAGGCGAACATGACCTCATGGAAGCTATTGAGCAGGTAGCCGGTGGTCTGGCGCGCTTGCGCCGGAAAGATCAGCAGGAGTTCCGCTTTAATCCGATTTCCGTCCGCTAAAAAGTAATACGACAGAATCAGCCCGGCCAGCAGATAGATAAAGCCATTCACAGTGCCTCCCATCAGGCTCACCAGGCTGGGAAGCGCACTGGATAAGCTGGTATCCAGTTGATTGAGCGCGCTTTGAATTACGGTTTTCTGGATGACTCTGCGTTCTTCTTGGGTAACAGGTTTACCGGGGCTAATGTGGTGTTTTAACACCCCCTCTGTTTCGGCTTCGTGAATGGTTTTGGCGAAAATATGGCGTAAGGTGCCGGTGCCAATATTGTGATCGGCCCAGGTCAGCGCCTGATCAGAGGTATCCAGTAGTTGCACCCCCACTTTTTCGGTCATGTCCCCTACCTGATTGTTGAGAATGGGCACAAATTCAATGCTGCCGATGGTAATGACCAGAAAAAAGAAGGTGTAGACGATCATCACTGCTAAAATACGCGGGTTGGCTTCCGGGGATTTTTGCAGGAGTTCTTTATAGCCGGGGATACGACTGGTGAGGTTGGACAGCGCGTTAATGCCCTGGGTCATGAGGTTGACCGGACCCAGCAGAATGTAGGTGATTATCAGCACAAAGCCTAACAGGGCGGTCATGGCGTAAAAATAGTTGATTAGCAGGCCCAGTGCGATCAGCATGACTAGCGTGGTGGCTGCGGTTAGCAGATCACGGGTGGTGTTTGTCAGGGTGCTGGATGATTGATGCGCTGTTTGTTTCATCATGCTCCTATTGTATCGAAGTTTGGGGCAGACGTACTGTATATGGATGAAATTTAATGCTGGTTGGGCTGAGAAGTACCCAGGAACTTTCCGGCTTCAGTACAATAAGTATGAGAGATTTTATACGTGAGTGCGTGAGGTTATCGGACACGTTTGGTCGTTGTACTGCGTGTGAGTGGGGCTTAATGTGAGCGGATCAAGAAAAAACAGGTCCGGATCCGGTGGACGCTTGGGATAAAGGAGTGAAGATCAGGCTATGATTATAGAAGAGTTGTTGGGACAAGTATTTGAGCGGGGGGCGAGTGACCTTCATCTTTCGCCAGGCTTGCCACCGGTGTTGCGAATTGATGGCAACCTGGTACGGACCGAGTACCCGCCGATGAGCAAGGAAGATACCCAGCGGCTGATCTTCAGCATGTTGACCAATGAACAACGTCGGGTGCTGGAACAAAACTGGGATTTGGACTGTTCCTACGGTGTCGCGGGTCTGGGTCGTTTCCGGGTGAACGTGTACAAGGAAAAAAACAGCTACGCTGCCGCACTCCGGACGATCCGGGCGGACGTGCCGACCTTTGATAATCTGAATTTACCGCCCATTGTAAAAGAGATTGCGGATCGCCCCAAGGGGCTGGTGCTGGTCACTGGGCCAACCGGTTCGGGAAAATCGACTACGCTGGCGGCCATGATTGATTACATCAACTCCAACAAGCCGCACCATATTCTGACCATTGAGGATCCGGTTGAATTTTTGCACACTTCCAAGCGCTGCGTGATTCACCAGCGGGAACTGGGTCAGGATACCCGCAGTTTCGATAACGCGCTGCGCGCTGCCCTTCGGGAAGATCCGGACGTCGTGCTGGTAGGTGAGATGCGGGATTTGGAGACTATTCGTCTGGCTTTGACCGCCGCTGAAACGGGTCACTTGGTGATGGGCACCTTGCACACCTCCAGTGCCATGCAGACTGTGGACCGGATTGTAGACGTATTTCCCCCGGAACAACAGCAGCAGATCCGGGTGCAGCTGTCGGGCAGTCTGGTGGCGGTATTGTCCCAGGCGTTGTTGCCCAAGTTGACGGCTACCAAGGAAAAAGCCGGTCGGGTCATGGCGCTGGAGATCATGATTATCACCCCTGCCATTGCCAACCTGATTCGGGAAGGGAAGACCGCGCAGATTTATTCATCCATTCAAACCGGCGCGCAGTATCAGATGCAGACCATGGAAAGCTCCCTGAAAGACTTGTACCAGAAGGGTATGGTGACGTTTGAGGATGCCCTGTCCAAGACCAGTCGCCCGGAAGACTTCAAGCGGCTGGTGAACGGAACGTCCGGCGCGATGTAAAATCAGTGCTATGCACTTGATGTTGTCGGAATACCTGAACCATCTGTCTCAGGAGCGCGGTTATTCGCCGAACACGCTGGAAGCCTACGAGCGGGATATTTTGGAGTTTCTGAATTATCACGAGCCCCTGAGGCCTCAGATGATTCAGATCAACCGCCGGGATGTGAACCGTTATCTGGCCGAACTGCGGAACCGTCGCAATGCGACCACTTCCATCTTGCGAAAAATTAGCAGCATTAAGGGGTTTTATCAGTATCTGCAAGTCAAAGGCATGCTGCGAGACAATCCCCTGGCTTTGTTGGAGCTGCCTAAGCGCCGAAAGACTTTGCCCAAGGTACTGAGCGTGGGGGAGATGGCCCGGCTATTGACGAGTGATGCCTTGAGCGCGCAGGACAAAGTGATTGTGGAGTTGCTCTATGCCTGCGGGTTGCGGGTGTCTGAGTTGGTGGACTTGCGGGTGAGAGTTATTGATATGGGGGGCGGTTACATTCGGGTGATGGGCAAGGGCGGCAAGGAGCGCCTGATTCCCCTAGGGGAGGTTTCGCTGGCGGTGATTCAGCAGTACTTGGCGGATACCAGTTTGAAGGGCGATGACCCCTTACTCGTCAACGTGGAAGGGCGGGGCTTGCTAAAAGAGCCCATTAACCGTCGGGAGATATGGCAGCGGGTGCGTAATATGCGTGGCATCATTGGCCGGGATGTGTCCCCGCATACGTTTCGACATAGCTTTGCCACGCATCTGCTGGAAAACGGGGCGGATCTCCGGGTGGTGCAGGAGCTACTGGGTCATAGTGATATTTCCACTACCCAGATTTATACTCAAATCAGCAAGCGCCACGTTAAGCAGGTGCACCGCAATGTGTTCGATCAGCCCTTGGATGAGCCAAGCGATCGTTAGGCTCATCCGGGATCGTGATAGAGGTAGGTCTTGAAAAGTAGAAGGGGGAAGGGTTCTGAGGGAAGGTGTGTCAATGTAAAAAGAATATATTTATATTGCTTTTAATATATTTTAATAATATAGCATCAAAATCAAGATTCTGTTTTTTATATATACATAGGACAAGGCTATATTCAACTAGACTTCAGGTACTATCTTCTCACTCTCACTCTCAATCATTCTCATTCTCGCTACTCTACTGAAAGCAATTTGCAACAAGGCGTTATGGCCGGAAGTTTTCCTTCTGCTGCGATAACGCCCTTTTTCTTTGCGCTGAGAGGGATGCCGCGGTTTTTCTGTGGGGCATTTTTCTGTGTTTTCGTAAAATAACTTCACAAACTGTTCCAGGATTTAAAATGTTTGTTTTTATGCAATCAGAAGGACAAGGCTGGAATTGATTCTCCGAAAAAATGGACTAACAAGATTTTGCGCTTAACGCCGTGTTATCCCGCATTTAGGGATGGACGGCGTTTTTATTTTGGTGAATGAAGAACAAGGTCATTGGTCTGCAATCAAGCAGATGTTTATTTCCGGTTTTTTGATTGGCTGTATCTGAATCCTGAAATCAAGACTGGCTTTATTCTGGGCAGAAAGTTCAGTACACTAGAGGGGTGTTGTGGACACGGGTCTTTATAGACGCCCCGTGTTTTGCAGCCCGGAAGGCTTCAACTTTACACCCTTCGATTGAGAGTCAGGCTTGGTGGATGATGACAGAAACCCGCATTGAGACCTATATCCCCTTATACCGCAAGTATCGCCCGCAATCCTTTGCGGATCTTGTGGGACAGGAAGCCATTGCCCAAACCTTGGGGAATGCCATCCAGCTCAGCAAAGTAGCCCATGCGTATCTCTTCTGCGGGCCTCGGGGCACGGGTAAAACCTCGACCGCGCGTATTTTCGCCAAGTCCCTCAACTGCGAGCAGGGCCCGACGGTTTCGCCGTGCCAGCAGTGTGCCAGTTGCCTGGGTATTGTGCAAGGCAACGCCCTGGATGTGGTGGAGTTTGACGCGGCCAGCAACAACGGCGTGGCCGATGCCCGCGAGCTGATTGAGAACTGCCAGTACAGTTCCATGACCGGGCGTTTCAAGGTCTACATCATTGATGAAGTCCACATGCTCACCACAGCGGCCTTTAACGCCCTGCTGAAAACCCTGGAAGAGCCTCCGGCTAATGTCATCTTCATCTTTGCCACCACGGAAGCCCACAAGGTGCTGCCCACCATCATCAGCCGGTGCCAGCGCTTCGACTTCAACCGGATTACGACGGAGAACATCATCAGTCGCCTGCGCTATATTAGCGAACAAGAAAGCATTGCCATTGATGCGGAAGCCCTCCTGACCATTGCGCGCCACGCACGCGGGGGGCTGAGAGACGCCGTGGGCTTGCTGGATCAGGTGGCTGTGCTGGGTCGAGCCCAGCAGGATAAAGTGATCAGCCGCAAGGATGTGGCTCTCTTCATTGGCGCGCTGGAGGAAGACCTGCTGCTGCACCTGGGCGGCGCCATTGCCGAGCGCCGGGCCGCCGATCTGCTCAGCGAGCTGAACGCCCTGCTCAGCCGGGGGATTGAGCCCATTCAGTTACTCAAGGATTTAACCACTCATTTCCGAAATCTACTCATTGTCAGCACTGCTGGCCCCCATATCAACCCGGAAACCCTCTCGCTGCCGCCGGATTACTTTGAGCAGCTCATCGCGCAAGCCAAGCTGTTCCCCGAGCCCGAGGAAATTCCCCAAATCATTGGCCGTCTGGCCTTTGTGGAGCGCAATATTCGCAATAGCAACCAGCCCCAGTTGTGGCTGGAAGTGGGCCTGATTGAACTGGCCTATCGCCATGAAATTCATCTGGTGAAAGAACTCTCCGAACGCGTGGCCCGCCTGGAGGCGCAGCTCTCCGGGCAAGCACCGTTGCCGCCGCCCATGGCGCATACGATGCCTGCGCCGTCTCGGGCTCAATCCGCGCCTGTTGCATCACGTCCCGCGCCGGCACAAACGGCACCTGCTGCCACCATGCCTGCGGCTCGGCCTCAAACTACGACCTCTCAGCCGATGCCTGCTCCTGTTGCTGGCTCGATGCCACAGCCAGCGGCTCAATCTCAGAACATTCCCTCTGCTCAGCCAGCGGCGGCTCATGCCGCGAATGCGCCGGTTGGGGTCGTGGCTGGTTCTTTGGAGGCCCAGTATCAGCAAGCTTGTGCGCTGATTCCCGGTCTGCCTTTCCGGTCGTTGTTGCAACAGCAAACCTTTGCCGTGGCTTTGGTCGATGATCTGCTGACGGTCGGCTGTGTGAGCGAAACTCACCAAACCACGCTCAAAAAGCCTGAGAAGTTGATTCATCTGCAACGGGCCGTGGATAAAGCCTTTGGCCGCCCCATGCGCATTGAAGTGATTCTGGAAAAGAAACGCCCGGTTGGCCCTGCGGCTCCGGCACCTGTGTCGCCTGCGATCAGTCCGGTGGCTGTTGCTCCGGCAACTGCGCCCGTAATGCCCTCCGCGCAACAGCATAGTGCCCTCTCGGTTGCTGCTTCGGATCGCGTAGAATCTGCAGGCGTGACCCCTGAGCCTATCCGGGCCTCGGCTGGTTCTGCAACTGCGGTGATGGAGCCCCCGGTGGCTGCTGCTCCCGTGAATCCTGCTGCAATGTCTTTCGAGTCCGCGCCTCCGGCAGCGATGGTGATTCCCGATACCTTTCCCGTGATTGCAATGTCTGATGTTCGACCGGCTGGACCCCCGCAAGCGGATGAAATGCCGCCGATGGACGTGGATGAGCCCCCGCCGATGGATGACGAGGATGATGCCCCCATGATGACTGGTTCGGGAAGCGCTGCCGATGCAGGGCGTTCAGCCAGCGGCGCCTCGGCCATGAATGCACAGATGGCGGTGTCGGCGTTGGGCGGAGATCATGATCTCAACGAAGCCAAGAAAAATGCGCTGGATTTGTTCCAGGGGCGCATCATTGACTAGCGCAATTGTGCTTGCCAGCCAACCTCATGCGTGGCGTCGCTTTCGGGCTTTGTAGCACCCCGGTATGATCGGTTGGACGGGCTGGTCGAGACACTTTTTTTGCGAAAATCGTCCTTCGCATACGCACCGGGATGGAAAGATCCTGTAGAATAGAAGGGATGTGGTGATACGGTGGGCATGTCTCTGCGTATCCGATAACTCGAGGCTGCAACGCAAGTGTGGAAAAACAACTTTTTTTCCTCTGAGAATAAAATTCTCCTCTTCATTGTTGTGGCCATTTCCTGCTCGTTTTTGATTGTGGCTTACGGGATCAATATCAGCTACATTAATTCTCTGAACGACAACTACGAGCACTTTACGGATATGACCGCCAAAGTGTTGGCCCAAGGCGGTATGGAACGATTGTCCACTAATAATCCGGCACTGGAACTGAAAACTTTTGCCGATTCCATGCTGGTGTCCAGCGAGGACATCGCCGGGATTGAATACTACGACGGCAAGGGTGATTTGCTCTACAAGAGCAGCAAGTCGTTGTCCTCCGATGAATTGAAACGCAGCTGGGACAGTTCCGCCCCCCTCAGGCAAACCTTGCCCGACGGCACCGTGACCCAGTCCAAGGGCAGCGTGCATGTGAAACTGACCGGCAAAACCCTGCGGGATATTCGCTCGGCCACCGGGAGCATTATTTTCTGGGTGTTCATGAGTGCCTGGTTTATCTCCATTCTGGCCGTGTCCATGAACACCTATTTCCTCAGCAAGCACTTGCGGACCTTGGTGCGCGGGGTCAAGCGTTTGGCTACGGGGGATTTTGGTTACAAGATTTTAGAGCACGATCTGTGGGGCGAGTTGAAAACGCTGGCCGAATCGTTTAACGATATGTCCGTGCGGTTGCGGGCTTACGAAGAACAGAATCTGGAAACCATTACCTTTGAGCGCAACAAGCTGAAAGCCATTTTGCTGAGTATCGCCGATGGCGTGGTGGTTTGCGACTTGCAGGCCAAGGTGGCCATCATCAACGATTCGGCCTGCCAGATGCTGGGCTATAAGTCTAGCGAATGGGCCATTGGGGCGAACCTGAAAGAGTACATCACTGAAACCGGCGCGCGCTGCTTCGAGCCCATCATTGCCGATTTTGAGCAGATCTATCAGAAAAGCCCGAATGATTTGCCCCAGCTATTTACCCATAAGCTGGAAAATCCCGAAAAAGCTTTGAAAGTGATGCTTTCCCCCATTCAGGATACTGAAGGCAACATGTTGGGCTTCGTGCTGATTTTGCATGATGTGACCAAGGAAACCGAAGTGGACAAGATGAAGACCAGCTTCATCTCCAATGTCAGCCACGAGTTGCGTACCCCGGTGACCACCATTAAAAGTTATGTGGATACCATCTACAACCACGGCAAAGATCTGGATCCGGAGACTTACAACGAGTTCATCGAGACCATTAACGTGGAAACGGATCGCCTGAAAAAACTGGTGAATGATATTCTCGATTTCTCCCGCCTGGAAGAGGGTGCGGTGCAATTGGAGCGCGAGCTGAATGACATCACCCCGGTGATCAACCTGACCGTGCAATCGGTGAAGGTGTTGGCGGATCAAAAGCGCATTCACCTCAGCACTGCCATCGAATCCAGTCTGCCCAAGTTGTATATTAACAGCGATAGCATTGAGCGTGTGCTGAGAAATCTGCTGAGCAATGCCATCAAGTACACCGATGATGGTGGCCGTATTCGGGTGCGCGCCGAAGTGACCGCGATGGGCGATGCGCTGGAAGTTTCGGTGCAGGATTCTGGCATTGGGATACCGGAAGAGCATTTGGCGCACATTTTCGATCGCTTTTACCGGGTGGAGAACAAGGTCCACACCGTTAAAGGGACGGGCTTGGGCCTGCACTTGGTGAAAATTGCCATTGAGAAGCACCACAACGGTGAAGTCTTTGTGAAAAGCGATGTGGGCTCGGGTAGTACCTTTGGCTTCCGCATTCCGTTGGGTGAGCCCGATACCGAGCTGACCCGCACCCTGCCCACCGAGCGCGCTTCTCGGGTTTAACTGCGACACTGGGGTTTGCGTGCATGCTCTCGTTGGAGGGTGGTTGTTCCCGTGTGGGTGTTCAGCCTTGTGCTGAGCGGCTATAAGTAAAAAAAAAGGCCCTGTTCAGGGCCTTTGAATTTTACGTAAGAAAGAAAGGAATGGTTAGACTGTTCATATATTACCAGAATACGCATATGAACGAGTGAACATGAACGTGAATATACAAGAAAATTAACATACCCGAAATAAACAAGCAGGAGCGACTGTCGGAAACATGCCATCGGACTGCTTGCTGACTGATTAGGGGCATGAAATTGCGGGTGTGAAAAAGCCACCACCCTTGGGGGATGGTGGCTTTGGGTGAGGGTTTTGTTTTAAGCCGGAATGCCTTTGTTCAGGTTGAGTTTGAGGGCATTGGCCAACTTGATAATGTCCTGCGAGGAGAACAGTTTTTGGTTTTGGTCAAGGAGGTTTATGGTGTTGCTGTCAAAGTTGGCGTTGGCCAGCTTGGCAAAGGGCAGCCCGGTGATTTTGGCCAGGAGTTGATTCATCAAGCTGTTACCCGGACTTTCCTGTTGAACCACGCCATTCGCATCGGGGACTACTGCATCGGGTGGTACGAGATCCTTAAAGGCGGTTAGGTTGTTGTTGAGGTAATAACGTTGGGGCATAATTCTGGGCGAATTGGCGCTCAGGATGCTGAGGCTGCCATCGGCGTGCCGACTATTTACTCGGGCTAGTAATTTGAGGTTGTTATCTGGGATTAAAGCACCGGGGAAGGTGGGATTGGCCAGGGCCGGATTTTCCAGCAGCTGTTGGCCCCAGACCGTGGCTTGCGCCAGGTAGCCAGAGAGCTCTTCATCGATGGAGTCACCACCACCGGCGGCGTGGGCCGGGATTTCATGGGCACTGATCAGTGCGGTGAGTTGCTCAAACGGGGCATTTTTGTAAACCTCGTTCACTAAAATGGCCTTCTGACCTGTGGCGGTGATCGTGCCAGATAATCCCACATTTTGCGGACTGTTAAAGCCTGTTGCGAAGTCCATGATATCAATGGCGCCATGGCCTACGGCATCAATTGTGCCTTCACTGGCCAGGCCTTTGGCATTGAGCAACGCGGCCCGCAAGTTGCTGTTGGGAATGACGGTTTTGAGTTTGGGGTCATCCATTAAGGCGACCACGCCGGCCGCGGCTTTGGGATTGTGCAGGCGCTTGGTCAGGATGGCGCTAAGCTGGCTTTTCAGTTGGTCATCGGTCGGGGCGGGCAAATTGGCGACCTGTGCCATGGCGTCTGCCTGGGAGTTCGTGGGCAGTTTAAATAACGCATCATCCGTTGGGTTAAAAGCCGGTCGTTTTAAAGGGTTGGGCTGGGAGGTCGGTGAATGGGTTTTGTGGCTTGGGGTTTTCGTCTTTTTTGTTTTGCGCTCGGTTGCTGCGGCCCGGGCTGTAGCGTCAGGGATGTTTGTGGGGTTGTCAGGTGCCATTGTGGATGGGTTTGGG
>CAIPMU010000005.1 GCA_903866275.1 Vampirovibrio chlorellavorus | reverse complement strand
CTCGCTCTGCCTCAAGCCATCACCCTGGCTGATGGAAAAAGCCCGCCGGGATTTGGGCTGGCTGCCTGCGGCTTGTCATCAACGATCGATCGGGGGCTTTACGCTGGCAGAGCTGTTGATCAGCTTGGCCATTCTGGGCGTGATTGCCACATTTACCATTCCTAAAATTATGACAAGTTCACAAAGTGAGCAGTATAATGCTGGCTTTAAAGAGGACATTGCTGCAATCGGTGCAGCCTATCAGCAATTAACCCTGACAGGTAACGTTAATAGCACAACCAAACCCAGTGATTTGACCCCCTACATGAATTACATCAAATACGACACCACCAGCCAGATGGACAACCTATGGGGGTTTGCTGGCCCAGCCAGTTGCTCGTCACGGCCTTGTTTGAAAATGCATAATGGCTCTGTCATTATGCTTTATAACCTCGAATCTTTTGGTGGCACGGCATCCAGCAATGCCATCCTGTTTCATATTGATCCGGACGGCATCAATACCAGTGGCTCAGCGACCAATGGCCCCGGAAAGATGGTCGAAGTAGAACTCTATTATTCCGGTCTCATTTCTACCCGGGAGCAACTGCCTGTAGCTGCGGTGTCAAGTGGTTCAACCCGATCTGCTCTACCCAGTGGCGATCCACCTTGGTTAAACCATTAAATTAGAGGCAAATTCTCAAGTTTTCCGCAAACTATCCGATAATAGAAAGGTAGCCCATTGACCCAAGGAGCGGTTTAATGTACCCCCCCGAAATCGCCAAACCCCGGCGCGTCATTCGATATAGCCCTGTGGCTCGCTTGCTGCTCCTCGCTCTGCCTCAAGCCGTCACCCTGGCTGACGGAAAAAGCCCGACGGGATTTGGGCTGGCTGCCTGCGGCTTGTCATCAAAGAGCGATCGGGGGCTTTACGCTGGCAGAGCTGTTGATCAGCTTGGCCATTCTGGGCGTGATTGCCACGTTTACCATTCCTAAAATTATGGCGGGACAACAAAACTCCCAATTTAATTCGGTGGCCAAAGAAGATATTGCGGCCATTACTGCCGCATACCAGCAGGCACAACTGGCCGGTGTGGTCTCCAGCAGTTTTAGGTTCTCGGACTTAACGCCCTATTTAAACTATGTATCTATAGATACCAGTTCTACAATAGACAACCTTCCAACTGCTATATGGATAACTTGTTCTGCTTCCAACCCCTGCATCAAAATGCATAATGGATCGATATTCTATACCTCCCCTGCAATCTCTTTTGGCGGAACGGCCTCCAACAATTCAGTTTTTGCATTTCTGGATCCAGACGGTAAGTTGACCAGCAACACCACCAATGGCCCTGGCAAATCCATGGAATTGCACATTTTTTATAATGGCCGACCTGGCTCTCGCGGGACTTTATTCACCACGGCAGTCTCTAGCGACATGTCACGTCCACCAAACTCGAGATATGACCCAGACTGGTTCAGCTGGTAGCCCTGCTCAGAATGATAGATTGAGAACCAAGAGACACTCAACAAGAAAGACCAGAAACAGGTCACGCAGGCTTTGGCAAAACTGCTGCCTCCCATTGCCTGATTATGACCGCCCCCTCTATTCGATGCCAACGGCCAACACCTCTACATCACCCAAAGCGAACGGAACGCCACTATCGATGCCCCAACTGCCAACCGGTCTTGACTCAGCTCCTCCGCGCGTAACCCCTGACCTGCGTTCTTTTCTCTTTCGATTTGGCTTCGGTGCTCACCAACACTGAACTCAAAAGCGGTGGCTCCCTTTTAGAGTACCGTTTCCAGCAGGCGAATGGGTTCAAACACCTCTACCGGCTCCAGACGACCCTTAAGGGTCACTAAACCACAGGAGCGTGCCTCTATGCGATCTTTCACCTGTGCATACGTACTGGCAGAAATCAGAATATGGGTACCAAACTCTCGGTTCAGACTTTCCAAACGAGCCGCAATGTTTACAGAATCACCGATCACGGTAAAGTCCATAAAATCCTCGGAACCGATATTACCGACAGTAGCATCGCCCGTATTGATACCAATCCCGATACTGATGGGCAAGGCTCCATCTTGCTGTGGCCACTGCATCATGGCATCTCGCATGGCCAAAGCCGCAGAAACTGCCAGAAAGGCATGATCCTCGTTATCCAGAGGAAAGCCCCAGTAAGCCATAATGGCATCGCCAATCAACTTGTTAATCGTACCCTGATATGTGTTTAAAATGATGCCGTTCATCGTTGAGAAGTATTGGGTTAACATCCGCAACATCACTTCTGGGGAATTCTGTTCCGAGAAGGTGGTGAAACCGCGAATATCACTGAACAAAAAGCTCATCTCCCGACGCTCGCCACCGATCTTCACCTGTTCAGGATGCTGTTCGATGATTTGCAATACCGCAGGCGAAACATACTTGCCAAAGGCCACATGCATCTGCTGACGCTTTTTGGCCTCAACGGTGTAAAGATAAAGATAAAACCCGATAAAACTGCTTACCAGACTCAAGGCAGGATAGATAAAACTCAGCCACAGATTCCAGACATGATAGGCGTGCAGGCAAAACAGAAAATACCCCGCAGTCAGCGCAATGGTAATGAGCAAGCTGATACCCAGTGAGCGAAAACGGACAATTACAGCGAAAAGGATGCCGGGCAGTGCCAGGATCAACAACCAATTCAGCCAGGCTGGAGCAGCATGCACAAAGTTATCATGTAACACGTTATCCAGAGCGTTCGCGACGATATAAATACCGGGGTACTTACTGCTATATATCGTGACATGCTCATCGTTGCCCGGAAGCGTCACACCCACAAGGACGTAACGATTCCTGAACACGGCAGGATCAATGATCGGCTTGGCAGGCCAGGGGGCGTGCAAGCAATCAGGTTGATTGGGATTCTCTCGACACTCCAGGGAAATTTCAGATAACACAACATCGGCAAAGGAATATTCAGGGTAAACCGGACGATTTAAACGAACGCCATGACCATTCCAGTTAATGAGCGGCAAGCCATCCTCGCCGAGATGCAGCTGATGATGCGGCCAGGACAGCACACCCTGGGGAGACAGGCTCAAACGCTGTTCCCCGTGCAGGAACAGGCCCAGGACTTGCGTGGGGTAAAAGACACCATTGTAAATGGCAAAGGGAATCCAGCGCCGACTAATCCCCGAACTATCCGGCCCCATTGCATTCAAATCCGCTTGAGGCAAGGACTCACGATCTGAAACGAAGTGCATGGGGCTTTCCATTAAGGGCAAAAACGGTGCAGTGAAATGATTGTAGTTGGCCTGCCTGCCAAACTGAGGGAACTGCTGGTTACCCGATACCACGACCGCGTGTTTCAGCAAAGCTTGCTGAACGCGCTGGGGTTGCTTATCGAAGATGAGGGGATTAATCTGCTGGTTCTCAAAATCCAGATTGGAGAACACGTTGGTCGTGCCTATCAGACTATCCACCAGAAATTGATCACCGGGTTGGGCCTGATACTTCACATTGCCATTAAAGGAAAAGTCAAAATAAACAGCCTGAGTCTGGGTTCTTTTCAGGAAACGAATGACATAGCCTGCGGCCCGACGTGAAAAAACCCAGTCAAAATGCTTGTTATAGTCTGCGTTGGCCAGAGTTGGGTTGTCCACACTCAGCAACGCGATCGGGCTGACATTGCTTCTCGGTTGCGGCGGATACCAGCGCTGCCGAAGCGTGAGCGTCTCCAGCTCCCAGGCGTAGAATAGCTTTTGTAAAGATTGCCAGCCGATGACCGCCAGCAATAAACTCGCCCCGCCAATCAGGAGCAACCGCCCGCTATCGCGCAAAACACTCATCGGATCCCGCTGAAACCACTTCACGCCGAGCCCACCCAACTATCGCCCCAACGGGAGCCTGCCTCACTGTATCGTATTGTAACAAATCTCTCAAGTTTTAGGTGCGCTGGTCGATGCATCGGATACAGCCACTATTAAAAAGGCCACTTGGGATGATGATGATTCGATTGGAAGAGAAAGTACGATTGGGCACAAACAAAGGGCAAAGCCTGGCCGAATATGGATTAATCCTGGCGCTGGTTTGCGTGGTGAGCATCGGCGGGTTACAGGCCATTGGGCAATCGCTGAACACCCAACTGGGGCAGGTGTCTAGCCAATTAATGCAGGTGCAGGCCAGCCCTGCCACGCAAAGTGCCGGGTCCACCGCAGTAGCGGCGGGGGTAACGGCACTGTCAACCAGCATGCTGGGCACGGCCAGCCCGGGCAGTACCAGCACGGCCACGGCAACCACGCCAGCCACCAGTGTGGCAACAACCAGCCTGGCCAGCGCCACACCCGCCAGCACAGCCGTTAATGGGGTAAACAACACACCATTAAGCTTGAGTAATTTATCAACAAGTACCTTTGGATGCGGCACTTGCAGCACAACCCAGCAAGCGATAGCACCCTAATAGCCAAAACCCCAGACAACGCTAGCCCGCGGGTTCCCAGTGCCTGATAGCCCCTCCAAAAGGCTGCCCGAACACGGATGGCAACGGCCCCTTCCAGCCCCGCGTAAACCACGCCAGCGGGCTTTATTCAGCTACCTGCCTTCTCTTGAGAGCGCCTGTCAAGGGCGCTCTCAAGCTGAGCTGGGCACATGACCGGCGCCAACGCTGGCTGACCCGCATCCAGCATTTTACGGGGATTCCCGCACCGAACTACAGGGGAAAGGCGGCATAACCCAAACAACGCCGCCAGCAGATCCGGTGGAGGGCGAACACTCACGCTAGGCCAAACCAAGCCACATCAGGGCCGCTCCCCCAACCCAGGCCCCAATGCCCCGCCCGCACCTCCCGACGGCGGCGCATCCTGTGCCCCCACCAGCAGAGGATGCCGACCGTGCCAACCCCAGCGCGCCTTGCCACTTTGTAAAACCCCACAACACCCCGCCCCCGCCCCTCCAAACCGGATATGTAACAAAAAGGCACTTTTGCGATTTTAATTTTTTTTCTCTCTATAAGCCTATCCATTGTATAACCGATCCACCGCCGACGGAGATCCCCCCAGTTTGTCCTGAGACACCCCCAACTCCCTGCTTGCATGACGCCCCCCTTTGTATTTAAATTTGGCTGTGCCCGTGTGGGTTCTTCCAAGCGTTTGATCTAAGTTAAAGCACTTTGGTTTCAATGGGCACCACCGGTCCTCAAGTGGTCAGTAATCGTAAGGTACCAATCGCCATGTCACAACTGAACAATGACAACGCCGCCGCCTTTACCAGACAACCCAAACACAGCACCCCGGCCTTTGCCGGTAGTAAAAACAATGGCTTAACCCCCAGAAAACTGGCCAGCACCGTGGCCCTGGGGGTATTGGGCGCCACCGCGGGCCTCAGTGGAGCCGCTGCCCGTCCGCTATCCGGCAACATGGCCCCTGCCCCGGCCAATCAAAACAGCCTGGGCGACAGTTTTACCCCCTCAGTAGCCCCCCTGCCGACTTTGACGAAAGCCGATCGGACGAGCATGACCAATCTCTTTGGCCCAGAGTCACCGGCGCAAAGCACCCCCATCATCCACGATCTTTCGGAACTCTCCCAGCCGAACCCGCCAGCCAGCGCCCCTGGAGATATGGCCCGAACGGCCACCGAGCGCAAAACCAAAAAAAACAAGGCGCCCGTTGATCCCAAGAGCCTGATCCGCATCAACCCCAGCCCCATTTTAAAACGACCGGCTTTTAACCCAACGGATGATGCGTTATTTAAACTGCCCACGAACTCCCAGGCAGACGCCATAGCACAGGTCGCCAATTTACCCGCCCCGACCGATGACCAACTGAAAAGCCAGCTCAGCGCCATCCTGACCAAGCGCCTGCGTAATCCCAAAGCCGCGGCCGCCGTGGTTGCCTTAATGGATGACCCCAAACTTAAAGCCGTCATTCCCAACAGCAACTTGCGTGCCGCGTTACTCAATGCCAAAGGCCTGGCCAGTGAAGGCACAATTGATGCCGTGCGCAATGGCGCCGTGGATATCATGGACTTCGCAACAGGCTTTCGCAGTCCACAAAGTACAGCCTTAACTGGCATGATTGCCGCCACAGGCCAAAAGGCCGTTTTAGTGAACGAGGTTTACAAAAATGCCCCGTTTGAGCAACTCACCGCGCTGATCAGTGCCCATGAAGTCCCGGCCCACGGCCCCAGTGATGGTGACTCCACCGATGAAGAGATCTCTGGCTACCTGGCGCAAGCCACGGTCTGGGGCCAACAGCTGCTGGAAAATCCGGCCCTGGCCAATCCCACCTTCCCCGGTGCTTTAACCCCAGATAACAACCTCAAATTACTAGCCCGAGTAAATAGTCGGCACGCCGATGGCAGCCTCAGCATCCTGAGCTCCAATTCGCCCAGAATTATGCCCCAACGTTATGACCTCAACAACAACCTAACCGCCTTTAAGGATCTCGTACCACCCAATGAAGTAAACCCCGATGCGAATGGCGTGGTTCAACAGGAAAGTCCGGGTAACAGCTTGATGAATCAACTCCTGTCCAAAATCACCGGGCTGCCCGTTGCCAAGCTGGCCAACGCCAACTTTGACAGCAACACCATAAACCTCCTTGACCAAAACCAAAAACTGTTCTCCTCGCAGGACATTATCAAGTTGGCCAATGCCCTCAAACTCAACCTAAGCGCAGGCATTCCGGCTTAAAACAAAACCCTCACCCAAAGCCACCATCCCCCAAGGGTGGTGGCTTTTT
>CAIPMU010000004.1 GCA_903866275.1 Vampirovibrio chlorellavorus | reverse complement strand
TGGAAATGTCAGTATAAAAGTGCGCAGAAAAAGCAGCGCATGACGGTCAAAAAGTGCACAACTTCCCTTCAGGAATAAAACGGTTCACAGTAGAAGCTGTGAGAGCATTCCGGGGAGGTTGCGGAGATTGAAGACGGTGTACGACAAGGAAATGGTGCGCAAGGCGCATTTTCGGGAAGGCAAAAGCAAAAGCCAAATTGCCCGAGATTTAGACATGAACCGCCGCACAGTAAACAAACTCCTGAAAATGGCACCAGACGAGGTGCCGCAGTATCACTTAAAAAAAGAGAAAATCCGTCCAGCGCTGGGGGCTTACCTTGGGATCATTCAGCACTGGCTGGAACTAGACACACAATCACCTAAAAAACAGCGCCACACAGCCCAGCGGATATATGAGCGATTACGGGAAGAGCATGGTTATACAGGCAGTTACAGCGCGGTTCGGGATTACCTGAAGCAAGTCAAAAAAAGCCCCAAGGAAGTCTTTTTGCCCTTGGCCTTTGCCCCAGGTGAGATGGCCCAAGTGGATTGGGCCGACGTGACCATTGAACTGGCCGGTGTACCGAAAGTGGTGAAGTTGTTTGGCTTGACCCTGAATTATTCGGGCGGCATTTACTTTGAAGCCTTTGAACGCGCCAATCAGGAGGCCTTTTTCCAGGGGCATGCCAATGCCTTTCAGTTCTTGGGTGGTGTCCCCTTGAGCATTACGTATGACAATCTGAAAAGCGCGGTGCAGACCATTTTAAAAGGCAATAAACGCGAAGAGAATGAACACTTTGTGGCGTTCAGAAATGCCTGGCTCTTTGAGAGTCGTTTCTGTAACCCGGCCCGGGGCAATGAAAAAGGGCGGGTGGAGAATATGATTAAGTTTGCCGAACGCAATCTCTTCACCCCAGTGCCCCAAGTGAACAGCCTGGTGGAACTCAATGTCTTGCTACAAGAGCGCTGCCGGGCTTACCAGAGCCGCACCCAGGCCCGTAAAACTGAAACGGTGGGAGAACGGTTACGGGCAGAACTGAAACATTTGCTGCCTTTACCCCAACACCCGCCACAACCTTGCAGTCTGGTGCCCGTAAAGGCGGATAAATCGGCGTTGGTACAGTTCGATACCAATCGCTACTCGGTCCCGTGTCAGTATGCTTACCAGCCGCTTTGGCTGAAAGTTTTCGTCGACCGCATTGAGGTCACCACTCAGCAAGAGGTGATTGCCACGCACACTCGCTTAAAAGGCCGCTACCAGGACTCCATCCGGTTTGACCATTACCGACCCGCACTGGAAAGAAAGCCAGGCGCTCAAAAACATTTCCGCACCACCGATCCAGTCGTACTCCCCGTGAAACACAAAGAGCCTGAACAGCCCACCTATCCAAAGATGACTGTCCAGGCTCCCAACATTGTCGTCTATAGCCAGTTAAGGAGCCTTAATCATGACTCAACCACAAATGCTGTTAATGGAAACATACCTGAAAAAACTGCGCTTGCCCAGTGTGGCACAGCATTACCGTAAATTGGCCACGCAGGCCGCTCAGGGTAATCTGACCCACGAGCAATTCCTGTTGGGGCTCTTGGAGCAAGAGGTGCAAAGCCAAGAGGAAAATACGCGTAAGGCTAGAATCAAGCAAGCTCGCTTTCCCATGCCCAAAACCCTGGAACAATTTAACTTCTCAGTCCTCCCTGCCCTGAATAAGCCCCTCATTCTAAAGCTGGCTCAGGGCGAGTATTTGGCTAAAGCCAGTAACATTGTACTGGCCGGAAATTCGGGCACAGGAAAAACCCATCTGGCGGTGGCCTTGGGGATGGAGGCTTGCGCTCAAGGTAAACGGGTGGCCTTTTATACCGCAGCCGAATTGGTGAACACGTTGCTGGAAGCCCAGTCTCAATACCGCCTCAGCCGGGTGGAACACAAGCTGAATCAACTGGATCTCCTGATTGTGGATGAACTGGGCTATCTGGCCCTCGATGACAAGGGAATTACCTTGCTCTTTAACGTCTTTGCCAATCGATATGAGCGGAAATCCACCCTGGTCACTACCAACCTGCCCTTTGAACAATGGGAAACCGTCTTTAAAGACAGTGCCATGACCGTTGCTCTGGTAGACAGACTCACCCACCATTGTCACTTGCTGGAAATGAACGGGGATAGTTACCGATTCAAGCAAAGCCTGAAAGAGAAAGAGGCGCAGTAGTTCAAACATTCCGCCCACAATACCCCCGGCTTTCTGCCATGGAATATAAATCCACGCCAGAAAGCCGGGGGTATTGTCTTGAAACCGCACGAAGAATGGAAGGATGAAAGAATGGGGTTTTCACTTGTGCACTTTTACGCCGACATAACTGTGCACTTTTTGATTGACATCTGCACCTCCCAAGCTGGACACGGTTTTGAGAGGTTGTTGGCAGGATAGGCTTCGTTTGGTATCGTCAGGGCATGCTATTGGTCATGGATGCGTGGATTTAGTTCGGGGATACGTCTACATAGAAGACTTCAGAAGAGAGGATGTAATTCTTGAACACGCTGCGGTTGCTGTGTTGGCCCTTGCCAAATGTCTGGCAAGCCGCCATCAGCGATTCCTGTTCCAGTGGGTTGAGTTCAATCTGACTGAGGCGTTTACGCTCATCAATCACCACGTTCAGGGTATGAGAGGTCATGGATAGCCCATCCTATTGTTCAGGGTATATGTGCCGGGTGAATTGGGGTGTCAATGGAAAGTCTGAGTATGTAAACGTGGCAGGTGCTTGAAAACTGCGAAGATGTCTCTTAAATATGAAGAAACGTATCGCCAGCATGGTTCTCAAAGTAATCAGGCATGCCACGTTGCTGTTCAGGTATTGCACTGATTGGCAATTGGTGGTGTTCTACCCCTTCAGATTACTGGTTATAAAGGTTTTTGCTGTACTTTGCAAGACCTCTGGGGACAACTGATCGGCGGCCAGCCAGTGGATATTTGGGTTGCGCCGAAACCAGGTCATTTGACGCCGTGCATACTGATGGATATTGATTTGAATCTGACTCAGGGCATCCGCCAGAGTGCGTTGGCCCAGCACAACCTGCACCAGTTCGGGATACCCGTGGGCCACCTGCAAGGCGTGGGCATCCGGGCCAAAATGCTGCACCAGTCCCTCAACCTCCTCCAGCCAGCCTTGAGCCATCATGGCCGTGATGCGCTGATCGATGCGTGCCCGCAGTTGATCCCGGTCCTCAAACATCAGCCCCAGCCAGTGAACGCGCAATCCTGACTTGACGTGACTTTGCCGGGGGACCGGCTGCCCTGTGGCGTCAATAATCTCCAGGGCGCGAATGATACGGACCCGATCGTTGGGATGTAAATCCGCCGCGCGCAAGGGGTCTAAATCGATGAGGCGTTGGTAGAGAACGCCTAGACCTTCCCGATCTGCCAGGTTATGCATGGCTTGCCGAAAGTCTGGATTGGGTGGTACATCCGGGATAAATTCGGCCTGCAGCAGCGCCTTGAGGTAAAAGCCCGTCCCTCCTGCGACGATAGGGGTTTTCCCTTGATGCCAGAGTCGTTCCAGTTGCGCGTTGGCCTCAGCCTGATAGGTCGCGGCGCTGTAAACCTTGTTGGGCTCGGCCACGTCGATGAGATGGTGCGGAATACCCTCCTGTTCCGATTGGGTGGGTTTGGCGGTGCCAATATCCAGCCCCCGATACAGGACTTGAGAGTCGGCAGAGATGATTTCAGTGTTGAGAGAATGCGCCAGTGCCACGGCCAAGGCCGTCTTCCCTGTTGCGGTGGGCCCCACAACAGCCACGACCTCGCGTGGCAATCGCCTCGACTCATCCGGCATCACTGACTCCGCTGGGAAAATCGGATGGCTTAATCGCTGAAACCATCGCGGCGATCATCATTTTCCTCCGTCCATGGTCCGGATTTAGGTTTGCTGCCTGACTGGGGCGTTTCTGTGCTTTTGGGTTGCGGCAGGCCCAGGGTTTGAATGGTATAGACAAAAATGCTCACAGCCGCATAGATAAACAATAGCAATAGCGTCAGTTCGCAGGCGGCCCCCAGTAACATATTATTCAGGGTGACCAATAATTTTGAGGTTAAAAACAGAGGCAGCCAGATTGTAAAGAGCAACAGCGATAGCCCCAGTAACCGGAGCGGGTCCCTGAAGAATTGGAGAATACTGCGGTAACAGGCTTTGAGGGGGTTTTCATCGTATACAATCACGAATGCAGGCCACAAAAGGGTCAACCAGGAAAACAACGCATTGACCGCCAACGCACCCAGAAGGGAGAGTATCATTGTGTTGAGACTTTCAACCTGAGCGATTGGCAAGTGGTCCAGTGTGTTGTAAAGGGTAAGAAAATCGGACGTCGGTAATTTTTCAAGCAGGGGAAGGTTCTTCACCAGCAAGGGGTAAACCGGCACTAGCAAGAGGACTGTCATCCCCCACTGAATCAGATACCCGCCCAGCACGGGCAAAAAGAACTGCCCGACACCGGGCAAGAACGCCTGAAAGAGGGTGAAGGCATCGATCACCGCGCGCTCACGATAAATACTCTTGTTGGGTGTACCCAGGTATCGGATGCAGGCCAATGCAACCATGTTATACCAGCCCGCCATGATCGCCGTAAACAGCACCAGGCCTACTGCCAGCATCAGTATCCAGCGTAATGCCAGGCTGGGTGCTTCTGGTTGGGATACGGACAGGCTAAGCAGCAACAGGCCCAGAAAAAAGACGTAGATAAGGGTAATATTTTTGGACCAGATCAGAAAACTGTCGGTCAGAATGGTCAAAAGCTTACGCATGCGCCAAAGCATAGCACCAACGGGAGGATTCAAAAAGCCATCGAGAACAGATTCCCCCAAATGGGGAATGGAAAACCTTTATTTTAAAAATATAATTGAGGTATACTGCAAATGGTGGGAGCTGTAAATTTTAGGGCAGCTCAGGCATCGTTCAAATCTTAGGGCTTACCCGTTGAAACAGATTTGAGAGCTCGTGACGGGTGAAACGGAGTGTAACACAGTTATTAGTGAAACTTTGAGGGCATATGGGTATGTTACAGACATTAAGCGCACCAAAAGCATTTCGTACTTTTGGCATCCACCCCACTTCCTATGAGTTGTCTGCGGGGATTCCGTGGCAGCAGAAAGGTTCGCCCATTCCCGCGAAGTTTTCCGGATTTAATAATTTTTTGAGCCCCTCCAATGGCGCGAATCTCCAGGGCGTCTCGCTGACTAACGCGGATCTACGCTGGACGAACTTTCGAGGCGCTAAATTACGTAAGGCCAATCTGAGCAGCTCGGTGCTGTGGGGCGCCATCTTCACCAACGCCGATCTGAAAGGCGCGGATCTCTCCCATGCGGATCTGACCGGGGTGGATCTGGTGGGCGCGGACCTGACCAACGCCACCGTGGAAGGGACCTGTTTTCTGGGTGCCCGTTTCGGACAGTCTACCCGCTTTCCCAAGCAGTTTGGAGACCCGGAGAAAAAAGGCATGGTCAGTTTGAACGAGTCCATGCAGCTCAGCTAGGACGCCTTCAGTTCAAACGGATAACTACAAGTAGATTCAGGGATTCGAGGCCAATGCCCCGGATCCCTTTTTTCAGGAGAGAGATGAGGGCTGGTTTATTGCCTGGGTTCGCTGCTTGTTTTAAGATGTCATTCATAATCATTCGTTAGTCGCGGGGAGTACAACAATGTCGGCTGAAGAAATTCAATCCTTAGCAGAAGAAAAAATGAAAAAGGCCATTGCTTCAGCCCAGTACGAGATGGGTGCCATTCGCACTGGCCGGGCCAATCCGTTGATTCTGGACCGGGTAACCGTGGATTACTATGGGACCCCGACCGCCGTGCGTCAGATGGCCAACGTCTCCGTGCAGGAAGGGCAAACCCTGGTAATCCAGCCCTACGACAAGAGCTCGCTCGGGGAGATTGAAAAAGCCATTTCCAAATCCGACATCAACCTGCCTGTCAACAACGACGGCACCGTACTGCGTCTGAACGTGCCGCCCCTCAACGAGGAACGCCGTCGTGAGCTGGTGAAGATGGTCAAAAAGATTGGCGAAGAAGGCAAAATTGCCATTCGTAACGTTCGCCGGGACGCCACCAGCGACATCGAGAAGCTGAAGAAAAGCGAAAACCTCTCGGAAGACGAGGTCAAACTCCGTCAGGATAAAATTCAGAAGTTGACGGACAAGGCCATTGCTCAACTGGAGCAGGCCGTTTCGGAAAAAGAGAAAGAAGTGATGGAGGTTTAGCCCCATTTACACGGATCCCGCCCCCGGCCCTACCCCGTCGTCGGGGTTAAATCCAGAGACTTCGACTGTCCTTTCGGCTGAGTCTGGTTCACCCGAGAAACCCAAGCGAAGTAATTTGTCCCGAGTCCGCATGGGCTTGATCATTGCCGGGATCTTTTTTGGCGCGGCTACGCTGGGCGGCTGGTTGTGGTCGCTGGTGGTACTGGCGTCCATCTATCTGGGCAACCGGGAGTTGAAAAATCTGCTGGGCAGTATCCAGGTCCTGCCTTCCCAGATCATTATCTATCTTTCGGCCATCCTGATGGTGATTACGGCGAGTCTGGACAAGCCACAGTTCCTGTCTCCCATTCTGACCCTGTCCATCATCGCCAGCTTTTTCCGGCTGCTGTTCCGCAACCCCCGCGCTCACATCGGGGATATTGGCGGGACGTTGCTGGTGGTCTTTTACATGGTGTATCTTCCCGTGCATTTTATCCTGTTGCGGCACCTGGGAAATTCGCCCGGCATGTCCTACTGGGATCAGCCCGGCCTGCATTATCTGGTGATGACCCTGGCTGTGATCAGCGCATCCGATGTGGCCGCTTATTATGTGGGGCGATCCATTGGAAAGCACTTGCTTTACCCGGAAATCAGTCCCAAGAAAACCCGTGAAGGTGCCATTGGCGGCCTGTTTGCCGGGATTGGCCTGGGGGTGGGTTGTGGGCTGCTCTGGCATATTCCACTGATCCACGTGGTCATACTGAGCGTTTTACTGGTCATTGTGGGGCAGTTGGGCGATCTGACAGAGTCCATGATGAAGCGGGACGTGGGTATGAAAGATTCCGGGGCGTTATTGGCCAGTCATGGTGGTTTTCTGGATCGGGCGGACAGCTATATTTTTTCCGGCGTGGTCTGTTACTATTATATCTATTGGTTTATTCTTCGTCAGGGGTTGGCCCCCGATGCCATTCACTGGCTAAAACAGTTACAGGCTTCGATTTAGGGGATTCATCCGGCGTATCTGGCCCGGTTTCATTTCGGTTCAAGTGCAGGTCTGCAATTCAATCGGGATTCATCAGTTTTCAACAAAGGTTTCAACAAAGGATTATCGCGATCATGGTTTCCCCGGCGTCTTCGAATTCATCTGATCCCGCTTCGGCTTATCAACCCGTGGTGATTGAAAAGCATCGCAAGCAGGAAATTCTGGCCTTGCTCAAGGTGTTGGGAATCAAGCGCCCCAAAAATTACGAGCTGTACCATCGCGCACTGACCCATAGTTCGTTCACTTACGAGAACAAGCTGTGTACCTACGATAACTATGAGCGGCTGGAGTACCTCGGCGATGCGGTGCTGAAGCTGCTGGTCAGCGAGTACCTTTTTGAGCGTTTCCCGGATTACCGGGAGGGTGAACTGACCAAGATTCGTGCCGTGGTGGTGAGCGATGCCCGGTTGGCTGAACTGGCAGAGAGCCTGAATCTGGGCGATTATATGATTTTTGGGGCCAGTGAGGCCAAGAGTGGCGGTCGCAAACGTCTCTCGAATCTCGCTTGTGCCTTTGAAGCCCTGTTGGGTGCTTTGTATCTGGACGGTAAAATGCCTGAGCTCCGGGAGATGTTACGGAATCAACTGGAGCATCTGGTGACGCACATTGACTTGAGCAAGACCAAGGACAATTACAAGGCGGTCCTGCAAGAGCTCACCCAGGCTGATGACGGCAGTTTGCCCATTTACCGCACGATTCAAGAAACCGGGCCCTCTCATAATCGGGTTTTCCACGTGGAAGTCTCCATCAATGGCGAGCTCATGGGCGTTGGCATCGGTAAATCCAAGAAAGAAGCCCAGCAGCAAGCGGCCCGTCTCGCATTGGAAGCGTTAAACGAGTTGGAGCACCAGAGCTCCTAGCCGTTTGAGTGCTTTGAACGCGGTTTGATTTCGGTCTTTGCTCACCTTGGGGATACCCAACTCGGCCTGCTTGCTTTATAGTGCTTACACGCCAAGCAAACGCCATCCAAGGAGGCTTTTTTATGTCGATCACCGAACTCATTGTCGATTTACTCAAACAGGATCTCAGTGCCCCTCGTGTGATGCTGGAACAGGTCGTGAATTATCTGCATGATCGGTTTGAAGCCCCCAGCGCTGAGTTAGAGGATTTTTTCGCGAAAAAGTTCTCAAAACTTGAAGACTACGAAGTCGATCTGGCTTTTTCTCCGCAGTACACCCCGGGATGGCAAGAGCGTCTGGCCTTTATTCCCATACTGGGGCCCCATCACCTCACCGCTGATCAAGTGGCGCAAGTGAAGCAGCAACTGGTGGACGCGCAGCTTATCACCCGTTTTAAGGCCCCGGATAGTGGTGTTGAAGTATCAGCCCCGGTGCATGAAGTCTTTATTGAGCGTTATGTCAACTTGCTCAAGCTGGATCAACCCCTTGCCGAGGCTGTGTATCAGACGATTCTGACGCAAGTACCCGAGGCATCGCACAATGAAGTCAATCTGTTGGCCCGCGAGGAGGTTTGGCAGAGTGAGATCCGTCAGCAGACCCTGATGGCCTTCCTGAAGACATTTCATGCCCGGCACAGTTTCTCGACGCAAAAAGTCAGCTATCTGACCAACTTTATGCGCACCTATCGTCCCGGCAGTTTGCTGGATTTGGAACGCCAGTTTGACAGCCTGATTGACTCCTGCCGCAAGGATATGGAAAACGTGGCTGGACGGGGCTTCCATGATGAATACCTGAAAGCTCTGAACACGGGCAACAGCCTCACCAAGGGCAGCGAACACGACATCTGGGATCATTATCGCCAGATGATGGATCACGCCGAGCAGCTTAAGCTGGATTATCAGCAGCTCCCTGAGTTTGCCCCGGAGATCTGGCAACAGGCCAGCCTGCAAAAGGCGATTTAAGGTTTCGTTACACATCACCGCTTAAGTCATAACCTGAAGGTTATTAAGCTACGCTCTTTTCTGCATAAGGTGTTGTCTGCGCTTTAGCGGCATTACTCTGGCTCAACGATTGGAGTATACTCGACTGATACTGTTTTTACCTGGATGAAGGAACTGAAATGAGCTTGTTAAAGCCGCTGCGTTTGTTGTCGATGCTGACCGTTATATTCGCTGTTTATTCCTCCTCACACACTCTGGCTGCTGTTTTGCAACCGGCGAATGCCAAAAATACGCAGCGATGTGTGCAATATTTTGAAATTAACGGGCAGTCCTATTGCACGAATCAGGCCAGTGCAAAAACCCCAGACTTAAAAGGGGCGTTGGACAGAGAAAAAAATACTTTTGGGTTTGACGGTAGACACTGGCGCTTGGGTTGGTGGAATCAACAAGCCAGTCAACCCATGCTGGAATACGTGGTGGGCTCAGAAACCGTTGAGGGTTGGACTGAATTGGTCACTTCCCAGTTTTTTCCTGATTTGCAAAAACGCTTGACCCCAGGACAATTTATGACAGTGGCGATGGAAGAAATGGTCAAACAGGGCTTCCAGCCCAAGCTGCATATTATTGCCAAGTCGCCGGAAAGTATTTTATACGAGTGGAATATTGATAATCATCCTGTTGAAAATCAGCATGAATTGCAACGGATTTTTGTTGGCCCAAACGGTCTGCATGTGCTGCACTATTGTAGTCGTCCAACCATGACGGAGGAGCATCGCGCGGTATGGCTCAAGATTTTATCTCAGGCCAAAGTAAAGTCGTAATTCAGAGTCAGAGACGAGTGATCGCACCCGTGGGATTTGGATGTGCTTTGGCCGCGATTAACGCGTCCGACAGAGATCAGTTGGGTTGATGAAACAATCAGCCTCGACGGTTGGCTGGTTGAAAATTTGCTAGAATAAGAAGTAGTCGGTTGAGTTCATTCAAGCAGCTTGATGACCGGCCAGCGAATTCGGGTAAGGTCCTGGGAAAGTGTTCATGACGGTTACAGATTCCACTTCGGGGGCTTCACCCCGGATTCAGCAGGGGCAGGTTCTGGCGTTCTTCGCCTTTGATATTGGCTATGAAGTTTCACTGGAAGCGGTGGGCCGGTTGCTTGATTCCAATCCCAAGCAACCTCTGACCCGGAAGAAGCGCACCCCCAATTATTTGCAATACACGCAAGCCCCGCATGTGCATGCACTGGGTGAAACACAAGTGATGCCGGATTATGGGTCGGGGGACATGCAGGCCACCATCTTTGATTTTGGCGCGGTCAGTATTGCCTATCGATGGTCATTGCCTGAGGGGGAGTCCTCCCTCACGCTGGATCAACTGCCGCAGGCCAGTAAACAGATTTATGATGTTGCCCTGGAACCGCATGCCCGAGGTCAGGTGGAGCTGCTGATCCAGCAAATCTTGCCTGCCATTGTGCGCCCGGAGTTGTCGGATCTGGTAGAGGACTATTTTGTCTTCATTCTGGAGCGTGTTGAACCGCTGGATCAACCTTTTAACGCCGATACCCTGTTATCCCAGCAGGCCGAAGTGCTGGCCCAGGTGCTGCACTTTGATACGGAGAAGCTGAGCGAGCATCAGCGCAAGGAGGCCCTCTCCCGCGCAATTTCTTATTACGAGCGTGATTTGGTGCTAATCGACTGGAACGCGGCCATTATCTTTGACACCGACTACACGGATACGCTGAACGTCCTGGAACTGTTGAATGTGGAATTGCTGGAAGCCCGGTACATGGATGCCCAGCTGGACAAACGGATCAAGAACTATGAAGGCATCAGTCAGAAACAGCCTGCGTGGTTTATGCCGCTGTCCATTCCTTACCGACAGTCCATTAACGAGCTGGCCGAACTGCGGCTGGAATCATCGGTTCTGGCCGAGCGGGTGGACAATGCCCTCAAGCTGATTGGCGACTTATATCTGGCGCGGGTGTATTCCGCCGCTTCCGAACGCTTTTACCTGCCCACCTGGGACGCCTCGATTTCCCGCAAGCTGGATATTATCGCCAACCTCTACCAGGTACTCACCGATCGGGTGAACAGCTCTCAGGCCCAGATGCTGGAGATCATCATTATCCTGCTGATCCTGATTGAAATTTTCCTCAACCTGAACCCACATCACTAAGTGAACGTTTAGCCCACTAGTCCGGGCTGGAATTTCTCACGCCAATCACCAGCTGATCCCCATGAATGCTGAGATCCATGCCCTTGAAGAAGTTCATGCCCAGCAGTCCGGAGAGTAACAGATCGTCGCCGTTGCCCAACTGCTGCACCACCGCACTGACTTCCGATACCTTGACCCCACCCACGGAGATGTTTCTCAGGATGACAATGGGAGATTCAATCACGCCATTGGCGGTTATCAGCGAGACTTTGGGGGTATCCGGTGTGATCACGATGCCCAGTTTCTGGGCCAACGCAGGGGTAATCACCGTATAGCTGGAGCCTGTATCCACCATGAAGGTGGCCATCACCTTGCTGTTAATCAGAATCGGGGCGACCAAACTGGTATCCGGTTGTTCCATCAATGGAATCACCACCTGCCGGGTGACGACCGGTACATGCTTTTGCTGCAATCGACTTACATTTTCCTGGGCCAATCCTGCTATCAGTGGGTTATGGGTCTGGCTGGCCACTTTTTTAAAGAATTCACTGGCTTCGGCAGAATCATTACTGGTTTCCTGTGCGGGTGCGAGGGCGGACCCATTGACACTGGCCACACTGAAAGACAAAAGTATGAAGCTGAGCCATAAAATCCTGATTTTCCCTTGATGAAACAACATATAGAACGCTCCGCGATTCTAATGACCTACAAGGGTGGTATTCGGCCAATGCGGAACAATCTTGAATAAAGATTCGTTAAATTAGGTTAATTTTTATTACCATCGCAGCTCTGTAATGCCTGAAAAATCAGAGCGCTGCTTTAAATCCCACTCATTCAGACGCAATTTTACGGCTATGAGACGCTGGACGACCAAGACTGTGCAGGGAATTTTGACATAACAAAACCAGCGGTCCAGAAAAACACTGAACCGCTGGCTTGTCTTGAGTATTGGTTGGCAAAAAAGCGCTTACGACTTAAGCTGGCTCGCTTATGACTTTGGGCTTTCCTGTTTTCCGTTGGGCGTGATGCCCACTTCTTTTTTGCTTTGATCGATTTTTTGGGCTGCCCGTTTGTAACGAGGCTTCACATTGATGCGAGCCGTATCATTACCCCAACCCTTGTAGGTATCCGACAATAGATCGGAACGAACCCCGAAGTGAATCCGGGCGGTGGGTTGCGCGTTGGGCTCAATGTCGCTACGGCTCAGCAGGCCAAAGCCAAAGTCGACAAAGCCCTGCATGTATTGGGTCAGACGGAAGCGAACACCCAAACCAGCGCTGGCCAGGCTTTTCTCGGAACGCTGTGGGGTGCGGGAGTTACTGGCGTCCATCCAGGTCCGACCATAGTCAAAGAAGGTTGCCCCTTGCACACGGTCAGCCAGCCAGGGCGATGCCAGACGCAAGCCCGGTACGGGCCAGCGGTGCTCAATCGAGAACTGGTAACCCCGATCCCCGATCAATACACCCTCGGTGTAGCCGCGAACGCTATAAGCACCCCCCAGCTGGA
Source organism: Vampirovibrio chlorellavorus (assembly GCA_903866275.1). Lineage (GTDB taxonomy): Bacteria > Cyanobacteriota > Vampirovibrionia > Vampirovibrionales > Vampirovibrionaceae > Vampirovibrio > Vampirovibrio chlorellavorus_D. The sequence goes on along the minus strand of CAIPMU010000004.1, from coordinate 65,192 downwards.
ACTGCTCTGCGGGTGGCAGGGCATCCGGGGTGAACTGGGCATAGCTTCTCAGAAGCAGGAAGTTGTTTTTGGGCAGGCGGACAATCCGGTTCACCGTGGTTTGCGCTTTCCAGAACTGACGGTTACCACCGAACCAGGTGGTTCCCATCGACGTTTGCGCGCGGGCGAATGTTCGGCCATAGCGGTCAAACTTGTCAAAGTTCAGACCGAATTGCAGCGAGCGAATATCATCTTGCACACTGTCCCGGTTTCCGTTCAGCCAGGAGGAGACCCGGCGGAAGTTCAGCCCGGTATCCGCCACAAATGTGTGTTCCCGATTAAGTGGCTGGGACAGGATGAGGCCATAGTTGATGGCTTCCCCGGCAATCAGGTTGCCGTGATTTCCGCCCTTGAGATCCACGTTGACATGGCTGAATCCGAACGTGGTGCCCAGTTCGGTGCCATACCGATTGAGCGGCACAAAATAGGAGGCAAGAGCCGCCTGTGTGCCTGCGGCACCGATCCAGCGAGCGGTAAAGCGGTCACCAATACCGCTGACGTTCCGGTTGATCAACTCGGTGCCCCAGCGCTGGGTACCAATCGTAGGTCGGCCCTGATTATCGGCGATCAGGCCAATTTGCCAGGGCTGGCGTTCTTCCACATCCAGCTTGATGTTGGTCTTGCCGGGTGTATCGTTGGGAGACAGGGTGGCACGAACCCGGAAATCGCCTTGACGGTTAATGCGACGCAGGTTTTTTTCAAGTTGGGGAATGTTCAGGGGATCGCCGGTTCCCTGATCCAGATAGCGGGCCAGAATGCCAGTACGGTAAAACTTGTTACCCGCCACGGAAATATTACCAACCTGACCTTCCAGCACCCGAATGACCACATTGCCCTGGGAAATATCCTGCGGCGGAATGTAGGCAATGCTGGTGAGGAAACCGCGCTTGCGATACAGCTCATTGATCTTTTCCACAGCCTGCCCCAGATCGTTCAGGGTGAGATCCTTGCCTTCAAAGGGGGCCACTACCGGGTTCAGTACTTTGGCATCAATCAGGGTGTTGCCTTGCACTTCAATTTTAATCACATGAAACTGGTTGCCTTCCACTTCCACAATGGTCGGGGGTTCCGGAACATCCAGCTTGACTTCGCCCTGAATATCCGTCGGGACCAGACTTTTATCTTGCTGTTTCAGCTGGTCGTTCAGGGGCATGTTGCTGGGGTTCGGCGTCAGTAAGCCGGGGTTGGCCTGTGTGGGGATCACCTGGGACCAGCTCGGGCTGGAGATTCCAATAGTAAGACCCAGACCAATGCCAAGCCCAAGCAAGGCCGACAGCGAAACATTCGGTGAGCGTGTCAATCGTTTCATAAGAATAATCATCTACCTATGGCGTTGATAAAACGGTAAAGCGGTGCGACTCCGAGATTGTTGCCCCTGAGAATCCTGGGTTTGGGGAATAGGGTTCTGGCTGTCTGAACTTTTAAACTGAATATGAAGGTTCTAGTGGTCGTCGCGTGACAGTCAGACCTGATTTCTAAATTTCTTGCCTCTTACTGATATTGTACTACTGTTAGTTGTTCTTATAAACTAATAAATACAAGATCTCTGCTTGTGAAACCAAATTCTTGTAAAGTCATACCAGAAATAGCATGAGTGAGTCCACACTCAACAGTAATTTTTCTGAAATCTGCCGGGTTGACGATGAGAGATTTAAAGAAGAGTCCTGGAGGAGTTGCCCTTAAACACAGGCATGCCAGGGGCGACGTGCGCCAACTCATGCCGCTTCTTTGGGCCAGCAGACTGACCCCATGAAAAAGATTGTTTGTGGACGAGGCAATTTTAGATTTTTTTGCACCTTTAGGGTAGAGTATCCAGCAAACATGTTGAGGTTCACAAACAGCGAAGAGTATATATCACGTTAGAGTGCCGCTTGAGATTTTCCTTGGCTGAGTCATCTTTCTAGTCAGATCCAACGACTCCAAATCCTGTTCACATTGGCTTTTTAGAAGTTATTTACCGTTTGAAGCTTACTTTTACTTTCATTTAGGAGGTTATTTCACCCCCATGCTCACACGTCAATCTTTAAAACGCTTGTTGGCTCCTGCCTCATTGGCAATCAGTGTTAGTTTACTGGCCTCTTCGGGGCTTGTCCTGGCCAACCCCGGTGATGTGAACTCCACCAATAATGGCCAAAATGTAGCCGGCGGTACTTACTACAACACCCCCGGCGATAAGACCACCTTTACCAACACCGCAGGCACCGGGCTATATATTGGACCCAGCACAACGGTGATTGGCCGGGAAGTGAGCAACAGCGCCGACCCCACCGGGAGCCTAACCGGGAATGGTGGCTGGCTGCATTTTTCCGCCCCCGGACAGGTGGTTCGTATTGATGGAAAGATCGATGCAGACGCACTATCCAGTGGTGGCGCCTATATTGGGAACGGTGGGCACATTTCCGTAGATGCCGCGTATCTTTATCAAAACGGTCAAGTTTACGCCAGCGGGATCAATGGCGGCCATATTCAGTTTAACGTCGGCGCGATGACCTTGGGCCCTGCCGGTTCTATTACCGCCCAAGGACACGGCGGCAGCGGCGGTATTATCGAGTTGGGCAACGCCAGCAGCCATGGGGTATTCGATTTCCAGCCAGGCTCAATTGTGGATGCCAGCGGTAAAATTGTGGGCAACTACGACACCACCCTGATTCGCATTGAAGGCGGCCTGATCAATCTGGAAGGCATTCTGGTGGCCAACGGGGTGAATGCCACCACGCCGAGCGGCAACGGCAGTGATGGCGGCACAATTACCCTCCTGGCAAAAGGCGACTCCACTGCGGTGGATAGTGCCCTATTGAGCAGCGCCAGTTTTATGAGTGATCATCAGGCCAATCTGGTCGCTCGGGATGCCAGTCTGCGTGTGAACAATTACGACGGCTGGATTCGTCTCGGAAATGACGGTGCGATTGTGACCAACGGCGGAAACGGCCAGACCGGCGCAGATGGTGAAGGTGGCACCGATGACGGTGGTAACGGCGGCGATGGTGGCTATATTTCTCTAACCGCCAAGTGTGGCATCGAAAACAATGGCACAATCGCCAATAACGGTGGTCAGGGTGGCGATGCCCCCACCACTTATGGTGAGCTGTCTACTTTGCCCAACCCGGATGCGCCCACCACCGATGGTCAGCCGTCCACTGTGCACAATCCGGATGCACCCACCACATACAGTACGACGTCCGTTACAACAACACCTTCCTCACACGTCGAGGAAAATGCTGTGGGTAAGGATGGTGGTAACGGTGGCGACGGCGGCAATATTGACTTCCAGTATGGCACCGTCTTCCACAACAACGGTTCTATCTTTTCTATTGGTGGTAATGGCGGGAATGGCGGCGATGCGATTGCCACCAATACCGCAGCTCAACATTCATGGGCCTTTGGCGCTGATGGTGGCAATGGCAGTGACGGTGGCAACATCGACTTTACTGGCGGTAGCGCCCCTGTGACCGGTCCGGTGGGATTACTGTCTCAGGAAGGTGGCCTCGGTGGCCTCGCGGGTCATGGCTTCTCGCAGACCCTCGGGAATGCCTCTAACGGAGATGACGGTAATCACGGTGATATTGGCGTTTACGACTTTACCCATGTTGGCTTTTGTGCCACGGGTTGCTCGGATGGTGGCGGGCCTATCGTTCCGCCGGATGTTCCGACTCCTCCCGGTGGCCCCATCAATCTCTTGAGCGACCTGAACGGGCTTTTCCAGCAGAACCGGCCCGTGTTTAACGAACCGGTGAACAATCAGGTTCCCCCGTTGATGCTGGCCCTGGGACAAAGCAAAATGTTTCTCGCCAAAACCTACAGCTCCGTCACTCAGGAAATTCTGAGTCTGGCGCTGCGTGAATATACTCGACTGCTGGCATCTGGTAGACCTGCGGGTGCTTCCGAGCAGGAGGCCAAAGGCTTGCTGGAGCGTTCCGGGGTCGATGCAACCATCGCTCAGGCGCTATTGGATCGCATCAGCGACGGTAAACTACAGGCCGGTGATGTGGTGGTTCAAATGCTGAAAGAAATTGCAGAAGGCAATAAAACCAGCGTTCTACCACCTCAACCCTAGAAAAATAAGCGCCACTTTTTTTCATAAAACCAAAAAGGTCAAATCAACCAGATTTGACCTTTTTAGTGCCAATATTTGATAAACCAGACTTTCCACTAAAAAATTGTATCAGGTTCTGTTCGCTATCATTCAAGCGCTACAGGGACTTTACGGTGTGAATATTAATTTGGTGATGGTTGGAAAATGACAATTTTGCAATTTAATGTGCTTTTCGGGGGTATTGTTATCTCATTTCATATTTTTTTCTATTCCCTATGTGGCTAATAGACTTTTTTGATTTTGTTTTTTAAGTTTAATACATTTGAAATGGTATTTTATCTCCAATTGACTTGGGATTACCCTAAGTTCTGTAGCCAAAACAACTATGTGACTTTGCATTATTGGAAACTAAAACTTGTAAATCGAGATGGTGCAGGGTGAAAGGGAGGGACATAGTTATCCTGTCCAGTGCTGACCTCGTTTTTCTCTTCAGAGTAGACCATAATAAAAATGTACATTACCCCCAATTTGCAACAGTAATCAAAGAGAGAAGGTCCTTCGACAAACTATGACTTTGTTTGACAGGATAGAAGCCCTGTTTCTGGAAATAGAACGCATCAAAGGGCTCAAAAAGCATCGCATACTCCTGGAGGCTGGTATCGACCCAGCCCAGTACCGGGCATACAAGCGTGCCAATCGCGCCTTGTCTGACGATATGCTGGAGCGTCTCGGTAAATCCGAGCATGTGCACTTATCCACGAACCGCCTCAAGGCCTGGAAGGCTATTGATGAGTTTGGGGCTCCGGTTCTACTGGAGGCTCTAAAGGTTCTGGAAGAAGAGAAAGATGATGGTAATAGCTTACCTGCAGAGTAGGATGCTCCTCCAGATTTCAAGTAATCTGGATTTTTGAACAATAGCCTATACCCGGATGTGGTTTAAACTTGGCAAGGAATAGATGGGATTGCGTTCTCGGTTTTGAGCGGAACCTCCACCACAAAGGTTGCACCTTGTTCTGGCTGGCTGACAACCCGGATACTGCCGTGATGCACATCCACAATTTTTTTCACGATGGCCAGCCCAAGTCCTGTACCACTGTATTTAGATACGCCGTGTAGGCGCTGCATGGGTTCAAAAATCTTATCTGCCTGATCCTGCCGTAAACCAATGCCGTTGTCTCGAATACTTAAGGAAATCCAGTGTGGATGATTCGCAAGGGAGTGACTTTCTAGTGCAATGTACGGTCTATTATTCGGGGCATGGAATTTCAGTGAATTTTGGAATAGCTGGCTGAACAGCTGAACCCATTGCCCGTAATTGCCTTCAATCGATAGCTCGGGATCTAGCTGATTGAGATCAAATTGGGCCTCTAGGGCTTCAATGGCGGAGAGATTGATTTGCATGGCTGCCTGGACTGCCTGAATTAGTTTAAAGTTCCCAGGATTTGTCTCCGCGGATTGAATACGGGCCAGTTGCAGCAGATCGGATAATAAGTCATACATCTGTTCTGCCGAACGATCCAGAGCAACGAGCAGTTGATAGTTTTCAGCGGTTAATTCCGTCTTGGCGCCCTCTTTCAAAAATTTACTGAATTGGCGAATCTTACGCAGGGGAGACTGCAAATCGTGCGAAACCCGATATAAAAACGTCTCCAGATCCCGCTCACGTTCCTGAAGAAGGTGAGCGTTTCTTTCTGACAGATCATTCTGCTGCAAATCATGGGCCTCGCAGGCCTGAGATCTTGGCTCGCTCGATGACTGACTTTCTGATTTTAATGTATCCTTGCCGATTTTTAATCGACCAGACATATCCGCTAGCAAGTAGCTGGCAACACTCTGAGCAAATGTATCAACATCAATGGGCTTGCTAATGAGGCCACTGCAGCCGCTTTGAAAAGCCTTCTGCTGTTCATCCTCCATCGCGAGGGCGGTGAAGGCGACAACCGGAATTTTTTCAGTTTCAGGCATGGTTTTAATTCGCCGGGTAGCTTCATAACCATCCAGTACTGGCAAATGCATATCCATTAAAATCAAATCCGGGTGAAGGGCTTTCGCCAGCTGTAGACCCCTATCCGCATCTTCAGCTTCAATTGTGTCGAATCCAGCCAGATGAAGTAGATCTCTGGCCATTGCCATATTAAATTGATTATCTTCAATAAGCAGTATTGTTGATTTATTGGCCATAAAGAACTACTCCTGAGTCACGGTTGTCGATTGCTCCACTGGCGGATATTTTGAGATTAAATTCAGTGGAATATGAAATCGAAAGGTTGTGCCAAGGCCCTCTGTGCTTTCCACTAATATCTCACCACGATGAAGTTCAATCAAGTCTTTTGTAAGAGCCAATCCGAGACCAGTCCCCTCATGCTGTCTTGCAGCAGAATTATCCACTTGATAGAATTTTTTAAACAGCTCCGGGAGCTTGGCTTCGGGCAATCCAATGCCTGTATCCTTCACTTCTCCAATTAAAGTTTGTTCGTTTGCTGCGCGAGTCAGACGAACCCAAACTGAACCATGCGGCTTATTAAATTTAATCGCGTTACTGATTAAATTTAATAATATTTGCCGGAAGCGCCCTGGGTCTGCTTCAATCTCATCCAGTTCCGGATCAGTTTCAAAATACAAGGATAATTCATGTTGTTTCGCCAGTTCTTGCATCATCCGTTTTACTTCAGTCACCAGGGGAGCCAGAGAGAATCGACACAGATCCAGCTGCATTTTGCCCGCTTCAACCTTGGAAACATCCAGAAGGTCGTTGATCAGGTTCAGTAAGTGATGTCCACTAATTCCCACATTTTGCAGATACTGACGTTGACGTTCTACGATAGGGCCCGCCATACCATTTTCAATCATCCGGGAATAGCCGATAATGGCGTTTAATGGGGTTCTTAATTCATGAGACATCATGGCCAGAAATTCGCTCTTCTTGCGATTGGCCGTTTCCGCCTGCTCTTTGGCACATCTTAATTCAATTTCCATGACCTTACGGTCGTGAATGTCAATCATGGAGCACATTGAACCGATGTATGAATTGTCGGTATATCGGGCTACGCAGGACATTAAAATCCAGCGTGGATGGCCATCGTGACCAATCATGCGGAGCTCTTGTCGTTCGACTTGCCGTTTTACCGACGCCAGTTTTCGCATTTCCAGAAATGAACTCAGATCTTCAGCCAGTAAGGCAGATTCCCAACCATGCTGTTTGGCCTCTTCCAGTGTTTTGCCTGTAAATTCTGTCATGGCTTGATTGTAGTAAACCAGTTTATCCTGATGATCGCACAGCATAATCATAATCGGAGATGCATCCGCCATGGAGCGAAATCGCTCTTCGCTTTCGGCCAAGGCGCGTTCGATTTGCTTTTTCTCGGAAACGTCCAGTACAAATGCCACAAATTCAGCAGGTTCATCCGACAGTTTACCGACCCCCAGGATAACGTCCACCCGGTGCCCTGTCCTGTGAATGTATTGCTTCTCATGCAGAGGGGCATTTTTCCCCACTGCGAGCGTATTGGCAATATCAATGTCTACATCAACATATTCAGGGGAGGTTAACGATCGCCAGTTCAGTTGATGTTGTTCTAAATCAGACTGTGTATACCCTATCATCTGCAGAAAGGCGTCGTTGGCATTCAGGATAGTGCCATCTAACCGACTGAAGACAATACCGATCATGTTCGATTCAAGCACTTGCCGGAATCGAGCCTCGCTGGCCTGAAGATCTCGTTCAACCTGTTTTTGGCGGCTAATATCCAGGACATAAGATATGCCTTGCATTTCAGAGCCTTCAAAGCGATAACCACCCAGAATCACATCCACCCGGTGACCATTCTTGTGGAAGTACTGCTTTTGCATGGGTTGCACAGTACCTGTTCTATGAATGGCCTGGACCCCTTCTTCATCAATACGTTGCCATTCCGGCGGGGTTAAATGTTGCCAGTTAAGATGCCCTGATGTCAGGTCCAAGCGCGTATAGCCCAGCATCTCCAGAAAAGCGTCGTTGCAGTTGATAATGCTTCCGTTTAAATCCCAATAGATGATGCCAATGATATTGGAATCAATGAGCCGTTTCAGGTTGCTTTCGCTCCTGCGAAGTGCCTCAAAGGCTTCCCGACGTTCAATGAATGACGCCAGAATATTCACAACACCCTGTACAAAGTTAATATCACTGTCGTTATAGGTGTGATCTGATTGAGTATAGGCTGTGAGAATCCCCCAAGGCTTGCCCTTGATGGATATGCTGACTGAAATGCCGCTCCGGATACCGAGTCGAGAGAGTGCAGGATTCTTGCTGAAATAACACTCATTTAAGTGGCTGGAATACACAAAGGGCTGGTTTTGATTCAGCAGAAATTTCATCAACTCATCAGTTTGCTGATCAGGATTCAGGAGACTCTGAAGTTCCAGGGGCCAACCGGTGCTAACCTCTAGCTTAAAGGATTGATTGTCAGGCTGGAGCCGAATCACTTTACTGAAGGGATGTCCGAGTGTCTCTGTGAGGACGTGCAGGGTGAGTTGCATAAATTCGTGTAGATCAACGTTCTCCAGACCAACCTGGCTGAGTTGGGCAATGACTTCCTGTTGACGACCATGACTGGCCAGTTGCTGCTCACTCTTCTTGCGTTCGGTTATGTCCATGACGAAGGCTACCCCTTCCTCTGATGAACCATCCAGCATGGCCGCCTTGATGAGTACATCGACCAGAGCACCATCAGGCAAGAGGTATTGTTTTTCGAAGGGTTCGCAAATACCGGTGTTACTCAGCTGGCTGAGGGGAATCTGGTCATTCGCCACCCATTGGGGCGGGGTCAGTGTTTGCCAGTTCAACTGTCCGGCGTCGAGCTGTTTTCGAGTTGCTCCCACAATTTCCAGAAAGGCTTCGTTGCAATCCAGAATCTGGCCATCCAGACGCCAGGTAAAAATCCCAATCAGGTTGGATTCCAGTAATCGGCGCAAGTGTTGCTCGCTCTGCCGCAGGGCGTCTTCCGCCAAATGGCGATCATGAACATCAATACTGGTGCCATAATACTGCAATAATTCGCCCTGTTCCGAAAACCGAGGGACGGCGCGCGTGATGAACCAACGATACTCCCCATCGTAGCGGCGATACCGAAGCTCAATTTCATAGGCGGCTTGCTGCTGATAGGCCTTTTGCCAGGTTTCATTGAAACGTGGCAGATCTTCGGGATGGAGCACTTGCTTCCATCCGCTCCCAAGCGCTTCTGCTTTACTCAAACCGGTATAGCGATAGGATTGCTCATTATAGAATTCAACCGAGCCATTCAGGTCCGCTATCCAGACCATCGCAGGCATCAGGTTGGCCAACATGTGCCAACGGGTTTCATTGGCTTTTAACGCTTGCTCAATTTCAATTCGCTCGTTGACGTCCAGAATGAAGACGTTGTAGCCTGCGAATTCTCCGGTACTTAAAAACCACGGCAGAGCCTTGATAAGACACCAGTGATAATAGCCATCCTGAAACCGGAGTCGGCAGTGGGTCTCGATGCATTGCTTGCGTTCTGTGGTTTGCTGCCATAGTTCCATCATGGATTGCTGTTGCTCGGGATGGATCAATTGTTTCCAGGCAGTCCCTAGACTGTCTGTCTCATTCAGGCCGGTTATGCTTTTCCAGGCTTGATTGACAAAGGTAATTTTGCCCTCGGGGTCTGTAATCCACCAACCTGATGGGGAAGAATCCGCTATGCGCCGAAACAACGCCTCCCGTTCCAGAATTAATCGATTCAGATTATCCAGTTGTCGAGTAGCAATTTCCTGATTTTGCTGAGAAACCTCACGTTCCCTCAGCAACACGTGTTTTTCCAGTGCAGAGCGTACCACATGTTGCACATAGACCGGTGACAATGCCGATGTATCGATCCAGTCGATAGCGCCTGCATGGAGCCATGTGTGAATGGTGTCCCGATGTAACGGGTTGGCCAGTACAACCAGCGCCATCCGTTTCGATAATCCTAGTTCCTGCCACTGGGTCTGCCAGAAGGCTGCTGCATCGGCAATGGACTCTATATCCAGAATCAAACAATCAGCAGGATGGTCCTGAAGTTTATCCAGAATATCTGAGTGCGCTGACTGGACTTCAATCTTATAGCTGATTTCATCATCAATGCCCAAATAATCCCGAACAGATAGCCTCTGGGAGGGGCTATCCTCAATGATCAGGATGTGTTGAGTTTTAATTTCTGTGGCGAATGAGTTAAACATAATCTATTGCATAATTTAACTATAAAAGAGATGTTTTGACCATATAAACTTAGCCCTGCATGAACATATGGTTATAATTATTTTTTTTGCACGATTGTACATGTTCTTGCCGACACTTTTGGGGACAAGATTTATACTGTTCAGCTGAGCGGACACTGTTTCCCTGTCGTTTTTTCAGGTTTTTACCACAATCAGTATCCACTGTCTTGGTAATGAAAGCCTGACAGGTTGAAGCTGTTCATGGATAAGTGTTATTTGAAACTAATGACTAATGACCAGACGATCCTGCTTGAAGGAAAGATCCATCCCCTGAAAAAAGCTCATGCCGAGAAGACCGGACAGTTGAGGCGAGTCCCCCAGTTCGGTCACCACGGCATCAACGTTATCTACTTGTAAGCCCCCCAGTGAAACATGCTTAAGTCGAACGACCGGCGCGTGCAAGATGCCATTGGCTGTTGTAACGGGTACAGTCGGGCTATCTGCGCTGATTGTAATGCCAAGGGTTTTGGCCATTTTGGGCGTAATAACGGTATAGCTGGCTCCGGTATCGATGAGAAAGGTGGCTAGGTACTGCCGATTGACGGTGGCAGGCACCACAAAGGTATGATCGTACTGGGGTAGTAGCGCCACTTCGGCGGTGGCCTGATGTTTTGAACTGACGGGAACCGTTTTGATGGTTTGCAGTTGTAACAGGCTGTCTCGGGCCATTTGTGCGATGACCGGATTTTTGGATTTCAACGCCACTTCTTTGAAGAACTGGGTCGCTTCCCCTACATCGTTAGTGGAAGACAGGCTCACGTCGAGGGCAGGGGCTATGCTCACGTTGCAAAGCCAGAGACAGGTCAGCAATAACCAGCCCATGTGACGAAATCGGAGCATGCATCCCTCACTTCCCTTGAAATCCCAATCGTTCAAGCGCGACCATTCAGGCGGCTGAATGCGTTTGAACACCTTTCCATTGTCCGCGGGAACGTGCTTTCTGGCATCCTCCTGATACACTAGCCCAATTGATTGTTTTTTAACCGGACAATAGGTACCGGGTGATATTTTATACTGGCTTTGCATGGTTCCATCTGCGCTCTGCCTGATGAACGGCAATCTCCATTTTAAGAGTGGGTGTAGGCTTTGCAGGGCTGCAGGATTGGGGTATGCTATGTCCTGCAAACACTGGCCGCCTGAACGGTCAGTTTGGGGGTGTTTCCGGTTTCTTGCCCCTTTGAATGCCTTGGACAATCCATTCCGTACTCAGAATTTTCAGTAGAGAACAGGGACCCAGCCACGATGAAACTATTTGTTGATACAGCCGATTTGAAAGAAATCCGGGAAGCCGCTTCCTGGGGTGTGATTTCCGGGGTGACCACCAACCCCACCCTTCTGGCCAAGAATGGTAGCGGGGATGTCAAAGGCGTCATTCGCGAAATCTGCGCACTGGTGCCAGAGGGTCCGGTGAGTATGGAGGTGGTGAGCGAAACCGCCGAAGGCATGATCGCCGAGGGCAAGGAATTTGCAACCTGGGCGCATAATATCTACGTCAAGGTGCCCTTCTGTCTGGAAGGGATGAAGGCGGTGAAATGGTTCAGTCAGAACAATATCCCGACCAACGTTACCCTGGTGTTCTCCACTAATCAGGTGCTTCTGGCTGCCAACGCAGGAGCAACGCTGATCAGTTCCTTTGTGGGACGTCTGGATGATATTGGGTTTGACGGCATGCAGATCATTGCCGAATCGGTGGACCTGATGCGCCTGCATGGGTTCGATAGCCAGATTCTGGCTGCCAGCATTCGTCATCCGTTACACGTGACACAGGCCGCCGCCGCCGGTGCTGATATTTCCACCATTCCCTTCAAGGTGCTGAAGCAAATGTACGACCATCCCCTAACGGAAAAAGGGATGGCAGCCTTTAAGGCAGATTGGGAAAAACTGAACGCCCCATTGGCCGTTTGATTTCCAGCTTTTCTGGTCAACGAGAACACCCGCCCGCTGTTGTTGGGTGGGTGTTCTCTTTTTCTGGATGGTGCTGCCCTGATCTATCCGGGTCACATCGGTTCATGCACAAAGTTATGTAACATTGCGTTTCGTTTTGTAACAAGATAAACCCAAAAAATCGTCTGTTAGTATAATGTATGCAGAGGCTTGAACTGCTATTGTTAGTAGTAGTAATGAAAACCCCAAGCCCAAGGGAATGGTTATTACTTTTTACTAGGTTTAAGCACCCAAATTTATACGATGTAAGCATGATACCGGTTAGTTGGTTATTTTAAATTTCCCAATTTTCATCCCATTTTTCGACCCTATCCATTTAAATCCTGGCAATCCTCAGCACAACTGATTGATTCTGCTGACTTGCCGAAAACCGATGTAAGACCATAAATTCAAAAACGATGCAGTGTGTAGCCCAGTCTAGTGACCCAAAAACCACAGTCAATAGGTGTGTGACCCATGGAAGTTAACGTACCAGATCATTTTGTGACCGAGCATTTGCGGGTGAGCCCGAAAATTGGCTTGCTGAACAAATATGTTCAAAAAGTGCAAAAGGTCGCCATCAGTGCCATTGATCCCATTTACGCAGAAAATCACGAGATTCAGGCCTTCAACATTCGTGTGGAAGGACCACCGCGGCATATGAGCTATTTTAATCGGCTGATTGCGGATGCCAACCTGAAAGTGGGTTAGGGAAGTCAGCGCGCTGAATAATGCAGCTTTGAACGTATCGTTCGCCTTGAGATAGCTGTTTCTGAAAAAGGCCCTATAATGAGGTATCGCCCGTGATGCACTGAATCTGGTCCAGTTTGCCGGTTTCAGTGTCATGCCGGGGCTCCTCTTTGGATTTTCCGTTAGGATGTCATCCCTGATGAGCTCGACTGAGCCTTTCGCCACAGCGACTGCATTATACGCCGATTTGCCTGTTTCTGTTCTGGGTGAACCGGTTCGCGCGGTTCGCAAGCCCGGAACGCTCGCCAAGTCGGGCCAACCCTGCGATGGATTCCCCATTCAGCCGGTGGTGGATGCCCGAAAACGACTGATAGGAGTGCTGGCCATGTCGGCTGAACCCGATCCTGAAGTTCCCATTGGCCAACTGCTCTCGGATTTCCCCAGGCTGGTAGCCGGAAGCACACTTGCCCATGCTCAGATGCATTTTGCCCAGCACCCTTGTGCTTATATACCGCTGGTGGATTTTCAAGGGCGTTATACCGGATTCTGCGCCAGTCGTCAGCGCCTGATTGATTTTATGAGCGGTCATCCACGCCCCGTGCGTATTGGTGGGTTAGCCACCCCCTTGGGGGTTTACATGACCTCGGGCGCCTATACTGCCGGGGCCGGATGGCAGGGATTGATTGCCACCGGATTGCTCTTCGGGGTGGTGGCGCATGTTCTGGATCTCTGGATTTTGGTTGTTTATAGCGCCCTGACGGCTGTATTTCCCGTGTTGGCCCACATGGGAGAGGGACTCCAGTTAACTATAGATACGGGATTGATGTTGTGTACCCTGCTGATGCTTCTTCGCCTGTCCCCCATGTCCGGGCTTCATGCGGCAGAACATATGACCATCAACGCCATTGAGCGAGATCTCCCTGTGACCTTGCCGGTAGTCCGACAACAATCCCGCGCGCATCCTCGCTGTGGGACCAATTTAATGGTGCTGTTAGCCGGACTGCAGTTGGTGGGACTGTTTCTGTATACCAGCGGTCACGCCATGAATCCACTGGGACAATGGCTCTATGGCCTGGGAGGGCTGGCTCTGGTCTGGAAGAACTGGCAACGTGTAGGCATTTGGCTACAGACGCACTTTACCACCCAGGTTCCAACGGATGCCCAACTGGAAAGTGGCTTGAAAGCGGGGCGTGAGTTATTGGAGCAATATCGCCTGAGGCCGCATGCCTATCCGGGCTTTTGGCCTCGACTCTGGCATTCTGGCATGATCACGATGGCCATCAGTTTTGCCGCGAGTGCCTGGGTGATTCAGCGCTTGCTGGATGCCCTTTGGGGTGGTCAATGATTTGGCCTCGCGCTTGAAGCGGGGGATAATCCGTTCGTGAATTCTTAAAAGGGTTTGGGACTATGGCAATGCTTTGCTAGAATAGGGCAAGGTGTGTGGATCTATTCTGAAAATGCATACCTCCATTTGAAATGAGGCGCTTGGACCATGTTCTATGAAATGATGGCAATTCCCGATCTGTCCCGGATTGGTTCCATCCTGACCATGCTGATTTTTATCAGCGTCCTGATTATTGCTCACGAAATGGGCCATTTTCTGGTTGCCCGGCGTTGTGGCATTAAAGTGGAACGGTTTGGCTTTGGCCTGCCCTTTGGACCGACCCTCTGGTCCAAAAAAATTGGTGATGTCGAATACTGTATCCACGCCTGTCTTTTTGGTGGCTATGTGGCCTTCCCGGATGATGATCCGGAAAACCCGCTGCCCCCGGAATCCCCGGAGCGGTTTGAAAATGCCAGCTTGGGCGCGCGTTTGGCCGTCATGCTGGCTGGCGTCACTGTCAATGCCATTTTGGGCTGGGTGCTGTTGTTTTTTGTGTTTATGAATTGGGGTTATCCCACCACAGAAGCTGAAAAGAAAGTCCTCGTGGGTGATGTATTGAGCGCCAGCGCTCCCGCTGCTCTCGCAGGCCTTGAAAAAGGCGATGAAATCAAGCAGGTGGCCAACGTTACCGTGGCAGGCAAAAATTATGAATCGATGGCAAAACAAGTCCAGGGCTTGTTTAAAGCTTATAAAAACCAGCAGATTCCCTTGCTTGTTCAACGAAAAGGGAAAGTGGAAACGCTGCAGATCACTCCCAACGCTGAAGGCAGGGTAGGTATTAAACTGGCTGCAATCCAGAAGTACGACCCCATTAGCGATCCGCTGGATGGGGCCAGTAGAACTACCTCCTTTCTCGGCAATGTCATTGAAAAGCAATTTGAGGCTTTCGGAAAGTTGTTTTCAGGTAAAATGGCCCTCAACGAGCTTGCTGGCCCCATTCGTATCGTGGACCAGGGGGCCGAACTGATCAATCAGAACGGCATTCAAACTGGCCTGATGCTGACCTCGATTATCAGTATCATTCTCGCGGTGATGAACCTGCTACCGATTCCCGCGCTGGACGGGGGACACGTCTTTTTCCTGCTGATTGAGGCGCTCAAAGGTTCACCGGTGAATCAGAATTTTCGGGAAAAAGTCACCCAGCTTGGCTTTCTGGGCATGCTGGCCCTGATCGGCTTTATCCTGATTAATGATGTCAATAACACGTTTATCAACCCAATCAAGTAACGCTCACTTCCCCTTTCAGGGATCTGCTTCCTCTGTTTGTATGATGTTACGCGTGTAACATTTACAGAAGGGCGAATTCCCTTATAATAGGATAGTGGGAGCACAGCATTTAATGGGGAGCCTGCCTTTGTATACCGTAGATACCGCTCTGGAAGCCTTGAAAAAATACGATATTCAGGAATCTGACCTGTTGGACTGGGAAAAAGCCCTTCAACTGGAAATTCCAGTAGACGAGTACGGCCGTAAGCAATACAGTCCCCACCATGTGAATCTTTTTAAAAATATTAAAAAGCACCTGGCGCTGGGCAGAACCATTACTGAGATTTTGGAAATCATCAACCTGCCCCCTATCGAGGCGTCTCGTCCTCAGATAGCATCCCCGGTTCCTGTAATGGCTTCAGTGGGTGGCCCTGCGCTGGATAGCATACCTCTTGCGCCGCCTCTGTCTCCGAATCCATCAATGCCTGAAGTGCCTTCGGTGAATTCGGTCTCGCAACGACCCGCCGGTTTTACCCAACCGCAGGCGCCACAGTCGCAACAACCATCTGCCCCTGTGGCTTCCGCCAAAACTTTGAATAAAAGTCCTTATGCGGCCATTCCAAAGCGCCCCAATTTGCGTGGTGATCAGTTGGGAGACGGTGCGGCCAACGTGATCAATCTGGTCAACCGCCTGAACCGTGAAAAAGATCAGCTCTACAAAAAATTACTGGAAACCGAAAAGCTGAACTCTCACCTTTACAGTGCCAACAGCCTGTTTCATAACAAGGTGAGAGAGATGGCCGGGCAGATTAATGAACTGCGCAAGAATCAGAATGAGAACGAAAAGTTCAAATTGCTGGAAGAAAAATCACGCCTGCACAAGCAACTGCTGGACAGCGAAAAAATGATTCAGGCCAGGCAGGAGGAAGTTCAGCAGGAAAAGCAGCGCAATGACATGATGAAACATCATGTTCAGCAGATGGAAGAGCGCATTGCTTCGCTGACCACTCCTTTCGATGCCACGAAATTCTGTGGCGACTGGATGGAAACCGGCAGTCTGGTCGAAGTGCTCTATGATAACTTTGGCATCAACATCGAATCCGAACGGGTTCGTCTCTTCCGCATTTCCGAGTTACCGGAGCGGATTTATGGCAGCATGACGATTATCAATACCAGTTATCACTACGAAACCAATACCCTCTGGAAGCGCAACGAGAGTCTGATGGTGTCTTATGTAGACGACCAGACACTGGAAGGCGAATTGTCCGCCGAATACATTCTGGATGGCGTGCCGGTGGCCAAAGCCATCTATCATGTCCTTTGCCGTCGGAGTCACTAGACAGCTCGCAACCGTTCAAATTGATTCAACAAGCCTGATCGTGCTTTAGCTAGGAGCGCGAGGCCAGACGCAATTTGACGACGGAGCCGGGGACTGTACTGCTTGCTGTTGTACGGGAGTGGCAACCCTGTTTACAGATATAGCGGGCAAAATGACCTTCAATGTAACTGTCTGCGCCCCGATTATTGTTGTATCCGGTAATTTGAAATCCGGTAAACCCCGTGACCATAACTTGTCCTGTGGTACCACTCCCGCTCCAGCTCCGGTAGAGCGGAATGGGAAAGACTAATCGACGGGCGATCAGGCTGTTCATGCTTTCCCCCAAACTGGTGATAAACTCTCCGGATCGGGTGTTGTGGCATTGCTGCGACTGAACAGTGCCGCTATAGCCGCCACCCATCCAGTCCCGCATCACTGAGGCGTCTGGCTTTCCGCTCTCGCAGCCGGTTAAATCCAGAAAGCTCCAGTTTCCGGTTCCCTTGTTTGGGCAAGCGCTGAGGTTGTCCGCCCCGTCTAACGTGACATGGTCGCCATAAAACCGTACCGTGTTATTTTCCAGAATGCCATCCTGCATGGCCTGGGCCAGATGAGCCTCACAGGCCGCCAGCGGACGAACCCCGGCCTTATTCATTTCCTGAATTGCCTGATCGACCAGGGCCACCGAGGTGGCTTCCAGGGCCATGCCGTGAATGCCGATCAGATTGCCCACAATGGGTTTTAATGGCCCGTTGGGGCTATCCAGGGTCTTGCGTATCTTCACCCAAACCGCGTTAAAGCCATCGGTTTGTGCAAAATTCGGATCCGCGGTGGGGGTGGCAAAGGTATTGCGGTGGTAAGTCTTGCTGGCCGGATTGATATAGCCAAAGACGAGATCTTCCGATTGCAGGTCCAAATTGGGCTGATTCTGATGCAGGTAAACCTGTGCCTGAATTCTTGCATGCCGGAGCCGGGTAGCCGGAACACCGGCATTATCTCGCACCAGTTCCCCCACTGCGGCCAGCGCCGCGCTATCGGCGGCGGTGCGAATGGTGTTGCTGGTGGCGTAATAATACCCAAAATCAATGGCCAAAGCAGACATCATGATGCCTATCAGGATCATCCCAAAGATTTGCATGACCTGATACCCGGCCTGGCGGGGCCGTCCGAGTGGCTTTGTTTGCAAACCGATATAGAACCTCAACACAGAGTACCTGTTCCCCGCAGCATTTGATGCAACTAACTCCAGAAACAGTTTACCTGATTTTTAGACTTTGAGGGGAGCGGAATGGCTCTGGCGGAATTTGTTCGGCTTACTCCGAAGGTGGATTGACGTCGCACTCGCCGTCCCCGTCGGAATCTTCACACTCGGGGATGTCATCGAGTACACTGCTGATAATTCCGGTGGGGATAAACCCATGCAGGGTGGTGCTTTGGGACAAGTTGTCCGTCGCCCAGCCCTGGTTCCCGCAGGTCAGGCAAGCAGCTAGTGCAATGATCAGACCCAGGCTTGCGGCTTGTTTTTTGATCGATGACATCGAGGGGACCTCCTGTATCGTTTGAGGCTGAATCGGTATTATTGCGCGGTTAACTTGATGCGGATATTTTGTGAGATGGCCTGATAGATGTTTTTAATGGCCGTTGCATCATAGTTTAGAGCCGAGTATTGCTGTCCCTTGGTGGTAGTAGCCATATAGGCCAGCTGATCCGGAGACCAGGTTTCATCCTTGATCATGCGGCGCAGAATTTCCGTGGCGTTGTCGTAATTGTTGGTATCGTTGATAACGATCGTATCAATGGTCACATCCATCGTTTTGGCCCGATCGGTTTGCGAGTTGGTGAGCTCCTGCATGGTATTGACATAGTTGGTGGCGCACTGAAAATCCGTACTGGAAATCATACTCGTGGTGATGGCGGTGTTGGGCAGGGTGGGGCAGACTTTTTGCCCGTTTTTGACCACACAAAGTGCCTTGACGACCGCTGAGTTGTTCACCGAATCGGAGCATTTGCGGTAGGGTTCATTTTTGTTATACAGGTAATAACTGGCCGGTGCAGGCAGGTTTGGCATTCCGTCAGTCATGAAGATAATGGTTTTTTCCGCATTCTGGCGGCCATTTTTTTGCATTTCATCCAGTGCGGTATGAAGACCGGCTTCGTAGTTCGTGTTCCAGCCAATCCCGCTGAAAAGTCGTATGGAACTCACGGCGCTTTTTACCTTGGCAAAACCGGGAGAATCCGTTTGCGCGGTAAGGGGTACTTGCAGGGTGCCGGTCTGGTTAAAGGTCACCAGCGCAATGCGATCCACAGACGTGTTGTTGAGGGCGGCAATGGTGGCGATGTAGTTGTTTGCTGCCGCTTCCACATCGGCCAGCGGGCGGTTGTGCCCCAGATCATCCATGGAACTGGACGTGTCAATGACCAGAATGGTGTCGCGTGCAGCAGGTGCTGCAGAGGAAGAGGCCACCACCGTCATGGTGTTACAGCCTTGCGTACTGACCGTGGCAGTTCCGGTACTGGTAGTCCCGGTAGCGCCCGTGGTGGTTCCCGTTCCATCATCAAAGTGGGTGCCCATTTTCCCGGAAAAAGCACAGAGTAGTTTGCCGACAAAGGTAGGGACTTCGACCTTCCCGGTGACGGTGAACTTGCTTTGAGTGGAAATATAGCTTAAATCAGTAGGTTGAATACTGATTTTGCCAATAGGGTTCAACGCGGCCACCTGATAGGCATCGGCCTGAGCCTTGGCGGTACTGACCGGCAAGCTGGCCGCCCCGGCTAAAGCTGCGGCATCCACAGAAGTTTGCAATTGGTTGCGTGCATTAAAGTAAACTGGCAAGTCAATAGCAAAAACAGAGGCACTGAGGCCCAGTACAACCAGCGCCACGCTTAACAGGTTCAATGCGCCTCCATTGGAGGATACACGGATCAAAATTCCCATAAAGGCTTCCTCAATACTTAATAAAAACCACAACGTCAGTTCTGAGGGGGTTAAAAACCACAGGCCTGATCATCACTTCACTACTTGCTGAATCCTAAAGGCTAATGCATATATACCCATTCCAGAGACCTCATTAAACCTGTTTCTCTAGGAATGTTACATGCACTTAAAGAATGGTTTTCAAACTGGCGTTATGGGGCATAACAACCCAAGTATATTGAGTAACAGATTCATTGGGATGTCGGATGATGAGCAATACACTTGGGCTTGATGTTGCGCCGCATTCAATCAAAATACACAAGGCAGGCTCTGAATCAGTATCGACAGCGCTATTTTAAATGGAATCATTTGAATTGAATGATAGGATGTTATATGTCGTTACCGTCTTTCCATGAGCAAGTGACCCAAGTCTTCCCGGCGATACATCAAACCGCCGGACGCTTTACGCCCCCCGTGGCCAAAACACTGGAGGATACCGGTCTCACCCAGGTGCTCATTGAGGAGTTGATTTTTAAAGTTTTACTGGCCAAAGGTGCTCTGACCGGGCGGGACATCGCCGCTGAGCTCTGTTTGCATTTTGGGGTGGTTGAGCCCATACTGTGTGACCTGAAAAACCGCCTGTTTCTGTTTCACAAAAGCAACTCCGGTGTGGGCGATTTTATTTACATGCTCACGGAAAGCGGCCAGGAAAAGGCGATGCTGGCGCGAGAAATATCGGCCTATGCGGGCGCTGCTCCGGTCCCTTTTGAAGATTATCTTCGAGGAATTCAGGCGCAATCGATTCGCAATGAAAAACCCGATTATGCGGTACTCAGCAAAGCCTTTCAGGATCTGGTCTTTGATGTCGACCTGTTTGAAACCATTGGTCCGGCAGTGAATTCCGGGCGAGGGCTGTTTTTGTATGGCGAGCCGGGTAACGGCAAGACCACGATCGCAGAAAAGCTGGCCCAGTGCTTTAGCAACAACATTTATATTCCCAAGGCCATCTATGTGGAAGGTCAGATTCTCCAGTTATACGATCCACAGAATCATGAGCCCACCGAGTCCCAGGAAATCCCTTCCCTGATCGCCAAATATGATCCACGCTGGATCGAGATTCGTCGCCCGGTGGTAATGGTGGGCGGGGAACTGACCATGGAGTCACTGGAAATCAAGTACAATCCGATTTTGCGTATCTCGGAGGCCCCCCTGCAGATGAAGGCCAACGGCGGGGTGTTTCTGATTGATGACTTCGGGCGGCAGCGTGTCTCGCACATCGATCTGCTGAATCGCTGGATTGTGCCGCTGGAAAAACGTGTAGACTTTCTGGTATTGCCCAATGGCCAGAAAATTGCTGTACCCTTTGACGAACTCATCATCTTTTCCACCAACCTCGATCCAAAATCGCTGGTGGATGACGCTTTTCTGCGTCGAATCCCCTATAAAATCCATGTCAAGGACCCCACTCAGGCTGAATTCCGGCAGATCTTTGAAAAGCTGTGCCAAAAATACAACATCCCCTTTGAGGCGACCGCGTTTGAGTATCTGGTGAACACCCATTACCGGGGAAAGCGGCCATTTCGAGGCTGCCAGCCGCGCGATCTGCTGGAGCAGATTCTCAACACGGCAGCCTATCGTCGAGAATTACCACGAATGACAGAAGCCCTGCTGGATTTGGCCTGCCAGAATTATTTCGCGGCCATGGGTGCTGAATCCAAAACAATCGATTCAAAGGAATGACATGAATACTGCTCCAAATCAAAAATGGATTTTAATACTGAGCAAATCGCACCTCAGTGACATCAGTATTATCAAAGTGCTCACCGCGTAATTGGTGCAGAAAACATGCCCCATGTGCAACGAGTTGGCTGCCTTTTATAGACGATTGGAGAATATGGGGTGGGGTGCAATTTTGTTATGCTGTTAGGCATCTATCATTAATTACGCCTCAATCTCCCCCACACGCTGATCCTTTCTGTTGGTGAGGCTTGGGCGCTGTGAGCTATCCTGTAATCCCGTTGGAACGATGTGAACACCGTAATAATTGGGAGGAAATCATGATGATTTTGAATTATGCCAAAGTCATGGGGCTTATTTTTCTGGTGATTGGGATCCTGGGTTTCGTGCCTGCCATTGAACCGGAACATCTGTTGTTCGGTATCTTTATGGTGAATCCGGCACACAATATCATTCACCTACTCTCCGGGGTGGTTCTACTGGGGGCTGGCCTCAGTAACCGGTGGGAATTGGCGCGACGAGCTACGCTGGCGTTTGCTGCCATTTATGGGATCGTGACCATCCTGGGCTTTGTGTTGCCCAACCATGTGGTCTTCGGGATGCCCATGAATATGGCAGACAACGTGCTTCACCTGGCCATCACCGCTTCGGCACTGCTGTTTGGCCTGCCTGAACGATACGCTCTACCCCGTTAATTCCTGCAAAGTGCAATTTAAACCACGAGCCCTGCGGCAATTCTGCCGTGGGGCCTGGGGTTCAATTCACGTTCGAGGATGCGGGCAATGGCTCAACCAGCGTCGATTCGTCACGGGCAGGAATGGCCCCGGCTGGACTCACCCCTGCGGTTGCGGCGGTCACGGTTTGAGCATTGACATAGTCATAAATCAGACGAGAAGCGCGTTGTACCATATCGCGGGCCGTATAGTCATTATAAGGGCGCTCCACCTGCATGGAAATGAAATATTTGCGGCCATCCGGCAAGTAGACTGCGCCAGAATCACCCAATGCGGTACCAATATCCCCGGTCTTGTGAGCCACAACCACATCCTGCGGCAAGGGGGCTACCAACAGATGCCGGTTGTGCGTACTCTTGAGAATATCCAGTCCGTTTTGCCGCGACAGTTCAGAGATAATGGGGCCGTGATCGATATTGTTCATGATGGTCACCATTTCGTAAGGAGAAATGGTGTTGGTACCTTCCAGATCCGGCAACATATTGCGAATGCGTGTATTCAACAGGCCAAGATCGCTCAGGCGTTCATTCACCGCATCCAGCCCACCCATATGGGAGATCATCATATTGGTGCAGGTGTTGTCGCTGATGCGAATCATCTGCCCGGCGACGTCGTTGGCGAACAAGCCCTGCCCGGACGGTTTGTACTGTAAATCGCCAGAGCCGCCAGCCCGGTGGAAATCGGCGTAAAGCAAGGGGGTGTCTTCAGTGACCAGGCCTTTATCCACAGTCATCAGGTAATCCAGCAAAATAGGCAACTTGATCACGCTGGCAGCGGGCACAGGATCGTACCCGTTGATTTCCACCGACTGTCCATCCTGCGGATTGTAAAAGTAGAGGTGCGGGATAAACCGATCCGCCGGGTACTCGGCAAACAGTTGTTTTAACCGGTTTTTCAGCAGCATATCCTCGCCCACCGAGGGAATGGGAGCCAGTTTGCTCTCCAGATTCCCCAAAGGCTTGTGGTCCATCAGCGCATAATCCAGCGTATTGTAATACAACAGGCTGGGTGTCTCATTTAACCCGAAATCACGGGTGAGTAAATTCTCAAAGTCAGCGGAGTCCAGACTAATGGGAGTGATGAAACGTGGAATGGTCTGGCAAACTCCCCAAATGGCCATACCGCTGAACACCAGCACTAGCAACGCCACAAAAGCCAATACCGCCAGGCGACGCTGACGAATCTTCTGTTGCCGGTAAATGAGTGACGGGTGAACTCTGTTGATGCGGGTTCGTTTGGTCATCGGACTCACACGATTGGAATTCGGGACGGATGCTTTCACTCGAACGTCTCTATCTGCTGGCCAACACTACTGCGTGCGCCACCGTTGAGATTTTCAAACTGAAGCGCATCTTAATATTGTAACGCTACTCGTCGGTTTTCGTATAGGACATGATGCGAAAAGTTGAAGCAATCCATATTAAGCACAGATCAGACAACCAGATGTAGATCTGCAACGGGTGTAGATTGCTATCTTTAGTGGGCTCAGGCCAGAATGGCCTGCTCGGCTTTCAGCTGCTTCAGCAGATTGACACTTTCAATGGCTGCCAATGCCGCATCAACGCCTTTGTTACCCGCCTTGCAGCCGGAACGCTCGATCGCCTGTTCAATGGTCTCGGTGGTCACAACACCAAAGATGACTGGAATGCCGCTCTTTTCGCTGGCCCTGGCAATCCCTTTGGCGGCTTCGTTGCAAACGTAATCGTAATGGGTGGTCGCGCCACGGATCACGCAACCCAGCGTGATGATCGCGTCGAATTGCCCGGAGAGGGCCATTTTGCTGGCGACCAGAGGCAATTCGAATGCTCCCGGCACCCAGGCCACACTGATTTGATCCTCCGGGACATCGTGAGCGGTTAATGCGCCAATCGCGCCTTGCAACAGGTTTTTTGTGATCACATCGTTGAAGCGGGACACCACAATGCCAATTTTCAGGCCGGTGCCGATCAGTTTACCTTCAAACACTTGCGGGGACATACGGCGGAATCTCCTTCTAATTGGCTTCGGTGGATTGTGGCGTGGATTGAGAGACAGAGGGCAGAAAGTCGAGGAGGTGCCCCAGTTTTTGCTGCTTGGTTTTAAGGTATTGCTGGTTGTGGGCGTGCGGTGTGGCTGGCATGCCTACCCGGTCGATAATTTGCAGGCCATACCCGTCCAATCCCCTTATTTTCCGGGGGTTATTGGTGAGTAGTTTAAAGGCCTGAATACCCAGATCTCGTAGAATTTGGGCACCAACGCCGTAATGACGCAGATCCGGGGCAAAGCCCATTTCCAGATTGGCCTCGACGGTGTCCAGCCCTTTTTCCTGCAGGGCGTATGCCTTGAGTTTGTTCAGCAGGCCGATGCCTCGACCCTCGTGGCTGCGCATGTAAACCAGTACACCTTTGCCGTGGGCCTCAATGGCAGCCATGGCGGCATGGAGCTGTTCCCCACAATCGCAACGTAGGCTGGCCAGCACATCGCCTGTCAGGCATTCACTATGCACTCGCACCAGCGGGGTCAGGCCATCGTCCGCGCTGACATCGCCTTTGACCAGCGCCAAATGCTCGGAGTCATCAAGGGTATTACGATAGCCCAGAACCTGAAAGTCCCCGTACAGGGTTGGTAGTGTGGCTTCAGCTTCTCGCACCACCAGATTCTCGGTTTTCAGGCGGTAGTTGATCAGTTGGGCCACGGTGATGAACTTCATGTTAAACTTCGCCGCAATCTCAAAGAGCGCGTTGCGGCGGGCCATGGTCCCATCGGGGTTTAAGATTTCGCAAATTACACCGGCAGAGGTTAATCCGGCCAAACGGGCCAGATCCACACTGGCCTCTGTCTGGCCCACGCGTTCCAGTACACCGCCAGGTTTGGCCTGAAGGGGGAAAATATGTCCGGGACGGCGTAGATCCGAGGGAACCGCATCCGGGGCCACCGCCACTTGAATGGTAGTAGCCCGATCACTGGCAGAAATGCCCGTGGTGCAACCGAACTTGGAGGAGGCGTCCACACTGACCGTGAAGGCCGTGCGTAAAGGGTCAGAGGACTGACTGATCATCTGGTTCAGCTCGAGTTTTTCGCACAACGCCGGGGTGAGGGTCAGGCAGATGAGCCCCCGACCTTCGGTGGCCATGAAGTTGATGATCTCCGGGGTGACTTTATCCGCCGCGCAGACGAAATCCCCTTCGTTTTCCCGGTCCTCGTCATCGGCCACGATCACCATTTCGCCGTTCCGAATGGCTGCAATGGCTTCCTCCACCGTGCTAAAGCCGGGTGTGGACAATTCGTTTCCGGGGGTATCGTTACCCTGATAGTCTGAATTCGGCATATGAGGAAAGCTCCTTGCGGTAAATAGCGCGATGGATTTGGGATCATAACTGGAAACGCAGGCTGGATTGAAAAGAGAGCGGAAGATAACCAATCGTTGGCTTAATCCGGGTCGTGATTAAACCAGCTCCCGGTGCGAATGGTTGCCCCAGTGGGTACCGTGGGACGTTGCGATTGGGTCGCGGGGGCCAGCATGTTTAGGGCGGGTACCAATGCGGGTGCATCCAGCACACCCCCAATCTCCAGCGGCAGCCGTTGGGGAAAAGACGAGGTAGTTTCCGTCAGATCTTCCGTCAGTCCGCCGGATGCGGCCAGATCATCCGTGCAAGTAT
Source organism: Vampirovibrio chlorellavorus (assembly GCA_903866275.1). GTDB lineage: Bacteria > Cyanobacteriota > Vampirovibrionia > Vampirovibrionales > Vampirovibrionaceae > Vampirovibrio > Vampirovibrio chlorellavorus_D. The sequence continues at coordinate 39,327 of CAIPMU010000004.1, read as the reverse complement.
CTGGTTGCCAGTCGGAGTTGCCACGTTCAAACAGCAGTCGACGGACGTATTTCCCCAGCAGGTCGGTTTCGATATTGACCGCATCACCGGGTTGGTAGTCGCCCAGATTGGTATGGCTGAGGGTATGGGGAATAATGGCCACTGTAAAGCGGTCCCGGCTGACCGTGTTCACCGTTAGGCTAATCCCGAGAATGGTCACGGACCCTTTGGGAATCAGGAGCTCGGCCAATGCGGGTGTATTCACGGAGAACTCCAGAATGAGGCTGTTGCCCTGGGGTGTTTTGGACACCAGTGTGGCCAGTCCATCCACATGCCCGGTCACGTAGTGGCCGCCAATGCGGCTGGTGGGTGTCAGTGGACGTTCCAGATTGACCCGGCGACCGGGCTGAAAGTCTGAGAGGTTGGTCTTGGACAGGCTCTCAGGGGACGCTTCAAAGCTGAACCCCTCATCATCGAAGGCGATCACGGTCATGCAGGCGCCATCTACCGCAATGCTATCGCCCAAAGCCAGCCCGAACAGGATTTTTCGCGCAGTGACACTGATCCGGCTGCCGGCACTGCTGGCCTCAACCGCGGAGACTGCGCCAACTTCTTCAATGAGGCCTGTAAACATAGCGATTGAATTCCATTTCTGATGGGACAATGGGCTCGGCTAACCTGACATGTCTGAGCGTCCATGCCGCTATTCTAGTGAAAACAAAAACAAAACAGAACCCGGACTTGCCAGTTTGATGTGAACACTCAACAAGGATGGGCGCCGCACCCGGTATTCTACCCTGTTATGCGCTATCCCTGAAAGGTCATGGGCAAGCCCCTGAATGCCAGTGTGCGGTCGGCGCCAACTGAACTCCCACAGATAAGGGATCTGTCCAGAGCATGGACACCGTATGCTATAGAGGATGAGAGATCACCCTCACTGCTCCGTATGCCGATGGTCGTGAAGTGCCCTCCTTCATTGCCGAAATAAGACTGAATCAGGACAGCTTGCTGGATTTATGAAAAAAGCAACGCAACCCCATGAAGTGGCTCGACAGTTTTTTCAAACCCTGGTGCAACATCAGCTTCAGGTGAGTTGGGGTTTGTTTTCTAAAAAGACCCAACAGGAGTTTCTGAACTGGACCTTGCAGGATTTATACGCCCAAAGCGGCAATGCAGCCAAAGCAGCTCAGTTGGGTATCCCGGAAGTCAAGCTGATGTTTGAAACCAACACGATGGATTTGGTCATTCGCTTCTGGCGACGGTTTGTACGCCAGAGCCGGGCTGGTGAATTTGCTCGATATGGGTATTTTGACACCATTGAGTTCAATGGAAAAACCGCCAAGGTGGAGGCGCGTATCAACTACGAAAACGGGCAGGAAACGCGTGTGAATCTGGTCATGGTGGATGAAGGGGGCTGGAAGCTAGGCTATCTGGAGTCTGGGCTACCCTTTTAGATGTTAGTTCCATGATGGCGTGAGGCGGGCATGGTATTCCGGGGACTTTAAAATCTTCTCTTTCAGGGGCTTTTTGCATAGTATGGATGGCATCGATGCAAGCCTCAGGAGTTTTCTCGCCGATGACCACACCCTCATCAGAACTGCAAACGCCACTGGACGAACAGCTCCAGCCTGTCGATTCCACCTTGGAGCTCAGCAACGCCCAATTCATCGCGCTGGCTGAAACAGACCGGGACGCAGCCCTGAAACTGTTGTGGCCCGATGCGCAGGATGCCGCCACCATGCGTTTTCTGGATGACATCATCTTTGACGGATTTTTGCAATCGCTCAAAGAGCAGCCACTGAGGGATTCCACGCTGGATGAGCCCGAGACTTAATCCGCGTTCGATTTATCGCTTTTATTGTCCTGTCTCTCTCTGGACTGGGGTTCATTCGGGCTGTATCCTTGCCGAATGAGACCCCGTTCGGGTGTTGTGGTTTAGTAGAGTGAGTAATTGGTCCGACCGATAAATTTCAGCTTCATGGTGCTCAACAGCAACACACTGAGGCTCACAATAATGCCGGTGTTCAAAATATCGGACAGATCAAAGTTATTAATGGCTTCCTGTATGATCTCTAACATGATGACCTCTTGTTGTTTCCCTAAGTACATCCCTAAGAATCACGTGTTTTGAACCCACTGAAATGACAGTTGATGATAGACCAATATGTCACTCTTCCCTGAATGCTGGTTGGGTTTTCCTTTGATGGCGTTGAGGTGAAAGTTTTTTTAAGGGTTGGACAGTATTTTTTTGATTCAGGTTCCCTTGTTTTTTCGTACTAGCAAAATACCAAGTCCGGGTTCTTTCTAAACCACTTCGTTGAGATTCATTACAAAAGGGGGTGTTCTTTTCATAATTCAGAAAAAATCCGGAATAACATAAATCCCCAAAAGCATTGGGTTTCAGGATTTTTTCTCATCATGCTTTCCTAAAATCCCTCAGTTGATGGCTGTCCTGTTAGCCTGAAGCATCTATACTCCTGCCATGAAGCAAAGATTCAATGTTTTTTGTCTGTTCTTACTCAGTTGGCTGCTTTTTGCCACGGGACTTTGCCCTGCCAAAGCCCCTGCGCCCAGAACTTCCCTGAAATTGCAGAGTATTAACTTCTATTACAGACTGGATGAAGCTGCCCGGTTTCTGGAGCTGAAAACGCAATGGCAGAGTGAACATCGTGGCGAGGTGCCCATGAATGCTGCTGCCGTGCTGGTACAGCAGGCCCATCAAGCGTCCGATATGGACACCCCTTTCAGCCGCTGGCGGTATCAAGGCGGTCCAGCCCCCGCGATTCTGGAGGCAAAGGCCCATCTGTATACAACAGGTCAAAAGGCAATGCTCAGGGTCCCCTTTAGCGTGACATTCCGTGCCAAAGTGGGCAACTGGCGGGTCGATCCGACCTTGCAACTCACTGATTTCGAAGGGCTGAATCGTTCAGCCCAGTGGCAAATGGTGTCCCAGCGAACGCTGACTGTGCCTGCGATTGCCTCTGGGGAAGATGTTCTGTTACCGCTGGGTGAGTTTGAGTTGTACCGTTTTCTGCAAAAACACCCGAATCAGTTTCCGGTAGCGCTGGAAGTGCGCGTGAACAATCCCATGCTTGGCACCATCACCACCACGCTGCCGATGATACCCGATCATTTCATGACACCGTCATTCTAATCTTCCTGAAACAAGGCTTAAAAAACGAGCATAAACCCCTGTCCACTCTCTGTCGTGTCCGATAGAGTGTCTGGGATGTCCAAACCATGTGGCCCTTTGACAGGAGAACCGGATGATGAAGTGCATGTCGATTAGCCTATTGCTGGCAATTCTGGCCTTCTTTTTGCTGGCATCGCCCGGCTTTGCCCAGTATAATATCTATGCTAACGATGGAACCTTTCTGGGAAATACGGCAAGCTCGTCTGACCCGAACGCCATCAATAACCCCTACGGACAATATGGCTCCCCTCTGGAACCACAATCCATGAATAATCCGTATGGCCCTTATGGTTCTACTTATTCCAGCGTTAGCCCCAACGACCCCTACGCCGCGCCCGGTCAGGCAGTCCCGGTTTACGGCGGCACTCCGGAACCCTATGGTGGAAACGCCTCGAACCAGACCACGATAGATTATTAAAGTCACCCGTCAATCTGATGATGGACTGGTATCCGAGTTTATCCGGGGACGTTATGCATCCCAATTAACTGGTATCACCACTCAATATCCCCTCACACGCTAGACCCATTGACCTACTGGCGAGCCCCATACAGTAAAGGACCCCACCCCCATGTTCACCAGACCTGATCATCGACAAGCCGACGAGTTGCGGCCCATTACCATCACCCGCAATTTCACCAAACATGCCCCCGGATCAGTCCTGATTTGTGTGGGCGATACGCAGGTGATCGTCACCGCCACGGTCGAAGAGCGTGTACCTCGTCATATTTATGTCCTCAAAGAGGAGAGTACCGGCTGGTTGACGGCAGAATACGGCATGTTGCCAGGCGCGACCAACACCCGCAATCAGCGGGAGCGTCTGAAAGTGTCTGGTCGCACCGCGGAAATCCAGCGATTGATCGGCAGAACCCTTCGGGCCAGCGTAGATTTGACCAAGCTGGGGGCTCGGACCATCAATATTGACGCGGACGTCATTCAGGCGGATGGCGGTACCCGTGTGGCGGCCATTACCGGCGGCTTTATTGCCCTCGTCGACTGCCTCAACAAACTGAAGGCGGACGGCTTGCTAGACACCCTGCCAGCCCTGAAGCCCGTGGCAGCTATCAGTGTCGGCCTGGTAGAAGGCACCGAGCTGCTGGACCTGAACTATGCGGAAGATTCAGCGGCGGAAGTGGATGCCAATGTGGTGATGAATGCGGACGGTGGCTTGATTGAACTGCAAATGAGCAGTGAGCGTGCGCCCTTGACCCGTGCGCAGCTGGATCGTCTGGTGGATTTGGCCAGCGCGGGTACCCAAAAGCTGTTTGAACTCCAGCGCGAGGTACTGGGCGATTTTCTTGAAATTGCCTCGGTCATTTAGGGAGACGGTATGAACAGCACACCCGCCAAAGTTCGCAAGGACATCATTCAACGACCTAAAGGCACACAGGACATTTGTGGCGAGGACGTTGAACGCTGGGAATACGTGGAATCGCTCTGTCGCCTGCAGCTGCAAAGCGCCGGGTATCAAGAGATTCGCACCCCCATCTTTGAGGCCACCGAGTTGTTTGAACGCGGGGTGGGTGAGGGCACCGACATTGTCAACAAAGAGATGTATACCTTCGAGAAGAGTGATCGACGGCTCTCCCTCCGACCGGAAGGAACCGCCGGGGTGGTGCGTGCCTTTGTCGAACAGGGTATGGGACGCTGGCCCAAGCCGGTTAAACTTTACTATTTGGGCCCCATGTTTCGGTATGAGCGGCCTCAAGCCGGACGGCAGCGGCAATTCCATCAGTTCGGTGTGGAACTGTTCGGACTGGATACGCCCGCCGCTGATGCCGAGGTGATTTTGATGGCCATGCGCATGTTTGAAAAACTGGCGCTCCCCAATCTCTCGCTACAGATCAACAATATTGGCACCGTGGAATGCCGAGAGCGCTTCAAGACCGGGTTCAAGGCACTGTTGGCCCCGCAGTTAACCCAACTGTGCGCTGATTGTCAGACTCGCTACCAAACCAACCCGCTCCGCATGCTGGATTGCAAGCAGGACAGCTGCAAGGCAATCTATGCTCAACCGACAGTAAAAGCCTTTCTGGAGACAGATTTTACCTCTGAGGACTGTCAGGCCCACTTTGCCGAGTTGGTGCGAATTCTGGATGCCCTGAAAGTCCCGTATCAGCGAAACCCTTATCTGGTCCGTGGTTTGGATTATTACACCAAGACCGTCTTTGAAATTACCTCCACCAATTTAGGGGCCCAGAATGCCGTGTGCGGCGGCGGGCGCTATAATCGTCTGGTGGAAGATTTAGGGGGCCCGGAAACCCCGGCAGTCGGTTGGGCACTGGGGATGGAGCGCCTGCTCACGCTGGTGGGGGATCTGCCGAAGCGGACACTGGATTTTTATATCGTTCATGATCAACCTGCCGAAGCCTTTCAGGTCGCAGAGGCCCTTCGCGCTTCCGGTTACCACGTCGAAGTCGATCTGTCCGGTAAAGGCTTTGGCAAGCAGTTTGAACGCGCCGCCAAGCTGAACGCCCGTCAGGCCATCACCATTGGTGAAGCGGAAGTACAGAATGGAACGATCAGAGTGAAGCATCTGCATAGCGGTGAGCAACAAGCCACCACGCTCACGGACTTACTCAGCCAGTTGGCGCCCGCAAAGCAACCATGAGTCACTTCTCTTCTGAAAACGATTGAGACTGTCTCAGAATAGGATTTCGCGATTAGAGTGACTTCCGCTGCTTTAACCCACCTGCCCATCAAAGGCATCATCTGTCGTGGTCTGCATCGCTACAGCCAGTTTATCCAGCAACAACCGGGCTTCGGAATGGGTAATTTCTCTCAGAGCAACCCGTTTTTGACGAGATTTATCGCCCTGTATCAGCTCAATGCGGGATTTTGGAAACGCCAACAACTCAGCCAGTAACGAAAGAACCGCTGTATTGGCTTTGCCATCTTCCGGGGGGCATGCGACCTTTATCCGGATGGCATTGTCCCCCGGAGCATAGGGCAAAATACAGTTTCGGCCCCCCTTGGGCGTCACCTTGAGAGGCAAAATCAGCTGGCTGGCTTGCCACGATACGGTAATCACCGGCGATACACTAATAATTGAATCCGGACTTGCGGAGATGCACCATCGGGGCCAGTTCGTGGTTCAGGTAAGCGCCGTCAATCACTTCGCCAATCAAGAGATGGTGGTCGGCCCCTTCAAACTGACCTTGCAAGGTGCAATGCATCACGGCAACCGCTTCATTCAGGACTATGCCCTGTTCGGTCTCAGTGAAGTCCAACCCTTCAAACTGCTCCGGGGAATATCGTGAAAAGGCTTTCATCAGGTTCATATTTTCATTGCTCAGCACGTTGATGCTAAACTTTCCACTCTCCTGAATGGCGCTGTAAACCTCTCGCTCCGGAGAGATGGCCACAGAAACACGGGGCGGTTCAAAGCCCGCCTGGGCGACCCAGGATCCCATCATCCCAATTTTTTGTTCACCCCGACGGGCGATGATGACATAGACTCCACTGGGAATCCGTCCTATTGCAGCACCAATGGCTTCTTTGATACTGGATTGCGTAGTGGTTTGTTCCATCGTGAAGACTCCTTCAACTTCAACTCTGCTGACTCTACTTTACAGAAAGCACTCGTAAAATTAAATGCTCAGATGTTTCGGGTCAAATTCGGTAGCCTGCTGTTATCTTGCCAAGCAGGCGCGAGCAGAGTACGATCTTCAGCCTGATGAACAATATGATGGATGATACAGAATTAGCGCTCAAGGCGCCTGTCACGAAGGCCCGTTTGGAGACGCACATTTTTGTCTGCACTGGAAAATCCTGCAGCAAAAACGACAGTGAGGCCACGTTGGGTAAGTTTTGGGAAGTTCTCGCAGAAAAAGGACTACTGTACGGTAAGCGGGGCAGTTTGGACGGTACTGTGATGGTGACCTCCTGTGGTTCTATTGGCCTTTGTGCCGTGGGACCGGCGGTGCTGATCTACCCGGAGGGGGTCTGGTATCATAGCGTCACCCCAGGGGATGTGCAGGAAATAGTGGAACAACACATTATGGGCGGACAAGTGGTCGAACGATTGCTGGCCTACCAGTTCTAGTCATTCGCCAGTGGGTTACTGTGACGAATGCGTTGTATGCATGAATCGCCCTGCATACAATGCATCGGGCTATGTCCAGCATCGATCGAAGAACATGATAAAACGGCTGTCTGTTGAATGCAGACAGCCGTTTTAAGCTTAATAACGCTTCGTGGGTGAACTAGCGTTTGGCAGGGGGCTTTTTAAGGCTGCGCTTGGCAGGACGGCCCTTGCGACGGGGCTTGGCAGGCAAGCCGGATGCTTTATTCCCAGCAGATTTGATGGGATCCTCGTCATCATCCTCATCCAAGTCCTCGTCGGTCTCGTCTTCCAGCTCGTCCACATTGTCGTCATCTTCATTCAGACTATGCAGCACTTCATGGTCGGCAGCAACTTCCACGATAGCTTCAACATCCGGCAGCAACGCATTCGATACATCGAGGTCAACGGACTCTTCCTCCTGACGCTTGGGTTGACGACCGCGGCGGGGGCGTTCTGTTGCCACAACAGCTTCTGGTTCATCATCATTGGCGTCATTGGCAGGGAAAAGTTCAACGCTGTCCAGATTGAAATCCAAACGGCCCTGCCCCTTACGCGTGGGGATCTCCTCGGTGTCCGAATCGTTTTCAGCATCTATATCTTCGCTATCAGCTTGCGGCGGACGACCACGCCCACTCCGACCCCGAGCGGCAACGGCAACCGGTTCACGCTCCGGTGCCTCTTCGGGCACTTCGGCTTCATCGTCATCGCCATCGCTGTCCACTTCATCGTCATCGTAATCCCGATTCATGGCTTCACGAACCGGTGCGGGCATACTGGCCGCCATCTCGATAGAGTGTACCAGTGTCACAATGTCGTTCGCCTTGGGGTTAATGCGGGTCAGGATACTGTTAATAGCCTGAGGCATGTAGGACAGCTTCGCGGCATTGGCCAGGCGAATCCCTAATGATTTGTAGAGCTTCTCGGCAAAGTGTTCAGTCAAAGTTTCTTGCGGTTCCTGCACTTGGGGACCAGTTTTGCGCGTTGAGAGACTATTCAGGAGCACATTTCCCGGGGTTACCGTTGACTGTGGCTCCTTTTTGCCGTTGGGATCGGCCAAATTACCGATGGCAATCCGGGGTTTGTCCTTGCGCTGACTGAGTGACGCCGCGGGCTTGGGCACCTGCTGCATCCGATTAGGTTGACGCACCGGCAACTTGTTCCGCGATTGACGGCCACGGCCTTCGCCGTCGCCACCGGTGTGGACCCAGCTGAACTCTTCGGGCGCATGCCCGGTGCCACTGCAAGTGGTGCAACGACGGGTAAAAATCTCACTGAGAGATTGCCCCTGACGGTGCCGGGTCATTTCTACCAACCCTAAATCAGAGAGCTGACCAATTTGCGGTTTGGCCTTGTCCGGAGCCAATTCATTCTCAAAGCTTTGCAGTACGGTCAACTGATTGGCGCGAGACTCCATATCGATAAAGTCCACCACGATCATGCCGCCAATGTTACGCAGACGCAGCTGACGCGCGATTTCCTTGCAAGACTCCAGGTTGGTGAGCTTGATGGTTTCCGCTTGCGATTGCAGGCTGGTGAACTTCCCGGAGTTCACATCGACCACGGTCAGAGCCTCAGTTGGCTGGATGTAGAGATAGCCGCCACTGGGCAAAGGCACCTTGGTTTGCAGGGCCAGCTTGATCTCTTTATCTACGCCGGTCCCCACCAAGATGGGTTGAGTGCCTTGATAATGAGTGACCTTCACCCCTTTTTCCATGTTCCAGTTTTGCAGGAGCTGCTGAGCTCGTTGCTGGCCAAAGGCGCTATCCACCACGATTTCTGTGACGTCTTCAGTCACCGCTTCCCGGATGACCCGGTACAGCAAATCCTGATCCCGGTATAACAGAGTGGGAGAGGTGGCGGTGTCAGCCATCGACACAATGTTCTGCCAGCGTTCCAGCAAAGTCTCAAAGTCTTCGGTAATATCCGATTCTTTCTGGTTTGCCGCTTCCGTGCGGATGATCACCCCCACGCCGGGCGGCTTAATCAAGCTCACCACGGACTTCAGGCGGGAACGCTCAGCGGTCTCCATAATCTTGCGGCTGATGCTGATCCCCTTGGATTCGGGCATCATTACCAAAAAGCGGCCGGGCAAGCTGATGTTGGTGCTCACCCGTGGGCCTTTGTGACCTGTGGGTTCTTTCATAATCTGCACGACCAGCGTTTGCTTGGGCTCCAGACGTTCTTTGAGATCGCCTTTGCCCGGTACGTCGCTGGAATGCAAAAAGCCCATTTTATCCCCGCCCACGTTCACAAATGCGGCATCGATACTGGGTAGAATGTTTTCCACCGTAGCCAAATAGACATCCCCCAGCAGCATATCGCCGCGGTGAATGATAAATTCAACCGCGCGGTCCTCTTCCATTAAGGCCGCGATGTTGTCGAACTCCGAAATGATAATTTTACGTTTTGCCATGAGTGCTATCCTTAAAATTTAAAAAACTTGTATCAAAAATTGAACATCAGGAAGCAAGGTTCACCTGCTTAACTTCAGTAACTGAATTGTCCGTACCCACTGGCTTGTCCGCTCAGGGGGAGAGCACTGTCCGGCAGCCTTTACGGCACCATCACCATGCCGGTCCGCGTCAGGGACCATTTTACGGTTGGATTGATTAAATCTAGCACCCAGGAGGGTTTGATGGTGACTAGCCCGCTGTCATGCTCACCGAAGGCAGCAGAGTTCCCCTCACTGTCAGCGGCTTTGTATGGCAAATCAGAACTGTCTTGGTCATAACTTCCTGGCAATACCTTGCTGATTCCCTCGGTGGTGGTCGGACTTCCGGCGTTGATACGGCGGAGTGTGAATGTTACAGCGTTATCGCCATCAACCGACAGGTTTTCAAGGTATGGTACTAAATCTAAAACTTTTTTCATGGGTTGTGTGTCGCGGTTGCGACGATTTTTTGATTTCCCACAGCTTTCCACTTCGACTGGCAAAGTGTCCTGGGATTTCAAAAATGCAATCCGCTCTAACATAATACCTTGATTCAAGGGGTCCGCGCAAGTCGTGCTTACGGAGTAAGTTGCCCGGTATGTCGCGCTGTGGATACTTGAATCAATGCTTGGGGTTCCAATGGGGAGCAGTTTCTCTCCCAACACTTGTCCCAAGCCGGGCAGGTAGGGGTTGAGTCGCAATTTTACATTGTCCAGCCGTTCGGTCAGCTCAATGTCGATGTACTCGCTCAGAGCTTCCGTAAACAGGGGCAAAGCCGGGCTAAACGCAATTTTCGGGCGCGGATTAAAGCCCCGGCTATAGGCCACCGGTAACTTGGCCCGCGACACCGCCCGGTACATCATGCGTAACCAGTCCAGATGCGAGATAAAGCGCAAATCGCCGCGCTTCTCGATGTTCAGGCGCACTTTGCACACTGGATCTTTTTTGGCCTGCGGTAAGTTTTCCTGAGCCACAGGCACTTCAGACTCCGTGTTTTCGATGCGCTTGACGTTCTTGAAGGTTGGCGTTTCGATAAACTTGGGCCAGGTGCTATACGCCCCACACACCCCACAGACACTGCATGTCTCGAAACAAGGCGTGGTGCTGCTGGCTTCCGTGGCTTTGGTGAATTCGGTTTTCAGCCAGGCCTTGGTGAGACCTACATCGACGACATCCCAGGGCAATACTTCATCCGGATCGCAACAGCGATCGCGGGTGTAGGCCTCGTAATGGATCCCTTTTTCCTCAAGCGCTTCAAACCAGCGGCCAAAGTTGTTGAGATCCTCCCAGGCATCGAGATAAGCCCCTTTATGATAGGCCGACTCAATGACATCGGCCAGCTCGGCGCCCGCGCGGGAGATAACGGCCTCCAGCTTGCTGATCTCCGGGTCGGTGAAATTCAGTTTCACGCCCCGGAAAGGCCGGAACTTCTCACGGAGGTATTCAATCTTGTGGTAGAGCTGCTCCATCGTATCCTGCGGGAACCACTGAAAAGGCGTATGTGGCTTCGGCACAAAATTGGACAGCGTGACATTGATTTCCAGCATGCTTTTGCGGGAAAGCCCCGGTTCACGGCGAATTTCAAGGCAGGCTTGCTGCATGCGGTTCACAATGTCCAGAATCCCGTCCAGATCGTCGTGGGTTTCCGTGGGCAGGCCAATCATAAAGTACAGTTTGACCTTGTTCCACCCGGCCCGGTAAGCCGTGGTGACCGCGTTCATGATTTCCGCATCGGTCAGGTTCTTGTTGATCACATCCCGCAGGCGAGCCGTTCCGGCTTCCGGAGCAAAGGTGAGCGTACTCTTGCGGATGCTCTGCACAGCTTCGGCCACGTCCAAGCTAAAGCGATCCGCCCGCTGACTGGGCAGGTTGAGCGAGACGTTCTCGTCCTTCAGGGCTTCCGCCACTTCCAGAATCAGCGGTTTGAAGTAAGAGTAATCCGCAATAGAAAGCGAGAGAAGGGAACACTCCTCATAGCCTGTCTTTTCGATCTCCCGTAGGGCCGATTGCTTGATGTTCTCTATGCTTTGCTCGCGCACCGGCAAATTGATAAAGCAGGGCTGGCAGAACCGGCACATGCGATCGCAACCCCGGCGGGCCTCAATGGTCACCCGATCGTGTACCGCGCCAATCAAAGGGATCAGCGGAGCCAATTCCACCGGGTTTTCAGCAATATCCACAATGCGCTTGTAAGCTTTGGCCGTCACGCCAGGGATGTAAAGGCCTTCCAGTTCACCCAAGCGTTTCAGCAGCGTAGGCTTGTTCACCCGTTCGCGCTTGGCTTGCTCAATCACATCGATGATTTCCACCAGCACTTCTTCTCCGTCACCAATGATGAAGGCGTCAAAGAAGGGGGCTAGTGGCATAGGGTTGGCGCTGCCGGGGCCACCGGCAATCAACAGGGGCCAGTCGCCCGTTTGTCGTTCCACACTGCGGAAGGGGATTTGGGCGGCATCCAGCAGACCCAGAATGGTGGTGTAGTTCAGCTCGTACTGCAAGGAGAACGCCAGGGTATCAAAGTGCTTGAGTGGCACCAGACTTTCCACCGCGTAGAGGGGCATATTATGCTCGGCCAGCTTGGCTTTAAAGTCCGGGGCCGGGGCATACACCCGGTCACACATCACGTTGGGCAGCCGGTTCACCAGCGAGTAGAGTAGTTTCAGGCCATAGTTGGAAAAGCCGATCTCGTAGAGATCCGGGAAGGCCACGGCCATCCGCACGGCAGCACGTTCGAACGATTTGCGAAAGGCCCCTTGCTCCAGCCCCAGATAGCGCGCGGGCTTGAAGACGTGAGGCAGAATTTCTGCTTCCAGATAATGCTTGTCAATTGAGAGTGAGGTGCGGGATACCGCAATCGGGGTGGACATGGCGGGGGGGGCTCGTTCGGGAGACTCTGCCTGAGACTGGCTGATCGAAATAGTGGCTTAAGGCTCAATGACTGTCGTTTGAACGAAGTCCATTTAAAATGGCTGTCAAACTAAAACAGATTTCAATCCTAGAAACCATGGTGGATTATAGCCCAAACATCAATATTCCCAAAATTGGACAAGAGGCCCCAATCCCTTCCTAACCAAGTTTCAGGTTGAAAATGTGGCTATCTCACCTTCCTTGAAGTTTTATCCCCTTACTGGGCGTTGGCTTCCTGAGCCTTGCGTTTCAATTGTTCAATCCTGCGCTTGACACTATGGGCGTTGGCCGCCAGAGGCTCTAGCTGCAGATAGGCGTAATAATGATCGGCCGCGCTGGCATAGTCATCCGTTTTTTCTTCAATCTCGGCCAGCAACAAATGGGCCTGACTGTTCTCCACGTTTTCCTTCAGGGCGCGTTCCAATAGGAGACTAGCAACAGGCAGGGCATTTTTACGATGATTCAGGCGGGCTTCCTGCACCATAATCTGGGACTGCTCACGGGCTTCCCGAGCTTTGCCCAGCCCCAGTTGGGCCGATGCACTATCAGGCATCTGCCCCAACACATGTTTGAACGTCTCTTCTGCCAGTCCCGGCAAGCCCTTGACCAAAAAGAGCTCTCCGTATTGCAATGCGGAGCGTTTGCCATCTCCGGCTCTTCGTGCGGCCCGGAAGGCTTGTTCCGCCTCCCGGAACTGGTAACGGGCGAGCAACAGTTCGCCCTTTTCAAAGTTCTGATACGGTTGATAAACCGAACGAGATAAAGAGGCGTCGATCAAGCCGGAATTCTTGTTCTTGAGCGGGGAGGAGTTCCCAATCACCCGATCCAGCTTGGCCTTAATCATCCGCGCTTCTACATTGTTAGGCTGATACTTGATCGCCTGTTGCACATACCGATGAGCCTCTCCCAGACTGATGAGATCAGAATCTCGAAGCTTTTGAGTGGCCAATCGGGTTTTGGCCTCTGAAATGGCATTATTCGCTCGAACCGTATCATCAGGATGCGTTTGCAGATACTTGCGGTAAAACTTAATGGCTTGCTCCGCCTGCCCCTGCTGGATTGCCAGTCGTGCCACGTGATCTGTTAATGCCCAATTCGGCTCCTGACTGTCAAACAGATTCTTCAGTTGCTCCTGCGCCAGAGCCCGATCGCCCCGTTTTTCGTATAACTCCGCCAACCCGGTGCGTGCCGAAGATAATTCCGGATCCATCGCAATGGCTTGCTTGTAATGCTCCACGGCTGCGCTACCATTTCCCTGCCGCTCGTAGATTTGCGCCATCTGCAAATGCGCCAGCCCGTGATGAGGCTGAAGCCACAGGGCCGTATTGAGGTTCTGCAAGGCGGCATCATCTTCATGTCGGGCCGATTGAGCCACTGCCAGATAGTAATGTGCTGTCACGTTTTTCGAATTCAGTCGAATCGCCTTCTGTAGAACTGGCAGGGCCTGATTGGGTTGCTGGTTGCGAACCAGCCATTCCCCACGACGAGCAAGGGCATTGCTGTTGAGTGGCGCCAGCCTTAAGGCACGTTGCAGCTCATCGGCAGCTTCACCCATGCGATTTTGTTCCATGTACACCGATGCCAGATTTACATGAGCCTCCACATAACCGGGCTGGTAACGGAGTGCTGCCATAAAGTAACTGATCGCCTCGGCCTGTAACGCTTCCGTTTTCTCCCGCCAGTTCTGGTTGGAGGACGTTGTTTTGTAAAAGGCAATCTTCCCCAGGCCGTTCAGCGCCCCCGGATTCTGACGGTTCTGGCTTAGGGCCAGTTTGTAGAGGACCTCGGCGGCCTGTAATTTGTAGTTTTCCGCCAGTTGATCCGCCTGTCGGATGATACTTTGCTGAGGACGATAGGGCTTTCCCGTTGCTCCCACATACTCGGTATGGGTTGTTGCGCCACGCAACACGGTGTTGGCGCTGGCGGGAAAATGAGTATGACCAACAGACAACAGAACAACAAGTCCCACACTCAACGCGGTGGGCCATTTTCGCCAATGGGATGCCCGGCGTCGGCTGAGCTGTATGAAAGCCTGGGTACGGGCTATCTTTCGCCTAAAGATATAGGACCAATGCTGTAACATGATGCTTCTAATTCAATTTCCACTTGAAAAGTCTGTCGCCACTTGGGCCTGTAACCTGATTTTCCGCTATTCAGGCGGCAAGCTGCCTCCTCTGAATCTTGGAACTGCTCGGTTATCCCTAATATCAACCTGAACCAGCGAGTACCGCCTGGCGTATATTTTCATGCCGTTCAATACTAATGATGCCCTTTGCTTGTCGGTTCAGGTTCACATTATCAGAAACTGTCCAGTTATACCCTCTATATTTGGAAAAACAGGTTGCGAGTTGTTACAAGAAGAGTCGATTGTTAAAATTTATTACCTGCCTGATTTGATTGTTGGGTAGAGGCTTTTGTTGCTTATGGCACTTGTAGAGTAAACAAATAGATGATGTTCCCCGCTTAAACTTTTTTCAGGCAGAGTAGCCCTGCATTTTGGTTGAGCTTGCCTGTAAGCGCTAGGAGTGTAATACTCACGCTTTGATAAGATAAATAAAACAAATCGCTGTCCGCTGACGAGTGAGGTGCCAGATGAATTTTCTGACCAAAGTGCTCAATATTTCTGCCGAAAGATTTTTAAAGACGGCCGGTGATTTATTCATCTATGAAGGTGATTACGAGTCGGCTCTGGGGATGGTGGATAAGACCCTGGCCCTGGAACCCTCTGACACACGTGCCCTGGTGTTGCGGGGAGATATTCTTTACTGCCTGAATCGAGATGCTGAGGCTCTGGAAGCCTTTAACAAAGCCCTTAGCGTGAACCCCAACAGTGTGGAAGCCCTGATTTCCAGCGCCGGAGTTCTGGATGTCCTTGGCAAGTACCGTGAAGGTCTGGATTGCTGCGCCCGTGCCTTTCAGGAGATCAAACCCCATCAGGCCTATCTGCTTCCCAGCCTTTATGACCAAAACGTGGTCTTGCTTCTGCGCCTGAAGAAATACCGTCAGGCTCGTTTTTTACTCCGTAGCGCCGAAGGGCACCTTCAAAAGGAAGATTATCAGTTTTTATTGAGCAGCTATAGTCACATCCTGGAGCGTTTGTTCAAGAACCGACGTAAAGCCTGTGCCAAAGCGCGCCATTTGAACCTGGAAGTTCTGGCGAACAATGACCAGAACCCTGAGGTTCCGCAACCCTAGTTTATATCTCCACTGGACACACCTTGTACCACTAGAGGAAGCTCTGGTGGTTTTTCTTTTGGATAATCAGAAGAGTATGGCTTGTCCATATAAACGACAAGTGCTTACTCGCAGTTGGATGGGATTCTCAAAGACTCTTCATTCCGCGTCATTGCAATGAGTGCAAGTATATTTATTATATCCAACTTGTAATAAATGGATAGATTTTAGCAATTCCAAAATTTTGATTGTTTTTATTCAAGTATAAGAAATAGAGAGACAGTTATCACTTCAGTTTGTATTTAAACCGGACAGAGCATAGCATAACGCTTGACCTCCAGATGAGCCACACCAGCCAACTTTAATACTTCATGGCCTGTTTTAAATACAGATTGAAAAATCTATAGATTCAACCCAGCCTATGTCCAACCCTGTAACAGCAATGTTACAGGTTTTTTATTTTTCAGGGGTTGTCAACTCTTCAACCCGCTGCATGGCTAAACGAAGGGTAACTTTTAATCGAAGGGGGTAGCTAGGCTCCGCTAAAGAATCTGTGTTCCCCAAATTCTCAGTCATTTCATTGATCAACTCAAAATTATACAGGTCAAATACCATTTTCTCAGCTGCCAAATTTCGTAAAAAAGCCTGCAGGGAATCATAGGTGCCACGAATCGAAAATTCATAGCCTTTTGTTATCAGCGGTGAGGAATCATCCGACTTAGAGTCTGTGTTTTTTTCGTCTGTAGTAGCCTTGGCATCTTTATTGTCGGTACTGGCCCCGCCATTTTCAGTGTTCGACTTGTCACCTTCTGCTGACGGGGTAAATAGTGCAGGCACATCTGTGGGACTTAGACTGATAAACTTGTTGTTCGACTGAGTCGCAAGATTCGCCACACGAGCGAGCAATTCTTTCGTCGCGTTTGATTCCGTCTTGGTTGTGAAGCTCTGTACATCAATATCCAAAGGCAAGGCAATATTATGTTTTAAACGAGCAATAGAGGCGTTTAATACTTGTTTTTCCGTTTCCGCACTCTTAAACTCTTCAGTCAAACTGGAGGTTTTGGTCGTATTGGCATTATAAGTATCCCATTGTGGCAGGCCGAAGCAAAAAAACAGTGCCCCTCCGGCAACGCCGAGAAAGATACCTATGATCATTTTTTCGCTACTTTTCATGGAATGTCATCGACTCCAACATTTACAATGCACCGGTACTATGCGCCAGATTTTCCGGGTTGCTCAACGGGCTTTTTTTCAGAATTCCTGGAGGACTCTTCTTTTTTACTCTTGATTTCTGTGAGTATGGAAGTCAAATTCAAATTGCCACTGATTTTAAACTCGTAAACTCTTCGGGTGCCAATCTTTATTTCCTTGATTGAATCAATCAGGATAGCACTGGTGTAGGGCACGGAATCATAGCTACGAGCAAAATCAATAACAGCCTGATGATTGAGAGATCTGCCAGTGATCTCCAATGGACTATTGTCATTTTGTCCAGTGACATTTAAATTTTGAATCCAGACCGAATCCGTTGGGATATTATCTTTTAGCTGATTCGTTAGGGCAACATATGACTGTGTTCTGGCCTTGGCATGCCAGAGTACCTCCTGCAAATCCTCATTGAGGTTAACCTTGCCTCTCAGTTGTTTTTCTGTCTCTTTCAATGATGCAAGCTCACCATTGATGTTATCCACCTTCGTTTGTAAATCGGGCAACGATTTTTCAGAAAACATGCTCATCAGAAACAAAACACCGGTGAGCAGACCGCAAAGCACCATGACCCCAATGCCGATGGGAATAAAAATACCAAAACTGTTCCCCGCATCATCCAGATCAGAATCGCCTGAGGCAGAGGTCCCGCCACCGATAGGAGCGAGTTCGGATTCAGCAATACTTGATCTGCCACCTTTCTTAAGACCCAACTGCAGATCCAGTGCAAACGGAAAGGGAACCAGGGAAGTGGTGGCAACACCCAAAGTGGATAGCTTTATGGGTTGAGTCAAACCAATAGAATCACCAATTGGCGCATTTCTAACCGGAATACTCAACCTTTGAGAGAGAACCTTCTCCATGCTGGCGGGCATGTTGCTGGTTAACCAAAGCACGGGAATGACATTCTTGGTGGTACGACGCATCTCTTCTAGCAGATCATCTACCACCATGTCATTTTCCTGGGCATGGCCAAACTGATGGGTATCCATGAGCAATTCCCGAAATTCCACCAGGCGATCGCCCTGCCAGAGTGAAAACCGGACACGTCCAGCTTCAACGAGAATCATACCCCATCGTGCGTCAACACCAATCTGCTGAACCAGGCTATCCAGCACACCAGATGCCGCCAAACCGCGCAATTCATTCACGGGCTCCAGCGAAATGGAGGCTGCTTTAATTTTGAGCTCCTTAAAGATCCGCAGATAAGACCCCATCACATCCCGACGAATAGCCCCCAGAACCAACTGTTGGATATTACCAGACAGTGCGGGATTGGGAATTTGGACAAAGTCTACAATCGCTTCGGTATTATCAAACGTCTTGTAGCGTTCCGCCTCACTGGAGAGGGATAAATGGAGTGAGGAATGATCAATTTTGGGCATTTCCACCATACGCAGCAGCGTAGCAGGCAGTGAGACATGAAAGACGGTGGGCTTGGACTTCAACTCTGCCAAAGCCTTGGCAATATACTGCTTGAGAGCAATCAGATCGTGTATTGTATCAGTCTGATTGTCAAATAAGCCTTCAGGCAAGGGAACGGAGGCCGAGGACTCTACACTCAGGGTTTTGGGAGAAAAAACTGCAAGTTCAATGCTCTGATGCGTGATTGATAATCCCACATACACCTGTTTTGCCATTTGGGGTAATTTTGCCATAAGGCGGATGCCACTCTTTATACACGCTCACTCAGAATGATACTAATATATCATATGATTAAGCTGCAGGCAGCACGCCTTTGATTTTAGAGCCTGAAGTCCTTCATTTGAACGATAGTGCTTGTCTAACGCTCACTCAGAAACCCAATTACCCCGTAAGCTGCACTGTGTCGCAAATGTTTCGGAGCTTTTTTCAAGAGCTGCATACACTCATTCAGGAGTGGATCGTCAATCTCTCCAGACTGACCTCCCGAAATGAACATGTAGTCAGGCTTATCGTTGAAGAACCAGTCCATGGGTTTCTTGTAGAGCTTGGATAGCATAAAGAGTTCATTGGCATCCAGCTTGCGATGACCCGATTCATAAGCAGAAACGGCTGAGATCGGGATTTGCAGATACCGCGCAACGGCTTCCTGCTTTAACTTGGCCTCCTGGCGTGCCTGTTTCAGGCGGAAACAAAATTGGTTACGATCGTTTATCATGAAATGAGACGCCTCCTAACCCTGTATTCGGCCGTGGCGTCAAAAACTTTAATTTTTTGTGAAGTTTTGCTGCAATGACAAATCAACCGAATAATCCCATGACCAAAATGCAACTGCGAAAACAGGCGATTAGCCAGCGTGTTCACTTGCCCGTGGCCGAAATCAGCGAGGCTATCTGCGCTCAATTGTCTCAATGGGAGCCTTTTCAGACAGCCGAGCAAGTGCTTTTTTATCATCCATTCAGGGGGGAAGTGGATTTGCGTCCCTTATGGCGGTCTTTTTCTGCCAAGAAATGGTTT
Source organism: Vampirovibrio chlorellavorus (assembly GCA_903866275.1). Taxonomy (GTDB): domain Bacteria; phylum Cyanobacteriota; class Vampirovibrionia; order Vampirovibrionales; family Vampirovibrionaceae; genus Vampirovibrio; species Vampirovibrio chlorellavorus_D. Next base: position 19,934 of record CAIPMU010000004.1, on the reverse strand, counting down.
TTACCCGTTCTTTTTCCAGAACATTCAAGCTATAACAATGCTAAACGGATTAGCGAAAGCTGTAGCAATTCAATGGGCATGCATTTCCGACGGGCAGATAGTGATCAGGACCTCAAGCCCGGACAATACGGCATATATGAACCCGATTGGAATGCTGAGCCTTGGACCCCTTCTCTCAAAGCAGAGTCCAGAGCGCTCATACTGATACCAGGAGTGGCTTTTGATCCTCAGGGCTATAGACTGGGTTATGGTAAAGGATATTATGACCGCTTTTTAGGGGATTCCAGCATTCGGAAAGGCCTATCAGATCTGGTGGGCGTGACGTTTAGCAACTTGATCGTGCCAAATGTCCTTCCTGAAAAATGGGATGTCCCCATGACACATTTGATGACTGAGCTTGGCGTTACTTTACCCCAAGATGTGCGCCCATCCGGTTACATTGAGGGTGATTCCGAGGATTGATTTTAAGGCATTGACCCAATGACGGGCTTCAGGTATAACTAGGGAACTCAACAGCGATGGGCGATTAGCTCAGTTGGTAGAGCGCCTCCCTTACAAGGAGGATGTCGGCGGTTCGAGCCCGTCATCGCCCACCATCGTTATTTTAAGCTCAATTCTATTAGGGGTTGAGCTTTTTTGTTCTCAACATTACCATTTTTTAATTGGCGCTGTGGATAACTTTTTGGGAAAATAGAATTTTCACTGGAAAACCGAAGATTTACATAGGTCACCAACGGTATCAGTGCATTAGGATGAATGTAGTTTCCTCAATTGGCCTCTAGGAAGCAGCGTATAATTGATATTTATTCCCGTGCTTAATCTCGCCAAGAGGTTCTTGGCTCATCAAGCTATAAATCATATATCATAAAGTTTAATGAATCAGATATATTCAAAACAGTTACACTGCTCTAGAATTAATATATAGTCAGTCGAACTGCATTCATAATTTTACCGTTCAAATAAATAATTAACATCAGTCGAGTATCAATTCAAAGATCAAGTCGCAACTTGCTTATAATGCTAATTATATTCAACTACCTTGAGGCTAGTTAAGTTAAGGTTTCATTAAATGTTTCCAACCAAACTTTCAAATCGGTTCTACGACAAAGAGAGAGAAGTCGTTGACGCACTGGAAGTAATTTCCCTGTTTCCGACATATATTCAAGATATAGTCTCCCGGGGGTTGACTCTGATTAGTGTCCAGGATTTTAAACTGGAGGCCAAATTACGTAATATTGGCGTTGAAAACGTTCTGGCCCTCTATAAATCAAAGCTCAAACGTCGTAAAACAGATTTCAGCGTATGCCATCACGACGCCGTAAATCATCTTCGCTTATTGGAAAAGTGGGAGCGTAAACTGGTCGCCGATCGCATTATGGAAATGGCAGGCTGTATCGATTTTTATCTCACTGAGTGTGAAATGGTAGAAGTCCAGAAGCAACAGAGTGATGTGACCGACCTGCGAGACTGTTACATTAAGCTTGGGCCAGAAATTGCGACTGAGTTTGTCAATCGTCTGCGCTTTGACATTCTCAATGCCCGAAAAAATACTGGCACGGAAACCGGTTTTATTGTCGATGACGGAAAAGTGCAGGAACAATGTGATTAGTCGTCAAGTTGATTATATTGAGAGGCCCGAATCAACATGACCAAGAGCAGAAGTCTGTCATGCCTGCTAACACAGGCATCCATCTCGCCGTTGACCTGAAACAATGGATTCCCCCGTTCGCACGTAATGGCAATCTCCTTCATGCCATTTGCCACTGTGAACACGCCCTGGTCTTACAGGGTCATACGCTGACATTTTAATCCAGGTGAAATCAGCTTAAAAACGGATTTACTTCCCTTGTAAAACGAGTAATCCGGGTCTTTGGGTTCAACCAGGACGGCCTCCGTTAACTCTTCCGGCGAGCGCTGCGACACGGTCATTTGCACGAGTAAATCCTGAATGGGTGTAATCGTAGGATTGGGACCCGCTACCGTGATTACCCTGCCGGTGAAAATGTGACCATCCCCGGTTTGAGCAGCCAATCCAGCCCATGCTTTTCGGAATGGATTGGGCAGATAAGAGAGCTGGGCGGCGTTTCTTGCCGCAAGTAGCAACTCAGAATGAGGGATTTGTCCGGGCAATGTTGGCACTTGGAGCACCGGCGGCTTGAAAATATTTTTGCTGGGTGTCCCATAACTGTAACTGTAGGGATACAGCGCTTCAATGGTTTGGGTTTGAACCCATTTTGCTGTGGCAGGTCCATCAGGGGAGACTATATGGACAGGCATCTTGGGATTTCCGCCTTCTGCAAGAATTTGGCGACAAGAGCCACAAGGCTGAAGCGTTTGCACCATGGCAACAATACGAGCCTCGCCATTGGCTTTGGCCAGCGCAAAAGCAGATGCCTCTGCATGAATCACATCGCTCGGCGCCCCACCCTTAATTTCAATGTTAGCCCCGAAATAAGCCGTTCCACTACCGCCTATCGCGATTGCCCCCACACGCCTTCCAGAAACATCAGGCCTTGCCAAAGACTGGGCCTCACGCAACAGTTTCTGATAGGTTTGAATACTATCCGCACTCTTGGGGTCAAAGGCAGGGGCGTTCGGGATTATGGTTTGAATCCTGGGCCTGGAAATAATGAGCTGATCGCCTACTCCCTGAAAACAAACCAATGGATGGCCCGTACTGGATGACCGTTCATGCTTCACCCCAAACGAATTGGTCAGTGAGCCCATTGAAGCTTGCACGGCCCCGTCAAATGAAAGCATCACATATCCTCTCTATGTACCCACTGATTCAAAATGAACTTGATAACACTGTTTTAAAAACAGGAGTCAGAACCCACTCGATTTTCATGGCTAAAGTACCAAAAAAAACAAAAGACACCAAAGAAGATCTTTTAAATGCTTTTTCAATTTTTCAACTTTTAGGTTCTATATGTCAATTGGCTTGACTTTGGTTCTGCCTTGCAGGTAGGATAGTTCTCACTTCAAATGGGCGATTGGCTCAGTGGTAGAGCACTTCCTTCACACGGAAGGGGTCACAAGTTCGAATCTTGTATCGCCCACCATTTTTTAAACGAACCCAACCAATCAGGACAAAGCCAAAGCTCATTCGCACGGTTTGTTCTGATTTTTTAGTTTTCTGTACCTGGAAAGCCTGTCCTGGGTTTCGTGATAGGATCAATAGGATAATGTCAGAGTCTGGGTGAATCTTCAGTCCCATCGTTGGTCAAGAGAAGTTCGTCCCATACTGATGTGATAGCAAAGTGATTGTGAAATGCTAAGCAATTTTGAACCCTATTTCCTGATGGAACCGATTCTGAAATCGGTGGTGCCCAAGCAGTTTCGTCCAGGCTTGCGGGCGATGTACCGCAACCATTGGTACAAGGGGAATCAGGTACAGTGCCCTTGCTGTGGCGGACAGTTTCGGCGCTTTTTGCCGTTTGGATACAAGCAAAAACGCCTAAATGCCCAATGTCCCCAATGTAATGCGCTGGAACGTCATCGCTTACTGTGGCTGTATTTGCAGCGCGAAACCCAGCTGATCAGTGATCAGCCCATGAAAATCTTGCATGTGGCCCCGGAAACCTCGTTTGAGCGTGCCTTTCGACAATTGCCCAACGTGGATTACCTGTCCATCGATCTGGAATCCCCACGGGCCATGCAGCATATGGACTTGACCAATCTGCCCTTGGCCGACAACCAGTTTGATCTCATCTTTTGCGTCCATGTGCTGGAGCATATTCCCGATGCCCCGCAAGCCATGCGGGAGATGCATCGGGTGCTCAAGCCCGGCGGCGTGGGCGTGATTCTGGTGCCCATTGATAAAAACAGGTCCGTCACTTACGAAGATCCTAGCATTGTAACCCGCGAAGGCCGCACCGAGCACTTTGGTCAGTGGGATCATGTTCGCCAGTATGGTCTAGATTACGCAGATAAGCTGCGAGATGTAGGTTTTCAGGTTGAAGTGATTGAAAACTACGCCCAACAGCTCGGCCCGGACGCCATTCAACGCTACAGCATCAGTGACAGTGAGGATCTATACATCAGCCGCAAGGTCTGAGCCTTTCTGAGAGGCAATAGCGTGTTAATCCATGTGGGTGAATACGTCTGGTTACTGTTTTTCTAAATTCAGTCAATCGATTGACTGAATTTTAAGGCTGATCTATGATTTCCGCAATTCAGGAAACCCGGATTGAGGATTTTTTCTCGATGGCCCCTCGAAAGCCCGCAAAACAGACCGAAGTATCGGATGATACCCGTCAACGCCTTCTTCTGGCGAGTTTGTCCATTTTTAGCCAGCGCAACTATGAGAGCGCCACCACGCGGATGATAGCCGAAAAAGCAGGCGTCAATCTGGCCGCCATTCCTTACCACTTTGGCGGGAAGGAAGGCTTGTACCGGGCTACCATTCAGTCCATTGTGGATCAGTTCCGGGCCCAGATTTTGCCCACGGTACATCATTTGCGCCTGACCGCCGAACAGCAACAGCTCAGCCAGACCGAGGCCATTGACTGCCTCTGCCAGTTCCTTAGTCACTTCATTGCTGAAATCATCGCCTTTAACGCCCCCCGAAGCTGGTTGCGGCTGGGCTTTAGCGATGACAACGCGCCCATTCATGCCTTTGACGTGATCTATGAGGGCATTATCTGTCCCATCCACGATGCGGTGGGGCTTTTGGTAGGCGGGATTTTAGGCCTCCCGCCCCAAAGTGCAGAGGTCATTTTGCGCACCCACGCTCTGATGGGCCAGGTCATCGCTTTTCACCTGTCCCGCGAGGCCGTACTGAAACGCCTCTCGCAAACCGATTTAACCCCCAGCGATGTGTGCCTGATTCAACAGATCATTGAGGATCATGTGCGCGCCATCTTTACCTGCTCTAGCCGCTTGAAAGGAGTTCACTCATGAAAGGGAAACGACCACCCGTCTTTCGCCTGCTGGTTCTACTGATTTTGGCCGGTGGCGCGGTCTGGTATTTTGGCATTCGCCCTCGGGAAGTCAAAACCGACCACGGCGTACTCAGTCTCTATGGCAACGTGGATGTGCGGCTGGTGAATCTGGGGTTTCAGATTCCGGGCCGCATCACGCGCATGCCTATCGAAGAAGGAACGCTGGTCAAAACCGGGCAATTGCTCGGCCAACTGGATGCGGTTCCCTTCCAGCAGGCAGTGAGTCAGAATCAGGCCCAACTGGGCATTCAATCGGCCAATTTGGCCAAGCTGCTGGCAGGTACAAGGGCCGAGGTGATTGCCCAGGCTCGTGCCACAGTGACCGAGCGTGAAGTCCGATTGGCGAACGCGCAAACCCTGTTAAACAAACAACAGGCCGCCGCTTCCGTGGGCGCGGTTTCCAAACAGGATTATGAAAATGCGCTGTCGCAACGCAACGCCGCCGCCGCCCAATTGCAGGTAGCCAAACAGGCCTTACTCGAGGCAGTGCATGGTCCGGTCAAAGAAGACATCCAGCTCGCCAGAGCCAGTGTAAAAGCATCGCAGGTGGCGATTTTGCAAGCCCAGACGCAACTGAACTATGTGCAGCTGTTTGCCCCATCTGATGGCATAGTGCAAACCCGCGTGCGCGAAACCGGCGCAGTGGTCAATCCCGGAGAGACGGTCTATACGCTGGCCCTGACCTCGCCCAAGTGGGTGCAAACCTATCTCGAAGAGCCAGATCTGGGGCGGGTCAAGCCGGGGATGAAGGCCCGCATTTATACGGACACCGACCCAAAGCATCCCTTGAACGGGCAGGTGGGCTTTATGTCTCCCGTGGCCGAATTTACCCCCAAGAACGTGGAAACCCACAACCTGCGAACCGAGTTGGTCTATCCCATGCGGGTTGTGGTGACCGATCCCCAAAACGTGCTGCGTCAGGGCATGCCGGTGACGGTGCGCATTCAGACTGACATCGCCCGGCCCGTCACAGGACAAGGGCCATGAGCAAAACGGTGGCGGTTCAGCTCAATGGCTTGACCAAGCGCTTTAAACCGACTGGAAATCCGGCGCTGGCCCAGCTGTCCGCGACCATTGAAACGGGTCATATCACCGGGCTGGTGGGGCCGGACGGCGCGGGGAAAACCACGCTCATCCGCCTGATGGCAGGACTGATGCTCCCTACCGAAGGCGCCATCCAAATCTTCGGGCAGGATAGCGTGAAGGAGGCGTCCCAGATTCAGCAGTCCATCAGCTATATGCCCCAGCGCTTTGGCCTGTATGAGGATCTTTCCGTGGAGGAAAACCTGATCCTTTATAGTGATCTGCACAACGTCTCGGGGCGGGAGCGGGATGAAGTCTTTGAAAAACTGCTGACTTTTACGGATTTGAAGCGCTTTAAAAACCGGCTGGCCGGGAATTTATCCGGCGGGATGAAACAAAAACTGGGCTTGGCCTGCTCCCTGATTGAAAAGCCCAAACTGCTGCTACTGGATGAACCCAGCGTGGGCGTGGACCCCATCTCTCGCCGGGAGCTTTGGGAACTGGTGAACAACCTCATGGATGACAGTATGGCCGTGATCTGGAGTACGGCCTATCTCGATGAGGCCGAAAAATGCGCCACGGTGTTGTTGCTCAACGAGGGACAGCTCCTGTTTGACGGCCCGCCCGGCGAGCTGACGGCAAGGGTGCAGGATCGCACGTTTACCCTGCAGAACCTGCAAGGGGCCAAGCGTCGGGTGCTGGCGGAAACGCTGGACACGCCGCAAGTGATTGATGGCGTGATTCAGGGGCGCAACCTGCGCATTGTCACCGCTGAGAAAAACGGAACGCCCGACTTGTCCCAAATTCCGCAAGCGGGCAACGCAGAATTTGTGCCCACTCCGCCCCGCTTTGAAGATGCCTTTATTGATATTCTGGGCGGCGGGCCCGGCGGCCATTCCCGATTGACCGGGCCATTGAGTGACTCAAGTAACGCGTCAACCCCAGAAACGCATTCAGCGCAATCTCAAACCGCCGCCCAAAGCACCGCACAACCTGCGCCCGCTTTTATGATTGAGGCCATTCATCTCACCAAAGTATTTGGTGATTTTACCGCCGCAAACGATATTAACTTTTCCATTCAGGCCGGAGAAATATTCGGCCTGCTGGGCCCCAATGGCGCGGGAAAATCCACCACCTTCAAGATGATGTGTGGTCTGCTGAAGCCCACCAGCGGTACCGCCAAGGTGGTCAGCCTGAACTTACAGACGGCATCGAGTAAGGCCCGCGCACGGATTGGGTACATGGCCCAAAAGTTTTCGCTGTATGGCAACTTAAGCGCGCAACAGAATCTGGAATTTTTCTCGGGGGTGTATGGGTTGGGCGGTCAGGCCCGCCGGGATGCCATTGAACGCATGATTGAAACCTTTAACCTGCAACCCTACCTGAATACCAACTCGGATGCCCTGCCACTGGGCTTTAAGCAACGACTGGCGCTGGCTTGCGCCGTGATGCACAACCCACAAGTGCTCTTTCTGGATGAGCCGACTTCCGGCGTGGACCCCATCACCCGGCGGGAATTCTGGACACACATCAACGGGCTGGTGGAACTGGGGGTCACGGTCATGGTCACGACTCACTTTATGGATGAAGCGGAATACTGCGATCGCATTGCACTGGTGTACCGCGGGCAAGTCATCGCACTGGGTGAGCCCGGCGATCTGCGGGAGCAGGTGAGCACGCCCGAGCACCCCAATCCCACGATGGAAGACGCCTTTATCGCCCTGATCGAAGCTTTTGATCAGAAAAACGCCAGCCAGCAAGCGCAAAAGGATTCTGTGGCATGAGCAAGCCAGCACGCCGTTTAATGCCGGCCCCAATACGCCGCTTGCGGGGATTAATCTGGAAAGAGTCCCTGCAAATTATGCGGGATCCCAGCAGTATTTTGATCGCCTTTATTATTCCGCTCACCTTGCTGATGCTGTTTGGTTATGGGGTGTCGTTTAACATTTCCAAAACGCGCGTAGGCGTGGCCATTGAAAAAAACTCCCCTGAAGCCACGGACTTTTTGCATGCGCTGCAAGGCTCTCGATATTTTGAAGTGCACTATTCGTCCGATCCCCGCGCGCTGGAGGCTCAACTGGTGGCGGGCCAAATTCGCGGGTTGGTGGTCGTGCCGGTCAATTTCTCTGAGCTATTACTGAAGCCCAACAGTGTGGCTCCCATTCAGGTGATCACGGATGGCAGTGAGCCCAATACGGCCAGCTTTGTGGAAAACTATGTGCAAGGGGCCTGGAGCAACTGGCAAGTGCAACGCGGTTTAACGCACCCCAGCCCCACGCCGGGGAAATCAGCTTCTTCGGGCTTAGGGGGACTGGTGACGGCCCAGCCCAAGGTGTGGTTTAACCAGCAGATTGAAAGTCGGGACTCGCTCTTGCCGGGGGCGATTCCCATTATCGTCACGCTGGTGGGCACCCTGCTTACCACACTGGTGGTGGCGCGGGAATGGGATCGGGGCACTATGGAAGCGCTCATCTCCACCCCGGTCAGCATCACCGAAATATTAATCAGCAAGTTTATTCCTTATTTCTTTCTGGGCATGGGGACGATGTACTTTTGCGTGTTCATTCTCACCGTCTGGTTCCATGTGCCCTTGCGCGGCTCGTTGCCGGTGGTCTCTCTGGCCGCAGCCCTCTATTTACTGAATGCACTGGGCATTGGGCTGTGGATTTCCTCGGCCACCAAGAACCAGTTTGCAGCGTCTCAAGCGGCCTTGCTCAGCGCGTTCCTGCCCGCCTTTCTGTTGTCGGGCTACCTCTATGAGATCAGCAGCATGCCCCACTGGGTGCAGTTTATCACTACCCTGTTGCCCGCGCGTTATTTTGTGACCAGTCTCCGCACCATCTTTCTGGCGGGCGATATCTGGAGTTTATTAATTCCCAATTTTGTGGCGATGCTAATCATCGCCGCTTTCTTGTACCTCCTCATTTCCACCAAAACCGTGAAGAGGCTCGATTAGCCCATGTTCAAACGCATTCAAGCCTTGGTGATTAAAGAATTATTGTCGGTCTTGCGCGATAAAAAAACGCGCATGATGTTACTCATGCCGCCGCTGTTGATGCTGGTGTTGTTTGCCAACGCAGTGACGCTGGAAGTGAAAAACGTGAGCATCGGCATCCTGAATCAGGATCAGGGCGGGCAGTCGCGGGAGCTCATTCATCGCATTGAAGGATCGCGCACGTTTAATCATGTGGTGTTCCTGCGTGGGGCGGCGCAAATTCGGGATCTGATCGATTCGGAAAAAGTCATCGTGGTGCTGCACATCGGGGAAGATTTCTCGAAGCGGATTTTATCCAATCAAAGCGCGCCAGTACAAGTCATTCTGGATGGTCGCAGACTTAACGCGGCGCAAATTGTGCAGGGTTATATTAGTCGCATCCTGATTCAGTTTAATCAGGATCTGGCCGAGCATAATGCAAAAATCGCCAAGCCCGCCAGCACGCTGGTGGCGCAACACTGGTTCAATCCCAACCTGGATTATTTCTGGTTTACGGTGCCCAGTCTGGTGGGGATTTTAACCATGACCATCGCCACCAACGTCACCGCGCTCTCCGTGGCGCGGGAACGGGAGCTGGGGACGTTTGACCAATTGCTGGTTTCGCCCTTGCAACCGCTGGAAATTTTGATCGGCAAAACTATTCCCGCTATTATTTTAGGGGCGTTTGAAGGTAGCATCATGCTGGCCGCCGGGGTCTTTATTTTTCATATACCCTTTACCGGATCGCTCTTGTGGCTGTATGGCAGCATGCTCGTTTTCCTGCTGTCCATCACCGGCATTGGTCTGTTTATTTCGGCCATGTCCAAAACGCAGCAACAAGCCGTATTGGGATCGTTCCTGTTTTCCAACCCGGCCATCACCTTGTCCGGTTATGCTGCGCCGATTGAGAACATGCCGCAGTGGCTGCAAATTATCACTTTTGCCAACCCCCTGCGCTATTTTATGGTGATTTTAAAGGGCAGTTTTTTGAAAGACATGCCCGGAGACGTAATTTGGAATAACACCTGGCCGATGGGCGTGATCGCCCTGTTTACCCTCACTGGGGCGGGCTGGTTCTTTAAAAGGAGACTGGAATAATGCGCAGCACAAGACTTGGCATGCCGAAACCCAATCTAGAATCATGGCGCGGCCCCTTGAGCCTCAGCCTGCTGCTGGCGCTGACTGTTGCCGGAATGACGCCCAGCGCCTGGGCCTTTCGCCGCAAGGTGGGCCCGGACTATGTGGAACCCACTGTGGCCGTGCCCGCAGACTGGGGCAATTCGGCGCAAGCTGGACTGAAAGGGCCGCTACAAGTCCAAATCAGTTTAAAAGATCCCATTATCGTCTGGTGGCAGCAATTTAACGACCCACTCTTGAATCGCTTGATTGAAGACGCGATTCGGAATAACTACAGCGTGCAAAACGCGGTGGCCCGAATTCGGGAAACCCGTGCGCTGGAATCGGCAGCAGTGGGTCGGCTCTTGCCCCTGATCTCCAGCACAAACGGATACAGCCGAACCCGTTTCAGTGACAATGGAACCAACCCGCTGGGCCGGTTTTCCCAGATGGGTCAATCCCAAGCCAACATACCAGGGGCCCCACCGCCGTTCAACATCGGAATCAACAACCCCACCGATGATTTCCGAACGGGCTTTGATGCCACGTGGGAGCTGGATTTATTTGGCTATCGCCGTTGGCAACTGGAAGCCGCTCGCGATCGGATTCAGGCCAGTCTGGAAAATCGCCGCGATGTGATGATCTCCGTGATTTCCGAAATTGCCCGCAACTATGTGGAGCTGAGACAAGCCCAAACCCGGCTGGCCATTTTGCAAAAAAATATAGACCTTCAGCAACAAAGCCTGAACTTGACCCAAAAGCGCTTTCAGATTGGATTGGCCCCGCGTCAGGACAGCACACAGGCTGCAACACAACTGGAAAGCCTCAAAGCCAATCAGCCCGCCTTGCAGGCGACGATTGAGACGTCGTCACATGCGCTGGCCATTCTCACCGGACGGGAACCCAACAGCCTGCTGAGTGAGTTGGAGACGCCTCAGGCAGTACCTGTGGCGCAGCCCGTGGTAGGACTAGGCTTGCCCGCTAGCCTGATTTTGAGACGCCCGGACATTCGTCAGGCCGAACGCGAACTGGCGGCCACCAGTGCGGATATGAGCGCGGCCCGCGCCCAGTTGTATCCCACGGTGCGATTTACCGGCAATATGGGCTTTGAAGCCATTAAAATTCAGGATCTCTACAAGTGGTCCAGCCGGTACTGGACAGTGAACCCGACCGTAAACTGGCCTATTTTTCAGCGCCGGGAGTTGCGCGCCAACGTCAAAGTGGCGCAGGCTCGCTATGCCCAGCGGGAAGTCCAGTTTCGACAAAGCGTGCTGGATGCCTTACGGGACGTGCAGGATGCCGTGTCCACCCTCGATTCCGCCCGCGCCCAGCATCAGGAGCTGACCGCCGCGCTGGCCCAGAATGAACAGACCGTGGCACTCACCACGACTTTGTATAATGACGGCCTGAACAACTACCTCAGCGTGCTGGATGCCCAACGGACGCTAGTGAACCTGCAGGATCGCGTGGCCCAAAGCGAAGCGGCCACGACCTTGCAAACCATTCGCCTCTACAAGACACTCGGCGGCGGCTGGGAAGCATTCTGAAAAACGCTTTTATGATGTTGGCGAATAAACCGTTCCAGCCGTTCCAACGCTTGCGGTAAGGTTTTGCTGGCGTAACTCAAGCGCAGGAACTCACCGGGGAAGTCATAAAGCTGACCGGCCAGCACCAGAACTTTTTCTGCTGCCAGCAAATCCAGTGCAAACCGCTCGGCAATTCCCGAGGAATCCCCCTGAAGGATAAGGCGAGGGAAAACGAGACAACCGCCTTGGGGCGCAACCCAATCAAACACAGCGGGATGACGCTCTAAAAACTGGTGCATGAGTACAAAACGAGGCGCTAAAACCGACCGGTTTCTGGGGATGATTTCGGCGTGGGCGCGCAGGGCCATCAGGGCTAGGATTTCACCGGGGCCATTGTTGCAGATGGTGGTGTAATGCTTAAACCCCACGGCTTTCTCCAGAATGGACTGATCCCGGCAGGCCAGCCAACCGCAACGCACCCCCGGCATGGCAAACAGCTTCGACAGGCTGCCCACGCTGATTCCTTTCTCGTAAGCGTCAACCATAGGCGGCCATTGTGGTGTGTCCGCTAGTTCCAGTCCCCGATACACTTCATCGGAGAAAATATACAAGTCATGGGCTCGTGCCAGTGCAATCAGCGCCTGACGCAGGGTGTCCGATGGCAATGCTCCCGTGGGATTGTTGGGAAAATTCATCACCAGCACCCTCGTGTGGGGTTGAATGGCCTGTTCAATCGACCGAATGTCCAATTCCCATGTCTGTTCGCGCATTTGTAATGGAATTTCTGTAATTCCACAAATACTCGCCGGAACAGACTTCAGGGATTGATAACAGGGGGTGATGATGATGGCGTGATCTTGCGGAGTCAGCAACGCCGAAAGGCCACAGAAAATGGCTTCAGCGGCACCCGAAAATAACCCCAGTGAACGGGCGGGCAAGCTCGCATAAAGCCGACCGATTTCATCCCGCAACCGGGGTGCCCCCTGGGGATCACTATATCCCAGCGTCTGCTTTTCCCATAAGGTCAATGTTTCAGAATCTCCGAACGCCAGGAGTTCCCTTAAAGTCAGGCTATCCAAACCGGAACTACACAGGGAAAGCTCTGCCTTGTGTTCGTGCTGTAACAAATACTGTTCCAGTGTAAAAGGTGGCAAGTTATTCATTGGATACAATGACATCATCAGTTATAGGTTCAAGGGGCACGATCGCAAATTGACTACTTCTCATCAGATGCTTCAACTTTCCGGCTCACTGTCGGCGACATACTGTTCCTCGCCCTCATCCCAGGCAATATACAGGCGATTGGGCTGGCAGCAAACCTGACAGTCTTCCACATACTGCTGGGTGTCCCCGCCGGTGGGATCCACAAAAATGGTATTCTTTTGAAAGCAGTAGGCGCAGTGAAAGAAGCTGTCCATCCGGTCGACCCTTTGCGTCATGATCAAACTCCTAGTATTGAAACACAAACTTATCAGCCACCGGCCCAATGGATGGAAAATCTGTTATCTGTGACCAAAGTCAGCGCATTGCAGTATGTCAGGGTGGGAGAGAATGGCTATGCTTAAACTCGCGACTCCAAAATCAGCATGGAACATTTTTTATGACTGAAACGTCTCTACCATTCAGAAATCAAATTGCTTTTTTTTGTCAAGTGAAGTGATTAATAATCGTGATGTCAGTCCTCATTTCTATGTCTGTTGCATTGTTATCATAATATTGGAGATCCCTCATGAGTATGAATATCAAACACCAAAGCCTTGCTGTAATTGTATTGGCAGTCTCTTTGTCCACGTTTGCCTATGCGGCACCCAGCACTCCTGTTAACAATATGGGTAAGACACCGGATAAAGAGACAAAGCCAGTCATGAGCGAGAAGAATGATCAATGGACTGGCGGATCGAAGGCCGGTTGCAAAAAGCATTGTCACGAAGGGCGAGAAAAAATGGAAAAGGCACTGGGCCTTACTCCAGAGCAGAAAAAGCAGATGGCCACCATTCGCACTAACTTTAAAACGGCACATCAATCTGAATTTGAAGCCAAACGAGCTCAGTATCAGGAACTGAAATTGATGGAAGCCAGCGGAGCCAGTCCTGAACAGATCAAAGCCAAGCGGGAAACCATGCATCAACAGTTTGCTGACCTAAAGGCTGAGCACGAAAAGATGGAAACACAGATGAAGGCCATATTAACGCCAGAACAAGCCCAAAAATGGGACGCCATGAAAACCGAATGGCACAATAAAAAACAACAACATCACGATGGGAATGGAGCAATCCAACCCCAAGGCACTACTCAACAATAATGATTCTAAACGCCAGCAACACCAATCCCCATTCGGTGGTTCACCGGATGGGGGTTTTAATGACTATCAGGAATTCACAGGGTTTTCTGACAAATCTGTCACAAATGAGAGAAACTACAGTACAATATTAAAATGGTTCAAGATGATACGGGATCTGGGGCAAGTTAGTTGTAGGGCTATCTAGTCAGGAGTCCGGTGTATTGTTGTGGCAAGAACTGAGTCAGTGGGTGCTCAATAAACGATGGGTCGCAAGAAAAAACTGGAAAATCAGGCCGAATTAATCGTTGATGCGGCCCAAGAACTTTTTGACCGTTATGGCTTTGCCAAAACCACCCTTGAAGATATAGCCAAAGCGGTCGGGATTGGCAAAGCAACACTCTACAGTGATTTCACCAACAAGGAAGAGATCCTCATGGCTGTGGTGCAGAGAAATCAGGCCAAGGCGCTGGAACAAATGCGGCTGGTGATTGAAAACAGCAGCGATGGCCCTCTAAAAACATTGCAAAACGTGCTTTTACAAGATGCCTTGTTCACGTTTCATAATATGAAAAAGCATTTTCAGGATCCGAATCCGATCCATCCGCCGCCTTATTTGCGGGGACGTGTGATGGGGCAGTCCTTTTTCCATCAAACTCTCGATGAAAAGGCCAAACTGATGGCCCATTTGCTGGATCAGGCGGCAGCTCAGGGTCTGATTTTACCGCTGGAAGACAGCTTGAGCCAGGCTCGAATGCTTCGCATGGCCCTGATGAGCATCAAGCCGCCGCTGATGGAAAACCGTCCCGATCTTGCGCTTCAGCCTTTTTTGACAACCTTGATTGATATGCTGCTGTCAGGCCTTAAGCTCCCCCGAAATGCTCTGGAGCGTCCGTGCCCGCCGGTCAATTAGCCTTCCTCATTCTGTCATTACTCGGGGAGCCCCGTTGTTTTGGCGGAATATCCACCGAAAAAGCGCCAGCCGAATGGGTTTAACATTCGAGTCATGGCGCTTTTTCATTCCTAAACTATCGCATCGTGTGTATCGTAGGAATGTAGCGATGATTCATTGAAAACGCAGAAACCTAGGCAGCCAGGTTAATGGAACTGCCGGAGGCCTGCGTTTGGGCTGCAGTGGTGGGATCGGATCCTGCAAACTTTTCCAGCATGCTCAGCATGAAAGAATTGGGATCAAAGCCTTTGCCGCTGGGTGGTGCGCCACCGGGTGGGGGAGAAGAACTCAACAAGCCCGGGGGAGGACCCCAGCTGTTGCTGCTGACGCTGTTTGCATTTCCTGCGTCATCCCCGTCATTGTCCGGTTTTTTGGCGTGGTGGTGATGGCCACCGCCTTTGGGCATCTGAATGCCAAACTGCTGGGCACCGGTCTTCAGCTCATCCATGCTGATTTTGCCGTCCTTGCTGGTGTCCAGTTTATCGAAGTTGGAAATGATCTTATCCAGGTTGGAGGTATCCTTACCTTCCGACTTGAGCTGACTGTCCAGTTGGGTCAGTTGGTCTTTGGTGAGCTGCGGGGGCTGTTTTCGAGGTTGAAGGCCGCCCAATGCCCAGCTAGACCCACTACCCGATGTAGCGGAAATAGACATGTTCACGTTCTCCTTTGGGTGACGATAGCGTTAGGATTTCTGACGGTTGTGTATATCAAGCGACTTGGTGTGTTTCGTGGGTGTGTTCAGGGATGGCGGATTAAAGTCGTAACCCACTCAAGCATCTTTCAGCGAATCTTTTTCGACTTTAAACTCAGTTTAGTCTGAAATATTTGGCATGGACTCCACCAGCTAAATGAGTGTTGAAACAGCCCTGCATCATCTAACACTGCCTAATAAGAGGGTTGGTAAAACTGACTCCTGAAGTGCAAACGTTCAATGTCACCCTATCCATCCTGAAATATGGAACCAGAATGCGATGTCGCCCCTAATCCCCAAGCACCGCAGTAATTTAAAAAATACCTTATAATAGAATAGAGTGAGTTTTAGGTGGTGGTGGACTGTGAGAAATTTTGCGGTAAAGTTGGCCATTCTGGCAGCGCGAATTCAAGGGGAGGATAAACCAAACCCCCAGGCTTTTCTCGATCTGTCACCCGATGAAATGCTGCAACGTTTTCAAAACATTCTGGGCCGGGAGAATTGTGGCGTTGTGATGTTTGCATTTTCCGAGCAGGCCATACTGGATATTTTGGACCAAGAGTTTGAAGTGGATGTGGACCGGAACGTACTCATGTTCCGTAAAACCTTTCTGGATGCCCATAGCATTCGGCTCGCCGGGGCAGGCCGCGCCTCGTCCGAAGGAAGGCCTTTTACCACTACCGAGCAGGGCCTTATTCGGGATTTATCGCGGTGGTTATTGGAGGCCACCCGTTCTTTGTACCGAGGGGACCTCAGTGAGAAGCGCATGGCGGATATTCAGGATGAATACGCCGAAAACTTCAGGGTTTACGCGTTAAAGTGCATTACAGATTATCAGCCTGGAGCCGCCGAACCTTTACTGCGTAGTTTATTCACCTCTCTGGACAGCATGTTAGCCTTCTGCCATTCCCTCACCGTTGATGCGATGTTTAAAGCAGACGCCGCCAAGGTTATCTTCGGTGACCAGTCCGGTTATCACCAGGCTTGGCTGCGAAAGCAAATATTTCGCCACATGATGTCACGCGCAGTGGAAGATTATATTCGCACTTATGTTCATTAATATTAACTGAGGTTCCGTTCTTGAGCACACTCCAGGAACTCAAGAACGGCTCTTTCTTTTCATGGATTTGGCTTCATGGGTATTTAATATGTATATCCAAAACTATCAGGATTTTCTTGCGCTCTATGGCAATGGCTGTTAGGATGTCACTTTCAATGATAAAGGAGTCTGTCCAAGATGGCAGTCGATACCATTACCCGCAACAAAATCGTTTCCATGAATTACACCCTGACCGATAATGCTGGCAAAGTGCTGGATGCTTCGGAAGGTGAGCCCCTGGAATACCTGCAAGGTCACCAGAATATTATCCCCGGCCTGGAAGTGGCCCTGGAAGGCTTGAAACCCGGCGATCGCAAGCAAGTAACCGTCCAACCGGCTGAAGGCTATGGCCAACACAACCCGGAACTGATCTTCGCTTTGCCATTGGGTCAATTCGGCGGTCAACCTCCCCAAGTGGGCATGTTGGTGCAATTGCAGTCCCCTGAAGGTGAAATGATGGCCACCATCAAGCAGATTGAAGCCGATCAGGTGACCCTGGATGCCAACCACCCGCTGGCTGGCCAAGTGCTGAACTTCGACGTGGAAATCGTGCAAGTGCGTGACGCTTCGGAAGAAGAGCTGAGCCACGGACATCCCCACGGCCCTAATGGGCACCACCACTAGTATTCAGACGTTTTAAAACGCTTCAAATCAGCATCGGTGATAAAATCGCCGATGCTGTTTGCTTTTCGACTCAAGCTGGGCCAACCGGATGCATAGGCAGGAAAAGATTTCAGTGCGGTCTTTCTGGCGAAAACAATGAAGTAAGCATCGTTATAAATCATCTGCCAAACGGGACTCAAAGCCAGAAGACTATTCACCGGCAATTTATTATCCATCAGCAGGAAATCAGCTTTCCCCTGATTAATGGCATTGATCGACGCCTGATTTTTGACAATATTGCGCTGATCATAGCAATAGTGGTTCTGCAAGAATTGTGCCTGCGAATATAGCTCTTCGTATCGGCCATCCATGGAGACTTTGAATCGGGGGTATAACCGCCACAGCACAAATTCTCCCAGCCCAAAATGAACCAGTAAATTCCCGTGATATGGGGAGCGTTCCAGATACTGCAAGGCACCCACGGGATAGCGGGTGGCGATGGCGTCACTCTGGCTTAACTCGTCTTTCAATTCGACCTTGAGCAGGCTGCTATCGTGATGCAGATAGGCCACCATCCCCACCGACAACGCTACGACCAAGGCGGGCAAGGTATTGCAAAAGGCCGAGGCCTGTTTTTGAAAGAATTGCTGTAATCGCTGGGGGATTACACTGCGCACAAAGGCAGGATCCAGAAACAGGGGCAGGTAGGCCACCAGCACCCAAGCCACGAAGGGCTGCAAGCGCACGGCGCGCAACATCATGATCACTGTCCAGAATAATACCAGACTGGGCGTAAGCAGCCGGTTCCATTCACCCGGCACATGGCGATCCCGGAACTGCCAGCGCAACGGGGGCAGCACCGTGCCTGCGATAAACAGCAATTGTGCGGGCACAAACAGCCAGACATCAAAACGAAGCGGGCTCCACTCCCCGATTTTGGAGCGATCCAGCGTCCAGGCGTGGATTAAAAATGACCAATACTGGAAGCCATAGGGGTTAAAAAGGCCCAATAGCAGAAAAGACAGCCCCATCAGCATCCCATGGAAAAGCCCAGCCTGAAGCTTACGTTGTTGAATGACCTCGCCCAGCCCGTAGCAACCCAGTAACAGCAGGCTCATGGCGTAGCCGCCGTGCAGATTGCCCCAGATTACCCCCAGCGGCAGCAGCCAGAATAATACTTTCCTCGATTTCTGGCCTAGACGCACCTGCTCCAACAGGTAGAGCTCGATAAAAAAGAACAGAAACGTGAAAATATGAGAACGCACGGTCGAATACACGCCCACCACATAGGCATCCACCACCAGCAGCAGGGCGTAAAAAGCGTACAGCGGCGATACCCGGTACACCTTGCGGTGCAAGCGGAACAGCAACCCAAATATGCCCAGCAGCATCAGGTATTTAAACACCAAAAACCCGGCTTCCCCAAAGTGGGTCAGGATTTGATAGAACACCACGCCCGTGAGCCACTCGTGATCCACCCAGCGGGCATGCGGGGCCGTATAGGAAAAGACATCATGGTAGGGGAAGCGCCCATTCTGGAAAATCAGCGCGCCCATGCTCAGGCGTCCCCACAAATCCGGGTCCGGGAAGACGTTGGTGGTGGTGTAGGCAATGGCAAACAGCCATGAACCTAACAGCAGCCCACCCGTTTTAAAACGCGCACTCACTCTCATGACCTTATTATACTGAATTTATCCAGTTAGGGGGCAGGGGTGCAAAGTCACGCTGATGTCGTGCTATCAGTGGCCTCTGGCAGATAATCGGGACATTGGACTTGCGAACCTGCTGGTTTTAGAGTATTTTAAGCACTCTGGAGTGAACCACTCACAATTGCCAGCGTCATGTGCTATAGTGCATGAGTCCTCTTCTGTTTGTGTACCTTGATAATCAGACCCCCATTCCCAACCGACCCAAAGGCTGTGCTTTGAACAGTGGGTGCCGTTTCGGCCCTTCTGCCCGTTCAAATCCCAGCTTTTTGGGGCCGATTTGGATTTGACAGGGCGAATACGGAAGCAAATTGCGAGTCGGGGTGCTGTTCCCCGTTAATAACAAGCAAGGCAATTAACTGCCAACAACAACAACGTAATCGCCGTAGACTTCTCCCGCAAAGCAGCGAAAGCTGCCTAGTTGGAGAGGTTACACTTAATAGACTGAGTGTGGCCACTCAAGTCTCTCCAGCATGCCGAGAGCTTGGGTCCCTTGATGTATGCTAGCTGAAGCCCGAGGATCATAGGGCCACTGCGAAACCTTTGATCGAGCCCGGCGGGGTTAAACGCTTGGGTCAGTTTTTAGCCCGCGGAAAGGGACTGGGCTGACCGACATCAATTCTTTCCTACGCTCGTAGATATTTGCCGGCGTACGTTCTGGACGAGAGTTCGAATCTCTCCGGCTCCACCATTTCTTTTTCGATGATGTGGGCGACTAAATCATCCTTAAGTCTATTCGGCAACGGCTGATTTATCTCTGGCTTCACCATATAAGCTTAAAAGCCCCTCTGCAACTATGCAGGGGGGCTTTTTGCATTAGAGAGTTACAATTTGCACAATTTTTGCACATAAAAGGCACAGAATTTGCATTTCCGCATGATTTTGACCGGGTCCCTTTTTTAGATCCACTTGGGGCAGAGATTGGGGAAATTTTAGCACAAGGGAATTAACCATTTCATTTCCTTTTCCCTAAACCGCTCAATTCAGCAGAAATCCATCTGTGTCCAGGAAATTGAGTCAGGC
>CAIPMU010000003.1 GCA_903866275.1 Vampirovibrio chlorellavorus | reverse complement strand
GGGGACTGACTATTCAGACTCGAATCTCTTGAAACCGGCAGCTCATCTGCGCTTCGTTTAAGTATAGTAGCTCGAACATTTTCCTTGGCAAGTGGGGAATTGCAATTTTTTGTTCCAGCTTATGAAGGTTTGAAAGGGCCTTGGACTTTACTATGACGTCCATTGTTTTTAAAAGTGCCGGGTGTTCACAGTCGCCATCACCACTGCTCAATCTCCTGATCGAAAAAAAGCCAAAAAAAAAGCCACTGCTCTCGTTGTGGCTTGCTGAAAAATTCAGATTGGAACTGAATGCTATTCGGTGGTTGTCTCCGTTTTGCCTTCCAGCGCGGAGGCCAGTGTGTGCCAAGCCAGCGTGGCGCACTTGACGCGCACGGGGTATTCCTTGACACCCGATAAAATGGTTAATTTGCCCAAATGATGGCATTCCTGCTCGCTCCACTCAGTCGTGAGCATCTGCTGAAACTCGTCCCGCATGAGGAGCGCCTCCTCGCGGGTTTTACCCTTGACCGCGTTGGTCATCAGCGAAGCGCTGGCCTTGGCAATGGCACAACCATCCCCCTGAAACCCAATGTCTTCAATCTTGCCATCGGCGTCTAACTTGGTGTAGACCGCGAATTGGTCGCCACACAACGGATTTTTCCCAAAAGAGCAACCATTGGGAGCCTCCAGCACCTTGAAGTTGCGGGGCTTCTTGTTGTGTTCGAGGATGATTTGCTGATAGAGCTCGTTATAGTCAGACATAATGGGTTACTTTCCGGGTTAATGCTTTTGAAAAGTAGACTTGGGCGATCTTTAATCGCAAGGGGCTAGTTAAACAGGTCGTTCACTACCCGTATGGCGGCCAACAAGGCGTCCACGTCCTGACGGGTGTTGTAGAACGAGAACGACGCGCGGGCAGTGGCGGAAACGCCAAAGCGATCCATAATCGGCTGGGCGCAGTGATGACCGGCACGAATGGCCACGCCTTCCCGGTCCAAGATGGTGCCGATGTCATGCGGATGCGCGCCCTTCAGGGTGAATGACAGGATACCGGCCTTCTCCTTGGCCGTGCCGATAATGCTTACACCGGGAATTTCCTGAATGCCCTCGGTTGCGTAAGCCAGCAGCTCATGCTCGTAAGCGCCCATGCGCTCCAGTCCAATGGCTTGCAGGTAGTCGATGGCCGTACCGAGAGCAATGACTTCCGCGATGGCCGGGGTGCCTGCCTCGAATTTGCCGGGAGGCTTGGCAAAGGTGGTTTTCTCGAAAGTCACGGTGTGAATCATGTCCCCGCCAAACTGATAGGGGGGCATGGCTTCCAAATGCTTCATTTTGCCGTACAAAACCCCAACACCCGTTGGGCCGTAGAGCTTATGGCCAGAAAAGGCGAAGAAATCGCAGTCCAGTGCTTGCACATCCACGGCCATATGGGGCGTAGACTGCGCACCATCGACCAAAACGGGAACGCCCATTGCATGAGCCCGGTCAATCATGGTCTTCACCGGATTGATGGTGCCCAAGGCGTTGGAGATATGCACCACGGCCACCAGCTTGGTGCGCTCGTTTAGCATCGCCTCGTAGGCATCCAGATCCAGTTCACCCGCATCGCTGACGGGGATGACGCGAAGGGTCGCGCCGCGCTCCAGACAGACCTGCTGCCAAGGGACGATGTTGGCGTGGTGCTCAATGGCGGAAATAATGATTTCATCGCCCGCGCCAATGAAGGTGCGGCCAAAGGTGGCGGCCACCAGATTGATGGCTTCCGTCGTGCCGCGCGTAAAAATGATTTCCGAGGCTGAGGCCGCATTGATGAGCTGAGCCACCTTGCGACGGGTCTCATCGAAGGCCTGGGTGGATTGCTCGCTGAGTTTGTAAACCCCGCGACGCACCGTACCGTTCTCGTGGGCATAATAATCGGTAATGCGGTCAATCACCACCTGCGGTTTCTGGGTGGTAGCGGCGTTATCCAGATAGACCAAGGGCTTGCCGTACACCTGCTGGCTCAACACCGGGAAATCGGCGCGCAGCCGCAGGACTTCTTCCGGGCTGAGGGACTGCACTTGCGTTCTTTCCAAAACCAATGGGGTCATCTCCTTCAAGGCTCCTATTGACCTGTCTGTAGTGTTTGAGTGCCCAGTTTTTGCTGGAGGCTGGCACTGGCGGCGTGGAGGTTGTTCAACACGCGGGCATTCAGGGAATGGCGCAGCGGCTCACTCTCAATGCGCTGGATGATCTCTTCGGCAAAGCCGTAGGTCAGCAGGCCCTGAGCCAGTTCTGGATCCAGCCCCCGACTGGCGAGATAGAACAGCTGTTCTTTCTCCAGTTGACCGACGGTGGCTCCGTGCGCACATTTCACGTCATCCGCGTTGATTTGCAGTTGCGGACGCGTCCACACGCGGGCGTTTTCCGACAATAACAGGTTCTTGTTCAGCTGCTGGGAGTCCGTGCCATCGGCCCCTTCGGCCACAAAGACCATCCCGTTGAACTCGGACTTGCTGGCGTCATCCAGAATGCCCTTGTAATACTGGACGCTCACGCCATTGGGCACCCAATGTTCGGTCACGGTGTGGTGATAGACTTCAGTCTGATCGCACAGAACATCCAGACCATTGAGATGCACCTGAGCGTTCTCACCTTGCAGCAGGCTGGTGACGCTGTGGCGGGTCACTTGACCGCTTAAAGTGACGGTATTGAGCTTGAGTTTGGCGTTGGCCGCCACTTGATTGCGGCTGGTCGCGAAATGCGTGCCTTGCGCGCCCTCGTTGAAAACCAGGGTGCATTCGGCTTGCGCGCCTTCGGCCAGCTCGAATGAGTGCACCGAACTGTTGAAGTATTCACTGACAGAGGCACCTGGCAGGCTTACATGCTCTATGACCATCTGAACGCGGGCATTTTTGCCCAGAGAAATCAGGTTGCGGGTATAGGCCACGCGGGGTTGGCCGTCCGGCACGGTGACAAACAGCAGTTGCACCAGCGGCTCAATCACGCCATCGTCCGGGATGGATATGAGTGCGCCGTCTTCAAACAGGGCGGTATTCAAGGCCACAAAGGCATCGGATTCCTGAGGCAATAATGTTTCTAAACGCTGGGCCAACTGGACTTCCATCGCAGACGATTGGGTTTGAATGGACGCCTTCAGGCTGCCCAGGGTCACGCCTGCAGACAACGCATCCTGATTGCTGGACAACGAGGCATTGAACTGCCCGTTCACAAAGACCAACTGAATCACGCATTGAGCATCATGCAAGAGATAGGGCACGATGGCCTCAGCGGAAAGGTGAGCTTCGGCCTCGAACGGCTGAAAGGCCTGCGCGAGCAACGGACGAACGTTCAGATACTTCCAGGCCTCTAAACGGCGGGTGGGGAAGCCCAAATGTTCAAAGCGAGAGAGGGCGCGCAGGCGCAAGGCTTGCAGCCAGTCCGGCGATTGGGTTAGCAGGGCTTGCAGTTGCTGGCGAGCGGCTTGCTCGTAAGCGGTATGGAGAGATGCAGCTGGCACAGTGGTGGTTCCCATCGGTTAAGCCCCTTGTGTGGCGGCTGCGGCTTCCAACAGCCAATCGTAGCCTTTTTCTTCCAGTTCCAGCGCCAATTCCTTGCCGCCGGATTTGATAATGCGGCCTTCGGCCAGTACATGCACCTGATCCGGCACAATGTAGTTGAGCAAGCGCTGGTAGTGCGTCACCAGAATCATGCCATTGTCGGGGCGACGCAATTCGTTCACGCCATGCGCCACGATGCGCAGGGCATCAATGTCCAGGCCGGAGTCGGTTTCATCCAGTACGGCCAAGGTAGGCTCCAGCACGGCCATTTGTAGAATCTCGTTGCGTTTTTTCTCACCGCCGGAGAAGCCTTCATTCACGGAGCGCTTGTTCAGCAGCTCGGGATCCATTTCCACCAGCTTGGCCTTTTCGGCCAGAATATCTTCAAACTCCAACGGATCCAACTCGTCTTTGCCTTCGTGGATCATTTTGGCGTTGTAAGCCATCCGTAAAAAACCCGCGTTGTTCACGCCGGGGACTTCCACGGGATACTGAAAGGCCAGAAACACGCCGGAACGGGCCCGTTCTTCAGGGGTCAACTCCAGGAGATTTTGCCCCTTATACAAGACTTCGCCCTCGGTCACTTCAAAGGCGGGATGGCCCACCAAGACCTTGGAAAGCGTGCTTTTGCCCGAGCCGTTGGGGCCCATGATGGCGTGCACTTCGCCGGGGTTGACCACCAGATTGATGCCGTTCAGGATGGGGGTGCCCTTCACGCTGGCGTGAAGGTTCTTAATCTCAAGGATGGGTTGGACATGGTCGGACATAAAGGGGGATGCTCCGTAAATGATTGAAAGTTCAAACTTAAATTTGGTCAGAAAATAAATGATTTGCGCTTAACCGACGCTGTTTTCCAGCTTTAGGCCCAGCAGACGGGTGGCTTCCACGGCGAATTCACCGGGCAGTTCTCGGAATACATCCTTGCAGAAACCATTGATAATGGCCGATACCGCGTCTTCGGTGCCAATGCCGCGCTGATGGAAGTAGAACAGCTGCTCCTCGCTGATTTTGGAGGTCGAAGCTTCGTGTTCCACCTGAGCAGTGGCGTTTTGCACATCGATATAGGGGAAGGTGTTGGCCTGGCACTTGCCGCCAATCAGCATGGAATCGCACTGGGTAAAGTTGCGCGCGCCCTCGGCGGATTTCTTCACCGAGACTTGGCCCCGGTAGGAGTTGCTGGAAGCGCCCGCCGAAATCCCCTTGGAAATGATGGTGCTGCGGGTATTTTTGCCAATATGAATCATCTTGGTGCCGGTATCGGCTTGCTGCAAGTGATTGGTCAGCGCCACCGAGTAGAATTCGCCCACAGAATTATCGCCTTCCAGAATGCAACTGGGGTACTTCCAGGTGATGGCCGAACCGGTTTCCACCTGAGTCCAGGAGATTTTGGCGTTCTCGCCGGCGCAGCGTCCGCGCTTGGTCACAAAGTTGTAAATGCCACCCTTGCCGGTCTTGGGATCGCCCGCAAACCAGTTCTGGACGGTGGAATACTTGATGGTGGCGTTCTTTTTAGCCACCAGCTCCACCACGGCGGCGTGCAACTGGTTGGTATCAAACTTGGGCGCGGTGCACCCTTCCAGATAACTCACCGAAGCGCCCTCGTCACAGACGATCAGGGTGCGCTCAAACTGCCCGGAACCTTCCGTGTTGATGCGGAAGTAGGTGGAAAGATCCATGGGGCACTTGGTGTTTTTGGGGATGTACACAAAGCTACCATCGGTGAAGACTGCCGCGTTCAGGGCCGCAAAGTAGTTGTCGGTGACTGGCACCACGCTGCCCATGTATTCACGGATTAAATCCGGGTAGTCGTGCAATGCTTCCGAGAAGGAGCAGAAGATCACGCCATGCTTGAGCAGATCGCGCTTAAAGGTCGTGGCCACGGAGACGCTATCAAACACGGCATCCACGGCCACGTTGGCCAAGCGTTTCTGCTCGGAAAGGGGCAAACCCAGCTTGTCAAAGGTTCTCAACAGCTCGGGATCGACTTCATCCAGACTCTGCAGCTTCTCTTTGGGGGCTTTGGGCGCCGAATAATAAATGATGTCCTGATAATCAATGCGGGGGTAGTTCACATGCGCCCAGTCCGGCTCTTCCATTTTCTGCCACTGCCGAAAGGCGTTCAGACGAAACTCAAGCATCCACTCCGGCTCGTTTTTCTTGGCCGAAATCAGGCGCACGGTATCTTCGGTGAGCCCCTTGGGGATCACGTCCGCTTCAATATCGGTTTGGAAGCCGTACTTGTATTCCTGATTGGTCAGCGATTCCAGACTGGTCATGGGGCATTTCTCCGAAGCAAGGCTAAGATAGTAAAGGCGGATCCTTTACTGCGATTGACCTGAGCCGGCTTCAGGAAGCCGGGGGCACTAACGCGATTGATGGGGGTAAACCGGGTAAACATCAGTTGAGTCTTTCTGGTGAGTTTTTTGTGGGGCACAAGGCCCAGACGTTACAGTTAGAGAGAATATCTGGCCGCATCCAAAGCGGTGAAAAGTGGAGAACCTTGAGTCCTAATGATGGACTTCAATAAAGGAGCAATCCTCGGGGCAGCAGTTGTGGGCATCATTGTGCCCTACGCAGGGATTACAAACGTCATCCAGCAATTTTAGGCGTTGCTCGATATCCACGGTCATGGCCTGGAGCTGCTCGATTTTTTCATGAATAAACTCCTTTTGCTGACCCAGCGACTGCCGGGTCTGAGCAATCTGCTCCTCGCGGGTATAACTGCGCGTCACGGAGTAGGGGCCGAGTACTTCCAGTATTTGCTCCAGGGCAAAGTTGAGGCCTTGTAGCGCCAAAATGGCGTTAATGCGCTTGAGCGAGTGCTTGTTATACAGGCGATACTTTCCGGTGGAGCGCTTGACCGGGCCAATCAGATCCATTTCCTCGTAGTAGCGCAGGGTTCGCACCGTCACATTGCAGAGCTTAGCCAGCGAGCCAATGGTGAGATACTCGCTGTCTTCAGTCAATGTGGGGGTTGGTTCCTGAATAGCCACAGGGGAGCTACCTCTTTAAGATGCTTTTTTAAGATGCCTTAAATTCCGGCTGCTTTGGTTCTGAATTTTTCAGAGCCAAAGTTGAGAATCAGACCTGGTTTTTGAAGAGCCGCCAGCGGGCAAGCCTTTAGTGGAGCGCTATTCTAGCCAGAGTACCGAGCTGCTTTTGGGCCGGTGTAACAAACAGCAGAACACTGTCTCAATGATCCAGAATCTGTCTTCAGAATAGAACACCTTTACGCTTACGTCAAGGTTGATGTTTTAAGCGAGAGCAAAGAAAAACCGCAAGCCGAACGTTCACGTTAAGCGTCAGGGTGATTCAGCCCGTATTGTGTCAGGAAGGACAGGCTCAGTCAACAGGACGACAACCGCTCACGCCGAAAATAGGGCGCGCCCTATGCCCTGTTGACCCACCCTCGGCAATGAGAAAGCGGCGCAGCAGCTGAGACATTTCCTCCGTTTACAGGATTCACAGCCCTAAAATCCCAATCACCATATAAGGAAGTGAAGAAATAACTATTTCGGAACTGACGAAGGTCCATGAACCAGCAGAGCAAGCAAATCCTGTTCGTGATTATAGTGCTTTGCCTTGGCATGCTCATTGCCGCGTTCATCTGGCACGGAGACAGCCTGTACAGCGGCGCTTACACCCCCATGGTGGAACAATCCAACGATCGCAAGGCCATTGAAAAACACATCGAGGACCAAGAGGCACCACCCTCTGTGGAACCCCAAGCCCCCGGCTTCAAAGAGCGAGACATCGACAAACAAAAGGGCGATGGCTTTAACACCTATTAAGCCACGTTAAGCAGAATCTCAGGGATGGATTTAGCCAGTACGCAAGTATTAGGTGGAAACCACTGGTGAAAATCCACGGAACAGAAGCCTTACCCCACCAGTGTTCACCACCACCACAAGCTACGCAAGGGGAAGCCTTATCATGGCTCAGGCTAGCCCGCCGAATCAGCCCCTTCGCGCGTCCAAACTTTTAAATAGCGGGGAACAGTTGATTTTGATTTTCCCTGATAATACAATGCATCAATCACTCCCCAAAATCCCGAGTCCAGGAGAATATCAATTTTATGCCCAAGGAAAATATTCACCCCGCATACCACAAAGTGACTGCAGTTTGCGTTTGCGGCGGCACCATCGAAACCGGCTCCACTCTGGCTGAAATTCGCGTAGACGTTTGCATGCACTGCCATCCGTTCTACACCGGCACTCAGCGTCTCATGGACATTGAAGGTCGCGTTGAGAAATTCAAAAAGCGCTACGGCCAATCCGGTCAATAACTTTAAAAAACGCAACCGCGGCGAACCTTCGGGTCCTTTCCGGTTGCGTTTTCGCTTGATTAGCCTATTTTAGGCCAGTTCACCCCGTATCAATCCAGTCCACAGGAATCGCCATGAAAGGCCTTGAAAGCCTCCTTGAAAAACTGAAAGAAGTCGAAGTCACCTACCATCAGCTAGGGGACATGCTCTCTGACCCCGCCGTGCTGTCCAACTCCAACAAGTTGCAGGACATCTCCAAAAAGCGCGCGGCGCTAGAAGATACCATTGAGCTGTTTGACGAGTGGAAACAAGGCAGTCAGGATCTGGTCGATTCCCGCGAAATGCTGCGGGGCGAGGCCGACAACGATATGCGGGATTTCCTGAACGGGGAAATCGAGCGGCTGGAAACGCATCTGGAAGATCTGGCGCAAAAGCTGCAAATTATGCTGCTGCCCCGCGATCCCAACGATGACAAGGACATCATGCTGGAAATTCGGGCGGGCGCAGGCGGCGATGAGGCCAACATCTTTGTGGGCGACCTGATGCGCATGTATTTGCGCTACGCCAGCACGGCGGGCTGGAACGCTGCTGTGATCGGCAAGTCCGAGAACGACATTGGCGGCTTCAGCGAAGTGATTATCGCCATTAAAGGCGATAGTGTGTACAGCCAGCTCAAGTATGAGTCCGGGGTGCATCGGGTGCAACGCGTGCCAGTCACGGAATCGCAAGGGCGCATTCACACCAGCACCGCCACCGTGGCGGTGATGCCCGAGGTGGAAGACATCAGTATTGAAATTCGCCCGGAAGACATTGAAATTCTCACCACACGCAGCGGCGGCGCGGGCGGACAGAACGTGAACAAGGTAGAAACCGCCGTGCGCCTGTTCCACAAGCCTTCCGGTATTCAAATCCACATGACCGAAGAGCGCAGCCAGTTGCAGAACAAGGAAAAAGCCTTTGCCCTGCTGCGCGTGAAACTGTTTGACATTGAAACCCAAAAGCAGCAAAAGGAAATCACTGATCTGCGCCGCTCTCAAGTGGGCACTGGCGACCGTAGCGAGCGGATTCGGACTTATAATTATCCGCAAGACCGGCTGACTGAGCACCGCATTGGGCAAAACTTCTCGCTGACCCCGGTGATTAACGGCGAACTAGAAGAAGTGATCCGCCAGCTTGCATTGGAAGATCAACGGGCTAAAATGGAGAAACTGGCGGCCAACTCCGGGGTTTAAATTTCAGGTTTGCCAGCCTCGATGGCCAATGATTCATTTCTGCACACGCTTCAACCGAGAAATAAGGATCGGGCCCCATGACCCAGTCAGTGCAACAGGACATAACCAGCGACCGCATTCAGGACACGCTTTATGCGTTTACCCGCAGTCAACTCCTGTTTACGGCCATCGATCTGGATGTATTTACGGCCATTGCCCAAGGCCTGAACCGGGTAGCGCCCTTGATGGCGCATCTGGATGTCAGCGAGCGGGGCTTGCAAATTTTACTCAACGGCCTGGTGGGCATCGGCTTCTTGCAGGTGTCGGCGGACGGGGCGTATGAGCTGCCCCCCGATGCGGCCAAGTTTCTGGTGAAAGAGGAAGAGTCCTATCTGGGTGGCATGGTGCATCATTGCAAGCGCCTGTACGAGAACTGGTCATTGCTCACCGAATCGGTGCGGTGTGGGCAACCCGTGGGCGGCGCGCAAAGCTTGGCCCAGCTGGAAACCTATTTTTCCGAGCTGGTGAAGGGGTTGTATGTGTCCAACTACCCCACCGCCAAAAAGCTGGCGGATGCGCTGGGCGTAGGGACGACCCATCAGGGCATCCATGTGCTGGATGTGGCTGGAGGCTCTGCGGTTTGGTCGATCGCCATGCTGGAAAAAGACCCGCAAAGCCGCGCCACGGTGATTGATTTCGCCTCGGTGATTCATGTGGCCGAGGAATATGTAGGGCAGCACGACTTGAGCCAGCGCTTCCATTATATGGCAGGCGATCTGGAAGAAATGGCGTTGCCGCCCCAAGCATTTGATTTGGCCTTACTGGCCAACATTTGCCACACACTGGGCGCGATTGCCACGCAAAAGACCTTGCAAAAGCTGGCCAAAACCCTCAAACCGGGTGGCCGCGTGGCCATTGTGGACTTTGTGCCGGATGATCGCCGGGCCCAACCGGGCTGGCCTATGATTTTCGGGGTGAACATGCTCATCACCAGCCCGGAAGGCAATGTGTTTACCGCCGCCGAGTACCGCAGCTGGCTGCACACCGCCGGGTTCAGCAAAGTCACCTTGCAGGAAATCGACAAGGAAGTCATCGCCATTGTGGCGGAGCTGTAAGGCTTTCGGGGTTAGGGTGAAGTGGAGCATATCTAAGCCCTTGGCGTGCTGAAATAAAGTTCAGTTTTTTGGGTTGAAACCCTTGCACAAGGGTGCTACACTACTTTTCTCGTTTCCAGTTCCCTCATTCTCATGCCGGTGTGGCGAAATGGTAGACGCAGTCGACTCAAAATCGACCGCCTTCGGGTATGCCAGTTCGACTCTGGCCACCGGCACCAAACGACTTTAAAGCTTCCTCTCGCAGGAAGCTTTTTGTTGGGTATCAAAAGCATTTGAGACGTCACAATGCAACTTATTATGTTCATTTTTGTATCAGCCTTGGTAGTTGACCTTGTCAATTTGTCCAACTTAATTGCATAATAGAGAAAGAAAAGCACCCCTTTCGGAGTGCTTGAGAATCTGTTTTTTGGTGGATTAAGAATAAATTTGATGAATAGCCTCGATGACAACGTATAAAATATCGAGGACTATTTTCATATAGATATAAACCATTTTTAACTCCCTATTTAATTAACACTCACAGAGGGTCTTTTTTGTTTGGCCTCTGGATTAGCTTATTCTGACAGCAGAATCCGAGACTCACAACTTTTTTGCAACGTTTTGTAAATATAATGTTTTGTTATAACAAGTCTTACTAGTTATAAAGCTCCAGCTGCAATTACTCTTAAGATCAAAAAAGCGCCATAGTACTCCCTCACTCAACTTTAATTGAACCGCTTCTGTTTTCAGTTTTCCAGCACACCTAGACTCTCACTGCTGAGCGGGTATGCGGCTATAATGGAGCAATCGTCCTGACTTTCCCCGGAGTCCGTCGTCGCCTTGCCTGAAATTAAAACTGATTCACCCAAACGCAGCCGCAGCAAGCGCCCCCGTGCGGGGCTGCTGTTCGATCGGGAAAAACTGAAGGATTACCCCACTCGTCCGGGCGTGTACTTTATGAAAACGCAGGCGGGGGAAATTCTGTATATTGGCAAGGCCAAAAACCTGCGGCACCGGTTGCGCAGCTACTTCCAGAAGCAATCGCGGTTGCCTACCAAAATTGCGGCCATGATGAAACAGGTGGCGCAAATCGATGTCACCGTAGTGGGCTCCGAACTGGAGGCGCTGCTGCTGGAAGCGCGCTTGATCAAAACGCACCTGCCGTTTTTTAACAAGAAAATCAAAGATTTCAAAAGCATGGTCTTCCTGAAAGTCTCGCTGAATCAGGCGTTCCCGCGCATCAGCGAGGTCAGCGATACCGAAGACCCCAGCGCGGCCTATTTTGGCCCCTTCGCGGGCAAAGCCATCCTGCGCTACAAACTGGAAATCCTCAACCGGGTGTTCAAACTGCGCGATTGCGGCGAAAAAACATTCGCGCAACACCAGCAGCAAAACAGCCCGTGCATGCAGTATCAGCTGGGCTTTTGCAGTGGCCCGTGCGCCAGCCGCATCACCCCGGATGCCTACCGCGAGAGCGTGACGGACTTTTTAAGGTATCTGGATCAACAGCCCTCGAATGCAGTGGAGGGGCTAATTGCCAAGCGGGACGCCTACATTGAGACCACGCAATTTGAAAAAGCAGCGGCCCTGCAGCAACAATGGGAACTGATGGAGCGGCTGCAACTGCAACAGTATGTGCTGCGCCGCGCACTGGAAGAACACCACTGTCTGATTGTCCTGCCAGACACGCAACCGGCAACCCGGCGCATTTTGACCGTCATCCACGGGCAACCCGCGCACTGGGAGAACGTTACGCTTTCCCTAACCGACTTGCAGCTAACCGACGCCTCGCCTGACATTCCACTAAGTGTGGAGGGCCACAGGCAAGCCCCCATACCCAGCGACAGAGATCTGGGGCCATTTCAGGGAAGCCTTACCACGCCACTGGCAGACATTGTGGCGCGTGCCTGTCACGCCATGGCCGAGGCCTCAGGCACTATCAATCCGGCCTTTACAGTGCAAAATGGCAATATCGCCAAAGCCATGCATGAGGAATCGAGGCTGATTTCCCGGTGGCTGAGCCATCACCTTCCGAGGGAAGGCGCGGTGGTGTACCTCAGGAACCAAAGTCAGCAACCCAAAACCGAAGCGCAGCTGCTGTTTGAGCTACAGGCCGCCTTACACTTCCAATCGGAAGCAGAGTCGCCCGCGATCCATGCCGCTGATGGGTCAATGGCAGATCCAGCAGATGAGAGCGCATTTGACACCGCAGAAGAAGCTTGGCTCTGGGAACAAACGTTGGAAAGCGAAGATTTCCCAAGCGAATTTTAATCCGCCAGTTTAATTCAGTCAGATTAATGCAGTCAGTTTATACAATCAGACGCTTTCCAGTGGCTGACCGGGGAAGGTTTGCTGCAAGACAGGCAAGGGCGCGGCCACCCCCAACAGGGACAAACTGTTTGGGTTATTAAAAATCCGGTTGGCCACCCGCTGAATATCGTCGAGGGTGACACGGTTCAGGGCCGCCTGCACTTCATCCAGCGAAGGGACTGGGGCCCCCTTGCGGCTCAGTCGGCGCGAATACAGCTCCAGCACACCACTGGAAGTTTCACCACACTGACGCATTCCCAGCAGAACCGTACGTTGAGCAGCCTGCAACTCTTCCGCCGAAACGCGACCCTGACACAGGGCTTGGGTCAACTCACGAATATCATTCAGGGCTTGTGTAATCTTTGGAAAATCGACCTCGGCCCCCACCGAAAAGGCTTGTCCTTGTGAGAAACGATAAGCGGGGGTGCCCTCTTTCATCCCATACACCAAAGCATCACGGGTGCGTAAGATATTAAAAAACGAATAGGTCGATGAGGAATTTAAAATGTGATCAATCAACGTAAACGCCGGAAAATCCGGATCCCGCTGATCAGGGGCCTGCCAGAGCACTTTAATCATAGCCCTCGGGGCCACAGTGGTGGGGAGTAAAACCGGACGAGACAGCCCAGGCGCCATCCGCTCCGGGGGCCAGTCGGTAGGGCTTGGCTGGGCAGGCGACGCATTCAGGCTAAGCTGGCTTACCGCAGCATCCAGCAACTGGCGCTGATTGTCAGCAGGCAGAGGCGAAACCATCATCGCCTGCCCCTGACGGAGGAGCTGAAGGAGCGCAGGCTGATAAGCCATCACCCCCGACAGCGTTTGATTGTCGTACTCGGCCATTGCCGCCTGTGGCGTTTTGGAAACGGGGTGATTGGGCCCAAACAACCGCTGCGCCATCCGGTTTTCCAGTTGGGCATCCAAATTATTGATGTTGCTCTGAGCGGCCATCTTGAACTGCGACTTCAGGGTATTAAACGTCGCCGGATCCACCACCGGACGGGTCAATACCGTTTGCAGGGCAGATAGCATGTCCGCCTCTTTACCCACGGGCGCTTCGGCTTGCACCGTGCACTGGCCGGAATTAGAACTCACCGTGAGTTGAATACCTTGCCGTTCCAAAGCTTCCATTTGACGCTTGGTACTGGGAGAACCACCGGTGAGCAGACTGCATAGCAAGCCGGATAATTCCGGGGGCAGGGCCGCAAGCGGAAACGCGAGCAAGACCGCACTTTTTTGCGCTCCGGGTGTTTGCAGGAAATATCCGGGTGTCCCGTTAGACAAGATGGACTTCTGAAGGGTGCTTTGGGCAAAGCTAGAGGCCCCCGAGGGACCTTGCGGCCCGGCCGGTAACCCCAGCGATGAAACACCGTTCCCCGTGTTGCTGAGCGTTGTTGCGGCATAAGGGGTGGCTGGCGCATAGAAAGAAGCCGCGTAATGATTCGGATAATAGGATGAAGTAGTCATATTCACGCTCATTGGGCACCGCCAGCCGAAACCGCAGTGGCGGCAGGATTAAACGGATTGGGAGTCTGGCCCGCTTTCGGTTCCGGCAAGCCATAGACCAGCGCATACCGGTTGGGGGTCAGGTATTTTTGAGCCACCGCCCGCAGGTCTTCTGCGGTGATCTGATTGGCCAACTGCTCATAATTCAGGACATAGGGCAAGCTATTCGTTACAGCAGCCTCCCCCAGCAGATTGCTGGGCTGATTGGAATGGGCCATCTTTTCTTTGAACTGCTGAATCAGGGCTTGACGCGTTTGGGTCAACTGCTCGTCAGCAATTAACCGCTCGCTGAAATGCGCCACCTGATTCAACGAAGCACTGGCTGCTTGCTGCGATTGACCCAGTGGTGTCACCAATTTCAAATTCACAAACCCGATTTCTTTCCTGGGCGAATACTCCATATAAGCAAAAGTGGCCAAACCTGATTGATCAACCAGAGTTTTTTTTATCACAGATACCGCACTATTTCCGATCATATCCGACAAAAATTCCATGGCCATACGCTCTCGATAATTGCCCCACGGAGGGGCGGGGAAACCCATCCAGACCACCTCATTATTCAATTGTGGATCAGTCACCGTGCTGACTTTCACTTCTCCAGGTTTCAGCGCCAAGCGCAAAGCGGAGTGGGGAGGTAGTACGCCCGCCTGTGCCGGTCGTTGCGCCGGATTGCTCAGCAAATCCGGTGCCAGCTGATTCAAAATCTGTTGGGGATCAACCTTGCCCGTCACTAATGTCACTAAATTTGTGGGGAGATAAGCCATATTATGAAAACGTTGCATATCCGCAGGTGTGGTTCCTAACACATCCGCCGGCGAACCCAGCGTTTGACGATCAGGGCGATCCAACATCAAGGCAGTGAATTGATCATTCATCTTTTGTGAAGGAGCAACCATGCTGTACATAAATTCATTGAGCACATTATTTTTTTCTTGCTGTAGATCCGTCGCGTTGTAGTAAGGCCGCAACACGCTTTCGGCATGCAGCTTCAGGGCCGACGGCAAATCTTCCCGATTGAAAAACAACTTGTGCTGTATGATTTCATCGCTGGTACTCGCATTCCAGTTTAAACCCAAACGGCTGGCAGCCTGAGTCCATGTATTCTTCCGCGGGAAGTTCTGGGTGGCCAGAAAGTGGGCATGCTCGTCCAGGTGAGCAATGCCGGAGGGTAGACCGCTATTGGCGTAGAGCGGACTCGGTACAATGGCGTTTTCCATCACCGAACCGGCATTCACATAGGTGCGTACCGCGATAAAATCAGTGGGGCGCTGTTCCACCATCAACCGGTGGCCATTCGGCAGGGTAAACAGCGTCAGAGGATAGCCGGACGGCGAGGTATAAGTCTGAGTCAGCAAGGGAGGGATCAAGGCTGCAGCGGGAAGCTGTGCCGAAGGCGCGTTGGCGGCTACGGGATTAAACCCGACAGGCTCTGGCACAAAGCCTGCCCCTGGCAAGGGGAATGCAGGGGAGCCCGAATTGCTGATACTGGTATAAGGGGTATTTGGGGTGGGTGAAATCATGGAATACACATCTTCCTATACAGTTGCGTATATGAAACCCAATCCGGTCTGAAAAATGCCTCCACACATGCCCCTGCATTAAGAATCATCCAACAATTTTAGGGAGGCGATTGGTTTTATAGTCATCATCCGGCTACCTCTGGGGATTTCAGCCTTCACGGGTTGGCGGGCTAAGCTTTCCCCTTTAAAGAACCCCTCGCCCGAAAAACCAATAAAGGATTATACTGAAGTGTAATCACCTGAAAAAATCAAACCTGTTTTACACCCCCTATCTTGAAACTCGAATATTTACCCCGCTGAGAGTGACTCCCGATGCTCTACACTTGATCCGAACGGTTCCGGGTAGTCGCAAGTGATAGAAGATCCTGTGATAGAAGGTTTTTGAATCCATTATGTTTTCACTATTCTGGCCATTGAAACTGGTGTTTGGCATCTTTCGATTCTTCCTGAATCTCGTCCTGTTTCTCACTTTTATCTTCACCATCATGGCCCTCATGGGCGATAAGGGCTGGCTGTGGAGCCTGACTACGCACTTCCGGGTGCAGTATCTCGCCATTCAGCTATTTGCCTTTGTGCTAGCCAGCCTTGCCTATTGTAAAAAATCCAGCAGGAAGGAGCCCATTGGCCTGGAAAGTCGCGTTAGCCTTGCCGTGCTCACCTTTTTTGCCGGACTGAATCTGGCGGTGATTGCGCCCTACTATATGCCCCTGCATGAAGGGCAGGTGACACCGGCCACCAAAGGGCATCTCAAGCTGATGCACAGCAATCTGTTTGGCATGATCAACCACAACGTGGATGGCGTGATTGAAGCCATTCGAGCCAACGACCCCGACATCATTGATCTGGTGGAATATACCGAGCCCTGGCAAGCCAAACTGGAACAGTCCGGTGTATTTCGCAAGTACCCGTATCGCTTTGCCGGACGGGGGCACATTGGGCTCTACAGTAAAATCCCCCTGAGTCATACCCAACTGGTCTTTACCAGCGCCACCCGCAAGGTGAGCAATCAGGCCAACATTATCGCGCAAGTCCGCATGGGTGGAGAACCCGTGACGATCCTGGTGGCCCATCCGGCTTCCCCCATTATGCCGTCCCATCTGGAATGGCTGCAAAACAGCTTCAGCGTGTGGGAAAAAGAACGGCCTCATCTCGGGAAAAACCTGATCATCGTGGGCGATTTAAACACCACCCCGTGGTCGGTGGAATTTCACCAGCTCACGCAAAGCACCGGCCTGCGAGACAGCCAGCTCGGGTTTGGCCTGCAACCCAGTTGGCCCATGATCATGCCCGCCATTGGTCTGAAAGAATCACCCACCTTGATCACGAATCTCATGACCATCCCCATCGATCATGTCCTGATCAGTCCGCAACTGGCCGTATACTCCCGCAAAACCGGCCCCTTTGTGGGCTCGGATCACCTGCCGGTGATTATTGAACTGGGCCTCAATCCACCCCATCAAATCGCCCACGCGCGATAGAGAAAAACGCAACCTGGCTTCAAAAGCGCCTCGATTGTGAACAATCGAGGCGCTTCCGTTTGCAAAACAGCTATCCAATCGACTAGGCTTTGGGCGGCTCGGTCATGGCTTCGGCAGACAGCACGTCGCTCAGACGCTCGCGGGTGAGCAAGTTGCCTTGCTTATCCTTGATGCCCAACTCGATCACCGCATCGGGGACGCTCTTGCCTTCCTTGTTCACCTTTTTGGCGACTTGGGCAGCCATCTCGTAACCAATAATGGGGTTCAGGGCAGTCACCATCTGGGCGCTGTTTTCCAGACGGTATTGGGCAATGGCCGGATTGGCCTGTACGCCGTCAATCAACTTGGTCGCAAATACGGGCAGGGCATTGGTCAACACCCGCATGGATTCGGTCATTTTCAACAGAATGGTGGGCATCATGATGTTCAGTTGCAACTGGCCGTTTTGCACACAGAGCGAAATGGTGTGGTCGTTGCCTTGCACAATATAGGAGAGCTGATCCATCAACTCGGGGTATATGGGGTTCACCTTGCCAGGCATGATCGAAGAACCCGGTTGCCAGTCGGGAATGCTGATTTCGGCCAGACCGGTGCAGGGGCCCATGGAGTACAACTTGATGTCATGGGCAATCTTTTCCATCTCCAGCGCCACGCTACGCAAGGCGGCGGAGTAATCGCCAAACAGGCCAAAGCTGCTGGTGGCCTGGAAGTAATCCTTGGCTTGCCGCAGCGGGAAACCGGAAATATCGGCCAGATGGCGTGTGACCACTTCCCGATACTTGGGGTGCGTGTTCAGGCCAGTCCCTAAAGCGGAGGCCCCCAAGCCAATGGCATGCAGGCGCTGGCTGGCAAACACCACGTTCTCGGCGGCATCGGCGATGGCGTTGGCGTAAGCGCCAAACTGCTGGCCCAAGGTCAGGGGAACGGCATCTTGCATGTGGGTGCGTCCGGGAATGAGCACATGTTTGAATGCTTCACTTTTGTTGCGCAAGGCTTGCTCAAAGGTCTGAATGGATTGCATCAAGGGCCCGTGCATGGACAGAAAGGTCAGGCGCATCACGGTCGGCGTCACATCATTGGTGGATTGCCCCGCGTTGGCGTGATCGTTGGGGTGCACCCGGTACTCGCCCAGCTTGCCGCCCAGCAGTTCGGTGGCGCGGTTGGCCAGCACTTCGTTGGCGTTCATGTGATTGGACGTGCCGGTGCCACCTTGATACACATCCACCACAAACTGGTCGTTGAACTTGCCCGCAATCAGCTCATCGGCGGCGCTCATCAAGGCTTCCCCGATGGCTTTGTTGTTGGCCGCATCCTTTGAATTCAGCAGGCCCAGCTCCATGTTGGTTTTGGCCGTGGCTTTTTTCACCCAGCCAAAGGCACGGATTTGCTCGGGCATCATTTGGGCCACGGTCAGCCCGGAAATAGGGAAGTTTTCCTTGCCGCGCAGGGTTTGAATCCCGTAATACACATCAGCGGGGACGTCCTTATAGCCCAGAGAATCTTTCTCCTGGCGGGTGGCCTGATTGGACGGGGTGGTTTCAGTGACGGATGGCATAGCACCTGCTCCTCATTAATGAATAAAACTGTCGCTGGCAGGAATGTCCCATGGCCAGCGTGAGCTTTGGCTCGTCATCGTATTTTAATGCAAAAAAGCGCAACAGGAGCACCTTTAGCAATTTCAGAGCGGGCTTTGTTTTTTGCTGAACAAGAGATTCCTGTTTTCATATCCGCGCGCACTATGGTAGGATACCGCCCAACCCAAGGCATTCAAATCCATTCACACGGCTTGCCATCCAAACTTCCATTCTTGCCCCATCCAGCCCGAAAGGACCCCGCTATGCCCGCACCCGACGCCAAAACCCTTTCCAGCAAACAGAATCCCGCGCCCCTATTAGACGGCATGACCGCCCGTGAGTTTTTTGAGCAAGGCACCGGCTACACCTACGATGACTTCATTCTGCTGCCGGGGCATATCGATTTCGCCGCCGATGAAGTGTCACTGGAAACCCAGATTTCCCGACGCATTAAGTTAAAAACCCCACTGGTCAGCTCGCCGATGGACACTGTGACCGAAGGCGAAATGGCCATCAGCATGGCCTTACAAGGCGGCATGGGCATCATTCACTACAACAACGCCATTGAAGAACAGCGCGATGAAGTGCTCAAAGTAAAACGATTCAAGAACGGCTTCATCACCAACCCGCTCACCCTGAGCCCCACCCACACCATCCGGGACATCGACAACGTAAAAAGCCTGCTCAACTTCAGCGGCGTTCCCATTACCGAAACCGGCAAAATGGGCTCCAAGCTGCTGGGCATCGTCACCAACCGGGACATCGACTTTGTGCAGGACCGCGATCTGCCGCTGTCGGAAGTCATGACCCGCGAGCTGGTCGTCGCCCGCGAAGGTTGCACCCTGGAGGAAGCCAACCAGATTCTGCGCGAGAGCAAGAAGGGCAAACTGCCCATTGTGAACGCCAACTACGAAATCGTGGCGCTGATTTCCCGTAACGACTTAAAGAAAAACCGCGATTACCCGCTGGCCTCCAAAGACGCAGTGGACAAGCGCCTGCTGGCCGGAGCAGCCATCGGCACCCGCGAGGAAGACAAGGAACGCCTGGCCGCACTGGTGGAAGCCGGTCTGGATCTGGTGGTGCTGGACTCCTCCCAAGGGGATTCGTTCTACCAGTTGCGCATGATTGAGTTCATCAAAAACAACTACGAGCATCTGGAAGTGATCGGCGGCAACATTGTCACCGTGAATCAGGCCCGCAACCTGATTCAGGCCGGGGTGGACGGGCTCCGCATCGGGATGGGCGTGGGCTCCATCTGTACCACTCAGGAAGTCATGGCCTGTGGCCGTCCCCAAGCCACTGCGGTTTACAAAACCGCCCAGTACGCTCAAGAATTTGGGGTTCCCATTATCGCCGACGGTGGCATTTCCACCATCGGACACATCATTAAGGCCCTCTCATTGGGCGCATCGACTGTAATGATGGGCTCCATGCTGGCCGGCACCGAGGAAGCGCCGGGCGAGTACTTCTATCAGGACGGCACCCGTCTCAAAAAATACCGGGGAATGGGCTCGCTGGAGGCCATGAAAAAAGGCAGCGCCAAGCGCTACTTCAGCGAAGGCGACAAAATTCGCGTGGCTCAGGGCGTTGCCGGAGCAGTCGTGGACAAAGGCTCCATTCACCGCTTTTTGCCGTATCTGGTGCAAGGCGTCAAGCACGGCTTGCAGGACTTGGGCAATCGCAGCGTGAAAGACCTTCATACCGCACTGTACAACGGCACCCTGGGCTTTGAACTCCGCACCCATGCGGCTCAGGTAGAAGGCGGCGTCCACAACCTGCACAGCTACGAAAAAACCTTTATGTAGCTTTTGCAGTTCACCCTTGCATTCAGGCTTTGGCCTTTTCTGAAACATAAAAAACCCCGCTTTCTAATAGATAGCGGGGTTTTCAATACAAACCATCTGACGAGAAAGAATGCATCTGGTTCAATAACCATAGCCCAAGGACTATTTGGCGACAGTGCTCGCTTTTTTGGCAGCTTTCCCAGTCTCTTCAGCCACAGTAGAAGCTGCTTTTTCAAGGCCTTTCTTGGCGGCGGGCTCCATATAATCAATCACCGCTTTTTTGAGGATACTACCGCCCATAAACACGGCAAATGCAATGCCCGACCACTTCAGAACTTTAT
Source organism: Vampirovibrio chlorellavorus (assembly GCA_903866275.1). Taxonomy (GTDB): domain Bacteria; phylum Cyanobacteriota; class Vampirovibrionia; order Vampirovibrionales; family Vampirovibrionaceae; genus Vampirovibrio; species Vampirovibrio chlorellavorus_D. Next base: position 135,374 of record CAIPMU010000003.1, on the reverse strand, counting down.
GCAGTAGCGACTGGTGTTTATGTTGCTCCACCTGACCCGTTTGGGCCTGAAAGGTATCCATGCCTTCCCCGTTTTCCCCGGTCACCGGGGCGAGCAACTTGCGGATGTAATTTTCCGGCCCATCGGCCACACACGGCGGTTGCGACCAATCCAGAGGGGACGCTTGAGAATTACCGTGAACTTCACCACCAGACATATCCCTGTACTCCTAAAATTGCAAGCATGAAAACAGAATGCCTGAAATTCAATGTGTCGATCCAAGTGCTCAGATCTAAATGCATAAAAACAAAGTCCAGCCAACTTGTGCGGATCTCTTTTGAAATCTGCTCAAACCGCCCCTCAATCAGGCACGCTGGACTAGGCGGGAAACATCTTCACCGGCTTGAAGCGTTGGCTGACCAGTTGCACCACGCCCAGCGGCTTATCCTCAAAAACGGCCATATACAAGGCATTGGGCTTCAGTTTTACAGCAAGCCCCCCGGATTCTGCCTGAACCGGGTCAATCTTCATGCCATTGCTCAATAATCGGGCAGCTTCGGCCGTTGCCACGGGGTAAACCGGCATATCCAAAAACTGCAGCGGGTTCAGCAGGGCTGTCGTGGGATCTGTAGCCTGCTGAAGGTCTTCCAGTGGAATCGCAGTCTCCGTTGTAAAGCGACCGTGCGCCGTGCGGACCAGACCTGACAAAAAGGCCCCGCAGCCCAGCGCATCCCCAATATCACGGGCCAGAGAGCGAATATAGGTGCCCGAACCGCAAGTCACATCCAGCGTCAGAACTGGATGAGCGGGATTCTGATGATCCAGATTGAGCAAGGTGATCTGCTCAATCACAGTTTCTCGGGTGGGCAAGTCTGCGGTTTTGCCTTGCCGCGCAAGCTCATACAGCTTTTTACCGCCCACATGGACAGCGGAATACAAAGGCACCTGCTGCATAATGGTTCCGATAAAGGATGAGAGCAAAGCCTGCAACCGAACCTCGGAGAGATCCAGGTTACTACAGTCCATCAAGGACAGCTCCTCACCCTCGGCATCCAGCGTGGTGGTGGTGCGACCCAGGGTCACTTGCGCCGTATACCGCTTGCCCGATGGGAAATACTCAATCAGGCGGGTGGCTTGCCCCAGACAAACGGGCAACACGCCTTCGGCCAGCGGATCCAGAGTACCCAGATGACCAATTTTTTTCAGGCCAAACACCCGACGCAACCGCGCCACCACGTCGTGACTGGTGATGCCCAAGGGCTTATAAACGTTGAGTGCGGCAAACATAGGGAATCCAATCTTGTGATTTCAATTCTAAAAGAGATATAAAGTTTCACCGGCCAGAACGCCAAGCCGAGAAAAAGCCTTGCACGCAGACCAACCACAATGTAATGCAACTGTTTGATCCTGAAGGTTAATGCAGGCTGACCAATGAACGCTTTCGTATTTTATTATCAAAGTCATCGAAGACCAAGCCTGAATCCCACCACACCAGCAAGCGATTCCCTGCCCCCGTCTTCACACAAGACCCGACCCTCAGCACCCGTGCGTAACAGAAACCTGCTCTTCTGACGTTCAGTCTATTACCCCCATAGCCAGAAGTCTGATTTTAGGACTGCTGAGTTTGTCGTTCTGGATAGTGACTGTTAAGATCATGCTGCCATTGCTGAATTGTGGCCAGATGCAATAAACCAGCATTTTAACCATGCAAAATAAATTCAAAAAAATACTGCGTTGATGCCAACACAGTTCATCCACCCCAAAAAACCAGTATTGGAGGCTTATGGAAATGAGAGTTCAAAAACGTTCCGGTCCAAAAACACGCATCCTAACCCCTATTGCGGTCGTGGTAGCACTATCCTGCTTGCCCCCGACGAGTTGGGCGTACAGCTTGAATGCCAGCAATCACACAATCACAGTTTCTCCCACCGGCGACTACAATCAGGATGCCCGAAACGCGCTGGCCTACCTGGTAGACCGTCCCGATAGCGAAACGCTCTGGACGCTGCAATTCAGACCCGGTAAATACATGTTGTCATTACCCTTATACAGCGTGGGCCTCAAAAATGTGAACATTCTCTCTGATCCGGCTAACCCTGCCAAATTGATTAAAGGCCCGGATTTTAATCAGGCTGAATACATTTTTTACACCCGCATGAGCAGCAATGTGAAACTGCAAGGCTTTGAATTTTATGGAAAAACCAGTTTTCAGGATAATCTGAATCCCGTTTGGCCAGATCAGGGCGTCTATTTTGGCTCCTGTCGCAATGTGGTCGTGGATCAAAACAAGTTTTTCAACTTTGGCAATGCGGCCCTGCGCATCACCACCAGTGAAGTCGATCCCACACCAGGGGTCAACAGTTTTAATTCAGTGGTCACCCACAATTTCTTTAATAACATCTATCAGGTATCGACCACGTCGAATGATAAAATTCACGGGGGCACACATGGTTATCGGATGGAAAAAAACACCTTTGTCAATTTAAGAGGCTCGGTCAAGTTCGCGTCGCGAACCCCAGGGGCGGGAGACGTGCATCTCCTGAACAACGTCTTCAACGGGGGAGATCATTTTGGGCTGGAAATCGACAACTATAACGATATGGAAATTCGGGGAAACCAGTTTGCCAATATTAAAAGTGTGGCGATTAATATCTATACGGCTGGCGATCAGGGAAAAATTGCCCAGGGATTTCCGTGGGGCAATAACTTTACGATTGCCGATAACACCATTCAAAACTCAGGTCGGGGAATCCGCTTTTGCCCCTCCCCCTTCTTCGATGGCACCGTGGTCACACCAACCCATCTGGTCATCGACAATAATAACCTGAGTGCCATTGAAGACTCCAACCGAAATGTAGCCGCCATTGCCATCATGAAAGGCAAGGTCAAGGATGTACAAATCACCCGCAATCACATGCGTGACATTCAAAGCAAAAACTATATCAGCCTGACGCCGGGTTCCACCCAAATCACCGACTCTGGAAACACCGCCGAAGGCGCATCACTTGCCTCGATTGGCAACGATCAAGCCCAGTCCGGCCCACAGATTGCCAAAAGTCCCCAAAAGCCCGAAGCGCCCTCTCAGGTTTCGGGGCAGTTTGATGCCAGCAATCAGTCTGTTCGGCTTCAATGGGTCAACCACGCTGGCAGCGATAGCCGGGAAGAAGTCTGGGGAAGCCTGAATGGCCAGAAATACAGCCTGATTGCCAAACTAAACCCGCAAAGCACCCATTTTGTGCACCAGTTTAAACGCATCCCGGCAGTCCCTGCCATTTATTATGTGGTCAAAGCCCTCAACGAACAGGGGGACTCACCCTATAGCACCCCTTGCAAGATTATTTTATCGCCCTAACTGATGTCAACCCGATGAAACATTGATTTCAGGAAGAAGTCTGTGGCCAGGCAGGTGAAACGGGACTCTGCCAGGCAAAGCGACCGGCGGAAGGTAGCGCATTTTCCTTTCCCACGGACGACAGATGCGTCCGTTCTCCAAACGGGCGAGATTGCAGTTCACCGGATGTCCCTGAAGGCAACGACTGATTCAACCCTGAAGAGAGTCTGGATGATGCATCCAATCCGAAAAACCCCTTGCCCTGTGCAGATTCGGCAGGAGGCGGGCACGCCGGGGGAACGGGCTGGACGGAGGGCTGGACACCGTTTGCCTTATTTTTTTTCAGGGAGGCGCTTTCTTTCATGGCGCCCAGCAAGGCTTTCGGGTTTGTATCCTGATTGTTATCAATGCGCTCCTGAATCTTAGCCGCGATGGATGTCTGGGCAATCCCCCCAATGGCTGCCAGAATAAAGCCCACCAGATACCCGGCCCGTGGGTTGCCTTTCACATTGTTATCCAGCTTGATCCACAGCCTGTGGTTCATTTCCTTCAACTTGGCTGGTAACTGGTTAGGAAAGGGGTCACGTAACCAGTTTTTTAACCATTTTTTCGCATCCCGGGTAAACTCAACCCCGCGTTTTTGCAATTGGTACAGGGTCTTAAACCGATCATCTTTATCGATCGATTGCTTGATGCGAGTGAGATGAGCCTCAACCGGATCTTCTCCCGGTTTCACGGGATTCCACTTTGAGTACAGATGGTTAAATCCGGCCTCTACCAAAGCCATCGCGCCGCAAGCCGCACCCCACACGGGCACCATCGACCATTCCTTCCCGGCAGGGGTCTGATCCTGGTCGCGACGCATCATTTTTCGGGTCATCGACACCATTTTTCTGGAAAAAGGAGTGTCCTCCCGATGAACCTTCAGGGCAATGGCAGACTGGGCACTGGCCACCACTGCCGAAAGTCCGGCAGCCCACCACAAGGGAACACCAAACAGAAACGCATTGGCCGCACCCGCCACCAAGAGGGAAAAGCCCAGTTTATAGGCCGTCACCCAACGAGACGCATTGCCGTAATCCGGCTTTTTTCGTCTGTCAGCCGTCGCTTTCGGCCCTGGAGAAGCCAAAAGCGCCTTTCCCGATCGCTTCGCCGATGGCAAATCAAGCGAATCCGACGGCCCCGAACTGGTCGGCACGGCAGACGGGGAAACCGCACTCTGAAAATGCGGGGTCATCCATTCAGGCTGAGGTTGAATTTGCATAAACAATAAGAGTATCTAGCCATCATTAACTGATTACAATTCATCGGGAGTATAACCCGTGACTTTGGAGAACGCCGGGCCAAAAAGCCAACCCGGCAATTAGTGACCTAAAAACCCATCAAGGAAATTTAACCTCATATCGTTAAGAAAGTTTACATTTTATCACTGAAGGCTGTTGTTCACCAAAGTCCAGACTGGTCATTGACTGGGTTAAAGAACGCCACTGAAACCCTGAAACCACCTCGAAGAAAGCGTCAACCCAACCGGATATAACTCACCTGAGCCACGGCAACATGACGGTTGTTCCGGTCATAGAGATCCACCTGAACCGGGCAAATAGTGCGTCCCAGCTTAATCACCCGCGCTTCAGCGCGTACATCGGTCAAACAGGGCGCCAGAAAACGGATATTCATATCCGTCGTGGCCAAGCGCAGGTCTGGCCCGGTGAGGGTCATAATGGCGAAACAGGCGATGGTATCCGCTACCGTCATCAGCATGCCACCGTGAAAGGACTCGAATATACCATCAAAATCAGGATCACGGGGCACTTCGGCCACACACAAACCCGGAGACAGCTCCAGCACCTGGAAGCCAATCCGATCAAAAACCGGAATTTGCCTCACCCGGTTCAGAATGCGTTGCTCCAGATCGCCTTCCAGCACAATCAACCCTTTCTCAGTACAACAGCATGCTTATCCTAATATAAATTAACCCAAACTCAAGTAAAAATATCTATCCCGCTAATGCCCCAGTATCCCTTGCCCACTCAAAACGGCTGCATTGTCGTTTACCCCGAGCCGCATTTCCAGAATCACCCCTGTAGCCCACCCAGCCAGCCCCCATCCCGCAGACGTCCCGGTCTATCACCTAATTTTGTATACCAGGGCTAAACAGGACCGCCCCGGTGCTGACGCAATTCAGCAATTTCATCGCTCAGTTGCGCCAGACGCGCCATGACCGCCTCATGTCTCAGTGTTTCCTCGCTAGGGATTTTGCCAATGAAACTGATGGCCCCACCCGCCTCCAGCGTGGCCTGATCGACCACGTTCAAGGAGGCAAAGCCTTGGCGATGCGCGGCGGCGGTCAGCTCATCGACGGTAATCCCTTCCGCCTGCATGCGTGCTTCCTGAATCACCCCGTTCACCATGAGCTGATCGGCTTCGCCCTCCAGCACTTTAGATAATAGGGGGTGCCCATACAGAAACCGAACCACCAGCGCATTCACCCCCAGCAGGGTAACCGCCCCAATCACACCGCCCAGCAGGGAGTTATCACTACCAATGATGGCATTTTGCACCGTATTGGACAGGGTCAGCAGCACCACCAGATCAAACGTATTAATCTGGGCCAACTCCCGCTTACCCGCCAAACGCAGCACGATGACCAGAAAAAAATAGACCAGAATGGGCCGGATCACCTTTTCCAGAATGGGTACTTCAACATGAAACAAGTCCGTAAGAATCACCGCAAAACCTCTCGACTGAGAACGAACACGCCGTTCCTGGCTGCACCCTAAGGGGAATGCTAATTCCTTTATTATAGCCCTGAACCGCCACACGCGAACACACGCCCGGGTATCAACCAACGACAACCCTGAGCAGCGAACGCCATGCCTACGACTTTAATCTGACCGGAGGCACAACCATCACGGGCACACTGTTTCGCATCCGATACGACGAAGGCAAAAAGTCGCTACGAATGCCCACATGCACCCGGGCGGTGGGCTGATGACGCAAGGGCTCAACATCCTTGCGATCGCCCAGGCCAAAACCCACATCGATAAACCCCTGCAACAATCGGGTCAGTTGCAGTCGAACGCCAAACCCCACACTGTGTAGCAACGTCCGCTGCGGCAATGTGGAAATGTGTTTCACAAAGGCTGGATTTGTACGATCCAGCCACACTCGCCCGTAATCATAAAACCAGGCCAACTGCACCCTGGAGGCCAGCCGAGGGCTCAACCGATGCAACCCCGGCACCGGAAAACGATGTTCGATGCCCCAATTAACCCCACGATCGCCAATCAGCAGGCCTTCGGTAAAACCGCGCACACTGTTTTCTCCCCCGATTTGAAACTGCTGGGAGGCGGGCAGGGCATGAGGCGTCATCTGGGCGTTACCCCTTAGAATCAGCAGGTTATTTTTGGGTAGAAAAAACAGACGATTAAAATAGTTTTCCAGTTTCCAGAACTGTGAATTGCCGCCAAGACCGCCCAGGGCCACCGTGTTTTGAGTGCGATTAAATGTATAGCCCCAACGATCATAAGCGCTCAGGGTCAAACCGGTTTGCAAGGCACGCACGTCCGTCAAACTGGTTTGAGCCCCATCAAAAAAGCTGGTCACTCGACCCCACAACACACCGGTGTCCAATACGACGTGACGTCCCCGATCCAACGGCTGAGACAGCGTGATGGCCGTGTTGAACGATTGCCCCACAATGTCCGGTGGATTTTGCACCGGCAACATCACATTCACATGACTGAAGGCAGCATTGGTCGATAATTCAGTGCCAAAGCGATTCAAGGGCAAGGTATAAGAAGCCATCGCCAACTGTAAATGAGACGCCGCACGCCAACTGCCCACAAACCGATCCCCCACCCCAAGCACACTATCCTGACGAACATCCACCCCCCCCCGAGCCATCCCAATAAACGGGCGGCCCTGATTGTCGGCGACAGCAGAAATCTGCCAGGGTTGTCGCTCCGCCATGCGAATTGTCAAATCCGTTTGCCCGGGATGATCACCGGCACTTAAAAAAGCTTTCACCTGATAACCGTCATTCAGGCGATTGATGCGATTCAAATCACCTTCCAGCACCTGGAAGTTGAGCACTTGGCCCGACCCTTGACGCAACGCATGCCGGATCAGGCGGGCCTTATAAAAATGTGACCCCTCTACGGTGATTTTACCAATAGTGCCTTCCCTCACCCGAATGGTGAGCACACCATTCACAAGATCTTGAGGCGGAATAAAAGCTTCTGCCGTTAAATATCCCCGTTGGTGATAGAGATCGGTAATCAAACGGGTCATCTGATTGAGTTGCGCCATACTTTGGGACTGACCCACAAAAGCGGCCAGGACCGCCTGAATGTCCCTGGCGGGAAACACCGTGACGCCCTCCAGCCGAACCTCATTCAGAAAAAGGGTCACCGGGGAAATTGCATCTGCATTTTTGCGCGGAACAGGCAACTCCAACTGCACTTCATCCAGTGGCAATGCAGGGCTTTGTGGTCTTTGGCGAACATCCCTGGCACCCAGAGCAGGTGCAATTAACAACCCCGGATTTTGTTGGTTTGGAAGCGTTTGACCATTCAGGCCCGATTGCGCCCAGCACGGCACCAGCCCATCAACACTCAGCCCAAACCCCATCAGAACACACAGAAAAATAAGTCCAAGTATGACACGACATGGCATCAGTTGCACCATCAAAAAGCCTCCTCACCACTCCACCAATACGCAACCAGAAACGCCTTTTCCTGACAGCTTGCACATTGGAGCACATCCCACAGGAAATTGATGGACAGGCAGTAGAGGAGTTATACGCGAGTCGCCCCCCAAAAGAAACTAATGGCTCGGCTATAAAAGCCGCAATGCTTTATTCCGGTGTCTAATACACAACTAGAGAATAGCAATCCTAATCCCTTTCTGCCAAAGTCCAGTCGAAAGATGGCAGAAAATCTAGACCATTGGCATCCAAAAATCAGCCGATTGGCAGAGTTGAGTACCTGAACACGTCACCGATTAGTTGAGTCATAGCATCATTCACGCTGAAAACATCCAGGCAAAAACGCAATATTGGGAAGCAGGCAACGAAGGAGAATCGAATCATGACCGCAGTTTTCACCAGAACCAGTCCAATTTATGCATTGTTAAGCGCAGCAGTAAGCCTGACCGCGCTATCCATTCCCATCACTGCAGTCGCAGCACCGGGGGATGTCAACTCCATCAATACGGGTCGGGATATTACCGGCGGCACTTACTTTAACACCCCCGGCTCCCGCACGACCTTTACGAACCCCAGTGGCGGGCTTTGGCTGCATGCCGGAGATCTCGTCCGGGGACTGGAATCCAGTATTAACAAAACACCAAACGGCAACGGGGGAACATTATACTTTCGAGCACCGGGTAACGTGGTGCGACTCGATGGCAACATTGATGTCAGCGCGGTCCGCAATGGCGCCCTATACACCGGCAACGGCGGAAAAGTCTTCGTCGATTCCGGTTACCTGTTTCAAAACGGAAACGTTTTTGCCAATGGGTCAAACGGTGGCTTAGTGCAATTTAACGTGGGCGGCATGACCCTCGGCAGTAACGCCAAAATCACCGCACAGGGATTTGGCGGCAACGGGGGCAGCATCAACATCAACTCACCCGGCAGCGTCGATCTGCAAACCGGCTCCATCGTGGACACATCGGGCAAAGTGGCAGGCACCATTGATACCAACATCATTAATATCGAAGGCAGTGTCGTCAACAATCAGGGCATCATTCGGGCCAATGGTGCATTCGGGCAGGATTTAAAACCCGACAACGGGGATGCACAGGTCATGGCCAACAATCCACAACTGGCCAATAATTCGGTTCCAGCCCCCATCAGCGCAGGCAACGGAACCCACGACACGGCCACGATGTCGAATATTCTCTTTGAAATCCCTCCCAATACCGCATTTCGAGGGGGCGTGATTCGGCTGGTCGCAGCGGGACAGGATCAGCCCACCGCTGACATCATTAACGCAGCCGATAGCGCCATCTTAAGCGCCACGGACAAAAGCACACTCATCACCCGAAATGCCACATTAACCCAAAATAATATCGGGGATGTCCTGAACCGAGGCTCACTGGTCGCAGATGGCACGCTGGGCAAAAACGGAGGCACCATCATTCTGGCAGCTGCACGCAATGTGGTCAACAGCGCCACCATCCGGGCTCTGGGCGGTGACGGTGTGGATGGCGTGTTTAGCCCCAATGGTAGCGGCGCGAACGCAGGCAATGGCGGCACCATTGTGATCACCGCGGCAAACGCCATCACTAACTCCGGCAACATTCAAGCCAACGGCGGACAGGGGGCGCGCTCTCAAAACGTCTCCATTGTAACCGGCAGCGGCGCCAACGCCATCGCCAACGTCAATGGCACGGCAGGCACCGGGGGGCAAGGTGGCGTGCTGGCCTTTAGCAGCGGGGGAACACTGACCAATACCGGCAACCTCCAAGCCAATGGTGGCATTGGCGGCAATGGAGGGCACGGCAACAGCTTTGATACCGAAGGAGCGACAGCAGGCAATCCCAATCCTATCGCCCGAGCCACAACCAATGCTGGAAACGGTGGAAATGGCGGCCGAGGCGGCCTGATTCTCTTCAGCGGGAATGGCAACCCCAGTGGCGGCGGTAGCACCAGCGCCAATGGCGGCCAGGGTGGAAGAGGGGGAAATGCCTGGGCTGACGCACAAGCCAGCTCCAATATCGGCGTTCCCTCCGCCATTGCAGTTTCCAACAAAGGAGCTGGCGGCAACGGCGGCCTGGCTGGCACCGTGATCGCCCCCAACCCAGGCAGCTTTACCGGACAGATCTTCTCCGCAAAAAATGGCGGACTGGGGAACAGCGGCAGTGGGGCATCACGACAGATCGCCATTACCAATGGTGTGCTGGCAACCACGACCAATAATTCACCGGTTGCTCCCGGTTCCGCAACGAGCGGAAACAATACGGCCATTCTGGCCACTCGACGCAACGATTACATTAGCCACGAAGATACGGCCATCCTATTCAGCCAGAACACAGGGGCTGGTACCAATAACGTCACGATGAGTGGCCGACTTAGCGATGCGTTGGTCCGCACCGTCAACAATCCGGGCGGTACTAATGCAGATGCACTGGCCGATGCCGAGGGGGCGAGCAACTTTATCATCGCCAGCACCACCCCTCAAGCCCTGGACACCGATCTGGTCAATGCCAACATTAATCCGTTATTCTTTAATCTCAACACACTCACGGTATCCAACAACGGGAATTTCACCAACAATATGCTGTGGACACCGGGTGTTCATCTGGTCGGGGCCGGTTTCCATGATCTGGAACTGGCCGTCGGTGGGGGACATATCTCGTGGCTGGCCAACGGCACTATCACCAATAATAAAATTGTGATTACCCGAGGCCTCTGGACGGGGGGCTCCACACACGTGGCCGCCACTCAGGACGTTGTTAATAATAGTGACTTTATCAATATCGCCCCGTTCAAGGAACTCCTGTCCGGGTTCTCGGTGACAGGGCCCAAATACGACTCATCCCATGCCGGTAGCCTCATCCTCAAAGGCGGACGGGATGTGATTAACAGCAATTCAGGGAAGTTGGCCAGCAACCTGATCTTCTTCGATATTCACCCGCCACTCAACCAAAATCCGCCCATTGATTGGCCGCGCTTCCTGAATGGTGCTCAAATTGGCGCAACCCTGAACCTGCTTGCTGGACGCAATCTGGTGAATAATGGCCTGGTTCGAGCCGATGCGCTGACCTACCGAAATGGTGCAATTGGCGGGCAAAATCCGGCGTTGGCGATAGGAGGGATCGTCATCGGCAGAAGTAATACGGGCGCCACCAGTAACACCGGTATAGTGTCCGCCGCAGGAAACGCGTTCTTTAGTCCCAACGAAGCCGACGGCGCACGGTTCAACCAGAATATCTTCCCGGCAGCAACCAGCTTCAACGGCACGGTTGATCTAAAATAAAAAACGATTCTACCCACCACAAAAGCCATCCTGATAAGCGGGATGGCTTTTGGCTGCATAATGACTCAAACCGTGAGTTCCTAAAACCCGAAGCGAAAGATTCCACAAACCCTTCAGCCCAGGATTCTCAACCCAGAAGCGGTTTTTCCACACACTACGTTGAGGCCCCTGATCAAAGCATCAACATTCACGCCGAGGAGAGTTTCCATGCGATCAATCAAAGCCTGAGGGCGACCTCGTCCACCCCGAGAAATGGACTACGCGGTGCTGGCATGACCCCCAACGAAATCACCCAGCCGCACCTAAGACACTCCAGCTCACGGACCTTTTCAGTTCCATTCAACGCCATGGTATGTGAATTAATATGCCGAATTTCAATTTCCTTCACTCGAACGTCTGTGCTTGCACAGTGATGACATTGAGTTTGTTGCATAACTGCCACCCATCGGTTTTTAAATTACAATACTCAAAACGGATCAGTAACTGCTGACTTCAGGGAAACTCGTTCACAACTCAATTGTTATTCAAGCAAAATATCCAGGATATTAGCCAATGGTCTAAATAGCAACAGAATCAAAACCTATCCACTCAGGCAGGAATCAATAGAAAAAGGCCTCCATCCCTTTCACCCAGACAAAAACACTCCCAATGACAACACAGGGAGTGCTTTTTAAAGTACTCGTTCAAGCTAATCCGGTGTACTCACAGGGGGCGGTGGGGGGGGAGCCGGTTCGGAAGCGGATGTATTATGAACGGCGGCCCAATATTCAGAACTTGAGGCCCCGTTCACATTTGAACTAATGGGTTCTTCCGGTGACGAAAATGAGGCGTCGGGAACATTATTCTCAAAAAACTGAGCATTGGCAGTACTGGACGGCTTCCCGGTTTCAGTCAGGCTGGAAGCAGAAGTGCCTTTGGTATCCAGTTTACCCGTCAACTCGGGGTGTACCCGCTCTTCATGCTGGATCAATTTTTTCATGCCCATTGAAGCACCGGGCACAATCACATTCGTCACCAGCGGTTTGAGCAAATCAACCCAATCACTGGCAAAACACTGTTGAGATGCTGATACGCAAAACTCAGAAGCAAACAATACGCTCAACATAATTGGCAATACCTTCAAGCGAGCGAAAACGAAACAATGCATCGTTAAAATCCCTATCTCTAGACCATGAATGACAAAGACTGTCTTTGCCTTTTTGGCACAACTAACACAAACTACTCAAGCAACCATGAATCAATTCCCCAGACAGGGGTGCCCATCCGGGTAACTACTTACCAGCCACAATCATAAGAATCTTTGTTCAATTTAGCAAGCACAGCCATACAGTAAAAAGATAGCCCTACTCAACCACAATTCGCCTTCATAAAGCCTTCACGCACCACCAATTGCAACCAGACCGCTTCACTAAAGCAGTTACGGCTCAGATTCATATCTTTTAACATAACACTCACAACCGCAACCCAGACCAAAAGCTTGAAATGCTGCTAATACCCCTCACTAAAACGCTCAATTAATTCTAACCCAATGACATTTCCTTCACCAAACACTGGTTTTGAAGGCCAATGTATAACAAGTCACCCAACTGGTCGGTACAAAATAATCGAACAGGTGATTCTTTGCACGCCCTGTTTTACATAGTCTGCATAAAGACTTCAACTTTATGCCAGAACAGAATTGGCCTGAAACAATCCAGAACCCACCCTAACCAGGTTCTCAACACTTGGCATTCCACGGGAATTGGCAGTAATTTTCAGAGGATAAACCTGTATGCCCACACGATCACCGCATCGTCTTCCCCTGAAATCACTGCATTCCACCGACAAAAACATTCACTGAAGGGTTGAAAGGAGAACGCAACGTGTCAACACAAAGCCTGGAAAAAACAAGATTGTCCGAACTGGATATTTTAACATCCCGCACCGAGCCATTTCCCTTACACTCTGCACAATCCTTCACATTCAGCCCTGAACTGGCCCATGAGCATGGCCTGGCGCTCTGCGACCAAAAACCCTTTCAGTGGTTTCTGAAACGAACCTTAGACATTACCGCAAGCGCTCTGGGCATTTTGGGACTTTCGCCATTGCTCTTACTGGTGGCGCTGGCTATTCACCTGGAGAGTAAAGGTCCCGTGCTCTACATGCAAAAACGGGTTGGACTCAAGGGAAAACTGTTTAAAATGTATAAATTCCGGAGCATGCACCCCAATGCGGATGACTTGCTGGAACAACTTCTGGATCAGAATCAGACCAACAAAGGGATGTTCAAACTGTTTAACGACCCACGCGTTACCAAAGTGGGCCGGTTTATTCGCAAATATAGCATCGATGAACTGCCCCAGCTTCTCAACGTGCTTAAAGGAGATATGAGCCTTGTGGGCCCAAGACCGCCCATTGATCGCGAGTTAAAGCATTACGAGCGCTGGCATTACTTACGGTTCAATACCCTGCCAGGCCTAACCGGCATTTGGCAAGTGAGCGGACGTTCCCGGATTCAGGAGTTTGACACCGTAGTCAGCATGGACTTTCGATACATTCGAGAATGGAATATTATGCTGGACCTCAAATTACTTTTAAAAACCATTCCCGTCGTATTGGGCGGCATGGACACAGCCTAAGTCCGCTCAAAACCATCTGACTAAAGCCGGATCACTTTAAAGTCCGCTCTCAAAATAATAAAGTAGAACCCTATCCGTACAGACCCATCAGTCATTCACGGCAGGCACTAACACGAAAATGTCTGATTACTGTCTGGTTACAAGCAGCTCGACAAAGCGTAAAACATCCAGGCCTGCCCCCAACGCATATACGAAATTTTATTCCAGCTTCGATACGTTTTCTGGTAATAGAAGTATCCTTTTTCGGGATCCTGAAAGACATCCACCAAGTCCAGCATGGCGCGTTCCAGCTTTAAAATCCGCACCGGGAACCACGCCATATTACAGTTGCGGAGCAGTTGAAACACCACAATCGCTTCGGCCAAAACATGAACATCAATGGGATATACCGATTGATTATAATATTTCGGAATCCCTTCTTCCGTAAAAAGATGCATTAAATAATACTCCAGTACCTTCATTAAAATCGGGATAAACTCATCCGTTTCCAGCAATACGGAAATCGTCACCAGGCTCTCAATGTTAAAACCTGTATGAAAATTATCCACCCAGCGATGAAAGGGCTTGGTGCCATAAGGCCAGGCGCCGTCTACCTTAATATCTTCCACCGAGAACCGGGTAGACTTGAGTACCTTTTGTCTCATTTCAGCCTGTCGCTCCGGGGAGACATACGGTAAAACCTGTGCCAGATAGGATGCAGCCAGCAGGTTGGCATTATGCACTTCCGCATTCTGTCCCGGAATATAGTTAAAGCAGAGTGTCGTCACATCTTCATACTGGATCATTTCATCCAGTATAAACGCTGAAATCTGGATGGCCATTTGCAGCGCTTCAGCATCGTTAAACTGGTGGTGATAGTCTAGCAGTGCGCGTCCCACATACACGGAAGTCACCATATTGGGTGTTCCCTGAGGCACAAAAAACGCGCGGGCCTGCCAATCAAAATTATACCCCCAGCCCAGCCCCACTTTTCGTGGAATCCCAATATGCTTGAGTCTCTGAAACAGGATGTATGCATCATTGGCATAAACTTCCTGACCGGTTGATCGAAATAAATTCAGGTTCCCCATTAAAAACAAGGCGCCCGCTTTGGGGTTAAAGCCGCCCTTCACCAGCAATAGCGGACGAAAATTTATTGGCGAGAGCTTACAGAATTGGATCAACGCCAACCGAAACAAGCGGCTCTGATAAAGCGGGGTGAACTTGAATAGTAAGCTGTTCAGGCCATCAAACAGATCAATGCCTTCATAATTTCGATCCCGCACATACCGGATCAGTTTTTGCAAAGGTTGCATTAGGGTACCCTGATGCAAGCAGGAGGGCAGAATTGCGGGCTCCTCCATCGGTTCAGGCCATTGCTCATTCAAGGGCTCAACCCCGAGATTAGAGCCGTTATCTTCCAATAACTTCCGCATACAGGGTCTCCAGTTGCTTCACAATGACGGATAGATCAAACTTTATGGCAGCCAATTGATACCCCGCTTTTCCCATTTGCTGCCGTAATTCGGCAGAACCGGCCAGCTGGGCCATTCGTAAACGCAAGGCTTCACAGGCTCCAGGCTGAATTAAATACCCATTCAAACCATCTTCAACCGCTTCCGGGATACCGCCAACATTCGTCGCGACCACCGGCAAGCCATACGCCATCGCTTCCAGCACTGAAATGGGCAAGCCTTCATGATACGACGGCAACAGCAAGGCATCGGCCTGCCG
Source organism: Vampirovibrio chlorellavorus (assembly GCA_903866275.1). Lineage (GTDB taxonomy): Bacteria > Cyanobacteriota > Vampirovibrionia > Vampirovibrionales > Vampirovibrionaceae > Vampirovibrio > Vampirovibrio chlorellavorus_D. The sequence goes on along the minus strand of CAIPMU010000003.1, from coordinate 119,748 downwards.
GAATATAGTGTCTTTATGCGACCCATCCACCCAACCATGCACGGTCACTTGATCGCCAACCCCTGCCGTCAAGATTTCATGCTCAATCGGCGCCACCTCACCGTCCCCATACAAATCAACCCGAATAGGGTGACCGCCCAAATGGCGCATCGCCGAAATAATGTCGTACACGCCCTTGCGCTGCCCCAATCGACCCATAAATAAAAATCTCACCGGAGCTCCATCCTCACCCCTCACGGGTGGCCGGGATTCATTGATTTTATGGTCATCTTTATTCGTATCAAACATGGGAAGTTTTAAGACCGTTGGGTTATAAAATACCCGAATATCCGGATGCTGACAAAGCGCAAACAGGTCATTTCGCCATTGCGTCGACAAGGCGATTAAAACGGTCGAAGCCCGCAGCACGAAACGAATGAACCACTGCCCCCCGGCGGGCATTCGTTGATAAAACTGAATAAAACCAGCGCCATGCATGTGGATAATCACTGCCTTACCACAGACCCGCGCGAACAAAATTACCAAAGATTTTCGAAAAAAACTGCCATAGGAGGCCATATGCACATGCACCACCCGCAGTTGAGGCTGAGTCATTAAAACAGTCACAAATTTTGCCAAAAAGCGAAGGTAATAACTGACTTTTTGAACCGCCGATCCATCCCGATAAGAAGCCATCACCTGAACCCGTTCAAACAGCCCGGCCTCCTGATATAAACGCAGCACGGAAGAAACACCGCCTTTGGCGGTCATCTCCGGACCCACCATCAATACCTGGGCTTTGTGCGACATGGCAGTCTCCCTTCCCAACAAACCCTACTTAATTGAGGGCCGTTGGCACCTTGTTAATAATATTAATAAATTTCCCATTCGGTCCCCGTGGAATTTCGTCCACCTCTTCCACAATCACATTCATGCGGGGAGACGTGTGCTTGCGGGTATTCTGGATGAGCCGTTCCCGATCCAGGGCGCAAAATTGCCCGTTGCCCAAGACCTTCAGGATCACTTCACCGGGACGCTCCTGATAAAATTGCGCCTCAATCACGTTATCTACCCCAATCGGTATATGGGCTGTAATGGCGATGTGATAGCCCTCGGGCGTGAGCAAATACCCGTAGGATCGTCCAAGAATCCGATCCACGGAGCGGAACGAACAGCCACAAACGCACGACATTTCAGCCTGCTCAGCCGATTCCAGATAAACCGAATCCTGTGTTCGATACCGCAGCAACGGCATTGCATAGTTATGCAGCTGGGTTCCTACCAGCTCAAAGCTACCCGCATCAGGGCCGGGCATCAGCTCAACAATGGCGTAATCTTCCTGAATATGATAGCGGCCTGCCGAGCATTGACCAATGGCCGCCACCCGTTCCGCCTGACCATACCAGTCAAAAATTCTGCATTGAAAAACATCTTCGATGAAGTGTCGCACTTCCGGATCCAGAGATTCAGACGAAGTAAACACCGCCTTCAACTGATAGGACACTCGATGCAAGCTAAAGAATTTAGCCAGTACATAGGCCATGGACGGACCTGCAAACAAGACCTCGGGCTGAAATTCCAGAATTTTCTGTATGTAATGAATGCTATTTTGTCGCGATAAATGATAGCTCGACATTTGCAGCTCCTGATTGGCTGGATTATAACGCCAGAATGGCGGCTCTCCTTGCGAGGAAGGCACAATAATATCCCCCCGCAATGAGATGCGCCGACGTCCGTGATCCCCCGCATTTTGCCAGTAGCGCCACACACAGGCATGTTCAAAGTTAATCGAATCAAAGTCCCGAATAAACTTACCTGGCATTCCGGTGCTGCCACTGGTTTTGCCTTCACTACACAAAACATTGTAGTGTTTTTTTGAAATAAATTTTTCAAGATCAGCCTGAACCGTTCGCTTATCCAGAAGCGGCAGCAGTTTTAAATCCTCAGCCGTCTGAATTCCCTGGGGCTTTAAACCCAATGAATGAAACATTTCACGATAATAAGGTACATTGTCATAACAATGACGAATCATTTTGGTGAGGCGGCTATTCTGATAAACCTTGAGTTCCTGGGCAGAATAACCATACGTCGTGGACAACAAACGGGCATATTGCTGAAAGCGCACGCCGCGACGGTAGAATTTTTTTAACCAGCATTGCAGTCCAAATAAATTCTTCATACGACACTACCCTGCCTTTCCATGCCCGCGGAGTTCACAATGCTGATAAACTTGCCATTGGGACCCCGTGGGATTTCATCGACCTTTCTTACTTCTACTCTCATCAAGGGCGATGTATATTGCAACGTATTTTGTATCAGCTGCGCTTTATCCCATTCGCTAAACTGGCCATTGGTCACGACATTCAGAATGACTTCACCCGGCTTTTCCTGCTGAAATTGCGTCTCGAGCAAGTTATTGATACCGCAAGTGATATGAGCCGTAATCGTAATATGGCAGCCTTCCGGCGTAATAATGGGCGTTTTTCCGCTTCGGCCCACTATTTCCCGGACGGGTCGAAACACTGAGCCACAAGCACAACTGGATAGATCTACCGTCACAAAATCATGCGTTCGGTAACGCAACAAGGGCATCACGAAATTATGCAGGTGCGTGCCCACCAATTCGTAAGTATCCGCATCGTTACTGGGCCACAACTCCACAATGGCGTAATCTTCCTGAATATGATAGCGGCCCAGATGACATTGACCAATGGCTGCAACACGCTCGGTCTGACCATACCAGTCCACCACGCGGGTTTGAAAGGTCTCTTCCAAAAATGCCAGAGTATCTGGCTCTAAGGATTCTGAGGAGGTGAAAATGCGATCGAACTGATAAGACACCCCATGATGCCGAAAAAACCGTCCCAGCAACGCACCCAAAGACGGCAAACAGTAAAGCACCTTCGGCTGAAATCGCAAGATCTCATCCACGTAGGCGCGACTATTTTTCATAGACAAATGAAAGCTGGACATCTGCAACTCACGGTTGGCCGGATTATGGCGCCAGAAAGGCGGTTCGGTCTGTGCAACCGGCGCAATAATACCGCCTCGCAACGTGACACGTTTTTTTCCAAAATCACCGCCTTTACGCCATTGGCGCCAAATGGCGGCATTCTCAAAATTGATGGCATTGAAATCCCGAATAAATTTAGCGGGACTCCCCGTGGTGCCACTGGTTTTCGCGATCTGACACAACCAGTTCTGATGATTTCGGGCGATCAGCCGCTCAAAGTTCTGATTGACGGTCTGCTTATCCAGAAGCGGCAATTGTTGCAAGTCATCGGGGGTCTGAATGTCCTCGGGCCTGAGTTTCAGGGCATGGAATAAATCCCGGTAATAGGGAACATTGGCAACACAATGATCCACCATGCGCCGCAAGCGTCGATTCTGGAGGCGCTGCAATTCATAAAGCGCCATTGTTTCGGTATGCTCCAACTCATCCAGATAAGCGCGAAACTTCCCCCCCTGACGATATAATTTTTTGACCCAACATTTCAGCTCAAACACGGGCTTCATTGGTTAATCTCCCCACGTTTATCTGCTTGATTTCCGCCAACGCAGGCGAAACAATCAGGAACTCATATAATGTGTAATACTCCTGCTTCATCTGGGCTATATCAAACGGCAAAACCCAACGACTGGCGGCATTCCGCATCTCATCCGCCCGTTCGGGATGTTCATAAATCACCCGAATTTGTGCGGCCAATTGTTCTGGCTCTCCATTTTCAAACAATAAGCCAGTGACGCCGTGCTGCACCAGTTCACGCGGACCTTCCGTATCACTGGCAATGGCCGGCAAGCCTGCGGCCATCGCCTCCAGCACCACCAAGCCCAGCCCTTCAGCACGCGAGGGCAACACGAACACATCGGCCTGCGCCATCTGGGCAGCCACATCCATCTGGTTCAGATGAAACTCAATATGGTCGTCCAGGTTGAGCGCTTTAACCAACGCCTTCAATTCGTCAAAATGTTTTTGATTGTAAGGATAAACACCCCCCATCAACGTGCATCGAACGTTGAGCCCCATCTGCCGACAACAATACACCGCCCGCACCAGAATATCCTGCCCCTTGACCGAATAATCCATCCGCCCCACATGCAAAAGCTGCAGCGAACGCTCGGCAAAAGGGGTGATGTGACACCGCGCCTTCAGACTCACCCGATCCGGATGACGCATGGCTTGCAACGAAATCCCATTATAAATCTGCCGGAAATTCCAGATGGCTTGTTGCTGACATAAGCCTGCCACGGTTTTGGAAATGGCAATATGCATATCAATCCAGTGACGATGTAACCAGCGCTGTAACCCGGAGAGTCGAGGAAAGGTCTGGGTTTCGTGGATCGTAAACACCAGCTTCAGGGAAGGCAGGAACAATTTACAAAGCATAGCCCACCATTTACTCCCCGTATTATGGGCGTGGATGACCTGCACCCGATGACGATGAATAATCTGAAACAACTGCCACGCATACTGGGGGTGCTGATGCCCTTCCGGGCGATCCAGATAATAGACATTCACCCCCAGGCGCTCCAATCGTTCCCGCATGTCGGGGTGCACCGCCTGATTCATCACCACCACGGTGAAATTAACCCGATCATCATCCCGGCAAGCCGCCAGAAAATCGACCAACAGCTTCTCTGAACCGCCCACCTGCAGGGAGGAAATCAAATGCATTACGCGCAAAACGTCAGGGCTCATCCGACATGCTCCATCAGCCGAGGCGTTTTCAGTTGCCGAATGACACTTTTTTCATAAGCCAAATAAAAATACCTTGCATAAAACAGGTATAACAAACGACCCGCAAGCCCCGTCCACGCAACGGCAAAGACGCGATGCCTCATCGACAGATTGGGCAATAAAATCAGATTCAAGCCCACAATCAGAAACAACTGGAGATAACGCCCCACACTCAACACCTTGGGGCGTCCCAGCGAATAAAGCGACTGCTCATAGGGCATGCTCAGCAAGCCCAAAATGAACGCCAGCAACAAAATTTGCAATATTGGAATGGCAGAAACATACTCACTACCCAGCAACACAGGAACCACCCAAGCCGTCATGGGAATCAACAGGGTCGCCGCCAGACAAATGAACCCGGTCACGCGAATGAGTTTTTTCGTCTTCTCAAACACCGCAGATTCTGATAATTCAGACAGGGCAGGCAATAAGACTTTCCCCAAACACATGGGCAAAAACGACACAATGGAACACAGTTGATAGGCTGCGTTAAATATCCCCAACTGCTGAAACTGCACCCAAAAACCCAGCATGAAAAAATCCATACGCCCCAGCAAATTGTAAGCCGTTGAGTAAACAAACATCCAACGTTCGTAACGCCCTAACTCTTGTAAAAAAGGAGGCTTCAGGGCGTTACTGAGGAATGAGCGCACAAAGCCCGCGTACTTTCCCAAAAACAGCACCGAAAAAAGCAGCGGAATCAGATAGATGAAAAACACCGTGTTCAATGACAACCCATGCCCCCCCAGCAAAGCCGCCACATAGACCAAAACCACGCTGGCTCGGGCAATATTCAAAGCGGCCCGAAATTGAAACCGCTGACGGGCTTGTAAATAGGTATCATTCACAAAAAAGAGAGATTCACCAATAAGGCCCGTAATAATGTAGGGTAAATACTGACTCATTTCCCCCTTGTGCATGAGTTCAAAACACCAGGGACCCGCCAACGTAAAAAAGAGCACCAGACCCGCCAGCGTTCCCAGTTTCACCAATAGATACAAGCCAAAAATGGGTTGGATTAATGCCTTATCTTTTGACGCAAAACGCACCGCCGTATTTTCCATGCCAAAGTCAAACAGGGCGCTGCACATGGCCACCGTCACAAAGACAAAGGAATATTTCCCATAATCACCGGGACCCAACGTCCGGGTCAGCATCAGGATAGTTAAAAAGCTCAAGCCTTTGGTCATTACATTTTCGCTGAATGTAATGCTTAGGTTTTTAACCAGTGGGGCAAGCTTAAGCCGTCCTTTGACGGGCTTTACCAGAGGTATCGCGTTGGACATAGAGTAACCCCAATAACAGGAATACAAAGACTTTAAAGTGAGGAGAACCAAACGTGTGATCGAAAATACTTACAAAAAAAATCGCAATCATGGCCGTGCTGATCGACAACCCGTACATGCGCTGAAAGCCATGACACTGCCTGAATTTCCGCAAGCCGTCCACACAGAGAAACATTAAAAAACTGAAGAGTATGAAGGCGCCAACCAGGCCCATCTCTTCTACGGTGAGCAGATAAAAGTTGTGCGCAAACCAGTTTCGAAACTGATCCGGGGGTACCCAGGCCGGAATATAAGGCCAGGCCACCTCGGCATAGGAGTTAATCCCCGAGCCCAGCCACAGGGTTTTAGTATTGCGCATAATGGCCGCCATCGGCACCTGCCAGATAATTAAGCGTTCCTCGTAACTGACTGTTTGCGCATAGGGTGAATTGCCAAAAAAGGACACCGCGGGCCAGATGACCATGCCCACGAAGGTCAGCACGAACACCAGCGACCGCTTCACGGTGGGTTGACTGACCGCCAGAAAAAAGATCACCGCAGCCGATAAACCCAACAAACTGCCGCGGGAATATGTGGTAACAATGCCCAGCATCAGGATTGTGGCCATCCAGAGCGCCTTTTTCTTCTGTTTGAAACAAAAGAAATACAACGGCAAAAACATCGCCACATTGGTCGCTAAATAATTACCCAGGGTGTTGAAATGCCAAGTCGTACCCCGGCCATGCCACACCATGTTCGACCCCAGCCCGAGATAGCCCAAATAACCCCGGCTCGATTGAAAGTCGGAACCAATGCCGGTCACGGATTGAAAAATCCCCAACGCAGCCTGAGACAGGGCAGTCCACAGGAGCACGCGCAAGACTTGCGCACGGGTCACCTGTTTGGTTTTGAGAAAATAAATGGTGACGTAATAGAAAATAAAAGCCTCAAACACCTTAGAGAAACCCAACAGCCCGGTGTCACTGGCTGAGAAAAAACCGGCCAGAAAATACACCAGCGTTAGCAGAATTAACCAGGGTTCCAATCCGGTTTTAAAATTGACGCGCTGATTGCGCAGTAGCATATGCACCAGACACAGCACCACGCAATACAACAACACCAATTCGTTCAAGGAAAAACTAATGGGCAGCACGCGCACCCGGTCAGTAAATGGAATGGTAAAAATCGTCAAATAAAAGACCAGATGGGGCCGTAAAGACAAATAGACCAACAGCGCCAAACTGATCAACAAGGCCATAATCCAGTAACTGGGAATCACAAATTGGGCCAAGCCCAACAGAATTCCCACGCCCAGAAACAGCCCCCCCCATTGCCAAAGTTTAAGCCGAGAGGCTTCGGCCCACGAGGCGCTCGTCAATCGTTCAGGCTTAGCCATTGGCCGGACGCAACCTCATGCTGACAGCCTGATTGGCCAGAGCCCACCCAAATTCGAGATTCGTCATTAAATAGCGTTTCCACATGCGGCGCGGTTCCTGGGCCAGTCGGTAGAACCATTCCATACCCGCACTTTGCATCCACAGAGGGGCCCGCTTCACTTTCCCGGCCACGACGTCAAAACTGCCGCCGACGCCCATCACAAACGGCACATTCATCAATGTTTTGTACTGATTGATAAACCGCTCCTTCTTGGGCGTACTCATTGCCACAAAGAGAATATCCGGCTGGGCCTGACGAATTTTATGCGCCACCGTGATCTCTTCTTCCGGCTTGAAAAAACCATTCTGGTAGCCGCAAATTTGCAAATGGGGATACTGATTTTTATACGCGGCCACCACATCCCGCACAACATCTTCCTCAGCCCCCAGCAGGAAAATCCGGTAATTACAGCGACTGGCCAACTCCACCAGACGGTGCATTAAATCAATGCCTGCCACGCGCTCAGGGATATTGACCCCGAGCAACCGGGCCCCCAGCACCACGCCAGCGCCATCAGCGTTGATGAGATCGCTGCTGTTGACCATCTCCCGCAGTCGGCGATCGCGGCGCATGGTCATCAGTTTCGCCACGTTCACCACCACATGCTGAACGGGCTGGCGGTTCTTAATTCGCTCGGAGACATAATCCAGGGTTTCCTGCATGGTCAGGGCGTCAATTTTAGCGCCCATGAACTCAACCCGCTTCCGCTCGGGACGACGACTGCCCGCCCCCACCAGAGCGCCTCCACTGCCCGGCCCACGCCAGTTGCTGTACGTTTCATACTCCCATTCAATGCGCCCGTTTTCTTCACGCACAATGGTGCCCAGCATCGGAACCTGAGCCTCCTCCACTCGGGAGACGATGGTTCGCAGGGTGCCATAAGTGGCACGTTTATCCACAAACAGCACCACGCCATCGCAAAGATTGGCAATGGGCAGAAACTCAGGCGCAATGGCCGCAGAGGGGGTATTTACAAACACCCACTCAAACTGCTCTTTTAAAACGTTAATGACGTGCCGAAAGCCTTTACTGGAAAAATAATCAAAGGCATTGGTCATCGGATTGCGATTAATCGATACAAAAATACCGTGTTCATCGCGCACCAAGCCCGCCAAAACATCCTCCGGGAAGACGGGTTGACCGTTTCGCAATTTCAAATCCGCATCCAGGATCAGATCACTCAGTTCCATTCCGTCGGCGGGTCGCTCCGCTGTGTTCGACACCCGCCAATCGGCATCAATAAAGACCACGGTTTGACCCACGGCCGCCATGCATTGCGCCAAATGATAAGCCCCACCTGATTTTGGCTTATTCAGTGAAGTGGAGGTAAATGCCACCACTTGCGCGGCTTGTCGGGCCGCTTCCAATCGCAAATTCGAAATAATATGTTTGCAGGCCACATCGTTGTGGGCAAACATGGATTCATCCTGACTGCGGGGAATAACCGGATCGTTCACCCAGGGCACGACACCCAATAATTTGGCATGCGTGGCTTCAGCCACCGCATCGGCCCCCTCGCAGAGGTCTTCAGCCAGTGTTTTGAGGACAGAAAGCCCCAGACTGGCCCCCAGCCCCAGTATCATGGACAGTGCCAACATGTGCGTCCCGGTGGGGAAAGAGGCACGCCTCGGCAAATCCGGCGGATCAACCACAAACACGTTGCTGGGCGTTTCCGCCTCTTTAATGCTGGTTTCAATTTGACGCTTGCGCATTTCATCGTAAGCCTGTGACAGGGCGCGTTCTTCCTCTTGCAGGCCGTTCAGGGTGTACCGATTTTGAGGAATCGCGCGCAAGCCCTGATCCACTCGGGCAATGGCCGCCGTCAAGCTGGAAACTTCCGCACCCATCGCCCGGGATTTCGCTTGCGAGGAAGCCATATCCTGCACCAATTCCCCCCGAACGGTATCAAAAATCATGGGGGCCTTGCGGGTCAGTCGTCCTGCTGTCCGCTGGGATTCTTCCTGAATTTGCGATTCCAGCAGGGTAATTTGATCCTTCAGCGCCACCAGATGCGGATTGGTTTCCGATTCCTTAACGCTATCGTGCGCATATTGCTGTTTTAATGTGGATAAATCCGTCCGCATTTTCACCAGGTTGGTATTCCCGGAACCCAAAGCCACCGCCATTAAAGCCTCTCTAGGATTCATGGCCAACTGACTCTGCAAGGAGCGTGCATTGCCCGCCAGATTACTTCGAGAAGCCATTGCGGATTCCAGCTGTTGCACCAACTGGCTTCTCAGGCGAACCAGTTCAGCGGTCTGGGTGTCCATATCAATGGCCAGATGTCCGGACTGGAAGTTTTTAATGCGATTGCGAATCACCTGTAATTTGTCATTAATCTCGCGCAGTTGCTGATCAATGTACTCGCGCTTTTTGGTGAAAATTTGCCGGTTAATGGCAATGTTGGTTTGATCCAGCTTCGCCAGCGCTTCACTGAGCAAAACCCGGCTCATTTCGGCATTTTCCCAGCGGAGTTTCACAGTCAGAATATCGGTGTTGGGTTCCGTTTTCACCTTGAGAATATCGTGCGTATCCGGTTCGCCCTCCCGCGTTACTGGCCCCCAATTCTTCCGGGGCTGCGTCTGGCGAATATAATCGGCCAGATAGCCTTCCATCTCCTTGGAGGTTAAAATTTCCGATTGCACCATCGAGGGATTGCTGGAGGCCGTCAAAGAGCTTAAATAACCGGGTTCTTCCTGACCCTGCGAAACAAAATTGCGGGTGGCCGTGTCTTTGATCCAGACCTTGGCTTCCGACTGCCAGGGGGCCTTGTAGAAAAAGGCCACATAGATCACAGCAAACAGCATCAACACACTGGTTGAGGCCACAATCAGCCATTTATCCCGGATAAAACTACGAATAAACCGGTTGGCTCGAAATTCTTCCATATTCATACGGGCTTTGAATCCTCTCAATTCCTATTGCAAAAGCGAAAATGCCAAATAAAGACAGACTAGGGGCGGGGCTGACTGGACTGCACCGTGTAGCGGGTAGGATTGAACAGCAACGCCCAGCTGTTGCTAGATGCGGCAATGGCGCCCAAGGGGACCACCACCCGAGCCAGATAATCGAAGGCATGACCCACCCGTGGCGTGATTTTGTTGGGAATGTAAATCACATCGTTGGGCCGCAACGCGACATCTTCATGCCGCGGATCCACTTCCCGGCTGGTCATATGACCACTGCCATCCACCCGACTGAGGTAAATACGCGTCGGGGCGTAAGAGGCCTCCGTGGACAAATAACCGCCCGCCTCACTGATGGCCGAGTTCAAATTAGCCGACTGAGCCCCATCCAGCATAATCAGGCCGGGTTTGTTGACATATCCGAATACCCGCACCGGAATTTCCTTCTGAAAAACCGTGGAACCCAGCATGGCTTTGTACTTCTCATCGCTCACCGCATACGCCGTTGGCAATTTAGGCACTTCGATGGAATCCCCGGCAATCAGGAACAAATCCTGCGTGGCGTTATTGCCTTGCAACAGATCCAGCAAGTTAATTTCATAACTGGAGCCATCAAAGCGGTTATGTACTTTAACATGCTCCATATCCGCATCGTAGCGAAGCCCCCCGGCACCCACCAACACGTTGGTCAGCAGCGGCAACTTGCGCTCCACCAGCAAGCCCTGAAAGCCTTGATTGGCGTTATTGACCATCTGCATACGCATCATGTCCGTAACCATTTCGTAAGCCCCCGGATGCAGCACCGCCCCGGTGACATACACCTGAAATGGCTTGGTGTGCGCAATCTTGACGGTCACTTGCGGTTGTTTCAAATAATATTTCAACCGCTCGGTCAAATCGGTTTGCAAATCTTCGATGGTTAAACCTGCCACCGGAACCGAACCAAACGGGGCCAGCGTAATATTGCCATCCGGTTGCACCAGTAAATCCTGCTGGGAAAATTCAGGCGAATCATACACCGCCACGGACAACACATCATTCGGCCCCAGCCGGTATTTACGGCCCGTATAGTTGGCCATAATTCTGGCGTTTAATGCAGGCCCATCAACTTGCTCAATCGCAGGCTGCCCCAGGCTAAGCAGTTGAGTAGACTGAACAGCGGATTTGGCCGATGCTGGTGCCGTCCCACGTTGTTCAGCCGCCCATGTGGGAGTTAGCAAGTAAATTGAAGTCGCCAGACCCATCGAAATTAAAATGCGTTTATACATACAGGATAACCAACCCTCATCCGTTGAGCGCAGTAAACCCCAACATTAAGCGCTCAACACAAGAGCCCCTCAATTGCACAAGGTTCTATAGATCGCCCTGCCCAAGTGACTAGGTTGCCCTGCCCAACTGATTACGTGAACGCCATATCGCTACTAATTATGAACCTCAGCGTTTAATCCTCCTGGTCTAGTTATTAACCCGAACACAGCATAAAAAAAAGCTCAGCCGTGCAAAAACAATCTCAGAAATCCCCAGAAATCACTGATTGAAACGATTTTAAACTTTTCTGTCACACTAGCCAGTTCGATACTCTTGAAAAACAAACAGGCTACTTGTAAAGAAGTGCCCGATTTAATCCCTAAAACCACCCCATCGAATGACCACTCAGACAAAGTCCTTCCGATGGATGTCATCGGAAGGACTTTGTTTTAAATTAATTTGAATATTCTACAACGGCATCAGCATAAAATCTGACTCATACGCCAACGAGGACAACATTGGCACCGGCTCACCCGACCCTTCTCGTCCCAACAGGCAATAGGTAAAACCCGCCGCAGTCCACTCGGATTCATTCAGGGCATTACGCGTGTCAATCACTTGCCGGGTACGCATTAAATTAGCCACCTGCCGAGGATGAATAAACTTAAATTCCGCGTGATCGACCGTCAGTAACACGCAATCGGAGCCACGCAGGGCAGACTCCAGGCCCGATAGCTCACAGTCAGAGTGCTTGACGTGAGGATCGTAGACTGCCACCTCCAGATCCGGATTCTGGGACATCAAGTCCAGAATTTTAAGCGCCGGTGCCTCGCGAATATCATCCACATCCGGTTTATAGGTTAATCCTAGCACTGTTACTTTAGGGTGTTGAATGCCTTTCAACAAATTTAAAACCAGCTGATATGTATATTGCGGCATAAAATCATTGATGCAACGCGCACGATGAATCAACTGGGCCGTATCGGGGAATTTCTCAACCACAAACCAGGGATCGACGGAGATACAATGCCCGCCAACACCGGGCCCTGGCTGATGAATAGACACCCGAGGATGCAAATTGGCAAAGCGGATCACTTCCCAGGCGTTGATTTTTAATGCCGGGGCAATTTGCGCCAACTCGTTGGCCAGCGCGATATTTACATCCCGGTAGGTGTTCTCCATGATCTTGACCATCTCGGCCGTTGTCGCGTCAGTGAGATGAATCTCCCCCTCCACAAAAGTCGCATAAATCTCTTTTGCCTTGCGGGCAGACTCTTCCTGAATGCCCCCAATAATGCGAATATTCTGAATGAGTTCTTTAATAATTTTGCCGGGCAATACCCGCTCGGGACAGTGCGCCACCAACAAATCTCGACCCAGTTCCAGACCGGATTCAGCCAGAATCGGGCAGAGGAAATCCACCGTGGTACCAGGCGGGGAAGTTGATTCCAGAATGACTAAATCCCCCGGCTTTAACAATGGTAAAATCGAACGCGCCGCCGATTCCACATAGGACAAATCCGCATGTTTTTCCTCGGTGATGGGTGTGGGAACGGCAATAATATACACATCCGCCATTTGAGGCTGCGTGTAGGCTTTTAAATTTCCTGAATTGACGGCAGCCTGAACCAGCGTTTTCAATCCGGGCTCTTCAATATGAATGCCTCCCTTATTAATAATCTCCACCACCGTGGGAGAAATATCGACCCCATGCACCATAAAGCCATGCGTCGCCAGAATACTAGCGGTAGGCAGACCAATATAGCCCAAACCCAGAACGGCAATTTCTTTCATTGAATCTCTTACCTCTCAATGCAAACCAAAAGCAACAATTTTGTTAAATTAAGCCAAACTAAAAACAAATCCGCGAAAATAAACACATCGACTCCAGAAATTTGATTATGAAATTAGTAAGCTGACCTGTAAACTCATCGATCGGGTAGATTCATGTCTACCCATCCCAACTTGCTTTCGCAACGGACCAGCTGAAACGGCTATGAATTAGAATTGACCCTGAAGCCAATCTGTACGAAAATGAATGCAGGCTGGACACTACGATAAGGAAGGGGTCCGGATGGTGAGGAAGCCGCCTTGAAAGCGGTCGCCCGCAAGGGTTGCAGGTTCGAATCCTGTCCCTTCCGTTTCCAGCCCAGTTTTAGGAACAAACAGCCGAATAGCAAGGGAGAGCAGACGTTCATGGAAGATCGTGTATCGAAAGAGCAAAAATTATCCGCCGCCAAGGACATCGTGTCCAGTTTCCTCAAAGGAGAAGGCGCCAAGAATATCTCTCCCGATCAAATCGGAAAAATCTTCACGGATGTGTTCAACACCATCGACGCCGTGATTCCGGATCCCGAAAAGCGCAAGGTCGGCCTGGGTCTCTAGTTTTTCCGACCCCCTTTGAACCTTTTCAATTTTCAGAAAAAGCCTGGCCTTGAATGCTCCAGGCTTTTTCCGATTCAGCCCTTTCCGCAGCCCCCTTAAAAAATCACACCCCAACCGCAGAGAACCTAACCGTGACCACCGACCCCGCCGCCCCTGAGCCCACACCGGATTCCAGCCAGCCGCTCCCAACGCCCCGATCTTCTTTTACGTCTGTTGATCAAATCTACAACGGGCTGGCTTTCCTTCTGGTTGCGTTGGTGGGCTGGTTTTACGTCCGTGTAATTGACACCCAGAATATGGGCTTTATTCATGACGACGGGGTTTACGCCATTGTGGGCAAAGCACTGGCCACCGGGAAAGGGTTTACCCTCTTACACGTGGTGGGGCAACCGGCACAAATCAAGTACCCCTTTGTGTATCCGGCCATTCTATCTTTGGTCTGGCTGTTCAACCCGCACTTCCCGGAAAACCTGCCCGCGCTGAACTACATCACCATTGCTTTCACCCTGGGGGCCTGTGGCCTCATTTATCTGTACCTGAAACGAGCCAAACAGTTCCCCGGCTGGCTGGCCTTATTGGTGGTCATTCTCACCACGGCCCACTTTTTCTTCATGTACTTCTTCAGCACCGTGATGTCGGAAGGGCCCTACCTGTTTTTCAGCATGTTGACGCTCTGGATGGCCTACAAAGCCACGCAGGATGGGTCCGCATTAACCCCCAAAGCCCTCGGCAGCCTGATCGTTTTATCCAGCATCACCTTCTTAACCCGCATTCCAGGCGTCACCATGATGGGCGCGATTGGGGTCTGGCTGTTGCTACAGGGACAATGGAAGAACGCCCTGCGCTATGGTCTGGGATGCTTTTGCTTCGGTATTTTACCCTGGATGCTCTGGGTAAAATGCCAGACGCCAACCATCACCCCGATGAACTATCCCTTGGTCAACACCTACAGCAACTACGGGCTGGAGTTTTTTCATAACCTACGCGGAGCCAATTACCTCGCCACACTTCCCGGCGATTTAATGAGCCTGATGTTTGCCCTGCTGGGACAACTGTTTCCGGTCATACCCAACTTTAAAACCGCTTACCCCAAGCTGATGAACGACAGTTACATCACGGCCAGCGTCGCAATTGCCACTGTCATTGGGCTTTACGGCACGCTGGGCTATTACCTGATGCAGTGTATTCAAACCCTCCTGCGCAGTATCAAACAGGGTCTCACAAAAATTCAGGCTCAATCATTCTCGATTTCAGGACTCTATCTCTTCTTTTATATCCTGATGATCACGTTATGGAACTATGAAGATCAGATGTCCCGGTTCTTAACGGCCGTCACGCCCCTGCTGTGGTTATACTTTTTCAAGCCCTGGGTGTCTTCACTGCCGGAGTTTGGTCGTGCCTGGCCTGCTCAGCGTATCCGGGCAGGCTTAGCGCTGACCGGCGTGATACTAACGGCCACACTCAGTTTATGGCTGGCCCCCAGCAGTTACAAAACGGTCTATACCTCTCGCAACCAGCACTGGGTAGACTCCGGCCGCTACCGCTGGATGTGGCATGAGTACCAGCAAGTCTTCGCCTGGATCAAGCAAACCCTCCCCTCAAACGCCAGCTTGGCGGTTAACTCGGATGCCGTCTTTTACCTGTATACCAACCGGCCCACCTTTTATATCTTTTTTGCCAGCCTGAGAAAAGTGAACGGGCAATTCACCAAGGACTCAATTCCCTTGCTAATGCAAAGTCTGGACGCGCACCACATTCAATATCTGGTGGCCGAACCCCATATGACCGCCCGCGTGATTCGTAAGCCCGTAAACGAAGTGGCCCGGCAACTGCTGGAAGCGTTCCCCAATCGTTTTGAGCCGGTCTATTCGTCTCCCAATGGAGCCATTAACATCTATAAGATCGTACCCGACTAAACACAGGCAACCCAACCGACCAAAAAGCCCCAGGCACTCCTGCCCCATCCTGCTCGGGTTAAAGTCTAGACCGTCAATGCTTCGCCACGATACTCGACAAAGTTGTTGCGGGTTTCCACCAGACGCAACCTGGCCAATTGGGCAGGTGCGGGAATATGTGGTGCCAACTCCTGCCAGAATGCCCAGACCATATTCTCGGCAGTAGGAATCAGGCCTTGCATAAAGTCCACATCCAGATTCAGGTTCTTATGATCCACACGCTCCAGAATCACGCGCTGCACAATTTGATCCAGCTCGTAAATATCCACAACCATGCCCAGGCGGGGATCGGGTGTCCCCTTCACGGTCACTTCCAGTTCGTAGTTGTGGCCATGCCCGTTCAGGTTGTTACATTGACGAAACACCCGCACGTTCTCTTCATCGCTGAAGTCCGGGTTAAACAGCCGATGGCTGGCCGGAAAGTCATACTTCCGGGTTAAAAAAGTCCAATTGGGGGAATGTGCTTGGGTCATGCCGGAAGGTCTCCACCACCGTAATATTCCACGTACAAATCATCGCTCTCGGCGATTTTCAAACCGATCAGCTCTAGCGACAAGGAATCCAGCCGGGGCTTTAAACGCGCCCACAAGTACTGCGCCAGATTTTCCAGCGTAGTCAGCCGATCCTGAAAAAAGTCCACCTGCAAATTCAGATTTTTAAAATCCAGCGGCGCCACGACCTCTTGATTGAGAATCTGTTTAAGATCCTTCAGGTTCACCACCATACCCGTTTCCGGAACGATGAGGCCAGCCACTTGCACGTCCAGCTCGTAATTATGACCATGTGCCAGTGCATTACTACTCGCCCCAAAGCGTTGCAGGTTTTCCGCTTCAGAGAGTTCAGGCAGCCGCAAGAAATGGGCCGCTGCGAACTTCGCCCTGCGAATCACCGTCACGCGGGTAGTAGGGGGGACAGGCAACGGCTTTTCAACAGTGTCGGCAACAGAGGACACAACAAAGCCCCTAGACAGCCGGAGTCAGGAAGTTCTCGGCGTGTGCAGCCCAGGCGTTGTGCGCGTGGATGCTTTCCAGCGCTTCCACTTCCAGACTGAATCCGGTAATGCCTTTGGTTTCCCGCAACAACAGGGTGGATTCGCGAATGACGTCTTCCACAAACTTGGGGTTGTCGTAGGCCTTTTCGGTGATAAACTTCTCGTCCACCCGCTTAATCAAGGGATAAACCGGGCAAGAAGACGTATTTTCCAGTCCGGTGACCAGGTCTTCAATCCAGACCACACGGCTGGCGGCCTCGGGATCGATGATCACGGTAGCATAGATATTGGCCCGCTGGTTGTGCGCGCCGTAATCGGAAATAGCCTTGCTGCAGGGGCAAAGGGTAGCACAGGGCACCACCACGGAGAGCAGCAAACGGTAGTTATCTTGCTCGTCCAGACTGCCTTTAAAGGAACACTCATAAGCCATGGGCGCACTCTGGCCACTCACCGGGGCTACTTTATTGATGAAATAACGAAACTTCAGATCCACAAACGCAGAAGGCGCTTCCAGCCGGCCCTTGGCCTCTTGCAAGAATTCACGGAAGTCCAGGCAAAGGGTCTTGTTCTGACTCCACTCGCTGAGTTGAATAATGAACCGGGACATGTGGGTGCCCTTGAACTCGGCAGGCAGACCCACGCTCATGGTGGCCAACGCTTGCACGGTTTGCAGTTTGCCGTCCTTCTGGATGACCTGCATGGGGATTTCCACGTTTTTCACCCCAACCTGATTGAGGGTGACGCCCCGCTTGTCGGCCAGACCTTGCACATCCAGCAGGGTCGAAAAGCCTTCTTGGGCTTGGGCGGAAGGGGTCGGGACGATGTCAGTCATTATGAACGGTTTCCATAGCTTGGTTTGGTGAAGTAAGCACCCGAAAGTGCCAAAACACAGAGCAGTCGAGGTGAAAATGAAAGTAAGAAAGAAGCACGACTGAGTGAGAAATAGGGCAATTTGCATGGCTCTGCACCGCCATACTAACCCAAAGTAACATTTACGTCTAGGTCACACTTTACCGATCGGTATACAAACACAACAGCCGCAATACACGTCTCTTACCCAATTAGTCCAAGGCAAGCCAAATGGGTTGCTTGCCAGCCCAATCGCGTCTTTTCGTTCTCAAGAGTTCCGGTTACACTGAACCTATGAACACCTTTCCCGATACCACGACCGAGCCCATCGAGCCGGATCGCCAGAGTGCTTATACGGCCATGCAAGCCTGTCTGCAAAGCTCTGACGATATTTATGTACAACTCAACGCCCTGAGAGACTGGGTCAACCAGCACTACCCCCACTTTGAACTCTATCTGGAAGATGTCTGGAACGAAAAAGCTGAGGGAGAAACCCACTTTGAGTACATTTTGCGCTCCCGAAAAACCCTGAACGAAACCGAAGTGGTGGGTTACGACATCTATAAGAATCATCAGGACGCCAAAGGGGTTTGGCATCTGGATGAATATGTCTCCAGCGTTCGCCTGATTAGCGATCCGGCCTGCTTGCTGGATTTCATTGAAGAGAATCGGGACTGATCCGTATATCAAACCACCTGAAAGACACTCTGCTAATGGTTTTCAATCCGGCATGGCAAAAAGGTCAGGCGATGACTACTACCAGGTCGTTGATCGACAACTTAGGGGAATTCAGCCGGAACCACTGGAAACAGGTTCGGTAATCGGTTATTCTGGTATCAAGGAAGTAATGAGTATTTTGCGATGACTATTCTGCACATTTTAAATTCGCCACAATAAACGCGGAAACAGACGAGGAGTCTGGCCTCAATGGCCTGCTCGGTTTTTGTTGGCTTTCCGCGTGGCGCTGTCACGCCCAACTTTGCTTCCGAACATCCCAAACAGCAATGAAGTAGGACGTTTCGCCATGATTGACCTGCATATGCACACCGTATTTTCCGATGGCTCGGTCTTACCCGAGGATCTGGTGCAACTGGCGCTGGACAATAAACTGGAAGCCATCGCCATTACGGATCACGATACCACCCAATCGCTCTGCCACGCCCAAAAAGCAGCCACCGAGCGTGCCATTGAAGGCCAGCCGCTGGAGATCATTCCCGGCATTGAACTGAACACGGTCTGGAAAGAAAAAGAAGTTCACATTCTGGGCTACTACATCGACCCGGAAAACAGCAGCCTGCAAGCCGTGATCAACGCCCACCGAGAATCCCGCGTGATCCAGATGCAGGAAATGGCTCAAAAGCTCAAGATCAAGGGCAAACTGAACATCAGCTTTGAAGATATTGTGCGGCAGGCCAGTGAAACCGGCACCATCGGGCGTCCCCACGTGGCCAAGGCCATTGTGGAAAAAGGCGGCGCGCAAACCATTTCTCAAGCGTTCAGCAAGTACCTGAACCCCAAATCTGAAACGTATGTCCGTCGCAAGACAGTCCCGCCCCATGAAGCAGTGGAAGCCATTTACGAAAGCGGCGGCATTGCCGTCATTGCTCACCCTGGTGATATGGAAATCGTGGAAGAACTGGCGGAAGACCTGATGAACTATGGCTTGCGCGGGCTGGAAGCTTACCACCGAAGCCACTCCCCGGCGCTGATTGAGTTTCATTGCTCCCTGGCCGAAAAACTGGGCCTGATCGTCACGGGTGGCACAGATTTTCATGGTTTGGTCGATGCCTACAGCAAGGCGCTGGAACGGGTGCATATGCCGCCAGCCGTTTACCGGGAACTGCACGCGGAACGCAAACGCCTGCAAATGTCCGCATTCAAAGCGTCATAAGCCTAACAGACCCAAATCTCCTCAATAGCATATATCGATATAGCGCCTCATTTATATTCAAATGAGGCGCTTTTGTCACTAAAATATTGAAGAAATAAAGACTGGTGTTTTTTGGTTTTTGTGCAAGCTTTTATGCCGTTTTCGAGCCTCTTGAAAGTTCTAAAAATTTTATGTTGTTTTTTCACGTAAAGTGCTTGCAACCCAATACCGTTTTTCTTACACTTACTAGGTAATTTCACCCAAACAGTTCCACCTTATTTTAAATTCTTGTTGTTACAGTTTTGGTACGGATTCCTGGTTAGTACATTGAATGGTTTGAACGCTGGATCACCCGCTCTGACTGGACGGACTGAACATGCCAGATGTAAAACCCACTCTGTTTCAAATAATCTGGAGACACACCCTTCAAGTGAAATGGCCCCCGACTGGAAAGTGGAAGGTTAGCCCCATCCTTTGTAACGTCTCTTCATTGAAAACCGGGTAAACTAGCAACAATTTATCCCCCACTGTTTTAATATAAACAAGAATTGATAGGGACAAGGGACACACGACAGAACAAGTTTAACTCCGGTCCAACCACGTCACCCGTGGAACGGCTAGACACTCTATCGGATCTATCTCATAGCATGACACCTTAGGGGAGGACACAGGCGCTTATGGTCTTATCAAATACTGGCGTAAGCAAACAATCCGTCAACAACAATGCAACCATCCCGGGCGAAGACTTGGTCCTCCCCAACGATTTTGGCATGACCGTCGAGGAAGCCCTCGGCTACGCGGATTTGGAAAATGTCAGCAAAGCGGGCCTGCTCCGCGTGGAAATCAGCCAACTCCCCCGCGAAATTCCTGATTTTCAGGCACCCGGCGCCACCAAAGACACCCTGATCGCCGAATGGCTCCGCAACTGGATCATGGCCTCCTTAAAATCCGGCGCTGCCACGGAACGCCACTTGTTGCCCAAGAAAAGCGAAATCGCCACCTATTTGGGCGTGAGCGTGGGCACGGTGCAAAACGCCATTCGATATATCGAAGACGAAGGCCACGTGGAATCCAAGCAACGCATTGGTACCCTGCTCCGCAACGCGGATCACTCCGGTCAGCGCATGCGCAAGCAAACCTCCAAACGGGATCAAGCCGTTTTGGCCATCAAGAATTACATTGTGGAAAGCGGCTTCCAGCCCGCGCAAACGCTGCCCTCGGCCCGTGAAATTGCCAAAACCATCAATTCCGCGCCCAACACAACCCGTCTGGCGCTGGAATATCTCTCCGGCATTGGCATCCTGAAAAGCCTGGGCAACCGGGGCAACAAGGCCAACTGGGCGCTCCGTGTGATCCCGGAAGTGGAAGCGGGCAACAATTGCGCCATTGAGTCCGAGACGCTAATTGACCAACTGGAGCGCGATCTCAAAAAGATGGTGGCCGAAAGCTTTGAGCTAAACGACAAACTGCCGTCGCATCTGGAGCTGTCGGAAATCTTCAAGGTCAGCATCAAAACCGTACATGATGCCATGCGCCGCCTGGCCGAACAGGGCATTCTGCGCTCCAAGCGGGGTCGCTACGGGACTTACGTGGTTCGAAAGCCGGACGCTTCCAAGCTGATGCCGCTGGATACCAGCATCTTCGTGCCCGCCGAGGAAGTGACCTTCTACAACTACGAAAAAGTGGAACGCCACCTGAAAACCATGATTCGCGAGAATCACAAGGTCGGCGACAAATTGCCCGCAATGGGTCTGCTTTCCAAGGAACTGGACGTGAGCAGCAATACCATTCGCAAGGCCCTGCAAAATCTGGCCAAGGAAAAAATGGTCAGCTTCTCGCGCGGTCGCTACGGCGGAACTTATGTCACCCGCGTGCCGGAAGCCCCCGAGGGCGAAAGCACCACCGGCCAAACCTTCACCTGGGTGTCCATCAACCCGGAAACCGTGAAGACCTACCGCGCCAACAAGGCCGTGGCCACGACCCTGAATTAACCCAACTCCCCATACTCAAAAGTGGCTTCCCGTTTGGGAAGCCACTTTTGCTTAGTGCTAAATTTAAATATTCACTTTAAAATTTACAGCTTGAAATTTACAGCGCCTGATGCTGAAACGGCTTGGCCGTGGTGCCCACATAGTCGGCCACGATGTGGCCTTGACCGCGCAGTTTGTACTTGTAAATTACTAAACCCTCTAGGCCCACCGGCCCACGTGCGTGGGTTTTCGCGGTACTGATGCCGATTTCCGCACCCAGGCCAAACCGGAACCCATCGGCAAAGCGGGTGGAGGCGTTGGCAAAGACGCAGGCGGAATCGACGGCGTTTAAAAAATGTTCCAGCACGGCGGGATCTTGGGCCAAAATGGCGTCGGTGTGATGGGAGCCATACTGATTAATATGCTGAATGGCCGCATCCAGCGAGGGCACCACTTTGATCGACAACGTCAAATCGCCGTACTCGGTGCGCCAATCGGCGTCGCTCGCCGGGTCAATTTGAGGCAAGAGCAAGAGAGTATCCTTGCAACCGCGCAGAGTGATGCCTGCGGCTTGGGCCTCCTGGGCAAAGCGGGGCAAAAAGCTGGAGGCGATGGCCTTGTCCACCAAGAGGGTTTCCAGGGCGTTGCAAGCCGAGGGGTACTGAATTTTAGCATCGACGGCCACGGCCACCGCTTGATCCAGCTTGACGCTGGGATGCACGTACAAGTGGCAAACGCCATCGGCATGGCCCAACACCGGAATTTTGGTATTGGACATAATGGATTGCACCAACTGATTCGATCCGCGCGGGATAATCAAATCCACAAATTGCGGGTAGTGGAGCATCTGCTGCACGGCCTCGCGCCCGTCCAGCAAGGTGGCCCAATGGGGTGGGAGCCAGGGGCAAGCGGCGTTGAGTTTGTCCACCAGTTGCATAAAGGCCTGATTGGTTTGAGTAGCCTCGCGACCGCCCTTGAGCACGACCGCGTTCCCGCTTTTCAAAATCAGGGAGAGAATCTGGGGGATCACGTCCGGGCGGGATTCAAAGATAATACCAATCAAGCCCAAGGGCACGGTGATTTTTTCCAAAATCAAGCCGTCATCCAACTGGGTGCGCCCCAGCACCTGACCCGCCGGATCGGGGAGCTGGATTAAATCACGAATGCCTTGCACCAACTGGGCAATTTTACCGGCATCCAGCTTGAGGCGCTGATAGAGGCTAGGCGTGAGTGCATCCGCCTCGGCTTGCGCAATGTCTTTCTGGTTTTCGGCCAGCAACAAATCCGCATGTTGGGCAATGATCTCGGCGAATTGGGCCAACGCCTCATTCTTTTGCGCCGTAGAGAGGGTGGCCATGCCCAAAAAGGCGGTCTTGCCCGCTTGCAGAGTGCTCTCAATATTCAGGGCCGAAGGGGTCGAGGACGAAGGGGGTAAGGACATGGGATTACACTCCGTATTCTTCAAAAATCACCAGATTGTCCCGGTGAATGAGTTCGTGCCGATCCGGGCTGGACAAGTTCAGGGCTGAAGCAATCTGCTCGCCGTGCAGGCCCTTGATCTTCTCAATCTCCTCAGAGGAAAAGTGCGTTAGGCCCCGGCCCAACTCCATGCCACGCTCATCCTGCAAGCTGACCACCTGCTGAGCGGCAAATTGACCCTGCACTGCCACCACCCCAATGGGCAGCAGGCTTGCATGATTCTCCACTAAGGCTTTGCGCGCGCCTTCGTTCACCACCACGATGCCGTGATAGCCCGAGGCCATACCAATCCAGCGCTTTTTGCCGCGCAGGGAGGCTTGAGGCAGCACCAGCGTTCCCGGCATCTCCCCGGTGAGAGGTTGCAACAAAGGGGTCAGAGGCTCCGGGTTGATGCCGGAAGTGATAAAGGTATACACCCCGCTGATGGCCGCAATGCGAGCGGCTTCCAGCTTGGAAGACATGCCGCCACGCCCCAGGGCGGATTGCCCGGTGGCGTCAATCTGTTGGAGTTCCTGAAAATGCTCGATCCGCGTCACACGCTGGGCGTTGGGATTGGTGGTGGGGTTATCGGTGTAAATACCGTCCACGTTGGTTAAAATCACCAATAGATCAGAATCCAGCTTGGCCGCCACCAGCGCCGAGAGCATGTCGTTATCCCCAAAGCCCTTGGTATAGCGTTCTTCCTGCAATTCCATGGTGGAGGTAGTGTCGTTCTCGTTGATGATGGGCACCACGTTCAGCTTGAGCAAGGTTTCCAGCGTTTGCCGCACGCTAAGGTAATGCTTGCGATCCGCAAAATCGGTGGCCGTCAGCAGCACTTGAGCCGTCAACAAGCCCGACTGGGCAAAAAGTTCCCGGTAGGCATTCATCAGCAGGCTTTGCCCCACGGCGGCGCAGGCCTGTTTTTCATTCAGACTGAGGGTGCCGGTCAGCTTTAAGGCTTGTCGGCCCAAACCCACCGCGCCGGAGGACACCAGAATCACTTCCTTGCCGGACTGCACCAGCGCCGCACACTGGCGGGTCAGGTGCGCCAGCCGCTCGGAGGCAAACTGATCCGCCGATTGTCCAGCCAACTCGATCACCACCTGGGTTCCCAGTTTGATGACAATGCGTTTGGCAGAAAGAAGGGGTTTATTGACGTTCATCTTACGATTTATTTTAAGGGATGATTTCCTCAAGATAAAGCAAAGACGCAGAGAAGCAAAGCAAGGAGCCGCATCTAATCCCCAAAAATACGCCAATTGCCAAAGCAAAACATTTAATCTATGATGACCGCGTCAACTCGAAAACGGGGTTGAACAACCGTAATAATCTATCGGGGTGTTGGCCGTAAAGCCGACTGAGAGCATCCACAGGGGATGAAACCCGTCAAACCTGATCTGGGTAATGCCAGCGGAGGGAACTAGAATGCACGCTGTTTTCATGCGGTCAAAGACCGTTCAGACCAGAAGGCTCGCAGGCCTCTGGTTTGGGATGTTTAAACCTTCGTGTGCGGTTCTACCTGCTCTCTGCCCAACGCAACCGGGTCTGTTTCACGGCACTCAATCCGGCATTTAACGGCATTTATTGTCGTTTGACGCCGACTTGGCGCAACCCGCCAACACCCGAAAACCCGCCATCAACTCGTCCTAATCATCCATACAGAGAGCAGAGAGGAACCTTCATGAGCACCACTAAGCCCACAGAAAGCCCGATCCACGCCGAGCCGCGCCCAACGGCCATCACCACAGCGCCCTTTCCCAATTCCAACAAGCGGTACCTGCAAGGCAGCATTCATCCCCAGATTCGGGTGCCCTTTCGCGAAGTGACACTGTCGCCCTCAAAGGCCTTTTCCACCGGAAAGCTGGAAGAAAACGCACCGGTGCTGATTTACGACACCTCCGGCCCCTACACCGACCCGGATGTGGCTATTGATGTGGCCCACGGGCTGGCCCCCATTCGCCGCCAATGGATTGAATCGCGCCAGGACACCGAGCTGTACGAGGGGCAAAACACGCTCCTCTCAGCCCACAGCGCTGAGCATGTGGTGCCAAGCCTGCAACGGCAGCCCCGTCGGGCCAAAGCGGGCAAAAATGTCTCCCAGATGCACTATGCGCGCCAGGGGATCATTACCCCCGAGATGGAATTTGTGGCCATTCGGGAGAACATGCGCAACGAAGTCCTGAAAGAAGGCCTGAGCGAGCTGGAGCGCAAACACCGCCTGCAGGGTAACAACTTCGGGGCCGCCATTCCCGAGGAAATCACCCCGGAGTTCGTACGTCAGGAAGTGGCCGCCGGGCGCGCCATCATCCCCGCCAACATCAATCACCCGGAGATTGAACCCACCATCATCGGGCGCAATTTTCTGGTCAAAATCAACGCCAACATCGGCAACTCTATCGTCACGTCCAGCATTGAGGAAGAGGTGGAAAAGCTGGTGTGGTCGACCCGTTGGGGCGCGGATACCGTGATGGACCTCTCCACCGGGGCCAACATTCACGCCACCCGCGATTACATTGTACGCAATTCGCCCGTCCCCATTGGCACTGTGCCCATTTATCAGGCGCTGGAAAAAGTGAACGGCAAGGCCGAAGACCTCACCTGGGCGCTGTATCGGGACACCCTGATTGAGCAGGCCGAGCAAGGGGTAGACTATTTCACCATCCACGCCGGGGTACTGCTGCGCTATATACCCCTGACCGCCAAGCGCGTGACCGGCATCGTCTCTCGTGGCGGGTCGATTATGGCCAAGTGGTGTCTGGCGCACCATCAGGAAAACTTCCTCTACAC
The DNA here is from genome assembly GCA_903866275.1 of Vampirovibrio chlorellavorus. Classification (GTDB taxonomy): domain Bacteria; phylum Cyanobacteriota; class Vampirovibrionia; order Vampirovibrionales; family Vampirovibrionaceae; genus Vampirovibrio; species Vampirovibrio chlorellavorus_D. The sequence continues at coordinate 93,907 of CAIPMU010000003.1, read as the reverse complement.
CCACTTCGAGGACATCTGCGAGATCATGAAGGCCTACGATGTCAGCTTCTCGCTGGGTGACGGCCTGCGTCCCGGCTCGATTGCCGATGCCAACGACGCTGCGCAGTTTGGCGAACTGGAAACCCTCGGCGAGCTGACCGAGATTGCATGGCGGCATGATGTGCAAGTCATGATTGAAGGCCCCGGTCACGTGCCCATGCACATGATTCAGGAAAACATGACCAAGCAGCTCAGCATCTGCAACGGCGCGCCCTTTTATACCCTGGGGCCGCTGACCACAGACATCGCGCCGGGCTACGACCATATCACCAGCGGCATTGGGGCCGCCATGATCGGCTGGTTTGGCACCGCCATGCTGTGCTACGTCACGCCCAAGGAACATTTGGGCCTGCCCAACCGGGATGACGTCAAAACGGGCGTGATCACCTACAAGCTGGCGGCCCACGCGGCGGACCTGGCCAAAGGGCACCCCTCGGCCCGCTACCGGGATGATGCGCTCTCCAAGGCCCGCTTTGAGTTCCGCTGGGAGGACCAGTTCAACCTCTCACTCGACCCGGAAACGGCCAAGGCCTACCACGATGAAACCTTGCCCGCCGATGGCGCGAAAGAGGCCCAGTTCTGCTCCATGTGCGGCCCCAAGTTCTGCTCCATGAGCATTACGCAAGACGTGCGCGAACTGGCCGAACAGCAAGAGGCCGTCGCCGCATCCGTTTAGGGACGCACAACCAGTCAAACAGCGAATTATACAGAGAGTTACGCAACCATGCCTAAGCCAACAGCGAACCCATCCAGCCATTCCTCACAAGGCAAACCGGACACGCCAGCCGCTGGCCGTGCGTCCGCCAATTCGTCCACCGGACGACTGGGCACGGTGGGCATTGTGGGGGCAGGCTTGATGGGTCGCCTGTTGGCCTTGCGGCTGAGCGAGCAAGGCTGGCGCGTCACCCTGTTTGATCGCGATCACGCAGACGGTCATCAAAGTTGCGGCCACACCGGGGCGGGCATGCTCTCCCCCGTGGCCGAACTGGAATCCTCGGAGCCCATGATTGGGCAACTGGGCTTTGAATCGCTGAATTTATGGGAAAGCCTGTTGGGGCGCTTGAGCCAGCCGGTTTTCTTTCAACGGGAGGGAACATTGGCCGTGGCGCACCATCTGGATGCGCCCGAACTCAGCCATTTTGCGAGGATGCTGCAAGGTAAACTCGCCGATCCAACGCTTCAGCCGTGGGTTAAGCCCATGCAAACTGGGGACGCCATCCGCTGGCGCCTGGCTCCCGAGGAACTGAGCGCGCTGGAGCCGCAACTGGGCGAGCGCTTCCGTACGGGCATTTTCCTCCCCGAGGAAGGTCAGATTGATAACCGACAACTCATGCCCGCTTTAGCCCAAGCGCTGAAAGAACAAGGCATTCCCTGGCACAGCAATACCCCAGTTTTAAGCATCGCCCCGCATGAAATTGAGGACGCACAGCAATCGCACCACTTTGATTGGGTACTCGATTGCCGGGGGCTGGGCGCGAACAGCGATTGGACCCAAGTGCGCGGGGTGCGCGGCGAGATCATCCGCGTGCATGCCCCCGAAGTTCAACTCAACCGGCCCATTCGGCTGATGCACCCGAGACATCCACTGTATGTGGTGCCCCGAGAAAATCAGCATTACCTCATCGGGGCTACCTCGCTGGAGAGCGAAGATTTCCGCCCCATGACCGTGCAATCCGCGATGGAGCTGCTCTCAGCGGCGTTCACCGTGCATCCCGGCTTTGCGGAATCCACGTTACAAGAGATGGCGGTCAATTGCCGCCCTGCATTGCCGGATAATCTGCCGCGCATTGAAATAAACAGCGGACTCATTCGGGTGAATGGCCTGTATCGTCATGGATTCCTGATTTCTCCCAAACTGGCGGAGTTGGTGTGCGGCCTCATCGCCACAGGTAGTCTGAACGAGACGGATGCGGCCTATGAAAGTTTAATTACTCAAACAGAGACAGACAAAACGGAGGAGCCAACCTATGCCGTTGCTCATTAACGGGGAACCTCACCCCCTTGAATCGCCCCAAAGCCTTTACCATTTGCTAGAGACACTGGGTTACGAGCCGAAATCGATTGCGGTGGCGCTCAACGGGCGCTTTGTGCCGCGGCATCAGTATATTAGCTGTATGATCACCGACGATGATTCCCAGGAACTGGAAGTCGTCGCCCCCATGCAGGGAGGGTAGCGACTGTGTGGCACATTGGTGGACAAACCCTGAACAGCCGCCTAATGGTGGGCACCGCCCTCTATCCCTCCCCGGAGCAAATGCTGGGCGCGCTAAGGGCATCCAAAGCCGAAGTGATCACGGTGTCCCTCCGGCGACAAGATCCCGGTAATCAGGGGGGCGAGCGGTTCTGGGAGATGATTCAATCCCTGAACGTCCGATTGCTGCCCAACACCGCCGGATGTCGCACAGTGAAAGAGGCCGTGACTACGGCGCATATGGCCCGCGAACTCTTCAACACCCACTGGATTAAAGTGGAAGTGATTGGCGATGATTTCAACCTGCAACCCGACCCGTTCGCGCTCGTGGAAGCCTGCCGCATCCTGATTGAGGACGGCTTTGAGGTGTTTCCCTACACCACCGAGGATTTTATTGTAGCCCAACGGCTGGTGGAAGCCGGTTGCAACATCTTGATGCCTTGGGCAGCCCCCATTGGCACCGGACGCGGCCCGATGAATCCCTATGCCCTCAAGATTCTGCGGGCGCGCTTCCCGCAGGTTCAGCTCATTGCCGATGCGGGCATTGGCTTGCCGTCGCATGCGACCCAAGTGATGGAGCTGGGCTTTGACGGGGTACTGCTGAACACCGCCATCGCAAAGGCCGAATACCCCACCCGTATGGCCGCCGCCTTTGCCTTGGCCGTAGAGGCCGGGGCGCTGGCCTATCAGGCAGGGCCCATGCTGCAACGGGATATTGCCATCCCCAGTACGCCCACATTGGGCACGCCGTTCTGGCACCAAGCCGCATCCAGCCATACCAATCCAGACACCGCACAGGAGCATCTACCCGCATGAGTACCTCTGACTCTTCCAATGACAGCCCCCGAAACAAAAGCCCCATCGCCTGGACCATTGCCGGTTCCGATCCCGGCGGCGGTGCAGGCATTCAAGCCGACACCAAGACCATGAACGCCCTGGGCGTGCACGCTTGCGCCGTGATTAGCGCCCTCACCGCACAAAATACTACTGCGGTTTCGTTGGTGGAGTATCCGAGTTTGCCCATGCTACAAGCTCAACTGGACATACTCGCCGCCGATTTGCCCCCCGTGGCCGTGAAACTGGGCATGCTCGGCCCGGCTTCATCCATTGAAGTCATTGCAAAGACCCTGAAAACCCTCAGCGCCTTTTTCATCTGCGATCCGGTCATGGTGTCCACCAGCGGGCATAGCCTGAGCCGTTCTGAATCTGTCACGGCGATGATTGAGCATCTATTGCCCATCGTGGACTTAATCACCCCAAACCTGCAAGAGGCCGAACAACTGACCCAACGCCAGCTCTCCACCCCCGAGGCGATTGAGTTGGCCGCGCTGGATCTCCTCAAGATGGGCGCAAAATCGGTGCTCATCAAAGGCGGCCACTTTGAAGACACAACAATCACTGAAACCGAAAATACACCCGAAACGCCCCACAATCCTCGTCAGCCAGCGGCCTATTGTCAGGATTACTGGACGGATGGCCAGCGTCAGGCATGGCTAACCAGCCCAAGGCAAGCCTCCACCAGCACGCATGGGACGGGTTGCACTCTATCGGCCGCAATTACCGCTTGCAAGGCGCTGGGCTACGAGACGTTGGATGCCATTGTCATCGCCAAGGCCTACATTAATCAGGGCATTCGCTGCGCGCCCGGCTTGGGGGCAGGACATGGCCCGCTGGCACATCTCGGCTGGCCGGAAACCCCGGCGGATATGCCGTGGCTCACGCCCACAGCGCCAGCAGGCCGGGAAAGCTTGACCTTTCCCGATTGCGGCCCGGAGCCCTTGGGCTTTTACCCCATCGTCAACCGCGCTGAGTGGCTCGAAAAACTGCTGCCTTTAGGCGTGAAAACCGTCCAGTTGCGCATTAAAGACCTCAGCGGCGAAGCGCTGGAACGCGAAATCGCCCGAGCTTCAGCCTATGCCAAAACCTTCAACTGTCGGCTATTCATCAACGATTACTGGGAATTGGCGCTAAAATACGCCGCCTATGGCGTTCATCTGGGACAAGATGATTTAGAAAGCGCCAAGTTGCAGGCCATCGCCCGCGCGGGCCTGCGCTTGGGTCTCAGCACCCACTGCTATGCGGAAGTGGCTCGAGCGCTGGCCATTCGACCTTCGTACATGGCCGTGGGGCCTGTGTTCAGCACAACCACCAAAACCATGCGCTTTGCCCCTCAAGGCCTAGAAGCCGTTCGGCGCTGGCGGCGCACCTTACCTTACCCGCTGGTGGCTATCGCAGGGATTTTTCTGGACAACGCCCCGGAAGTATTGGCCACCGGCGTGGATGCCCTCGCCGTGGTCCGCGACATCACCCAGGCCGAAGATTTACCCAAGCGCGTGGCCCAATGGCTGGCTTTATTTGAAACGCATCAAGGCCAAGCTCAGCCACAAGCATCCATCTCGCCCGGCAAAACAGAAGCCAACCCTACCCCAGCGCTCTGTTGAATGGGGATTCCCAAACAAATCTATACGCTTAGGCTTCTACTGCCGCACCCCAAGCGCCAATCCCCCCGGTAAGGCTGTAGCTTTGGGCATACCCCAGGGCGCGCAACTGGCGCACGGCCTCCAGACTTCGCTGGCCCCGCTGGCAATAAACCACCATCGGCGTTGATGGCTCAGGAATCATCGTTTTAGCTTTTACGCTCACCTGACCCAAGGGCAAATGCAACGCCTGAGGCAAATGTCCCGCCTCAAACTCAAACCATTCGCGCACGTCCAGCAATAATGCGCCTTTTTCAACCAATGCTTGCGCCTCAGGCGCATTCAAGACCATTGAAAGGCCCGCATCTACGGAACTTTGCGCGTCGCCCATTACCTCCTGACCCATTCCCGAAGGGCAATGCACAACTTGCTCGCAGGCTTCCCGGATGGTGGCGTGGGGGCCACAGAGGGGGCAGTTTTCATCCGCCGAAATCGCCAGCTGGCGCAGCGTTTGAGAAAGGGCATTGTAACGCAACAAGTGCCCGTGGGCTGGCGTGGGGAGGCCAGTCAGGAACTTAATCGCTTCCGTGGCCATCATTAGGCCCGCGGTGCCCGGCATCACGCCCAACACGCCCACTTCGGCACACGGGGCCAAGGCGCTTTGCTGGGGAGGTTGCTGGAACACGCAGCGATAACAAGCGCCATCCCCCGGCACAAACAAACTAATCTGGGCCTCATATTGATGAATCGCGCCTTGCAAGAGGGGTATCCCAGACAGATGGCAGGCATCAGCCAGTAGAAAGCGGGTCGTAAAATTATCAGAGCCATCGATCACCAGATCGTAACCCGCAATGGTCTGCTGCACATTGGTTTCACTCAACCGACAGGCATGCGGCACATAATTCAGAAGCGGATTGAGCGCCTGCATGGTGGTTATCAGGCTCTCCACCTTGGGCTGACCCAGCCGTTCCACGGTATGGGCCACTTGGCGCTGCAAGTTGCTGCGCTCCACCCGGTCAAAATCGACCACGCCAAGGGTGCCAACGCCCGCCGCAGCCAGATACAGGCCTATTGGGCAGCCCAGCCCACCCGCACCCACCAGCAGCACCTTGGCAGCCTTCAGAGCGAGTTGCCGCTCCACCCCAAAGCCGGGCAGCGTCAAATGGCGGCTATACTGTTCCAACTCAATCGGGCTCAATGACAAGTGCATGGGCAGTCTCCCTTTCCTACGGTCAGCATAATCCAAAATGGGACCGTCATAAAGCACCAAACGAAAGGGCCGAAACCACAGAATAGCGAGCCTGTCAGCGGGTCACTGGAAGCAGCATTCCCCACCGCAACCCAGACCTCCGGTATACTGGAAAAGAGCAACAGGCCAAGCCAATCGGCATCGGAGAGAGAGCCAATGGGGACTCCATGAATCAGCATCCCGAAAATTGGGCAAGTGAAGGTAAAGAGCCAGAGCAACCTAACACGCCCCAACCCAAGCAAAGCAGGAACGACCCGTTTTGGCTGAGCGGGGCAGTTTTCCTGTGCGTGGCCGCAGTGATTTTCGAGATTTATCAGCATGTGACCGACCCTCAGATGATGGGGTTTCTGCACGATGACGGGGTGTATGCCATCACCGCCAAGGCCTTGGCCCAAGGGCAGGGCTATCGCCTGCTCAACTTGCCGGGGTTGCCGTTTCAAGTCAAGTATCCTATCTTCTACCCGCTCATTTTAAGCCTGGGTTGGCTTTGGGAGCCCCGATTCCCGCAAAACCTGTCCGCCCTGCATGGGCTGACCATCTCCTTTGCCGCGCTGGCCATTCCCTTGCTGTATATCTACCTGCGGCAGATCAAGCAGTGTGGCAAGGGCTTGGCAGGCCTGATCAGCCTGCTGGTGGCTGCAAATTTTCACTTCATTTACTACGCCACATCACTGATGTCGGAGGCTCCCTATTTCTTTTTTAGCCTGCTCACGCTGTGGCTGGCAGAAACGGGCGGCAAACAGCCCTCCAAACGCCGACTGGGCGGAATCATTCTGGCCTCCGTGCTGGCCTTTCATACCCGCACCATTGGCTTGGCCTTAATCGGGGCGATCACCCTGCTATTTTTACTACGCAAACAGTGGAAAACCGCCGGGCTCTATCTGGGAATCACTTCCGGAGTGACAATCCTTCCCTGGCTGCTTTGGGTGAAGACGCATGCCATGCCACTGAATGCGCTCAACTACCCAATGGCTTATGTTTATGGCGGTTATGGCATCGAATACGGCATCAATTCGCCTGCCTCGCTAGGCCTGTACCTGCAAGCCCTGATGAGCAAGGGTGTTGAGCCCATCATCAACAATCTGGTCAATCTCCTGTTACCGCAAGTGGGCTATTGGCTGGGCGGGAGCCCGTTGGGCTTTACCCTGCTCTCGCTGGGGCTGGCCAGTTTGCTAATCCTGCAAGGCATTCGGGCACTCCGAACACAAGCCTTCAGCGCCTCGGGCTTATATATCGCCTGCTACCTCATCGGGGTAGCCCTGTGGATGTATCCCAATCAGGCCATTCGCTTTTCGGTAGTGATTTTGCCCTGGCTCTGGCTGGCCAGCTTCCGGGCAATCGCTGGCTTTATGAACCCTGATCGGCTAGAACGCTTCCAAAACGCCATGCCTAAAACACTCTCCCGCTGGGGAAGCGCTTTAGCCCTGATGGGTATTGGCGCATTCCTGCTCTGGCCCAGCGTGGGGGGCTACCATCTGCTGGCCCGCATGCGGGGACAGCATTGGATTGAGCCTTCGGGGCAAACCGCACCGCTTTGGGCAGATTATCAATCGACTTTCGCGTTCCTGAAAACAAAAACACCTCCCACTGCTGGCGTGGCGGGCATTTGGGATCCCATATTTTACCTCTACACCAATCATCCCGGCTTTGGACTGTTTGCTTCCAGCCTGCAACCCTTTCATGGACAGGTCACGCCGGAATCCTTTCGTAGATTACATGCTTCTTTAGAGCATTACGGGGTGCAATATATCGTGGTTGAGCCGTTTATCGTCAATCAGCAAGTTCAAGCCCCGGAAAACCCGGTGGCCACGCTCCTCATGCAGAAAGCCATACCGGATTTTCGCGCCGTGTACACCGCGCCCCATGGTTTTTTAAAGGTGTATCAGTTTCAGACTCATTGAACCGGATCAACCGCCAAAGAATAAGCCCCGATGAGACATCAGGGCTTTATGTATCGTGAATGATTTTGAGTGGCAAACAATACTGTAGGGTATTTGGGTAATGAGCCCCTGAGTCGCTTGATTGAAACAAAGCCCCTCAGGAGGACAACAGAGTAATACCCCGAGTTACAATTTCTTAAACATTCTTTTTATTTCTTAAGCAATGATCTGGATTCAAATTAAAACAGAAAGCGGACAACATCCAGCAATGTGCTTCGAAAGATAGATCAGACTGATCGCTTAAGCGTGAGAACCCACAGAGGCAGACTCTGCGTTGGCGCAAGTGACAGACTTCGACGGGGACGAGGCCAACAACAACACTTCACGAACCACTTTGGCCGCGACGGCTGTGGAGACACCGGTGGGGTCATAATGAGGCGCCAACTCCACCACGTCCGCGCCCACAAAGTTGAGCCCTTTGAAGGCCTGCAACCATTCCACGAAGGTGCTGAAGGTCATGCCGCCGGGCTCGGGGGTGCCAGTGCCGCTGAGGATCGAAGGATCCAGCACGTCCAAATCCACGGTCAGGAAGACCGGGCGACCCGCCAAACGGTTCAAGCCACGAGGGATCTCGCTAGGGTCTTCCAGCAGGGTGCCATGCTCGCGCATCCACGCAAATTCCTCTTGCGGGCCGGAACGAATGCCAATTTGCACCAGCCGTTCCGGGCCGATCAAGTCGGTCACTCGGCGCAAAACCGTGGCGTGAGAGAGCTTTTCACCCAGATAATCATCCCGCAGGTCAGCGTGGGCATCAAAGTGCAGCACGGCCAAATCGGGGTATTTCTCGACATAGGCCTGAATCACAGGCAGGGTCACCAGATGCTCACCGCCCAGACCCAACCAGCGTTTGCCAGCGGCCAGAACGTCGCGGGCGTTTTGATTGATCAGCGCCAAAATGGCGTCCCGGTTGCCCAAGGGGAATTCTAGCTCGCCCGCATCGTAATAACTCACCGTGGAAAGGTCCGCGTTTTGCAACGGAGAATAGGTTTCCAGCCCCCAGCTGGCCGGACGAATGGCTTCCGGGCCAAAGCGCGCGCCGGGACGGTTCGAGGTCGTGCCATCGAAGGGCAGGCCCACGATGACCCAGTCGGCTTGCTCAAAGTCTTCGCAAGCGCCCATCCAGTTGCGCGAAAGAAAGGGGCCGCGCAGCATTACCCTGTGACTCCGGCAGTTTCCGGGGCAAACACGGCTTTCACATAGTTCGGCAGAATAAAGACTGAGCGATGAATCTCGCGGTTGAAATAGCGGCAAGTTTTGCTCAGTTCATCGGCCACGGGCTCGTTAATGGCGTCCAAGGGCTTGATGCCTTTGGAACAGAAACTCCAGGTCCACTGACCGCCCGGATAGGACGGAATGCAAGCCGTGTAAGGCTGCACAAAAGGGAACACCGACTTCAGCAGTTTGTTAATGCGCAGACACTCTTGCGGCACGGCCACGGGCGATTCGCTTTGGCAGGCCATAATGCCGTTCTCGGTGAGGGCGGCCAGCGTATTACGATAGAACGCCTCCGTGAAGAGCTTCTCGCCGGGGCCAATGGGGTCGGTGGAATCAATCAGGATCACATCGAAGGTGTTGGGGTGCTCGGCGATGTAGGCCGCCCCGTCGCGCACTTCAATCTCCACGCGGGGATCATCGAGTTTGCCCGCGATGCTGGGCAGGTATTTCTTGCAGACTTCAATCACTTCGCCGTCAATTTCGCACAGCACGGCACGTTCCACGGCGGGGTGCTTCAGCACTTCGCGGATGGTGCCGCCATCGCCGCCGCCAATGACCAGAACGGTCTTGGGATTGGGGTGCGCCAGCATGGGAATATGGGCAATCATCTCGTGATAGATGAACTCATCGCGTTCAGAAGTCATTACCATGCCATCCAGCAGGAGCATGCGCCCCAAGGCCACAGTTTCTACCACGTCCACTTCCTGAAACTCAGACTGGGAATGGTGCAACACGTCCGAAACCTTATAACCCAGCTCGGTACGGTCCTGAAAACGTTCTCTAATCCAGAGATCCATGATTGCATTCTCCACTTTGATTGGCACTATTACAGGAGGATAGCGAAAATACGGCCCAATTTCCACTAAAGACTTAAATTTCTATTGCTTTTTGAGTTCTGCGAAGTGCTTTTTTAAGACATCTTGTGATTGTTGTAAGGTTTGGGTGCGAATTGTCAGCCATTCTTTCTCGGGTATCATGTTAAGTTTCTCACCCTGCACACAAAGCCAAATAGGGCTTGCAGAGTAGGGATGTTTCTTTTCCCATGTGATGGCGTCTTGCCAAGCATTCAAAAACTCTTCCATATGAGTATTTGCATACTGCCAAAGCGCACCACCATACAAGACACTCAGTTCAACAGCGACTTGTGAAGCAGTTGGATCTGCACAACGCGACGCATCATAACTCAAACGAACACGCCCACGCGTAAACCAGCGCAGGCCGTCTTTATGGTTATTAGGAAACAAACGACTCCCCAATTGCATCGTGAAGGGGGCCAGTAAAGTATCCTTTTTTTGTTTTTGCAGAAGCCAAGGAATTAGAATTTTATTTTGATCCTGAGGAGCGTTCTGAAGCATAATGATGGCCTCCAGCATGCCTTCAAGCGCATTTTCTTTTTGAGTCGTTAGACTCTCAAGCTGAGCGATTAAAGGATATTGAGGCTTTTTAGCAGCACTAAACGACATACTGGTCACACAAATGCAACTGAGCAGTATGCCCACCCAAAGAACCTTCTTAAGATTAACCATGCCTGTGCCTAGACTGACTGAAGCGCCACCAGGGGCACTCTTTCTTCCAGGCTGCGGGGGAAATCCATGCCGCGACGGGCTTCGTGGCGTTCCATATGCTGGACGCCAAAGGCTTCCTGCACCAGTTGGGCCACGCGATCCACATCAAAATGCTTGCAGCTGAAGACGTCAAAGAAGAAGTAATCTTTATCGATAAACGAATGAAAGGTGATATGTGATTCGGCAATGATCACGGTGCCGGTGATGCCCTTGTCCTCAGGGATCAAGCCTTCGTAGGGGAACACATAGGGCTGGGTGATCTTGGTCATGCCAATGCGACCGGGCAACTCATTGAGGAAGTTAAACACGTATTCCAGATTGCTGATTTTTTCCAGATCGCAGCCCCGACAATCCAGCATCAGGTGAGGACCAAATTCAGAACGAACAACAGTCATGGCTTAACAACCCTCCCCAACTTGAGATCCAATAATAGCAGCGCCTGCGGCACTGGTGGCCATTTGGGCCTCCAGATGAAACGGAGATTCAATCATTTTCTGGGTATTCAGGTTCATCAAGCCGCGTTTCAGCTCGGAGTAGAACGCTGAACCCGCGTGAAGCTTCTCTTGCAGGTAATCGTAGGCCACTTTGGGATCGCAACTGTTGCCGCAAGTAAACAAATCCACGGCAGCGTAGCCGTATTCGGGCCAGGTGTGGATGGCCAGATGGGACTCGGAAATAATAACCACGCCGCTCACGCCAAAGGGGCTGAAGTGGTGGAATCGTTTCTCGACAACCGTTGCGCCACAAGCAATCGCGGCCTCGGTCATCACCTCTTCGATAATCTGGGCGTTGTTCAGGATGTTGGAGTTGCAGTCATAGAACTCTGCCAAGAGGTGGCGTCCCAAGTTGACAACCGTGGAATCAGCTTTCACGTTCAATTCGGTGGGATCCCTTTCTGGTTAAAGCGGCGTAATAACGAGGAGGCGGTATAGTGAACCGGGAGGGTATCGGGAAAAAAAGTTAGGGAACTAAAATTTTACGGAATCAGCTGGACTTTTCAAGAAAAAGTTTTTCCCCAGCGCGATTGGCGTTCCAGTATAAACGACGATCTCCTGAAAGAATTGCCCTTCCCTGGCTCGCCAAAAACAAGCAGAGCACCCAAGAAAACCAAGCACCTGAAAGGGATTTAGACCTATTCAGCACTGGCCGTCGAAGCCTTGTAACAATTTTCGGGGGAAATTTTTACGTTCCTGAAAATCAAGTTTGGCACAACCCCTGCTCCCATTCCAAATTTTCTGCGGTATGCTATTGCTTTGTTTAAGGCACTGGCAGTTAGAGATCCCCATGAGAGAGCGCACCTATAAAGAGGCTAAAAAACTTAGCCTGCTGATTCCCGTCTATAACGAGGTCACATCCTTGGAAGCCTTGCTGGATCGTGTGGAAGCGGTCGATTTTTGTGGACTGGAGAAAGAGATCATCCTCGTCGATGACGGCTCCGTGGACGGCACCCGAGAGATTTTAAGCCGACTGGAGGCGCAGCACCCGAACTATCGGGTGGTTTATCACACCCAGAACATGGGCAAGGGTGCAGCCCTGCGCACTGCCATCGATATAGCATCGGGGGACATTCTGGCCATTCAGGATGCCGATTTAGAATACGACCCCCAGGATTACCCGCCGCTGATTCAGCTCATTGTGGACAACCAGGCCGATGTGGTTTATGGCAGCCGATTGACCCCGGGGGCCAACAGCGAAGCCTTTGCAGGACTGCATTACCTGGGGAACAAACTACTGACATTGGTCACCAACATGCTCTACCAAACCCGCATTACCGACATGGAAACCTGCTACAAGGCTTTTCGGGCGGACGTGTTGAAGGGCATCAAGATTCGCTCCAACCGCTTTGACTTTGAGCCGGAGATCACCGCCAAAGTCCTCAAGCAAAAATGTCGATTGGCCGAAGCACCGATCTCTTATAATGGCAGGGCCTTTCATGAGGGCAAGAAAATCACCTGGGTGGACGGCCTGTGGGCCTTAAAAGCCCTGGTAAAGTTTCGTTTTACCGATTAAAACCAGGGGCTGGCAAAGCAAACCAAGCATCCGGAAAACTTCCCATACGCCCCTGCCAACGATCCTGCTGGACAGTTTAGGGTAAAATATTACTAGATCCATTTTTTTAGGTTAGGCAACCATTCTGAAATACAGCATTTGGAGGATAGGCTCATTCTAGCCACAACTATAGAATGAGATTGGTTCAAAATCGGGAATTTTGTTGACCAACGGGCAATATTCAATTCAGCTTAATCCCTTGATAACGAGTGTGTGTGTCTTTCTATAAGCCAGCCTGGTGAGTGAGTTCTGGAGTCTCAATGAACGAGTCCATCCCCGAATCCGAAGTGATTGCAACGTTGCCTTGGGAGACCCGGCAAGCAACTCAGCCTATGGACGATACCCAAGGGCAAAGCCTTTGGCAGGAATTTTTTCAACCGATCTGGACACTGCTTTGCGACACCTGCCTGATTCTGTTTCGTGACAGTTTTGCACATAGCTGGCGCAGCCTGACGCAATTATTCAACGCAGAGAAACAGCAACAAACAACATTCCAAAGTCCAGCCTCATGGCCTAATCGACCCATTTCCGCAAATACCATGGATGCCTTTGATGCGCTGACCGCTCAGTCAGCACAGGGTTCAGTAACAGTCCAGACTAAACCATCCCTTGCCATCGATACCCATCTGGACTTACACAAAGTACACCCTCACTCAACTGCAGCACGGGAAACCAGTGCTGTCCTCGGCATTCAACCCATTCAACAAAGCACGGAGCAGAACAACACAAACGCAGTGCCTCTCAACCCGTGGCTGCATTCAATCAAAAAACAGCAATGCGTGCTCCCGCTGCCCAAGTACAGCAAAGAAGCACTGAAAGCCAGAGAAATCGCCCGCAAGAAAAAGCAGGCGCATGCCAAGCTCTTTGGAACAGCATCGCCAAATGACACTAGCCGGGGACTGGATGACATTTATACCCGTCCGGTTGGCGATCTGTTTGCCGGGGAGCCGGAACTGGCAAAGATTCAACATACCAGTGTCGCCAACTGGAAAAAATCGTCGCGCACTGAAACCAGCAGGGCTGTGCCAACAACGACCAGCAAAACAAAGTCTATCAAACCCCAAACACAGGATGACCACCTGCTGATCCCGAGCGATCCTTATGAGCCGGATGCCTTGTTCAAAAACTCCCGTTCCCACCAGAACCGAATCAAACAGGAAAAACTGGAAATCGCGCTGAAGGATTTTGAAGAATTACAGGCCTCGGTTTACAACCGGGCCAAAACATCAGCGACTGAAGCTGTCAAAACCATCAGCCCGACGCCCTATGTGGCAAAACCTTCCGATACCAGCGCTGAACCCGATTACTCCGAATTTATTCCTGGCGTGTTTGACGGCAAACTGACCGAAAAACCCCGCCATCAAAAACCCCATGCCTCAAAGCCAGTAGCTGCGAAGCCTTCGACACCCCCTGTTGTATCGCCCTCGAAACCCGTGCTGACACCATCCGAACCTTCCGGCATTAGTTACTCCGGGAGTTTGCTGGTGGCCAAAGCCCGCGCGGCCCGGATCGATTTCAAACGGCAAATGCCTCTCTATCAGGAAATGAAGGATGAGATCAGCGGGACCGATCACATGTTCCGCAACCATCAAATCCTGAGAAATAGCATGAACAGCCTGACCGAAAACTACTTTAAAAAAGCGGCAGAAGAGGAAGCGCAGCACGAACAGCATCATTTCCTCTAAACCCGGAAGAACTGCTACAATCTTGTTATAAACGCCCGTGAGCCAGTCGACTCAATGGGCCTTTTCAAATCCTGAACCAGCAACATTCATCCATCAATATCCCGGTGTTTACCAAGAGTTGGAGCGGACTTGTTTGGAACTGCATGAGCAGATTTTAAGACTCTTTCTGGCCTTATTGCTGGGCTCTGTTGTGGGCATGGAGCGCGAATACATCCAGCAGTCGGCTGGCTTACGCACCCACATTCTGGTGTGTCTGGGCGCGACCATTTTTACCATGATCTCCATTTCGGATATTACCTCCGGGGTGGTCTACAGCCACGCAGCCAGTCTGGGCAACCCCGCTGACATGTTGACCAACTTTCGGATGGTGCGCGATCCGGCCCGGATTGCTTCACAAATCGTGGTCGGGATTGGCTTTATTGGTGGCGGCGCCGTGTTGCGGCATGGCACCAACGTCCGGGGCCTCACCACGGCAGCCAGCCTGTGGGTCATGGCCAGCATCGGAATGCTCGTGGGGGTTGGTTCGTATCAGTTGGCCGTCGTGGCCACCTTCTTCTCGTTCCTGGTGCTGTTTATCATCGGCGCGATGGAACGCACCATGTTCAAGAAATACCTGAAAAAATATACCCTGTTGCGAATTCAGATTACGGCGGCAGAACACAGCCTGCCTGCGCTGGAGCAATGGCTGGAAAAGCACTTTCCCAACAAGACCGTAGAAGCAAAAACCCAGCACGTGAGCGAAGATCAATCCATTGTGATGAACTACACCGTGGATATGCACGGGCTGCAAGCCAACGTGAACAGCCTGGCAGTAAAGCTTAACGCGATTCAAGGGGTGCAATCAGCCTCCATCAAAGCCTTCCACCCGGAAAAAGAAGAGTAGACCGCCTAATCCAGCAAGCCAGCCCCTCTTGTCATGCCCTAGCGGAGAGACTCCGCCAGCGCCTGAATCCAGCCCTTCGCCTCCGAAGGCCAGGGCAACGCATGCTGATCGATGCGAGAGACAGGTCGAATCCCCTGAGCCGCGTTGGTCAGAAATGCACCATCCCAGTGTGGAAGATCGCGCATCAACAGGGGTCCCGTTTCCGCCACCGGAATCCCAAGACCTTTGGCCGTCAGCAACACCCGCTGACGGGTTATGCCGGGCAAACAGCCATCCCGAACCGGATCTGGCGTGAGCAGCTGACCCGCCTGAATCAGAAAAATGTTGGAGGTACTGGCTTCTCGTAAAATGCCATTTTGGGCCAGCAAAATTTCCGAAAACCCCGAAAGCAGGGCCGCCTGCTTAAGCCGAATCACATCCGCCATGCCGCTATGCTTGATTAAAGGCAGGGGGCGAATGGCATCCACCGCCTTGACCGCAACCGGAGACTGTAACGGCCCCGCAGAGGAGAGTACACTCGTTCCCGATTTCCTCGCTGAAAGTAACAGTCTGGCCGGTTTCAACCCATTTTCAGTCCCGGTGTAAAAATCGCCATACTCCTGCACATCGGCGATGGCGGTCAATCGAAACACCGATTGTGTGCAGCCTTCTGTTTCTATTAAGGCTTCCAGGGCCAGACGAATGACATCCGCCGGAAAAGGCAGGGATAACCCCAGTTGCGCGGCGTTCTCCTTGAGTCGCGTCAGGTGAGCATTCCACCAGCAATCCGCCAGTGGAAAACGAAAGGTGGTGTATACGGCCATGCCGTACATCAACCCCGCGGGACAATCAGCCAACGGCAAAAAGCAGGGCGGAGCCGAAGCGTGAACCCCACGTGATCCAACGGGACTGAGCAACTCCAGAAACATGCCTCAGCCCAACCTGTTTCTCACTTGCAGAATGACTTCCACCAGCGCCTGAATGGCGGGCGGCACCTGAGCACTGAACATGCCAGTATCTTGGGGCTTAAAGCATTCGGCATACTTGCCCGCAAAGTCAATTTTATCGAAAGAGCCCAGATTATAGGCCTGCCAGACCACCCGCAACATGTGCACCCGCCCCTTGGCGTTGCTGGAACGGGCCAGTTCCTGAAAACCGGCCAACGTGAGTTCCGGGTAGGGCTGGTAATTCTGATTAATCACCTGCAAAATGAGCGCCAGATCGTACATGTCCTCAAACTCGCCCTCGGCGATGTGAAAAATATAATCCTGTGGGCGCGGGCTGCTGCTCAGCTCGTCGACAATCGCTTCGGCATCGCTATCCAAAACCACACAAATGGGCACCCGCAAGTGGCGGGCATACTCCCGATACAGCGACAAGACATGGTTCTTGCCCCCGGCTGGCAAGACTGCAATACCCAGGGCATTGAAATCCAGCCCCATCGCTTCGGCAAACAGAGGCAAGAGAAGCTTTTCGGTCTCACCCTCGACCAGCACCAGCTCTTTCACCGGACGGGGGATCACGGCAATGGCAGCCACTTCAGCCACTTCCGCCGAGTGCAGCAAAGCCTGCATAACAGTCACGGCGTCCTGTAACGACTCTGGCAGCAAGACACCCAATGCAGAGGGCTGGGCATTTAAAAGGGTCCGAATTCCCTTCAGGCGGGCCAGCCGGGGAAACTTGATGCCGTCCGCTGGCCCAAGCCGCTCCAGCAGTTCCACCCAGGGGAACGGCCGAGTCAGTCTTCGACAGGCCAGATAAGCCAACTGCAAGATCTCGACAACCTCAGCAGAGGCCTCATCCAGTGCCTCCAGAAAGTCGGTACGATAACCGTGGCCTTTCAGCAGCGCCAACAAATTATCCCGAGACATCGTGCCGCCGTAGTAATAGCTATGCATAATACCGGTATCACGCTCACCCATCAGCTGAATGTCTTGCAGCACCCAGGCGGCGACGTCAAACTCGGCCAGTTCTTCCACCAGCAAAAACAGGGTCAACCAATCGTTTTGAGGAGAACACGGCCCGTCACACACCGGCTGCCATAGCTCACGGTAGATGGTCTCCAGCCAGGGCACCGGCAAGGCCTCTAGCACCCGCTTGGAAAGACCCGACGAGATGCCATTGGTCTTGATAAACCGCTCAAACACCCGGACTTCCCGTGCCGGGGGAAACTCAAACTTGAGCAGGCGGTTGGCCGAAGCGGCCAGATTTTCCCACTGGGGAATTTTAAACAAAAGGGGCGCTTCCCGGTAACGCTCATCAGGCAGGGTCACCTGAATATGCCGGGTGGGCTCAGCACTCTGACGGTCAACGTCTGGAATGGGCGCGGATGCGGAAACTTCCGCCAAGGGCTCCTCGTCCCATCGTTTTTCAGGCTTCAGGGGAATAATCCAGCATCCCAAACATTGCTAACATCCGCATTTTACCAAAAATTCCCCAGTTACAGAACCCGAAAAGAACCCGCCGACAGACCTGGAAAGCTGACCCCGCAAAACCAACTCAACCTTCCGAGCCCCACCAAAATTCAGGAGCAAACGTCCACCCGGCCTTGCATCAGGCTTTCCTTCCCGTATATCCCCACAGGAACATCACTAGATTCTCAACGTATCTAAGATAGAATAAAGAAGCGTTTTCAACGCCAATGGGTTACACCTTCCACAATTTGATACACATTCGCGAATGCTTTCATCTTCGGAACCGAGCCAGATTAAACTCCAGGCGGCCAACCTGGAGATTCGTCGTCTGCGTGCGCAAGATGTCCCGGACATCATGGAGATTGAGTCCGTCTCCTTTGGGCGGCATCACTGGTCCGAGGAATCGTTTTACAACGAGATGAACAATCAGGTGGGCCGATATTACGCCCTCATTCACACAGATATTAATAAACTGGTGGGTTATCTGGGCTTTTGGCTGATTGCCGATGAATCCCACATCACCACGGTGGCCGTGAAACCGGAGTATCGGGGGAATGCACTGGGCGAACTTCTGATCGGGCACTGTCTGGATCGTTGCGCCCAACACACCATTCATTGGGTCACGCTGGAAGTGCGCGTGAGCAACTACAGCGCGCAGAATCTTTATTACAAGTACGGCTTTGCCTCCATGGGCATCCGCCCCAAATACTATCAGGACAATCAGGAAGACGCCCTGATCATGACCACGCCCAATATTTCCTCAGCAGAATACCGCCAGCTATGCAAGGACCTGAAGCAAAAGCTGGACAAACGCCTAAACGGACTACCCAAAGGATACGGGACCTGAGATGTCTGAAGTGATATCGATTTCCGGGTTGGAACGCCCCTGGGAAGCCGATGCCAACGAGGGGTTAAACCTCTTTGGTCAGCGTTCCTGGTTCCAGAAAGTGGCCCACCCGCCCAGAATCAGCCTGAATGGGCTCCTGCTCTGCCTGCTGGCCACGATATTGCTGGTGGTGTCCGGCTTTTTGCCATTGACCCTGCCCAGCCCATTGGGGTTGGCTAACCCCGAACCCCGACCGATGATGACCTATAGCCTGCAATTGCCAATGGCCCTATTTGTGGCCACCGTGCTGGGACCCTATATGGGGCCAGCCGCCGTACTCCTCTTTATCGGGCTCGGCCTGTTTGCCTTTCCCCTGTTTGCAAATGGTGGCGGCCTGGCCTATCTCTTTCAACCCGGATTTGGGTATCTGTTGGGCGTGTTGATCATGGCTTACCCCTTAAGTAGCTGCTTTCACAAGGCATTTCAACGCCCCGGTCAAGGAAGCCGTTCGCTCAAGGTCCTCACTCAAGCCCTGGCGGCCATCGGCCTGGTGCATGGGATTGGGCTGGCCTATCTGATTGGCCTAACCCTGGCCCATCAGGTCCCTTTCAGCGATCTCGGCGGCTGGATGTTACGCCTGAGCGTGGAAACTTTCCCTTACGACCTGCTGGCCACCGCCAGTCTGCTGTGTGCCGTGCGGCTGACCCGCCTGCTGCTGAGCCTTGCGCTTTACTGAGCTTTTAAAAACAGCCCGATTCCACTACTATTAGATAAATTTGAGAAGAATTTGAGAATAGGTACTTCATGCCCAAATCTGTAGACTTAGCGAAAAAAATCCTGATCAGCAACAAGGTGAAACACTTTGTGGACCTGAACACCGATCTGGGCCAAAGCCGGGATCAGGCATACTTTCAGAAGACCAACTACGAGCTGCTGAACTTTGTCAGCTCCGTGAACATTCCCTGCGCGGTGCACGATGGGGATCCCAAGGATTTGCTGGAATCGATTCGGCAAGCCAAGCGCTTTAATTGCAGTATTGGGGCGCACATTGGCTACCCCGATCCCGCCCGCTACGGTTACGAGCCCATGCAACTGAGCGAAGAAGATTTAACCGCCTGGATTTATGTGCAGATGGGCGCCTTTCAGGCGCTTCTGCGTTCAGAAGCCATGGACATTGTGCACATTCGCCCGCATGGCGCGTTGTACACCGCATTCATCAACAACCCAGAAGTCGCCCTCACCGTGGCCAAGGCCCTGCACAAGATGAGCTCGTGGTTCCTGCTGATGGGGCCCGCTGGCCCCATTCTGGAACGGGTCGAAAAAGAAATTGGCCTGCGCACCGCCCCGGAAGTTTATCTGGGCAAGCGGTACACCAGCGAAGGCCAGCTTTCGACCAATCGCATGCAGGATTTCCTACCACCGCAAGGGGTCATGGATCAGGCCCGCCAGCTGATTCACCACAACGCCCTCACCGCGGAAGACGGCAAGACGGTCAATCTGAAGTTCAAAACCCTGCACGTCAGCCCCACCCTGCCCCAGTGCGTGGAAGTGGCCGATCGCGTGGGCCAGATGTTAATTCAGCCCGTCTCTCTCTCTTTGACGGATATAGGAGCTTCCGGATGGCTGTAGGCACTCAAAAATACGACCATTTCCTGATTCTGGGCACCAGTGGCGCAGGCGTGACCACCGCGCTGGATATTTATTCCGATTTTGGCTTTCTGACCGTGGCCGGGGTAGATCCCGAGCAGTTGCACAACACCATTGTGCCCCTGACGGCTGGCGAAGCGCCGGTGGCCTTCTCGCTTCGGCTTCGCCCGGAGACAGACAATGCGGCGGTGGTGCAAGCCATTACGGCCCTGAAGCAGAATCTACCCGCGCTCAAGATTCTGGCGCTAGATGCCCCGGAAGATATTCTGGTGCAACGCTACATGCAGTCCGGCAAGAAGCATCCCTTTGAGAACGCCGTCAACACGGGCTTGCAAGTGGCCATTGCCGCCGAAAAGAAACTCTTTGGGCCAATTAAAGACCTCAAGGATTATTCCATCGATACCAGCACCACGACTGCCGTGGAATTGCGCCATAAAATTGCGCGGGTGCTGGGCTTGCCCATCGATAATCAGGAATTCACGATTTATATCAACACCTTTGGCTTTAAATATGGCGCCCCACAGGATGCCGAGTTTATCTTCGACATGCGCTTTATGACGAACCCTTTCTATGATGAGTCGTTGCGCCCCCTCACCGGGAAAGACAAGCCCGTGCGGGATTTCATCTTCAATCTGGATCACGCCCGCAGCTTCTTTGACAAGTGGGCCGATCTGGTGGCCGAAATGTTACCCCTGTATCAGGCACAAGGCAAAACCCGCCTGACACTGGCAGTGGGCTGCACTGGCGGGAAACACCGCTCTGTTTGTATGGGCGAAGAGTTGGCCGCTTACCTGAAAAAACATCACCCCGCCTACCACATCATCATTTCTCACCGCGAAATGCTAAGATGGGGTAAACTGGCAGCCACAGAAGCCGCCTGTTCAGTAGGAGACGTTTCGGCCTGATGTTCAAGTTTCCGCGTTTAGCCACCTGGCTCATGCCGGGTTTATCGATTAAACGCTGGATTGGCATTGCTTCCGCCGGTTTAACGCTGGTGTTTGTGGGAGCCGCACTCATCCTGAACCTGCAACCGATCACCATGGTGATCGACTTTTTGAAGTTTCTGGCCCGGATCTTCCCCGCTCATATCAGCGGCCCCATTGCCCTCAGTGTGGGCTTAATTTTGTCCTATCTGGGCCTTCGACGGGCTTACGCCACCGTTAAAGCGGCCTTGCAACAGGAAGGGCGCGACTCCGATCTGCTGGAAGCCCTCTACCGGCAAAACAAACTCATCCACGGCCCCCGGATTGTAGCCATTGGCGGCGGTACGGGACTGTCCACCATGTTGCGCGGCCTGAAAAAATACACCTCCAACATCACCGCCATTGTGACCGTGGGCGATGACGGCGGCAGCTCCGGGCGCTTGCGCGAAGAGCAGAGCATCATCCCCCCCGGTGATATTCGCAACTGCATTGCCGCGCTGGCTGACGAAGAACAGTTGATCACCGAACTCTTTCAGTACCGCTTTAAAACCGGATCGGGCCTGATCGGGCACAGCTTCGGCAACCTGTTTCTGGCGGCCATGTGCCATATTACGGGCGATATGTACTCAGCCATCAAGGGCTCTTCCAAGGTACTCAACATTTGCGGACAAGTGCTGCCTTCCACGCTGGAAAACATTAATCTGGCCGCCGAAATGGACGATGGCACCGTGGTGATCGGAGAATCCCTCATCCCGCAGGCCAAAGGCAAGATCAAGCGCCTCAAGTGCATTCCGGAATCCCCCAAGACCCTGCCCGAAGTGGTGGACTCCCTGCATCATGCTGAACTGATTATCTTAGGGCCGGGCAGCCTCTATACCAGCGTGATGCCAAATCTCCTTATCAAGGAAATCGCCGAAGCCGTTTCCCGAAGCAAGGCACCCAAGCTGTATATTGCCAACATCATGACCCAGCCCGGCGAAACCGACGGCTACTCGGTGGGCGATCACCTGGCGGCCATTCTGGATCATTGCCCGTATCCCAACATGATCAACGGCGTGGTGGTGAACAACTGGCTCCCCGAGCAGTTGCTGGAAAAGTACCTGAGCCACGGCTACAAGCCGGTGGAACTGGACCGCGAACGCTGCATTAGTCTGGGGGTACAAGTGGTGGAAAAACTGCTGGTGGACGAAAGTGAACACTCGGTGGTACGTCACAACCCGGCCCAGCTGGCCCGCGCCATCATTCACTGGTTCAAGCGCGAATACAACAGCAAGCTCAAGCTGGCCCCCTCCCCCCTGCCGCCCCCCACGGATACCGAACCGCCCGCACCGCCTGCCGTGGATCTGGATATTCCGCCCACCACAGCCAGCGCCCAGTAGGCTCACTTCGTTTTATTGCCTCAACCAGAGCAGTCGACACAGTGAACTGTAGGATAAAATCAGAGGTGCTCTGGGAAGAATTGTTTCAGCTGCACTTGCCAGCCCACCCCCATGACCACTAGAATTGGCGTGGATTGAATTCGTATCCTTATTCGTACCCTTGGTCGAACCCGCTCACTCATCTGCTGGCCCCAACCCAAGAGGACTCGCCCGTGTCCGTTCATGTTCAAGACGCTGCCGCTGGCCCCAACGCCGAAGCCGCAGTCAAACGCACCACGCATCAGGTAGGCTCACTCAAGCGCAAAAAGGAGAAGGGCGAAAAGATTGTCACCCTGACCTGCTACGACTACAGCACCGCCCGCATTCTGGATGACGCCAACGTGGAAATGCTGCTGGTGGGGGACTCGCTGGCCATGACCGTGCTGGGGCACCCCAACACCCTGTCGGTAACGATGGAAGAAATGCTGCACCATGTGAAAGCCGTGGCGCGCGGTACAAAATATGCGATGGTGGTGGCGGATATGCCCTTTATGAGCTATCAGGCTGACCCCATTGAGGCCGTTAAGAACGCGGGGCGCTTTATTCAAGAGGGCGGGGCAAAGGCGGTCAAGCTGGAAGGCGCTTCTGAACGCATTGTGGGCGTAGTCAAGCATCTGGTGGAGATTGGGATACCCGTGATCGGGCATCTGGGCTTTACACCGCAATCCGTGAACACCCTGGGGGGCTTTAAAATTCAGGGCAAAACGCTGGAAGACGCCAAGCGGCTGATCGGCGACGCGCTCCGGCTGCAGGAGGCGGGCGTTTGCGCGCTGGTGCTGGAAATGGTGCCGGTGCCCGTGGCCTCCCTGATCACGCGGCGCTTGCGTATTCCCACCATTGGCATCGGCGCGGGGAATGTCTGCGACGGGCAGATTCTGGTGGTGGATGACCTGCTAGGCCGCTACAGTGAGCTGACGCCGCGCTTTGTGCGCCGCTACATGAAATCCAGCCAGCTCATTCATGAGGCCGTGAGCGCCTATGCCGCCGATATTCGCAGCGGCGAGTTCCCCAACAACGACACCGAGGCCTTTGGCTTCCCCGAAGAATTGGTGCCCGATCTGGCACTTTTGTTTGAAAAACTGGTTTAACAATCCGCACAAAAAATTGAGTCACGCTAAACGCATGCATTATCTTTGTGGGAAAATGCCCCAAGCAATCCCCCACAGCTTGGCAGCAAGCCAGCCCGGACTATAAAAGGCGCCTCAGCAATGCATGTCGTTTCTACCTCGGCGGACTATAACGCCCTCTATCGGCAATGGGCAGGCCAACGTGTGGCCTTGGTGCCCACCATGGGTGCGCTGCACGAGGGACACATGGCCCTGATTCGCCGAGCGAGAGAACTCGCCGATATTGTGGTAGTCAGCATTTTTGTGAACCCGCTGCAGTTTGGGCCACAAGAAGACTTGATGAGCTATCCTCGCCCCATTGAGCAGGACCGGGCCATCTGTGAACAATTGGGCGTGGATGCCCTCTTCACCCCCAGCGTGGAAGTGTTTTACCCAGAAGGACTAGAGCAAGTCACTACAGTGGTGCCGCCTGCGGCTTTGACTGAGCGCTTTTGCGGCGCGTTTCGTCCAGGGCACTTTACGGGCGTGGCCACTGTGGTGCTAAAATTATTGAACCTTTTAAAGCCCCAAGTGGCCGTGTTTGGGGAAAAAGATGCCCAGCAGCTCATGGTGATTCAAAAGATGGTGCGCGATCTGCACCTGCCCGTGGAAATCATCCCCCAAGCCACGGTGCGCGAGGCCAGTGGGCTAGCCATGAGCTCCCGGAACCGCTACCTGAGGACTGAGGCCGAGCAGCAGGCCGCGTTAAGCCTTTCCCGCATCCTGAATCAGGTACGCGCCGCCGTTCAGAACGCCGCTGAACCCTTGCCCGCCCAAACCACACTCCAGCGTATCAGTGAGGACATCCTCGCTCCCTGGGCCGATCAAGGCGTTTCGGTGCGGCTGCAGTACCTGGAAGCCGTGCATAAACAAAGCTTTGCCCCGGCAGACACGTTAAAACCGGGCGTGAAACTGCTAATCGCCGCCTATGTCAATCAGGTTCGCCTGATCGATAATATGGATCTGTAAAGAGCGCTCACTAGCAAAGCTTTTCAGATCGAAGCACAGCAAGCATTTCAGAGGATTGTTGCCCGGTTAGGTCATGGGTTCCGGCGGCAATACGATGCAGTGCGCCTAGTATTCGATGCCTTTGCGGGCCTTGACCCCTATGTCCCAATAATGCTTAATGGGGCGGATTTCTGAAACCAGATGGGCCATTTCAATGATTTCCGGGTGGGCACGACGACCAGTAAGCACGATTTCCAGCTCGCGGGGCTTGTTGGCCAGCAACTCTTTCATCTCTTCCAGCGGAATCAGGCCCAGATCGATGGCAATATTGGCTTCATCCATGACGATCATCTGATATTTACCAGAGCGAACGGCGCGCTTGGCAATCTCCCAGCCGTTGGAGATCTCAACGGCATCTTCCGCTTTGAGGTTGTGGGTAAACACAATGCGATTTAGCCCTGCCTGTACAATGGTCAGTTGCCGGGAAATATCCGGGCTGAGCTGGCGTGCGGAGAAAAGCTCGCCGTAATCGTTGCCACCCTTGGTAAAGAGAATAACCAGCACGTTCCAGCCACGCCCCAGGGCGCGAAATGTCAGCCCGAGACTGGCCGTGGTCTTGCCTTTGCCGTCGCCGGTGTAGACCTGAATGTACCCCAGCTCGGAGAACTTGGGATTAATCAGCTCATTTACAAAGCCGGACTCGGAGGGTTCTGCCTGTGCGCTCGTTTCCGAGGCAGAAGGATTGTCGCCAAGATCTGCTGCTGAAACTGCGTCGGTGGGGTCTGCTTCTCTCATGTGTACTATTGAACCAAATCCACGCGCATTTGAACAGCGGCAGAACGATCTAGTGACGAGGCAACAGCGGACGGGCCTGCGTCGAGCGCTCAAACAACGGGCCAATAGGCGGGGCTTGCGGGGGTGGGCCCACATATTGAATCACCGGCTCCTCAGTGGCCGGATTACCTGTAAAATTTTTGGCAGGATTTAGCAAATCCTGATTGAGTTTTTGGGTATACACCCGGTTCATCCCGGTTTCGGCATTGAGTACATACCCTGCCATGCTGCCGCCCAAGGCACCGTAATTGCCTGCACTTGCCAGTAGTAAGGGCGGATTGATTACACTTCCCGCCATGGCCGAGCCTATACAGAGGCAAGCCAGTAGACTGGCCAGCCAAAAACCGCACAATGGTTTCCCCCGACAGGCAAATAGTCCAAACCGATCAACAGTATCCATGATAAAAGATACCTCACGTTGCAGGACGCTAGAGTTTACAGACGACAATGCCACTCACATGTTTCAATCACAATAGCCGAAGAGCGCCTTAACACGGCTGCCGACTCAGGCGCAGCTGCTACATGGCCCGGTTACGCAAGGCCTGCAAAATATCGGCGCGCTGGGCCACATCTAACGCCTGAAACTGATCCCACACCATACGGAGGCTCATGCGATCGGTGGGAAAGACACAGGCGTGCAAGCACACCGTGGTCATCATGTGCTTATCGCCCAAAACACGCTTTACGGCCTTAATGGTCGCCCGAAAATCTCGACAAATCTCGGCAAAAACCGAATTGCCTAAAGCGATATCCGGCATTGCGGCTTGTCTGGTCATGGACTCCCTCCTGGTTCACCCGAAAATTCAAAAGAATGATTTCTGCGGGTAACTCTCTTACTGTAAAATACAATCCTTCTGGATCCATTGTACACGCTGACAGGGCTTTTGAAAGATCTCGCCCGAAAAAAGCCGAGCTTTCGTGAACCTGATCCGATGAAACCGATTGAAACAGATGTGGGGACACAGGGCATCCCAAAGAAACATTTATATAATTATACAAACTTACCTTTAAAAAAGGAAGCCCTTCCGAAAGAAAAACGGCACCTTGAAAGAGGGTTCAGGTAAGCCCTGCATGGCATTCCTTCGAAACAACAACCCAACCCGCTAGCGAGCCGAAACAACCGGATGTTCTGACAGCGCCAAAGCGTGATCAATAGAGCTCTTCAGGCGTGCCTCTGTGGCAAAATCCTCAGCCTGAATGGCATGTTTCTTCATGTGGCGGTGATCAAACACGTAAAGTCCAGGCAGTGAATCTACACCAAACAGTCGAGCAATATCCTGATTGGCGTCTTCATTCACGTCCATCATCACTAACGTCAACCGTCCCTTGTAGGGTCCGTCCTCCAACGCGTGAATCACCGGAGCCAATCGCTTGCAGGTGCCGCAGGTATCACTATAAAATTCAATCAGGAGCGGGACTTTGGAGGTTTTAAAGGCTTTCTCGATAGTCAACCCGTTGTCGTATGCCGAGGGCAAGTCCTTGGTCATCCACAGCTGGGAGGCAAAGGCCGAAGCAAATACCAGCCCAAAAATCAGACTCACCAGAATAAAGCTGCGTTTAAACATACTCAGACCCTTTTCGCGGCACAAGCGGCCAGCGCGGTAACTTACTCGGTATTCTACCGAAAAATTGCGGGCCTTCCAAGGACTACCGGCGGAAAGGAATAGCCGTAGGTTCCGGCAGTAGCCAAAGGCCCAACCCCACTGACAAAAGCCCCCGCAGGCCAGACCGGCGGAATCCAGGGCTTATGTTGAGGCTGTCCCGGAGCCATCAACTCAGTAGACATCAACGGAGGTTGAGCAGGCACAGCAGGTGCAACAGGCAGGCCCGCAGAGGGCTTGCCTTTCGATTGGTCATCATGCAACCGACGCCCAGTCAGATAAATATTGAGCAACTGGGGCGTAATGCCTAACAAGGCCACAGAGACTCCCATCGAGCCCAAATTCTTCCACTTGAGGAAATTTTGGGCAGCCTTCTGATTGGCCTCATTCAGCGCGCTGGCTTTCACCGCCGCAAAGCTCATGTTCGGGAGGCCAAACTTTTCGGTGAATTTTTTCTGCAGCAAGTAGTCCGAGACCATACCGGGGCCAAAAAAGCAGAAGGTGAAATTCGCCGCCCGAATAGCGACTTCCTGCTTCTCGTAGGCATCCCGCGAGGCCTGATACCAGCCAAAGTAGGCAGGCAGCCCCCAGAACAGCAGGGACGGAATCCCGGCCAGCTTCTTGAACTCACCGCCCTCCAGCACAAACGATTTGGCGATTTTGTTATGGTAAAGCTTCTCGAGTAAATCCTGGCCCACTTTTTTGCCCGTCTTAAGCGTGGTTTTTCCTGCCCAGAGGGCAAATGCGGCTGGAAACGCAACCCCGGCGGCACCCCAACCCAGAATCACCAGTGCTTTACGCTTGTTTTCATTCAGGCTGGCAGCCAAAGCTGCTTGCTGTGCCGGGGTCTTTACCTTTTGAGCGCCGCCGGACTGGATCACATCCGAAAAGCTCAGACTCCCGGTTTTTTTGGTGGTGATGTAATTCCGCACAAAGGGCATGGCCCACATCACTGAGGCCATCGTGCTGTAAATTCCCAGCGAGCGAGCCACTTCCGCCCAGCGATAGGTCGCCGTATGGCTGGCGGCTTGTTGTGCCTTGGCAAAAAACCCCTTCAGGAGCAAATCCATGGCCGTGCCACCCAACCCAAACAGCAATGTATTGCCGAACTGGCTAATGGCGACATCCATGCGCTCAGCGGAACTGCGGGTCAGGGCAATTTTAGGAAGATTATTCCCCAACAAATCCCGCAAGGCGGTATCCAGCACCGGCTGCTGTTCCAGCGTGCTCAATCGCGGAATCAGGAAACCCAACACGAGTCGGCCCTCCGAAAGTACCTATGCTGTAATAAAATAAGTTTTAGTTTCCCTAACAATGGCCGATAGATCCTTCAGACCGCCTGTGTCTTTTAGACAGCACTATTCATTATGAATACTATACTAAGGCCCTCCCATGCAAAAAATTGCCAGCCTGCTACAGTGTAAAAAAGTGCTCCAGCCCTTTGGGCAGAGCCTGGCATTGCGTTCCTGCCGAACATACCGCCACCTGATTCCTCACTACCTGGCTCTTGGGCTGTTACTTGCCTGCGCTGGTCTACCGGCCTGGGCAGATAGCTTTGACATGGGCCTGAAACTCTACGCCGAAAGACACTACGACACAGCGGCCCGCTACTTTCTGGAGGCGGCCAAACGCAGCGATAGCCCGATCCTCCACTACTATCTGGCGGACAGCTACCTCAAGCTGGATCGTTTTAGCGAGGCTCAGGCCGAATACCAGAAGGTGCTGGCGATTGCTCCCAACTCTCAGGCGGCCCGACTCTCTCAGGTCGGCTTGCAGGAACTTCGCAATATTCTGAATGGCACCCACCCCAAGCACTGGGCGCAAGCTGGACAAGTCCTATCCGATAAGCCCGATCGTTATCAGGGCAGCCCCATCGAAGGCGACAACTATCTGGATCTCGTCACCGAGGGCGGAAAAATTGTGCGCTGGTCACTCAAAAAACAACCCCTCAAGGTCTTTATCGAAACCAGCCCCCGAGGCATTCGAAATTTCCAGCCCGCTTATATCAGTCGGGTCCGTCAAGCACTGGATGTCTGGACAGCGGTGCTGGACCATCAGATCTCTTTTATGCCCACCAGTAACAAGGAGCAGGCCGACCTGCGGGTCACCTGGGTTAATGGGATTGATACCCGTGGCCATCAGGACGAATCGGGCACCGATTACACCGCCGGGCTTACCCTGCCCAAGGTTAGTAACAGCCAGTTACAAGGCATGGACATTCGTTTGGCCACCTTTGACATTCAGGGACACCCCCAAAGCAGCGAAACCATCTACGCCGTTGCAGTCCACGAATTCGGGCATGGCTTGGGCCTGTTGGGCCACAGTGATAACCCCAAGGATATTATGTACGCTCAAAACGAATCCGTTGTGATGCCAACAAAACGAGACAGAAACACCCTGCGACAACTCTATAGCAAGGCTGCCGATGTGGATAACTTACCCCCTGACTCGCGGGTTGTAGATCCCAATCGGCAAGCCGCACTGGACAAAAAAGCCGAGCAGGACCTGCAGCGACTCGAAAAACTCGCCAATGAAAAGGGCTCCGCCCTGAACTGGCTCAATCTGGGGGTCGCCTATTACCAGAAATCCAAAAACCTCTCTGCGGATCAGGCCAGCCAAAACCACCCGCTTTATATCAAAGCGTTGGAAGCCACCAGCAAAGCCATTCTTCTGGAGCCCAACAACGCCCTTGGCTATCATAAACGCAGCCTGGTCTATCAGGAACTGGGCGAATACAGCCATGCGCTGGAAGATATTCAGCACGCCAGCCAGATTGAACCCCATGAAGCCGAGTTTTACATGCTGCAGGCCTGGTACCTGGCCAACCTGGGTCAGAATGGACAAGCCCGCAACGCCCTGAACACCTTCCTCATCTATCAGCCCAGCGCCGCCCACTCACAGGATGTGGCTCGCATTCAGGCTCGCATTCAGCAGAACACAACCCGCAATCCCTGAAGTTTGGATTCAGCTTTGGAATGAGGGCTGGTTTAGCTGATTGGTATTAGGGGGCTTGCCCCCTAATACCAATCAGCTAAACCAGCCCTCATTCCAAAGCTGATTCTCTTACCCCTTTTAAACACCTTATCTTTTTCACATCATGATTAACTTTTGTAAAAAGATTACCCTACAGATCAATTCAAAAGATTCACGAGAATTAAAGACAGTAACAAATCAAACACACACCAAAACAACATAAACTCTCTCATTTAAATACTGCCTCTCTCTATCCAAATCTCTTGCATCTTTCCCCCTCACCGCAAGAGATTTTTTTTTGCTTATTTTTTCAAAACCACCCTGGCACACTCCGCACACAGCTCGCCCACTACGATCCAAACCAACCAAAGTGAGAGAGCCGCCAATTTCCAAGGCGGCGCCATTAAAATGGTAGAATATAAGAACAAAATCGGCTGATGGCTTTTTATTAGGCATCCGGTCATGCAAGTTGGCTGGTAAAACCCTGATAAAATATGCTGGCCAACAGGACAGTCGTTAAAACGTGAGGGGAACCGGTGCAAGCCCGCACCACTAAAACACCTGAAAGCGCCACAGACAAACAGGGACAGACCGGGCAATCAATCCGCCAGTCCAACCTGCGTCATGGCTCAGGCTCAGTATAGCCGCTTCCAAAGGGAACATTTCAGGTCTGCTACGCGTCCTCTAACCGCAGAGAATCACAGAAAGAGAGCGTGACCCATGCCGTTGGAACAACCGAATCATTGCTCAAGCCCTTTATCGGGCATGGCCTTGTTCTCCATGATCACACTCAGTCTGCTGATCTCAGCCGGGCAGGGCTTTTGGCCCAACAGCGCCCAAGCACAGCAAATGCCTTCCGGCTTTCAACCGGCCTCGTATAGCCCTTACCCCAACGCCTATCCGCTTCGCTCCAATCAAGCCCCACCACCCGGAAGCGGCATTGCGGGAGCAGCTTACCAGAACAAGCTCAGCACGACTGCCGCGCAAGCCCAGGGCGCGCAGAACGTCATGATCATTCTGGATGACTCGGACTCCATGTCGGAAAACATTGGCTCGGGGAGCGAAAGCAAGATGTCCGCGGCCAAGCGCACCGTACTGGACGTGCTCCGAAACCTCTCACCCGATATTCGGGTGGGCTTGCGCATCTACGGAAACTCTACCAGTCCGTTCAGCTCCTGCCATGCCACCAGTGTGCTGGTGCCACTGGGCCAAAGCAACCGCAACCTGATCGCCAGCAAAATGATCGGCATTCAGCCCACGGGCATGACCCCCATCAGCTATACCCTGCTGCGCTCTCTGGAAGAAGACTTTCAGATGGTCAATGGACAAAAGACCATTATCCTGATCAGCGACGGGATTGAAACTTGTGGGGAGGACCCCTGCCATGTCGCCGTTCGGCTTCAGCAAATGGGAATCAATGCCAAAATCAACGTCATTGGACTGGGCTTGCAGGATTATGCGGCAACCAAGCAACTACGGTGCGTGGCTCTAGGCACCAAAGGCAAGTTTTACAGCGCCAATACCGCCGCCGAACTGGCCCAAAGCCTGGGTCAAGCCATGGCCGTTGAAACGCGAGTGCAGGGAACCATTTTGGTGCCCCAGTCGTCTCGGGCCAATACCAATAGCAACACAGGCACCGCAACAACGGGCAGTCCCGCAGTCGTCAAGCCCAAAAGCCAGCCTGCACATCAGGACACCTTTCTGCCCGCGATACCAATCACACCCGGAAAGAGGTAAAATAGGGGCCAGAGCAAACTCGGATATAATAGAGGGTCAGTTGCTCAAGGAGCATTCTCCCGAACAGCAGGGGCAATTTTCATGCAGGCTGGCAAGGAAGAAGCTTCTCTCCTGGGGCAATACAGAGCCTCAACATCAGCCCGGACACAGCTGAACCCCAGCATTCGAGTGAGATACAAGTTTCAATAAGCTACCCCGTACCAGTTATGAGCCATAGGATGGGAATCAATGCAAAGCGTTCAACTCAAGCAAAACTCTATTTCAACCCGGGTGATACCCGTCTGTTTATCAGTGCTGGTGGCCTTGTCCGCAACGGCGGGCGTTGCCCTCGCCAAGCCAGCGCCCCATGCCACCGCGGGATCGTTGTCGGCCATTAAAACCAAAGTGACCCCCGCCAACAAGAACGATGCCCCAAAATCCGGCGCGCCCGCCAGCGATAAAACCGCCGCAGACAAGGGCAAGGATGTCAAAGACAAGGAAACCCTCAAGAAAGAATTCGATGCCAGCCTGCCCACAGCCGCCAAAGTAGACCCGCTGGCGGTGATGAGCAACCCGACCCAGTACCTGAACAAGAAAGTGACCTTTACCGGCACCTTTAACCGCTTTGCGGACATTGCGCTCGACTACAAAAAAGCGTTCCGCGATTCCCGCGATTATGTAACCTTTTTCATCCTACGCCCGGATGTCACGGATCACACCATTCCAATGGCAGAAATGAAACTCTTCTTCCCCCGCAAAAAAAGCCAGGAGGTAATGGATCTGGATACCGGCGACAAAATCCAGATCATCGGCACCGAATTCAGTACCGCGCTGGATGAGCCCTGGATTGATGTGGAACACATTCGTGTGCTGGAAAAAGTAGAAAAGAAAGAGAAAAAACACGGCCCTGAATTCTAGGGCGCTGAAATCAAAATTCCGCAAATGAAACACTGAGCAGGCGGCCCCACAACAGTCGGGCCGCCTGTTTTTGAGTTAGACCTTTGTAACCGGCAAAAGCAATTGGGCGAGTCTGCCGGTCAATGGTAGAATCGGATTGGTTTTTTAAAGTTTGACTCGTGTACCCACGCTGTGCGTAAACTGTTCAGGATGATCCTCATGCCCTCTATCTCTTCCAACCCATCCGGTTCACAA
Source organism: Vampirovibrio chlorellavorus (assembly GCA_903866275.1). GTDB lineage: Bacteria > Cyanobacteriota > Vampirovibrionia > Vampirovibrionales > Vampirovibrionaceae > Vampirovibrio > Vampirovibrio chlorellavorus_D. The sequence continues at coordinate 61,137 of CAIPMU010000003.1, read as the reverse complement.
GCGATTGCCGATGCAACGCCATACCAGTCCGCCGACCAGCCTGCGGTTGCCACGTCGGGCGAAGCCATGCTGGCCCGTGCGCGCGGCATTGTGGACATTGAAATTCAGGCGCTGGAAGACCTGAAAAGTCAGATGGACAACCACTTTGTGCGAGCCATCGAACTGATGGAAGCCTGCACCGGACGTGTGATCATCACCGGCATGGGGAAATCCGGGCTGATCGGCAAGAAGATTGCCGCCACACTCTCCAGCACAGGTACCCCGGCCTACTTCCTGCATCCCGCCGAGGGCAGCCACGGGGATCTGGGTGTATTGATGAAGCAGGACGTGGTCATCGCCATCTCCAACAGCGGAGAAACGCCGGAAATTCTGGGCATTCTGCCACTGGTCAAGCGCTTTGGGGTCCCTCTCATTGCCATGACCGGCAAGCCTCAATCCACGCTGGCCCAGCAGGCCGATGTGGTTCTCAATATCGCCGTGCGGCAAGAGGCTTGCCCGCTGGGCCTAGCCCCCACGGCCAGCACCACGGCCACACTGGCGCTGGGCGATACACTGGCGGTGATTTTACTGGAACGCCGGGGCTTTACCGAAAACGACTTTGCCCTGTTCCACCCCTCGGGTAATTTGGGCAAGCGTCTGCTGCTGAAAGTAGCCGATGTGATGCATCAAGGGGACGCGCTGCCCATCGTGACCCTGAACACCCCATTTTTAGACGCCCTGATGCAGGTGAGTCTGAAAAAACTGGGCATGGCCATTGTGGTGGATGACGCAGGCCGGATGGCTGGCATCCTCACCGACGGAGACGTGCGCCGCGCGCTGACCCGCTTTAGCGATCCCCGAGAAATCCCCCTGATGGAAGTCATCACCCGTTCCCCCAAGCGCATTGATGCCCACGAGCTGGCTGTGACTGCCCTGCGCCTGATGGAAGAACACAAAATCACCGTACTGATCAGCTGCCATGAAGATGGCCGCCCACTGGGCGCCGTGCACATGCACGATATTCTGAAAACGGGCATCAGCTGAAGCGGTTAGAATCAACCCGCCTGCTGAGACGGAGATAAATCCTGCTCCTGACTCAGGTTCCGATAGCAAACCTGATTGCGGCCGTTATTTTTGGCCACATACAGCTGTTCATCCGCACTGGCCAGGGCATCAGAAATCTCGGTACGCCCATGACTGGCCCGCGGCTGGGTATTCACCTCGGCCAAGCCCACGCTGATGGTGATATTCAACGCTTCGCCGTTAAAGCCTTTGACCTGCAAGCGCTCCACGTTATGGCGCACCCGCTCCATCAGCTCCATGGCCGATTTCAAACTGGTGTCTGGGAGTAGCACGGCGAACTCTTCGCCGCCAAACCGGCAAACCACGTCACTTTTGCGGGTGTTTTGGGTACACAATTCCGCCAGCGCCTTCAGCACCAGATCGCCGCTTAAATGGCCGTAATTGTCGTTAAAGCGCTTGAAGTGATCCACGTCAATCAGGGCCACGCAAAGCGGCGTTTGATGACGGCGAGCGCGTTCCAGCTCCGCCTCAAAACGTTGATAATAACCCCGGCGATTGATCAGGCCAGTCAGTTCATCACTGGAAGCCATGGCCAGCGCTTTTTCCAGCACCACGGCCCGACTAAGCGCCTGCGAGGCCAACTGGACGGATTCCCGCGCAATGTCCCGGCTGTCATCGGAGATAAAGGGCTCCGTGATTTTAAACAGATTGATGGTCCCGCGAATCTCCCCGGTCATGGCATCCACCACGGGCAATAACAGGGCAGATTGCAACCCGCGAATGCCAAACACATCGCCCAGCGAGCGATTACCCAGTTTTTTGCCGTTGAGATGCAAATAAAACCGATTCCGCGCCATCGAGGAGATCAGGCCCACCAGATTGGGGTACTCCCGAATGGGACGACGCTTGCCTTCCAGTCCAGCGTGACTAAAACTCTGCACCCGAATGGTTTCCGGCTGCGTGGCGCTGCGTTTGCTCTCATAAAGCACTTCGCCAATGCCACTTTCAGGGTTGAACCCAACGTACTGGCAGGCTTCAAAACCCAACTGACGCACAAAAGCATCCAGCAACAGGCTAATAATGGCATCCTGATCCACGGCGGTAATCAGCCGCTCGGCCAGCCCCAGCACGATGCGCTGAATGTAAGGCGTCGTCTGGGCAGCCCGCATGTGCATAAAGCTACTCATTTTACTGGCCAGATAAGAGGCCACCAGATCCAGCATCCGCTGATCGACAGCGCCAAGGGCTTCTCCGTCGGATTTCTCGGCCACAGCCAACAACCCGATAAACTCCCCGTTTTCCTGCAAGAGATGACTTTGCAAAACCACCTGAGTCGTGTCCGTCGGCAGACCCAGCAAGGTCGCCAGATGGGATTCGCCCAGCTCGGCAAAACCCAAGCCTTGCCCTTGCGGTTCCGTGAGCTCGGTCAGGCTGGTATACAACCCGGTTTCCTCGTCAAAGTGTAGCATCACACAGCGCTCAACACCCAACAGGGTACAGATGGCCTGTTCCATGCGCCAAACCCCGGCGGGCAAATCGGCGGGCAATTCAAAGTTAAACTCACGCGCGCAGGCCAGCTCGCGGAGCATCCAGTCTTCGGGCGTAAACGCTTTAACGGGTGGCGAGGGACGCATCACCGATTTGCTGGAGGCAGGCGGCAAGTCCAATACGGCCCGCACCAAAGATTCCGGGGCATCACCAGTGGTCAGCACCGTTTTCCCGGAAGCAATCGAAGCACGCAGCGCCGACCATGTCGCATCGACACGCTGAATGTGGGTTCGGCTTCGAGCCGTTCGATTTGTCTTGCGTTTATCCATTAGGCTGACTCAGATCTTTCCCATTTCTGCTCTTCAAGCAAATTGAACCGTTGGCGAGGTCTTCAACAAAAAAGCCTCTATACACATGAAAACAAACAAGAGGCGATTCTTGCCTGATTCAAGGCATTGGCAGGCACTTGCAACCCCTGTCTCACAGAGACAAAATGAGGATCATTCTCGACCTGTACAGTTATCCTACAATTCCTGCCCTTGCGAATCGTCCAGCCCGCATAGACCAATGGATCAATATTGCGGCATATTACGCCCCACGCAAGGCCACCACCCTTTCCCCGTCAGTTCCGTGCGCTCTGGCAGGCAGGTCATTCAGGCGTGAATTTCCTGGCCTACTGCAGTTTTTCTGTAAACAAAATTTAACAACCCAGGCAACGGTTCTTTTTTTGCGGAAAAGCCTCTTGATTTGTCACTGATGTTGGGCTACATTACTACTCCTAAACCTTGTTACCGATTCTTGGTTACCCATCCTTGCGGAAGTGGTGGAATGGTAGACACGCATGTTTCAGGAGCATGTGGCGCAAGCTGTGGGGGTTCAAGTCCCCCCTTCCGCATTTAAACAAACTTGTCGCCGGGCAATATAGCGATATAATGGAAATCAAATCCGCCTGGGATTTGATTTTTCAGTTTTAAATGCAACAAGCTGGAGGGCTTTTCTTATTTCCAAGTTTCCACCACAACGGCAAGTCAACAAAGGGCCGCAAATACTGACCCCAGACATCCGTGCCACCGAGGTTCGCCTGATTGATGGCGAAATTAATGAAATCATCTCCCGCAGAGACGCGGAAAATATGGCCAGAGAACGCGGTCTGGACTTGGTGATTATGAGTTTTGACTCCTCCCCGCTGGTTGTTCGTCTGGTTGATTACGGCAAGTTCAAATTCGAAGCGGACAAAAAAAACCGTGAAGCCAAGAAAAAACAGCACGTGGTTGAAGTCAAGGAAATTAAGATGGGTGTGCGTATTGATGACCATGACTATGGCACCAAAGTCCAACACTCCAAAAAATTTCTGGATGACGGCAACAAGGTCAAATGCTCCATCCGCTTGAAGGGTCGCGAAACCCAGCACGCCAACCTCGCATTTGATCTCGCCAGACGGTTTGTTGTAGACTTGCAGGACGTTGGCTCCCTCGAAGGGGACATTCGGATGGAAGGGCGTACCATCACCCTCCATATCGGCCCTCTCAAAAAGAAGTAAACGAACCACCCGTTACCGATCTCGGCCTGTGTTCGTGTCCAGTATTCAATTAGGCTTATCACTAGGAGATTCTCAGTTATGCCCAAGATGAAAACCCACAAATCGGGTGCAAAACGCTACCGCGTAACCGCCACCGGCAAAGTGATGCGCGCTCAGGCGTTCCGTGGTCACTTGAACGTGACCAAGTCTTCCCGCCGCAAACGCCGCTTGAACCCGGATGTGGTGATCAGCACCGCCAACGAGAAGAAAATTCGTTTGGAGCTGCCATACCCCAAGTATTCCAGATAGCGTGAATCGCCTTCACGGGCGACTCAGCAAGGGGAGAAGCGGCCCCGCCTGCCTGCAGGGAAATCGTTTCAACACACTCAACCGTCCCAATCATTAAGGAAAATCCGCCATGCGCGTCAAAAGAGGAAGTGCTTCCCGCCAGCGCCATAAGAAAATTCTGAAGCTGGCCAAAGGTTTCCGGGGTACCCGGAGCAAACTGTTCAAGGTCGCTAACCAAGCGGTCATGAAATCCCTGAAATACGCTTACCGCGATCGTCGTAACAAGAAACGGGATCTCCGTCGCTTGTGGATCGCCCGGATCAACGCCGCTGCCCGTCAGCATGGCTTGTCCTACAGCCGCTTTATCAACGGCGTACAAAAAGCAGGCATCAGCCTCAACCGCAAATTCTTGTCCGAACTGGCTTCCACCGATGCCAAAGCGTTCGCCAAGATTGCCGAGCAAGTGAAAGCCGCCCTCTAGGCGTTAGTCTGATTCACTTGGCTTCTTGAAAGCACTAAAAGCCCTCCCCCGTGGAGGGCTTTTTTAATGGCTTGAGCTCTGTACGCCAAACGAAAGCAGGTCTACAAACATACCAATTTCGCCTCGCCTGCACTCATCCTGACCGAATCCCACACCCGAGCACTCAAGGATTTTCTATCCCTGCCATTGCGGCCGGTTCATAACCGGCGCCACCAACGGCAAGGGCATCAAGGGATTGTTCAGCGATACGGTACCCGCACCAAAACCGGGGCGGGTCATCGCAAACGGAGCGTTCATCGCCGCCGTTTGATTAACCGGTGAAGATGCCCCAAACGGATTCAGGGCAACCGCAACCGGACGAACCCCTGGGGCAAGAGGCACACTCAAAGTCGCCAGCGGTTGAGGCGCTCGTGCATCCGCACGCTTCTGCTTGCGGGCTTCGTTGCGCTGGGTCATTTTAATGGCCGCGTAAGGTATGCCAATGCCCAGTATGCCAAACGTTGTAATCATTGACATCGCCCGCATCCAGACACTGGCGTTCATCGTGCGCTGAATCATGGCCATTTCGGCCTTCAGCGCTTCACCGGTTAATTTCTTTTCGGCCAACTCGCCCAAAAGTTCAATTTCGGCCTTAGTCCGTACCGACTTCCCGTTCATCAACTGGGTCTTATCAACGAACGGAAACCAGCCTTTGTCCAGGGCTTTACCCGCAAACTTCTGCAGTACTGGCGTTCCCACCATCCACCAGCCCCAACCAAAAGCGGAATCCAGCATCAGCTCCTTGTATTCATTATCACTGCGGGCGCACATCAACCGAGATGTAATCAGCAGGGCAAACATGGAGCCCATTTGCTGCGGGGCGGTAAACGGCCAGCCTTTCGTGAAATCAAACATATTGCGCAACTTGTGCCGAGAGGTCTGATTCCATAATTTCAAGATGCTGGGTCCCACAAACTCTCGGGCGGACACATCAAACAGCCCCACCACGAAAGGCAGTGGCGCCAGAGCCGCCAACAAGGGCAGCGGATTCCCGTCCTTCAGCTTACGGGTGACATAGGGCATGCGTTTTTCCCCAAAGGCTTCCAGCCGTTCTTTAAAAGAAGGGTTGATGGAAGGTTGTTGCAGGCCAGCCCGAGACGGCACCCGCGAGCCACGAGTACCGGGCTTGGCGCGGTTCTGGCCCAGACCCATTTCACCGGGATAATAGTTGATGCCGTAACGCCAACGGGTCAGCATCGAATTTGCGAAGGGCACGGCAAACGTGGCGCCCATGCCCAGGGCAATGGCACTCAGCTTCCAGTTTTTGGCAGTCAGCGTGTTTTTAATAGAATCCTGAGCGGCTTCGGCCCAGGCGTTGCCCGTCCCGTTGGGCAGGCGAGTGGCCATGTGGTCTTTAAAAATTCGCAGATCATCCAGCAGGTTATCCAGCTTGAAGGTGTGCTCCCCAACCTTCAGGTCAAAGTGGGTCTGGTCGAGCGCCTTGGCCAGTTGCTTGGCCTGCCCGGTTTTCGTCGTATTGGCCCAAACCTTGGCAGCCTCGGGTTTTTCAGTCCTGGTGGGCAATGCTTTCCAAATCGGTAATAACGCGTTTTGAAAGTCGGCCCGCTTGGGTGAATCCTTCAGCAGGTGAGCGCTTAAGCGGTCAATAAACCCTTCATGCTCAGTCCCCACCGCTTTTTGAAACGCTTCGAGCGTTGGGTAATCGGTAAATCCATTACTAAACGACTTGCCACCCCCGTCAAAGGCCTTCCCGATCCATTGAGCCACAATGCCACTCAACATGTTATCGGTGAATATAGAGGCCCCTTCCCGGATCAAGCGCTCAGAAGCCGCAGGCCAGTTCAAAATCCCCGTACCGAAAATGTGCCCCCGAGACAGATCAAACAAACTCCGCAGACCGCCAAAGCCCACAAAATCTTCCATGATCATCTGCTGACCACGGGACTTGCCCAGAACGCCCATCACCTTTTCCGCACCCTGAGCCGCTTTACTAAGCTTCGGCTCATGCCCAACACCGCTCCCAAAACGGAGAGACTTCTGTGGGGCTGGGTTGTTGGGGGCAATGCTCATCGTACCGGATTAAACCTCAAGATAAAATTTTGATGCCAATAACAAAAACGAACCGTCAGCGATGCGGCTTACGGTTCGTTTCGATTGGTGAAAGAGTTAAAATCTTGGTTTAGAACAGGGAAGATTCTTTCTCGAGGCCAGTCACAGCGCCATAAGCCATCACAAGCGGATGGTGATGATGGTGGTTATGATGTTGGCGAGAGAGTTGATTCATGATGTTTATTAAGAAACCATAAACCCGCCAAAGTTGCCAAGCACTTTTTCAGCCACCCCATCCGTCGTGAACTTTGAAGGGGGTTAGAACGTCCCCGTTTGCAGGCTGATCAAAAACGATACTCATGAAAAATCTGCACTACAATAAGGACAAGCTGTTACTCTGAATCCACGCCTGTCCTCTTACAGCAACCCACGGAGCCTTTCACTGTGGCGATTACCGCCAAAACATACACCACCGAAGTCATCTGCCTGCGCGCCTACGATTTTGGCGAGGCGGATCAGATTCTGCACCTGTACTCGCCCGAGCATGGGAAGATTTCGGCGATTGTAAAGGGCGCAAAAAAGCCTAAAAGCAAGCTAGCAGGGGCTTGCCAGCCCCTCAACATCAGTGAGGTGGAACTGAGCAAGGGCAAAAGCCTGGATCGCCTGTGCCAGTACCAGCCGCGGGAAACCTTCACCGGCGTGCGTTCTGACTTGTTCAAGCTGGCCTATGGGCAGCTTTTTGCGGAACTGGTCAACCGCATCTCGGTGGATACCGACAGCGAGCAGGTGTTTCAGGATCTCAAACAGACGCTTTCTTTGCTGGATCAGGCAGAAGAAAGCGAGATTACCCCCATTGCCATTGAGTTTCAGCTGGCCATGCTTCAAGGGGCCGGGATTCATCCCGTCCTCAACGCCTGCGTGTTGACCCATGCGCCGTTGGATCCAACCACAGTCTATTACTGCTTCTGCTCACAGCTGGGTGGAGTGACCACCCCCGCCGAGAAGCGCAAGCACCTCATTACAACCGGAGGCTTCGGCGAGCAATGGGTGAATGTTTCCACCACCAGCTTGCGGGTACTGAACAACCCGCATCAGCCCGGCTGGGAGCTTTCAGCGCTTTATAAGGCTCAAAAGTTTTTGCAGTATTACCTGAAGCAGGTGCTGGAAAAGCCCCTACGCGCTTATGATCTGGTGTTTCAGCTCATGGAAATGGCTCAACCCGAAATGCTGTCCGCTCAGCGGGACGCTACCACCTCGGTGGGTGCCTAGGCGCATTGTCACCTTATGGCCCTAAGCGGCTGAAACGGTTTTCATTTGCCACTTCAGCCGCTTGCAGTACAATATTAAGACTCAAGCTCGGACCGCCTGAAGGGCCTTTATAAACCACAGGAAACAGTTGATGTCGCTTCAGACGCCACTAACCGATAATTCACCGGAAGAACTGATTGACGCCTTGGCCCATCCCGGTCAGGGCTATCAGGCCATACTGAAAAACCGCAACTTCATGGCGCTTTGGGTGGGGCAAATCTTCTCCCAAATTGCGGATCGTATTATCTTTGTGGTCTTTATCAGCCTGATTGTGCGGCACTTTGGGCCCAGCGATCGTTATAGCAGCTTTCTCTACATTGCCTTTACCATTCCTGCGGTCCTCCTGACGGCCATTGCGGGAGTGTTTGTGGATCGCTGGCCCCGTCGCGCGGTGCTGGTGAGCACCAACCTGCTACGGGCCACCCTGGTCGCCCTCATCCCCTGGGCCGCCGAGGCTACGGGAGGCTGGGCCATTTATCTGGTGGCCTTCCTGATTTCCGCAGCCACGCAATTCTTTGTGCCCGCCGAAGCCGCCACCATTCCCATGATTGTGAGTCGGCGCTGCCTGCTGACCGCCAATTCCCTGTTTACCACCACCATGATGGCTGCGGTCATTTTCGGCTTTGCCTTGGGCGATCCGCTGATTAACCTGTTTTCGCTGAATAATGTGCATTGGGCCATTTCCGGGCTGTTCCTGCTGGCCAGCCTCTCGCTGGGCTTTGTGAAAACCCCGCCCCTCTGCCAGATGGCCGACGGGGTGCGCCCGCCTGCCAACATGCAGGAATCCTTCAGCCGTTTTTTCGAGGAGATCCGGGACGGCTTGAGCTTTATCAAGGCGAATCCATTGGTACGCAACGCCATGTTCAAGCTGGCCTTGCTATTTTCCGCGATGGTGGCGCTGTGCATTCTCTTTATCAGCTTTGCCAAGACCTACCTGTTCAGCGATCCCCAAGTGGCCGCTCGCAAGTTCGCCTATATTATCGCCTTTAGCGGAGTAGGTATGGCAGCAGGCGCTTTCTGGGTCGGGCATTCCTTTCATCACGCCCGCCGAGGCATAATGGTGTTTAGCGGTTTTACCTTCGTGGGGCTGTGTCTGGTACTGCTCACGTTAGTGGGACTCATTCCGCAAAAAGACTATGTGTATCACTTGCCCAAACTGTCCACGGGCGTGTTGAATCTGGATGAAGTGCGCTTTACGATGAGAATGCTCTACACCTACACCCTCTCGGTGATTATGGGTGTGGCGGCGTCGTTTATCGCTATTCCCTTGCAGGCCCTGTTGCAGGAGCTCATCCCGGAAGACAAGCGGGGCAAGGTGTTTGGCGTCCAATTTACCATCCTCAGTACATCCTCCACACTGCCCGTGCTGATTGCCGGGTTAGCGGTGGAACAAGTCGGGGTACAAACCATGTTTCTGCTGATTGGGGCACCCATTCTAATCTTTGGCGTTCTGGGCCTGTATAACCGACTGAAAGCCGGTAACACTGATGTCTCTGCTGCAAATTGGTAAACGCAAAAAAAACGTACCCCAACTGCGGGACAAGATTTACTTTTCCGTCAGCAGCGAAGGCTATGGGCATTCCAGCCGGGCGCTGGCGCTGGCCCGCCAGTTCAAGGCCGGAGAGATTCTGCTAGCCTCCTATAGTTACGCGCTGGAGCGCATCCGCTCTTACGATTACCCCAGCGTGGAAGTCAGTCAGGAAGTCAAATTCGTCGGCTCCGAGGGCCATTTTGATGTGGGCAAGACCATCCTGAGCAACCCGGCGCGAGCTTTGGGCCTGAACCAGATTGTGCAGGAAGAGATGGACATCATTCGCCGCCACGGGGTGACGCTGGTGGTCGCCGATGGACGCATTGCCCCCGTACTGGCCGCTGAGCGACTGGACTTGCCTTGCATTGTAGTCACCAACCAGAGCGCGTTTTATCCGTTTTTTGAGCGCGATTCGGCGCTGGTTAAACTGTTCGGCCGCTCGTTTGAATGGGTCATGAAGCTCTGGCTGTCCAGCGCGGAAGAAATTCTGATCCCGGATTTCTCGCCGCCGTATAGCATTTGCCTACCCAATCTCTCGGACAACTACCCGGTCAAAAAGCGCACCCGCTTTGTCGGCCCCTTAGTCGCCTGGAGCGCGGATGAAATCCAGCCCATCGCCAAGCAGGGCATCAACCCACTGATTGTGGCGTCCTTGGGCGGGCATGAGTACCGCCGCCCGCTATTCGACGCCATTGTGGAAGCCGCCCGCCACATGGGCGATGTGAACTTTATCATTATTTCCAGCTTTACCACGCAGAATGCCCCGCACAACGTGCAGATCCATCCGTTTGTGAAAGAGGCCGCGCCCTACTTCAAGGCCGCCGATCTGGTAATCACGCAAGCGGGGCACAGCACGGCGATGGAACTGCTCACGCTGGGCCGTCCCTCGCTGATTGTGCCAGACAGCCAGCAGATTGAGCAGGAGAACAACGCCAGCCGCATGGCGGAACTCGGCGTATCCCTGACCATGTCGTATAACGAGCTGGAAGACCGCAACCAGACGGCGTTGCGTCGCAACATTCAGCTTTTACTGGATTCTCCGCAATTTTTGGTCCGCGCGCAGGAGTTTGCCGCCATGGCCGCCCAAAGTCAGGGCGCTGTCACAGCGGCCCAGCACCTGCGCGAATTTGCCCACCGGTTGTCAGCCTATTAATCAGGATCCCAAGCCCGTGCCCGAAAAAATACTACTCGCCAGCATGATTGCCGCCATTTCGCTGATCGTCTACCTGACCGGCAAGGTGATGCCCGCCTATTCCTCGCTGGTCTTGCTCATGGTGATTATCGGCCTGTACACCTGGCTGATTACGCTGGCCATGGTGCACCAGAAGCGGATGGAAATTAAGCGACCCAAACCCATCAACCCCAACTACACGCCGCGCATTTCGGTGGTGATCTCGGCGCACAACGAGGCGGTGGTGATTGAAAACACCATTCGGCACCTGATGAACCTGAATTACCCCAACTACGAGCTGCTGATCCTGGACGATCGCAGCACGGACGGCACGCCGGAGATCCTCACTCGCCTGGGGCAGGAGCTGGGCAGCCCGTACCGCTATGTGTTGCGCCCCGCCGACGCCACCCCGGGCAAGCCTGCGGTGTTGAACGAAGCCTTGACCCTGACCGACGGGGAAGTGATCTGCGTGTTTGACGCGGATGCTTATGTGGAGCCGGATTTTTTAACGCGCATCGTGCCGTATCTGGAAGATGAGAACGTGGGCGCGGTGCAGGCCCGTAAAGTCATTGCCAACTGGCGGGAAAACTGGCTAACCCGCTGCCAGAACTATGAGTACTCGCTGGATTCCAACTTTCAGTATGGCCGGGACAGCGTGCGCGGGGCGGTTGAATTGCGCGGCAACGGACAACTGGTCAAACGGGAAGCCCTGGAAGAAGTGAACGGCTGGAACAACCACACCCTCACGGATGATCTCGATCTTTCCACCCGCCTACACATTGAGGGTTGGGACATTCGCTTTGCCTATAAAGTCCCGGTTTACGAGGAAGGGATTCTCACCTTTGATGCCCTGCTCAAGCAGCGCCGCCGCTGGACGGAAGGGACATTGTTCCGTTATCTGGAATACGCCGGGGCGCTGGTGCGCTCCCGCAAGGCATCGTTGCGCACCACTTTAGATATGGTGGCCTACTTTCTGGAGTTCCTGCTGCCGCTGTGGCTGGTACTGGATTTTATTCAGCTGGCCATTGGCTTTGTATTTAACAATGCACAATTTACGCACTTTTGGTCTCAACTGTTGGGCATTAACATCGTGGTCAGCGATCCCACGTTCACGCACTTTTTGTCCTCGTTGCTGATTGTGCCCGTGTTTTGCATCGGCACCTGCATCGCGCTAATTGTGGCCATTATTCGTTTTAACCGCCCGCCCGTCTGGGAAGCCGTCCTGTGGGGAATTATTACCGGGTTGTACATGACCGTGCTGTGGTTCCCGCTGGTGTTCGCCATAATGGTGAAGGTGCTCTTCCAGAAAAAACGCCGCACCCGCTGGGATAAAACCGAACACACCGGCGCAGCCTACAAAAATCACAGCCCAGGGGCGGCTTAATACAACTTCACAGCGGTCATGAATCACTCAAGTTTTTCAGCCCCTCTTCCGATACAATAAATAAGAAATACCCAATCAGATGAGGCAAGCGATGAGCCCCCCCCCCCCCGAGATCTCCATGTTGGCTAGAATTTTACGCCTGCCGATCATACCCGCGTTCAAGGGATACAAAGGCTTCACGCTGGCTGAAGTGCTCATCGCTTTAGCCATTCTGGGTGTGATTGCCACATTTACCCTCCCCAAAATCATCTATACCTCACAAGACGAGAAATATAACGCGATTGCTAAAGAGGTTGGGGGCATTATCACGACAGCCTATCAACAACATCAGAATTCGGGCTTGGTGACGACAGCGACCAAGTCCCCTGACTTAATCCCCTATCTTAACTACGTTAAATATGACACCAGTTCGACTTTGGATGATACCTTCACGGTGGGAACTCTGACTTGCACTAGTCTAGAACCCTGTGTCAGATTCCATAATGGAGCCTTACTTTTCTTTAGACGGTATTCTTTTTCGGGTACAAACACAACCAATAATATTTGGTTTGCCCTTGATCCGGATGGCAAAGTGACAGACGGCACCACCAATGGCCCTGGCAAGGCCGTGTGGTTTGCACTTTATTACAATGGGTCCCTTAAAACCTTTAACTCGCTTGCACCCAATACGGTATGTAGTGGCGGGACTTGGAACCCATCATCGATTGATCCCCCTTGGTTTCATTGGTAAGTCCTCACGAATAAGTCATTCATGGTGCTTAATATCCCAGTTTGTCTCATTCAGTAATGACTTACGTTCATGGGTATCAACGCTATTGGGTTAAACCCAAAGTCTGCACAATGCCTTCGGGCAGGCGGCGCTGGAGTTTCCACTGGGTATCCAGCACCACCACGGTGGTTACGGCTTCCAGCGTGATTTTATCGGTGTTGTGGCTGCGGAAATGCTGATAAAAGAGCAGCTTGTAGCCATCAATCGCCAAACGAGTAGTCATGGTCAGCTTGTCGCCATAGGGGGCGGCGGTCTTGTACTTCAGGTTCTGCTCGACCACGGGGTAAATATAACCATCCGGGTCGTTGGGCTTAGAGAGAAAAAGCCCCTGGGATTCAAAGAGCTTTACCCGGCCCATTTCCATCCATTTGGTGTAAGCACCATGCCACATCACGCCGAAGCAATCGGTATCGAACACGTTCACGTCGAGATCGAGGGTGTGCAGGAGTTGCAGGGTTTGGGCAGAGGTCGGTGGGGTCATGGCGCTCAAATTCTTATTTTTTTATGAACCATCTTTATATTCCCATAATAAGGGCTATAATCAAGAGACAGTTGCCACTCGTCCTATCCGTGAAATGTGAGGTGCTTATGGACGCCTTTGCCCTGATCCAAAACTTTTTTAGCCGCATGCGTTGCAACTTCTGCTCGCACTCGTTTGAACCGGAAGATATTCAACTGCTGCGGAAGGACGAAGGCGTGTACATCGTGAACGTGTACTGCAACCATTGCAGCACCCAGAATGGCGTGGCCATGGTCGGCGTGGAAGCCCCCGAAGGGATGCCTAATGCGTTCCCGGACCCCGAACTGACCGACGAAGAGCTGATTCGGCTGGCCGAATTCAACCCCATCACCGATGATGACGTGCTGGACGCCCATACATTTTTCAACAATCTGGACGGCAACTGGATGCGGTTTATTCCGCCAGAAATGCTTGAACGTCAAACAGCGCCTGAAACGGAATCTGAAGACGACTAAAGGCTTCTGCCCCGCCGGCGTTGCGGTCGATAATGGACAGAATCTGCACAATCTCCACCGTGGGGTAGGCTGTACGAATGGCTTCAATGGCTTTCAGCGTGGAGCCGCCCGTCGTTACCACGTCTTCCACCAGCGCCACGCGCATCCACGGGGCAATATGGCCTTCAATCTGACGTGCTGCGCCGTGACCTTTGGCCTCCTTGCGCACGATAAAGCCGGAGAGGGGATGCCCCACTGCTGCGCTGCGATAAATCACGCTGCTGATCATCGGGTCTGCGCCCAGCGTCATGCCGCCCACGGCGTCGACGTTTAAGTTTTCCAGCAGTTCGTGGAACAAATGGCCGATCAGAAACGCCCCGCGCCCATCCAGCGTGGACATGCGGCAATCGATGTAATAGTTGGATCGCTTGCCGGAAGCCAACACGAAATCACCAGTTTTAAAGGACAGCCGTTTGACGATCTGAAACAGTTCGTCTTTCATGCCCTGGCTGGCTGGGGACAAGGCAGGCTTGAGGGATTGAATCAACGTTTTAGTGGGGGCAGTGGGGGACATGCGGTAAACTCCTTCATACTGCCTCCCATTGTACCCGGAGGGATCGCGAGTGCAAAACGCGGTGACATCCCAAACTGGAAGCGATGAAACAGTCATGGAGGGTCAAGCCCTATCGATTCCTGCCACACCAGAGAACACTCAAACCTAGCAGTCCGATTGACGTGCCGCAAACTCAATACACAATTTTGGCCGCGGTTTCTTCGATCTTTTGGGCGATCCAGCCTAGACTCTCTTGAGAGAGGGCTTGCTCGCCGCTGTCTCTGGCCAGATAGAACTGTTGCAGGGCATTACGCCAGTCTTGTTGGAGCTCAAGGCACTGACCCAGCTTCATATAAAAATTGGACTGCCAATAGGCAATGTTCTCATGCAGAGACAAGGCCAGCCCTTGTTTGGCGGTGCTATCCGCCCGCTCCAAGGCTTCGCGTTGCAGATACATGCCCGTTAAGGCATCCAGGGTATTGAGTTGCCCTTCGGTATTGCCCATCTCCTGATCCAGCGTCAAAGACCGCTTAAAGCTGGCGGAGGCCTCTTTCCACTGAGCCGCATCACGGTACAAAGCCCCCAGATTCGCCAGACAGGAAGCCGCTGAGAGCTTGTTGCCGTTCAGCTCATCTTTTTGCAAGGCTTTCTGGTAAAACAGAATCGCCTGCTCCGGTTCATTGGCCTGATCATAGACACCAGCCAAATCAAAATACACCTGCGCCAACCGGTTATTATCATCGGATGACTGATACCAGCGCAAGGCTTGTGTAAACGCCTCAATGGCCGGTTGGGCCTGCTTGCGGTAGGCGTAAATCTCCCCCAGATCCTGATAGACCTTGCCCAGTCGAGCCAGCCACTCGGTGCTCACCGTATCATCTTCATACATCAAGCGCCGAATCTCCTTGGCAGCCTTGGTCAGCATACCCACCGCCGCGTTGTGATGATAGGTTTCCTTGTGCAAGGACCCCAACAACTGGTGAATCTCGGCCACCACAGACTTGCTGGATTCGCCCTTCAGGCTCAACGCCTTTTCCAGGCACTGACAGGCGCTTTCATAACGGCCATGCCCAGCCCGATACCGCCCCAGCGCCACCAGTTCGCGCGCCACCACCGACTTGTTTTGTTGCGCCACTGCCGCCGCCAATCGCTGACGAATCTGCTGTTCCCGCTCATCACCCTCAGGCTCGGCCAACAGTGTTTGCGTAAAGTGCTGAAAGGCTCTTTCCTGCTGCGCTTGGAAATCCAGCAGAGGGGCATCTTCAGCCGTATTAGCCGCATCCTCTGTATCAGAGTTGCTGGCAGGTTTTATAGGCTCCTGCTTGCCCAACTGGACCGCATGCTGGGCTGTCTCAGGAAACAGCATGGCCTGCTCAGCCTCAGTCAGAACCAGCCCTGCAATGTACTCCTCCCGTGTCATTTTTTCCGCAGAACCCGCCAGCAGCTCCCGAAAGGTCGGGCCCTCCAGGCTGGTTTCCGCCTCGTCGGCATGAAACGCAGAAGGCATGGGCAACTGAACCGCCTGATACTCATCCAGCGTCAATGCCTGAGGCACACCCGGCATTCTGGAACGAGACATACTGGTTGGCGCGATCAAGCCAACCTCCCCCGACAAATCCGGCACAATGCCCGGCTTACGCTCCCGGGCAGCACTGGCGTGATACTTGGCCTCACCAATTAAAGCACGGGTTTTCAACTTCAAAATCCGGCTGGCAGGCTCCAGACCTTTTTCACGCAGGTAAACATTTTGCAGCACCCCGTGAATCCGCTCCCGCTCCGGTTGCCCCAAACTGGTATACAGGATGCGCTTGACCGTGTGATAGAGCTCGTACCAGGGCTTAAACTTGCTGTCGCCAAGAACCCGTTCCCGCTTGCGTCGATTCCGAATATGTCCCATCACCTCTTGAGGGGGGTAAATAATCTTCAGCACCACTTTCAGCAGGGAATGCTCCAGAAAGTCTTCCAGTGCCGCCAAATCCAGGCCGGACGGCCCCAACACGGGATAACACAAATTGACCAGTGTAAGCAGCGAGGCCGAATTGATCGGATGCCGCAGGAAAGCCAGCACCTGAAACACCCGACGATGCTGATCCGGTAATCGTTGATACAGGTAACGCACCAGCTCCGCCACCGGTGGGGTCTTCTGATCCCGACTTTCACTGTCCAAAAGGCGATTCAGGGTAATGAAGTCCAGTTTGGCCTGATGATTCAGGTAAAAGAGAATCTTAAGCAGCCACGGCTGCCCCTGCGTCTTAAAATAAAGTTGTCGCAGTGCCGCCAGTTCAGCCTCTGGGGCTACCAGTTGCTCCAATACAGCCGGATCTGCCGCTTCACCGGCCTTCTTTCTGGAATGCAGCCAGGTGCAGGCATCGTCTTCCTCCAGCCCCTTCAAGTGCAGATCCGCCACACCCTCCTGATTGGGGCTCATGTCGGCGTAAGGCAGGCGCTCGCCTATCAGCACCATTTTAATGTTGGGAAACGCCAGCAAAAAGTTCAACATCTCCTTAAACGGATACGAATTAAAGCGCAGGGCCTCATCCACGATGTATTCCACGTTATCCAGCACCAGCAACAACGGCATCTCAGCCACCTGATTGATTAGTTTTTCCAGTCTTCGCAGGGGTTCAGCCTCTTCGCCAGCACTGGTGGCGCTCTCCCTCAAAGGTTGGCCCTCGCCCCCTTGCGCGCATACATAGGTAATGTATTGAATCAGGAATTGAATGATTTCCTCAAAATCGGTGTGTCGGGTGACATCAAACCAGAGCAACTGCTCGTTGCGGCTGCCCATCAGTTCAATCACCCCACGCACCAGACTGGTTTTGCCACTGCCCTGAGGCCCACCCACCAGTACAATCTTGCGCGCAGGCTCATTCAAAGCTCGGGCCAGCGACAGGATCAGGGGTTGCCGGTGAAAAAACACATTGGGTTCATAGCGGATACAACGTTTGGTGACAGCCAACGGCGACAGCGCGTTCCGACGATCGCCTCCGGCTTGGTCGAACATGCTACCCGCAGGTTTGGACTGCCGGGCAGGTACAAACGAGCCTTGCTCAATCCGCTCCAGAATCGCAGCGCTAATAAAAGTAATCTTTTCAGCCATCAACTTTCCCCTGGCGACAACCCAAACCGGCTGGGCCGCCTCTTTTATTGTACACTTAGCGCATGAATCAAGGGAACCTTCACAACCTAACCCTCTGGGACCAGTGGCGCAATGATTGCCAGAGTCTCGACGTCACCCTCACCGATGCGCAAACGGATCAGTTTCAGCGGTTTTACACGCACCTCATCGAGGTCAATCGCACCACGAACCTGACCCGCATCACTGCGCTGGAAGACTTTCTCTACCGGCACCTGCTGGATTCGCTGACCGTGGCCCCCTTGCTTCCTGCCAACGCCCGGCTGGCCGATATTGGCAGTGGCGCTGGCTTTCCAGCGATACCGTTGGCCATTGCCCGACCCGATCTGCAAGTCACTGCCGTGGAATCCGTGGGCAAAAAATGCGCCTTCATGGAGGAAGCCGCCCAGCAGCTCCAGCTTTCCGGGTTTACCGTGCGCAACCAGCGCAGCGAAACATTGGGACAAGACCCGCAAACCCGCGCCCGTTTCGATGTCGTCACCGCTCGTGCGGTTTCTGCCTTGCCCGTGCTGCTGGAACTCTGCCTGCCGCTCCTGAAAACCGGCGGCCTCTTTCTGGCCATGAAGGGCCTGAGCTACGAAGCCGAACTGGACGCCGCCCAGAACGCCCTAAAAGTACTCGGTGGGAAGCTGCAACAGGTGAAAACCTATGAACATCCCGCGCTCTCTGGCGCTCGCCTGCTGGTGTTTGAGAAAGTGAAAGCCACCCCCAGCCAGTATCCCCGCCCAATCGGAATACCCGCTAAAAGCCCTTTGTGAAGGCTCTTGAACGGGCATCCGTATCGTTCAACTCTCTCCGGGAAATTCTCCAATCAGAACTCCGAGGATAGGGGATTGAGCATCGAGCGTCTGAACCCACTCCTATTGGGTGAGTCCCAGATTGCGCGTTCCCAGGTTCTTGTGAATGCTTTTGGCGATGTCGCCCTTGCCGTCCTTTTCCATCAGCTCGGCCACGTTACGCAGAAAGTTCAGAACCTCCGGATTACCGGGCAGATTGGCCTGACCCTTGGGCATCGGATTGGGCGAGGCATTAGACAGATTGGCTCGGGGGGGCGCGGTCGTATAGCCGCGCTGCGCCGGGGCCGGATTGGCATTGGCCGTCCGGGCAGGGGTAATGGGATTTTTGGCGTTCACCGCATTGCCCGGTGGTATCGTCTGAAAATTAGGCGCTTTCACCGCTTTTTTCGCGGCAGCGGCCCGGTTCACTGGCGTATAGCCCGGCTTGTCCACGTTCTGATTTTGAGCCTGCTGGCGAACCTGCTGTTGCAGTTGCTGCTGAGCCGCCTGCGCGCGTTTCATCTCTTGCAACATCACCTCATCGGCGGCCTGACGGTTTTTTGGCTTGCCCTTGACCGTGGGCGCCTGAGCCTGCATATACTGGCTCACGGCCTGCTTTTTGGGGGCTGGCACACCCATAGGCTTTTTAGGCTGATTGGCCGCTTGCATGGCTGCCAGAATCTGTTCCAGGGTGTTAGCCGGAGGCAGTTCATCCCCGAAGTCAGCCCGATTGGGCTGGGGACGTGGCGCAGGCGTTACTAATTCATTGATCTCATCGAACGCTGGCTCGGCCATCTCGGCCTGATTGAGCCCACTCAGGCCAATCATGCTATCGGCGTTGGCCTTGCGCTGGCCATTATCGGCCCGTTTATCCTCATGCTTGTTGCGGTAAGCGTCAGCCATCTCCCGGAAGCTGGAACGCTTGCCGGACGTGGGTGCCTGCTGCTCCTGTTCCATTAATTCTTCAAATGCACTATCCACCGGACGCAACTGAACCAGTTTGTGACGCACGAACGCGCCTGCCCCCAGAACGAACAAGCCCAATAACCCGAAGGGAATATACTTGTCCCACTTGCCCGTGGTCATTTGAGTCAAAAACTCATTGCCCGCATTGGCTGAATACCCTTTTTGCAAGGCCAGCGGACCGGTTTCAGCGGGCTTCAACTCCAGATTATCCGATCCGTGAGCGCCATGCCCGGAAGGGGTTTCCACGAAACCACCCAGGGCGATGGGCTCATCCTGAAGCGACGGATTATCGACGGCGGGGCTATCACCGCTAGACAGCTTGCCCGCATTCACGGCGGATTGCATACCCGCCTCCTGCTGGCGATGCAATGCGGCACTGGTTTCCAGCGCCAACCGGGAGGAGGCCTCAGGGCTCAAGCCATTGCCCTCGGCTGTACCGGCCCCATAAAAGGCCACGCTCGGTGAGCTCAAATCTTCCCCGCGAATCACCATCCGAATCTTATGATCGTTCAGGGGTTGCATAATCACGTGGCTCACGTTGCTGGCCCCGGCAAAATTGGTCCGCACCGTTTCACCGGCATTCACCTGATCGATGTCCAGAATGACCTTTTTATCGGAGATCAAGACTTTCTGCACCGGCACAATGCTACCCGTATGCAAAATAATACGCATGCCGTCATCGGTGTTCGCAAAATCCACGCTTTCGAGATTAAAATTTTCGGCCCAGACGGGCGCGGCAAAGGCGGGCATCAAGACCAGGCCCAAAGCCAACAACCAGACCCTGGGCGCTTGCCGTTGGACAGGAAGCCGACAGGGAGGCAAAAATTGATGTTTCACTCGCATAACCACCACTTTCCACACTCATTGCTTGGACCCAAAAATAAACCGAGCTGAACCGCACCCGGTGATGAACATATCCTCAAATTAACGTGTTTTTACCGTGCGTTCATCAACCATCCGGTGGAGCTGCCCGCCAGCATGGGGATTAAACACAGGTTAATCGGGCGTAGGCGACATACACATGGCGAACTAGACCCAATGGCCAGCCTGAAACAAAAACCGCCAAGCCCCATAAGGCATTTGGCGGTTTTTGAGTCTATCTGAATGGTATGCAGGATGACCGAATCTCTTTTGTGTTACTTCACCACTTCGCACAAAGGACGTCGTTCACTTAACCCATTCTGCTGGGGAGTGGTTAAAAACAGGCAGGGATCGTAGCCCTGTTGTGTCAACCGGGTACTCAATGCCTGCAGTGTTGCCTTGGGCAACTCAGGCGTGCGAGATAAAATCCATCCATAACGCCGGGTGGGATGCCCCACTATGGCATAGCCGTAATCCGGATCCAGCGCGATGATCCAGTAATCACCACCCGCCAGAAAACGCCAGCCAAACAGGTTTAAAAAAGTCACTTTCAACTTGGCATGCGTTTGAGCATCCACCACTTTGGCGCGCCCGGTGCTCACAATACGATGGCCGCCTTTCACTTCACAACTGTTCAGCACTTCCACCTGACCGTTGGGCAGCAACTTATAGTTGGCCGTCACATTTCCCGTGCAGCGACGCTCAAAAAACATGGGAATGGTCGCCAGCTCGTACCATTGACCCATATACCGGTTCAAATCCACCTGCGGCACGGTTTGAACCGGGGCTTGCCCAGCGGCGGCGGGCTTGGTTTTGGCCTGCGATTTGTTCTGAACACCCAGATAAAAACACACACCCAGCGCCAACCCCAGAGCGATACCCAATGATTTCCGAAACATGTGCAAACCTCGTCTGTGTAACTATGGGCCCCATCGTACCCAAAAGCGAGCCCTCACTCAATCGACCAACCGTGTAATCTCTAGAGGCATACCAGAGCCGAGAACAAGCAATCGACCAGACCAAAAATGACTTCCAACGCCTTTTAAGTCCTTCAGGATACGAAGTGCTTCCTGAGATTTCTCAGAGTTTCATTCAGCCAATTGATTGGCATTTCAGACAACCTGTGAAACACACCCCAAGCAAAGCGTCACCTGAAAGCATTAAAGAAAAAACAATTGAAAAGATCAGCCTGAATGGGACTAGTTGAGTTTGTTAAAAAAAGTTATACTATGAGTATCTTCAATCAATCGGGGATGTTACCAAAGAAAGATGGGAAATGAGGAGGGTTCCGATGGAATTTTATCTGGCTGCGCTTCTGGTGACCTGCGGCTCCATTCTCGGCGGCTCACTGATGGTCTATGAAACCTGCAAGATCCCGCAGCGAATCGATTAAACCAAAGCACACTCACTACCCGACAAACTCAAAGGGGGAGGCGCTCTCCATTGCGCCAGCGAACGTCAAACTAACCATTCAACTCAAAACGATTCATTTTAACTTCAACTCCTGACAATAACATCAAACCACCTGGCGACAGTGCGCTTCCGATTGGGGGCGCACTGTTGTCATGGAGCGGCTTTTTTCCTCACTCTATTCAACATGGCTGTATCGTGTTCCCAGCGTTCTCATTCCAAGGCCTTAGTCAGGCAGGTAATGTCTGCTAAGCCCTGTTTTTGACACAATCCCAAAGGCATCCCGAATTCCAGACTTATTCCAGCAACATCCGTGGCGTATGACTGGCAGCACCTGACCGTTTGCCGCAATTCTGAAACGCCTTTGTGTTTAAAGCATTACCCCCCCATATCGATAGCCCTCCCCCTAACCGCGACACCTCATGCTTTTTACCAGCCCCCTGTATCTCATCTTTCTGGCCGTAGTGGTGCTCCTCTACTGGAATCTGCCTACCCGCTTCCGGGTGGCTTGCCTGCTGGTGGCCAGTTATGTATTCTACATGTGCTGGAGCCCTCCGCATGGTTTGCTCTACGGCCCATTGATCCTGCTGGATTCCTTCTACTTCTACTGGCTGAGCCGTGCCATGATTCGCTGGCCGCAGTTCAAACAGCGCATCCTGATCTTTGGCATCACCACGGAACTCTGCCTGCTGGGTTATTTCAAGTACGCCAACTTTTTGGCTCAAACCAGCGAGGCTATTCTCCGATTTTTCCATTGGCCGGGGCATGCAGTGCAATTTGATATTTTCCTGCCGCTGGCCATCTCCTTTACCAATTTCGTCCTGATTAGCTACCTCATCGATGTCTACCGGGGCAAGGAGCAGCCCGACCCCAGCTTTGTCCGCTTTGCGGCCTATGTGGCGTTTTTCCCACACCTGATCGCCGGGCCCATTGTGCGGGCCAGCGAATTGCTGCATCAGTTTGATCATGCCCCCCGCTTCGACATCAACCGCCTCGCACAGGGGATTCACCGTTTTTGCACCGGCTTTTTCCTGAAGGTCTTCGTGGCTGACCTGTTGGCCGTCTATGTAGATCTGATCTTTGGCCAGCCCCACCTGCAAGCCTTTAACACCTCCTGGATTGCAGTTTACAGCTTCAGTATCCAGCTCTTCTGCGATTTTTTCGGATACACCCTGATGGCCCAAGGCTCTGCGTTGTTGCTGGGCTACACCCTCCCCGAAAACTTTAACGCGCCCTACTTTGCCCGCAACATGTCGGAATTCTGGCAGCGCTGGCACATTTCACTCTCTCGCTGGCTGCGGGATTATTTGTATATCCCGCTGGGGGGCAACCGCAACGGGCGATTTAACACCTACCGCAATCTGTTTATCACCATGGGCCTGGGGGGCCTGTGGCACGGGGCCAGCTGGAACTTTGTGATTTGGGGCCTCCTGAACGGTTTGTTCCTCTGCCTCTTTAAAGCGGCCCGCCATTTCAAAATCACCCGCTTCCTCCCGGAATTAATGGCCATGCTCATCACCTTTCATGCCGTGTGTTTCACCCGCGTCTTTTTCCGGGCCAAAACCTTTGACGATGCCCTGCACATGTTAAACGCAATGCTCAACCCCTTTCACTGGCAGCGCCTCAGTGAACCCATTGGAACCGTCGAAGCCGGGCACAACTTTCTATCCCCGGAGAGCGCCCTGTTGATCGTCATCACGTTTCTGGGCCTGCATGCCCTGATCCGCTATTTTCAACCACGACTGCACCATCCCCTCTGGCGAGAAGCGGGCATTGCCACCGCCTACGGCGTCTTTTTATACTGCCTGATTACCCTCGGCGGGCAGTCCTCTCAGCAATTTATTTACTTCCAGTTTTAAGAGTCTTTCACATGCCTGCATTACGCGCCTTATTGAGCCCTCTACTAAAAATACAGAAACTTCTCTCGCAAACCCTGCTTAATAAGGCGTTTCGCCCTATTACGTTGGGTGTTTTAGGGTTTGCGCTGTTTAATATCTGTTTCTCATTGGGCGTGACCTATTCCCCTTTGAACGCTAAATTTAACTTTAGCTACGGCAATTTTTTACCGGCCAAACTGGCCTTGCTCAAGCCGCAGCAAAATCAGCCCCCGAATATTTTATTTTTAGGCACCTCGCAAACCAACAACGGATTTATCCCCGCTGTGTTTGACAAAGCATTAGAGCAGGCCGCCTTCATCCCACACCCAGACACACTTCGCAGTTTTAACTTAGGCTTGCCCAATAATCGCTACGATATTATGCAGGCGTATCTGCAATATCACCAGCACCGCTACGGCAAGCCCCAACTGGTGCTGGTGGAGCTCAGCCCTTCCATTCAGGAGAAAAACGCGGCCCTGTATTTTCTCCCGGCGCTGTATTACCGCACCCTGATTGAGCAAAGCCCCAAGCTCACGCCGACCTATTTGAGCCATCCCTTGTTGGCCGATAACGTGAAACAGGAGCTTCTGCTGTCCGGTTTGAGCAGCTTGCGGCAGTATCGCTATACGTTTTCTCCCGTGAACGTGATCAAAAAAATCAGCGAAAAAATCAGTCTGGATCGCGTAGGGATTTTTCAGCGATTCATTGCCCCGGCCGAGGCCAATCCCAATACATCCCTCGAAACCAGCGACGTTGCGGATGCCGGGGAAAACAGCCCGGCCGCCGAAAGTGACGAATCCCCGGAAAGTTCACCCCCCCCCGCATGGATGGCGCAAGGCTGGTATCCCAAGCCCCAAAGCCCGCATATGACGACCCCGGCAGGTATTCGCCGCAGCGTGAACGAAGCGCGCAAATATTATATCGATCAACAACCCGCCGTCTATTTTGACAAACTGGACACCTTATTAACGTACTGCCAGCAACAAGGTATTCCCGTGGTGCTGGTGAGCTGGCCCAATCACCCCGCCTTTTTACAGGAGTTTAATCACTCCCCGCTGCACGCCAATTATCAGGCCGGATTGCGCCAGTTATTGCGCAAACACCCGACACCCTTCATTGATCTCAATGCGGAGACGCCAGCCAGTCAAGCCCTCAGCACGGACGGATTCTTCGCGGATCCCCGACACCTAACCCCCACCGGGGCTGAATATTTCTCGCGCAAACTGGCGCAACGGCTGCACCAAAATAATCAAACGCTGCCCATCAATCGCACTGCAGTCGCGAGGCAATAGTCACCGGATTCAGCCCAGTCAAAACGGCTTCCGGTTTTGTGCGTTGAACTGCGAGCTGCTATTGCTGCGATGCACCGGGCTTTCGTAAGTCGAATAGCAACACTTCCGCATCGCGACTCATGCCTTCCAGTTGCAAAGGCTCAACAGATTCAGAGGCTTCTGGTGTTTCAGCAGCAATTGCCAAAGCGTCCCCGGCTTCCAACAGGCGACCGTTCACCTGCACCACGCCGGTGGCCACATGCAGCCAGCAAGCACGATCCGGCTGCTGAGGCTGATACGTCAGCGTTTCGCCCGTGCTGATGGTGGCCACCGAAATTTCCACGGATTGATGAATGGTCAGCGAGCCATCACGACCATCCGGCGAGACTACTAGACGCCAGCGCCCTTGCCGCTCTGCCAGCGGGAAACTTTTTTGCTCGTAGGAGGGCGTAATCCCCTGCCGTTCCGGCAAAATCCAGATTTGGAGTAAATGCACCGGATCAGTTTCCGAGGGGTTAAATTCACTGTGGCGAATGCCCGTACCCGCCGACATGCGTTGCACTTCGCCCGGCAAAATCAGGGAGCCATTGCCCAGACTGTCCTTGTGGGCCAGCGTGCCTTCCAGCACATAGGTCACAATTTCCATATTCTGATGGCCATGCGTGGCAAAACCCTGACCGGGCGCCACATAGTCATCGTTAATCACCCGCAAATCACTAAAGCCCATGTGCCGGGGATCAAAATAATCGCCAAAGGAAAACGTATGGTAACTTTTCAGCCAGTCAATCTGGGTCTGTCCCCGTTCGTTTCGTTGCCGCAAGCTGATCATTGTAAAACGCCTCCCGAATCATTTGCCATCGCCAATGCAAGCTACCGTTCGGGACGTTTGCCCGCGCCAGTCTGCAGCCCTATTTTTACAGAAATCATCCCAAAAGTAATCCCCCCGATCTTTTTTGTGGCATGCCATGTCACTCTCATGATCGTTCTAGTGGATAGCCTCCGACTCATGGTCAACTGACTACTATGCAATGGCTTTTCCAGTCGTATGATGAGAGTATATCGTTCTAAAGCGGAACTGGAACAACCCATCATACGACCCTGAACGCCCTCAGGAGCAAAACGATGTCACCAACACTGTCACCCACGCCCTCTCTCCATACTGACTCTCGCCCCCATATCGTCATCGTGGGCGGAGGCTTTGGCGGGCTATACGCCGCCAAGACGCTGGGCAACCAGGCGGTCCGGGTCACCTTGATCGACCGCCGAAACTTTCACCTGTTTCAGCCCTTGTTGTATCAAATCGCCACAGGCAGCCTCTCTCCCGGCGAGATTGCCTCGCCCTTGCGGTCTGTACTGCGCGGGTTTAACAATATCACCGTGCGTATGGATGAAGTCATCAACATTGACCCACAGTCCCGTACCCTGACCCTGAGAGACGAAGCCACCCCTTTCTCCTACGACCTGCTCGTTCTGGCCACCGGCGGCACCACCACCTATTTTGGACACCCCGAATGGGCTGAACACAGTTACAGCCTGAAAACCGTGGAAGACGCGCTGAATATCCGCCGTCAAATTTTTCTGAATTTTGAAGCGGCCGAAAAAGAAACCGATCCCGTTCAGCAGCAGGCCTTAATTACATTTGCCATTGTGGGCGGGGGGCCTACTGGCGTCGAGCTGGCAGGCGCACTGGCAGAGCTTTCGCATCTGATTCTCTCGCCCGATTTTCGGCAAGTGAATTGCCGAGAGGCCAAAATTTTACTGGTGGAAATGGGGCCTCGCATTCTCTCCACATATCCCGAATCCCTGTCTCAAAAAGCCACCGAATCACTGACCCGGCTGGGGGTTTCCATTCATACCCAAACGGCAGTGACCGATATTCAACCCCACAGCATCACTTTATCGTGTGGAGAAACGAGCGAGCAAATTGGGTGCGGCACCGTATTATGGGCCGCTGGCGTACAGGCATCCAAACTGGGCGAAATCCTCTCGCAGGCAACAGGTTGCGCCCTGGACCGAAGCGGTCGCGTTCTGGTTGAATCCAATTTATCCTTACCCCAGCACCCGGATATTTTTGTACTGGGTGATTTATCCTGTTACACCCATACACCGGATGGCCGACCGCTGCCCGGTGTCGCGTCTGTGGCCATTCAACAAGGCGAATTTCTGGCCAAATTTATTTTAAGTCAAATTAAGGGCACACAAACCCCGACCTTCCAGTATGTGGATAAAGGCAGTCTGGCCGTGATTGGCATGAAAGAAGCGGTCGCCGACCTGCACGCCTTTAAGCTGAGCGGCTTTCTGGCCTGGCTGATTTGGGCCTTTGTGCATGTGATGAATCTGGTGGAATTCGATAACCGCTTACTGGTCATGTTCCAATGGGGCTGGACCTTACTCACCCGTCGCCAGGGGGCACGCCTGATTACCGGCCCGGAATCTCTGGACTAGCCCGATATTTCCAGATTCGGAACGCCAGCAAAGCTTACATGCCTGAGCAAAGCTAGACTTTAGAGCAATAGGCTTTAAGCGGGATGCCTTGTAAGCTATAATCAACGCTTCAAGTGATCACAACCCAGAACGGAATCATTCATGGGCTTTTTGAAACGACTGGTGCGCTATAAGGAACTAATACTGCTGATTCTGGCAGGATTATCCTTGATCATGTTTGTGGATGCCATATTGGTACAAGGGTTTAAAAAAGACCAGCATTACCGGGAAAAATTAACCGCAGAACGTTTACAGGCCCAGGTACAATCCTCGCTAGAAGAGCATGTAACCGCCCTGATTGCATTAAAAGTCATTTACCAGAATTTTACCGATATTACCCATTACGATTTCCAGCAGTACGGGCAATCCATTACCTCCACGCTGCACGGCTTTCAGCGGCTCCTATATATTGATCCCAGCCTGACCATTCAGCAGGTTTATCCCTTGTCCCCGGAAAACACGGGCCTGTATGGTTATTCCCTCAGCAAGCAAACGGCGATGGTGGCGGCCCTTAAAGACGCCAAGCTGGCACAAAGCCCTTCTACTTCAAGGCTCATTCCTTTTTTAAATCACTCTCGCAGCTTTTGGGCCTTTATTCCTATTTACCGCAATCATAATCGGGATTTTCTGGGCTATGCCGCCGGGGAAATTTCACTGGATCAAATTTGGCAGCCGCTGGGGCAATCTTTCTCCCAGTATCAAATTCAAATGATTGACCCGGACGGCATGCGGCTGTTTGGCAATCTAAATATTGATACCAAAGACCCGGACGTGTCCCAATTTCGCATCGATCTGCTCGGCCAGCCGTGGCGCATTTTGCTCAATCCCGTTAATCCACCCAGCGAAACGCTGCTATTGCAGCGTGGCAGCCTGTGGCTCGGCGGCCTGCTCATCCTGATTCTGATGACCATGATTGTGCTGAGTTCAAAAAAACACAAAAGCGATCTGGAAGAGGCCCAGAAACAGTTTGAAACCATTTTTGAAGCCTCGCCCGATGGCATTTTATTGCTGGATCATCAACTGCGGCTCAAAATTACCAACCCGCTGGTGCGCCAATGGCTCGGCCAAAGCGAAGAAGAATTATCGCAACAAACATTCTTTGAACTGTTTGAATGCCAATGCCCCAACCTGAAAAAATGCGGCGAGTTATCCCATCTCCTTTGCACCGGCTCCAACTTTGGGGCAGATTTACCCGATGTGCTGGAAACCCGCATCCTGCATCCCGCCAACGAGGAAACGCCCAAAACCTTGCGCCTGAATGCCTCTAAAATTACGCAGGACATTAACGGCAAGAAAGAAGAAGGTTTTATCTGCGTACTGGGCGATGTCTCCACCAGCAAAGAACTGGACCGGGTGAAAGAGACCTATGTGGCCACGCTAACCCACGACTTAAAAACCCCGCTGCTGGCACAGCAAATGGTGCTGGACACACTGGAAACCGGCAAAGTCGGCGTCATCAACGAGGATCAGAAAAAATTACTGCTGGGCGCCAAGGAAAGCGTACAGGACCTGCTGGATATGGTGAACAGCACCCTCCTGTTCTACAAGCTGGAATCGGCACATGTCACACTCCATCGCCAGCGCGTGCAGCTCGCCCAACTGGCCAAGGATGTCATGACCACCTTGCAGCCACTGGCCGAAAAACGAGAGGTCACCTTAGAGCTGGATGCAGCCCTGGACTTGCCTGACGTCTGGATTGACGCCATCCAGATGAAACGCGTGTTTCATAATATTCTCTCTAACGCGATCAGCTACAGTCGCAAACTCACCCCCATTCGGGTCAGTATTTATAGTGATGTGCTGAACATGAAAGATGGCGCGCATGAAGGCAGTCGGCTACTGGTAGAAATCACCAATCAGGGCAAGGGCATCTCCGCTGAAGATCTGCCCAAAATCTTTGATAAATACTATTCCATTTCCCGCAAATTCAAGCAAATTGGCACCGGGCTGGGGCTCTATATTTCCAAACGCATTGTAGAACTCCACGGCGGCAAGCTCTGGGCCGAGAGCCAGCCGGATGTGGAAACTCGTTTTATCCTCACCCTGCCGCTGGTGCAACAACTGGACAAACCCACCAGCAAAAAGTCCTCCCACACCGCACCCACCCCTCCCGAAGCATCCCAGCCCAGAGCGCCCCAGGAAGAAACCCTATTCACACCCTAAGGCCAGCAAGGCCACCCGCAGCCGATTACTTCCCCTAACGGTGTCCCACGTTTCGGGCAATTTTTTTCATCTGCCGCGTCCAGCGTTCCCGATCTTGGGGTGTAGGTGCATACTGAACCGCCCGTCGCATCTGAATCAAGGCCAGTTCAGGATGATGTCGCTTTTCCAGGGCGGTGCCAACAACCGCATAAGCCTCACCGCTGGCAGGACCCAGCCTTAAGATCTCACTAGCCGTTTTTTGCCAATATGCATCAGGCATCCGGCGGGGCAACATCCCTAGAATGGCCAACTGTTGACTCAAGGCCTGCTGATCATCGGTAATTTTGGTCTTCAGCTGGCGAGCGCCCAAATCCGTGGGCACCTTGCCCTGATAAAATTCCAGCAAGCGCAATGCCCCGGTATAATCACCCAAATCATAGAGCTGCCTGGCCACGGGCAAAACAGTCGATAAATCATGAGCCTGTTGCGTCAACCACTGCTCATGATGCTGCTGATCGCCTTGCAAAAAAGGCACCTGAATGGCCAAAGGCAAAGCCTGAGCAGGTGGCTGCCAATTCGCCGGCAAGGGAGGCACCGTTGCGGTGGAATCTATGAACAACAACGCCAAACGACTGGTCAGGCCGCTAAAATCATCCGTGGATTTTTCCGCCTGACGCAAATCCACCTGAGCAAAGCGCTGCGCCTTTGCCACGGCTGGGTCCCGATCAATCAGCCGTCGATCCAGAACACCCCGGTTTTTTTGATATACGGCGCGCGAGAAAACAGAGACGATCGCACGGTCCTGCGACCAATCCTGAAGGGCCAG
Organism: Vampirovibrio chlorellavorus; assembly: GCA_903866275.1. Taxonomy (GTDB): domain Bacteria; phylum Cyanobacteriota; class Vampirovibrionia; order Vampirovibrionales; family Vampirovibrionaceae; genus Vampirovibrio; species Vampirovibrio chlorellavorus_D. Next base: position 30,891 of record CAIPMU010000003.1, on the reverse strand, counting down.
CGCTTGCTCGGAGGGAGAGAACGCCAGATTACCGGGCAAAGCCTGTTCCGGATTGCTTATGGCCGGACTGGCCTCAATTATTGCAGACCCTTCCGACACCACCTCATCCCAGCGCCCCTGTTTGGCCAGCAGCTCCAACAAGGCTAGGCCATAAACACCATGCCCCGGATGGTCTTTCAACAGGGTTTTTAACACCAGAATCATGCGATCCGACTCGCCCCGTTGCTCATAAATACGCAGCAAGGCCGTCACCGACTTCACGTCCATCGGGTTCAGGGAAATCGCCTTTTCCAGGGCAACTTCCGCATCCTCGGGCTTCATTTTGCGCTCGTAGGACAAACTCAACAATTTCAGGGCTTCGGTATGATCCGGCTCCAGCTCCAGCAGTTGCTTCAGATTAATAATGGCATCATCCACTTTGCCCACATCCAACGAGGCACGCGCCAAGAGGACATACACATCCGGCTCGCGGGTGGTCATTTTTTTAATGCCGTATAACACCTGTAACGCTTCTTCCGGCCGTTTTTGGGCGAGCAGCAAATCCGCAGTCGCCAACTGAACCACCAGAACGTTAGGGCCCAGTTTATTGGCTTTCTTGATATAAAACTCGGCAGCCGGAAGCTGATTATTGACCAGCGCCACTTCGCCCAGCCCCGACCACGCATAGGGTTTTTGCGGGGCCAGGCTGGTCGATTGTCGAAAGGCCATCTCGGCGGAATGCAAACTGGCATTTCCCGCCATCAAGTTCCCCATTTGGCGTTCGTGCAAAGCCTTCTCATAGTAAGTCCAGCCGATACCGTTCTGTGCATCCGCACGGACCGCCTTGCTGTGATTTTTATCCAGCAACACCGAATACTGCTCCAAAGCCTTATCAAAAGCACCCTGATCCCGCAGTGTTTCCCCACGGTACAACTGAAGAATGACATTATTGGGTGATTTTTTCAGGCGCTCATCCAACAGCCGCAAGGCATCGAAGTGTCTGTGCTGCTCCATCAGCACCAAGAGCGGATCCTTGGGCTTGGCCTGCACCGTAACCGTTTTTTCCACGGTCACGGGAACGGTTTTAATAATGATTTGCTTGCCACCTACCGCAGAGGGAGGCATCACCGGGGTTTTAGGGGACGTTTCAACAGCAGGTGGCAAGGGGATCAAGCTTTGATCCGCCGGTGGCTTAAAACCGGGCGGGTAATACTTGCGCGCCGCCCAGCCATTCAAGCCCAGCACAGGGTCAAACAAAGCAATCCCGATGAGGATCACCAGTATTCTTTTAAATCTCATTCAACTGCTTGCTCATGCATTTTGGTTCTCATGCATCAGATTCAAAAACACCTAAAACGTCTCAAGCTCTGGCTTAAAGAACAAAAGTAAAAACTTCCGCTTGATTCTCGCCCTTATATTAGCAAATATGGCGCGCGGTTGTATATGATGCCGGGATAAACGTATAATACACCCAACTAAAATTGAGTCAGTTCGTTATAACTTAAGCTTGAAATGGTGGTTTACCGTGCAAAATTCAACTGCAACCGAAACCAAAGTGATCCAATTATTTATCGTGGAAGATTATCACCTGACCCGCATGGGCCTAATGGCCGTGCTTAGCGAGTTTCCCCAGATCAAATTTATTGGAGAGGCAGAATCTGCGGAAGAGGCGCTGATTAAAATCGCGAATCAGGTCCCGGAAGTATTACTGCTGGATCTGGGCTTGCCGGGGATGAATGGCATCGAAATGGCCCAGGAAGTCCGCAAGCGCTGGCCGGAAATCAAGATCATCATTCTGACCTCTCATAACGAGGAACAGGAAGTGATTGCCGCACTGGGCGCAGGCGCACAAGCCTATGTGCTGAAAGATGTGAAACCGGAACGACTGGTGCATGTGATTGAAACGGTGCTGGACGGTGCAGTCTGGCTCGATCCGGCCATTGCCTCCATGGTGCTGACGCTGGTTAATGACCCCACTTCGCTGAACCTGCACAAACGCCAGACGTTCGCAGAAAATAACCCCGAATCCCAGTTGACTGAGCGGGAACTGGAAGTGCTGCAATTGATCGTGGCCGGTAAAAGCAACCCGGAAATTGCTGAGGACCTCTGCATTAGCATCCACACGGCCAAAGCGCATGTGGGCAGCATTCTAAACAAGCTCTGCGTGAACGACCGCGTACAAGCGGCCATCAAGGCACTCAAGGAAAACATTGTCTAAAGCGCAAGTGGTTTTCAATCTGAAACAGGGTGAGCGCATGGCCTTGTTCATCGTCCTGGACAATTCAGGCTTTGTGCACACCCTGCGCCAGATGACAAAATCGACAATTTCGGGCTGCTTTATTTTTGGTGGACTTTTCCCCTAAACTAACAGTCTGAGACTCACCTGTATAATCCGTGGAAATTGTATACGTTCAATTGACTATTGTTGAAGAGAGAGAGGATCCCCTATGAAGCAACCATCCTGGAAAAGCCTTGCCATTCTGGCATTGGCCAGCAGCACCGTACTCAGCCTGAGCGCCTGTGAAAATAAAACGGCCCAGGCGCCTGCAACCACCAATCCCGCAGCGGCTACCCCCAGCGAGACAACGGCTAACAGCGCAGCACGCACCGTGAGTGGCATCCAGATTGAAGACGTGCGCGAAGGCGATGGCGCCGTGGCCAAAAAGGGCAATACTGTTTCAGTAAACTATTTGGGCACACTGGCCAGCAACGGCTCCAAGTTCGACAGCTCCTACGATCGCAACGAACCCTTCAGCTTCAAACTGGGTTCGGGCCAAGTCATTGAAGGCTGGGAAAAAGGCATTGAGGGCATGAAGGTGGGTGGCAAACGCATCCTGACCATCCCGCCGGAAAAAGCATACGGCCCGGATGGCGCCCCTCCGGTCATCCCGCCCAACGCCACCCTCAAATTTGAAGTAGAACTGCTGGGCGTCAACTAAAAACCCACCCCCTAGCACTCATTCCTCAAACACTTAAAAACGCCCAGACTCATGGTTTGGGCGTTTTTCACAGGGCACAGAATAAAATCAGGGCTGCGCGCTGGCCAGATGAGTGGAAGGCTCAGGGGTAAAGGTATAGTACCAGGCCGGGTTTTTACGCACCCCGTCAATAATCACCTCAAAGTGCAAATGCGGCCCAGTAGAATGCCCCGTAGAGCCTACCTGGGCAATCAGGCCACCCTTGGGAACAGTATCTCCGGCTTTAACCAGAAGGCGAGAACAATGTCCGTAACGGGTTTCCATACCGTCACCATGATCAATCACCACGCTCTTGCCATATCCGGCCTCCCAGCCCGAATGGATGACGGTGCCCGCGCCAGAGGCATAAATCGGCTCACCCACGGCAGCGGCGAAATCAATCCCCTGATGCTGGCGACCCCAGCGACGCCCAAAGGGAGAGGAAATATAATCATAAGCGAGAGGCAAGGGTGGCAATGCCACTTCAGGGGCAGGCCGATTCCAGGTAAAAAGTTGCCGGGAAAGCTGTTTCTGCACCGGAGACGGGATCAACACCAACACCAGCAGTAAAATGGATAAACCTTGCAAAGCGCCTTTTAGCAAGGCCTGCCACTCCCGTTGACGCCGTTGTAAATACTGCTGACGACGCAAGGCTCTGGCCTGATGCCTGTGGATGGCGGGGTCTTGGGTTGCACTGCCGGACACTTTAACCGATGTCAACGGCGCATTTCGTTGCCCCAAAGATGTACCGGAACGCATGAAATCGGCAGAAGCCTGAGGCTTCGGCGGGGATGACTGAAGTTTAAAGGGGTTGTGTCGATTGACGGGCAACTCCCGAGTAACAGAGCTCATTCTATCTTCACTGACTGACCCAATAAGCAGCTAGTCTGCCATAAAGTCAGCCATTCGCCAAATCATACCCGCTTTCAGCCTACTCCCCTTGAACCAAGCGAAGAAGCGAGATTCAGGCCAAATGCCGCTCATTCAATTATTGACATTTGCATTCAAATTGACAACAATTTAAATATGGCAAGAAAGAAAATCATCCTGGATCGCAAAGAGCGAATCCTGCAAGCAGCCGATCGGCTTTTCAACCACTATGGCTTGGAAAAAACCACGATGGAAGACATTTCCAGAGAGGCGGGCATTCCACGTGCGACCATTTATCTGGAGTTTTCCGGCGGCAAGGAAGACATCCTGATGGCCAGCATTGAACGCTACCTGAACCAGGTTCTCACTGATATGCGGGACATTGCCAAACAATCCAAAGTAGGCCGTCTGGAAACCCTGAAACAGGTAATCTTGTTCAACATCCTGAGTAACTATGACCGGGCCAGGGATTTCAAGTATAGCGTCCCTTCGCTGGAAAACTACAGCAAGCGTACGCGACTGGAAATGGAAAACTTTTTCAAGGCGAGAACTACCTTTTATACCGAGCTACTGGAACAAGCCGCACTGGGTCAGGAAATTCCGGCTCATCCCGATTACGCGCGTTATGCCCAAATGATTGAATACGGCTTAGTCTCATTTATGCCACCCCTGAGCCCACGCCTTGAGCGAGACATTCTGGAGCGAGACGCCAACGCATTCTTCAGCATGCTGCTGTCAGGCATGGCAAAACATCGCGTGTTTCCCGCCCCAGTTTAAGTACTTTCCCTTTAAAGCAAACATTCAGGCAGCCTCTAGGGCATTTCAACTGCCATTCTTAAATCCCCCCCCAAAAAAAGAACCTCCCCAAACATTCGGGCAGAGGTTCAGCGAATTGATTCAACCAACGTAGACCTTCACTATAAAAGCTAAGATCTATTCTGTACCGAACAAATATACGGTTTTACAAATTTATACGGCATCCAACCATTCACACCCGCCACCCAGACAATTGCCTGCTCACCCTCGCTGCGATGTTCCAAGTTCTTAACATCAGGATTAAATTAACCTGATCTCGGGCATTTATCTCACAACAAGAAGCCATCCCTTCTGGCACTGTTCACACTTATTTGAATGCTGATGCAGATAGGCAGCTCGCCATTATGAAAAATCACGAGAATGCAGAATCCACGATACCAAAGCGATGGTACGAACGGCAACCCTCACTCGCCGAGGCCATTACCGTACTCACCGACTTACCGGATCCTGTAACCACCATTGTTGGAGATTCCATCATCACCCTGGCCAACCAGGAATTCAAGGTGATGGAACTCAAGGATTCATTGCGAAGCATTGGCAGTGAAAAAGTCATGGGCATGCACAAATCCAAACAGCGCCGCCGGGCTTACGACCATAACCCAACGCTCCACAAGGCCATTAACTATATCTACGTGCTCCCTGAGCCCAAGCAGGACAAAATGGCCAATCATGTCCTTAATATCGTGAAATACATCAAGCACTACGATACCATTTGCAAAACCTACAACGCCACAACCAGCCTGGATGAAATTACCGTGATTACGGAAAAATACGTGAACAGCGGCTCTATTTCGACTGAACGCTTTCTGGTCAACATGAAAGAAATGCTCCACATCAAAACCTATGGACCGCCCAAAGATTCCACCAAAGACATTGCAGACCGCTTGAACAACACATTAAATTCCGCGAAGGTCGATCATGATGCCAGCAAAATTTCTGCACCCGAGAACGACCCAGTGATAAAACCCAAAGATCCGACGCTGGTCAAAGAACGGGTCATCCTGTCGGATAATGAACTGAACGCTATGATGGATACGGCCAAGCAGACCATTGCACCGTAAACAGCATCGCAAATCCAATCCGGCGATTCTCCCTCCAAGCATGCCTCATCGACGAGGCCCTGAGCAGCACGCCTTCATCATCAATCACCTTAGGCGGAGTTTAGACCTATAATGGAATCCATATGCCAGCCTGTCCCATGGATTGACCGATGCACGCCCCAGCTGCTCAAACCACCAATGCCACCATCCCGTTACCCGTGGCATCTGCCGCAAAGTACCGTGGCTTAGTCATACTGGCCTGGGTGATGCTGATTTACGCCGGGCTGATGGGCCGTGATCTCAAGATTCCACACCTGCCGTACGTTAACGTCTCAGAGTTGCTTAACCTTTGGGCTCCCACATGGGGCCCCAAAGCGGCCAGTTTTCCGATCTTCAGGAATATTCATAGCCATTCGCTTTGCCTGTTTCAGCGCTGTACCGGCCTGCCCTGTGTGTTTTGCGGCATGACGCGCAGCTTCGCCCGTCTCAGTCAGGGAGACTGGCAAACCGCCTTACAGTATCATCTGCTGGGGATTCCTTTTTATGCGGCAACCTGGTGGATTGCACTATCCGGCCTGCTTCGCCCGGCTCTGACCCAAGCCAGCTTGCGCCTACTCCAGAACAAACGGGTGCTGGCGCTAATCCTACTGACCCTGATCGCCTGCTGGATCTGGAAGCTGACTCAAAGTCCGGTGTTCTGGTAAACCTAGCGATCCCTTGACGGCTGAGGGGGATTTGCAATACATTACTAAAACTATAATTGGGATAAATAATCTCTTTTGCCTTTCATGGCCCGCGATAGTATGACCTCACCACCATTCATCCGGTGAAACAAGCTTCCCGGCGTTGAGCCCCGGCTCCTCTCGCCTCTGGCATTTCAAGACTACCTAAAATCAGAAGGACCCCCTCACTATGAAAATCGACTTGGTTAAAGAGATTGAGCAAGAGTACCTGAAGGCCGATCTGCCTGAAGTGAGCCCCGGCGATACCGTGAAAGTCATGGTTCGCATCCGGGAAGGCAACAAAGAGCGTTTGCAGGGCTACGAAGGCGTGGTCATCAAATTGGCTGGCGCTGGCGTCAGCAAAACAGTCACGGTTCGTCGTGTATTCCAGGGCGTTGGTGTGGAACGGGTCTTCCTGCTGCACTCCCCTAAAGTGGAAAGCATTAAAGTGCTGCGCCGTGGCGATGTTCGTCGCGCCAAGCTGTACTACCTGCGTCAACGCACCGGTAAAGCGGCTCGTATTCGCGAAAAAACCATCAACAAATAAACCTTACAAACATTCAGCAAAAAACGAAGAGCCCGTTCTCTTCGTTTTTTGTTTATCCATCAGGATGCTCCCCCCATGCAACCCTCTATTCAGTGGTATCCCGGTCACATTGCCAAGTACGAACGTCAGCTGGGCGAACTGCTCAAGCTGGTCGATGTCGTGGTGATGGTGGTGGATTGCCGCATTCCGCTGGCAACCACCAATCCCCGTCTGGCTCGCAAAATTGGGGACAAACCCACCCTGATGATTCTGAACAAGAGCGATTTGGGCGATATGATCCAAAATCGCCGCTGGCTGAAAAGCATGACCACCGACACCCAAAAAGCCATGCTCTACGACGCCAAAAGCGCCCAGGGCAAAGCCCAGCTTGTTCAACAAATCCAGATTCTGGGCGAGGCCACCATGCAAAAAATGATCGCCCGAGGACGCAAACGGCGTCCCATTCGGGTGCTGGTGGCGGGCATGCCCAATGTGGGCAAGTCCACACTCATCAACAGCATTGTGGGACGCAAGAAAACCAAAACCGGACACCGCGCGGGTGTCACTCGAAGCACCCAATGGGTGCGCATTCATTCCGAAGTGGAGCTGATGGATACCCCTGGGGTCATCCCGCCAGTACTGGACTCCCCTTTGGCGGGTGCCTTTCTGGCCACCGTTAGCTCTATTGGCGATGCCGCATTTGATGAAGAGGAAATTGCACGCTTCCTGATTGAAACCATTGAGGGACTGTACCCCGGCCTGTTGTGCCAGTACTTCAAGCTCACCGAAGGACAGAGCCTCTCGCTGGAAAGCATTGCCGAGGCTCGCAATTACAAGCTGGCCAGCAAGCATGGTCCCCACACTCTGGATCTACTGCGCACCGCGCAAGCGTTACTGACTGATTTTCGACATGCCCGTATGGGAAGGATTACGCTGGAACATGCCCAAAACCATCCAAGCGCCGAAAGAGAGCAAGAGCCCCTCACTCAACCCGAACAAACCGAAGTCCCGACTGCGGAAGGCGAGTAAACTCGACGCCCTGATACGCTTTGACCGCCGCATTCAAGCCGAACTCTCCCCCGACTGCCAACTGATTGGCATGGATGAAGTGGGCCGGGGCAGTCTGATTGGGAGCGTGGTGGGTGGCGCAGTCTGCCTGCCCCGCAAGCTGAACAAAGAACAAAAGCGACTGCTGAACTGGCTGGATGACTCCAAAAAGCTCAAGGCACCCGTGCGGGCTGAACTGGCCGAGGCCATCCAGTCGTTTTGTCTGACTGGCATTGGTGAGGCCGAAAAGCACGAAGTGGATGAGCTGAATATCCACTATGCCTCACTACTGGCTGTTTATCGAGCATTACAAGCACTATGTGACCAGGCCGGTCAAACACCGGGCTGCGATGACCTGTTTCTGCTGATGGATGGCAAGGCCGTCATTCCCGATTATCGACAGGACCGCCAGCGGGCCATTATCAAGGGGGATGGCTGTTCAGCGGCGATTGCAGCCGCCTCCGTGATCGCCAAGCATTATCGAGACACCATGATCCAAACACTCGCGGAGTCGCATCCAGGCTACGGCTGGGAGGTCAATATGGGCTATCCCACGCCCGCACACATTCAGGGGATACAAACGCTGGGCATTACGCCGCTGCACCGCCGCAACTTTCGCAAAATATACGAACAACTCAAACTCCCCCTGCTTTAGCGCGCCGTTCTCGCCGGAAAACACCCTAAATCCCAACCGGGCTTTCGAATTGTAACAACGCCGCACACCGTGAGATTCAAGTCATAAAAACCGCGCTCTCTGTGGGAATTTGTGCATTCTTCCCGAACGATTAGGTAACGTTTCATCAACAAGTCCTCTCCAAAAGGCAAACGGTCATAAATGATTGTTTTTATTTAAAAAGAGACTTTTAATATTTCGGCTTTGCCTTCCCTGAATCACATCAGCAAAGCCCTGCTGGATTGATCCATTTTTTCAAATTTTCAAAAGCGCATCACACCGATTAGGAGAGAGCCATGATCACCCCAATGACCTCCAAAATGCCAGGCACCTCAGGTGTCAACACACAGAAGCCCTCGGGCGGTCAATGTCACTCAAAGCCAGCAGCAGCCGTCCAGGGGGACGTCACTGCCCCCATTCCTGGCTTGCCTACTTTTGGTGCAAATGGTGCCCTTTCTGGCTTAAATAACAATCTGGGACAGCAGTTAGGCACAAACTTTTCTGCTCTCAGCGGGCTGAACAGTGCTAACAGTCTGAATAGTTTCAATCCACTTCCCGGCTTACCGAGTTCATCAAGCACGCCCAGCTCCGCCTTTGCTCAAGTGCTCTCCATGTTAAGCAGCGTTGTGGCTTCACTGATTAATAAGAAAGGCCCTGGCGGACAAGTCGCCGGAGCACCCTCGACTGCGGCCGCCAAAAGCCTTGCAGCCAAAGTCCAAAGCCGTAACGCGACCGCGGACAGCAGCCAAAAACAACGCCTGAACACGACCTTAAGCAAAATCGCCCAGGATCCGGATGGCGCCAAGCTCCTGCAAGCCGCACTAGCCAAGGGCTATAAAATCCAGGTAGGCGATCCCTCTCAGGCAGGCGCTCAAGATGCAGGTCCAAAAGATGCCGACTCCATCAACGGAGTAACCATCCCTAGCAGCAAAACCATTATTATCAGCCCGAATGCACCCAACTTTGATAAAACAGTAGTGCACGAACTGGTTCATGCCGCGACCGAAGGGGATGGTAACTCACAAACCGAAGAGGGCATGGCCGATGTCATTGGCTTCCGGGTCGCATCCCGAATCGACGGCGTGGCTGAGCCGGGTAGTGAACAACAGATCTTCATGAACAAAATTGCGAGCTACCCCAACCTGAACACCAGCAATGACATTATTAACAGCCTGTCACGACTGGGCATCGCGCCATAGCGAGACAAAGCCCGGGTCAACCAGACGCGTTTCAGGGTAAATTACGACATATCACTGGATTAGTAGCTGCGACTCCGGGTCGAATCACCACCGGGTAGCGGCGGCGCATCCAGTGATTGTGTTTCGGGCGGACTCACACGAGCACGACGGGACCGCTCGATGGGAATGACCCCATAGCCCGGCATGGGCTGCTGTTGCGGTGCAGGAGCCGACTCCTGGGTGTCCATCTGAATCGGTGTCACCAAAGGCCGGCCTACAGCATCCGGCGAAACCGTGCCGTCAGTATTGCCCGGGCTGCCATTGGCCTGCGCGTCATCAACCGGAGCGGAACCCATATTCCCATTACCCGGCCCCATATCCAGGGTGGGTTGAAGCGGATCTACAACGGGATCTTGTTGCGCCACGGGCGCGCCACTGGCCGTTTCCTTGTCGCTCAGGTTTTTGATATTGAAGTTCACAAAGTCCTCGTCAATCAAGGGTTTGCTATAAGCCAGATCAAAATCCTGAATCGGCTTACTGGCCTCGTATGGGCCCATATAATTTCGCCAGATGGCTGCAGGCAGAGTGCCTCCGGTCATTTTAGGCATGGTGGTGTTATTGTCGTTACCCACCCAAACGCCCGTCACCACATCCGGGGTAAACCCGACAAACCAGGCATCGTGATAATCATCGCTGGTACCGGTCTTACCGGCCATCGGGCGGCCAATACTGGCCGGGCGCCCGGTACCACGCGCAATGACGCCCTCCATCATCTTCACCATGGTATCAACCGTCGTGCGGTTTAACACATTGGTCCGCACCGGTAATTCCCGGTAAATCTCATGTCCGGCGTCATCCACAATCTTGCGAATGGAATAGGGCTCCACACGCACCCCTTGATTGGCAAGCACGCCAAAAGCTGACGTAATATCCAGCAAACGCACTCCGGAGCCTCCCAAAGTTAAGCCCAGATACGACTCCATCGGGGTATGAATCCCCATTTGCTGAGCCATCTGCACCACCGCATCGGCACCAATCTCGCTAATGACCTTCACCGCCACAATATTATTGGAGGTAATCAGGGCACGGGCAATGGTCATGTACCCATGATGAGACTTGTCATAGTTCTGAGGCTGCCAGCCGCCAATGTTGACCGGTTCATCAAGATACACCCGCGTGGGCTCATAGCCACGATCAATGGCGGTGGTGTATGTAAAAATCTTGAACAGTGAACCGGGAGACCGAATGGCATCCTTTACCCGGTCATATTGGCTTTGCTGATAATTCTTCCCACCCACATACGCCAGCACAGCACCCGTCCTGGGGTTTATGGACACCAACGCGGCCTGCTGGGAAAGCCGAGTTCGACCGTACACTGCTGATTGGCTCACCAGAGCGTTTTCAGCCAGCCGCTGAGCATTCAGGTCGAGGGTGGTATAAATTTTCAGACCGCTCTGCCAGAAGGACTGCTCGTCCAGACTGAAATCGCGCATGACCTTTTCCATCACCTGACGGTTAAAAAAAGGGGCCTTATCGGATGAAGCCATATTGCGCCCGCTCAAGCTAAGGCGAATCGGCTGTTTCTGAAAACGATGGCACTCTTCTTCCGTAATCTGGCCGACTTCCACCAGATTTTGCAGCACCTCGTTGCGACGCTCTGTCGCCCCTTTCAGATTATGAAAAGGACTATACCCAGACGGTGCCTGAGGCATCCCGGCCAGCATGGCCGCTTCCGGTATAGTCAAACGGCCCGGCGGCTTCCCAAAATAAACTTCACTGGCGGCTTTAATCCCGTATGCACCCTCGCCAAAGTAGGTATTGTTCACATACAGTTCCATAATCTGGTTTTTATCCAGCTTGTCTTCCAACTGCCAGGCCAGAGCCGCTTCGCGGATTTTACGGGAAAAGGAACGTTCATTATTCAAAAACACGTTCCGGGCCAGCTGCTGGGTAATGGTACTGCCACCCTCGCGAATTTTCTTGTGGCTCAGGTCACTCAGAATCGCCCGCAACACCGCCACCGGGTCCACCCCATGATGCTGATAAAAGCGGCGATCTTCCGTGGCGATCAACGCCTCAGTAAAGAAGGGCGACACTTCTTTCAGGCGAACATTTTGGTGATGAAATTTCCCAAAGGACATAATCGGCGTGCCATCCGAGGCGAATACCTGTGTCCACTGGGTCGGATTCACACCGTCCTTGAGCACCTTTTCCACCGGAGGTAAATCCTGGGTGACCGCAAAAACATAGCCGCACAAGGCCAGAATGCCAGTCACGAGCAACGCGAGAAAGTTACGCATGATACAAAGCGAATGTCCTATGGTTGGGGTTAGAGCACAGGCGGTGAGGTTCGCCTGATACTAGAAAAGATAAGTGCTATTTTACCCAAAGCAGGCCAAAAGCCTATAAAGATAAAGCGAATTTACAGGAATTCCTCCTGCAGACTACCAAAAAGCGGCCAGGTTCAACAGTTCCGCAAGCCTCTAAAATCGACCAGCCATCAACAACCGACCCAGACGAAAACTACCCAGCATCAACAACAGTCCCAACACCACACTGCCCACCGCATAGAGCAGGGCTCGCTCCCACGCCCCATGCCGCAACAGCAACAAGGTTTCCAGCTCATAACTAGAAAATGTGGTCAGCCCACCCAGAAAACCACTGATCAATAACACCCGCAGCGAATAAGGCGCGGCATCCAGGCTGCCAAAACGGGATTCGAAAACAGCCAGCAGCACACCCAAAATAGAACATCCCACCAGATTCACCAGCAAGGTGCCATACGGCATGTGTGTCCCCCAGCGGGCCTGCCCCCAGGCCGCCAGATAAAAACGGCCCACTGTGCCAAGCCCACCACCAAGCAGTAATAACAGCATCTTGTTCAACATCTCCCTAGCATAACAAATGCCCGCACAAAGTGGAGAAGTCTCCTGCCCGCGCTAAACCCAAAATTTCCCCACAAAAATACTGACCCAGTCAGACCAAGGGCTACGCTACCACTTTTTACCGCGCGTCCGAATTTCAATGAGTTGCGCCTTGTACCGAGCCCTCAACTGGTTGGCGTACCCCAACAACTTTTCTTCGTACTGAACACTCTCCACCTTCATATCCTGCATGCGGCTCTGTTCCAGGGCTCGCTCCACCACCTGCTTCACCAGTGCCATAGGCAGTGTGGGCACCTGATAGGCATTCTTCAGCACCTTGATGACCACCGTGGAGATGGCCGGGTTGTTGGGCAAAAATTTATGCACACAGGCTTGTATATCAGGGGGCATCGATCTGTAACCCTTTTTCTCTGACCCTTTTTACGCTATAAACCTTTGTAGCTGTTTTTAGTGTAACTGTTTTTACCCGGTCGGTTAAAATGATCTTAACACTACCCACACAACAGCCATTCCTCTGACTGATTGAAGTGGGCAGGCGATGCTCTCCCCAGACCGGTAAAACACTTCCCCCTTAGACTGTTTGGCAGGAAACCATCAATACCAGCATTTCAGGGCCTTTGTTTTACGCCCATCAACTTGTCAACCCAGCGGGGAGCAAGTGGCCCGGAAACCGAAAATCGATAAATGACGTTTGACAAATAGGCGCTAGCCGTAGATTCTAAAGATTGAAAAGGCAGGAGAATTACTGAACAATGGCGAAGAAAAGAATCCTTGTAATGACCGGTGGCGGAGATTGCCCTGGCCTGAATGCAGTAATACGGGCAATCGTGCGACGCACCGAAAGTGAGGACGACTGGGAGGTCATTGGCAGTATCGAAGCCTTTAACGGCATACTGCGCGACCCGATGGAAGTAGTCTTGCTGGATAGCAAAACCGTTTCCGGCATCCACATTCGGGGCGGCACCATCCTGAAAACCACCAACAAGGGCGGCCCCTTCCACTGGCCGGTTAAACATGCCGATGGCAGCTGGACTTATGTGGATCGCTGCGATGACCTGATTGCCCGCCTGGATAAACTGGGCATTGATGCCGTGGTCAGCATTGGTGGCGAAGGCTCCATGGGGATTGCCCAGCAGCTGTATGAAAAAGGCGTGCCCATCATTGGCGTGCCCAAGACCATCGATAACGATCTGTCCTCGACCGATTTAACCTTTGGTTACCAAACCGCTGTGCAAATCGCCACAGAAGCGGTCGATCGCCTAATCACCACCGCAGCCAGCCACAACCGCCTGATGATTCTGGAAGTCATGGGCCGGGATGCCGGTTGGATCTGCTTAAGCGCCGCCATTGCCGGTGGCGCCCATGTGGCCCTGATCCCGGAAATCCCCTACGACATTGACAAAGTAGCCGCCGAAATCAACGACAAGGTGGAAAACGGTCGTGGTTTTGCCATCGTCGTCATTGCCGAAGGCGCCAAACCCGTCGGTGGTGGTATCACCTCTCGCGACAGCGATCAGCCCGGCTACCAGAATAAGATTCTGGGCGGCGTGGGCCACCGCTTGCTGGACGAGATCAAGGACAAGGTCGATGTCGAAGCGCGGGTCATGATTCTGGGTCACCTGCAACGCGGCGGCTCACCCATTGCTTATGATCGGGTGCTGGCTACCCAATTCGGCGTGAAATCCGTGGAACTGGTGCTGGAGAAGAAGTTTGGACACATGGTGGCCTACCGTCACCCCAACATCGTCTCGGTACCCATTGCCGAAGCCATCGAAGAGTACAACTACGTCAAGCTGGATAGCGCTCTGGTGCATACCGCTCGCGGCGTGGGCATCTCGCTGGGCGACTAGACAAGCACCTTCGAGTCATCGAAGACCCTTTGAGAAAGCGTTCTGAAATCTGTCAGAACGCTTTCTGCTATGGTATTAAAGTCTTTCAACAGAAACGGCATCAGCGTCCTTCTCATCAGCGCAGGCAGCAACCCGAGACGCCATGCCTTGGGAGCTTCCGGAAGCAAGTTTCCCAGCACGAAAGCCCTGCATCAACTTACCCACCAGGAAGGGAAGCACCATAAATACCACCATCACACCCCACAGCAGGGGTTGATGCGGCGCCAAAGCCGAACCAAGCATCACCAGCAAGGCATTTCGAACCAGACGGGATACGGTGAGAATGACAAGCAGGCGGTTGGGGCTGTACTGGTTCAACAAAGCCAAAAAACGCATAAAATCCAGTGGCAACGGCAAGGCATTGAATACAAACAACCAAAACCCGGTTCGGCGCATGAAAAATGTTTGATACGCCAACGGAATATGCGGGGTGAGCTGAGCCTGACTAAAAACCCAGCGTCGCAAAACCCCTGAGAGACAGAACCAACCCGCCAACGTCCCTAAAGTGGCGGCCCCCACCACCCACACCGGCTGATGAAACTGTCCCAGCCAAAGCATAACCGGCGTCAGGGGCAATGGAAACGGCCCACTACCCAGAAAACTAATCACAAAAACAGCAACCAAGCCGCCGAGCATTCCCAAATCAGACATCTGCAATCCTTCATGCCATTCGGGCATGTCATTCGAAGAGGAACAATCGCACGGAAAAAACGCACTCAGCATTCACGCAAGCTCGAATCAACAATCCGGCAATCCAAAGAACGACGGGATTGTTCAGCTCACACGGTGCGCTCAAACCGCAAGGCGATCATACCATTGGAACCTGCGCTGATAAAAACCCGTTGTGACAGTTTAAAAAAGCACTTGAGCATCCAGCCTGTCTCAGTTAGAATGATCCGCATCATCGAATCAAAAACGTCTCGATGATGTACAGAGATTCAATGGCGGGTGTCGCCAAGCGGTCAAGGCCCCGGATTGTGGTTCCGGTATACGTGGGTTCGATTCCCATCATCCGCCCCATTTTCTCTCTTTAGCTTCACTCGGGTGGTACACAGACCGGTCGTGGAAAATCCCCGCCGTTAGATGTAAGAAAGAATCGAAATGCCCTTTTTACGAGGATTGGTTGTGAGGGTTGGCCTGAGTGCCCTACCTTTGGTGGTTGTTCTTCTGTTATGCTGCCTGATGACGGGCTGGCTGGGACGCAACCAAGGCCAAACGCCCCCTGCAGAATTGACGGCTCATGCGGCCGAAGTACCCGCCGCCGAGCGTTTAACGTTCCCTGAAGCACCCAAAAACCAACAAGTCGCTGTTGCCCAGTTCCAGAGCCAGCACATTCTGCACGCGCATATTCATGTGCCTTATTAAAGGTTGAGCAAAACCCACGCACTTTAAGTAACCCCGCGTTTTTACTTTCAACTGAACGCTTGGGAAGGGTTATGAAACAGTGGCTGACGTTCGCTATTCAGGCTAGCTATTGAATGACAGGTGGCTGCTTTTGAGCTAATCTAGCCGGTGCATAGATACTAGCCCAAGGATACTAACCAAAGGGTGCTAGCCAAAGAGGTTTTTCCCATGAGCACAATATCTTCCGATGAAGCCTACCGCCAGGCCGGTGTGGACTTGAAAAGCGCCGAAGCGGTTGTGGACATTGCCCGCGATGCAGCTAAACAAACGGCTCAACCCTGGTTACTGGGCGGTATTGGCGGATTCAGCGGCGCGTTTGAAATCCCGGAAGGTTACCGCCAACCCGTGATGCTGTGCGCCTGTGACGGCGTGGGCACCAAGCTCAAACTTGCGTTTGAAGCCGATCGCCACGACACCGTGGGCATCGATCTGGTGGCCATGAGCGTGAATGATATTCTGGTGAACGGTGGCAAGCCGCTGGTCTTTCTGGACTACCTCGCCACCCAAAAAATTCAGGCCCCACAGCTGGCACAGATTTTAAAAGGCGTGGCTGAAGGTTGCCGCCAATCCGACTGCGCCCTCATTGGCGGTGAAACCGCCGAAATGCCTGGTTTCTATGCCCCCAAGGAATACGACTTGGCCGGCTTCTGCGTGGGTGTGGCCGAAAAGGCCAAACTGCATCCTCGTAAAAGCGACATTGCCGCCGGGGATGTGCTGATTGGGCTTTCCTCGTCCGGCTTGCACAGCAACGGCTTCAGCCTGGTGCGTAAAATTTTATTTACGGATAACGATTTAAGCCTGAGTGCAGACATCCCGGCGCTGGGTGAAACCCTGGCCGATGCGCTGCTCACGCCGACCCGTATCTATGTCAAATCGATCCTACACGTTCTGAATAAACACCCCGAGGCCGTTCATGCGATGGTGCATGTCACGGGCGGTGGCTTCTACGACAACATTCCCCGAGTCCTCACCCCCGGCCTGTCTGCCCAGATTGAAGCGGGCAGCTGGCAGCCTCCGGCAATCTTCCCGTATCTGCAGCAGTTGGGTAACCTGAGCAACGAGGCCATGTGGCACACGTTCAACTGCGGGATTGGCTATATTCTAGCCGTCGCACCGGAGCATGCGGATGCCATACTGGCCACCTTCGCCACTGAAACCGACGAAACTGCCACCATTATTGGGCAACTCATCCACACCCCCGGTCAATCCGAGGTTGTTATTCGATGAACGCAGCCCCCAAGTGCCGTCTGGGCGTCCTGCTCTCCGGGCGAGGGAGTAACTTTGGCGCCATTCAGCGCGCCATTTCCGATGGAGATTTACCGAACGCCGAGATCGCGGTGGTGATCTCCAACCACCCTGAAGCCGAAGGGCTAAAACTGGCCCAAAGTCACGGGCTTCAAACGCGGGCCTGGGACAAGTCCGAGTTCGAGAGCCGGCAGGCCTTTGATGAAGCCATCGCCGCCGCCCTCCAAGCGGATCAGGTTGATCTGGTTATTCTGGCTGGCTATGACCGCATTTTAGGGAACGCTTTGCTCGCCGCCTATCCCGGACGCATCCTGAACATTCACCCCAGCTTACTGCCAGCATACGGGGGCAAGGGTATGGTGGGACACAAGGTGCATCAGGCCGTCTTGGCCAATGGCGAAGCAGAATCGGGATGCACCGTGCATCTGGTGACGGAAGTGGTTGATGGCGGCGCGATTCTCGGCCAAAGCCGCGTTCCCGTATTAGCCGATGATACCCCTGAGGCGCTGGCAGCAAGAGTGTTAGCGCAGGAGCACCAGCTTTACCCCCGCACCATTCAATCTTTCATCCAGACGCATTTCACGCAGCAAGAGGCCACAGCGATTTCCCCATGAGCAGAATCAGCAGCACACACCCAAAGACCTTCCCAACATACAAGCCAGCAACTGTTCACCATCAAATCAGCACCCTGATGACGTTACTGGCGTTGAGCCTCACTTTAACCCTGACCAGCGGTTGCAAGGCAGATGTTGTCCATCAGCGCTCCGTAGCGGAGCTGAACCAGAAAGCCCAGATCATGATGCAATCCGGGGACTATGACGGGGCAGTCTCCCGACTGGAGGCAGCCCACGATCTGGATCCCGCTGAGCCCAACACCACCTATAATCTGGCCGTGGCCTATCAGGTCAAAGGCGATTACCCCAGAGCCATCGCCATTTTCAACCAGCTCATCGAAAAGCCCGGCCCGGACAATTCCCCCATGAGCGCCCCGCAAATCCACAAGGCCATGGGCATCACCTACGAGGCCGAAGCGGATCAGCTGGAAGCCAGTGCTAAAAGCATGGAAGACACCCCCAAAGGGGATAAAGCCAAGGCGCATCAGCTCCACCATGATTCAACTGTGGCCTTGCAAGAGGCCCTGATGCACTACCAGAAGGCGCTGACCGGCGTCAAAGACGTGCAGGCCATCAGCACGCAGATTCAGTCCATCGAAAGCAAGTTAAAAAAAGCGGACTCGGGCGTTTAGCCCTCCTGCTTTACCCCTGCGCCGCTTGAGGGTATGATGGATGCAATGAAAGAGACGTTGAGCAAGATTATCTCCAGACTCGGCCAAGGCCGGGTGCTTGTGGTGGGCGATCTGGTCATTGATGAAATGATCTACGGCAACACGCACCGCCTCTCCCGTGAAGCCCCCGTGCTGATTCTGCAGCACCAGCGGGCCGATATTATTCTGGGTGCGGCGGGCAACGCAGCGCATAACGTCTCCAAACTCAACGCCCAACGCACCGCCGTTGTTGGCGTGGCAGGCAAAGACTACTACTGCTCCCTGCTGATGGACGCCTTGCAGCGGGACGGCATTGACGCCTGTGGTCTGGTACAGGATGATAGCCGCCCCACCAGCACCAAAACCCGCATTTCAGGCATTGCCAACCATTCAGTCACGCAACAGATTGTGCGTATCGACCGGGAGTCCAATGCGCCCATTTCCCCAGAGATTGAAACCCGTCTGCTGGAGACGCTGAGCCAACTGGCCCCCAACTTTGACGCCCTGCTGCTGTCCGATTACGGACTGGGCGTTCTGTCTCCGGCCATTATTGACCATTGTCAGGCCCTGGCCCAAAAGCATGGACTGATTGTCGCCGTGGATAGCCAGCAAGACCTGAGCGCCTTTCAGAGCGCCACCGTTTTAACGCCCAACCAGCCGGAAGCCGAGCGCAACGTGGGCTTTGACCTGACCACCCCGGAAGACGTCCTGCGGGCCGGGCAGATTCTACTGGACAAAACGCAGGGGCAAAGCGTGCTCATCACCCGAGGCGAATCCGGTATGAGCCTGTTTGAGCGTCAGCCGGATAGCACTGGCCCCAAGGTCACCCATATTCCCGTATTCAACCGCAGTCAGGTCTTTGATGTCACCGGTGCGGGCGACACCGTGGTAGGCACGCTCACGCTGGCCCTCACCGCAGGAGCCTCCCTACTGGAAGCGGCCATTTTGGGTAATCTGGCCGCCAGCATCGTGGTCACCCGCTTTGGCGCAGCCACCACCAACCCAACCGAACTTCAAGCCTCGCTGGACAAACTGGATGACAATTTACTGAAACGAATTGAAACCAGCACCGCGCTGGAAGTTTAACCCCCTTAAGGCATCCCCTAACTTGAGAGAGAGACGCACCCATGATGATTGATTCTTCAGGCAGGCTGTTTGGCAAGATGAATGTCATAGATTTTGGCGGGATGGCGCTGGGCTTGCTGGTAACCCTGGGCATTATGGCCGTGCAGTCGGGTATGTACAGAACTTCGGGGCAGGTTATCAAGGGCGAAGGCGATATTGAGTACACCGTCTACATTCGCAACCTGAAAACGCTGCAGCCCAACCTGTTTGTGCCGGGCAAAAAGCTCTCTATCACCATTCGCAACCAGCCGCGGGGTGAAGTCAGTATTGTGGCCGTGCAACAGACGCCTAAGCAATCCTCGTTCATGCTGCCCAACGGACAACTCAAAACCGTCAGTGACCCGGCTGACCCACTGGGCAACGATTATCGGGTCACCCTGAAGGATCACGCGCAGTTCACCAATGACGGGTATGTGACCGAGGGCATCAAGGTTAAAATCGGCCTGAACATTGAAGTGGAAGGCAAGGACTACCGCGTGCCCGGCATGATCATTGGCGTGAAAGAAGTCGCCAGTGACAGCACCGCAACACCTGCCAACCCCGTTAAACCCCAATAAACGATGTCAAACCTGAAGACCACACTGGAAAACTCATGGCTTCTGCGCCCCTGGGTCGCTCTGGCAGAATCAAGTAGCGAACGGGTCACGGTCTGGTTGAGCAATGCCGTGCTTTTAAGGCCAGTGTCGGCCTGCCTTAGCGGGACTGGCGCATCCACCCCTGGCAAGCTGAACAACGCCTTTCAGTGGATACTCACGCTGGGCGCGACGGGCCTGTTCGTGTTGTTCACCTTTGCGGGCACGGGCCTGATTGGCGGCTTAACATGGCTTCTGTTTGCCCTGAGCGTGCTTGCCTGGCTGGTACTGAGGCCCAACGTCCTTCACAAACTGACCATCATTGACCTGATCGTGGCCTGCTTCCTGGGGTCAGCCCTGCTTTCCACAGCATTTTCATCGTTTTGGCATACCAGCCTAATCGGTCTGGCCAAGATGCTGACCTTTGTGGCGGGCTATGTGGTGTTTCGGGTACTGAGTGAACAAGGACACCGCACGGTGGGCGGGCTATTCGGCCTGTTGGCCCTGCTGGGACTGGGGGAATCCCTGATTGGCTTTTATCAGCACATCAACCACATTCAACCGCTGGCCACCTGGTCGGATCAAAGCATTAACCCTGAACTGCAGATGGATCGCATTTTTGGCACCCTGAAGCCATCGAACCCCAACCTGTTGGCAGGTTTTCTCATTCCCTGTCTGGCAGCAGCGGCGGGCTCTTCGCTGTTGTTTTTCCGCAAAAAAACCCTGCCTCTGGCGCTCGCGCTGGTCGCCATATCCGCAATTATTCTGGTGGCCATTGTCTTTACAGGCTCTCGGGGTGGCTTTCTGGCCATTGGCAGCATGCTGGTGATCATGTTTGGCTACCTCGGTCATCTCATCTGGTACGAGCGGGAACTGCAGACTGCTCGGTGGATGAAGCCAGCCTGGCTGATTGTCCTGCTGGTCAGCGTGCTGGCCATTGGCGGCGGCGTGATGAGTTCCGAAAAGATTCGTACTCGGGTAGCCTCTATTTTCGCCATGCGCGAGGACAGCAGCATTTCCTATCGTTTTAACGTCTACAACAGCGCCATGCACATGGTGCGAGACAACCCCATCGTGGGGATTGGGCCGGGCAATAGTACCTTCAAGCTGGTCTATGGACTCTACATGGTGCCCGGCTATAACGCACTGGGCTCTTACAGCGTGCCGCTGGAAATCACGGTGGAGCAGGGATTCATTGGCTTGAGCATCTTCCTGTCGCTGTTGCTGGTGCTGATCCTGCGTACCGCCCTCGCACTGGACTCTCCGCAACTGAGCCTGCAGCAGAAGTTGCTGGCAGGAGCCTTGCTCACCGGGATTATCGGCTCGTTTATGTATGGCATCTTTGACACCATCTGGTATCGCCCCTCCGTGAACCTGCCCTTCTGGTTCATGGTTGCTTCGCTGGCTAAATTGAGCGAACCCAAGGCCCTTCCAGATGGGAAAGGGCAACACTGATGGCCCCCACACCTGAAACGTTCAAAAAAATTGCCTTCATCAACTTTGGGGGCATTGGAGATGAAATTCTCTTTGCCCCGGTGATTGAGGAAGTCCGCAACGCATTGCCCCATGCGCACACCACCCTCTTTCTGGAAGACCGCAGTCGCTCGGTGAAAGAACTGCTTTCCCAGGTCGACAGCGTCAAAGAGCTGAACGTGCAGGGACAGTCTCGCATGCAGACCTTCTTTCAGCTGTGGCGTATGCTGAAGGGGCAATATTATGACGCCGTGATTTCCAGCGGCAGCAGTCCTTTCATTCCCGTACTGCTCTGGCTGAGCGGCATTCCGGTGCGCGTGGGTTTTCAGACCGGCGCGGTCAGCAAAGCGCTCCTCAGCGTGGAAGCGCCACTGGCCCCCAAGCATGATCGCAAGGGCTATGCGGGACAAATGTACTTTGCGCTGGCCCAAAGCTTTCTGCAGTGGCTGCTGAAAGATCAATACAGCCCCACCCAGACTGTGTTGCCCCATCTCAAGCGCCCCACGCTGGAAGATTTGCACTGGGCCAAAGGCATCCTACGCCCCGATGAACCTGGGAACAAAATCCTGATTCATCCCGGTGTGAGCACGATTAGCGTGCAAAAAAACATTTTGAAAAGCTGGGTGCCCACCCATTGGGCAGAACTGATCCAGAAACTCACGACCGAAGGGCACCGGGTTTTT
Organism: Vampirovibrio chlorellavorus; assembly: GCA_903866275.1. Lineage (GTDB taxonomy): Bacteria > Cyanobacteriota > Vampirovibrionia > Vampirovibrionales > Vampirovibrionaceae > Vampirovibrio > Vampirovibrio chlorellavorus_D. Next base: position 8,543 of record CAIPMU010000003.1, on the reverse strand, counting down.
CTGGTGGGCGGGCCCGATGACCAGGCTTCGGTCGAGGAAATTGAGCGCACACTGCCTCAGAACTGGCCGGGCTTTACCAACCTCTACGGCCAGACCAAAAACCTGCGCCAGCTGGGTGCGCTCATTGTGGCCAGCGATCTCCTGCTCTGCGTGGATTCATCGCCCATGCATCTCGCGGTGGGGTATCAAAAACCGCTGGTTGCCCTGTTTGGGCCTACCGATGAGAAAAAACTGCTGCCCCCCAACGATGCCCGCTTTCAGGCCGTCACCGTCCCGGATTTAAGTTGCCGCCCCTGCCTCTGGGATGTCCGGAACACCTGCTGTGATCAGCCGGTCTGCCTGAACTTGCCGGTCGAGACGATGCTGAGTGCCGTGCATCAAGCCCTGGCTCAACCCTCCGCGTCCCACTAGACATATTCGGACATCAACGCAAAACCAAATCGCTGGGGGATGCACCATTTTAGAAAAGCAGGTGTAAAATAGGCTTATGAGTCAGTTAGTGGAAAGTCAGGCTCAGGAAGCGCAAGCCCTGTTGGAGCGAACGCTGTATGAGCTAAAAAAAGTGATCGTCGGACAGGAGCACCTGCTGGAGCGCCTGGTTCTGGCCGCGATATGTGGCGGGCATGTGCTGGTGGAAGGCGCGCCGGGGCTGGCCAAAACGCTCACGCTGAAATGCCTGAGTCAGGTCATGGCGCTGGAATTCAAGCGCATTCAGTTCACCCCGGACTTACTACCCTCGGATCTCATTGGCACCCGCATTTATAATCCCGCCAACGGGCAGTTCAGCACCGAACAAGGACCCATTTTCGCCAATTTTGTGCTGGCCGATGAAATCAACCGGGCACCGGCCAAAGTGCAAAGCGCGCTACTGGAAGCCATGCAAGAGCGACAAGTCACCATTGGCCGGGAAACCTTCCCGCTGAGCGCGCCTTTTTTGGTGATGGCCACCCAGAACCCGATTGAGTCGGAAGGCACGTTTAACCTGCCGGAAGCGCAACTGGATCGCTTTTTGTTCAAGCTGGTGGTGCCTTACCCCAGCGCGGAAGAGGAAATGATCATCATCCAGCGCATGAGCGGGGAGAGCCTGCCCGCACTGGAAGCCGTGATGGATGCAGCGGCCATTTTACGCATCAGCAAACAGGTGCAGGCCGTCTATCTGGACCCCAAGCTCATGCAGTACATCGTGGATTTGATTGACGCCACCCGCCAGCCCAACCGGCCCGGCATTCTGTATGGCGCCTCGCCTCGCGGTTCGCTGGCGCTTGCCAATGCCAGCAAAGCACTGGCCCTGATGAACGGACGCACCTATGTCACCCCGGCGGACCTGCAAAAGCTCACCCATGACTGTCTCCGCCACCGCATGATTCTCTCCTACGAGGGCATGGCCAACGGATTAACCCCGGACAAACTGCTGGACGAAATCTGCCAAGCGGTGCCCGTGCCTGTTTTGACGGGAGTGTAAGACATGCAGGCCGTTCGGCGCTGTCTCGACTGGCAGGAGTGGTTTGCGCCACTGCTCAATCCGGTGGCCTGTTTGCCGCAGGGGCCAGAACCATCCCCCACGCCGGAAACAGCGGAAGCCATGCTGAAACGACTGGATTTACTGCTGAAAAAACAGGTCCGTTTTGCCTTGACGGGTGAGCGCAAAAGCCGTATGAAGGGTCAAGGGCTGGATTTTAGTGGTCTGCGGGAATACACCCCCGGTGATGACATTCGCAAGATGGACTGGAGTGTGTTTGCCCGCACCTTAACCCCTTACGTGCGAGAGTATCAGGAAGAAAAACAGCTCACCCTGTGGGTCGTGGTTGATTTAACGCCCTCTATGCACTTTGGGCAGTGGCAAACCAAGGCAGAGCAAGCCATTGAACTGGCAGGACTGGTTAGCCTGCTGGCCCAAAATGCACACCACAAACTGGGCGCTCTGATGATCACCGGTAACGAAAACCATATCCTGCCGCCCAAAACCGGGCAAGCGCAAAGTCAGGCGCTCATGCAAACCTTGCTCCACACTTTGCAGCACACCCAAACCCAAGAGGCTCCGAGGACGGGCACCCAATCAGCCCATGATCCTTTACCCCGGGCTTGCCAACAGCTGAGCCATCTGGTTAAAAAGCAGCACACTGTCATTTTCCTCAGTGACTTCCTGGCCCAAAGCAGCTCATGGCAAGCACCCTTGGGGGAGTTGGCCCGACGGGCCCAGTTGCTCTGCCTGATGTTGGTCGATGCCGTGGAAAACACCCTGCCCGAAGGCTTGGGCCTGATGGCCCTGCAAGACCCGGAAAGCGGTGCCCTGGTGCAAATCGACAGCAACGATAGCCTACTGCGAGAGACCTACCGGCACGCCATCTCGCTTCAACAAACCGAACAGCTCAAGACCCTGCGTGGTATGGGGGTGGCCACAGTGGCCCTCACTGGTACAGACCCAATGCAAAGTCTATTTGCGCTGCTCAATGGCCCGGAGGCTACCCGATGCCAGATTTAAGAGACATCAGCGCCTTTTACTTTGTATGGCCCTGGATTCTATTGCTCTTGCTGCTCATTCCGGCAGGATGGGCGCTCTATTTAAGACATCTGCGCTTCAAAATCCGTCAAACCGCCCTGAACTTCAGCCATGCCGCCGTTTTAGCAAAGATTCAGCGTCAACCGTCGCTTTGGAAACGGCTACTGGCCCCGATTTGCACCAGCCTGCTGGCGTTTTTTCTGATCGTTGGGCTGGCTCGCCCCACCATTGTGGGCAAAGTACCCATGAATGCCGTGGATATGATGCTGGTGCTGGATATTTCATTGAGTATGATGGCCGATGACATATCGCCCAACCGACTGGAGGCGGCCAAGGAAGCCGCCATCCAGTTTGTACAAAGCCTGCCCAGAGACTCCCGCATCGGGCTGGAGGTGTTTGCCGGGGATACGTATGTGCTCACCCCGCCCACCAGCCGCCACAACGAAGTAGAGGGCTACTTGCGCGCCCTCCGCAAGGAGGATCTCAAACAGCATACGCAAATCGGCAGCGCGCTGGCAGGGGCGCTGAAAGTGCTCAACCAGTCCGAGGCGCAAGCCCAGACCCAGAGCGAGCCAAAGCCCTCGCAAAACGGGCAAGACAACCAGTCTGAAGAGACAAACGACGCTTCCTCACCGGCCAAACCCAAGTCCCAAACCAAAAAGCCCGGTCGCGTGATTGTTCTCCTCAGCGATGGAGACAGCCACGAGGGCTACCCGTGGGATCAGGCAGCCCGAGACGCCTTGCAGGAGAATGTGATTGTCAACACCATTGGCATTGGCAGTCGTCAGGGCGGCATGATTCACTATCGGGGACTGGAATTACCGGTGAACTTTGATGAAAGCACCCTGCGGCGCATTGCCGAGATTGCCAACGGGAGCTACTTTCGGGTGTATCAGCAGGCCGACTTCAGCCGGGTATACCAACAGATTCACGAGCGCACCATTCATTACGAAGAACGTGACGTGGACTTGACGTTTGTACTGGCCGGGTTAGGACTACTCATCCTGATTGGCGGACTGGCGCTGGCCCTGCTGCTTTAAATCGGTGGCTTTACTGGCACAACAAAAGCACAAATCTCAAAAAGGCCAAGGGTTTCCCGGCTTATGCCACGCACCTATAAAGCGTTCAGGGCCTCGATGGCGTGCGAATACTCAGGGTTAATCGCCAACGCTGACTCATAACAGGCTCGTGCCTGCGCCAGCTGCTGCATTTGCTCATAGTTTTGACCCATCAGAAAAAGCAGGACTTCATCATCACCAAACAGACGGCTGGTCATCTGCAGGCAGTTCAAACTTTGCTCATGATGACCCATCGCATAGTAAATCTCGCTGAGCCAGAACGGTAGCTTGCTCTCGCCTGGACACCAGTAATAGTTGTCCAGCGCGGCATCCATCAGGTTGAGCAGGTCAAGATGATGATTGCGCCAGCCATGGCCAATCAGATCGACCAACTCAGCAGTCACCATCGGAAACACAAAGGGGTCTGCCAATTGCATCCGCAACTGGGCCAGTAAATAGTTCAGACGCTCCACCGGGGTCGATTTGGACTCTTTACCGGGCATGGTGGCACACAGGGCCGCAGCTGGATTGGCGCGGTCTATCTTTTCCTCAAAAACATAACGCAGATGCTCCAAAGGCTGTTCCTGTGCGGGCATCGAGATCAGGCACACCGTTTGGACACTCAGGTTTTTAGCTGTAGTGCAAAAAAACTGCCCGCCCTGTTGCTGAAAGTACTCAGCCAAAGCGTGATAGTTCACCATATAAGAAAATGCCCCGTCATGAATGGCATACTCATGCGTCTCAAACTGAATCATGTCCTCAGCACAGGTGTAGGCCTTATCCGAGGAGAGTAACACCAGACGCTGACTGGAAATGGCTTGCAAACGACGTACCACATCGAACGCGCCCACCGGAAACAGCACCGTTCCGGCCTTAATCTGGTGCCGATATGTATTTAGCACTGCGTTCATACCGGCATCCGGATAATAGTGCCTGTTCAGCAACTCACGATACTGAAAATGCGGCGTGACCTGACCAATATGCGGAAATGAATCCGGATCAATGCCTTCCAGACTGCGTTCCAAATAAACTAGTCCCTCTTTCAGCGTTTTGTTTTCCACCCGGAAGACATCCATCGGAATGGAATCGAAAAAGTAGTTGGCAATGGCAATCATGGGATTGACCACTTGACCCGCTGCAAGCCGTTGACCGCTCAAGGTCAGGGTGAAAGAATCATCTTCCAGTGGATTAAACACCGCAAAGTCCAGTACGCCTTGCGCCACAAAGGGTGCAAAACGCTCGTGAGACTGCCAGAATTCGACATTATTGACCGTAAAGTCCGTCATCACATAGCGCAGCTTCACCGCCCGAAAACGGGAAAACGCGGCCATCTTACGGGTAAGTTCCCGCAACAGATGAAAACTGAAGCGCCCAGCCCCGGTGGCCATTTCCACCACATACAGCGGCTCGTTCAAATCCAGTTGGTCATAGTAATCGGTTAAAAAAGCCAGAATGCTTTCAGCGTAGCTTTCTGCCATATAGACGCTGCTGGTTACGAAATTGGGAACGGCATTTTCCCAGGCATTAACCCCCTGATTGGCATAGTAATGGGCCTGAATATCCCAAATCTTGGACCAGGACAAGCGCACACCCTGATCCAGCAGCATATGTGTGGGATTGAGGGGCGAAACAGTCGCCACGGCTTGCCCTGCCGATAACCCTACCGCAGCGGGTTTCAGGGGGCTAATCGACGAGCGCTCTTCCAGCAAGGATTGAGCAGCACTAGTGTCCGCATTCAGGAGCAAGTCCAATGGATTTGGCAGTCCCACTTGCAAATGCGCCAGCAACCCCTGAGAAGCAGTGGATGGCTGGGAGAGAAACGGATGAAAGGCAACTTGGGCATCCTCAGGAAACCCGTAATCCTGCGCTTCAGACTGCGTATTTGAACTCATAGACAAGCTCCTTTACCATAACTTCCATATAAATCTTATATACAAATAAAACCCTGCAAATGGCGACGCATGACCTGTGAAGGCAAAATTTCAAAAAACAGTTACAAATCGAGACCGAACCATGCCTCACAAAAAAAAATTCAATTTCAACACATTTTGGTCGATACACTCCCTATAACCTGTTTCAGTGCAAACTTTACACAGGAGCCCTGTTTGTGAGCAAAAACCAGGAAGCACCCGAAAAAATATCCAAAGTAGAACTGACGTTCAGACGTATTCTGGCCGCCTTGATTTCTCTGTTGGTGCTTATTCTGATATTTATCAGCCTGAACGCGCTGAAAATAGACCAGATCGTGGAACAGCTCGAGCTAAAAACCTATGACCTTCGGGCCCAAATCCAGTGGGATAAAAACAAGAACCGCCCCAGCCAGGATGTTGTCATACTGCAATTTGACGATGCCAGCCTAAATACCCTGAGCGATGATTTCGGGGTCTGGCCCTGGCCCAGGGATGTGCATGCCCGGATGATTAAGTTCCTGAACCAGATTGGGGCCAGAAGCCTACTCTATGACATCATGTTCGTATCTCCCCGCAAGGGAAACGAGGCTGGAGATGCCCAGCTGGTCAATGCGTTCAAACAGTACCCGAACGTCTACCTCAGCATGAACCTGACCAACGACTTGAGCGAAAGCCAGCAACTTGGCAAAGACCTGACGCCGCAGGATATCGAACGCCTCCAGCCACTCTCTATCAAGGTCGAATCGGAGCTGAATCAGGCCCCGGCCAATACGCCACTGAATCTGATTCGAGATGAGGATGGCGAAGTTTTTTTCAATAACAGCCACATGAATTTTAACTTTTATCGCAGCATCCTGCCTGGCTTGCTGGAGAAAAAGAGTAACATTGGAATCATCAACCACGGCTCGGATATTGATGGCGTCAGCCGGGGCAACCCGCTATTCTTCCGGTTTAAGTACTACGGCTTTATAAAAACACAAGCCTGGCCACTTCACCTCAGTGGTAAAAACTGGCGGGACGCCAACAATAATCTGGTAGACGCTGGAGGCAACCTGTTTCAAAAAAGCACGTTTCTGCCCGTCAAAAAACAATCCGACGGCACTTATCGGGATCAGAATCCAGAAGCCCCCCAACAGACCGATGCGGAGGGGTATTTCATTGACGATTACAAACACTACATTTATCAACGGGAATCCCACACCTCCACCCTGTATTTTCCATACCTGGGCCTCCGGATTGCGTTGGAGTTAAAGTATCCACATCAAAAATTGACCCTTCACATAACCCGGAACGGCCATCTGCGTATCAAGGACTTCGACATTCCGTTAAACGCCAACGGGGATTTTCTGGTGAACTGGTATAACATCAACATCCGTCGGGAAGCTCTTCAGCTACTCACGCTGAAATCTGCTCACCTGGCCACGGTGCAAGACAAGCTGGAGGCAAAACTAAAGCAATCCGGTCTACCCCTGACAGAACAAAAAAAACTCCAAACGGAAATTGCTGCCAATACAAATGAGCTCGAAATCATTCAGGAACAATTGAAGGAAGGTGGCCCACTACTCGCCAGCAATTATATTCCACAACCCTATCAGATGGTGTCCGCCTGGCAGGTCATGCGGCTCATGAAAAAGCAGAAAGCCGGTCTGCCTTACACCCAAGCCGATTTACAATTAATCAACATGCTAAAAAACAAGATTATCTTCATTGGCGCTACCGCCGTGGCCACTTATGACATCAAAAATACGGCCATCTATTCCACGATGCCGGGGGTTATTTTACAGGCCACCCTGTTCGACAATTTATTCCAGAACACGGGACATTATCTCTACCGAAGTCCACCCAATATCAATTTAATGCTTACCATCCTGCTCTGTATGTTGGCGGCGATCTGCACCCTGAAAATGAGATCGGCAATTGCAGGCCTGCTGGCCACCGCAAACATTGCCATCATTTACATTCTGGGGGCCATTTTTACCTTCCAGAGCTTCTATCTCTGGATCAATATTGCCATGCCCATGGTATGCCTCCTCGTCACCATTACCATTACCTTCATGCTCAAATACTTCTTCAGCAATCAGGATTATGAAAAAACCTATGCGCTGGCCACCACCGACAGCATGACTGGCCTGTATAACCATCGTTTTTTTCAGGATCAGATGCGCAATTCGATCGAGCAGGCCAGTCGTTTCCGGCATCAGTTTTCGTTGTTACTCATTGATATTGATTTCTTCAAGAAGTTCAACGATGCCTATGGCCACCAGGCCGGGGATGAAGTGCTGCGACAGGTGGCCCGCAAACTCAAAAAGAACGTGCGTACCGTGGACATCGTGGCCCGCTATGGCGGGGAGGAAATGGCCATTATTCTGGAGCGCACCACGGAAGAGGAAGCATTGGCGGTGGCCCAGAAAGTAGTCAATGCCATTGCTGATGAGGCCTACCCCATCGCCGAAGGCGTGGCCAAGCATGTGACCATCAGTTGCGGGGTGGCCACTTATCCGACCCACGGCGAAACCCCGTCCCAACTCATTGAATTTGCGGATGCGGGCCTCTACCGGGCCAAAAGCAACGGTCGTAATCAGGTGGGGCCCCAATACGACAACCCGGATGCCCCCAGCGAGCCCCGCCCGGTGCATTAACTGATTTCAACCCGTAAACTTCTACTATTAATTCGAATTTTATGGATTCAAAGCATCACCCATATTGGGCAAGTGAGAACCTACGGTTCTGTCATTCCCAACACCTTGGCCAATGGTTTTACATATGTGGCACCAAACCCTGGCGCAGATCCACCTTGGTTTCGCTGGTAATTTGGGCCAGTATCGGGGTTTTACACAAATTCTCAAGTTTTCCACAAACTATCCGATAATAGAAAGGTAGCCCATTGACCCAAGGAGCAGTTTAATGTACCCCCCCCCCGAAATCGCCAAACCCCGGAGCATCAGTGAATATAGCCCTGTGGCTCGCTTGCTGCTCCTCGCTCTGCCTCAAGCCATCACCCTGGCTGATGGAAAAAGCCCGCCGGGATTTGGGCTGGCTGCCTGCGGCTTGTCATCAACGATCGATCGGGGGCTT
>CAIPMU010000002.1 GCA_903866275.1 Vampirovibrio chlorellavorus | reverse complement strand
TACACCGTCTTCAATCTCCGCAACCTCCCCGGAATGCTCTCACAGCTTCTACTGTGAACCGTTTTATTCCTGAAGGGAAGTTGTGCACTTTTTGACCGTCATGCGCTGCTTTTTCTGCGCACTTTTATACTGACATTTCCACCTCCCACACCTGAGGAAGTCATTGAGGCTTTATCTTGGGTAAGAAATGACCTGTTAGACCGGGTGTTACATCAACATGATATTGAAGCTATCAAGGATCGAGTAGAACAACCGATTTATGAAGCAGTCTTTAACATGGGCACTGACGAGCTGATGAGCTTCATTCTGGAGGCAAAACGCTTTAATGCCACTCAATGGCAACCGTTTTTAGTCCGACAGTCCAAACGTAGAAAACCTATGGATTGGAGGCAAACCGCTTTCAGAAAAGAAATTCGTAAATGGTGCAAAGCACTCTCAACTGAGGATGCCCAGTTATTTGGTAAAGCGGCAGACAAGTTGCTAGATATGACACTTCAAGAGATGAAAGAATTTGTGCCTAACCTTTCCTTGCGAAAAGGGTGGGAACAATTCGAGCAGAATTTTGGAAACGAAATTCCAGAACATTTGAAAGAATGGCTCATCAAAGAAGCCGAGAGCCTACTGAACGAGAAAATCGATTGTGAGCAACGCGACGCTCAGGTGATGCAATTTGTTGAAGCCCTGACAGAGGAGGAACGCGAAGATCTTGAATGTGCATTGTACCAGAGGAGCAAGCAGGCATGAGAGCCGGGAGGGAAAACCTGAGTAAGAATAGCACAGCCCCTTCCTGATGAACTTGGGCCCATTAAGATAAGCATAGCGGCCATGGCCAAGAGAAAACCGTTAAAAACAACAAAGAGCGCCGCAAGAAAAACATAACCCTTCCCAAGAGACGTGAACAAGCGTTTTCAATATAGACATAGTAAGACCTACAAAATGACGAGAGCCCGCTTTAACAGGGCGCTCCTCCAGGAATCCTGAAGGAAAATAAACCGCACGGCGCGGGATCAATGTTTTTGTTTGACCGAAAAGGGGAGGTGCTTTCATGCAATATCTGACCAACTTTTAAAATGATTATTCTCAAGGACTTTTATTTTAAACACGCTCTCTCTGTCTCTGATTGGGTTTAAGTCACACTTTTAAACTACTACATTTGTAAGGTGCACACGTACCCCTTATATATATTAATGGGGGACGTGTGCACCACCACTATTTTTTTTAAAGTGTAGCCTTTAGCAGAGCCTTACAACCGAATCAGACCCAGAACACCTTTGGTTTAAGTAAGCCAATCAAACAAAACCATCTACTGTAAACTTTTATGACCTACAGCATTCAGCATCTTCCCTTCGGCAGAAACAAGCCCCAGCGCCTCCAAGACTAATCTCGCCTCTTGTGGCGTAAACCGCAAGATTTTCAGCAAAAGATTGGGAATCGCTTCAGCATTAATGAACCACCAACTTCCTAAACTGCCTGGATTTCGGTGAGCGGAAACAAGCCCTTTTTCGCACCAAGCCCGCACCATATCATCGGTCACAATCGGGTTCACTTTAGCAATTGCCCTACCCAGATCTCCCGAAGTAATCCTTTTAGCTTTCATGATAAGCCTCTCCATTCGTCGCTGCCTATTCAGTGTAGCAACGCGAAGAACTGAATATGTGATTTTATAGGCTCTTCACTTTCTCGGTTAATTTCAGAGCCATAGAGCTTACGAAGCCATAGGCCAGTTCAAATTCACCAACCCCGAACTAAGTTTCGCTAACAGGCTTACGGGCCAAGCAAGACCTTGACGAAAACAAAAAATGATTTTGACCATAACATTTCTTAGCATTTCCCGCATCTTCAATATAAGAACCGCCGGCCATGGCATGACAAACCTTGGATTCACGCGACACTTAAATTAGGATAAAGGCTCATCATTTCAACAAACTTCAACAAAAGTACAACATTCTCGCAAAGATCAGGAGAAACGAAATATGCCAGAAGATGCACGCTCAGGGGCGCAGCCAGTTGGTAGAGCGACAGCTTCCCAAGCTGTAGGTCGAGGGTTCGAGACCCTTTGCCCGCTCCATTTTTCCTTTTGTTAAAATGCCCACGGGACTCTAGCGGGACAGTTGAGTCCAAAAAGCTTTGGGCAAAATCTTGATGAACAACCTCAAGATTTTGCCCAAGACTACCCGCTAATAATATTTTCCTCTACCCCCCTCCCTCTTTTTCGACCCCATAGCATCCCAGAACGTCAAGTACTCGAAACGCGGGTAACCCTAACTAAAGAACGAGGCTCTAAAATTTTTTCAAGTTTTTATTGTTAGGCTTTAGCCTTCAAATTGTTTTTATAACCAATTTTAAACAATATACCATTTAACTCTAAATTAGACAGGCCTAGGTAATTGGGGTATCATTCCATCTAGATCCGCCCAAGAGGTTCGGTGATGCGTTTTATAAAATTAAAAATTTCTGATTGGCGACAATTTTCTGCTATAGACATTGACTTTCATCCCAGATTGACCATCATTACGGGAGCAAATGGAGCTGGAAAAAGCACCCTATTGCGTATTCTCTCACAGCACTTTGGTTGGACGGCTTCTCTACTGGCAACACCAAAAAAATCAAAAGATGGCTTAGTGCGCTACTGGACTGGCAAATTTGAAAGTATCTTTGAGAAAAAAGAAGATGTTGAGCCAAGTTCTATTGTAGGAATAATTGATTATTCTAACAGTGCAACAACAAATTTAAGACTGCCAACTGCTGGTGCTATTGAATTCAACCTTACAATTGAAAATATGCAAAGTCTCCCTGGTTTAACTATAAATTCTCATCGACCTATTCCTGCTTATAAAAAAATAGAAAACATTCCAACGGATATTATTTGTGCGGAGAAAGCTTATAACTCATATTTTACTGAGACTGTAACCCGTAATAGTAATGGTTATTCTCAATATAGCCCTGTCTATAGAATGAAAGAGGCTCTTATTTCAATGGCTACTTTTGGGCCAGGGAATCAATATGTGGAAGCCAATGAGTCTGTTTCACAACTTTTTAATAGTTTTAAAGATATATTATTGAAAATTTTACCTAAAAGTATTGGGTTTCGTGATATCAGTATAAGAATACCCGATGTGGTTATTGTTACAGATACAGGTGATTTTGTAATTGATGCTGCATCTGGTGGGTTAATGTCTCTTATAGATTTAGCATGGCAAATTTTTCTGTTTTCGCACAATAAAGACGAGTTTACCGTTGTATTTGATGAGCCAGAAAACCATTTACATCCATCAATGCAGCGAAGTCTGATTAGAAAGCTCCTAGAAGCCTTCCCCAATGCCCAATTCATTATTGCAACCCATAGTCCCTTTATTGTTTCATCAGTAAAAGACTCTGTAGTCTATGTTCTTAGATATGATGATAATCCTGCAACGCAAGCACCAGGATTAAGAAGGGTGTTATCGCTGAAGCTGGATAACACAAATAAAGCAGGTACGGCAAGTGAAATTCTGCGTGATGTATTAGGTGTGCCCATAACATTACCAGAGTGGGCAGAAGATGATCTCCGCAAAATTACAGATAACTTTCAAATTGCTTCGCTTAATACAGAAACAATTAATCAGTTACGCACCCAGCTTGATGAGGCAGGGCTAGGTGAGTATTATCCAGATGCCCTTAAATGCATTGCCGATAACTAATGATTCGACTTCAAAAAACTGTTAAACCTTCAATCCTTGTATCCCATGCAGCTAACTGGACAAAAGCTTTGACGGATAAGCTGGCTCGTAATGAAAAGCCTACCAAGGCCGAAGCATCACGTTATCGTCATGAAGACATTAAATTAGCACTCATTGAGGAAACAAAAGGTAAATGCGCTTATTGTGAAAGTAAATTATTAAACATTGAGTATGGTGATATTGAGTATATATATCCAAAATCACTTGATCCATTGAAAACCTTTGAGTGGGATAATCTTACTCTTGCCTGTGACATTTGCAATGGAAATAAATCCAACAAAGATCCTTACATTGAATCAATACTTGATCCTTATATAGCAAATCCAGACGAATATTTAATTTTTATAGGGCACTATCTTTTCTCTGCTGGCAAGCCTGCGGGAATAAGCACTATAACAATTCTTGAGCTTAATCGTGTCGCTTTAATTGAGCGACGAAAAGAACACATTGATAGAATCATGTTAATTTATGACGTACTCCTACGAGAAGATATCCCTTTGATTACGAAACAAGGAATTTATAAAAATTTAAAGGAACAGGATGGTGGCGAAGCTGGGCCTTATAGTGGAATGATAAGAGCACTAATAGAAGGCATGCGTAGTAAAATCCCACCAGAATTAGAGTTATGAAAGCTAACACTATTCCTCTTGGGTTAAGCTTCCGTCGAACTATGCACAGAGCCGTGCACGGATGAATCGCTGCCGGGGTCAATGGCCTCAGAAGCAGATTTCAGGGCGTTGGCCAAGGCTCTTTGGGCTTTCTTCCGGGCGGTGGATGCCGCTTGCGTGGTGGCATCACGCAAGCTATAAAAGGCATTGGCGGCTGCGCCTGTCGCTCGGCGGGTTTGATTTTTAAGCGCATCGGTGATACCGTCCGTCAATTGCCCCAACGGCGCAAAACGCCTGCCCCACTGTTCGTGCTGCCTTCTGCGCTGCTCGTCCAAAAAGCGCAAATACTCAGACGGTACAGGGTGCGGCAAGGATTCGCCATCCGAGACGTCCTCCTCTGCACCGGAAGCATCCAGATTACTATTGGTGGGGGAGCCAGCCGCCGGATGGCTCTCAGGTTCAGCATGCACCGACAGGAGCAGTTCATCCGCCTGTTCCACGGATAAATCATCCACTGCCGTTGGCAAAACGGGGGGCGCTTTCACAGTCGGAGTATTCGCAGGCCGTTGCGCGATAGATTTACCGCCTGAAGCCCCACGCTTGTCTTTTTTGCCTGAAAACAAAGGGGCAGGCTGCAACTGAACAACCGAACCAAGGGCCGGGATTCGTGACTGTAAAGTGCTAACAATCATATTCATATTCTTCCCTTCGTATTTCCAAAGCAAGGTGCGTAGGATGCACCCAAGGCCAAATCATTCAAAAGACCAAAGCAAGTTGAATCTAATATTTAACACAGATCACAATCCAGCACAATCTAAAATCAGATCGCCCGCTCACGCGAAGCTTCGTCCCAACGCACGTTCCGTATTCTCCTCAAAGCCAGATAGCTCACAAACAAGCCCTCTCACTAAAAACGTCAATGAGAATCACCTTTGTATCCCGCCAGCGCACACCTGACTCCTGCTGAACGAGTCACTATTTTGATAAAACAGGTTTTAAAACCGCTTGGACACGCTCATCAGCTTGCGATTGGGGTTATAAGTTTGTTGATTCACCGTATAATTCAGCAAATTTCCCTGAGCATCAAACAGAAAACCATCACTCTCCGTGATCTCAAAACTTGCGCCACTCACCGCGTTGCCCTTGGCATTCATCGTGTAACAACTCCGGGGATAGGCCCCCTGATTGCACATGGAAAAACTGCGTAACTGACCGTTCGCGCTATAAGTCGGGTACGCTCGAACGTGTGGGAAAAACACCGCATAGCTGGCTGCGCCTGCCTCCGAACTTTTCAGCAAACTGGCATAAGGTTCCACAAACGAATTTAGCACAACCCTTCGATCCGTCGCGGTTGCCTGTCCTTGCACCACACGCTGATGCAGCGCAAAATCCGCATCCATCACGGGCACGGTGGAGATCGCCTCTTTCAACGCATCCATCAGGCGCCCCGATTTAAGCACCTCCTGACGCGCAGCGGTTTGATCCCAATGCCCGATGCGGAACAGGCCATTGGGTAGCAAAGTCACCGGTTGACTCTCATTTCCCGCCGCCAAGGCCAACATCGCGGCAGGCGCTGACGGGGAACCCGAAGTCAAGAGTTGGGTCTGTTGTTGCTGCTGTTCCAGTCGATTAATAACCTGAGACAACGCAGCAATTCTCAAAGAGCCTTGAGGATGATCGCCGATACCCAAAACACCCTCACTGGTGTCGCTAACAATTTTCTGAAGTGCAGCATGCAGTCCCCAGGGGTTATACCCTGCATTCTTCGCCAAAGCCACACCCTTGGCATCTGCATCCATTTCCTGGGACTGCAGGCGGTCATAATCAATAGCATTCTCATTTCGAAAAACCTGACGCCCAGTATAAAACACAAAACCACTGGAAAGCTTGCGTTGATGATTCAACAGCACGTGGGCAATTTCATGGCCCAGTATGCCTGCCAATTCATCATCGTTGCTTATAGACAACAATATTTTTTTGGTCACATACACCTGATTAATTGGGACAACGGAAAACGCATTCGTTTCTGATGATTCCAACACCGTAAAAGAAATGGCCTGAGAGATATGATTCGCCTTGAGCAGTTGCTGCCCCACCGCAATCACTTTACGCTCATATGTGACGCGTTGCCAAAGTCGATTATCAACATCACCTGAATTTAAAACAGCCCCAGAGTTATTTTCATTCACATAGCCCAGCAACCCCGAACTGTCCTCAATGATAAAAGACTGTGTGGGCTGCGTTTTACGACCAGCAGGCAAAGCATCTTGCCTATCAGCCGTTGCCAATAACTCTCCATTGGCCGAGAACACAAATCGATCGACGGGCGAAAAGCTCAGCGTGATGGTTTTTAGTGTGCCCGTAGGATATGCATACACCATCGTCTTTTGAGGATACGTTTCCGAATTCCTGAAAGCAATGGCCTGCGTTTTTCCTTGCGCCGAATAATATACCACCTTTTTGCCTGCGTAATTTACCGAATAACTACCATCAAGGCTGATCAGGCTGACGTCTCGTCCGGGCAAACCTGTTTTTTGATTTTGGATCGCACTTTTGTTGACGGAAAATTGTGGATCTTTTGCAGCTTGCATACCCTGCACCGCAATCTTCAGTGGTGTATTGCGAAAAGCATTCAAACGCACCCGGCTCAATGGCCAGCCAGCCATCACCTCCCGTTCGGAGGCCAATGCCAAGCCAGCCTGCGAAAACCCTGCCCAGCCTACTGTTGCCAAACCAAGAATGAGGGCAAACCCTGCTATTTTTCGCACAATAAAACCGGTTTTAATCATTTAAGTCCAGAAATACCTGCATTGTCCGTGAGTGATTTCTTTTTCGCATCAAACTCCTGTTGCGTTAAAACGCCCTGATTCCGAAGCTGCTCCAAGGCTTTTAACGACTCAGCCTGTTGGCCTTTATCCACATACTTTTGCAGATAACCCGGAACTGCCTTGGCATCAGAAACCGCCGGAACATTCATCACTGCCGCTGATGCCGTGGTGACAGACTTAGCAGCTGTATCCATCGGTTCCAGCTTGGCATCCACCAATACATCCCGATCAATATAAGCCGTCACAGGCGCACCCGCAGGAATTTGTGCATCCTTGCCCTTCATAAAAACAAATAGCCAGGAAACACAAAGTGCCAAAGCCAGTGTCGTGCCCTGCTTGGATGCGCCCTGACGATTCAGACTGGCTCTCAATGGGACTTTTTTACCATCGATTGCCTTTGTGCCTTCAATCGTGAGCGAAATTTCACCCTTTTGGCCTGCCAGTGCGCGCTCTTGCAACATGGACACCGAACCCCAGGCAGGTGCGCCCTCTTTAATCAGAATGGTTTTATCATCAGGCCCCATCACATCTTCCGCCACCTGAAAGCTCACACTATCGCCTTCCTTATTGCGCCCGGAAGACACTGAATCAATCAGCTTCAAACGCACTGGCGTGCCTTGCTCCAGTTTAATTAAATCTGCTAACGCAGCCATTGGGGTCATCAGCACCAACGATGAGGCCAGCGCCAGAGCAAACACTTTATTTTTGAGTGACATGTTGATCAATCTCCAAATTCTTAATCTCAATAACTTTTTCGGTTTCTACGTCGTCCTCTTCATTGATCACACGACCTAAAACCAGAGTACTGACAGAACGGTTATTTTTAGGCAGTAACACATAAGCATCCACACTGCCAGAAGGTGCCAGGTGCCCACCCCGATAAGTGGCATGCTGCAAATCTTCTTTTAGCGAGTTGTTGGTTACTACCGTATGAACCCCAGAAATCACTGCGGCAGGAATTAATAAAATCCCAAACGAAGCCACGCCAATCGGAACACTCCAGGCCAAAGCCCGACGAATACCATGCCGCTTGACCCGACGAAACACTTCGGCATTAGTCGGTAATAACCACTGATTACCCTTTGAGTCAGAGAAGTACATAGTTTCAAAGGGTATTTTCAACATCTTTTGCGATTTATTCACGATCCTAAAATGCACCGGAAGATAAGCGCCCAATATTTTTTGGTTCAACTCATCATTCAGCGAGGCTTTTCCTTGCACTTCGGCGGAAAGTTCCAATGAAACCTGCTCGGGCGGAACGCAGGTAAACTGACGAACAATCTTGACAGTATGCGAACTTTTTTCAATTGCCGTTTGAGATGATTGAACAGACTCCGACAAATTGGATACCGCCACCGCTGACTGAATTGGGGCTTTCACGTCCAACGTGGTGGCACTTTCGGCATACAACACCACACAACAATTGAAAAACAGATTGATAATAAGGCCCACTGAGAGTTGACGTTTCATAAGCACCCAATTTGTTTATTAATACATTGATTACAGCATTGAAGCTCAACCGTAGCTATCCTACAACAATGCTCCCCAACAAACCGCTGCAAATCTGCGGTTTTACGAAAACTGTATTAAATCTTTAAATAAATACCCAGCGCACTAACGCCCGCAAAGCCGGATAGGGATGATGCTCAGGCCATACAACCCAACCATTGCAGCACCCACCAGACACATGGATAGCGGGTCCTGAGTCGGGGTAACGATGGCTGCCACAATAAAGATGAGCACCGTGGCCCAACGCCATTCACGAATCAGTTTACCCGAAGTAATGACACCCGTGAACGACAGTAAAAATAAGACCATCGGCAATTCGAACATCGCACCGGTCACAAACAGCAAACTGGCGCAAAAGGAAATATAATCCCGGATACTCAACTCCGCGCGGGCCACGGATTGACCGTAATCCACGAGAAACAACAGGGCGGAAGGCACCACAAAAAAGTAGGCAAACACGACACCCAGCACAAATAATGCAGCCCCCCCCCAGACACTCCAACTGACCATTGCCTGTTCTCGGGTATGAAGCCCCGGCAAAACAAAACGCAAGGCATTATACAAAATCACAGGTAAAGCCAGCGCCACCCCGGCATAAAAGGACAAATTCACCGTGGCCATAAGCACTTCCCCGGGAGCGCGCTGAACAAACACCACAGAGCGGGGCGCCATACTCTTGAACAGTTGAACCAGAGGCAGGGCATAGGTAAAGGCCGCCGTTACGGTTAAAGCCAGCACACCCACACAGAGCAGAACCCGACTTCTTAACTCCGCAATATGAGCCACCATGGGCATTGCGGCAGTTTCTGACGGCAGTAACGGGTTATCTTGCCCCAATTCCAGCCCCGGCAACACCGACGAAACCAGCACACCGGGATCGCTCCCGGACTTTTCAAAAAACTGGGGCGTACTCGACTCAGGCATCTGCCAGAACCGGATTCCCGACGTCCAGAAGCCCGCGTTGCGCGGCAGCCTGTGCCAGGATGATGGAACCACTGATCGCCACGTTCAGCGACTCCACGGCCGCCGCCATCGGAATGGTCAGGGCTTGCTGCGGACGATCAACCAACAAATCAGCAGAGACACCCCGTCCCTCATTCCCCAGCACGATGGCACAACGACCGGTATAATCAACATCCCGATACGACAAAGCACCCGCATGCCCGGTAGTGGCGTAAATTTTCCAGTCAGGCGCAGAGAGGAGACCCACCAATGCCGACGGTTCCACGCAAAAAACAGACAAACCAAACACCAGCCCGGCAGAAGCCCTAATAACCTTCGGGTTATAGGGCTCCACCATCTCACCCACCAGAATCACACCATCCACGCCAAAAGCCAGCGCAGAGCGAATCAGGGTGCCCAGATTTCCGGGATCCTGAACGCCATCCAGCACCAGAGCAAGCGTTCCCAGGAACTGTCCGGGGGGAACAGGGCGCTCAAACACCGCCAGACAGGGCGGGGGGCTATCCGTGCTACAAATACGGCGCATGGTCGACTCATCCACAACATAAGGCGCAATGGGATATTGTGCCGCCGGAAGATGTCCCGGATGGGTGGGCAACAGAAAAATCGATTTCAACTGAAGGCCAGCCCGCAGCGCCTCTTCAATCGGATGACGACCTTCCACCAGAATGAGTCCACGTTCTTCTCGCCCTTTTTTCTGGCGGAGCGCGGCGGTTTCCTTAATTAAAGTCAGACTGGGGGTCATCATCGAATTCCGATTTCAACCTCAAACGTTCGCTGGCAAGGATAGTGACACTGTACCGCCTGATTTTCCAGCCCGAGCCGACTTTTCAGCAAAAACAGGCCATCCGCCATTAGCACATTCAGCAACTTTTCATCCGGGATGCCCCGTTGGGCGTTGCCATTCATGCCACGTCGAACGCTTTGACGCACGTCCGACTGATACAGCCAGTCATCCGCCAAGCGAATGAGCATCAATTTGCAGAACTCGGCCGCATCAAAGCACTTGTTCTCTTCAGCCATCAGGCGAATCAAGCCCATCGCCACCGCGGTACCAATGGCATTCCCGGGCGTATTCCAGCCCGCATATCCATATAGACCCGTCATGTCCTCAAAGCGCGCCAACACTTTCTCCATCAACCGGGGATCACCCCCGTTGGCGTAGGCGACATCCGCAATCGCCAAAGGTTTTGCCAGCCGCAACGACTGCTCCAGAATCTGCAAAACCGCATCCACCTGCTCAGGAACCGTTCGTGCCTGTTCCTGACTGCAATGATCCCCCTGACGTTCGTCTGGCGTGTGTACCATCAACCAAAAATCAGCATCGGCTGCCTTTTTAACCAGCACCGCACCGCAGGCTTTCACCGCACGGGCCACCACAGTTTCAATAGGCAAGCCATCGAACTTGGCCACCAATTTCCGACCCGTTTCCGAGCTGTAAAAGGCGTAAACTTTTAGGGGCTGAGCGCGCTGCAGCACCATCCAGCGCGCTAGCATGCAGGCCGCCACTTCATCAGCGCCCGTCTGAATATGGGCGACATCCCCCAGCTTGCGCTGTTGAATCTGAGCATCCAGCAATTGCGCCTCGCGCACATTCAGGCCATACGCACCCGTGTCATCCTGACAATAGGTGAGATAGTCCAACTTGCCAGTCGCCAACACATCGAGATGACGCTGATTCAGGGCGAAATTTTTCTCACGGCGAGCCATAAAATCCTGCAAAACGCCAACAGGAAGGTCACTCGGGTCTGCCTGGCCGAACTCGTGCAGCGAGACAGAATAACGATACAAGGCCTTGCCAAACTGATTCCAGTAGGCAGGCTCTTCCTCGTCAAAATCATAATTGGGAATTCGTAAAATCGAAGAAAACCCATAGCAGGCATCCGTTTTAACCATGCCAAAAAATTGCTCTACCCGCGTTTGCAATATGCCAAGAGGCTCTTCATTGACGCGGGACGGAATTAATCCACCATAAGCCACCGTATCGAGTGCCACAATCAGCGGGTCATTCTCAAACAAATGATTTTTCACCCAGCGCGACAACGTTTTAAAATTAGCGGGGGTTTTCAACTGGCCCAGGAGCGTTGGTGCGGGCATGCTCAAGTCCAGCCCGGCCACTGCGGCCAGACGCCGGGGCATATCGTAGCAAACCGGCCGACTATCCAGCGGAATCAGAAAAAGACGCTTGTGAGAAAAAGGCATAGCGAGGCACCCAATCAAGATTGTGTAAACCATTCTAATACAGACCATGCCATTCCCGACAGCGGCCCGCACGATCCCGTTAGAGATAATGCTATAGCTTGCCTCTACAAAGCCACGACGGCCTCAGTCCGCTGGCGTTCCTGCAATTCAGCCATCTGCAACCGTACAGTCTCCCGCTCCGAACCAGAAACAAGCGAATTCAGGGCTGCTGCATGCCGACTTTGGGCAAGCACGTCAATGGCCTGCCCCGGATAATCTGCCGGGTCTGTCCAGCCGGGAGAGTGCTGTCCTTGCAACACATACAAACGCTCTCTGGCCCGGGTGAGGGCCACATAGAAAACCCGCTGAGCCTCCAGCTCACCGCGCGGCGTCGCCCAGCACTTGCTATAAACATCCCGTTTAAGATTAGGCCTCCCGTTAGGCTTGTTTAAAATCAGCCCAAAGCCATTTTTACCGGAATACTGAGGATCAAACACCATCGTCGTGTGGTCTCCCGCCCCGGGCGCTCGGCCTTTTTCGATATAGGCACAAAAGACCACCGGGAACTCCAGCCCTTTGGATGCAAAAACCGTCATCAAGCGCACCGCGTCCTCACCAGATAACTCCTCGCTGACAGGCAACTCCAGAGACGGATCGGCAGCATACTGCTCCAGCGTCTCGATCACTTCCTCCAGCGTGGGCTGCAAGGGTTGATTCTGAGTGAACAGATACAGCAACTTTTCAAAGGTCCGCAAGGTCACACGTTGCTGTTTCTGGAGCCAGGCCGGTGTCTGTGGCGCAATCAAGCCCACCACGTTTGCCAGTTTTGCAAACAGGACCGCCGGCGCCAGACGCCCCTTCTGTCTGCGAAAATGCTCAAGCTGAGCGGCCAGGTCGCCCAAAGCCTGGGCCACCGGCAATGGAAGTTCCGCAAGAGCCGGATTATCATGCAAACGCAAACAGACGGTAAACAAACTCAGTTGTTGGCGCACACTTCCGTTTGAAGCATCAGAATCGCTATAGAGCGTCTTTTTCAAGGCCATCAGACTCCGAATTTGCCGCTGATTGAGCTTTCCTTGCAAAAGCCGCACCAGAGAGAGGTCATCAGCGGGATTTCGCATCAGACGCAACAAGGCCAAGGCATCTTTCACGACACTTTCCTGAAAAAAGCCCAGATTCTTCTGCCGAATGGCCGGAATATTATACGCAGCCAGCGTCTTTTGAATGGCCTCCGCCTTGGCGTGAGACTTCACCAGCACCACAATCTCCGAAAACCGGTACTGCCCGGAGGCAACCAAGCGAGCCACTTCTACCGCAATATATTCGGCTTCCTGCGCTTTATGGGCAGCAACCGACTGCTCGGTAGCACGATCGCTCTCCTCTTCGCCAAAACCGTCCCAGCTCACCCATTTTACCTTGGCTGGATGATCAACAAGGGTTGGATGATTCACAAGCTCAGCCTGCAAATATCGTTCACAGGCCATCAGGCGTTGTTCCGCACGCGCCGTGATGCGATCCGTCAACGCATTGGCCACATCCAGAATCGGCGGCAGGGATCGATAGTTGATCTGCAAATTGACCTTTTTATAAGGGCCATGTCGAAAGATCAAATCCAGGTTTTCCGGCTGGGCGAACCGAAACGCATAGATCGACTGCTTCTCATCGCCAACCACCGTGAGATTTTGCGCCCCATCCCGCATCAGCAACTCCAGCAAACGTAACTGACTGCCGTTGGAATCCTGAAATTCATCGACAATAATCGCCTCGAAACACTGTCGGTACCGGGCTCGTAACACGGGATGACTCTCCAGTAAAGTAATGGCGTGATTAATCAGGTCATCAAAATCACACCCGCCCTGCGCCAGCAAGGCCTCCTGATACAAGGCGTATATGGCGGCCACTCTCTGAATCACCGATGCTTCCTGAGCCAGCGCTTGTTCCAAGGGCGCCAGATCGGGGGTAACAGGGTCGTAGGTGCGCGATTTGAGGTGCAGGGTCACCAAACCGGGTAAGACCTCCTTGTAACTGCTGGCGGTCAGTTTTTTCCCGGTCAATTCAGACTTAAGCTCCAGGGCGCTGATGGGATCCCAACGATCATGGGCCCAGGGCATCAGGGCCGCCCGCCAGGCTTCCACTTTCAGCATGGTATTTTCTGCCGACTTGAGCTCAGGATCATGCGGCACGGGCATCGTCTTCAATCGCTCAGTCAGGCCACGAGACTGAGCCAGAGATAGTCTCAGGAACTCCGATGGGGATAAACCGGAAGATTTAATGCGGCTGATCAGCTTGAACAGACCGCCCGGCTCCAGCAGGGCTTCCAGATCATCCAGCCCGGTTTGCTCCAGCGCCTTTTGCGTCAGGATCGATGCGGGCACAACCCCTGCCAGTTCATACTTTTCAAGAATAGGCACCAAATCAAGCTCGCCAATGGTTCCCGCCAGAACACCGTGAGCCACCCGATTGAACACCACCTGCTGCTGCAGGGAATTCAGCATGATAAATCCCGGCGGAAGGCCGACCTCTAAAGGATGTGAACGCAACAAACGCATACAAAACTGGTGAAAGGTACTGATCCAGGCAGTTGGGGTCAGGCCATTCTCCCCATTTTGCAGCAGGCGCTGATGAATCCGCTCTTTCATCCCCGCAGCGGCATCACTGGTAAAGGTCACCACTAGAATGTGCGACTCGGGTTGCGCGAGCCCCTGCGCACGCAAATCCTTGACCAGCTTCACAAAACGACGAGAGATCAACTCGGTTTTCCCGGTACCTGCACCCGCCAGAACCTGTAGGGCCTGATTTACAGGGGTCATCACCGCATCCCGCTGACGCTCGTTCAAACCATCCAGATACAGACAGACCCCGTCTGCCGCTTTAATATCATCATGGCCTGAGACCTGAGGAAGTGGCTTTGGCAGTTCCAGCGTCTCCACCGAGGGACTTTCAGCAGGCAGCAAGCCAGACTCCGTTGGGGCAAACAGCCCCAATTGCTCATGACTCACGCTTCGCCCTCCTCGGACTGAGAATCTTCATTCGCAGCCTCACAAATGCCGTAATATGCACACTGAGAACAAGCTCGCCGATCCGGATTGGGCAAAAAACGCTCACTGGTTAAAATAGGCTCAATAATAAAGCGACGTAACTCGTCGATTAATTGCGTTGCGCAGGCCTCAATGCACTCCCCCGCGATAGCGAGCCGGATTGAACCTTGATAGGGATTCTCCGGAAAAGCCGGGCGGATCAGCTGCAAGACCACGGCCCGCAATTTAGCACTCAATTCAGGTGCCTGAAGACAGGCCAGATAGTACAGTGGTAACTGGTAATCCGTGGGATAAGTCGAACTTAATCTGGATTTAAAGCGCTCCTGATGCGACAGCGACTGCTCATCCGGCAGGGGGATCAGGATGTCCTGAAAATGCGCCTCACATTTATCCAGTCCCGTTCTATAGGCATTTCGAAAGGTTTTATAATCCAGAATCTCGACGCTGCCATCGGCTAGCTCAATCGCCGCATCCAGACTACCCCGAAACCGAACACGCTCCAAACCGGGCAAGGTCACGTTTTCCAGCGCCCGCTCCGGTTCAACACGTCGCATGGTGCCATAGCGATCAAAATAGCCCTTCTCCGCCAGATCCTCGATCGAGGCCATCAGGCGCTGACGCAACTGAAACAAGGCCAACGGCGTCATTTTAGAAAGCACGACGGCATCCTGTTCCTTAAACCCCGCGGCATTAAACTCATCCGGACACGATGCAAACTGAAACAATTGATGGACAACCGCCTGCAACGCTTCGGCAGTATACGCGCCAGGTTTGGCCTGCCGGTTAAACACTTCCATCACCCGGTGGATCAAGGTGCCCAGCGTCGCTGCTTCGGAGCTGGGCTGGGGCAAGCGCAACAGGTGCTTATAATAAAACTGTCGGAGACACTGCATGTAGGTTTTGAGGGATGATGCACTCAAGGTCAGCATCTCATCCGGCGCAAACAATGGTTCCGAGTCCTGCGGGGGTAATTGAGCCCAGACCGACTGCCCAATATAAGGCGCTTCCAATATTGCAGGGCTTGAGCCCAGCTGAGGGCTTAACGCACGGTCAAGCGTTCGATGCACACAGTAATCCACCGCGCACTGTGATGCGCCCTCTGGAGAAGCAGCCAAGGCCTGACAGAGGCTCAGGCCCTCCGGAGCACCCAACAGGTGACGTTTTTGTGCAACCAGCCCCGTAAAAAACGGAGAGGGCAAAACAACACCCGATTCATCCTGAGCATGACCGCTGATGAGCAGCTGATGACAGGCACGGCTCATCCCGACGGCCAACAATCGAGCCTCTTCCAATTCGTCAATCTGATAGCCTGCGGGAAGCCCCAGTGCAGTCTGGGCTTCTGGGGACAGAAGCTCCGGCAGTGCCCGATTGCAGGGGAACTCCCCGCTGACCAGAAACGGAATGCACACCAAGGGAAAATCGGCGCCTTGCACCTGATGGACCCCTCGAATCCGAACGACATCCTGCAGCTTGGAGGGCTGAGACTTCTGGGCCATCAGCTCCGCCTCCTCCCACAGGGATTGAAACTCAATGAGCAGGTCGGGCAATGGCAGCGGCTGACCAACCGCATCCTGATACTGGCGACAAAGGCGTTCCAACGCTTGCGACACCCATTGCCATTCCGCCATGACCGTATTCGCCTCATCCTCATCCTGCCAGACATCGGGCAAAGCCCCCACCACAGCAGAAGCAACCTGCGCCAGCGACGCATTGGATAATAACTGAACATAAGCCGAGACCAGCGTTTGAGTAGCTTCAGACACGCTGGGCGGACAGGTTTCGGGGCTGATCAAAACAGGTAACAGCCAGGTAATCTCAGACGATTGCGCTTGAGTAATTGCGGAAAGCATGTCCAAATCATCACGTTGCGCCTCAGACAGCAACAAAGTCTCCAGACAGCGCAACAGATGGCGATTGTTTTCCGCCACCCAACGGACTTTTGATTCAGGCGAACCTTCCCAATGCTGAAACTGTTGAAGCAGGGCATCGCTATCCGTGAAATGCGATTGCGCAATGCCCTGATGCTGCCAGCCCCGCAGCACTGTAAACAGGTCAAACAGGCCATGCTGTAATCGAATTGTACCTACCGACCAGCCTTCATCCTCATAAGGAATCCCGAACGATTGGAACGCCTGCAACAAGGCCGCCTTGTAGTGGGATGAACGCAACAAAACCACACAATCACGCCAGCGGGGACTCCGCTCGGCAGGCTCAACATCTTCCAGCGGGGAAGGCTTGAGACGGGCATGCTGCATAAAGCTTAATATATGACGGGCCAACCCCTCCGCCTCCCGAAGCGGGTCCTCCCAATAGGCCGTTTGCACCATAGTCGACAAACGTACACGGTCCACTGACAATTCTTCCCAAATGGGGGTGGGTAAAAACTGGTTTAATAGGGATAGAACAGGCTCATTTCCACGCCAACAGGCTTGCTGATTTAAAAAGGTGACAGGAACACCCGAAAAAGCTGAAAGCCGGGCATAAGCTTCCGGATCCGCGCCTCGGTAACTCCGAATGCTGAGCTTGTCGTGGCCTGCCAACACCAAAGCCCCCTCCAAAAGGGAAAAGAGACGCTGTTGAATCGGTGATAATTCCTGCGCGTCATCGATCAGCACAAGTGGATACTGCGTTTGAAAGTCCTGCAAGGCTAATGCCGAATGTTCCAAAAGCCCCAGGAGACGAGAAGACACCTGCGCCGCACAAAGCAGACCCGCCGTGTTGATTTTAGCGTCAAAAGCAGCATAAACATCCGCCAGAAACGCCAACCGGGCATCAGACAGTATCATGTCGGCACATTGGGCTTTCACGGTCTCGGCAGAGATTCCCTTGACCTGTAACTGCCGGATCACATCCAGAAAAACCCTTGCCAGCGAAGGCTGTTGCGCCGCATGATACAGGCGATGTCCGCGTGGAAGGTACTCTCGAAGCATCGCTTGCAAAATGAACCGGGCATCCAGCTCCGGCAAAATCCCCCGGGGCCGCTCCGTCTCCGGCGACAGCATTTGCAGCACCTGAAACAGCCAATCCTCCAGAAGTGAGACCTGAGAGTCCTGAAACCCGCCAATTTCTAATCCAGCTAATCCAGCCTCACGCTTAAAGGCCTTCAGCAACACCGTTTTTGCGGCGTGGGTGGCTGTTAAAAATTGAATTTGCCCCAGACTATAACCATCCTGCACCACCAAGCGACAGGCTTCTCTGGCCAGGGCATGCGTTTTACCACTGCCGGGTGGTCCTTCAATTTTTAAAACAGGGCACAAAGCCGAGGCGGTTTGAGTCATCAGGGTCTCGCATTGAACGATTTTGATCGTTACGCACTGAGTGCTAGAACAAATATTCTAGACCAAAGTGCATCAAAGCACAAATCCCAAAGCATGCACACCATTTGACGCGGGCTTCACCCTTGGCTGATAATGACAAACATCAATCCACGATTTACCAAAGCGCTCAAGGAAGCGGTTCTCGCATGTCCTCCGTCGTCTCCCCCCAGATTCAGGAAGTGTTTACGCTGGTGATGGATCCGCTCCACGCCGTAAAAGACAGCTTGCTGGCCATTATCCCCCCCGATTCTGCAGTTCTGGCAGAAACGGTGCAATACTCCCTGACCGGCGGCGGCAAATACCTGCGTCCCGTGGTAACGTTACTCAGCGGAGCCGCTACCGGGCCGCAAGATTCTGAACAACGCCACCATACCGTCGAAGTCTCCGCGGTGGCCGAAATGATCCATGTGGCCACCTTGCTGCATGACGACGTGATTGATATGTCCGACCTGCGCCGGGGCAAACAAACCGTGCGCTCCAAATGGGGCAACAAGGTGTCCATCCTCAGCGGGGATTACCTGCTGGCTCAAGCCAGTCTGAAACTCTCCCTGCTGGGAAACGTCCGGTTGGTCTCCATTTTCGCCCAGGTATTGGCGGATCTTTGCGATGGCGAAGTGGAGCAGATGCACACCAGCTTCTCACTAACCCCCTCCTGGGACAGCTATCACAAGAAGACCATCGGCAAAACGGCCAGCCTGTTTTCCGCAGGTTGTGAATCGGCAGGCGTGATCAACCAGTTGCCCGAAGAACAGATTCAAGCCCTGAAGACTTATGGCCGCAACTTCGGCATCGCCTTCCAGATTATGGACGATTTGCTGGACTACACCGCCACCGAGGCAGAAATGGGCAAACCCGTGCTGGATGATTTACGGAACGGGCTCCTCACCGCCCCGATTCTGCTGGCGCTGGAATCCCCAAAACTCACTGAAGCCCAGCGCATAACGCTTAAACAGAACGTGGAAACACTATTTCAAGAGCCTTCGGAAACAGTTATCACCACCATTCAGGACCTGCTGGCCGAATGTGAAGCCATTGCAGCCACCCGCCAGCTGGCCCATGACTATGTTGATGAAGCCAGGGCCGCACTGACTTTCGTTGCGTCCGGCCCTGAAAAGCAGGCCTTGCTGAGCTTGCTCGACTATATTCTGGAACGCCGCAGTTAAAATTTCTGAAAATCATTAAACTTTTCTTCCGTTCGGTCGATAGGCTTAACAGCAACGATCAGCAGTCGGAGGAAGTCTTATGACCGCCGGTGAATCCAGCCCGGAACCCAAGGGAATTCAGAGCAAGGCCGCCGCCATTCCAATGTCGGTGGTAATTCTCACCCCGGACCACGAAGTGCATGGAATTATTTACGTCTCTCGTTCTGCCAAGGAAGAGCGCCGGATCAGCGATTTACTGAATGATCCGGACAAACGCTTTCTGGCTGTCACCGACGCCCGCCTGATTCATCGGGAAGGACCTAGCACGCCAAGACTGTACAGCTTTTTGCAGTTGCAACTCAGCAACATCATCATGATTCATCCCGCAGCGCAAACCCTGTTGCGCAACACGGATTACAGTCGGGATGAAGCCCTGCGCTTTGACGGGCTCCGCATCAAGATGAATCAGGCCACGTCCTCTGCCAACAGTGCAGAAGCCGGTTAAATGCACCTGAACGGGCCCTCTACCCAGCACCTCGACGGACGCGTCTTTTCTGTCGCTTTTCACGATCGGTTGTTTTAAAGTGCTAAAAACGAACAAACAACCCGTCAGGATCATCCTCTCCATGAATGCCATCAAACCGACGCCACCATCACACCGGCCGTTTTGGGTCGTAGCCCACCGAGGCGTTCGTACCGATGCCCATCTGCAACGAATGGCCCCCGAAAATACGCTACCCGCCTTTCAGGAAGCAGCCCGCCAGAACGCAGCCATCGAACTGGATGTCATGTCCACCGCCGATAATCGGGTGATTGTTCATCATGACAACTTAACCGGGCGCATTTTTGCATTACCGGGAGAACCCAAGACCATCGCAGAGACTCCGTGGGCCGAACTTCGCAACGCGCAGCTGAACCCGGCTGGCCACGAAGCCAGCGTGGCCAGAATGTTGAACAACACAGGGGAGTATCAAACCCCTGAAGCGTTTCGCGCCGTCCGCATCCCGGAATTACAGGACGTGCTGACAGCCCTCCCGACTACGCACCTGTTTGTAGAAATCAAGCCAAACACAATCCACGAGAGCACACTCACGGAAAACACCCTGAATATCATTCGGGCTCATCAGGCACAAGAACGCGTCACCCTGATCAGTTTTGATCCCCGATGCCTGCGTATGGCCAAACAAGTTGCGCCCGAGCTGAAAACGGCCCTCAACTGCACCATACCAGAGCGTTGGCAGAACAACGTCCCTTTTTTATGGCTTTTTACCCATCTCTACATAAAAAACTGGTTAAAAGCGGATGGCATTCAACCGGACTATGATAGCGCGACCCCGGCCCTGATCCAGCAGGGCAAGGCGGCTGGACTGCAAGTTGTGCCCTGGGTTTCTGGTCAAACCCGCGAGGAGGAAGCGGCAGCCTTTCCCCGACTGATTGCTTCCGGAGTGGATGGCCTGATTACCAATGCGGTGGATCTGCTGAATGAAGCGCTCCAGACTGTTCAGACCCGGCCACCGAATGCACCCGACGTCTAGACCCGGAACAGGGTTGTCTCAAGTCCCTGTCCTTATGCTAAACTGAAAGGCATTCTGCCCGGTCTGATAGCGGGTGGACCACTGGAAATACTCCCCGACTTCCGGCCCACGTTGATTCAAAGACAGGCCCTTGCCCCAGGCAGCATTGATGAAGCGGCAAATCCAGCTAACTCCTTACCGTTCATTTAGGAATTTTGAATCATGGCGTTAACCTTCCAGGAAGTGATTGCAAACCTAAACCAGTATTGGGCAGCCCAAGGCTGCGTGATTCAGTTCCCCTACGATCTGGAAAAAGGCGCCAGCA
The DNA here is from genome assembly GCA_903866275.1 of Vampirovibrio chlorellavorus. Lineage (GTDB taxonomy): Bacteria > Cyanobacteriota > Vampirovibrionia > Vampirovibrionales > Vampirovibrionaceae > Vampirovibrio > Vampirovibrio chlorellavorus_D. The sequence goes on along the minus strand of CAIPMU010000002.1, from coordinate 206,390 downwards.
CGATGAACCCGGCCACGTTCCTGCGGGTGCTGGGCCCTGAGCCCTGGAACGTGGGCAACGTAGACCCTTGCCGCCGCCCTACGGATGGCCGCTACGGGGAAAACCCCAACCGCCTGCAGCATTACTTTCAGTATCAGGTGATTATGAAACCCTCACCGGATAACATTCAGGAGCTCTACCTGAAAAGTCTGGAAGTGCTGGGCATCAACATCGAAGATCATGACATTCGCTTTGTGGAAGACAACTGGGAAAGCCCCACTTTGGGCGCCTGGGGCGTGGGCTGGGAAGTCTGGCTGGACGGGATGGAAATCACCCAGTTTACTTACTTCCAGCAAGCTGGTGGATTAGACATTCACCCCACCGCCGTGGAAATCACCTACGGCTGCGAACGGATTTCCATGTACCTGCAGGACGTCGACAGCGTTTACAAGCTGAAGTGGAACGAGCATCTCACCTACGGTGATATTTACTTGCAAAACGAAAAAGAACAGTCCAAATACAACTTTGAAGTGTCCAATCCGCAAACCCTGATGCAGCTGTTTGACCTGTACCGGGGCGAAGTGGAAGCCGCACTGGCCGCTGAGCTCGTGTTGCCCGCCTATGATTACGTGCTCAAGTGTTCGCATGCCTTCAACCTGCTGGATGCGCGCGGCGTGATCAGCAAGGATGAGCGCACCAACTACATTCTGCGGATCCGTCGATTGGCCGAGCAAGTAGCACGGCTGTACGTGCAGCAACGCGAAGCCCTGGGCTTTCCGCTCATCAAGGCCAAAAGCCCCAGCACCCCGTAACACCCTTCCGCAATTCGCATTCTTCGCAACAGATCCAAACAAGAGAGAGCTTGGAACCGCTGATGACGCAAGCGCAGATGCCTTTACCACCCCGGGATAGCCTTTCCCTGCTGGAGCAGTTGACTTCCGGCGCGGTGGTAGTTACCCACTCAGGGCAAATTATCTATGGGAACCCGGCCTTTTGTCAGCTGGCCCATCGCGACGCCGACGGCCTCAAAGCATGCCAGCTCTCCAGCATCCTGAGCCTGCCGCCAAACGGGGATTGCGCGCTCTGCCTGGGTGCAGAGGCATCAGAGGCAGAACTTAGCACCCTACACGGTGGCTTCTTGCAAGTTGAAAATGCCAACGATGCGCCAGAAACTTTACGGGTCAAAATCAAACACAGCCCCCTGGGCAGCGAATGGATGATCTGCCTGATTGACCCGTTTTCGGAGGATACCACCCTCACGCAAGCCCACAGTGACTTTGTGAGCACGGTCAGTCACGAATTTCGGACGCCTTTGACCAGTATCAAAGGCTTTGCCGATACCCTGCTGCACTACAGTGCCCAACTCCCGGACGATGAAAAACGTCGATTCCTGAATATCATCAAGGATCAGGCCGATCGACTGATCCGGCTGGTGGAGAATCTGCTCACCGCATCCAAACTGGGAGCCAGCCGGGTGGAGATGACCTTCCGACCAGTCCCTCTCAAGCGCATGCTGGAAAAAGTGCTGCATAGTGTTCAAGCCAAAACCCAGAGCAAAAGCAATCAGGAACGCCGCTTTGAGCTACACGTTCAGCCTGCCAATCTGGAAGTCTGGGCCGACAGCGATCGACTGGAGCAGGTCTTGCTCAATCTAGTGGACAACGCGGTCAAGTACTCGCCCGCCAGCAGTATAGTGCGGGTTCGTGCCAATCTGGTCCCTGAGGACGAGAATGCCATTGCCATTCAGGTGCAAGATGAAGGGGCAGGTATCCCGGAAGCCTTACTGCCTCAGATTTTCACCAAGTTTTACCGGGTAGAAAGCCCCCTCAAGCAGGAAGTAGAAGGAACGGGCCTGGGCTTATACATCACCAAATCGCTGACCACAGCGATGGGTGGTCGTATTTCCGCCAAAAGCACCGAAGGACAGGGCAGCACCTTTACGGTGCTCCTTCTCGCAGCAACGCCACAACGCCAGGAAGCCTACCGACGCACACTATACGCAGCCCAAGGCGGTGATGAATGAGCGACTTTCAGGTCATATTAATGGTGGGCACGCCTGCCACCGGAGAAATCCAGAGCCTGCTGGAGCACTTCAGGCAGGATAATATGGTCACCCTGTTGCATAGCGAACGACTGGGCAGTCAGGGAAACGCCATCCAGCCGCTGCTCAACAGCGCCTGGCCCGATCTCATCTGTCTGTTTGCCGATACCCTGACAGAACAGGGCGAGGACGTGCTGGCATTCTGCGATGAAATCCGCAATCAGGGCTTACATTATCGGCCGGTCATCGTGGTACAGAGCGCCGGCGCGGAAGAAAAACGCATTGAGTACCTGATCCGGGGAGCCGACGACATTTTAGGCACTGACATCTCGCAGGAAGAGCTCCGGGTCCGGCTTTTGGTGCACCTGCGTCGCAATGTCGATGTGCTGCTAAACGAAGTGACCCAGCTGCCAGGGCTGTCGTTCACCAGCAAAGTGGTTCAACGTCGCCTGAATCAGCAAAAACCGCTGGCCCTCCTGTTGATTGAACTGGATCAGCTGGACGTTTACAGCGACATCTATGGCGAAGTGCCGACCCATCACGTACTCAAAACGCTCAGCGCCTTGCTCAGCCGTCTCGTACTGATCCCGGACTTCATCAGCCAGACCGACGAAAACCACTTTGTCATCGTCACCCACCCGGATCGCGCCGAAAAAGTAGCAGCCCTGTTGTGTCGCCAATTTGAGACCACCGCCCCCAACTTCTACTCCGAGCAGGACCGCAAACAGGGCTATATGACCTCAGTCATTGCAGATAACATCAGCCAGCGCGTCCCCCTGATGAGCCTCAGCATCGGCATCGCCTCGACAGAGACCCAACCGATTGAACGGTTCACGTCCCTGTTTAATACCGCCCAGCAAATGAATACCCTGGCCCAAATGAAGCCGGGCTGCAGCTGGCTAAGCGATCGTTTTCGTCTGGCGGGTGCACAAAGCCAGCCCGTGCTTGAGCAAAAACCAGGGATTCTCGTCCTGGAGCCCGATGCGGCGCTGGCCTATCTCCTCAAAACCACCCTAAATATGGAAGGATACGCCGTTGAGGTGGTCAACACGCTGGAAGACGCGCGCCAGATCCTGATCGACAAAGCCACCGTTCAGCCCTTCCAGCTCATCATTTTGGATGCATTGATCAATGAGCAGGAACATGGCCTGCAGCTCACCCGCGAAGTCCGCCAGGAACAGCCGGCGGTCAGGATTATTTGCACCTCATCGCTGCATCAGCGTCATCGAGTGCTGGAAGCTGGCGCGGATCTCTACCTGCCCAAACCCTTTGAACTGTCCATTCTGTTCTCCTGGATCCATCGCCTGTTGCGAGAAGGCCGTTAAAACGCCCTCCTGCATTTAAGGGATGCCTCGAAATCCGCCAACACTGATAATGAGGGTTGAGTCAAGCTTGCAATAGAAACCGCAAGCAAACCAAAGGGTCTCTCGCCATGTCAACCAGTTTGCCCGTCTGTCCGCTCCTGAGTATTCGTAATCCCTCTGTGGATGAACTTTGCCTTGGCGCAGATTGCGCGCTGTACCTGCCACCAGCCAAAAAATGTTCGCTGGTTTATCTGGGCTTCAAAGCCATGATGGACATTCAGCAAATGCAACAACCTAACGCACACTAACCCAGACGCTTCACCCCTCATTCAGCTTCATCTGGCCCCGGGCAGTCTTTCTTGCCCTGAAATAACATGACATTAGCCCCAAGCCCGTAACAGAATATTTACATCAGGTTTATCGAGGCATACTGTGGGGAATTCTATGCGTGTGGACTAAATCAAGTGGACTCATCATTTTACACATCAGGATCAATATCAATGCTGTTCATTAATGAACAAAATTTCTCGTCAATTCGTTGATTCAGCTTTTCAAAATTTTATTCTCCAATTTCGTGTGATTCATCAGGGAAAGCCCGGCATAGGCTTTCCCTTTCCATTTGGAAGGGTTGAGCTACTCCGCAGACAAAAAGCGCCCTGACCCAGGGGGCAGAGCGCTTTCAAGCTTTAATAACCGAATGTTCCAGAAACAGCTGGAACTAGTTGTTCAGGTGCTTGTTCAACACTTCGGTTAATGCGGATTTTTTATGGTTGCCCACCAGCTGCTCCACCGGCTCACCGTCCTTGAAGATAATGAGAGTGGGAATGCCGCTGATATGGTAGGACTGGGCAATGTTCAGGTTGTCATCCGTATTGACCTTCACGACTTTGACCTTGCCATCATACTCGGAGGCCAGTTCATCAATCACGGGAGCCAGGGCGCGGCAAGGTCCGCACCAGGGAGCCCAGAAATCCACCAACACGGGTGTGGAGGCTTTCTTGACTTCTTGCTCAAAGCTAGCATCTGTCACGTTCAATACATTTGCCATGATAGGCTCCTTTTCTGCTGAATGCCGAACCGGGCTTTTGCCAACGGCGTTTCCAACTCCGGGAAATGCGGTCTGCGGGCCCTTTGTTTTTAATCGATTTGATTCTATCATAAGTAGAGGCTTTTCAAGCGTCTGGTAAACGCACACGCAACCAAACGCCTTCCCCTCCGTTAGACGCCCCAAACCGAGTTCACGCATGTCCACCCTCTCTCCCAAATTACTGGATCGCTATATCCTCAAACAGCTGCTGGACTACTTTCTGCTGGGCGTGGTGGTGTTCACCCTGCTGGCCTTTTTCTCGGACACCCTGCTGAAGTTCATTCGCGATATTCAAAAATACGGCATTCCCTTCAGCATGATGCTAACCATGATTGGCCTGCAACTCCCGCGATCCGTGGCCCTGGTGCTGCCAGCCAGCGCCTTTTTAGCCGTCCTCATGGTCTTCAACCAGCTCAACAACCAGTTTGAAATTATCGCCTTTCGAATGAACGGCATCAGCCTGTGGCGACTGGCTACCCCAGCGCTGGCCCTGGGCGTTTTTTGCAGTATTTTTGGCTACTGCCTCAACGATTTAGTGGTGCCCTGGTGTAACCAAAAAACCAGCCAGCTCAAGGAAATCGCCATCCAGAGTGGCTCATTGCCCGCCAATGGTAGCAGTTTCATGTTCACCTCCTACGATGAAAAGCACAACCTCACGCAGCTGATTTATATCAACCAGTATCACGGCCGGGAGCTCGGCGACAGCACGATTCTGGATCTCTCCAAGCCCGATGCCATGCAGGTGTTTCAATCGCGCGAAGGCACCTGGGATCCCGCTGAAGGTTGGATGATGCGGAACGTGAACGCCTACATCGTCTCCAAGGATAAAGATCAATCTTCCGCCGGGCATCTGGAAAGCTATCTGGCCAAGGGCTTGACCCACACGGAAGACGCGGACAAAGACCGGGCAGAAAAACTCAACAACAAACTGCAAGGCATCGATACCAACTCCGACGAGCAGAATTTCTCCCAGTTACTCTCCTCCATTCAGCGTCGCGAAAGCATGAATCTCAAAGTGCCTCGCACCACCTACCTGCGCCTGTGGGCTAAACTCACCTGGCCACTGAGCTGTCTGGTGATCATCCTCAGCGCGGTGCCACTGTCGATTGTGCCGCCGCGTCAGGGCAGCAACCGGGGCTTTCTCTATGCGGTGATCATTCTCTTCCTGTTTTATATGCTCTACAACTCGTTCCAGAACTTTGCCCGGTATAACTATCTGGATTTCGGTGGCACGCTCTCCCTCCCCGCCTACCTGACCATCATTTCCTGGCTGCCCTTGGCCATTATGGCCGTGTTGGGCGTGGTGTTGATCCACCGCAAGTCCCACGTCCTATAGTTTTTTAGGGCAAACCCAATCGCCCTAATGATTCCTATCAGAACCAAAAACAACTTTCTAAAGCAACTCAAAAAAAACCCAACACAATGGTGTCAGGGGCTTTTTAAGCTCAAAACCCAGTCCGGGCAAAATCACCGCTTGCAGGCCTATTTCACCGAGGCCAAGGGCTTTTCCTTTTGATAGATATGCACGGCCAGCCCATGCACCGCTTCTGCCGCTTCCATCATGGTTTCGGGGAGTGTGGGGTGCGTGTGAACGGTCAAAGCAATGTCTTCCGCCGTGGCGCCCATTTCGATGCCTAACACGGCTTCTGCGATCAGTTCAGCCACATCCGGGCCAATCATGTGCACGCCCAGCAGCAAATCAGTGTCCGCATCGGTGACCATTTTCACCATGCCGTCTCCCGCATTCATGCTCAGCGCCCGACCGGAGGCCGCGAAGGGAAACTTGCCCACTTTCACCGAATACCCTTGGGCAATGGCCTGCTCTTCGGTCAAGCCCACCATCGCAATCTCCGGGTCGCAGAAGATGGCCGCAGGCATGGCCCGGTAGTCCAGAATCTCTTTGCTCCCGGCAATCACGGCAGCAGCAACCAGACCCTCCTTGGAGGCCTTATGCGCTAACAAGGGCGGCGCGGTCACATCGCCAATGGCAAAAATATGGGGTACATTGGTGCGCAACTGGTTATCCACGGCAATCACGCCGCGATCGCTGACCTTCACCCCGGCCTTATCCAGACCCAGATTGCCCGTGTTGGGCTTGCGGCCCACGCAGACCAGCAGTTTATCCACATCTAAGGTAGCGGTCCCTTTGGCGTTTTCAAACTCAACCTGAACCTGCTTGCCAATGACCTTGGCCTGCTTGGCTTTGGCTTGCGTATGCACCTCAATGCCCCGCTTTTTCAGGGAGCGGCGCAGCATCTGCACGATTTCTTTATCCACATCCGGCAAAATCTCGGGGGCCAGTTCGATGATCGACACCTTGGTGCCCAGCTTGGCGTACATGGTGCCCATCTCCAGCCCAATCACGCCACCGCCAATCACGGCCATCGTCTTGGGGATCTCCTGCCAGGAGAGCGCCTCGCGAGATTCGATAATGGTATCGCCATTAAAAGCAAAGCCGGGCACTTCAATGGGGGAGGACCCCGTGGCAATCAGGTAGCTCTCGGCTTCCAGCACTTGCGTTTGTCCTTGGGCGTCTTTGACTTCCAGTGTTTTTGGGCCGGTAAAGCGTGCCGTCCCGTAAATCGTTTCGATGCCATGCGCCTTGAACAGCTGGGCAATGCCGCCGGTCAGCTTCTTGACCACGCCATCCTTCCACAGCTGGAGTTTGGGCATCTCAATGCGCAGATTATCCACATAAATGCCCACTTCGCTGGCGTGTTGAATCTTCTCAAACAGGCTACCCGCATAAATCAGCGCCTTGGAAGGAATACAACCCCAGTTGAGACAAACGCCGCCCAGTACTTCTTTTTCAATAACCGTGACCTTTTTACCCAGTTGCGCCAGCCGAATGGCCGCCACATAACCGCCGGGCCCGGCCCCGATCACCACGACTTCTTTTTGAATGGGGCTGGCCATCTAAAAACCCTCCGCCAACAGCAGGCGAGAAGGGTTTTCCAGGGTCTGGACCACTTCTTTCACAAACAGCGCGGCTTCCGCCCCATCCACGGCCCGGTGATCGCAGGAAATCGACAGATGCATCATCTCCCGGATCACGATTTGCTCTTGTCCGTTGATGGTGCGCACCACGGGGCGCTTTTCAATCTTGTTTACGCCAATAATAGCCACTTCCGGGTAGTTGATAATAGGGACGCTAAAGAGGCCGCCAATCGACCCAATACTGGTGAGGGTAAACGTCCCGCCCCGCATATCATCCAGGGATAGCTTACCGGCACGGGCCTTTTCAGCCAGCGTTTTAATCTCTTGAGCCAGGGTGAGCAAGCTCTTCTGGTCGGCAAACTTAATCACTGGCACCACCAAACCCTGCTCAGTGGCCACCGCAATGCCCATGTGGAAGTCATTTTTGAAAACCTGCTCCTGCGTGGCCTCATCAATCTGCGAATTGAGGGCCGGATACTTGCGCAGCCCGGCAATCACCGCCTTGATCATAAAGGGCAAAAAGCTGAGTTTCACGCCCTGGGCTTCGGCCAGCGGCATGAGTTCTTCGCGCATGGTCACCAGCTTGCTCATATCCGCCTCTTCCACGTAGGCAAAGTGGGGCGCAGTGTGCTTGGATTTGACCAAATGCTCGGCAATCTTACGCCGCAAGCCACCAAAGGGAATGCGACGCTCGCCCAGCGAACGAAAACCACCGGACACCACGGAACCCGATACGAGCGGGGGCACGCCAGCAGACCGGATAGCTCCCAATGCGGGGCCTTGCTTGACATCCGCCTGAGTCACACGGCCCCGAGGGCCGGAACCCGCCACTTGGGACAAATCGACACCCAGCTCTCGGGCCAGCTTGCGGGTAGCAGGAGCCGCCAACACTTTAGAGGCCTGTCCAGTCGGTCGCTCCTGAACGGCCACCGAACCTGCATTGCCATTGGCCGCCGCCGATGCATTAACGGCATTAGAGGCCGCAGGAGCCGCAGCAGACTCTACTTTCTGGACCTCAGCGGGAGCAGCGGCCGCACCGGACTGATCGAAGACGGCAATCACGCTGCCCACTGTAATCACTTCGCCCGCTTTGCCGCGCAGTTCAGTAATCACACCGCTGACCGGCGCAGGGATTTCGGCGGTGACCTTATCGGTCATGATCTCCACGATGGCCTGATCTTCTTTGACTAAATCGCCCGGCTTTACCAGCCATTGCACGATTTCGCCTTCATGAACGCCTTCTCCAATATCCGGCAGCTTAAACGAGTAAGCCATAGTCTCTCAAACCTCCTAGCGAGTGCTAATTCAAAGCGGAATGCTCATTCTGACAAAGCAGGAACCCACGCAGCGCCTATTCAGTCACGCGCGACGATCCAGCATCGGCTTTATTCAAAAGCCATGACTTCCTTGATGCCCAGGAACACCCGAATGGTATCCGGCACGTAGATTTTCTCCAGGGTGTAGGGGAACGGCGTGTCAAAGCCGCCAATGCGCTTGACTGGTGCTTCCAGGTACTCCACGGCGCGTTCCGCGATCAGGGCCGCGATTTCGGCACCGTAACCGCAAGTTTTGGGCGCTTCGTAAACGATTAACGCTCTGCCCGTCTTGCGCACGGAATTAATAATGGACTCTTCATCCACCGGGTAAAGGGTACGCAGGTCGATGATCTCGCACCGAATGCCCTCTTTTTCCAGCGCTTTTTCAGCAGCCATGCGGCAAGGCTCTACCATCGCGCCATAGCAGAAAATAGACAGATCCGTCCCCTCCTGAACCACGCGGGCCGGGCCGATGGGCACGGTAAAATCTCCGGCAGGCACTTTGCCCTTGACGGAGCGGTAGATCTTCTTGGGCTCCATAAAGATGACCGGGTCTTCGCCCCGAATGGCCGAAGCCAAAAGGCCTTTGGCATCTTCGGGCGTGGAGGGGATAACCACTTTCAAGCCGGGGGTATGGGCAAAATAAGCCTCTGGGCTCTGGGAGTGATACAGTCCGCCGCGAATCCCACCGCCATAGGGGGTGCGAATGACGACGGGCGAAGTGAACTCCCCCCCCGAGCGGTAGCGAAACTTGGCCAGCTCAGAGACGATCTGATCGAAGGCGGGGTAAATAAAGTCGGAGAACTGGATCTCCGGGACGGGCTTGAGCCCGTAAACCGCCATGCCAATCGCAGCGCCAATAATGCCGGTTTCCGTCAGCGGGGTGCTAAAGGCGCGCTCGTCGCCGAACTCTTTTTGCAGCCCTTCGCTTGCCCGGAAGACCCCTTCGTTCTGTCCCACGTCCTCGCCGAAGACCAGCACGCGATCATCGCGGCGCATTTCGGTCTTGAGGGCGTCGTTGATTGCCTGTAACAATGTCATGGTAGCCATATGCTAAATTCTCCTGCGCCTCTCAAGTCTTATAACGGGAATTCGCCTTCATCCTGGCGCTCGAAACTGCTTTCGTTAGCCAGCAACTCATCGCGCTGACGGGCCAGTGACGCTGGCATTTCGGCGTAAACGTCCTCAAACATACTGGCCCAACTGGGCTCGGGCCGCTTTTCCGCCTCAGTGGTAGATAGATTAATGCGGGTGCGTGCCGCTTCCCACACCTGAGCCTCGTAGGCTTCGCTCCAGATGCCCAGGGTTTGCATATACTGCTTGGCCCGCAGAATCGGATCCCGTGCTTCGGTCATCCACTGGTCGCCTTCGTTGCCCCGGTAGCGGGTGGGGTCATCCGAGGAAGAGTGAGGGCCTGCCCGGTAGGTCAGCAACTCAATCAGGGTGGGGCCTTCTCCGGCGCGTGCCCGAGCAAAGGCCTCTTTGGAGGCCTGATAGACCGCAAAGACATCGTTGCCATCGACGCGAACGGAAGGCACACCGTAGCCCTGGCCCTTGGCGTGCAGGGTTTCCGCACCGCACTGCTTAGAGACCGGCAAGGAGATGGCGTATTGGTTGTTCACGATAAACATGACCACCGGCGGCTTGAACACGCCCGCAAAGGTCAGACTGGAATGGAAATCGTTAGAAGAAGTCCCACCGTCGCCAATATAGGTGACCGTCACGTTGCCATCCTTGCGGTACTTGGCCGCCATGGCCGTTCCCACGGCATGGGTCAGGTGGGTGCCAATCACACTGGAGAAACTCACAAAGTGAGTGTCCTTGTGGGTATAGTGGGCAGGCATTTGCCGCCCCTTGGCCAAGTCTTCCTCATTGCCGTAGAGGTGATCCGACAGCACTTCCATCGGGACATTGCGGTACAACAACACGCCGTACTGACGGTAGTAGGGATAGACCCAGTCATTGGCTTCCAGTGCATGGGCGGTACCGACCTGCGCGGCCTCTTCGCCGGTGGAAGTCACACAAAAGCCAATCCGGCCACTACGTTGCAGATTCTTTTGCCGTTCATCGTAGGCACGAATGAGAATCATGCCCTCGTACATGCGCTTGACATCTTCTACAGAGAGCCCATTGGGGAGCTGAATTGTCTTGTCGTTGTCCGTCATGACCCGCAATAGGGCCTCCGGATTTACTGAACCGGCGGATTTACTACCCATTTTCAGTCTCCTTCAGTCGGGATACAGTATCAAAATCAATTGGGGCTTGGCCCTGAGGCGCAGTGCTCAGAGCGAGATGCTCAGCGCGACGAACTGCTACCGCATTTTTCATAAAGAATTCTCCGGCCCGATAGGAACTACGAACCAAAGGCCCCGAGGCACAGTAAAGGAAGCCTAGTTCTTCTTCGGCAACCGCTTGCCATTCCTTGAATTTTTCGGGAGTCACGAAGCCTTGCACGGGCAAGTGCTTGTGCGTGGGCTGCAAATACTGCCCCAGCGTGAGAATATCCACATCGTGCGCCCGCAAATCGGTCATGCACTGGCGCACTTCTTCATCCGCCTCGCCTAGGCCCAGCATGATGGACGACTTGGTGAAAATATCGGGCCGCCAGGCTTTCACGCGCTGTAATAGGGTCATGGTTTGCTGATAACCGGCGCGACGGTCGCGAACCGGGTGGGTCAGGCGCTCCACGGTTTCAATGTTCTGGGCCACCACATCGGGATTACTGGCCAGCAAGGTTTTTAACGGTTCTTCATGCCCCTGAAAATCGGGAATCAATACTTCCACAATAATTTCCGGGTTCACAGCCTTGATGGCGCTGACGCAGCGGGCAAAGTGAGCCGCGCCGCCGTCGGGTAGATCGTCGCGGTCTACCGACGTTAGGACCACATACTCCCAGCGGGCTTTGGCGATGACATCGGCCAGCTTTTGGGGTTCCTCATGATCCAGCCAGCCATTGGGGTTACCCGTTTTCACGGCACAAAAGCGACAACCGCGCGTACACACTTCACCCATCACCATGAAGGTGGCGGTGCCCCCGGCCCAGCATTCGCCGATATTGGGACAACGGGCTTCCTCGCAAACCGTGGCTAGGCCCAGCGTTTTGGAAACATTCTTCAGCGCAACATAGCGCTCCCCTTGCGGAGGACGGATCTTCAACCACTCCGGTTTACGGAGAGGGTTGGGCATTGGCGTATCTGAACCGCGAAGAATAACAAACCCCCTTCAGTTTGAAAGACGCTAATGAAATACCACCGACTTCATTATAAACAAACCCCGCGAGTTTCCAAGCCTAAGCCACGCTGGGTTCACATGCGTTTACGGTTTCATCCATCATCCTTTGAGTAACGTCGCCCTTTTAAGCCTGACTGAAAGGAAATCCACCCCATAAGATTACATGTTGGCAAGCCGGACGGGCCATTCCTGAACGTGACACCCTGCATTCAAGCTGCCTCCGGGTCTTTGCCAAAAAATGAGTGCGTTGCTAGCAACTTTACAGTATGCTCGGTCTTTAAAGATTCAGACAGGCTTGCGTTCCCCTGTTCATCCTCGCGGCCTCACTTTTTTACGTTCAAAACCCGTATTCATCCCTCTCAACTGGAGTTTGCCCGGACTATGAAATCCTCACGCTTTCTCATGGCCATTTTATGCGGCGCACTGGCCTTCATGCCCAATCTGGCGCTTATCCCGGCCAGCCATGCCTACACCCCGCAATTCGATGCGGATGAACAGGAAAACATTGGCGTGTACGAGCGGGCCGCCAAGGCGGTGGTGACCATTAACGCACTGGTGGATGGGCATCCCTCCAGCGGGGCGGGCGTGATCATTGATGAATCTGGGATGATCCTGACCTCCAGCCATGTCATTGGCAGCGCCACCAGCGCGTATGTCTCCATGTCAGATGGCCGCAAGGGCATGGCCACCATCATTGGCCGTGCCGGGGAAAAATCGGACCTGGCCCTGCTGAAAGTGAACTTTGAAGGCGCCCTGCCGTATCTGCATTTTGCCGATTCCACCAAAGTGCGTGTGGGCCAGAAAGTTCTGGCCATTGGCAACCCCTACGGCTTTGAACGCACCCTCACCACGGGCATCATCAGCCGCATTGATACCGAGCGCAACCGCATCCAGACCGATGCCGCCATCAATCCGGGCAACTCGGGCGGCCCCCTGCTGGACACTCAGGGCTGCGTGATTGGCATCAATCAGTCCATCTTCAACCCGGAAGGCAACCGATCCAATATCGGCATCGGCTTTGCCGTTCCCGTCAACACCGCGCGGGATTTCCTGAAAGCGCTGGCCGATCAGCAGCCCATCCCCACCACCGTGGCCGCCATCAGCAAAGAACCCATCATTCGCTACCGCAGCCGCTACGAGGGCTACGAAAACGTATCCATCATCCTGCAGAGAGCCAGCAGCAGACCTTAAAACAGCTTGATAATAACGCTCCAAAATTGCCATCAAAAGCAAGACAACAACCTGCAATCGTGTCGTCTGATTTGTTTTACCGTTTTATTCTGCAGAACTCACTCCAACAGAAAAAATCTGACCCCACGACATCCCCACCTGAAACCGGAGAGGGCGAGCCGCGGGATTAGCTCCGGCGCTTGAATGTCACCACGCCAGCCACAGCGCCCAACAATGTGCCAAAAATGAGCCCACTCGCGCCGCTGGCCAATGACAATTTGCCCATCTCTTTGAGAGCCTGTACAAAACTTTCTTTAGTCACTTTCGGTACAATACTGTGCGCCAATCCAGACAATTCAGGCATTGCACTTTTCACTGCGGCAGCGCTAAGCGACAAAGCAGCAGGAGACAGCAATCCAAACAACGTCCCCGCAGAAGCGCCTTTACCCAGGCACCGCCATATCGAGTATGAACTTGGGGCTGTAGTATCACTTCCCAACACCACGACCGGGGGCAATTTAGCTGGCGACTGAAACGGACTGACCTGCTGCAGAGGTGACATCCGGGACATGCCGGATGAAAGGGCAGCATAATTCGTCGGCAAAGGCGTATAAGGCATCATGGTTTTTCTCTCCTAATCAACAGTTTCTAATAACGGAATGACTTAAACCTTAATTCATATTCAAGAATTCAAATTCAAGTTGCCCGCAGAAAAACCAACCGCCATAATTCGTTGCTAGTTTGATACAAATTAATAACAAACCCTGAACTCTCAACTGAAAACCACCCCGCGAGGAAACCCCACTTTTCCCGCATTGACTTACAGGAAGCCCCAACACTCACTAAAGCTGATTAATATAAATCGGCTTGTTGGCCCGGCTGTGCAAGGGGTCCAGATAATTCAACATCAGGATTTCCGTGCGTTGGCCGGGGGCAATATTAATCAGCAGCCGATCCACCAGCCGATGAATCAGGAAAACCCCGCGTCCATGGGTGTCCATCAACCCGGATCCACTGATATTCCGGTCCAGCCAGTACAAGATCTCATCGGCTGTAATGCGCCCCCCCTGATCCACAATGGCAATGCCGATTTTCTCTGTGTCCTGCCCAAAGTAGACATAGACATACTCTTCTTCTTCGAGGTGGGCAATATGCTGTCCCTTTTCATACTTCAGGGAGCCATTGGGTAACTTGGCGACATGGTACACCGCGTTCGTGACCGCCTCAATGACTGCGGTCAACAGATCATTAATGTTCAGCAGACGTGCCGACTCCATAAACTGCTGCAAGGCACGAAAAGCAACCATAATATCGTCACTGGACTTTAACACCACCTGAGTCAGCTCTGACTCAGCGCCCATGTAAGTCTCAATACCAAAAGCAGAAGTGGGCTCCAGTAGATTGTTTACCACCGTCGATAACTCATCAAAGTTAAACGGTGCGGTTTTGGCAATGATGTTAAAGACACCGGTTTTCTTGGCGTTGCGGACATAATCTTCAATTTTATAAGCCGTAATCATGGCCGTTTTGGTCTGGGGATACTGTTCGTTCACAAATTTAGTCAGGCCAAACCCATCTTCTCCCGGCATATTAATATCCGTGATCATCAGGTCATACGATTGCTGGGCCAGCTTCTCACGCGCCTGTACCGAACTGACGGCAGGTTCCACCCGCAACTGATAACTGGACTCGTGGTAATTTTCCAGGTAACCCACCAAACCCTCGCGGATGATGTCATCATCATCCACGATCAGCACGCGATACTCCCGACGGAGGCTGGGTTCCGTTTCACTCAAGCTTGGGGTCAGGGATTGCCTAAATCGTTGACTCACAGCGATGGAAACCTCGGCTCACTCTCTCCTTCTAAGTATACCGGAAGCTTCACTTTAAATTCCGTTCCTTCGCCTTTCACACTCTCTACGGACAGAAGCCCGCCATGTTGCTCCATGGTGCGATAACAGATGCTAAGTCCCAAACCGACGCCCCCGTGACCTTTGGTCGTAAAAAACGGGTCAAAAATATGCAAAATGTCCACTTTATCAATGCCAGGACCGTTATCCCGAACACTGGCGATCACAAAGGGCTTACCATGCTCCTCGATGATCTCTTCATAGGTGATGTGTACCGTCCCTTTGCCATCCGTGGCATCGCAGGCGTTTTTCAGCAGATTATAGAAAACCTGCTCCAGTTTTACCCGGTCGCAGAGCACCACCCGTTCGGTTGTGTCCGCCAGTTCAATCGTAAACTGGGTAAATCGGGGATGTGTCCTTAACGCGTTGACCGTATCGGCCACCAGCTCATGCAACACCATCGGAGCCAAAAAGATCTGTGATGGCTTGGCATAAGATAACAAATCACTGACCAGAATACCCGCCCGCTCGCTGGAACGCGCGATTTTCTGAATCTCCAGCAGGGCCTTCTCCAGACTGTCTCCCAGTTTGGATTCCGATTGCAACACGTCCTGCAAGGCTGGTAACTTTTTCAACCGCTCCAGATTCATCTTGAGCAGAGAGGCGCTCATGGAAATCCCGGTCAGGGGGTTATTCATTTCATGGGCCACGCCGGCAATCAAGGTTCCCATGGCCGCCAACTTCTTGGACTGGTTTAACTCATCCTTGATTTTGTCCATCGTCAGACGATCTTTGACGACCTGGGTAATGTCAGAAAAGGTCAACACTTTCATCATATGGCCCGCTTCAATAGCCTCAGATACCACGGCAGCAGAGGAAACAGACACCAGAGGCTCAGGCAAATGAATCAGCTTGAGACTAAACCCGATAATCGACGCCTCATCACGCCCAGGTAGATTCAAAGTCAGCTCCGAACGATGAATATCAGGGTGATAATTTTGCAACAGTTCCGCCAGAGGCTTCAGGTAGGCCAACTCGCCTCTCGATAAATCCTGAATGACACCAATGGTCAGGCTTGCGTCCAAGCCCAGAATTTCTCGCGCCTTTTGATTCAGGCGAAGCTGAATGCCATCAGACTCCAGTAATAGCATCCCCGACGGCAATGTATCGAAGAGGCTATCAAAGAGCAAACTTTTGGCAGAAATCAGGCGCTCAGGCAATGGAATCACCCTCCTGCCCCAGATCGTTCAGGGATTCCACAGGCACCAGCGCCCGAATATCGGCTTTGGTATCCAGGCGAACACCCAAGACCAAATAGGAAGCCTCGCTTCCCGCAGATAACTGCCGTAACAACGCTTGACCTGCCTGAGTTTCATTATTTCGACCCAGCAGTTCGCTTTTGGGCGTACACAGCAAACTTCCGGCCTCATCCGCCTGAATGGCAGAAAACAGGCCCATATTCATGCGCTCGAAAATCAGCTTGAGCTGAACATTGCCCTCATGTGTGCCGGCCTTCTCCGCCAGGGCCTGACGAAATTTGTCTCGTACCGCCACCGAAAACCGATGTGGCGGGATAGAAGCCTTGCGAATCGGCAAAGCATAGTAGCGGGGGGTATTTTTCACGCTCACGCCTGCCAATGTATTCAGGGCACTGAAACTTCTCGTCACTAGCGGTTGGGCATCCGCACGCTGCTTCACCAAAGGGTCTGGCAGCTTCCCGATGACTTTTTGCTGAATCCGCACCGCTTTTGAAGTAACCGGCCAGACATGCGTTTGCACCGTCTGCACCGTATCCAGCGGCACCCCGATAGCGGTCAGCTGAATCTGCTCCAGCACCGGCTCACTACACAGAACCGGCTCCCAATGACACGGTGCGCCCTGCGCCAAAGGCGGGGATTCCAGTAGCGGCACCGCTTGCACAGTCAGATCCATGGATTGCAACACCCGAATTGGGTCATCACTCGCCATTGGCTGCGGCGGAGCGAGCTTTAAAGAGACAGTCTCACAGGGAATGTCCGTTATAAACGCAGTGACGCTTGCAGGCAAGGTCACGGACACCGTATAGTGTTCCACGCTTTTAAACAGCAACTTTAAAGCGCTGAGCACTTCGGCCTTGATTTTATCGCCTAGCGGGCTGTCGCCGGATTGCTGGTCGTTATGCCTTCTTCCTGACATATAATTTCCAAAGCCTTTTCAATTCGCCGAAGGGGCTCGGTTACGTCCATCGTCTTGCCCGCCTCCAGCAGCATGGCAATCAAATCAGTGCCTGAGTCCGTATTGGCACCCACCGGATTCGATAAAACAGGATCATCTGGGGTTACAGGCGCTTTGGCCTTCCCCAGATAAACTCGCACAGGGCTTCCTTCAGGGTTCACTTGCAACAATAACTCACCAGGCGCCATATCCTGGGTTTTACCCACGGGGCCCAGCGGCGCAGACTTGGTCGCCACCAATCGAACAATGGCATGCCCCTTGGTCGAATAATCCAGCATCTGCTCGTCTTCCACCAACAGGCACTTGAATTTGGACTC
Source organism: Vampirovibrio chlorellavorus (assembly GCA_903866275.1). Classification (GTDB taxonomy): domain Bacteria; phylum Cyanobacteriota; class Vampirovibrionia; order Vampirovibrionales; family Vampirovibrionaceae; genus Vampirovibrio; species Vampirovibrio chlorellavorus_D. The sequence goes on along the minus strand of CAIPMU010000002.1, from coordinate 188,944 downwards.
TATATTTTTCAGCAACGTTTCCAGCACCACTTCTCGCTTGATATAGGCACTCAACACCTGCCCATACAGAACCTGCTGAATTTTGCTGGGCTGAATAGGCTCGGTGTAGCGGAATTCCAACGGCAACCCCCGGGTATCCGTCACCATCAGGCCCCCAATGTACACATTGGGCACCGGGCTGGAGACCATCAAATAAGCCAGTTTCAAGTCACCGGGTTTCATCAGTCAGACCTCTGGGCGGGTTTTAGTTAGTTTTTTCAGAAAGGATTCATACAGACTGGATCAGGATACAGAATCAAACAACGCAGGAAAAAACTGGGTAAACATTGGGAAGCCTAATGACTCAATCGGCTCCGCAGGCGCAGGATGGCTTGCGCGTGAAGCTGACAGGCGCGAGATTCAGAGACGCAAATAATGTCGCCAATTTCCCGCAGGGTCATATTCTCGTGGTAGTACAGGGCAATCAGCAACTTTTCACGCTCCGGCAGGGAGGCAATGGCCTGAGCGAGACGCTTGCGTAGCTCGCCGGCTTCAAATTCACCCTGAGGATCCGGGCTATTCTTGTCCTCAACCAGATCCAGCAGGGTAATACTACTGCCATTCGTGTCATTGCCATAAGTGTCATCCAAAGACAGCATCAAATTCTGGGATTCAGACAGAAGGGTGCTCAACTTCTCCTTGGAAACGCCCAGCCGGTCGGCCAGTTCATCATCCGTAGGCGCGCGACCCAGCTCTTCTTCCAGCTTTTGCATGGTATGCACCAGTTCTTTGCTGCGTCGGCGAACGCCTCTAGGAATCCAGTCGTGGAAGCGCAACTGGTCAATGATCGAACCGCGAATCCGGGTCACTGCATAGGTTTCAAACTTCAGTCCCCGATCCGGGTCAAATCGCTCGACCGCCTCCATCAGGCCCATGGTGCCAAAGCTGATTAAATCCTCGGTAGCAATACTGATGGGAAGGGTTATGGGCATCCGACTGACTACATACCGCACCAGATGCAAATATTTCAGGATCAGCTGTTCCCGCAGCTTAGCGTTGTTGGGGTTTTTCTTGTAATTTTGCCACAGCAGCAACACGTCGTCTGGCGTGGGTACGCTTTGACGAGCATCCGTATAAGCTTTTGAAAGCGGGGGTTGCGCCTCGGTCATAAGAATAGAAAACCTTTTTCCTGCCATCCGATCCGGTCATTTCATTATAGTGCGATCTGTCCATACAATTGTTTTTTACCTGCCTTAAATCTTAAAAATCCACCGTCTGATGCACCTACCCAAACGCCCGCTAAATGAGGGATAACTTTGCAATTACTTGACTGGCTAGAGTTTTTGTACGAAAAGGGTGTATGTGAGTAATCGTGGGTCTATTGAATGTTGCATCAAGTCAAATTAGCCACCGCCGCGCAGCAACCGACTCGGACTGTCAGGGGGTCAGCGCCCCTGCGCTTTGGCAAACTGGATGCATCCCAGCTCCGGCCTTATCAAGCCGTCATTCAAGACATGCCCGACCTCAAAAAGTACAAAGAATTAAGCTTGCTGCGTAGCTACGACAAGCTTCCCGAAGCGCAGCAAGAACGTTTTGAGGCCATCTGTAATGATATGCCGCCCCAGGAAGTCGAAGCGATGAAAAAGAAGCTGGGCATCCTGGAAGAATCCTCAGACATGATGTTTGAACTTTTTAGCTGGCAAGCCTTAAATAAAAAATTAATTACCAAGCCTGCGGCCCAAAAACTATCTGATGAGCATATGCCTGCCAATACCCAAGCAGCTCGAGACCAAAAGCCCTTTGAGCAATACATCAGCCAAATTGCCCGGCTCAATCAAGCCCTCACTAATAAAACCAAACTGAACGCCTTTACCAAAACCATGCCACTCACACCGGAGAAAGCCAAACAGCTCTACATGCTGATGTTGGCCAAATACACGCTCTTTTTAAAACGCGATCCCGGCCTGAACATTAAAAAAGCCAGTAAGCCCCTGCTCAAAGGCGAAGCGGATGAGCTCGAAGAGCTTTTCCCCCGTTTTTCACTTCGGCGTTTAGAAATTAAGGGACTGGCAATCGCATACACTTATATCCCGCAACTACCGGCCAAATTATTCTGTTCACTCATGCAAGGGCTAGTCAGCAGCATCCTGCAAACACCCGTCAAAAGTACTGACCTCCTGGGCCTTGTCTCCGAGAAACAAGCCTTGCGTCAGGAATTCGATTATGCAAATCCTCAATACAAAAGCAACGAGGAACGCAAAACCGTTTTAAAAGGTTGGGAAGTGCTCAACGAAGCATCCTGTCTCAAAAAAGCGCGTCTCTGGTCTACCAGCACGCATTAATTCCATCCGGCCTTCAAACCTATCCATAGCGCCAACTCAAAGCTTGATTTTTCACTTGCTTTTGTAATCGATCCGATGTAAATTGTCCCTCCAGACAGTCTATTCATGTCATTCCATTGACACATGCCGTAACAATCATTCATTCCAGGGTATTTTTTCTCTGAAATTCACAGTCTACTCTTATATGACGCTTTAATGGCTGTCGGGTTTTAATCAGATTTATTCAAATGATCTCCATCCAATCAGAAATCACAAAATGGGTTACTCATTATGCTGAAAACCAGTTTTTCCTTTTTGCCTTCAACAGGCGCAATGCGCTCTCAAACAGCGGCATTACCCGCCACCCAAATGGCGTCACTCGTTCAAACGTCTATCGCCAGCGATCGATTTATCCCGCAAAACCACAAATTACTTTTATTTACCGGTCAACACACTGGTGCTACTGAACGCAAACACGTGAACGCCATCATGGATCAAGACGCACAAAACACCTGGCTCCACTATGCCGTCATTGTCGGAGACACCCCGTTGGCAGAGGAACTACTTCAGCAGCCTGCCGCAAATATTGGCCTAAAAAACAAGGCCGGCTACACAGCATATACCCTTTGCGCCGTCCATGGCGAGCTTTCCATTGCCGAGCTGTTGCACCGAAAACATGCGCAAATTCAAGCCTGGCAGCTAAAAGACGAAGAGATAGAAGGCCCTTCATCACCCAAATACCTTTACCCGAGCAAATTAGCGGAAATTCGCACCGAAAGTCTACATCGACAGATGCCCGACTATGCACAGCGTAAGTCAGACTATGAAAAAGTCATCCAATTTTTCAAGGCACGCGAGCAAGAGCTAATAAACCGTTAGTCTATTCTCCAGCTCCATTTGGACTGAACTGGACTCTGCCCAAATTCCACCTGAATCGAGCATCCCAAAACAGCTCAATTAGCCCAACATTTTATGCAGATTAAGCAAGGCTGTATAAGTAGGCAGGATATACAACACTTCATCCGACTGGGTTTGAGCCAAGGCCAACTGAAGCGCGGCAGGGAGATCGGGCTCCAGGGTGATATTGCTCTCTGGAATGCCCGCGTACTTCAAACGAATGGCCATATCTTCGGCGCGCACCCCACTGACCACAACGGTTTTACCGGGTGAGATGGCCTCGAACTGGGCGTCCCAAATCCAGGAGACATCACGGCCATCGGCGTAATTGTCGTTCAGGGCAATCAGCAAACGCCCCTGCGGATCGCCACCCACCAGCTTGAGCACTTCAGAAGCACCCACGGGGTTCTTAATCAGCATGATCAAGGCATTCTTGCCTTGCAATACTTTCTTTTCCGCGCGCCCAAAGACGCTTTGGTAATGGGTCAAGCCTTTGGTAATGACCTCAGGCGGCAGACCCAAATCATAGACCACGGCCGCCGCAGCCAACAAGTTATAGACATTGAACAAACCGGGCAAGGGCAACACCACATCCAGCACGGCTTGCCCGTAACGCAGCCGAATCTCGCTCTCCTCAGGCTTGACGAACACATGCTCCGCAGCCACGGTCAGCGGGGGCCGCTGGTAGCCGCACTGGGAACACTGATAATCGCCCAAATGACCAAACACCAAATGATGATAAACTAACGGCCCCTGACAAGCCGGGCACTGGGTCACTTCCCGCGTAAAGGGCACCGGGCCCGTCACCGCCGCCCCATGCTGATAACTCACCTGCTCCACCCCAAAGTAGAGGAGGGCATTTTTGGGCGCGCCTGCCGCATCCTGCAAGCGGGGGTCTTGCCCCAAGGTCGTCACCAGAGGATCATCCCCATTTAAAATCAATCGGCCTTTGCCTTGGGCAATACCGGTTTTCTGAATGCCTTCCTGAATCATGCGCGCCGTGGTATCCAGCTCGCCGTAACGATCCAGTTGATCCCGGAAGAGGTTACTCACCACGACGCGTTGTACGTCAATCTCGCCGGTCAGCCCCCGCATGGAGGCCTCATCCACTTCCAGTACGGCATAATCCGCATCCAGACGGCCCAGCATGGAGCTTTGCTGCATCAAGGCCGCCGTAATGCCCGGCACCATGTTGGCCCCCAACTGGTTATGCACCACTCGGCTGTCACTCTCCCGCAGAAATTGGGCCAATAGCCCGCAAGTGGTGGTCTTGCCGTTGGTACCAGTAACTGCAATCACCTGCTTGGTGACTTGCCGCCCCAAATTTTGCAACAACTGGGGGTCCAGCTTGCGCGCCACTTTGCCCGGCAAGCTCGTCCCGGAGCCCATCTTAAGGAAGGCGGTCAGGGCAGCCACGGTTTTTCCGGTCGTCACGGCAAAGGCGGTTTTCAGCATGGCAAAGTTCATCCGGCTCATTCTTATGGTCAGCAGAGCCAGAAATTCATCCCGGCCCCAAGGTTATCTCTTCTTATATCTTCCATGATAATACGCTTTGGCGCGATTGACCCGACTTGGGCTGATTTTTCCCCAAGCATCGCAATAAAAACGGCCAAAGGCCTGTCAAAACAGAAAAACCGATGCACTTGAAGCGCATCGGTTTTTCAAAATTCAAACTGCAAACGGGCAATTTAAGCGGGAGTGACCTGCTTGGCCAATTGCTTAAAGGTCACGCCTTCACGCTCCATGCGCGCCAGCACTTCTTTCAGGCGATCATCCGGCACAGTCAGGGCAATGCGGAAGAAGCCTTCGCCCTCAGGCCCGTAACCAGTGCCTGGAGGCACCACCACGCCGCATTTTTCCAGTAGCAGGGCCACAAACTCGACACTCTTCATCCCGGTGGGCACGGGCACCCAGAGGTAGAAAGTCGCTTCGTTCTTGGGGCAATCCCAGCCCAGACGGTTCAAGCCTTCCACCATGATGTCGCGGCGACGGGCGTAGATGGTGTTCAAGTCCTTGGTCAGCTCATCGGAGTGGTTCAAGCCCACCGCCGAGGCGTGCTGCACAGCCTTGAAGACGCCGCTGTCTGTGTTGTTCTTTACCAGCCCCAGGGCTTTGATGGCCGCCGGGTTGCCCACGGCAAAGCCTACACGCCAGCCAGTCATGTTGTACATTTTGCTCAAGCTGAACATCTCGATGCAGACGTCTTTCGCGCCTTCCACAGCCAGAAAGCTGGGCGCGCGGTAGCCGTCAAAGGTCATCTCGGAATAGGCGTTGTCGTGGCAAAGCAGAATATCGTGGTCGCGGCAGAAGGCCACCACTTCCTTGATTTTGGCCTCATCGATGATGGCACCAGTGGGGTTGTTGGGGTAATTCAGGAAGAACAGCTTAGCCCGTTTAGCAATGTCTGCGGGAATTTTGGAGACATCGGGCAGGAATTTGTTTTCGGCCAGGAGCGGCACCACATAAGGCTCGCCGTGGCAGAGGAGGGTGTAGTTGTTGTACACCGGATAGCCGGGTGAGGGGCAAAGCACCACATCGCCGGGGTTCACGTACGCCAGAATCAGATGCGCCAGGCCTTCTTTGGAGCCAATCAGGGACATGGCCTCGGTTTCGGCATCCACGGTCACGCCAAAGCGGGTTTTCATCCAGTTCGTGGCGGCATTGCGGAACTCGGCGGTGCCTTGGTACGGGGGGTAGTTATGGTTGGCCGGATCGGCCACGGCGGTTTTCATGGCGTCCACAATGGGTGCAGGAGTGGGCAAATCCGGGTCGCCCACGCCCAGACTGATAATATCCACGCCGCGCCCTTTGGCTTCGGCGATTTTACGGTCAATTTCGGCAAACAGGTAAGGGGGCAATTTTCCCAGATTGGCGGCGGGTTGGGGCATGGTTTAGTCCTCTGCACTCAATTAAAATAAAACTTCAAACTGACGCTCAAAAAAGATGGCTTGTGGCCAACGACAGCCCATAAACTCAGGGGGCAGGCTTGGCCTTGTGGCGCGTCAAAGCTTGGGGTACTCTAGCACAAAGCGCGAACGCTCGAAAGCCTTTCACCCGGCTGGCCGTCCGCCCCGCATTTGCAACCCAGCCAAGGAGCCACCCCGCCATGACCACCGTTTCAAGCACCGCCGTACTGGAAATCCGCATATCATGCCCGCCCGTACTGGCCAGTTATTTGCAAGAACTGCTTTGGACGTTGAACGGCGTGCAAAGCGTGGGCGAAATTTACGACACCACCCGGCCCGATGACGAAACCCGGCCTTCAGATTTAACCCATGTAAACCTGTTCACCACCGATCCGCTGGGCGAAGACTACGTGAAGGTGCTGATGGTAGAAAATCCCAAGCTGATGAAGGTGTGCGATATCACCGAGACCCGCTGGGTGGAAGAGACAGACTGGGCGGAAAGCTGGAAGCAACACTGGCACCCCACCCCAGTCACAGATCGCTTGACGGTGTGCCCCACCTGGGAAGATTACACCCAAAAAAGTCCCGATGAAACCGTGATTCTGCTGGATCCCGAGTGCGCCTTTGGCACGGGCACCCACGAAACCACCCAGCTCATGCTCAAGACACTGGAAACGCTGGCCGATGAGCAGGATTTCTCCCAGCTCAACCTGATGGATGTAGGTACGGGTTCCGGCATTTTGGCCATTTATGCCGCCAAACGGGGCTGCCGGGATCTACGTGGGATTGATAACGATTCACTGGCGGTGCAAACGGCCATTCAAAACGCCAAAATAAACGGCGTTGAAAGCTATATTGAGTTCACGGACGGCCCTTTGGGCGAGCTGTGCCAGACCCCCTATGACATCATGCTGGCCAACATTATTGCCCCGGTGATTCTGGAACTGTTCCCGGAGATGCTGTTGCGACTGAAACCGGGCGGCATGCTAATTGCCAGCGGCCTGATTGAAACCTCGGTGGGCAAGGTGGAGGCCGCCATGCAAGCGGCAGGCTTCAGCGACTTTAAACGCCGTCAGCAGGGCGATTGGTTCGCGCTCTCTGGCGTGTTGGCCCAATAAGTTTACAAGGGGAGTTGACCCAATGCCCGCCAAACCCTCACCCGACGCCACCCCGGATCTTGCCCAATTTTCAGGTGCGGGCTTCAAACATTTTTTTGCAGCCTTGGCCGAGCCGCTGGAGAGCTTCCCCACAGACCTGACAGTGACCGATGACTTTGTGGTAAGGCATCTGGGCACGGTGATACGCGCTAAGCCGGGCGAAACCGTCATTTTAACGGATGACGCGCGGGCCACCGCATACGCCGCCCGCATTGTGGCGGTACAAAAAAAATCCGTCGATTTTACCGTGTTGGGCCAATTGCCCACCCCAGCAGACCCCTTGCCCCATGTCATGCTGGCCGTGGCGCTCATTAAAGAACAACGCTGGGACTGGCTGCTGCAAAAAGCCACTGAGTTGGGCGCGCGAGCCATTCAGCCCTTGTTCAGCGAGCGCTGCATGATTCGCTTAGGCAGCGACGATATTCCCAAAAAGCTGGAACGCTGGGGTGGGGTCTTGCGTTCGGCCGCTGAGCAAAGCGAGGGGCTGTTCATTCCGGCGATTTTACCGCCGCTGCCCGTGGCGCAGTTCCTTCAGCAAGCGCCCGCCGAGGCGTTGAAGTTATTGCTGATGGAGCGCGGCACCGACAGGCAGAGTTTAAAAACGCGGCTGACCAAGCATACTCAAGCGCAGCCGGTCATTCTCACCATTGGCCCGGAAGGCGGCTGGAGCGATACCGAGCAAGCCGCCGCCCAAAGCGCAGGCTTTATTTCCGTGAGCCTGGGCCAGCGTATTCTGCGCAGCGAAACCGCCGCCATCGCCGCCATGGCAGCCCTAGTGGCCGAGATGGATCGGGATTAAAGCCGGTTTGTCCGATTAAATTATATCCACGCTGATTCACTGTTCTGAAACTGAATGTCTGAAACCGAATATAGGCTCATTTGCGACCAAGAAGCATGCTTGCTAAACTGACTGCTCACGCCTTTAAACTCACTCAACCGAGAACCCCATACCATGCCCACCCTCACCGCCACGCAAGAGATTCTACAAACGCCCCTGATCCGGCAGGTGCAAGCCTTGGCCAGCGCGCAAGGAGGCACGGCGTATCTGGTGGGCGGCGCGGTGCGGGATTGGCTGCTGACCGGCGCTTTGCCGCTGGATTTAGATTTCACCCTGATCAACTGCAGCGCGGCCGATTTGGCCAAAACGCTGGCCGACGCGGCGGGCGGGCATCTGGTGCCGCTAGATTGGGAGTTTGGCATTCATCGGGTGGTCTTTGTTGACGGCATCAATGTCGATCTCGCAGACGCGCTGCAGAACAATTTGCACACCGATCTCGCGCGCCGGGATTTAACCATCAACGCGCTGGCACTGGATTTGACCACCGGCGAGGTGATTGATCTTTGCAACGGGCAAGCCGATTTAAATACCCGAACCATCCGCATGGTCAGCGAATTCAACCTGCTGGATGACCCGCTGCGCATGCTGCGCGTGTTTCGCTGCGGAGCGATCTTACACAGCCTGCAAAATCTGCATCAAACTGCGGTGCAGTTTGATGCAGCCACCCTGGCGGTCATTCGCCAGCAAGGCGCCAAAATTTGGGAATCAGCTGCCGAGCGCATTAGTTATGAACTCTTTCGCCTGCTCAGCGCCGAGCAATGCTTCCCGGCCCTCAGCGCCATGGCCGACTGCGGCCTGCTGGAAGTGCTCATCCCCGATCTCACGCCCATGCGCACGATCGGCTCCAGCGGCTTTCATCACCTGGGTCTGTTTGATCACACCATGGAACTGGTCAAACAAGCCGAAGAACTCATTCATGAATGCCCCGAACCTGCTCAAGCATGGCTACGTCAATCGTTCACGCCCGCCGCGACCCGCTTTGGTTTGGTCAAGCTGGCCTGCCTGCTGCACGATATTGGCAAACCCGGAACACTGGGCACCCGCGAAGATGCGGTGCACGGGCAACGCCTGACTTTTTACGGGCATGAAGAACTGGGCGAGGAAATGTGTGATCCGTGGTTACGGCAATTAAAGGTCAGCAACGACGTTCGGGCTTACATTAAAAAGCTGGTGCGATGGCACTTGTATCCCTGCCAGTTTGGGCCGCAATCCCCGCGAAAATCCGTGCTGAAGTTCTACCGCCGCATGGGTGAAGACACGCTGGATATTTTGCTGCTGGCCTTGTCCGATCGCCACAGCGCTTGCGGCGACTGGCTCAATGCCGAAGAGATGGAAGCCTCGCATCAGGCGCACTTGTGGCTGATGGAAAACTACCAGGCCGAGGAGAAAACCCTGCAACTGCCCCGCCTGCTTAATGGGAATGAGATCATGACAACCTTGAGTATTGGCCCCGGCCCCCATTTAAAAGAAATACTCGACGCCCTGCAAGAGGCACAGCAGCTGGGCGAAGTGAATACCCCCGCAGAAGCCGAATCCTGGTTGATCACGCGCTACAAGCAAGCCTAAGACACCACCCAATCAGCGCTCGTCGCTTGATATGTCCCTCGGTACCGAAATGCCGGAGGGTCTGCTTAGCAATTGAACCAATCCCTTAGCTGACAAACATGAGCCCTACAAAAAGCAGGCCAAAACCTGCCATCTTGGCGCGTGCGTGCCAATTTATGGTTCAAGAAAGGCTAACCCGAGTGAACCTAGCCTTTACCCTATAGTTTTGTAACGAAGCTCAGTCATGTGATCAATCTATCCCCAATAGATTGTTTTTATATATTTAAGAGCGAGAAATACCATCTTTTGAATGGTGACTCGACATAGGCTGTATTTCACATAATCAGAAGGGTTGACACGACATGAGCTTAAATTTATTACCTCAAAGCACTATCAATCCCGCATTTACACCAACCCCTGCCACCGCCAGCAGCATCTCCGCGACGGCAACAGCAGCGGCAACCCCCAGTGTGGTTGGCGCATCGACCAGCAACCCATTCGTCCTCCCCGCAGACACCACCAGTGTCCCCTTTGGACAGGGTAGCCAACCCCAGTATATCTCGGCCGGCGGAACGGTTTACCAACTGGGCAATACTGATGGTCAATCGCTCAACTACAATGCAACCAACAACAATTACCAAACCATGACCCTCTCCTACAACGGTACAACTGAAAACGGCGACAATATCGTCGGCTATGACACCACCCGCACACAAGTTGGCACCGAGCAATACCAGGTAGGCACCGAGAAAGTGCAAACCGGCACCGAAAAATACCAGTCGGGTACCGAAAAAGTACAAACCGGCACGGAAACCTACCAGACCGGTACCGAACCAGTACTGACTGGATACGAAAATGTGCAAACCGGCACTGAAAAATACCAGACTGGCACCGAAAAAGTACAAACCGGAACAGAAAAAGTACAAACCGGTACCGAAACCTATCAGGATGGCACCGAAAAAGTACTGACCGGATACGAAAACGTACAAACCGGCACTGAAAAATATCAGACCGGTACCGAAACGGTTCAAACCGGCACCAAACAGGTTCAGGTTGGCACGGAAACCTACCAGACCGGCACCGAGAAAGTGCTTACCGGCTATGACAATGTGCAGACCGGCACTGAAAAATATCAGACCGGTACCGAAACGGTTCAAACCGGCACCAAACAGGTACAGGTCGGCACGGAAACCTACCAGACCGGCACCGAGAAAGTACTCACCGGCTACGACAATGTGCAAACTGGCACCGAGAAATATCAGACCGGTACCGAAAAAGTGCAAACCGGCACCAAACAGGTACAGGTCGGCACGGAAACCTACCAGACCGGTACCGAGAAAGTACTCACCGGCTACGACAATGTGCAGACCGGCACCGAGAAATATCAGACCGGTACTCAAACCGTACAGGTCGGCACCGAGAAAGTGCAAACCGGCACCCAAATTGTCGGCTACGATACCAAAACTGAAACCGGCACCATCACGGTCAACCGGGATCTGGACGGACTCTCTCACGGTGGGGCGGTTGGCGATATTCTGAATCAGGGAACCAGCCTATTGCTGGACGCCAACAAAGCCAACAGCTTCTTTACCAGCAATTCCAGTCAATACCGGGTCAGCAGCCTGACCAGCCAGGACAACCAGACCAACGGCACCGCTGAAAGCATCTTCGATAATAAAACATCGGACAACATGTACGTTGCCGGCGACCCCAAAGTAGGCGGTCAGGGTAATAACTACGCCTCGGATACCATTACCCCAGGCACAGGCAACTACACCATGTTCGAACACGGTGGCGACACCGACCGCAAGGTAACCATTAACGCCCAGGTGGATACGATCAACAGCCAGGGCAACAAGGCCTTTACCAAATATGCCTTCATGACCCGTGACGATCAAGGGCACGAAGAAACCGACATCCTGCAAAACGGCCAACTGCTGCTAGACGGCAAAACACCCCTATTACCCGGTCAAACCAAAGTCATTGGAGATCCCAACGACCCCACTGGCAAGTTCTACTATGCCAGCATGCCGGGCGGTGAAAACGGCACCAACGAACAGCGTCTGGTCTTTGAATTCTACGACAAGCCTACCGCAGAAACCCGTCAGAAACTGATTGACGCAGGCGCTGATCCCGCCCAAGTGGATAAAATGCGCTCGACGTTCCAGTCCACCTATGGCTTCCGGGTGCCGGATGGCGCTGGCACATACCGGGATTCCGCTGGCGTTGCCGGTGGCATGGCTCAAACCTACAACGGCGTGAAAACTTACTACGACGCTCAATTCAACCAACCGGATTCGACCACGCTGTCCACCAGCAAAACCACGCAAACACCCATTTATGGGCCGGTTTACAGCGATAAACCCGTCTACGCAGAACAACCCACCTATGGCGAGCGACCCGTTTACACCCAGCAACCCGTCTACGCAGACAAACCCACCTATGGTGAACGGCCCGTTTACGACACCCAGCCCGTTTACGAAGAAAAACCCACTTACGGCGAGCGACCCGTCTACACCCAGCAACCCGTCTACGCAGACAAACCCACCTATGGTGAACGGCCCGTTTACGACACCCAGCCTGTTTACGAAGAAAAACCCACTTACGGCGAGCGACCCGTTTACACCCAGCAACCCGTCTACGCAGACAAACCCACCTACGGTGAACGGCCCGTTTACGACACCCAGCCTGTTTACGAAGAAAAACCCACTTACGGCGAGCGACCCGTTTACACCCAACAACCCGTCTACCAAGATAAACCGGTTTACAAAGAGCGGCCCGTCTACACGGATAAACCGATTTACGAAGACAAACCCACTTACGGCGAACGCCCGGTCTACACCCAGCAACCCGTCTACGCAGACAAACCCACCTACGGCGAACGTCCCGTGTATACCGAGCAGCCCAAATACAGCGACCGACCCGTGTACACAGAAAAACCGGTTTACAAGGATCGGCCTGTTTACCAAAACGTCAGCACCCCGATTTACGACAAAAAATACGGTGTCGATGTGGCTTATAACAACGCCTACCCCCCCACTTATCCTGCCAACCCACCCGTGGTAACGCCAAAGCCACCCGCAACGGACAAAAATCACGACACCTATCCCCAAACGGATCATCCCGGTGTGCCTTGCCCACCAGCTTATGGCACCAAGCCACCCGTTCCACCGGCCCCCAGCAAGGATACAAACCAGGCGCCTTACAAACCCGATTCTCCCGCGGCTGATTCACCGGATAATACCAAAGGCGCTACTCGCCCTACCGCACCTCAGCACCCGACTCATATCCACCGGCACCGTCCCGCACGCCCCTCCAAACCAGTGGCAGCACACACCCCAGCCAAACCGGCTGCCGCCGACAACAGCAGCGTCAACACGCCGGCTCAACCAGCCCCATCCACTGCAACGGGCTACTCACCCATCAACACGACACCAGCTGCGGCCAGCAACACACCCGCCGGATTTGGCCCGCAACAGTTCACCCAACTGTTTCAGATGTTGAACCTGTTGCTGCAAATGTTGAGGAAGATGCAGGCTCAATAAACCCCATAAAAACAACAAAATATCCGGGAATCGTGTTGACACGGTTCCCGGATATTCCTTTTTGCCCCTTTTGGACGCTGTAGCCCACCAGATGCAAGGCGGCAAAATCCTAACGCCGGATCAACAACTCCGGCTCACAGAGTTCTACCGGATCCAACAACAACTGATGCCACGTCTCCAAACAGAGCAAGGACCAGATCAGGAAGCGGTGATTGCGCCGTCCTTCAAAGTGGGCGGCCAAAATAGCCTGCAAGCCTTCCGGGCGGAAAAGCCCCCGTGCCATCGCACGGGGAGACAGCAGCACTTGCTCAATAAAGCCCCGATGCACATTCCGATACCAACTGGCATCCGGCGGCGTAAAACCCTGCTTACGGCGCTGGAGAACCTCTGGGGGTAACAGCGGGCTGAGGGCCTGTTTTAAAATCCACTTGGCAGTGAGGGCTTCATTGGGATCGGAACCCGCATGCAACTTCACCGAACCGGGTAAAGTCAGGCAAAAATCCACCAGCGCGTTATCGAGAAAGGGCACCCGGCTTTCGATGCTGTGCGCCATGCTCAAGCGGTCTTCCACCACCAGCAGGCCGTGCAGAAAAGTCTGCATGTCAAAGCACAAGGCTTTATCCAGTGGTTTCTCCGCCTGACAGTTTTGCCAAACCGCGTTAAAACTGTCCCGGCTGGAATAATCGCCCAGCGCCTGCAAGACTTGCGGTGTGAACAATTGCCGCTTTTCCTCTTCAGAAAGCAGACGCACCCAGCTTTGATAGTACGCATCGCCAAAGGCGGCCTCGCTCCCGTGCTGAAACCCCAAAGCAGGCTGATACCGCCAGGGGTAACCCGCAAAGAGTTCATCCCCGCCCACACCAGACAACACGACTGTGACTGATTCCCGCACCATGCGACTGACCAGATAGGCCTGATAGCTGATCCCCGCCCGGAAATCATCCAGATGCCAGACCACGGGCATCAGGGTTTGCGTCAACGCTTCTGCGCCAATGGTCAATTCATGATGCTGCGTGCCGTAGCGCGCGGCCAACTGTCGAGACACGTCCCGTTCATCAAACAGTTGTTCTTCCGCTGAAACCTGAGTGACTTCAAATCCGGCGGTAAAGGTATGCAGTCCCGGCAGGCTGCGCGTGGCGACTGCCGTAATGGCCCCGGTATCCATGCCGCCACTGAGAAAACTCCCCACAGGCACATCGCCCATCAACTGGCTGCCCACGGCTTGATCAAACAGCGAGGCCAAGTGCTCCGTCCATGCCGAAACCCCGCCCGGCGCAGGCGCTGAGCCAAACACGGGCTGCCAGTAGCGTTGAATGATCAACTCGCCGGTCTGCGCGTCCAGCTCGGCCCAATGACCGGGTTCCAGCATGTGAATATGGGCCAATAACGTGCGATCGCCAAAGGTATTCTGGAAGGTGAGGTGTTCGCTAAGGGCTTGCAAATTCAGGGATTTATCCGCACCCAGTGCCAGCAAACTTTTAATTTCGGACGCAAAAGCAAAGCCGCCGCCATGCGGCAAGCGCGTGTAATAGAGCGGTTTGATGCCGTAGCGATCGCGGGCCAAAATGAGGCGACGGCGCTGACTATCCCACAACCCAAAGGCAAACATGCCGTTGAGCGATTGCAGACGTTCCGCCATCGGCGGCCCCTCAGGTTGAGCCATTAAAGCCAATAGCACTTCCGTGTCAGATTGACTGTGAAAGACCTGTCCTTGGGCCTGCAACGGGGCTTTTAATTCCCGGTAATTATAAATTTCCCCGTTAAACGTCAGCCACACATCCGGTTGCTCATCAGGGGAAGTCCCGCCCTGTAAACTCATCGGCTGGGCGGCATCTGCCGAGAGATCGACAATGCTTAAACGCGCATGGCCCAAGGCCGCGTGCAATGGTGGCAGCTCAGGGCATTGATTTCCAAGGGAAACCAATTGCGGCGCATGATTGGGCGCAAAAAAGGCCATCCGGCAGGCATCCGGCCCGCGATGTTGAATGAGATGCAAGGCCTTGGCAAAGCGCTCCGGCGAAATTGCCCGAGCTTCTGTTGAGCGGGAGGGGCTGGATTGCGCCTCCTCGCCGAATTTTACCCAGCCCAGAATGCCACACATAAATTAGCGGGACACCACCACTTGCAGGGCCTGCAAGCGCTGTTGAGCCTCTTCAAAATAATCACGGATGTCCTGCTGGGTTTCAATCCAGGCCACGTAGCGGCGCAAGCCTTCCTGCAAATCTATCGTGGGCTTCCAGCCCAGGCTCATTAATTTTTCACTGTTGTGCACAAAGTGGCGCACGTCACCGGGGCGGAAGCTGCCGGGCATTTCCGGCGCGATATTCTTGCCGTAAATATCCGCCAATGTATTGACCAAATCCGCAATGCGAATGGGCTGCTGCGTGCCCACGTTGTAGACCTGATGCGCTGTTTCGGGATGCTCCATTACAAAGAGATTGGCGCGCGCGTTGTCTTCCACAAACAGGAAATCGCGGGTCTGGGTGCCATCTTCGTAAATAATCGGCGCTTTATCGTTTAACAAGCGCGTGGAGAAAATAGACACCACGCCAGTGTACGGGTTAAAAATCGATTGCCGGGGGCCGTAAGTGACCGCATAGCGCAGCGCCACCGTGGGGATTTCCAGCAACTTACCCAGCCCGATGGTGAGGCGTTCTTCGGCCAGCTTGGAAGTGGCGTAAATGGTTTCGCCGTTAATCACGGAACTTTCCGGGGTAAGTTGCGGGCTGGCCGGTTGCTGGCACTGCGGGCAACGCATTTCCCAATCGCCGAGTACCAGTTGCGCACGGGGCCGCATGGCGGGCGAGAACGTGCCGTGCTCGGCGCACCGATAGAGGCCTTCCCCGTAGATGGCCTGCGAGGACGCGGCCACAATTTTTTCCACCGGCAAACGATGCTCGCGAATGGTTTCAAAAATGCGCGCCGTGCCGGTGGCATTGACGTCAATATATTGCGTAAGCGCGGTAGTAAAGCCCCCAAAGGCCGCCTGATGAAACACCCACTCCACGCCGGTCAGCGCCTTTAACACGTCCGCATCGCTGCGCATGTCCCCGTGGATAAATTCCACTTCGCCGGGAATCCAGGGCGGTTTGCCGTTCGGGTGCGTCTGCGGATCCAGGTTATCCAGCACCTTCACCCGGTGCCCTTCCTTCAGTAATAAATCCACCAGATGCGAGCCAATCAAACCCGCTCCACCCGTAACTAATACACTTTTGCCCATGTCGTTTTTCCTCTTTTGAATACTCAAAATTCCTGTAAGCCATCACAATGTATATCTGCAGCGCCCACTTCTTTCAACTTATTTTTTTCAAAATTCAAGCCCACAAGGTAAACACATTTAAATGAACCATTACCTTGCCCTTGTTCACTTCCATCGGGATATCGGTGCGCATACAAACTTATGACTTCTTTACCCAAACTGTTCTCATCCACAGTAAAACCATTGTTTAAAAACACTTGCTTGGCAACCATTTTGGAACTGCCCAAGGGAATATTTTTCAGAATAATCGATGTTATATCGGTATGTGTGGAACGAGGCGGCTTCCCCGCTTGCTTGATCTCTATCACCAATTTATCGGCCTTTGCCCCAGGAATATCCGCATCCGGATAAGGTGCGTAAGCTTCTATCAGAAAGAGTTGACTAATCAGCCAACTGAAAAAAAAGGGTAAAAGAGAAATTGAAATAATCACCACGACAAGCGCAAGAATAATAATGACTATTTTCTTTTTCTTGCTCCATTTGGGGAGATTCACGGTTGATTCCCCCTTTAGCGCTTATTGCGCTGCTGCCAGAACCACCACAGCATGCCCAGAAATTGTACCGGCACCTTGCTGAGATCGTGCAGGTTAATACCGCGCGCAACCCCCGCCACACGGGGCCGATGCTCGATCACCACCTCGCCGATGGCCAACCCCTGGCGGCTGGCCTCCATCAGCAATTCCACGGTGATAAAGGCGCTATCAGAACGCACCTTGGGCAGCAAGCTTTCCACCGCGCGGCGGGTCAGCAACTCGGACGAATCCACATCATGCACCCGAATCCCGAAAAACAGGCGCAACAGCATATTGTAACAGCCGCTAATCCACAGCCGATGCGGGGGATCAGCGCGCTTTTGACGCCAACTGTAAACCACATCGCAACCCGTTTTGGCCTTGGCCACAAACTTGGAAATTTCCGCAGCGGGAATTTGACGATCGGCGGGAATAAAGTACAAATAATCCCCTTGAGCCGCCTGATAACCAATCAACGAGGACGGATGGCAACCCAGATTTTTCTCATTCAGAATGGGCCGGAGCTGGGGAATCTCTTTGGCCAGCGCTTGCAGTTTTTGCCAACTGTCGTCGGTGCTGCAATCATCCACCACAATAATTTCAAAGCGTTGAGTCAAGCCCTGCAGCACATCCAGCGATTCCTGCACCACGGCGGCCAAATTATCCGCCTCGTTGAAAGCGGGAATCACGATGGACAAATACTCGTCCTGCGCCGCATCCGGGGTTGGGCTTTGCTCCAGGATAATTTCGGCACCGCCCAATTGAACCCCGCTGCGGCCCTGATCCCGGTGCTCAAACTCCCGCGATTCAAAATTCATAGGGTCAAACGGCAGCATGCGATTCACAGTCCTCCCAGGTCAATTCCACGGGAATGCCTGCAAAATCCAGCGAGCGCTGGGCAGCTTCCAGCACCTTTACCACGGCAAGCCCTTCCCGCCAACCCGTCAGTGGGGTTTTCACCTTGCCCCGAATGCAATCCATGAAGTGCTGCATTTCCAGCTTGAGGGGTTCCGTAAAATTCAAATGGGGAATGCTCACATCGCCCGTGCGGGTGAGCAACTGAAACTCGCTGAAGTCCTTGTACTCGGCCATCGGGCTATCGACCAGCACTTTTTCAATGCCTTTATCGTAAATGGTTATTTTGCGATCCAGACTGACATCGTCATAAACGGCCATCTGCTTGCTCCCGACTAATGTGACCTGACGTTTTTTCTCCGGGTCGAGCCAACTGGTGTGAATATTGGCCAAGCGCCCCGAGGGAAACTGGATGTTCAAAAAGGACACATCCGCCACGCCGGGGGTAATGAAATCGTTGCCCCAGGCACGCACCCAGGTGGGGCGCTCATCAAATAAATAGAGGGCAATAGCCACATCATGCACCGCCAGACTCCACACGGAGTTGATCGTAGTTTGAATCCGTCCCAGATTCAGCCGCTGGGCGTGCATATAGTAAATATCGCCCAGCGCGCCGGATTCCGCGATGCGCTTGAGCTCCCGAACTGCCGGGTTATAAATAAACGTGTGCCCCACCATCAGGGTTTTCTGCACCTGTTCGGCCAGTTTGCCCAACTCGGCGCATTGTTCCGGCGTGGTGGCCAGCGGTTTTTCCACAAAGACGTGCTTACCAGCCTCTAAGGCCGCCTTCACCAGCGGATAGTGGGAGTTAATCTCGGTCACAATGGCAACGGCGTCCAGAGTATCATCCTGCAGCAACTGATTAAAATCAGGCACCAGCTTGAGGGCGTTCTTGAAGCGCTTGCCCATCAAACCCAGCTTCTGGGTATCCCGGTCGCATATCGCCACCAGATCGCAATCCTGATTCTCCTGCAGGTTGCGAATAATATTCGGCCCCCAGTACCCGGCGCCCACCACGGCAACCCGCACGGCCGATGACTCCACAGGACTTGACACGGCTCGATTGTCCCTCGCTCAAAAATTGTTGCTCACTCTCCTCTATTATAGAGCATCTTACCCGCATTGGGGGAGAGCCACGCAAATCCATCGCCTTTCGAGCCTGTTCACCGCGGTCACGGGCAGGCGTTTCCATCATCAAAGCCGCACGAACTGTTAGAATAAAATGAAACAGCCGCGCCAGACAACCGCGCAGCGCAAGCCCCTGAAGAGCCCATCCTGTATGACAAACCCCTTACAACCGGCTTCTCGCCATTGGAAACAATGGCTTTGGCGGGCATTGCTCGGCCTGATTCTCCTGCTGATGTTCCTCAGCCTGATTGGCCCCCTGATGAGCTGGCCCCTGACCGATGAGTCTACTTACCTGCTACAAGCCCGGCAAATGGCTCAGGGCTTGCTCCCGTACCGGGATTTTTACGATTTCGTCACCCCCGGCAGTCAGTTCATCGGTTCCTTATTTTTCCGGCTGAACGGTTTTAGTCTCATTGGCATTCGCCTGCTGGTGGTTATTGGCTGGCTGCTGGAACTGCTCATGCTTTACACCATGGGCAAAAACCATTTGCCCAAGCCCTGGCTCAATTTGTTGCTCGCGTTTTTATGGCTCACCGATTCCCGGTATCCTGTGTTTCAGCACCACTTCTGGAGCGGACTGGTGGCCTTGGGCGCTGTATTTATGAGCTGGCGCTATCTGCAAAGCCTCTACAACGGCAAGGCACAACCACGCTGGATTGCCCTGAGCGGCATCCTCTGTGCGACCACGTTCTGGTTCACCCAAAGTCTGGGGATTCTGCTCACCGGGGCACTGACCGCATTTAGCCTGCTGCACTGCTTTTTACATGAACGCGAACTACAAGGCGTCGGCTACCGGCAAGTCAAAAATCAGGCCGTATTGGCTCGCTGGCTGAGGGAGTGGGGGCGCTTTGGGGCATTGCCCTGGCTTGCCATGCATGGACTATGCATTCTCACTCTAATCACGCTAGGTATTTGGCCCGATTTTGTGCGCGATACCATTCAATGGCTGGCCGAAGGGCACTACAACCAGACGTCGGTGCTGGGCTATTATCCTACGTTTCATCAGGAATTTGTGGAAACCATCAAACCCTTTCTGGATGGGGTTCCCTTTCCGGCGGCGCTGCTATTTATCTTTCGCTTTCCCATTGCCTTGCATTTGTTTCTCATTGGCGCGTTGCCCATTCTCGGAATTTTAGGCATGGGCTACGCATTGCCCAATCGTTTTCATTACCGGCTTTTACAACGGCAGGATGATGAATTGCTGCTGCTCTGGCTATGCGGGACTGCCCTGATCATTTCCACCATGAGCTACTCCACATCCATGCACATCACCAGCAATGGGGGCATTGCCTTCTTGCTGGGAGCTGTTGTGCTGGCACGTTTTTTAAATCGGCGGCCCAAACTGGAAAAACTCATGCAGCCCCTCATTGGTGGATTCTACGGCTTATTGCTGCTCGGCGCGGTCACCGGCTCACTGACCATGCTCCTTTGGGGGAGCTGGCTGAGCCCCACCCAAACCATGCCCCAACCCTTGCTCTACACGGATCCCAATACGTCGGGCCCGCAGATGGTGCAATTGCTAAACCACCTGCATGAAGCCAATGAACAAAAACGCAGCGTGTTTATATTTAGCGAAAGCCCCAGCCTGTATCTGGTCGGTGGTTATCAAAATGCCACGCGCTTTGTGCTGATCATTCCTCAATACACCTCAGCGCCACAAATTAAGGAAATTATGCGCGATTTAGAAAAAAATAAACCCCTGTTGATCGTGGATGACATGACCATGCATTCTCTCCTGAAAGATCCCCGGTTTGCGCAGTATAGCGCATCCCAATTAACCATCCCGGCACTCTCTGAATTTTTAAGTACCCACTACACGCTACAAGCAAGCTATGGAAGGTATGGCGTGTTTCGCAGAAATCAGAATTGATAATCCGCCAAAGTTCAAAAACCATGCCTCAGAAGCAGTAACAAGCTGCCCCGTGAAATTCAGGCTGGACTGTGGCACAATAGGCGATGATTCCCAAGCTAGCAATGGACTACACACACCATGTCACGTATTCGCCTCGTCTCCTGGAACGTCAATGGCATTCGGGCCACCATTAAAAAAGGGTTTTATGAGTGGCTGGAGCAAGATCAACCGGACATCCTGGGCTTACAGGAAACCAAAATCAGCGCCGAGCAACTAACGCTGGATATGGTGGCCCCGCTGGGCTACCGAACCTACTGGAGCCATGCCAGCAAAAAAGGCTACAGCGGCGTGGCCATTTTCACCAAGGAAGAGCCCATTTCAGTCGTCGAAGGCCTGGGCGTTCCCGAATGGGACAGCGAAGGGCGCACCCTGATTGCCGAGTACAAGGATTTTGTGCTTTACAACATTTACTACCCCAACGGCGGGCGCGGCGATGACAGGTTGCAATACAAGCTGGGCTTTTACGATGTCTTTTTAGAGCACATCGATAACATGCGCAAGGCGGGCAAAAAAGTGATTGCCTGCGGCGATTTTAATACCGCCCATCATCCCATCGATTTGGCGCGCCCCAAAGAGAACGAGAAGATTTCCGGCTTTATGCCCATTGAACGCGCGTGGATGGACAAATTCACCGAGCACGGCTATGTGGATACCTTCCGCCATTTTCACCCCGAGCAAAAAGACGCCTATTCCTGGTGGAACATGCGCACCTTTGCCCGCGAACGCAACGTGGGTTGGCGGATCGATTACTTCTTCACCAGCCCGGATTTAAAAGAGAATCTGGTGGCCGCCACCATTGAGCCCGATGTGCAAGGATCTGATCACTGCCCGGTGACGCTGACGCTGAAATTTTAAAGCCCTTCGATTTTTTGGATAAAGAAAACGACCTGAGCGGGAAGCCACTCAGGTCGTTTTGCTTTACAGCTGAATACTTAGCGTTCGTTCAACACGCCTTGATAATTCAGCAGATCCTGCACGGTTTTTATGTGGGGATTTTCGGCTTTGAGCTTTTTAATCAGCTCAAAGAGAATCCCGGCGCTCATGCGCACATCGGCTTCCGCGCGGTGCGGGTTGGGGTTGTGGTACCCAATGGCGGTGGCCACCACCACGCCCTCATAACTGGGCAAGCTGGGCAGGGCTTTTTGGGCCAGCACTTTGGTACAAAAGGCACGACTCAACTCGTAACGCGGCAAGAAGGCACCCAGTCCATTGTGGCTGATTTTTTCGCGCAAAAAGCCCATATCAAAGGAGACGTTGTGGCCTACAATAATGGGCGCCTCGCCCAAAAAGGCCGACAACTCGCTCAGCACCATCACGATGGCAGGGGAATTACGCACCATCTCATTGGTGATCCCCGTCAGCAATTCGACTTCTTCCGGGATGCTTTCGGTGGGTTTCACCAAAGTGGAGTAAATCCCCACCTGCTCCCCGTTGCGGTACTGAATCGCGGTCACTTCGGTGATACCGCATTTTTTGGCGCTCAGGCCAGTGGTTTCCAAATCCAGAACCGCAAAAACGGCATCTTCCAACAACACCGAGCCCAGCGCTTGCGGCGCATTTTCCAGGGTGGCAGTATCTGCGGCGGCAAAGCTGCCAAATAAGGATTGCTGCATAGGGACGGACTTCCTTTTATAGAATTGACGTAGAACGAGCATAAGGCAAACACAGTAAGTAACCTTTAAGCGTAAAGTTTTGGAAAAATTGTTGTCAATTAGACCAAAACCCAGATCCACGCGTTTATACGATTAATAAAGTGAGAAGCGTAACCACCCCGGACGAATCAGACGCAACTTCAATTGCCAGTAGACCGAAAAGGCATCAAGCCCCATCGATGAAGGCACCTGTCAAATTCAGACGGCAGTCTAAAACAGGCCAACTGATCCTCAGGACCAATTCCCAAAATCATCCTGGGCAAGCAACTTGCCAGGGCCAGTTTCTAACTACCTTTTACTCTGTTTTAGCGACTTATTGACTTGCTCAAACTCAGACAGGGATTGACTCTTTATTACCACATCTCGTTTTTGAACCGGAGTGTCTTTCGGCGTTTACGTCGCCTCGGCGCAAGGCACCGCTTTCGATTCAGAAGTTTAACATCACCCCTTTCAGAACAGTTTCAACAATACAATGCAAATGAACACGCAACGCTTCGATTAAGGCGTTGGGCTACCCTTCAACCGGCTTTTTTATTAAAGATTTAAAGCTATGCGACCTGATATTCTTCCCCACTAAAGGAATCGAATACCTTGATCTCGCCTTGCACGGCACCGTCCAGCAGATCACGCCAAAACGCCAGCTCATCCGGGTAGACGTTATTGATGATCGTTTCACTGGAAGGATTTTGAATCACAATTTTCAACATTGGAAACGCTAACTCTCTTTCCTGTTTGTCGTCTCTGCACCTTCACCGATACTGATAAATTATCCTCAGGGTTCGAATCATCAAACCCATTGCCTCAGACAGTCTCAGATCAGAATTTCGGTACAGCTTCTTGCATCAAACCACCGGGGATTGCTTCAAGGTTCCCCATCAGACGAGTGGCTTGAACCCGGTTCAGTTCATGACACGACTCGTTAAAGTCGATCACCAGGTTCGCCTGTCGATGAATTGATCATACCGAATTTTTTGCAAACCAATAAACGTAGTAGACCGATCTGTTTACCAATTTTTACAGCAATTTGTCACACGCTTCCAGATGGCGGCTTTGCCGTTTTGGATCTTGGATCGGTCCACCCAAGCCCTCGTTTTACGTTATAATATCCCTAGATTGTTGAGACTTAGAGCGCCCAGGAAAGGTAACGAGAATGGCAGATCCCCGTGCGTTGAACTTGATCCAGGAAGAACGTATCCTTGAATTCAACAACCTGATTGAAGCCACCAACGGCGTGGTCGACCTGACCGGCGCCCACCTCAGAGGCTTTGATATGCGCAAGTGCAAACTGCGTAAGGCAGACCTGACCGGCGCCTACCTGCGCTCCGCCGACTTGCGCTCACTGGATCTCAGCGAAGCCAAACTGGACGGAGCCAGTATTAAGGAAGCCAAAGTCAGCGGCACCCTCTTTCCCCGCAACCTGCCTGCCTCTGAGATTGGCTTGAGCCTGGAATACGGCACCCGCATGCGAGCCAATCTGGATTAAAATGGAACCCTTCTTCATCCAGTCCGGGCTGGCGGGTTTTCATCAAGGCGCTTTACCGCTGACGTTTGTTTTAAAACCGCAGGGCGTTCAACGGATCAACGGTGTTTGAGTCCCGTTTCCCTGCAAGTACGATCATCCACAAAAGCCAATAGGGTCTGACTGTGTCTACATTTTCTTTTGAAACACTGCTGAACGCCAGCGGCGGCCAATCCTTCAGCACGCCAACCGCATTTGAATCCGCCCGCCTGTGGACGGATACCCGTACCTTGCAAGCGGGCGACTTCTTCCTGCCGCTGTCTGGCGAAAACTTTGACGGTCACGACTATCTGCAAACGGCTTTCACCAACGGAGCCATCGGTGCGTTTGTGCAGATTGAAAAAGCCAAGGATCACCCGGAATGGCAACAGTTCCCCAACCTGATCACCGTACCCGATCCGCTGGAGGCCTATCTGGCCGTGGCACGACACCACCGGGAAACCATCAACCCGCTGGTGATTGCGGTCACCGGGAGCTCCGGCAAAACGACCACCAAAGAAATGTTGTATGCGGCCATCGCACCGCTGAAAACAACGGTCAAAACCGAGAAAAATTTTAACAACGAAGTGGGGGTCTGCCAGACCCTATTGGCTCTGGAGCCCGGCACGGAAGTGCTGATTGTGGAAATGGGCATGCGCGGTCTGCGTCAGATTTCCATCCTCTCGGAAGCCGCCCGGCCAGATATTGCCCTGATCATGAACATTGGCCCGGCGCATATCGGCATGCTGGGCTCACTGGAAAACATCGCCCGCGCCAAACTGGAAATCGCCGAAGGGCTGAATCCCGAGCTAGGATTGCTCATCCTGCATGGCGATAGTCCGCACCTGAGCGAACTGGCTCCCACCCTGTGGTCGGGGCGCACGGATTACTTCAGTCTGAATGAAGCGCAGGACATTCAGCCTTACCCGATCAACGGCGTGACCGGCGTGCAGTTTACCTATGCCGGTGTGCCCGTAGAGTTGCCCGTCCCAGGAAACCACATGGTGGCTAACGCTCTGGGTGTCTTAAAGGCAGGACAAGCCGCCGGATTCAGCCTGCCGGATCTGGCGCGCGGGCTTGCAGGGTTTGTTCCTGAAAAAGGCCGCTGGGAGCGAACACCGCTGCCCGGTTATGACAATGCCTGGATCATCAATGACGCCTATAACGCCAACCCGGACAGCGCCAAGGCTTCCATTCAGGCGTTTCTCAGCAGTGCCAACCGGGAACAGCGCCATATTCTGGTACTGGGTGGGATGAAAGAACTGGGGGACTTCACCCGGAACTATCATGAAACACTGGGCCTCTGGCTGGCCGGACAGCCGCGCATTGACGCCCTGTTCACGGTGGGTGAAGAAGCCCGCTGGATTGCAGAAGCCGCTCAAAACGCGCCATTCCCGGTGCGCTATGCCGAAACGCTGGATCACCTGATCCAGCAACTGGCCCACGGTAGCATCCCGCTGGAAGACGCGGTCATCTACCTCAAAGGCTCCCGCGCCTACCGGCTGGATGAAATCCCGGCAGCGCTCAGTCCGTTGAAAACATCCAGCGAAACGGCGGTAAGCCCATGACCATGAACATTACCCATTTAGCAGCCGCTGTCGCAGGTCTGGCCCCTTTTGGTTTCAGTCAGGCCTTGGGCGGGCCCTACATTCAGTTTTTGCAACGCCGGTACATGGGCCAATACATCCGGGACGATGGCCCACAAAGCCACCAATCCAAAGCTGGCACCCCCACTGCCGGTGGCGTGCTCATGCTCGCGGCCTTTCTGTTCGGGATTGCGGCCCTTGCCATCCTGCAGGGGCCCGGTTTTCTGTCTCTTCCCGTCTGGCTGGTGATCGCCATCACCCTGGGCTTTGGCCTGCTGGGCTTTGTGGATGATTACCTGAAAATCTCCAAAAAGAAAAATAAAGGGGTCTCCGGGTATACCAAGCTGCTGGTCCAGGTGGCAGTGGGCGTGGCACTGGGCGTTTACATCCTGAAAACCTCTCCCAATGGTGGCAATGTTAGCTTCTTTGGGCTGAGTACCATCCACTTGGGGTGGTTTTATCCTGTGTTCTCGGCTTTTGTGATTACCGGTGCCTCCAATTCAGTCAACCTGACCGATGGCCTCGACGGGTTGGCCGCCAGCAACCTGCTGCTCAGTTTTATGACGCTGTCGCTCCTGCTCTTTGGCATCAGCATGCCCGATTTGGCCATGACGTCTCAGGCCTTGGCGGGTGCTTGTCTGGGCTTTTTGCTGTTTAACCGCCATCCGGCACGCATCTTCATGGGTGATACCGGCAGTCTCGCGCTCGGTGGGGCCTTGGGTGCGCTGGTGATTCTCAGCCGGACTGAAATGTGGATCAGCCTGCTGGGCACCATCTACATTCTGGAGGCGTTGTCGGTGATCCTGCAGGTGTTATCCTTCAAGACCACGGGCAAACGCATCTTTCGCATGAGCCCCTTGCACCACCATTTCGAGCTGTCCGGCCTCAAGGAAACGCAAGTGGTTTACAGCTTTGTGACCTTTCAGTTTCTCTGCTGCGTGGCGGCGCTTTTTCTGTACAATAGGGGGTAATGATGGCCAAGACGGACTGGATCGGAAAAAAGCTGACGGCACTGGGGTTATCCCGCAGTGGACGTGCGGTGGCGCGTTATGTGGCCGCGCGGGGTGGCGACGTTTTCCTGAGTGAGACTAGTCCAGCCTCCCCACAGAACGAAGCCCTGCGTCAGGCAGTGCAAAACTTGGGTGTGACCGTGGAAATGGGTGGCCACAGCAAACAATGCTTCACCCATGCCGAGCTGGTGGTGGTCAGTCCGGGCATTCCCCCCAGCAACGAAGTGATTGAGCAGCTGCGCATGAGCGGCAAAGCCGTGATTTCCGAAGTTGAGTTCGCCTACCGACAAGCCCCGGAGATTCCCATTGTGGGCATTACGGGCACTAACGGCAAATCCACCACCACCACGCTGGTCTCCTGGATTTTAACGCAGGCCGGGCTCAAGGCTCCCGCCTGTGGCAACATTGGCGTGCCCATCACCGATGTCATTCATGAAGGCTCACCCGATTATCTGGTGGCCGAACTCAGCTCCTTCCAGCTGGAGTTTTCGCCCACGCTCAAGAGTAAAGTAGCCATCTTCACCAACTTCAAGCCGGATCATCTGGATTGGCACGGTTCCCTGGAAGCCTATCAGAACGCCAAAATGAAGTTATTCACCGGCGAACAATCTCCAGAATGGTCGGTCATTCTGGCCGATGATCCGGTCAGCCAGTGCATTGCCTCCCGCACCACGGGCAAGGTGCTCTGGTTCTCGCGGGATCAGCATCTGGTCGCAGGCTACGAGCACAAAGCCTATCTGGATGACAGTCAGCATGTGGTGATTCATCTGGCCGGGCAAGCGCCTGTGAAACTTTTTTCGGTCGATCAGTTACAACTGATTGGGGATCATAATTACGAAAACGTACTGGCCAGCGTAAGCGCCGCCTTTTTGCTGGGGATCTCTGTCGACATTATCACGCAGGCCTGTCTGAGCTTTCAAGGACTGGAACACCGGCTGGAAAAAGTGGACACGCTGGGTTCCAAAGGCGTGGTCTTCTACAACGATTCAAAAGCCACAAACACCGATGCCGCTATCTCGGCCCTGCGCGCGTTCAAGAGCCGCAAGGTCATCCTGATTGCCGGGGGCTACGACAAAATGACCCCGCTGGATGATCTGGTGACAGCCGTACAGGCCAACGCGCAATCCGTCATTCTCATTGGCGCGGCGCGGGATCGCTTTGCCCAGGCCTTTGAAGCCGCTGGCTATCATGCCGTGGAATTTGCCGCCGATCTGGATGCTGCCATTGGCCAAGCCTACCACCTCAGCACCGGAGAACCCGTGCTGTTTGCACCGGCCTGCGCCAGTTTTGATATGTTCAAAAACTTTGAAGAGCGCGGCAAGGCCTTTAAGGCGTCTGTCGCGGCGCTGAAAGCCAAAACCGAAAACCCCTTGAGGTCTTAACCCATTATGGATTCCTCCTACTTCCCTCAGCGAGGTCAACCGGCTCGGGCACGAGCCCCGCATCAACCGCTTGACGGGCTGGAAAACGGACTTGAGCCCGATTTGCGCACCCAATTCGGGGATCGCGGGGGGCGAGGCCGTTTACGTATTGCGCGGGTGGCTCCGTGGGATAATGCACTGGTTTACACCACGCTGGCGCTGGTCGTGGTGGGATTAATCTCGGTATTTACTGCCAGCGCGGCTCAGGCAGACCTGGAAACCGGCAATAGCGTTTCGCTGTTGTTTAAACAGTTTATCTCTGCGGCGCTAGGCTATGGCGCGCTGCTCTGGATGGCCCGATTTCCCTTTGAAAAACTGAAAAATCTGGCCCGCCCACTGGCCCTGGTTTCGCTTGGCCTGCTGTTGCTCACCATGCTGGCAGGCACCACAGCCAACGGCAGCGAACGCTGGATTGCCCTGCCCTTCGGCTTTCAGTTTCAACCCTCGGATGTGGCCAAAGTGGCGGCGATTCTACTGATGGCGCAAGCCACCAGTCATCCCCGCAAGCTATGGACGCAAAGCACCATTTTGAATCTGGGCATGGTCAGCCTCATGATCACCCTCATCTACCAGCAACCCAACCTGAGCGTGTCCATGATTCTGGGGATCCTCACCGTGGTGATGCTGTTTCTGGCAGGTATCAACATCCAGCTCCTGACGTGCTCCCTCGTGGGCATCGGGTTTATCGTCTACAAAAAGATTCTGGAGACCCCCTACCAGAAAAAGCGCATCGTGGGCTGGCTCAACCCGTGGCAACTCTCTCAGGATGCGGGTTATAACCTGATTCAGTCCTACTACGCCATTGGCTCTGGTGGCTTGTATGGGGTGGGGCTCGGCAACTCCATTCAAAAGCTCTACTATCTGCCCTTTCAGCATACTGACTTCATTTTCTCGGTGATTTGCGAGGAGTGGGGCATCATTGGAGCCGCCATCGTGATTGGTATGTTTGG
The DNA here is from genome assembly GCA_903866275.1 of Vampirovibrio chlorellavorus. Taxonomy (GTDB): domain Bacteria; phylum Cyanobacteriota; class Vampirovibrionia; order Vampirovibrionales; family Vampirovibrionaceae; genus Vampirovibrio; species Vampirovibrio chlorellavorus_D. The sequence goes on along the minus strand of CAIPMU010000002.1, from coordinate 159,973 downwards.
TCTGCTGGCCTGGCGAGGCTTTACCATCGCCTACCATTGCCCCAGCCGCTTTGGGAAGATGCTGGCCTTTGGCCTGACCATGGCCATCGTGCTGCAAGCCAGCATTAACATTTGCGTGACCATCGGACTGATGCCGGTAACCGGCGTGACCTTGCCGCTGATAAGCTACGGCGGCACTTCGATGGTCGTGACGCTAGGCATGATTGGGATACTGCTGAATATTTCCAGATACCGGTCCACCGGTAACGCCTCGGAGGCATTTTAGCGCCGATGCGACTGGTGGTGACGGGTGGCGGCACGGGCGGGCATATTTATCCCGCGCTGGCGGTGGCGGAGATGGTACAAGGCATGACGCCAGCCAATGACGCAAACGGCAACACGGTCACTTACGTGGGCAAGATTGATGGACTGGAAAGCGAGCTGGTGCCCCAAAATGGCGTCGCTTTTGAAGGCATCCGCTTTTATGGAATGCCACGGGGCAAGTCTCCATTATTGCCATTTCAATTACTCGCCTGGGGCTGGAAACTCCGGGAAGCCAGAGCGCATGCCAGAACCATTCTTCAACGCCTGCAGCCAGACGTGGTGTTTGGCACCGGTGGGTACGTCAGCGCGCCGGTCCTCATGGCCGCACACAGCCTGAACATTCCGTATGTCGTGCACGAGCCGGATGCCAAGCCGGGGTTAGTGAATCAACTCATGTCCCGTAACGCGGCCATCATCACCACCAGCTTCAGCGAAGGCGCGGAATCACTGGGCCATCGACCCGAGCAACAGGTGCTGGTAACGGGGAACCCCATCCGGGGGCGCATTGGCGCACTCAGCAAGGCGGAAGCACTCCGACAGTTGGGCATTGATTGGCCCAGCGAACAGCCCGTCCTGTTGGTGACAGGGGGCTCTCAAGGGGCACGGCGCATCAATCAGGCCATTGTGGAGGCCCTGCCCACCCTGTTGAATGACTTTGGTTTTGCGGTGGCACACCTCACCGGAAAAAAACGCTACGATGAAACCGTGGCCGCTTTGAAACAGTCTCATCCAGCGATTCAAAACCACCCCCATTACTGGCTGCGCCCCTATAGCGGTGAAATGGCAGCGCTGCTGGCCATTGCCGATCTGGCAGTCTGCCGGGCCGGTTCGCTCAGCCTCTCCGAGATGGCGGTGTGCGGGGTGCCCACTCTCCTGATTCCCTACCCCTTTGCCGCCGCGGATCATCAGCACAAGAACGCACAGGCCTGTGTGCGGGTGGGGGCGTCCCTCATGCTGGAGGATGACGAGTGTACCGGCGACAATCTGCTGGCAACACTGCGTCCCCTGATGCATGAGCCCCAGCGACTCGCCAGGATGCGAGACGCAGCGAGACAACAGGGACATCCCAACGCCACCGAGGACATCGTGGCGTGCCTGATGGGCCTCAGTCAAGCCAAAGGCTAATGGCAGAGTGGCACGGTGTACGGCATCATCCTGAAAAGCAGGGTATCCCGGTCAGTCTCATGCTACCCAACAGGCTGACTTCTGCCTTTCCTGCCCATTTCCTGAAAAAAATGGATCAAATTCGTTAAAGGCACTTGATTCCAGAACTCCCCCCCGATAGAATATAAAAACTTTCAAGGCAGACCTTACATAATGGGGCGTCGCCAAGCGGTAAGGCACCTGGTTTTGGTCCAGGCATTCAGAGGTTCGAATCCTTTCGCCCCAGCTTCTTTTAAAAACCCTTCAGCATTCAGCCGAAGGGTTTTTTGCATTTCTCGTGTTTGCGCTGCTGTTTTACAGAAAGCCCTGACTATCCGCCAACAGAGCCTTACGAAAGGTGGCCCGCTCTGCTAGCATGTGGCAGAGGGACGGGCTGATGTCTGCATTTAAACGACTGCTCAAGATTCTGGGTCCCGGCTTTATCACCGGGGCATCCGATGATGACCCGTCCGGGATCGCCACCTACTCCCAGACCGGGGCGCAATGGGGTTATTCTCAACTGTGGACCGCCCTGTTTTTCTTTCCCTTTATGACCATCATTCAGGAGATGTGTGGCCGCATTGGTCTGGTGACCGGCAAGGGACTGGCTCAAACCATCAAAGCCCATTACCCGGCGCCGATTTTGTATGGCGCCGTCCTGATCCTGTTCGTCGCCAACACAGTCAACATTGGGGCGGATCTCGGCGCCATGGCCGAAACCGGACGCCTGCTGTTTGGCTGGCCCATCCTTCCCTGCCTGATTGGTATAACGCTTCTATCGATCGGTTTACAGGTTTTTATACCTTACCAAAGCTACTCCAAATTCCTGAAAGTCCTGACCTTATCGCTGTTTGCCTATATCATCACCGCTCTGGTCGTGCATCAGGACTGGAAACACATCCTGCACGATACACTCATCCCCCAACTATCATTGAATCCCGCTTACCTGATGAATTTGGTGGGCTTACTGGGTACGACCATTTCCCCCTATCTGTTTTTCTGGCAAACCAGCGAAGAAGTTGAACAAGCGGTTGAAGAAGGCCGATTAAGCGACATGGGGCAAGGACACCCCCGCTTCGCACCAGCGGATATTCAGGACATGCAGTGGGATACCGCCGGTGGGATGTTTTTTTCACAGCTCATCATGTTCTTTATCATTGTCACCACCGCATCCACCCTGGGGGCCAAAGGCCTCACCCAGATTAACACCGCTGCCGAAGCCGCCCAGGCACTTCGCCCCATTGCGGGAGAAGGAGCATTTGCCCTGTTCTCCATTGGCATTTTAGGGACCGGCCTGCTCGCAGTCCCCGTACTGGCCGGATCAGCCGCCTATGCCCTTTCTGAAACCTTCGCCTGGCCAAACGGACTCTATAAAAAGCCCAAAAGCGCACTTGGCTTTTACGGAATCATTACGGCAGCAACCCTGGCTGGATTTTGTATTCATTTTACCCATCTGCCGCCATTTAAACTGTTGTATTACACGGCCATTTTGAATGGTCTATGTGCCCCACCCCTGATGGCGCTCATTTTACTCATTGCCAACAATCCCCAAATTATGCGTCAACAACAGAACCGAACACTGTCCAATACACTGGGATGGCTGATTACAATCCTGATGGCCCTTGCAGGCATTACATTAATTTTAAATTTAATCAAACACTAAAACCAGGTTACATTTGTCCGGTCTAATAATTCCACCCCATCCGATTTAGCGCGATCTCGGCAAGTTGAAAGAGTCATTTTATGGTGTAAACAATTACATTGCCAGCCAGACCGCGATACCGATATTCCCCAAGCATCATTTCTTACAGAACTGAAACGTTAAACTCAATATGCATCCGCTAAACTTAAAAATAAGCTACTGGCCTGTTCTGAGATCGCTCTGCCTGAGGATTCACTTCAAGCAACCCCACGCTCAATCCGTCATTTAGCTTGACCCTTTCAACCCCCTAATCCCCTACAGTTTTAGTCATTTCTTAACTCACAAATACATATCAATCGTGAACCAGATTCTGCTTCCCAGCATATAAACCTTGCCACAAACTCGCTGGGAAGCTTTATTTTTTGGTATCTATCCTGTCCCACAACATGAGCAAAAAAAAGCCCTGACCGTGAGGTGCAGGGCTTTGAATGGTTGAGTCGTTGAGGAAGACAGCCTATTGGATATTTTTAATATATCAAACATGCATATCACCTTCATTAACTCAACGACCTAAACCCGCTGGTGAAAGTTTTTTTCCAGTTCCTACATCCCCCGAATTAGACCTCACCCACATTGCCCCAGTGAGCAGTATATTTAGCAATCCTATGGGTCATTCGTTACCCGAACGTTTTAAAGGACATATCAATGTTCTTGTCGATGACCTTTTGCACGGCGTCAATTTCGGTTTGAACCGCCTGTTGTTGGGTGTCTACCCGGCGCAATTGCAACTCCAGCGATTTATCCAGGCTCTGCATGGCATTGATTCGGGTCTGAATCTGAACAGCCGCAGCCGAGTCCGGCTCCAGATTGGTGGTCAGGTTAAACAGATTGTTCGTCACATTGGCCAACTGCATCCGTGACTGGTTAATCTGTTGCCCGGTGAGTTCCAAGTCACTCTTTCGGGCAGTCAAGGCTAAAAATCTGGCCTGGCTGGCAGCTAAACCCACTGTATCGTGTCCTTCTACGCTGAATCACGGCTGAATACTCTATCCATACATCGGCTTTAGAACGGCAAAACTTTAATTTTGTAACGGAGCTGTTACAACCCGGGGGTTTCATACCCGTCTTTTCAAAGGGCTGATTTGACACCACCATCAGCAGAAGCGCATTTTCACCCCCAAAAGTCCGTGCTAAGATGGGCTCTCGTTACCCGCCCTGAAAGCCCCAGACCCAACCCATCGCCATGACCTTTGCCCCCCAAGTCCAGCAGCGACGCACGTTCGCCATTATCTCCCACCCCGATGCCGGGAAAACAACCCTCACCGAGAAGCTGTTGCTTTACGGGGGCGCTTTGAACCTGGCGGGATCCGTGGCAGCCAAGAAGCAGCAACGCCAAGCCACCTCCGACTGGATGGCCTTGGAGCGCCAGCGCGGGATTTCAATTACTTCGACCGTGCTGAACTTTGAGTACAACGGCTTTCACATCAATCTGCTGGACACCCCCGGTCACCAGGACTTCAGCGAGGACACCTACCGCACCCTCATGGCCGCCGACAGCGTGATTATGCTACTGGACAATGCCAAAGGGGTAGAAACCCAGACTAAGAAGCTGTATCAGGTGTGCAAACGCCGGGGCATCCCGGTGGTCACGTTCATCAACAAGCTGGATCGCCCCGGCCGCGAACCACTGGAACTGCTGGATGAAGTGGAACGCCTGTTTGATATTAAAACTTACGCCTTTAACTGGCCCATCGGGATGGGAGACACTTTCAAAGGGGTCTACGACCGGCGCGAGAATAAGCTACACACCTTTGAGCGCACGGATCACGGCAAGTACAAGGCCCCGGTCTCCGTGGGCGATGTACATGATCCCTCGGTCAAGGCCATGATGCCGGAATCCACCTACAACCAGCTGGTGGAAGAGATTGAAATTCTGGACATGGCCGGCGAAGAGTTCTCGGAAGCGTTCTATCAGGCCGGTCTGATGACGCCGGTGTTTTTTGGGAGCGCGGCCAATAACTTCGGGATTGAGCTGTTTCTGGCGCAATTCTTAGCGTTGGCCCCGGCCCCGAGCGCGCGCAAAAGCGATCACGGGCCGATTGATCCGGCAGACGATCATTTTTCCGGCTTTATCTTCAAGATTCAGGCCAATATGGATCCCCAGCACCGGGATCGCATCGCATTTATGCGGATTTGCTCGGGTCAGTTCGCCCGAGACATGCAGGTGAAGCACCCGCGCACGGGCAAGATGATCCGGTTGTCGCACTCGCACCGCCTGTTTGGGCAAGACCGGGAAACAGTCAACGAAGCTTACGCAGGCGATATCGTGGGCCTGAGCAGCAACGATCAGTTCGCCATTGGCGATACGCTGTGCGTGGGGCAAGCGTTTGAGTTTGAACCCATCCCCTGCTTTGCCCCCGAGTGTTTTGCCCTGCTGCGCAACCCCAACCCCTCCAAGTACAAGCAATTCCAGAAGGGCATCGACCAGCTCCGGCAAGAGGGCGCGATTCAGGTCATGTACTTCCAGGATTCCGGGCAGCGCAACCCCATTTTAGCCGCCGTAGGCCGTTTGCAATTTGAAGTGGTGCAGTACCGCCTGCAAAGCGAATACAACGTGGAAACCCAAATAGAACACCTGACCGAATACACCCACGCGCGCTGGCTGGCTGCGCCCCCCGAGGCGATTGATCAGGCGGAATGGATTGTGAACGCCCGCAAGGCCGAAGACGCGGACGGCCGCGTCGTGGCCCTGATTAAAGGCGAGTGGGCTATGAACTACATGAAAGAGAAAAATCCCAACATCGAGTTCTGCGACACGCCGTATTAAAGGCTCCGCCGCCGACTGGATGCTGATTACCCGCCAGGCTAAACGCGCTTAAAAGCGCACGTCGCCCATCATGTCTTTCAGGCTGGCAATGGTGGTGTCCATGTTCACCAGATCTTTGACGGACTGGCGCAGGAACTGGTCAATTTCCGGCATCATGCGGATGGACATGTCGATCTTGGGATTGGAGCCGTGTTCATAAGCGCCCACATCAATGAGATCGCGGGCATCCTGATAGACGGCCATCAGCTCGCGCATTTTGGCGGCTGCCTGCATGTGCTCGGGGTCGCAAATCTCGGTAAAAAGACGGCTCACGCTGTCCAGCACGTCAATGGCAGGGAAGCGGTTCTGGGCGGCAATCTTGCGCTTCAGGAAGATGTGACCGTCGATGATCCCCCGCACAGTATCAACCACGGGGTCGTTGGTGTCGTCGCCTTCCATCAGCACGGTATAGAGGGCCGTGATGGAGCCCTCTTCGGTGGCCCCGGAGCGCTCCAGCACCTTTTGCAGCCAGGAGAAGATCGAGGGCGGGTAGCCCTTCATGGTGGGTGGCTCACCAATGGCCAGGCCCACCTCGCGGCCGGACATGGCGCACCGGGTCACGGTATCAGTCATCAAGAAGACTTTCTTGCCCTGATCCCGGAAGTATTCACAGACGGCGGTGGCGGTCAGCAGGCATTTCATCCGCAGCAGGGGCGGTTGATCGCCGGTGGCGCAGACCAAAACCGAGCGCTTCATGCCCTCTTCGCCCAGACTATTCTCCATGAACTCCTTGACCTCCCGGCCCCGCTCGCCAATGAGCGCCACCACGTTCACGTCGGCCTCCGAGTTCCGGGCAATCATGCCCAGCATGGTCGATTTCCCGACACCGGAGCCCGCAAACAGGCCCATGCGCTGCCCCGCGCCCATGGTCAGCAGGGCATCCACGGCGCGCACCCCGGTGGAGAACTTATGCTTGATAATGGGCCGGTGCAAGGGGTCGGGCGGTGAGGCGTCCACGTTGACGTACTTGGCCTTGCTGAGATCCAGCGGGCGACCGTCCATGGGCTCACCCAGGGGGGAGATCAGGCGGCCCAGCAGGAAATCCCCGACGGGCACGGTGATGGCCGCCCCAGTAGTGGCGACCCAACTGCCCTGATAAATCCCCGTGCCATCGTAAAGCAGGAGCATTTGGGCGGTGTCGCCCTTGAACGCGACCACTTCGGCAGCCTTGGGGGTGCCGTCCATGCTCTCGATGAAGCACAGATCGCCAATCTTCAGCTTGGGCAGCGTGGCTTCCACGGTCAGGCCCTGCAATTTTGAGACCCGACCCTTGTACTTGTACAGGTCGGTCTTGTAGAGAATCTCCCGGATGCGCGTGCGGGTCTCTATCAGCTTGTCTTCAGGAAACGGGCTTTGAAAACTTCCGGAATCCGACATGTACTGCTCCACCTCTTGCCCGCGCCGACGGAGCCAGTGGCTCGGGCGCTGTTGCAGGGTCGCTGCATGGCGCGGCCCCTCTTCCTATTCTAGGGCTTTTTGGGAAAAAGGCATATGTTAGCGCCCTGCACTTGGCCCCATCTGTGCCGTGGAGCCAGCCCCGGCGCATGGCAAAAGCCCCTTCCCCCAGCGGCATGCCAGCCCATGTAACGGCTTTTTGAAAAATTTCTGGCCAAGGGCTTGCATCCGCGCGCCCTTTGACGCAGAATAATCTTCTCCTAATAAATGTGCGCTCGTAGCTCAGTTGGATAGAGTGCATGGCTACGAACCATGAGGTCGGGAGTTCGAATCTCTCCGAGCGCACCATTTAGATTTTAAAATGACCCTCTTTCGGGTCATTTTTTAGTAAGTAAAGTTATACTAGAAAATGATGTTCCCCCCGATCCATTAAACACCAATTGGTTGCTGCTTAATTTTAAAAAGGGTTGAGGCAATGAGTGAGAGAGAAGAACTAGAGGGCCCAGCCGGGCGAAAAGATCCCATTAAAACAACTACTAATGCCAAATTAGCAGTGAGCTTTGGCGCTTTAGGGCTCGTCATTTTGCTCTGGCCCGTATGGGCCACATTATTGGGCATACTATTACTACTTATAGTATTCGGCGTTTTATGGCCCCTTGCCGACTTTGTGGGCCCCATGCGGGAACAACAAAGGGATTTCACTTTGATCGTATTTTACACGGCCATCATCATTGCAATGATTGTTTTTTCTCTTGTAATGGTCGGTATCATCTCCCTAATTTCAAAGCTATTTCACACCAAAAAGAAATAATTAAATGATTAATACCCTAATTCAACCCAACCAGCAAAAGCGCGTTTTGTTATCGCCTTAAACGCTTATGAATGCTATGCTTTGAGCACTATTCAAGCACCTTGCTGCAAAGGAAACATTGGAGCCATGGAAGACATTCGCTGGAAACAACGGTTTGAGAACTACCAGAAAGCCCTAGGTCGCTTGCATGAGGCATTGAACGCCTTGGCCCAAGAGCCTGGCAATCACCTCTACGAGATGGCCACCATTCAAGCCTTTGAGTTTTCCATTGAGTTAGGCTGGAAGGTGCTTAAAGACTATTTGAAGTTTCAAGGCGCGCAAGAAGCCTCCCTCCCGCGAGATGTGATACGGCAAGCCTTTCAAGCGCAACTCATTCAGGACGGGCAAACCTGGATCGACATGCTGGAAGCGCGCAATAAAACCTCTCACACTTACGATGACGCCCAAGCGGCCAAAGTGGTGCAGCTGATCCATCAGCAGTTTCAACCGGCGTTACAGCAGGTATGCACCTATTTTCAGGGGAAACTGTAGCCGTGCGATTTGGCATCCCCGAGGAAACGCTCACCCAGGTTCAGAGCTGCTTTGCTCGTTATCCTGATGTTGAGTGGGTCAAAGTCTATGGCTCCCGGGCATTGGGCACCTACCACCCCGGCAGCGATATTGATTTGGCATTTTCCGGCCCAGTTGATCATAGCCTGCAGTTGCTCAGCGCCTTGGCCGAACTACCCACACCTTACTTGTTTGATGTCACTCATTACCCCAGTCTGCAGAATGAAAATTTAAAAGACCACATCGACCGTGTTGGACAAGATTTATTGACTCAAGCGGAAACAAATAACGAGAACTAATCGAAATCAAAACAAACCACAAAATCTTTCAATTATCCGCTCACGGGAAATATATCAATGAGACTTAAACCCTTCTTAATAAAGCTAACCATAATATTGGGTATCATTATTATCTTATGTTTACTGGCTAGCATATTTTTTATATTTTACCCGAATCCTTTCTTTACAAAACTAGAAACGTTTCCTTCTCCAGACAAAAAGCAAATACTAGAAGTCTGGTATGATGACGCCGAAAGCAACTATTTCTATCAATATAATTTAGTTTCGAATTCCTTCTTCCAGAATAAAAAAATAATTGGCGCCTGCTATTTAGATTATCCATCAAAAAGACATGATGCATACAATTACTACCCTACAAAATGGAAAAACAAGCACGAGATAATCTTTGAAATTAAAAAGAATCAAAAGCATTACAAAAATATTATTGTGAATATCAACTATCCAGCCATTCCATGCAATAGGCCACCAGATTTTGCTATCCACCAATAAACCAAAGCCTTTCTTTACTTATCCATCCTGCCACTTGGAAAACCCGCTTGGACGTCTTACGATAGCGCTGCGTCAATTTAAAAAGCGAGAGGCCATATGTTTTTACACACGCGACTCAAAGTGCGGGATCTGGAGCGGTCGATTGCGTTTTACAGCGAGCACTTTCACATGGTGTGCCGGGACCGCAAAACCTCGCCGCGCGGGAGCCAACTGGCGTTTATGACCATGCCCGGCTCCCCCACCGAGCTGGAACTGGCCTACCTGCCGTGGGATCCAGATTTTCAAATCCCCGAGGACATCTTCCATCTGGCGTTCCGGGTGGAAGACATGCACGCCAGCATCGCCAAACTGCGCGAGGCCGGGGTCAAAATAACGGAAGAACCCAGCGACCGGCGCGATGGCGGCAACATGGCGTTCATCGAAGACCCGGACGGCTACGAGATTGAACTGCTATCGTTTGCCCCCGGCGATTTCGAAAAGTTGCAAGCCACACTGACCGAAATCGGCCAGCACTGAGCGATCGGGATCAACCATGCTCGCCTCGCCCACCCCGCATGCTGAACGCCAGCACACAGCCCCATCCCGGCGACTGAGCCTTTCCCAGCAATGGGGAAACTGGCTGCAAACAGCCCAAGCCGCAACACGCCCAAGCTCAGTCCCCCCGAGGGTTGATTCGAATGCGCCGCCAGCCATTGATAACGCGGATGACTTTCAGCGGGCCAGACCGCCCTACGCCGCCATTGAGACGGTTACGCCGGTATTTTCGGAAGCGTTAAACCGCGACATTCAAGCGGCCATGCAACGCTACGAATACGAAACCGGGCGGCTGATTCCTCCGGCGTATCGCTTTCCCCGGCGGGATAGTCCCGGCCAGTGGGCCAGCAACAAGGCCGAACGACTCACGCCCGTGGTGTGGGTGCTGGCACAACTGCCTCCCGCCGCCGATGACCAGGAGGCCATCAATCAAGTCGCTGCCGTGCTCCATGTGGTGGACGGGCTGGCTCGGAGTCGCTACGCCCAAGTGGCGCATCTGTATTTGCCCGATCCCCGTCCGCTGCGCCTGACCGTTCCCCTGTCGGAAACGGTGCAATCGCAGCGCTTGCTGGTCAGTCTGGGCATTCGGCATGTCACCTTGTTCAAACCCGACGGCGCGATTCAGATTCAAACCCTCCCCCCGCAGCCAGAAATGCTGAATTACCCCCAACGCGCCCAAAACCCCGACTGGGTGTTTTTCACCAAATCGGGGCAATCGGGCAGGGCATTCTGGTCGTAAGCAATTCCAATAATTACGAGAGCGTATCCCGCTCTAAAGCACGGACTCTAGGTATACATCGACATCCGCACTTCGTCTGACATGGGTTTTTCCGTGAGGCCTTTGTGGACATCTGCCCAGCCTTTTTTAACATCATGAATCGCCTGTTCCAGCACATCTGCCGTGAGGGTCAATTTAAAGTTTTTCAACAGTGGCGGATTCTTTTCCAGCTCCTCCATTTCGGTAATGGGCAGCTGATCGATCAACATCTCCTGACTTAACTTCATCACGTTCCGAATATCCCGCCCACTGAAGCCATTCGTCTCTTTGACAACCTCATCCAGATCCACGCTTTTATCGGGTTTCAGCATTTTTTGGGCCATCTGTTTTTCCAGCAACAATTTACGCTGGGGCGCTGTCAACTTGCCCACCTGAATTTTATGATGGAAGCGGCTCAGGATAGCTGGGTCAAGGGCTTCTGGGCGGTTGGTGGCGCCAATCAGCAACACTTTTTTCTTGTCTTTTTCGATCCCCTCTGTCAGGGCCAAAAACTGGTTGATGGTCTGGGTCTCTTCCCGAGCCCCTCCACCGCCCAGGCCGCTGCCAGACTCCCGATTGCCCAAACTGTCGATTTCATCCATAAACACCACCACCAGATCCTCGGTGGCGTGATTAATGGCATCCTGCAACTGACGCATATTATTAGCGCCCATGCCCACATAAATATTCACAAACTGTGAACCTGAGGTGCTGATGAAAGTGGCCTTCCCCTGACCCGCCATGGCCTTGGCCAGCATGGTTTTGCCACCACCCGGTTCGCCCATTAACAACACCCGATCCGTCTGGCTGTCGGTATCATTCTTGCTTAAAAACGAATTGAACCGAGGGAAACGCGCTTTTTTCAACACCCGGTTAAGGGTGACTTTGGCCTCCTCCAGGCCCACCACATCATCCAGTCGGGTATTAATATCGCTGGCCTTGATAATTTTATAGGGCTTCTGGTCTTTCGGCTCAGCGGACAATGCGGGCCGCTTGCCTGACAGAATCAGAGCCTGTGGATTCACTTTTTTGTGAAACGCTTCAATGTCACTTTGGGAAAGCTTGCCTGACTTTGAATTGCGAACAAAACTACCAAAATGCTCCAGATGCGTCAGGATACTGTCTCGATCCAGTGGCTTTTTCTTCTGGCCGGGCAATCCATCCAGAAACAGCTTTAAAGTATCTGGGGTGAATGCCAGTTTACGATGCTTAAAAATCCCCTGAACCACAGGGTCTTGAGGCAGCACTGTTGCCCATTGACTCGTGGTCAACTGGGGTACCTTGATCACATCAAAGGGCGCTTTTTCTTTGCTCACTGGCAAAGTCTCCTGTTCCCCATTCGGGATAAGCATAATCTTGCCCAATGACAGAATTTCGCTATGCTCATCCGCGCCATGCTCATGATGGTCCTCTTCAGGCTGGGCAATAATGAACCGATAATGCGGGTTTTCATCCTGAATGCGCTGAAAAAGCGCTCCATCTTTCAAGGCATTCAATTCACGCTCATCATCCACGTTCTGCACATAAAGCACCGTCGGCTTTTCGGAAGACAAACCAAATTCGGCAGCGGGTCTGGTCAGTTCATTCGCCAGGGCTGGCCCCCGATAAAAGCGCTTAATCCCATCCAGGCTATCGTGTGAGGCATCCACCTTGTAAAATGACTTATCCTTGGCATTTTCTTTTAAGGTCATCATAATCGCCTGCTGAAGCTGCTCATTATTCCCTTGTAGCACCACATGCTTCAGGTGGGTGCGATCCAGAATATCCGCCAACTGATGGGCAAAAGGTTCCGCCACGGCCCTGTAAGCCTTCCAGTCGGAATTTTTGGCCTCTAAAGACTGAATATTTTTTTGCATCAGCATACTAGGGGCAACTCTGGGGCCTTTGGGTTGCACCCCGGCACCTCCGGTCAGCAGTTGAACCAAACTGTTGAACGGATTGTGGGATGGAAACTGATCATCTTCCGAATCACTGTCTATGGGATCCTCTGGTGGTTCTGGTAGATTGTCATTCGGCTTGAGCGAGGGCCGTGCCCGCTTCCTGTTATCTTTTCCCGAAAGCGGATTTCGGGATGGAAACTGATCATCTTCCGAATCACTGTCTATGGGATCCTCTGGTGGTTCTGGTGGATTGTCATTCGGCTTGAGCGAGGGCCGTGCCCGCTTCCTGTTATCTTTTCCCGAAAAATGAACCGAATCCCCGGCACTGTCAGCGTTGAAAAGACTGGACTGCGCTCGGTTGTCCGACACATTCAACCGGCTTGTCAGGGGGTACGTCGATGCCATTCTGATTTGCTTCTCAGATAGCTCCCGTTGAGACATGCTAAGCACAGGACGAGACCGGGAAATGATTTCCGACATGTTTTCTCTCCAAAAATTCTTTGCTATAAACCCACGAATGCCAATGGTGTCACTGTTCAAACACACAAAACGCCAAGCTCGGGAGACGCTTCCATTCCCACTGCTCCCGATAGACCTGAGGTTTTCAATTTTCTATATGAAACCTTTTACTGAAAAACCCGAACATCACTTTTGATGCCAGAGTATGAAGGAATCGTAACAAAATTTCAATCCAACGCCCATCAATCTGTCATCATTTTGTAGCGCTCTTCAATCCGCAGGGTGGTCTCCATTTACAATTCAGGCTGGCTCGCACTGCAAAACAGGGCTTTTTCAAACAATCCCGAATCACAGAGACTTTGCACCGTCACTGTTTCAATGGGGGCCAACCAGGGCACCTCACTGGCCTTGACGCGGGATTGATGCTTGGCAAACAGTCGCGCCAGCGGATGCACTTGAATCTGCCCGGGTTTATATTCCCGTTTGATTACATCAAGCAGATGTTTCGGCTCATACGTCTGCATTTGCGCCGCCAGCAAATTGAGAAGCACCCACTTGTTACAGTTCAGACTGGTCTCACTATGAGGCGGAGAAATAATGTTGTAATCCGACGTAAACGACAGTCGGGCAGCATCGCCATTGAGCAAGGCCGCCCGCATACGAGCCTGCAAAATGCGATCCGGGATCATCAACAAGGCCTCTTTCTGACGTCCCCCTTGCTGGATAAAGAAATCCACAGGCTCAGTCCATTGCACATCGCATCGCGTACCCCGTCCCTGGGGACGATCGATCAGGTTATAAATCTTCCAGCGCTTTTCTTGCGGATGCCAAATCACCAAACCGGTATGCAGCATGCCCGTCCGGTCATACTTTTTATGCTGTAAACCCCCTTGTCTCGCCACGACGGCCAGGATGGCGCCCTCCTGGGCCAGTGTGTCTTCCATCCATCGGGCCAACTGCTGAGCGACATCGACTTTGCGCGGATTGGTGTGCTTGACCGCTTCCTGCGGGGGAGAAAATGAAGTAGCCGGTAATAAGGCTTTCAGCTGAGCGAGCGTTAATGCCTGCATTGAGACTTCATGGAAGGGTAACGGGCTACTGGCATCGGAAGCCTGTCGCCCGGAGGCACTCGAATCAAACATCTCCAAGGCCTCATCCAGAAGCGCGGAAAGCGAATCGCTAATTGCTATCGAGGACGATGACCAGGACCGCAACGGGTGACTTTCAAGCACAACCGGTGGACGGGCTTGTATGCCAAAACGAACCCGAGCAGACTGCTGGCCCTGGCCATCAATCCGTCGAGAAATTTTCAACGGCGAAAACAAAGAATCCATACGGTAAACATCCCAATACACGTGGTTTGATTCTTCTATTTGGCATCCGATTTTTCAAGGGTGAATCCTACCACAAATGAAACCGGAGCCAAAAACATCCCCACTTTTTTTGCGAAAACGACACAGCAAACATCTGGCTACCGGCCAGAATACTGGGGCCCTCTGGCCTCCCGACACTTCGAGGCATGACGTTATGAAAAGCTGAGACACTATGCTAATCTATGAACTATCTGGGTGTGGGTAATTGCTGACGCGCTGAAGTATTGAGCCGCTTGCACGCTTTGCCCGTTTCCAAAAGCACCGGGCGATTCCATCAGCCTGAAAAAATTTCAGAGGCGTTCCCCTCATCCACTGTAGACCCAAAAGGAGACACGGCATTGGCCACTACCTTCGGCTTTATCCCCGCCTATGCCAACCGGGAGCGGTTTAACGCCCCACTGTTCACCACATATGTATTTCTGCATATCGCGGCGCTGGCTGCCCCGTTTACATTTAGCTGGCCGGGACTCATCGTCTTTATGGCGATGTCCTTTATCACCACCTGTCTGGGCATTACCCTGTGCTACCACCGATTGCTGGCGCATCGCAGCTACAAGCTGCCTCAACCGCTTACCGTGTTTCTGGCTTTTCTGGGATGTCTGGCCTATCAGCGCGGCCCGGCCTGGTGGGTAGCCACGCACCGGCTACATCACAGTAAAGTCGATGAAGAAGGCGATCCGCATTCGCCGCGCTACAGCTTTTTATGGGCGCACTTTCTGTGGCCCTTTTTCTGGCATCCTCAACTGGATGAATCAGAAGAAACCACGCGCAAACTCGCCCGAGACATCTACGCCGATCCGGGACTAGCATTTTTAGAGCGGCACTACACCACCATCAACGTGCTATTTTTAACATTCCTCTTTGCCGCTGGATACGCCTTTGGAGGCTGGCGCATGGGGACTTCCCTTCTGGTATGGGGCGGCTTCCTGCGCATTATCTATGTGCTGAACTGCACATGGCTGGTCAATTCCGCAGCCCACCTGTGGGGTTACAGAACCTTTGAAACCAGTGACACCAGCCGCAACAACTGGTGGGTGGCCCTGCTCACCTGGGGGGAAGGCTGGCACAACAACCATCACGCCCATCCCCGAACAGCCTGCATGGGGTTTCACTGGAAAGAACTTGATGTGACATTTGTCATCATCAAACTGCTCCGCTGGGCAGGCCTGGCCACCGAGGTCAACGGTAAGCCTTCATCGGCCCCACAAGCCCTCAGGCCAATCAAGCCAATGAAGGCGGCGCCCCAACAGCAGACTCCGGCCTTAAAATCCTAACCCAAACGCTCAACCGTCTGGTGTAAAAACGCTCATGGCATTTCAGGCGTTCAGATGCCTGAAATGCCATGAAACGCGTTACAGTCCAGCAGACCATACCCAGAATGACCTGGGATCCGAAAGTCGACCTTGAGCCTATTTAGGCAGGAAGCTCCTGCTTCTTCAGGTTCACAGTGGGATATTTACGGATTTCCCGGAGTTGTTGCATTTCAGTCTGCTCCACAAAGGTGAAAGCCTGTCCCGACTTTCCTGCCCGGCCGGTGCGGCCAATGCGGTGCACATAAAACTCGGTGTCCTTGGGCAAATCGAAGTTGAACACGGCTTCCACATTGTTTACATCCAGACCACGGGCGGCCACATCGGTAGCCACCAACAAAGTGGTGCTGCCCTTGCGGAAACTTTGCATGATGCGATCGCGCTGGGATTGGGTTTTGCCGCCATGCAGCCCTTCAGCAGCGTACCCGGCAGCGCGCAGGCGCTTCACCAGAGAGTCTACCTTCCACTTGGTGTTGCAGAACACCAGGGCCAAGCCAAACTGATGGTGTTGCAGCAGGCTAAGCAAGGCCGCGATTTTAACCGGTTTTTCCACTTCAAAGTAAGTCTGATCAATTTCCACCACCGGCTGATCATGCTTGGCCACCTTGATCTGCACCGCATTGCGCTGGTATTTGGCGGTTAAATCCAGAATGGCCGGTGGCATCGTGGCCGAGAAGAATACGGTTTGCCGCGTGGTCGGGGTTTGTTTCAGGATCTTTTCAATATCGCGCCGGAAGCCCATGTTCAGCATCTCATCGGCTTCATCCAGCACCACGGTTTGTACGGTGTTCAGATGCAGATTGCCGCGATTGATCAGATCCAATACCCGGCCAGGGGTACCCACCACAATCTGGGGATGCTGACCTAGCGCGCGCACTTGCCGCTCAATGGACTGTCCGCCGTAAATGGGCAGAATCATGACGGCTTGTTTGTACTTGGCCAACTTTTTAAACTCTTGCGTCACTTGCAACGCCAGTTCTCGAGTGGGGCAGAGCACCAGCGCCTGAATATGCCGGTTACCGGGTTGAATGCGTTCAATCAGCGGAATGGCGAAAGCACAAGTCTTACCGGTGCCGGTTTGGGCCTGACCGATCACATCCTTGCCTTCCATCAGCAAGGGAATGGCTTGGGCCTGAATGGGAGAGGCTTCGGTAAAGCCCATGTCACGGACGGCCTGACAAAGGTATTCGCTGAGATTCAGATTGTTCATAATAACGGAATGGATCTTTCTTTAAAGTTTGGTTCTTTAAAATTGGGCTCGATCATCAAGCGGTGGGGAGCTTCGGGATATTAAGGCTAGGGAAAAAGGGGGAAAAGCTTTTGATATGGGACTTCCGAGAAACCGAAAAGTCAATTCATTAGAAAACTGGCTGGATGGGCCGACTCACCTTGATTCAAAATTCGGGGCAAAACCTGGGTAAACATGCGCTAAGCGCCGATTTTAAAATCGGCGCTTAGAACGTGAAGAGCTGGCAGTTTTTTTTCGGTACTTGCGAGCGTTTTCCCGATTACGGGCAGCTTTCTCTTGTTTCTGGTTATTCTTGGCCATCAGGGCGCTTCCTAGTAGGAAGCGCGGCTCTGGAAGCAATCACGGCAGTAAACCGGTTTGCTGCCATTCGGCTGAAAAGGCACTTGGGTGTTCACGCCGCAACCGGCGCAAACGGCATCAAACATCGCACGTTGGGGACGATCGTAACCACCGCCGCCGTAGCCGCCACGGTTACCACCACCGCCGTAACCGCCATCGCGGTTTTGCTTGGCAGCATCACGGCAAGGTTTGCACTTTCTGGGGGGCTGGAACCCTTTGGATTCGTAGAACTCACGCTCTTCCTGGGTAAAAGGGAACTCGGTGCCACAGGCTGCACAGGTGATATCAGTAGCTAACATTGAAGTTTGGACCTCGTTTGAATTAATAAATAAACCAGACTTTAAGATGAGGCCCGTGTTTTTATTGGAATGAAAAAAACAAACCCGTACAAAAAATCTTTGCTGGCATTATGGGCCAGACAGGGACAATATACAATCCCCTTCTTTCAAGGCTTACTATTTTTCAGCCCTGCCACCCACCAAGAACCATGCCGAGCAAACCCAGCCTTTAGGCCATCCCGCCCTCACACAGCGCCGCTGCATCGCGCTCATCCATCGGCTCAATTTCCTGATTCAAATTTTGTAACAAACCTTTCAAAAAACAATCGACCTTATGCTAGCATTTCGAGAGTGTCTGGATGTTTTGATTACCATAACTTGCCCCTTCACCCCGAAACCCTATTCCGATTAGACCTCCGAGCCTTTCCATAGCCTGATTTGCTTTTTGGGCATTGATGCCCCCCAGCCTCGACTTTGTAACGTGTAACGCGCCATGTTGCAATGGTACCTCCTTCCCTCACAAGTTAAAGGACCCTTTCCGATGAGCTCCAACAGAGAACAATGGCTCGATATTGCCAAAGGTTTTGCCATTTTACTGGTCGTTCTGGGCCATGTGCTGATTGGGTTTCTCACGGCGGAGATGTACCCGCAATATACAAACGGTCTAAATTATGTCGTTTACACCATTTACAGTTTTCACATGCCCCTGTTTTTTGCCATCAGTGGTTACTTATATGGGCGTTATGAAGACCGTGCCACCCCTGAAAAAGCAAAAGAAGTTTTAATCAAAAAACTCATCCGCCTTGGTATCCCTTTTGTACTCTTTTCCTGGATTCAGGGGTTGTTGCACCTGGTACTCAATAAATACACCAATCGCTATTTTGATCCTTTTCGCTTTATTAAAATGTACGCCAGTCCATTCGATCAGTTCTGGTTTATTTATGCCCTGCTCGCCATTTTTATCCTGATCGCCCGGATGGAAATTGCCTTTCGCAAGGATGCGCTGATATTCGGCATTTTGGTCATTCTGAAATGCTTACCCTCCCTGTTTAATGTGCATGTGCCTCTCCCCTTTGTGGAATGGTTTATGGCTTATGGACTCTACTTTTATGCAGGAACCCTGGTTGCACGCCATGCACAACCACTCTTAAAGCATCCGTTTTTAATGGGATTGGCTGGACTAACCTACTTACCGCTCAACCTGCTTTTCTACAATGAGAACACCATGGAGGCCGTTCGAGGAAACCTGGCCCCACTGGATGCAACACTGGCCTCGGTTTTACTGGCGTTTAGTGGCATTCTGCTCACGCTGTTTGTCGTAAAAACACTCTTTCTGACCGTACGCTGGAACAATGCAATATTCAGCTGGCTGGGAATGTTTTCTTTTGAGATTTATTTGCTGCACACCATGCCTTCCGCAGCGGTCCGCATTGTGTTGCAGAAGTTATTACATACCAATAACCTTGCCCTGCACCTGAGCGCCGCCATGATCGTCGGCATTTTATTTCCCGTCCTGATTGGCTGGTGGGCACGGCACAACAAAACCATCGATTTCATGTTCTACCCCGGCAAATACTTGAAATTGCCCAAACGTCCCAAGACCGACTCCGCGTTACCCGCCTAGCCGGCCTTAAAACTGTAAAGATGCGAAAAGAGAGGCTGTAAACAGCCTCTCTTTCAGGTTTAAATGCTTCCCAACTATTGATGTCGACGAGCGCCACCCGCAAACTGCCCGTTTCCAGGGCCGCCACCCAACTGGGGACGATCACCGCTGGCAGTGCCGTCTCTGAGGCCACCCGGATTCCGGGCCTGCATCCGCTCAGCATTACCGGCAAAGCCCCCATTCTGACCCCATTGGCGAGGACCTTGACCATTCCCCTGACCGCCAAGACCATCTGCACGGCGGTCCTGTCTACGATCCATCCGGCGATCCTGATTGCGATCCTGCATCCGATCGGCCATTTCAGGGTGGTTGTTTCCAAACTCAGCCGCTCGCGGATGGTTTTGCGCCCATTGACCAGTTCCCTGAGCGCCAGAACCATCTGCACGGCGATCTTGTCTACGGTCCATCCGGCGATCCTGATTACGATCCTGCATCCGATCAGTCATTTCGGGATGATTCTTGGCAAATTCAGCCGCTTTCGGATGGTTTTGCCTCCATTGGCCATTTCCCTGGCCATTCGGTTGACCTGCTTGTCGATCATCACGACGCTCTTCACGTCGTTCAGCCCGCCGTTCCTGAACCCGATCGGCCATCTCCGGATGATTTTTCAAATACTCCGCTGTACGCGGGTGATTTTGGGCCCATTGGCCATTACCGATACCACGGTTAAAATTTCCGGGAGCAGCCTGTGTCCCGCCCGAGGAAGCGCCAGCACCACTACCGGGATCCGCGTAACCCGCCAGGCAGAGTGAAGACATCACGCCAACGCTCAATAAGAAAGCCACCCACTGTTTACGATGTTGCATTACAAAAGAACCTCATATTTGCATACAGAGATACAGAATTGGATAAATAATCAATGCCCAGCTTCCAGTCTAAAGATTCTTTTTTTAAATTTTAATTACAAAAAAATAACAATCGATCACAGAGCAGTCAAAAACAGACAAGCCCCCATGCCGCGCTAAACCGGCCTCAACCAGCGTTTAATTGATTCAACAGACTCACCCCGCGACAACAGCAGTCTATCGAGAAACTCAACCTCAGTGAGAGCCGGGCGTCTTTGTCGCCATCAGAAGTACGGGCGCTTCAGATAGCTCGTGCTTGATCTCATCCGAAAAGCCAACCGGGGTGATTTCAAATTCAGGCTGGGTACAAGCAGATAAACCAGCACCCAAGGCATTGGGCTTCTCGGCAGTGGCTGTTTCGGGGCTAAAGTCAGCAAGCTTCAACCGAGAGCGTGTATCCACGCTTTCATCGTAGGCTTTGGGTTGATGATCGGGCTGTTTGGGTTTACGCAGGTCCACTCCGGCATTGCCCAGGTTGTAAACAACCGACACAAAAAACACATGATTCATGCGGTTAGGAACCGGGCGATAGTTTCGGACATAGTTATTCAAATAACCCGCATCGAGACTCAAGGTCTTGGTCAGACGACGCCCGACGCCCACAAAGGCCCAGTTCTGGTTAAAACCGTGCCGGGGGCCGTTGGGAACACTATTGAGATTATAAAAGGGCTGATCAAACACCACCAGCGACCAGCGGCTGTTGCGCCCCAGCGGTACACCCACGCGTAACTGGCTCCACACACGGTGGGAAGCACCACTGCCCGTATTTTCAATATACCGGGACTCCAGACGGGTGCGACTGGTGACGCTGAAATACTTGAACCGGCGTTCGTAGAGCAACTGCTCCCAGGCCTGATACTCATTGCGGAACTGAGGCTGAAAGGACGGCATCCAGCCAAAACCCTGCCAATAAGTTAAACGGTCAGTCAGTTGCACCCCCAGGGCCGAGCGCAACATCAGCTGGCTTTCGTAGGCGTGCTGCACCGATCGGCCGGGCTTATCGGTCAGATTCGCCACATGATTCTGCGCATCCAGATAGCCCAGAAAACGGCGGGTGAGATGTCCGCGCAGGATCACAATCTGCCAGGCCTGCGCCTCATCCTGAATGGGCGTTTCCGCCAAAGCGGGCAAAGACAGCACACCACAAAAGAGCAACAGCCCCAACAGCGCCCCAACGCCTCCTGGCATCCGCATACAGATTTTTATAGACCGTAATGTCATCATTGGCGTTCATTCAATATTGCTCAACACTCTACCACTGGCGCTGTGGAATTGCAGCAAAAACCGAGCCGCCGGGTGAGGTGACAGCGACTCAAGCCCTCCGTGCTGAGGGGCTGCTCAGACTCTGGTTTGGAAGAACTGTCGCACGGCAGCGGCCACCGTTTGCACTTCCCCTTCCGTCAATTCCGGGAAAAGTGGCAACGAAAGGCACTGTTGCGCCAATTGTTCGGCAATCGGGAAGTCTCCGGCCTGATAGCCCAGATACTGCAAGCCGGGTTGCAAGTGGAGCGGAATAGGGTAATGAATCCCCGCGGCAATGCCTTCCGCCTGCAAGAACTGGAGCAACTCATCCCGCAGGGGCGTTTGCACCACAAACAGGTGGTAAACATGGGTTCTGTCTTCGCCCAACTGGGGCAACACCAGACCAGGGATCCCCGCCAGCATTTCACTATACAGGTTCGCCCACCGCTGACGCAAGCCATTCCATTCATCGAGATACTTCAATTTTGTCAGCAAGACCGACGCATGAAAGGTATCGAGTCGGCTGTTGACGCCTTCTATCAAATGTTCGTACTTGGACAGCCGCCCATGATTGGCCAGCATGCGTACTTTTTGGGCAAAGGCTTCATCATGGGTCACAATGCCCCCGCCATCGCCAAAGGCACCCAGATTCTTGCCGGGATAAAAGCTGAAGGCCGACGCAAAGCCCAGTGTTCCCGCCCGCTTGCCCTGAAATTCCGCGCCATGCACCTGGGCACAATCTTCAATGACCTTCAGGTTGTGCTGACTGGCCACGGCATTCAAGCCCGCCATGTCCGCAGGTTGCCCGTAAAGATGCACCGGCAGCAACACGCGCGTTTTCGGGCCAATCAGCGGGGCCACGGTTTTAGGGTCGAGCGTATACGTTTGCGGATCAATATCCGCAAACACGGCACGCAAGCCCAGTGGCGAGAGAATTTCTGCGGTGGCCATAAAGCTCATGGGGGTGGTGATGACCTCATCACCGGGTTGCAACTCAAGCGCCCGGAAAATAATAGACAGGGCATCGGTGCCATTGCCCACGCCCACGCAATACGACGCGCGGCAATAAGCGGCAAAGGCCGCCTCAAACTCGCCCACGGCTTTTCCGCCAATAAAATCGGTCTTTTCCAGCAGGGCCTGAAAGTCCCGTTCAAATTCAGCCCGGTGGGCTTCCACCTGACGCTTTAAATTCACCAGCGGGATATTTGTTTTCACCGACATGCGCAAACAGTCCTCTCACGATCAACGCCCAACCTCACTCTATCTTACACCCTCACGACCCGTTTGAACTGTTGCGCCATGCACCCAACTCATCAAAAAGCCGGAGTGAAACGCTCCGGCTTTTTCAATTTAAGTTGTCCTGCCTGTTGGTCAGACTAAGTACTGGGTTGAGGCACCGATTGCTCTATTTTCAGAATCGAGGGCGAAGTCATTTCCACGGGCTTGGGCAAGCCCAGCAAGTCCAGCAGGGTTGTGGCAATGTCGCTCAGGCTGTATTGCTGACTGTTATCCAGTTGCAACTCCGGCCGATTGGACACCAGAATCAGCGGCACCAGATTGGTGGTGTGAGCGGTATGCGGGCCGCCGTGCTCATCAATCATGGTTTCGCAGTTGCCATGATCGGCGGTCAGGAGCATCACCCCATCATGCTTCAGAATGGTTTCGCTCACCCGCTGAATGGCGTGGTCAATGGCTTTTACCGCTTCTTCGGCGGCAGGCAAAATGCCTGTATGGCCCACCATATCCGGGTTGGCGAAGTTGGCCACCACAAAGTCATACTTGCCGCTGTCCAGCGCCTCGCAAATCACATCAGTGAGTTGCCCCAGGTTCATTTCGGGCTGCAAGTCGTAAGTCGCCACTTTGGGAGACGGCACCACCAGACGGTCTTCACCGGGGTAGGGCTCTTCGAAACCGCCGTTGAAAAAGAACGTCACATGGGCGTACTTTTCCGTTTCCGCCGTGTGAAACTGGGTCATCCCGTGATCGCTGATCACCTGAGCCAGAATGCGATCCAGCTTTTGCTTGGGAAAAGCGACCGGCAAATCAAAGCGCTCATCGTATAGAGTCATGCAACCAAAGTAAAGATTGTCGATGGTTTTCTGGCGCGAAAACGCCGTGAAATCGGGCTGCGTAAAGGCACGGGTAATCTGGCGGGCCCGATCAGGACGGAAGTTGAAAAACAACACCGCGTCGCCGTCCTGCATGCCTTCGTAGGTTAAATCGGTCACGGCAGGTGCCACAAACTCATCGGTCACACCCTGATGATAACTCCAGTTCAGGGCATCAATGCTGAACGGGTGTTTCCGCCCGCTGGCCGAGACCATATTGTCGTAAGCCGCCTGGATGCGCTCCCAGCGATTATCCCGATCCATTGCAAAATAGCGGCCATTAATGGTGGCGATTTGCGGCAAGTCCAAAGCGAGCAGCTTTTCTTCCAGCTGGCGCAGATAGCCTTCCGCGCTCTGCGGGGAAACATCCCGGCCATCCAGAAAGGCATGCACCCGCACTTTTTTCAGGGCCTGCTTATGAGTGAAATCCAGCAAGGCTTCCAGTTGACTGAGCAGACTGTGAACACCGCCGTCGCTGACCAACCCCATCAGGTGGAGATGCCCCCCGGTGCGCTGCACATGTGCTACCGCATCAAGAAACACCGGGTTGGTGAAAAAATCGCCATCGCGGATAGACTTGTTGATGCGGGTAATTTCCTGATACACCACGCGTCCTGCACCCATGTTCAGGTGCCCGACCTCGGAATTACCCATCTGCCCATCGGGTAAGCCAACGGCCTCCCCGGACGCTTCCAGGGCAATGTTTGGATATTTCGCCAAAAGCGAGTCATAATAGCTGGGCTGGGCCAGCTTGATGGCATTACCGGGCTCGGCTTCGCGAATGCCCCAGCCATCCAGAATTAAAAGCAAAACAGATTTTTTCATATAATGATTAGGTTAACACAGACAGGACCCATTATGAAACTCACCGCCGAGGCCAATCCCGTGACCACCGCTCAACCCGCCGACTCTCAATCCCCCCACACCGAATACGCCTACTTCGAAGGCAAGATGATCCCCTTCAGCGAAGCCACCCTGAGCCTTCGCAATCCCGCCTTCCTGTATGGCACCTCCCTGTTTGAGGGGATCCGGGGCTACTGGCTACCGGAAACCGGCCAGCTTTGCATTTTCCGCATGAAAGAACACTACCAGCGCCTGTTGAACAACAGTCGCCTGTTCCACATGACCCCCGATCTCAGCGTGGAAGGCCTTTGCCAGATTACGGTGGATCTGGTGAAAAAGAACCGGATCACCTCCGATCTCTACATTCGCCCGACCCTCTACAAAAGCGGAGAAACCATCACCCCAACGCTGGAGAACGTCCCCACCGAATTCTGCCTGTGGACCAAGCCCCTGGGCGAGTATCTGGCCCTGGATAAAGGCCTTAGCGTCTGCATCTCCAACTGGCGCCGGGTGCCGGATAACGCGATTCCCGCACGGGCCAAAGCGGGTGGCGCTTACATGAACACGGCGCTGGCCGTAACGGATGCCCGCAAGATGGGATTTGATGACGCCATCTTCCTGACCGAGGCGGGCACCGTCTCGGAAGGTAGCGCCATGAACCTGTTCATCATCAAGGACAACACCCTGATCACCCCCGGCAAAACCGAGGACATTCTGGAAGGCATCACCCGTGATTCCATCATTACGCTGGCTAAAAACGAACTGGGCTTGAACACCGTGGAGCGAACCATCGACCGCACCGAGTTGTATCTGGCCGATGAAGCCTTCTTCTGCGGCACCGGGGCTCAAGTCTCCCCCATTACAGCCATCGACAACCGCCCCATTGGCACGGGAGAGCCCGGCATCTGGACCCGCAAGATTCAGGACACCTATTTCGACACGGTAAAAAACAAACTGTCTCAGTATCAACAATGGTGCACGCTGGTCGATTTATAGACCCACACACCCTGCTAAACACGCTACAATACAGCAAGTTTCACAACCCTGAAGCATAGGACCCCGGCGCATGCCTGAGCCCAAGTCACAGCCAGCCAAGTCCAGCCTGCCCACTCAGGCCCGGTCGGGTGTGGTGCTGGGCATTGAGGCGCCGGTCCTGGACTTCTTTGAGGCAGCGGGTACGCTATTTCTCACCACGTGGGAAAGCCTGCGTTATATCATCACCTTCCGCTTTGATGTGATGAAGACACTCACCCAGACCGCCGCCGTGGGCTTTGATTCGATGGGCATGAGCATGTTGATCTGCCTGATTGCCGGGTCCGTACTGGCGCTGCAAACCGCCGATAAATTCGCCCAGACCGGGGCGGATGCCTATGTAGGCGGGCTGGTCGCGCTGGCCATCGTGCGGGAAATCGGCCCCATTTTTACCTGTCTGGCCGTGGGGGCGCGGGCGGGTACCGCGATCGCGGCGGAAATCGCCAACATGCAAGTGACCGAACAGATTGACGCCCTGCGGGTGATGCGGGTGAATCCGGTGCGTTATCTAATTGCCCCGCGTATTCTGGCCTGTATGATTGCCCTGCCCATGCTCACCATCCTCGGGGAAGTGGTGGCCATCATCGGCGGGATGCTGGTGGCCCAATCCGTAGCCCGGTTGCATTATCACAAGTACATCGAATCCGTGCTGCTTTACCTGAAACCCTACGACATCCGGGTCAGCCTGCTCAAGGCAGTCATTTTCGGCCTGATTCTGGGCGCTATCAGTTGCACGGTGGGTATCAGCACCAAAGGCGGCGCGCAGGATGTGGGGCGTTCCACCACCAAAGCGGTGGTCTGGATATCTATTATCATTATCATTGCCGATTTTTTTCTCACCTGGATCTTTTTTGGCACCACCCTGGATGGCAACGGATAAATCTCCACCCCATCCTCCCCCAAACAGGCAATTTTCATGATTGCCCTGTTTTGATTGAATGCATCCATTTCTCACTAATCTTCTTCTCATTTCTTCCTCCTAATTTTTTAGATTTAAAAAATAATTAATGGCCAGCTTTTAGATTTACCCCACCCAAAACAAGGACATTCAAGAAATGAAACCACAATGGGATAGACCTTTGGCGGTTAGTGCCAGTAATTGCCGTTTCTCAGGGACGCATTCATCTCAATTGCAACGTACGGCACAGACCACACATCCTGCCAGACACAACGGGGATAGCTATTCTTTTTCTTCAGAAAACGATGTTTCCAAACTGGCCGATAAACTGTGCCCCCTGAAACTCACATTGCAAGATCTCCAATATCTGGCAAGCAGCCTGAAAGACAAGAAAGGCTTCGCTAATGAGGATAAGCTTTACCATGCAGGCAAATTAAAAGATGGCAGAGCATTTATAATCACGCAACAAGACCAGATCTACCTAGGCAAACCCAATCATTTAAAGCGCCTAAACCAGGTTGAATCAAAGCACTTTCGCTATCAAGATTCGAGCCAAAACTATGAAGAACACCGAACCTTGGGTGATGATTCAACCGAAAGTTTATTGATCACGGTAACCACTAAAAACAATCAAAAGAAAGCCGAAATTAGCAAAATCCTCACACCCAAAGTCCTTAAATTTCCAATGACCTACATCTATACATCCCTGCCAATTAGCAGTGAACTTCAACTGAATTCAATGTGAACACGTACTTTTTAATGGTTCCACTTATTAAAAATGAACCCCATCAGCATCTTGGCCTCTGGATGTCAAGGCTTTAGAGCGCCAAAAGTGGTCCACATTAACTTACGCCAGTAGCAATCCACATTGCTAAAACCCACCGCTTGCAGCCAGCGAAAATGTTCTGCCAGTGGGGCATAGTGGTCATGCTGCTCCGCATGATCAATCCACACCTGCAAATCCTCCGTAGTCGCCCCGGACTCTCTGGCCCAGGCTTCCCACAGGGTCATGTTTTTGGCCTGCGCAAAGGCAGGCAACGAGAGCGTCTCATCCACGCAGCGAAACAAACCACCGGGCTTCAGCCAGTTGAAAATTCGTTGATATAAAACCGGTTTTTCGGAATCCAGCAAATGGTGCAAGGCCATGCTGGAGATCACCAAATCAAAGGACTGCGGTTGAAAATCCAGCGCCATAAATCCGTTGGCTACTAGGGTGAGATGGTCTTCAGGCGTTCCCGCCTGCTTTAACTTGGCGGCGGCCTGCGTCAACATCTCGGGGGATAAATCCACCAGCGTGAGCTTTGACTTTGGAAACATCTCCCGAATCGCCAGCGACAGATTACCCGTCCCGCACCCCAGCTCCAAAATAGACCAGGGTCGGTTTGAATCCATGTCACAATAGCCCAACACACTGCCAATCAACTCCGCATACGGCGGAATACCCTTTAAAATCGCAGCATCATAACTGGCGCTCAACTGATCAAAAAACTGCCCCACGGACGCATGAGCACCAGTCGAACTTTGGGATTGTGATGGTTGTCCCGCAGATAAAGTCATGCCCCTCCTTCCAGCGCCGCTTGCCTGACGCTGCTGGCTATTGATGTGTTCATCGTAGCCCTTGACCTCCATCAGGGCAATCCCCCATTGTCTGGAACATGGACTATCCACCGAGCTAGTGTCATTGACACAGCGCCCACTCCCAAATCCCTTAGCCGTGAATGTACCGAAATCAGAAACGGCAGCCTCGTCAATGAAGCTGCCGTTTACATTTTGTAGCACTTGCAGACGCAAGCGTCCAGGGGCGTTAATTCACGCTGTAAGCTTTGAATACCAATGAAGCGTTGTGCCCACCAAACCCGAACGAGTTCGACATAGCATACTCCATCGTTTCCACCTGACGTGCCTTATGAGCGGTATAGTCCAAATCACACTGTTCATCGGGGTTGACCAGATTGATGGTCGGGGGGATGGTCTTGTTTTGCAAGGCCATCAGGGAAATGATGGCTTCCACCGCACCGGTAGCGCCCAACATATGGCCCGTCATGCTCTTGGTGGAACTCACCGCCAGACCGTTCGTGGCATAGTCGCCAAAAACACGTTTAATCGCCAATGTTTCAGCAATATCGCCCAGCGGTGTACTGGTCCCATGTGCGTTAATGTAATCCACCTTTTCAGGCTTCAAGCCCGCATCATCCAGCGCCAGCTGCATGGCCCGCGCTGCACCGTTGCCATCCGCACAAGGGGCAACAATGTCATTGGCATCAGCTGTTCGGCCGTACCCAACGACTTCACCCAGAATATTGGCCCCGCGAGCCACAGCGTGCTCCAGCTCTTCCAGCACCATGACCCCGGCGCCTTCAGAAATCACGAAGCCGTCACGGTCTTTATCGAAGGGACGGCTGGCCAATTCCGGCTCGTCATAACGAGACGACAATGCACGCATCGTATAAAAACCAGCCACAGACAAGGAGGTAATGGGTGCTTCTGCCCCACCGGCGATCACCACATCGGCTTCACCATATTGAATCATACGAAACGCATCGCCGATGGAATTGGAACCAGTCGCACAAGCGGTAACGACAGACTGGTTCGGCCCTTTGGCATTGTATTCAATGGCAATCCAGCCACCAGCAATGTCACAAATCATCATTGGCACCAGGAAGGGGCTACACTTGTTAAACCCTTTTTCCAGTGAACTTTTCATCTGGGTTTCAATGGTACCAATCCCGCCAGCGGCACTACTGACCACCACGCCAAAGCGGTTCGGATCCACGGCGCCTTCATATAGCCCGGAACTTTCATAGGCCAACTTGGCCGCCGCCACCGCAAACTGGGTGTAGCGATCCATCCGGCGGGCTTCTTTTTTCTCCATGTAGTTTTCCGGCACAAATTCGCGGCATACGCCAGCGATGCGGCAAGTCATTTCAGATTCCGGAATGAGGGTATTCGGGCCAATTCCGGATTTACCGGCGACCAGGTTGCTCCACATGGTGTCTAAGGTGTTGCCAACGGGGGTTATTGCACCCATGCCAGTAACAACAACACGGCGTTTTCCAATATTTGCCATGATGATTGATCAGGACCTTATGATTTTTAGGGCTGTAATTTAGAATAGACTTCACCGGGCTCACCACAGAGCCCAGTGAAGCAAAGATACTGCGCTAGAAACTAGCCTTGGTTTTTCTCGATGAAGCTGACCGCATCTTTCACGGTTTGAATTTTCTCAGCTTCTTCATCAGGGATTTCGGTACCGAACTCTTCTTCAAAAGCCATAACCAATTCCACGGTATCCAGGGAATCAGCACCCAAATCCTGGGTAAAGTTGGCTTCCGGAGTCACTTCCGCTTCGTCAACGCTCAGTTGCTCAACGATGACTTTCTTCACGCGCTCGAATACACTCTGCGTTACATTGCTCATAATTTTAGCCTCCAATACAATTGATTTTTGAGTGAGTAAAACTGGTTTTGAGAGATCGATTCAACCGTTTGATGCCACTTTTTGATCCGATAGATCGATTCAATGACGAGTTTAAAATTCCAACCGGAATTGCTCAACTGCGCTTAAAACACAAGCCCACCATCCACATGAATGACTTGCCCGGTTATATAACCACCCGATGTTATCAAAAAGAGAACCGTCTTGGCAATATCTTCAGGCTCGCCCAGTCGCGCCAGAGGGATATGCTCCATTAATTTTTCCTTGGGAACGCTCTCAGTCATGTCGGTTGCGATAAACCCAGGCGCTACCACGTTGGCTGTGACGCCCCGGCTGCCAAACTCCTTGGCCAAAGACTTGGTGAGGCCAATCAGGCCGGCCTTGCTCGCCGCGTAATTGGCTTGCCCGGCATTACCAAACACCCCCACCACGCTGGAAATGTTCACAATCGAACCACTGCGTTGTTTCAGCATAATGCGAGAAGCCGCCCGACAAGTATAAAAGGCCCCGGAGAGGTTGGTGTCCAGTACCTGAGCCCAATCATCATCACTCATGCGCATCAACAAGCCGTCCCGCGTGATGCCAGCATTGTTCACCAGCGCATCAATACGACCAAAGCGCTTATGGGCCTGCTCCACCAATGCCTGGGCCTCTTTCACATCCGCCGCGTTGGACTGAATTCCCACACAATCCACGCCAAAGGCTTTGGCAGTAGTTTCCACGTCCGCAGCCGCTGTCTGATTGGCCGCATAACTGAAAGCAACGTTAAAGCCAGCTTCCGCTAAAGTCAAAACAATGGCACGGCCAATCCCCCGGGATCCTCCAGTAACAATGGCTGCTTTTCCGCTTTGATTGGTCATTTCCAATTTTCCTTAATCTAAAATCCTTGACATTCTGTTGATAGAGCAAACCCAAACGACCTAAACGCAAGCCAGACAGGCTCCCAACTGGGCCACCGTCTCTTCCAGCGAGGCCAGATCCAGCACGTTGAACACGCGCAGCGCCGGAAAACTCTTTTTAAACATGCCGGTCAGCACTTTGCCGGGGCCAAATTCAATCACCGTATCCACGCCGCAGTCAGACACCATGCGGGTCATGGTTTGCGTCCAACGCACCGACCCGTCAATCTGACTACCCAACTTACGCTGAATCTCCGCGGCGTCGGTGGTCAGGGCGGCATCCACATTGGTTACCACAGGCACTGAGGCATTCTGAAACTTAAATTCCGCCAAATAGCCTGCAAAAGACTCAGCAGCGGGCTGCATGAGCGGGGAATGAAAAGCCCCACCCACGGGCAAGGGCATTACCCGTTTGGCTCCCGCGTCCTTCAGACGAGCCGCAACATCCGCCACCGCATCCACCGCGCCAGAAATCACGGTTTGCTGGTCGGTATTGTAGTTGGCAACCGCAATCACCGCACCCGTTTCTTCACGATACCCTGAAATGACCTGCGCCACAGCCTCACCAGACAAGCCTAACACGGCGCTCATGGCCCCTTTCGGGGCGTTTTCCATCAACTCAGCGCGACGCTTGATGAGCTGGGCCGCAGTGTCCAGAGAAATCACTCCAGCCGCATAATGCGCACCGTACTCACCCAGGCTATGCCCGGCCAAAACATGAGGCTGCACCGGGCAACGCTCTCGGAAAAGTTCCAGCGCCGCGATAGCAGTGCCCAAAATGGCAGGCTGGGTATAAATGGTGCGCCGCAGCTCTTCCTCAGGCCCGCGAAAGCAAACCTGACTCAAATTGGGAGCCACCAACCGATCAAAAACGTCAAAGACGTGCCGCGCCGCAGGGTGCTCGTAAAAATCCAGTCCCATCCCCACGGATTGGGAGCCTTGTCCAGGAAACACAAATGCGACTTTGCTCATCGGTCTCTAGCCTTTTCTCTATTCTGATTTTTATTTCTAGCTTCTAATTGATTTTTGGGATGATTCTCAGACGCCAAGGCGCATAATCACCGGATTGAATACTGAAAAACCGTTCCGCCTGTAACAATTTACCCTGTGAGAAACGCATCCAGCGCGGAAGACTAAACTGAGACGACTAGCAGGAAGCAGCCGCCAACGGTTTCATCGTAGATAACTTCTGTTGCATCTCGGTTTTAAGCGTCTGAGGCAAGCGTTGATCCACCGCCGTCCAGCGTAGAATGGTTGTACCCCAAGCCAGCCCGGCACCAAAGCCACACATCACCAGCAGCTCGCCGGGCTTAACCCGACCAGCCAACACGGCTTCATTCAGAGCAATCGGAATCGAAGCCGCCGAGGTATTGCCAAAGCGCTGCAAGTTCACAATCAGGCGCTCTTCCGGGATATTCAGCTTCTCCGACATGGCTTGCATAATACGAATGTTCGCCTGGTGCAGCACCACGTGATCCACGTCTTCAATGTTCATATTCGCGCGAGCCAGCACGTGCTGAATGGATTTCGGCACCACCCCCACGGCGAATTTAAAGACTTCACGGCCATTCATGTACACAAAGTTGTTCACGGGTGTCTTGGGCGCAACCAGCGGGCAATTTTCAGCCTGCGTAAATAGCGTCAGTTCCATCCCTTTGGCTCCGTCGATGTGCAGATCACTGGCCAGAATATTGTCTTCCGCGCCCGCTTCGGCACGCAAAATGGCTGCCCCAGCACCGTCCCCAAAGAGGATACAGGTGTTCCGGTCGTGCCAGTTGGTATACCGCGAATGCGTGTCAGCCCCAATCACCAGCGCAGTCTTGTGCATGCCTGTTTTCAGGAACTGCTGGGCAATCACCATCGCATACACAAAACCCGAGCAAGCCAGCGCCATGTCGAAACCGGCCGCATTCACGGCACCGATCTCCGTTTGCACCTGACAGGCCACGGCAGGATAAATCGTATCCGGCGTGGAAGAGGCCACAATAATAAGCTCTATCTCAGACCCTTCCATTCCCGCGCTGGCCAAAGCATCTTTGGCAGCGGCAATGGCCAAATCAGCCACACTTTCGTCTCCACTGACCACGTGACGAGTGCTAATGCCCGTACGGCTGGTAATCCACTCATCTGAAGTCTCGACCAGAGTCGCAATATCATCATTGGTAATGCAGCGTTCCGGCACAAAGGCCCCAATCCCGACTACACTAATGCCAAACGCACCCTGCAACCCTTGGTGCGGGTGTTTCAAACTGTCTTGAGCATCCGAACGGGCACCTGTGCCCAATTCATCAGATTGTTTCGGAGACGTGCTCATGAATCTCTATTCCTTCTCGAATTTGATCGCTGATCTTGCCCAGCACATCAGCGACAATGGCTTCCTTGGCGACCCGAATGGCGTTCTGCACGCCCAGAGCATGGCTGCCACCATGACTAATAACACAAACACCCTTAATACCAAAGAGCAGAGAGCCCCCGACTTCTTCGGGATCCACCAGTTTTTTGGCGGAATCAAAGGCGGGCTTTAACAAGGCACCACCGGCCAGCGTCAACAGTGACCGCTTCATCTCCCGCTTCAGGACGGTACTGAACATCTTCATCACGCCTTCAGCAGATTTGAGGGCCACATTGCCGGTAAAGCCATCCGTCACGGCGACATCGGCGCCACCGTTAAACAAATCGCGGCCTTCCACGTTGCCCGCAAAGGCAAAACGACCGTCTTTTTCCAATGCCTCAAAAGCCTGATGGGCAAAAACGTTACCCTTGCCGTCCTCTTCACCAATGTTTAGCAAGCCCACGCGAGGCTTGGCCACCTGATGAACGTTGGCCATATAGATGTTGCCCATGACCGCAAATTGCACCAGCATTTCAGGAGTACAATCAGCGTTAGCCCCGGCATCAATCAGCAGACAGGGCGTTGAAGGTGAAGGCAGCAGCACCCCAATGGCGGGGCGCTCCACACCGGGAATACGACCCACATATAAAGTAGCGGCACCCATAGCGGCACCGGTACTGCCGGCCGCCACCATCCCTTGGGCTTCGCCATCCTTTACACACTTGGCCGTGACGATGATAGAGGCATCTTTTTTCTTGCGTAGGCCCGTGGCGGGAGACTCACCCATTTCAATGACTTCACTGGCAGGCACCACGCGATAGGTCACACCTTGGGTGTCGTGCTTTTTCAGCTCGACCTCAATACGGTCGGGTTGCCCGACCAGCAATACTTCCACCCCGTGGACTCGGGCGCCTTGCAGGGCTCCTTCAACAATGTCTTGAGGAGCGTAATCGCCCCCCATCGCATCGACTGCGATTCGAATGGGGTGGTTAGCCATGAGGGTGGATCTTTACCTAAACGAGTCTCTGTTTAAAAACTGGAGCCTAGTGCTCGTGATGCGCATGCAGCTTTTCGCTGACCACACGACCCTTGTACCAGCCGCAGTTGGTGCACAGGCAGTGAGGACGATTCACAACACCACAGTGCGGGCAGTTGGTCACTTGAGACAGGATAGCTTTCCAGTTGGCACGACGGTGAGCTTGATCGGAGTGGCCAACACGCTTCTTGGGAACGGGCATGGGGGTAAATCCTCTAGTTGATCAGATCTGCCGGAGCAGATCCAGGACACAATGACGTAGCGATGATTCTTACAAAAAAACTGCACAGACACAAGAGGGTGCAACAAGGTGCAGGAACGTAAGTGAGATTAAGTCATAGTACACGGAAGAAGCACGGGGAACAACTGATCATCCCCGATGGTCTAAAACTGGCATTCGGCGCGGCCACAAAGCGGGTGATTCTCCGATTCCAGCAACAGCCATTGATGGGCCAGATCTTTCAGATCCAGCTCGCCCTCTTCATCGACCACTTCATAAAAGTCATCGGAGAGCAGCTCCTTTTCTTTCTCAGAGCGGTCTACAAAACTGTCAAACACAAAGCGCTCATCAATCTGCAAGGCCACGGGAATGACCACCGGGGCCAGGCAACGAACACACTCCAGTTCCACATTGGCTTGCAGGTTACCGTGCACCACAAAGCCAGCAGCCTCCAGGGCCAGCGACCAGTCACACACAACGGGACCAATGGTTTTCAGATCCTCATACCGATAAATCCCCTCGTAGTGTGTAGGAGCATTCCGGTTGCGCCGCAAATCACCAATTTTCACAATCTCATTCTGCAACACTTCAGCCAAAGCGCCATCGGCAAGGACTTCCGGCGACGGGGATTCAGACGAGGCTTCCATCATTCAATGACTCCTTTAGATGCGGGTAGATGCTGGCACTTGGCAAATCAGGGCAGTTTGCGTTTTTATTAAGGATAGCACCTTCCCACCGGAAACCCGAGCTTTGGGAAGAGTTCGCCCAAAACCAGCTGGCACTTAGGATTCTGGAGACTTCACGGCCATGATGATTGCTCGCATCGAAGAAGATTACAGCATTGGGCTCGCCCAAATGCCCATTCCAAGCCTCCCCCCCCGTGGCGCCCTCGTGAAAGTACTGGGATGCGGGGTTTGCGGCTCGGATCTGGACAAGTTTGTGAACCAGAAAGCCCACCCGGGCAGCGTACTGGGCCATGAAATGGTAGGCATTATCGAGGCGCTGGATGACGACCACCCCAGCGGCTGGACACTGGGCGATTGCATCGTGAGCGCGCACCATGCGCCCTGCCGTACCTGCCATTACTGCCTCAATGACAGTGAGTCGATGTGCCGCCAGTTCAAAAGCACCAACTTTAATCCCGGCGGCTTTGCCCAATACATCGCGCTCACCGAGGAGCATCTCAAGCACACCGCCTTCAAAGTGCCAAATACAGTCTCTGTGCCTGAAGCCAGTTGCGTGGAACCACTGGCCTGCGTCTTGCGCGCCATCCGTCGGGGTGGTACGCAGATTAACGGGTCCGTTCTGATTGTAGGCCTGGGGTTTATCGGCATGATGGCCGCTCAGGTCTATCAGAATGATGGCTATGCCGTATATGGCGTGGATCTGGACGCCAGCCGCAACGTGCTGGCACAATCTGCCGGCTTTGTGATGGAGGCTTTCAATCTGAGTGCCCCGCAGGAAAACGATCGCCTGCAGGAAACACTCCATCGCCATGTACCCTTGGGCAAGGTCGATACCGTCTTTTTAACCGCCGTGAATGCCAAAACCATTGAACTGGCGCTGAACACCGTGCGCGACGGGGGCAACCTGATCGTCTTCACCAGCGCCCCCGCAGGCACCGCCATCGACCCCAGCCGTCTCTACTTCCGGGAGATTAACCTGATCACCAGCTACTCCCCGGCGCTTTGTGACTTACAAGAGGCCGCCCAGATGATTTTTCAGCACAAGGTTGAGGTCGATCAACTGGTCAGTCATCGCTTGCCACTGGCGGACATTGGAGAAGCCTTTGAGCTGTATCGCAGTGGACAGGCCATCAAGGTCTTTGTGGGCATGGGAGAAGCCGAATGAAATCACCAGCAGACAAGGCCCCCAGCCTCCTCCCCCTCGAAGTTGCCCAGTCGTCGAAGGCAACCATGAATGCCTCGACAACGGCTTCTACCATGCAGGCGGCGCTCTTTTATGAGCCCAACGTGGTGCGCTACGAGGAAACACCCATTCCCGTTCTGGAGCCGGGCGAACTGCTGGTTCGAGTCGAAACCGCGCTCACTTGCGGCACAGATGTAAAGTGCTATCGCCGGGGTCATCCTGTGCTTCTGAAACATTTGCCCTCGCCGTTTGGGCATGAATTCGCCGGAACGGTGGCAGAGGTCTTTCCCGGAGAGGAAGGCCGCTTTGCCGTCGGCGATCGGGTCGTTTCCGCCAACTCGGCACCCTGCTACAACTGCTACTACTGCGGCAAAGGGCAAACCAACCTCTGCGATCATCTGGATCTGCTGAACGGGGCCTATGCCGAATTTATCCGGGTGCCTGCCCAAATTGCCCGCTACAACACCTATCACATCCCGGATCACCTGCCTTTTGAAGTGGCCGCCTTCAGTGAACCTCTGGCGGTCTGCCTGCATGGTCTGGCTCAGGCACATATTTCTCCCGGCGATCGGGTGGCCGTGATGGGCCTGGGGCCGATTGGGCAACTCATGGTGCGAGCCGCCAAGCTAAAGGGCGCCCATGTGACCGCGATTGCCCGCAATCCCCACAAACTGGCCCTCGCTCAGAATTTTGGGCTGGCCGATGCGCTGGTCAATCTGCACGACACGCCGGAAACGGAGACCATCCGTCAAAACACCACCCCGGATGGTCGCGGGTTTGACGTGGTGATTGAAGCCATCGGCACCCCGCAAACCTGGGAAAAAGCCATTGCACTGGTACGAAAAGGGGGCACAGTCAATCTCTTTGGTGGCTGTCCCAGCGGATCGTCGATTCAGCTAGACACCCGGCGCTTGCACTACGATGAGATCAAGCTGGTCAGCTCGTTTCATCATACGCCCACTCATTTTAAAGCGGCGCTTGAATTACTGAGCAGTCTGCAAATTGACCCCCGCCCGCTGATTACCGATATTTTACCCATGGCCCGCTTTGAAGCAGCCCTGCAGAAGGTGGAAGCCGGGGACGCCATGAAGATCGCCCTGAAAAACCACGGAACTGACTAAAACTCCCGTCGGCAACGCGGCAGCCCCCTGTGTTTTTCGGAAAATCCAAAAGTGGGGCAATTTTGTGATGACTTCGGCCTTTATATCAATACGATATAAACATCACAGGAGTAGCCACCATGCGTGACCTTCACCCCCACAATGCCCAAAGCAGCACCCCGAAAGCCGTAACCATTGCCGATAGCGCCGCAATGGTCAATTTTGCCCGTTTGCAACTGTCCCAGGCTGAATTTTTGGCCTGGCTAGATGCCAGCGAGCAGACCGCCGATGTCGATCGCTACATCTACCGCAAGATTCGCTAACACGCAGACCGCTCCCAACCACCTGCCATGCAGGCTGACGGTGTGGATGAGCACGGGCAACTTACCTGAGTGCACGAGGAGACTAGCCGTCCGAGGAATTGTCTATCCCGATGACAGACTGCATACTAAGCCTATCAATCACTGCATTCTATTCGTTCAAAGGGGAGTTTTATGCTGCTTTCACTGATTTTACACTGGGTCATTACGGCCGCCATTTTGTTAATCATCAGCCGCATTATGCCCGGCATTCATATTGATAGTTTTGGGGTAGCCATGATCGCCGCACTGGTGATGGGGTTGGTCAACTTTTTCATCAAACCCGTGCTGGTGCTGCTCACGCTGCCGCTCAACTTTTTAACACTGGGCCTGTTCTCGTTTGTGATTAACGCCGGACTGTTTGCGCTGGTGGCATGGCTGGTACCGGGCTTTGCCGTTGCAAACTTCCTGGCCGCCTTGGGAGGCTCGCTGTTATTGGCCATTATGACCAGCCTACTGGGAATGCTACTGCCGGAGCAAACCTCACGGGCCCTCTAGCGAAAAGCCAATCCACTCAAAACAACGAATCCCTATTCATATTAAAAGACCCCTTCTGCAGAGAAGAGGTCTTTTAATTCGGAGAGGGTGGGATTCGAACCCACGGTAGAGCTTTTGGCCCTACAACTTCTTAGCAGGAAGCCGCTTTCGTCCACTCAGCCACCTCTCCAGAAGTTTCTTTCCAGAAATTGTCTCAAAACGCTGGCGAAAATTCTACCTGCGTCTCTCTCTTATAGTATACCGTAGCCCGATACAAATAAGCTGCCGGTACAAATAAGCATGCTGAAGCTTAGCTCGCAATTCAGTCAAAGTCAAGGGACCAGAAGCAGGCCCATGACAGGACTATGGCGCGAGGCGCATTGACTCACTTTTGGGCTTGTCCTATACTGCCTCTGGCTTTTGAGTGTTTAAGTCTGCATTTCCTCTTTATCGCTAGAAATCAGACGCTCCCCTTGCCCCGTCCCGTGGGTTTGTCGAAAACACTTGCCTCACTGGACCCGTGTTTATTTCAAAACACAATCAAATTTACACAAACTAACTGTTCTGGAGGAATCATCCAATGGCCAATGTGGTGGTGGTAGGCGCTCAATGGGGCGACGAAGGCAAGGCAAAAATCACCGACCTGCTGGCTGCCGAGGCCGATGTGGTGGTGCGCTGCCAGGGCGGCTGTAACGCCGGGCATACCGTCAAGCACGGCGAGGATGTATTCAAATTCCACCTGGTACCTTCGGGCATGTTGTATGGCGATACCCTCTGCCTGATTGGTAATGGGACCGTGATCAACCCGCAAGTGTTGCTCAACGAGATTGAAGCCCTGCAACAAAAGGGTTACGCCACCAGCAACCTGAAAGTGAGCAACCGGGCGCACCTGACCCTACCCTTCCACACCGATTTGGACCAGGCACAAGAAAGCGCGCTGGCCGAGAAAAAGATTGGCACCACCGGGCGCGGCATTGGCCCCACCTACATGGATAAAGTGGGCCGCTACGGCTTGCGCATTGGCGATTTGTACGAACCCGAAGCCGTGCTGCGCGAGCGCCTGACCCAAATCGTGGAAGCAAAGGCTGAACTGCTGGCCAAGTGTTACCCTCACCTGCCCACTTACACCGTGGATGACCTGTTGGCCTGGTGCAAACCCTTTGCCGAAAAGCTGGCCCCCTATGTGGCCGACACCGTGGGCTTGGTACATGAAAGCCTGGCCCAGAACCACAACATTCTATTTGAAGGCGCCCAAGGTACCTTGCTGGATGTCGATTACGGGACTTATCCGTTTGTGACCAGCTCGAACGCCACAGCGGGCGGGGCCTGCACGGGTTCCGGCGTTGGCCCCACCCAGATTGACCGGGTGATTGGCGTGATGAAGGCCTACACCACCCGTGTGGGCGAAGGCCCTTTCCCCACCGAGTTGAGTGATGATATTGGCCGCCAGCTGCTGGAAATCGGGCAGGAGTTTGGCACCACCACGGGCCGGCCTCGCCGATGCGGCTGGTTTGATGCCGTGATTGCCAAGTATAGCGTGCAAGTCAACGGGCTGGACGGGCTGGCCATCACCAAGCTGGATGTCTATGACGGCATGCCAGAGCTGAAGATCTGTGTGGCATATCGCAACCGGGAAACCGGGGAGCAGACTACCCAGTTTCCATCGCAGCTGCGCGCCCTGCAACATGTAGAACCGGTCTATGAAACATGGCCGGGCTGGGCTGGCTCGGTGAAAGAAACGCGCCAGTATGAAGATTTACCCGTCGAGGCGCGCAACTATTTAAGCCGCATCAGCGCGTTGATTGGTTGCCGTTTATCCATTGTCAGCGTGGGCCCGGAGCGGAACCAGACCATCTTGCTAGAGAACCCGATCAGTGGTGGAAAACGCCACTTGTCATCCCCCGAAAAGGTAATCGCATAATCTTTTCTTGACGCGGGCCGTTGAGTCGATAGAATACTGTCTATTCACTACTGAGCACTACCCCCTCTCACTCAGTTTTTACTCAGTAAAATCACCCGCGCCATAGGCGAGTTTAGCTCAGCGGTAGAGCACTCCCCTTTTAAGGGATAGGTCCCGGGTTCGAATCCCGGAACTCGCACCAAAAAGAAGACATTCGTTTGAATGTCTTCTTTTTTAGTTGGGGCCGTTTTTCAGGCTCGATCCCTTGCATTGCACTGAATGCTCAGGCACGGGATAACCCCTTATCCATCGCAGCTCTGTGACTCGATTTGAACGAACAAAGAAAGCCAATGACTGGCAGTACCGAGTTCAAACGCTTGCCAGCAAGAACCCAGCGCCCATCCAAAGCAAACGGGAAGTCCTTTACAGACTTCCCGTGAATTGTGCTTGGTGGGTTTATTGCTAAAAAACGCATCGGGTAAAGATCAACGACTCAAAGCCGATACCGACCTGAAGCAAGCAACTTTTTAGGCTTTAGGGTGCAAACTGGAACTTGATCCCTGACAAGATTGAGACATTGGTTGTGGCACCAAACCGGGAAATGCATTGTGGAGATTTCTTGTCACATGCGCTTTGCGAACAGGAAGGAAAAGCACCTGCTTCATGCATTCCTCTCGATTCTCTGGAACTGATAGGGCTTTATTCAGCGCTTCCAGCCCTTTCGTAACATTATCCTCAATCCAGGCTTTACGGGTCGCGTCCGTCTTGAAAGCTACTACCAAGGGTTCAAATGCTTGCCGCACATCTGGAAGCAAATCTTTCTCCTCTTCCACTTGTTCACCGATATATTTCAAGCTCTCATCCATATCTTTTTCATTGAAGATCTGCTTGAAATTCTGTCTCAATGCCTTAAATTGGGCGTCAAAATCAGATTGTGGCTTATTTACGCGAAACAAACGTGTAAACGCTTTGCCCAAATCTTTAATGAAACGCATAATCCGATTACCCAGGGCCGTGATAATATCTTTGGCTTTTTCCGACGCATTGCGTGGTTTTGCGGATTGAGCACTGGTTTGCTCATCTTCGGAATCAGACACCAAGCCAACTTTCACACCCGCTTCAGAAGGAGGCTGAGAACCGAAAACAGAGGCCTCTGAAGAAGATGGCCTGCTATCCGCCCTTGAGGGAGCAGCCTCTGGAGTCGGGGATTTACTCGTAAAAACGCCCGTAACGCGATCGCGTAGAGTTTTGAAAAAACCCTTGGCTTCAGCAGTCGGTGCGGGTGATTGGGAGGGCTGAGCCACAGAGCTGGTCAAGGCTGCAGAAGAGAGACCTTGACGCTCAGCATGGGCAGGGCCATTGGATCCTGTTGATGATCTCGAAGATTGTGAAGGTGTATTACCAAATGTAAGGCGGTGGGCACGGACCGGGAAAAGGGATGTGGTATTCATAAACTTCTTCTCCATCTTCTCAATAAAACCCCAGTCAGCAAAAGCGATAAGCCAACCAGTCAGCAGGCCAATCCAAAAGGAACGCGCTCAGCTTTCATTCATTACAACGCACCAACAAAAATTTTGTTGCTAGCCCATTGAAATAAACTGCAGCCTGAACCACAGCAAAACGATCGCGAAAACCGGTCAATTCAACCTATCAGCCCTAAACGTTTTTTTAAACGGAAGTGATGGCCGCTTGTGGGGTTAAGCCCAGCTTGGCCAGTAATTCCTGATCCCGGTTCATGCCGGGATTGTTGGTGGTCAGCAATTTTTCGCCGGTAAAAATCGAATTGGCCCCGGCCATAAAGCAGAGCGCTTGGGTTTCATCGCTCATGGTCAAGCGGCCCGCTGACAGGCGAATTTTGGCTTCCGGCATAAACACGCGCACTGTGGCAATGGTCCGCACCAGCTCAATGGGATCAACCGGCGGCTGCTCTGCCATCGGCGTGCCTTCCACCGGCACCAGACAATTAATGGGCACCGATTCCGGGGTATCTTCCATCTCGACTAACGTCTGAATAAATTCCAGACGATGCGCCAGCGTTTCACCCATGCCCAAAATGCCACCACAGCAAACCTGAATCCCTGCCTTGGCAACGCATTTGAGCGTCTCAAACCGATCCTCAATGGTCCGGGTAGAAATCACATCCGGGTAGTAACTGGGGGCGGTATCGATGTTGTGATTGTATGCGGTCAGGCCAGCCGCTTTCAGGGCCACGGCCTGCTCGGCGTTGATCATACCCAGCGTGACGCAGGCTTCCATCTCTTCTTCCACCACGACTTTCACCATGCCAAGCACATGATCAAAGGCCTTCTGATGCGGAGGGGTGCGCCAGGCCGCGCCCATGCAAAAACGGGTAGACCCGTTGGCCTTGGCCTCCTGAGCCTGTTGACGGATTTCATCGAGACTGGGGAGATCCCATTTTTCGATATCGGTGTTGTACCGAGCACTTTGCGGGCAATACGCACAATCTTCCGAACAGTTACCCGATTTGATGTTGGCCAGTGTGCACAACTGGACTTCGTTTTTAGGGTGATACAACCGATGAGCGGTCTGAGCCTGAAACACCAAATCAATAAACGGCTGGTGGTAACACGCCCGGATCTGTTCGCCCAATTGGGTTTCGGTTTGGCGTGTTTCAGATTGTAATGTCGGCATCATAATCGCCCTTTTCTCGTTTCTAATCTCTAAAAAAATTGCGGCCTTGAAACGTAAACTACTTTGGCTGTTTCAGCGGGTTTCTACCTCAAAGTAAGTCGTGCGGTCCTGAAGCGTGGCTCTATGCAAGCGCTGGCCAAAGCCATTCAGCCAATGCAGGCACCCAGCACTGGACTGCATCTCAGGCCATCCTCAGCAAGGACTTCCTCACAAAGGCCAGTAGGTATCATAATAGAATGAAGACAGTCTGTTTCAAAAAACATGTTTTTGTCCCCCGGTTCCGGGTTAGAAAGTATGCCACGGATTTTT
The DNA here is from genome assembly GCA_903866275.1 of Vampirovibrio chlorellavorus. GTDB lineage: Bacteria > Cyanobacteriota > Vampirovibrionia > Vampirovibrionales > Vampirovibrionaceae > Vampirovibrio > Vampirovibrio chlorellavorus_D. The sequence goes on along the minus strand of CAIPMU010000002.1, from coordinate 117,078 downwards.
GAAACGTCTGCCCCGGTAAAGGTTGATGAGAGAGCAATGATGAACCGTCGATGGTACGACAATGAGCCCGCCTGCACCCGGCTACTGGAGCAGCTCAAGGGAACCCAACACCCTGAGATTCGCGATTTCGCCGCACGGATCATGATCCATTTCTGCGAGCGTCTGCGAAAAGAGCTGGCCAATAAAGACAAGCTCAGCTCTCGCGTGAACTCCCTGGGCGTGGAAGGGCTAACCTCCCTGTATCGGTTTGGCAGCCAAAAAATGCGCTGGTACGACGAATCGCCCGATGTACACAAGGCAATCGGCTACCTGTACACCATGCCCATGGAAGGCTTGTCAGTCATCGGATTCAAGTTGGGCGACACCTTTGGGCTGTTGCAGGTCTACTCTGCCGTCTGTTACCAGTTAGGACAAGCACCCGCGCAGGCCGAAATGACAAAAATCGCCCTCACCGCGCTGGAATCCGGGCGGGAAGACGCGGAGGAAGCCTTGATCTCGATTGTGGGCAAGGAGCTTTACGAAGCCTTTAGCAAGCACATAGCCCGTAAAAACAACTACGGCAAATAAAGCAGCACGTCTTCCCAGTAGGCAGTCACCACTTCGGTTCCCCGCAGCCGTTCCTCCGCCTGCTCCAATCGAGCCAGCACCTCAAACTCCTGTTCCGACGAGAGGCCATTATCGCCATACAGGCACAACATCAGTTCAGCGGAAGCGGCTTCGGCCTGAGGGCCCTTTTGCAAAGTCACTCGTCCGGCCAGGGCCCGAAAACGGTTCTCATAGTCGTCCCAACGGGGGTCTTCAACGTGCATTGCCGTCTTGCCTTATCTGAATGATAACGGATGTCTCTTTCGGCATAAAAACCGGATTTACTTTACCCCGGCCATCACGCACTTTCAAGCGCCAGAGCAGCGACCCATGAAGAGGCCAAGCCCCAAGCGCATGCGGCACCGGCAATGACAATCCTGTCCTTCCATTGGTTTTCATGTGTGTATTAGTTAATATAATGTCGTCTGGTAGCTTTTGCTTTTACCCGAAGGAGATACAGGATGCATGACTACATTACCTATTCCGGCCTGAAAACCACCGGCGCCCAACGCTACCAGCTCCCCGTGAGCGAACTGGTGGAACTGGCCCTGGCAAATCAGGAAGGCATCCTCTCCGACACCGGCACATTAGCAGTGAACACCGGTAAGTTCACCGGTCGCGCGCCCAAAGACCGCTTTATTGTGGACACCCCCGATGTGCATGCGGCCATTGACTGGGGCATGATCAACGCACCCATCGCGCCCACCGTGTTTGATACGGTTTTCAAAAAAGTGCAGGCCTACCTGCAGGATAAAGATCTCTATGTCTTTGACGGTCTGGCGGGCGCCGATCCCCAGTATGCCCTGACCGTGCGTTTTATCAATGAGCTGGCCTCGCACAACCTGTTTGTCCACCAGCTGTTCATTCGTCCCAACGCCGAACAGCTCCATCAGTTCTCGCCAGAATTTACCGTCATTAGCGCTCCCGGCCTGCAATTAGACCCTGCCACCGATGGCACCCATTCGGAAGCGGCCATTTTGCTCAATCTGGAAAAAAAGATGGTGCTGGTGGTCGGCACACGCTACGCAGGCGAAATGAAGAAATCCATTTTCAGCGTGATGAACTTTTTAATGCCGGAACGCAACGTGTTCCCCATGCACTGCTCGGTGAATGTGGGCAGCGACGGTAAATCCGCCGTCTTCTTCGGCCTGTCTGGCACCGGTAAAACCACGCTCTCGGCAGACCCAGAACGCACCCTGATTGGCGACGACGAGCACGGCTGGTCGGCCAACGGCCTGTTCAACTTTGAAGGCGGATGCTACGCCAAGGCCATTCGCCTTTCCAGGGAAAACGAGCCTGAAATCTGGGATGCGGTAAAGTTTGGCGCACTGGCCGAAAATATTATCGTGGACACCAAAACCCGTCGCTTTGATTATAACGACGATACCATTACCGAAAACAGCCGGGTGGCCTACCCGATCGACTATATCCACAACGCCGAGCCCAAGGGCATGGCCGGGCACCCCAATGCGGTGATCTTCCTCACCGCCGATGCCTTTGGCGTGTTGCCTGCCGTTTCCAAACTGACACACGAACAAGCCCAGTATCACTTTATCAGCGGCTACACCAGCAAGCTGGCAGGCACCGAACAGGGCATCACTGAACCCGTGGCGGCGTTTTCCACATGTTTTGGCGCGCCCTTTATGCCCCGACCCGCTGCGGTGTACGCGCAACTCCTCACGGAGCGCCTGAAGCAGCACAACGTGAGCGTGTATCTCATCAATACCGGCTGGCAAGGCGGAGCTTATGGTGTAGGCAAACGGGTCAGCATTCCCAACACCCGCGCGATGGTAACCGCAGCCCTCAACGGCGAACTAGACAAACAGGAATTTGAACCGCATCCCATCTTTAACGTGCTGGTCCCCAAAGCCTGCCCCGGCGTCCCGGCAGAAATTTTAAACCCGCGCGGCCAATGGCCGGATACAGCGGCTTACGACCAGAAAGCCATTCAACTGGCCAGCATGTTCATCGAAAACTTCAAAACCTTCCAGAACGTGGATCATCTGGTGGCCTCCGGCCCCCGCATCCCGGCGGTGATTTAAACCGCTCTTCCAATGGATGTGCCGGACGCATCCCTGCTCGTGCTGCGCGTCAGTCACAGCCCCAGGCACTGATACATCGCGCCCCGTCCCAAAACCGAAGTTCCCTTGCGGAGAGAGGAAAATGGGAAGTTGAACTTGAAAGACACTCAACTCGTTTCACTTCGGCCTAGCGAACGATCAAACGTTTGCCTGAGCATAAAGTGACACCATCATGACCATCACCACTACACTGCCTGGCCTGACCTTTCGAGGCGCCTGCCTATCGCGACCCCATCAATTACAAAACACTTATCACCAACTCTGGTACAGCATCACACCAGGTGGCAGTGGTCATAACGCTTTTGACGGCCCAAATTTCAGACAAAAACTGATAGATGCCCAGAAGCTGCCGGGGTTTGATATTAATCATCGCTATCCCTATCCCACCCACGACAAACAAACCCTCTTGCATCATGCGGTCATTCAAAATAACCCAACGGCCATCCGAGTGTTGCTGAATGCCGGTGCGAACCCCAATACGTATGACCATCTTCATCAAGTCCCGCTGCATTTTGCTAAAAATCAACAATGCATGGCGGAGCTGCTCTCGGCAAGCGCGAACCCGAACGCACTGGATAGCCAGGGCCGCTCGCCCCTGCACAGGGCCGCTCAATCCCATCACCATAGCACGCTGGCGCGCATTCATACACTCCTGCGCCACGGTGCACATCCAGATATTAAAACCCGTTACGGCTCAACCCCAGCCGATCTCGCTAAAGCACATCATCAAGCGCTCCCGATTTTGCACGCACTGAACCCGGAGCAATATCCAGAGCCCTCGGCATCCGGATCCGAGTTTGCCGCACAACGCAGCCAAGCCATTCGGAACAAACCCTACAAAAAACACACTCCACCCCAAAACTTGCCTGAGTGGGATTTTGGGCCTTACGAAAAATCAGCACACAAACACAAGACGCAGGCCGAACAGCCGACGCTCAAAAAACAAACTCGCCCCAAAGATCGCTGACCAGGCATGTCCGTTTTACCAATCTAGACGCGCTGACCCCGCTCGAAATTCTTCCCGCTACACCACCCTGAACCACTCAGGTCACATTCAGACCAATCGCCGTCATTTTTAAAATCAGGATCCCAGCACCAGCCGCTCTTCCCAGCGAGGCTTTAAAGCGGTCATGTAAACTGTCCAGGGAAAAGGAGCCAGTTTGGTTTTCACCTTGGAGAAATCGCAAAGGCCAGTCAGGAAGTCAAACTGACTGGGCAGACGCTCCGGCAATTCCAGCCCCAACGACTGCATCGCGTCATGAATGGGTCCAAACCGCTTCACCAGATTCCACAACCAGGGCCGGTGCTGACTAATCATGAGATTTCCACTGCCGCTGGTCACCCGGCCAAGTTCAGCCAAGGCCACTTTCCAGTCCTGCGGATACGCCATAAAGTTGTGTGCAATGGTTAAATCAAAATGGTCACGCTCAAACGGCAAGGACTCCAGACTGGCAGGGACGAACTTGAACCGGCAACAGACTTCTTCCTTGGCCTTGGCCACCACCGCTTCATCCGGATCCACCAGAGTAATCTCGGCAGCGGGCAATAACAAAGCGATGTGCTGGGAAAGATCCATCTGGCGACAACCACCCACGATTAAAATCTTTTTGGGCTCGGCGTACACCTCGTCAAAGCAGAGATCCAGCGTATTAAACAAACTGGCGTTCAACCAGCCAGCCCATCGACTGATGAACTTGGCCTTACGCTCGTCACACGGCTCGTTACAACCGTCACACGGTTTTCCGCAGGAGCCCATTTTGCCCAACACGCCTTCCATCGAAGCAAACTCAGGCCCATCTGAGGGATGAGCGTGGCCCGAACACGGGGAATCAGCATGAGCGTGCGCTTGAGAAATCATGCCTCTATTAAAACGGAAAGCCGTCAGAATCGCAAATCAAAGCAACGATCCAAAGCCAACATTCACGGCCACCGACGCACCAACGGCCCTTCCGGCTTCAGGTAAAACAAGGCAAAAGGTCTGTCTGAAAATAGTTTATAAGGAAGGGCGAACCTGCCAGATCCGAATGCGGCCGGGCACATCTTCATAAACCATCTTTAGGCCTTTCGTCGACGTTTTGGAAGCTGGCGTCAGTTTGGCCGCACCCTCTTCCACCAGGTAATCGTATTGCACCAGCTCGGAGGCCAGGGCTTTTTCCCGCTCAGCCTTTACGTCGGGAGACACCGTCTGATCATCGGCCAGCAGACTGGCCGCTTCGGGGCGAGCAGCGCCCACCCGGGCCGATGCCGAGGAGTGCGCCTTCAGCCAATCCATAGCCCGTCGTTGCGCGCTGGTGGATTGTGCGGCTTCCAGTTTGGTATCAGCAGGTTCCGGAGTGCTCATATACATCACCTTGGGCGGGCGGGCAGTTTCGGCCGCAGGTCGCCCGGCACTCGAACTGCCGTAACTAATCAGATTCGTCAGGGTGCACAATAATATCCAGACCGTCAGCACCGGCGACGCAATACGAGAGATCAACGGCATATCCAGCCGTGCCATCCACTCCCCGGTACGAATCATGCCGCCATAGAGATAAAACAGGAGCAAGGGCAGCAACGGGGACAGCACCAGTCCCGCCGACGGCAGCACCGCCATGGCCGTGATGACATAGATACACATATAGATGCTGCCAATACCGGTATATTGAGACAGCCCGTAAATCGTGCCCACCGTGGCCACGATACCAATCAGCCAGCGCAACCAGACCTTTTCAGTCAGGCCAATGCGGTTGGGCGTTGTGGCGCTAGGGGTTTGGGCAATACGATCGAGGGAGGACAGGTTCAAATCCCCAATGGCATTGCGCGCCAGATTCAACATAATATGATCGGCATACACGCCCACTGTCTCAATCAGACCTTCCTGCTTAACGCTTTGCATGATGGACTGGGTCGATTGAGTGTACTCCTGTGGGCTACGCACGACATAAAAAACATCGCGGGCAATAAACGGGCTGATACACAGCATAATCCCGGAGGTGACCTGCAAGCTCTTCTTGAGCCCAAAGCGTTTCAGCATCACGCAGGTAAATGCCAGCAGGAGCAAATAGCCCACCTGCCAACTCAAAATCGCCAGCGAGAGAAAAACACCGCAGAGAATAATTTCGCCCCGTGATAGTTGCCCACCCATCACGGATTCCTTGCTGAGGCTAATATCGATCACGATCATGGTGGCCATAGACATCACCATATAGGTCATCTGCGGCCCCAGCGACCAGGCCATGCTGAGGGTGGAAGGCGCCAGTACATACAGGCCGGTAATGATGAAAACGTAAGGCTTGGGGATCTGTCGGCGCACAAAGTAATGCACCAGTCCGGCGGAGATCATGGCCAGCACCAGATTCAGGGTCTGAAAACTTTCAACCAGCTTGGGTAACTCCGAGGTGTGACGCAACTTGATCACAAAAGCCAGTAATAAAGGATAGATGGGCGGCATGTTAAAGCGGGAAAACGCATCCGCAAAACGCCCTTCCGCAAACAGCTTGGACATGGCCACGGTCTGAATCACATTGGGGTTCATTTCCACCGCAGGCATCAAGCCGTGATACAGCAAAAACAGAACCAGCAGACAGGTCACCGCGAAAACGGGTTCAAACCATGTCTCATGATAATAAGGTTTAGCGCCCTCAGCCGACATGTAATGATGCTCTCTAATCTCTACCTGCGTAACTCACAAAAAGCCCTAAAGAGGCAGGGCCGCAAGCCCCCATTATGATAGCAGAAAACAACTCGAGCGTGCATTCAGTGTATATCTACATGAAGCCACATTCAGCAGTGGATTTGGCAGACCGGAAAACCCCACCCGTCCTGAATAAAATCCATAGTTCCAAACGATCTTCCCCTGCTATTCCCTCGGCGATGCGATCCATTCAATCGCTAAAACTCCACAATCTCCTCGTTCCCCCCGTTCAAGAGTTGAACGGCCTGACCAGTCTGAATCGCATGAGCGCTTCGAAGCTGACGCACGGGCGAGGCCTTAGCGACATGCGCTCTGGCAGCAAAGGGATGAGCCGGTACAGATTGGGTAACATCACCTCTTGTAGAGACTCTGGCCTGGGCCAACATGCCTTCCACCTGCTGCACATAGGCCAGATAAGACACCGGGTTGAGATACTGCTGCTTGTAATGCACCTCAAAGTGCAAATGAGGACCCGTCGAACGCCCCGTGGAGCCCACCAGTGAAATAACCTGCCCCCGGTAGACCATTTGCCCCGACTGGACCAGCAACCGAGAATTATGACCATAGACCGTAAACAGAGTGTTTCCATGATTCAGCACCACCACGTTGCCATAGCCGCCATACGCCCCGCTATAAATGACAATGCCCGACTGCGGTGCATAGACCGGCGTTCCCTGACCTGCCGCAATATCAATGCCGCCATGAAAACGCGGACTGCCCGTAATCGGGTCTGTCCGCCAGCCGTAATCGGAAGTGACCTGACCGCTGACCGGCGAAAACCCAAAATCGGCAGCCAGAACAGACCGCCCACCGAACGCCATGAGCATCAGCCCAAGGGCAATCATCATCCGAAATACCCGGACATGCCTTACCATCCGTTGATATGGCCACTTCACCAAAACCTGACTCCCGTTTAGCCAACGCAACCTGACAATGCTACCTGCTTCACTTATACCCTGTTCTCCGCCCATAGAAATCCCCTATACGGCGGGAAAACCGATTGCTGATGGAACCCATTGCTTCAGAGAAGAATAGACGGTGATTTGCGATTTTTCGCTACCCAAGCATCCCAACTGATGTATAATCGCAAAACATTGAGGCCCTGAGAGACAGGCTTCCCATTCGTTAAACATGATGAACAACCCAGCTTTAACCCGAATTTCCGAACCGTCCAGCCCCTCACCCGCGCTTTTGTATGGCAATGGTGCTTTTCTGGTGCGCCTTTGGACCATCCCGGCGGGTCAGCGTGTGCCTTACGCGTCGCTTCCATCGGGCCAACGCAGTCAGTTTTTGTTGGTGGAGGGGGCCTTGCAAACCCTCGGGCTTCTATCCCCCCTTCAGTTTGAACGGGGGAAACACACGAGTCTTTCTCACGTCACAGCTGCGACAACACCCTGGACTTTACAGAACCCGGCCAATGACACGGCCATTCTGCTAGAACTCCTGCAAGGGCAGGAGTTGCCGGTTATCCCTCTGCCAAAAGTGACCGAAACAAGACCCTGGGGCAGTTTTACCGTCCTTAAAGATGAGCCTCACTACAAGTTAAAGCAGCTGCTCAACACACCCGGCAACCGACTCAGCCTGCAACGCCACCAACAGCGTGAAGAACACTGGCTGGTCATCGCAGGAGAACCGGAAATTACGCTGGACGAGGCAACCTTAAACCTACAGCCAGGCGATTATATCCATATTCCGCTGCACAGCTGGCACCGCCTGGCGAACCCCGAACAAAACAGCGCCCCCGTGGAACTGATTGAATTGCAACTGGGCCAATACTTCGGCGAAGACGACATTGAACGCCGACAGGATGACTACGGTCGCACCTAACCCCATCGTCCCTCAGGCCCAACTTAATAGGGACTGTAGGTGCTGAGATCGATCAGGGGTTGGTCGTAAATCTTTAACAGGGTGTTCAGATCGCGTTGAGAGGGGTGGAAATCCCTACTTTCGTCCGGGAATGTGGGCTTGACACTGGCCATCCCCCCTGCTTTCGTGGAACGCCAGGACCAGCGCATCGGGAAGTCACTCGCCTCCACCTTGAGGGAAGGATACATCACATCCCCGGGCCGATCACTATGCCCCCACAGCCCAAAGGCATGCCCCAGCTGATGGGAAACCCCGTGCAACTGGTCTGCTTCACTTAAGCCTTTCAGGGGATACAGGCTGATCAAAATCACCGTGCGAATATTCCGAAGCTCATCCACCTGAACCACCGGACGGGTCAGCAAACCCAGGGTGTCCATATCCCAGGTCATCTTGTCCCAGGTGACAATCACGTCTGCCTGAGAGGATACAGGCACCACCTGAAGGGAAAACACCCCTTTCCAGGCCTGCATTGCCTGATTGGCAAGATTCCCTTCCGGCTCACCTGGTTTGAGATACACCTTAATTGGCAATTTCCGCCAACGCAACACCCCGCCACTGGCCTCATGATAGATCGACTGGCTGTAATCGCCCATGCTAATACTAGCCCCATTGGGATGCACCCACTGGTTTCCTTCGGCCGCGTCCAACTGAACCACATCCACCTTGGGAGATGGGCTTCGGGGCGCACGACGGGAAACCCGCCCCGCACTGGCAATCACCGTATCACCCTTGCTCAGGCGAATTTCTCGGGCCATCACCGGCATGGCGTAAGTCAGTTTTTTCATCCGAATCTCAACCGGATAACTGTCAAACGCGTGGCCAAACACCTGAATTTCCAGTTGACGCAGCCTTTCGCCCGTAGATTTATCCGGATACGTCCTCTGGAAAAGCTTTTCCTCCAGATAGACCAGCATCGGCTCCTGCTCGGCTTTCAGGGCCTGCGTGCGCTTCTCGGAGACTTTGGCATCCACCTGCCGCATCCGTTGTTCATTCGGCCCTCGCTGCACGGCGCCAAACAGGGTTCGCTCAATCCGGCCCAAGCGCTGACTCACCGATTGATCCAGATAATCGTGTCCGTACAGCTGTTTTTCAATATCCGGCAGATTCTGATAAACCGCTACATTTTCCTCGGTGATAAAAAAGCCTTCAGCTGAAGCCCGCCCCCCAAGGCCCATGCCAACCAGCGCGATCAGCAGCAATCCCGTCCAAAGCGTTCGCTGGCGATACAAGGCATCAAAGAGGCCAAAGGGCATTGGAATCATCCGCTTCAACTGACAACAAAAAACCACGAAAACTGGAACGCCAACCGATTGCGACACTCACACCCAAAGTCATCAGGGCTAGGGCAATCGGCACAAAGTAGCATACTGCCAGATTCAATCTATTGTACGTCATTTTCACGGCTTCCGAACAGCCTGCCAATTGACCAGAACCAGAAGAACAACAGGCCCTCTGATCGAGCTCACACATGGCCTTCGCCTCTCCATGTAACTATTTTGTAACTATTTCCGCCCTGTTTTCCCGCCCAGATCAAATGCTGGCTATTCAAATTTGACTATCCTTGTGCTACTTTGTTACTCCATTGTGGTGTTCTCCTCATTTTTTCCATTGGAGACTTATAGCTGACCCGGAGGTTCTTTCTTACACATGAACACTTATGAAGCGTTCGTTATCCTGAAGCCCATTCTGGACGTGGATAATTCGGACAATGTCCTGAAAGTCATCGAAGATGCCATTGATACCCTTGGCGGCAAGGTGGTCAAAAAGGACAAACTCGGCCGCAAGCGTCTCGCTTACGAGATCAACAAGTTCAAGGATGGTTTCATTACCACCTACCTGTTCAAGCTTCCCCCTGCTGCTATGGTGTCCCTCAAACGCACCTGCCAGCTGAATGAAGATATTTTGCGTTTAGCCGTCGTGAATCGCAGCACGGTTGATATTACCGATCCCACCGTCTATGGCCGTGAGCGTCCTGAGCGCGCTGGCGAGCGTCCCGGTGGCGACCGTGGTGAATTCCGTGGTGAGCGCCCTGACCGTGGCGACTTCCGTCCCCGTCATCACGCCGCTCGCTCTGCCGAGTAATCAGAGCCGCAAGCTGAAGCAGAAAGAAGGTTGACCGTGAGTTTTGCCAAGGTTGTTATTTCAGGCACAGTTAGTAGTGATCCGGAAAAACGGTTCACGCCCAATAACTATGCCGTCACCAGCTTCAATCTCACCGTGGAAAACCCGGTGATTTCCAACAAGGCTGGCGCCGTTAATGAGCCGTTTACGGTAAAAGTTAACTGCTGGCGCAATCTGGCCGAAGCGGTCGCCCTCCAGCTGCACAAAGGCGAAAACGTTTTAGTCGAAGGCAAATTGATTCTCAACAGCTTCCAAGCCCCGGATGGCGTTCAGAAGAAAGGGTTTGAAATCGATGCCAACAGCATTGATAAAATTCCCGGACCCACCGAAGCCATTGTTGGAATTGGTGGAGATGGCCAGCAGCAATCAGCGCCCGCAGGACAAAGCGCATCTGCTCGTTCTGCAGCACCGGCCTATGAGGCTTCCTACACCCCACCGCAACAAACGGCGGCCCCCGTGGCAGGCAGCACTAACCACTTCAGCTCCGAAGATCTGCTGACTGAAGACGATATTCCATTTTAAACTCGACCACATACATTGATTGATTTGGTTGAGTCACCCAAGCAGCTACCCATAACGAAGTAAGGAAGGATAATTCATTCGATGAAGCCCGATCCCCGGAAGAAAAAAGTCTGCAACTTTTGTGCGGATAAAGTCATCCTGGTTGACTTTAAAGATGCCCAAAAACTGAAACGCTATTTAACCGATCGTGGTAAAATTCTGCCCCGTCGTATTACCGGCACTTGTGCCTACCACCAGCGTTTACTGGCCGGAGCCATCAAATTGTCCCGCCAGGTTGCTCTCATTCCATACATCATGGAAGGTTAGTTTTTTCTAAAATTTCAAAATAGCCCAAGCGTTACTTTCAGGAGTTACACTTGGGCTATTTTTTCATGATTGATTCCAATTTCCGAATCACCTATTATAAAAAAACTATTTTGGAACTAATTCACTTTATCCGGCGTCCTAATTCCGAACGAGCCCAATCAATCACGAACTTAACCTCAACCATTGGGCAAAATAAATGACGCAAGCAAGGCGAAAAAGAGTTGACCTCTTTCAAAATTAATGATTCACTAAATATATCAGACGATATATCTATTTATTGCCTCATACAGCCCTTGACGACTTCATCCGTCCACAATTTTGTATCGTCTTACATCGCTAAATAATTGACCACCGTTAGAAACATAGATAGGGACTATTATGCCAATTACTTTTGATACGCTCGATGAATTAAAGGCGTTTTATCGCACCTTTCGCCTGGAAGAAAAAGCCGGAAACGGTAAAGCTTTGCTGGCGGCACCCGCGGTCAAAGAAGAGAAAACAGCCAAACGTGGCAGACCTGGCAGAAAACCTGGCATAATCATTGACAAACCTGCCGCTAAACGTGGCCCAAAACCCAAGGCCAAAGCAGAAGCTGCCCCCAAGCGTGAAAAAGGCGAAACCCTGACTTCCAAAATTCAGGACGCCATTCAAAAATATCTGAACAGCAATCGTTCGTTTACAGCCAACAACATTTACGATGATCTGGCCAAGCGCGATGACAGTATCAACAAGCAATCGGTGATCACTTCGGTGTTGAAGCAGATGAACAGCACCTTTAAAACTGTTTCGGTCACCGAGCGTCCCGGTAATGGCCCGCGTCCAGTGAAACTGTACAACGCGTAACCCTTACACCATACGCTTAATTCCAAAAAATCGGCCAAATTTTTGGCCGATTTTTTTGTGATCCGCTACAATAAAACCATGCCACCCATCCAGCCCACCCCGTTCATCAGCGCCGCCTCTGCATTTGAGCAAGGCCTGCCCCTTGCAGCGCGCTTGCGGAATGGACAATATTTCACCCCCACCACGGTCTGCGATTTCATGATTGCCTTAATTCAGGCCGCCGTCCATCCCCACCATGAAACCAGCACAACAGACTCAAATGAAACCCGAAGCCCCTGGCAACTCCTGGAACCCGGTTGCGGGCCGGGCAGTTTTTTAAGTCGCTACATTCACCGGCTGGAAAATCAAACGCGTCTTTCCTCCGACTCCGCAAAGCCCGTTACGGCCCAGAAACACTGCCTCAACCCGCTACCCTCGGTCACACTGCACGGCATTGAACTGGATCCTGAGGCGGCGGCGCTAGCCCAAGGATTGCTCCCGGCCAGCAGTCCCGGATACACCACTCAAATCCATACCCTGAATTTCATCAGCCCCAGTGTCGATGCACTCGGCCCTTTTGACTGGATTATCGGCAATCCACCGTATGTGCGACAGGAACATATCGCACAGTCCACACAGATTGATAAAAGCAGCATGCGGGCGTATTTGCAGGAAAAGTACACCAACTATTTAGAACAGTATCCCGAGCAATTCGTACTGTTTTCGCAAACGGCCGATTTGTACCTGTGGTTTTTTCTGCAGGCCACCAGTTTACTCAAACCCGGTGGCCGACTGGCATTTGTTACCAGCAATAGCTGGCTGAACACCGCCTATGGGCAACCCTTTCAACACTTTCTCACCGATCATTTTCACATTTGCACATTGGCTGAATCCGCTTGTGAGCGCTGGTTTCCGGATGCGGCCATTAACGCAATCATCCTGGTCCTTGAGAAAAAAAAGACTCCACCTAATAACAAACCCAGTCACAAACCCAAAAAGCAGCCGCTGAACAAAACACTATATGCCTCAACCGACACGGATTTCAGACAACCTAATCCGGTGCAATTAATCCGCTTAAAGACACCCTTAAGCCATTGGCTTCCCAAAGGGGACGCCTCCCAATACTGGGAGCAGCTGGATGCCCAATTAAGCACAGCATCACTTCGCACCGACCCCACCATACAACACACCGAAATCGCAATCGAGCAACTCCAATCCGGGATGTTCAAAACACAATGGGCACTCCCGCTGCGCGCTTCCAGCGAATTAATTGATCTGCTCAGCCAGCCAGAACTCTGGCAACCGTTGGACCATCTGGGACGACTTCGCTACCCCCTCAAAACCGGCATCAATGCGTTCTTTTATTTAAACCGGGAAAAAGCCGAACAATGGCAAATTGAACCCGAATTTTTATTTCCGGTCCTGCGTTCTTCCCGACAGGTAAAAGGCTATCAGGTGACAGCCGAACAGGTGCCAGAGCTACTGTTCTCCTGCCCGCTCACGCTAGAGGAGCTGGCGGAACAGGGCAAAACCGGGGCGCTGACTTATATTGTGTGGGGAGAGAGTCAAAGCGCACCCGCCCGACAAAAGCGGGCCAAAGCCACGCCATGGCCGCAAGTGCCCTCCGTTCAGGGGAACCGGCCCTGGCATTACACCAAACCACTACCAACAGCCCACATCCTGTGCCCCCGATTTATCGATCAACGATTCTTCTTCCCGCTGTGTATCGGCGAGCTGATGGAGGACCAGACCTTTTACGGCCTGACCGTCGCCCAACCGGAACCGCATCCGCCCGAACTGATTGCAGCGATACTCAATGGCACCTTGTCTTTTCTCATCGCTGAATACAGCGCCCGCACCAATCTGGGGGAAGGCGTCTTGCAGTTTTCGCGCGGCGATATGGCCCGCCTCCCTTTACTGCGCCCGGATTCATACACCCCGACGGAGCAAAGCGCCATACTGCAAACGTTTGCGGTCATGCGCCAGCGACCTCTCTTACCCCTGGCCGAAGAACTATTCAGTCCGGATCGGGTGGCACTGGATGTGCTCTTGCTCAATCCGGTGATCCGAAAACAGCAGGCACCATCCCAGCCAACAGACATTGCCCGGCAAACCCTGGACCTGCGTGACCGGTTGGCCCATCAATTGCTCACCCGGGTGCAGGAGCGACAAGCCCTGGCCAAATCCACCCGCCGTCCAACCGCTCGTCAGGGAAAATCCTCCTTTCACTAAATAAAGTCCAAAATTGAACGCGTTAAAAATTCAGCTCCAGAATTCAAAAATTCACAAACATTGAACAGTTACGAACAGTTACCGCGTTCAGCATCTGGATTTGCAATTCACCCCGGATTTGCCCTAAAAAAACGAATTACGGCCCACCGCAAGCTGTAAAAAAGGCAAAAAAAAAGGCAACTATTCGTTGCCTGTTGATTGGAGAGAGAAGAGAAAGAGAAAATGCAATAGATTACCTGAGTGTTTCCACTATCCCTACCGTGTCATGCTACTAAAATCTGCTTGGGGAGCGATTCTGCTCCGCTGATTCCTGTTAATTACTAACATTTGAATGGGTAAAAAGTATGATAATGACCTGTCAATTCACGCCACACTGTTTTTCAGGTGCGACAACCAGGCAATAGTCATCCCTTGAGCGTGAGCCTTGCTCGCAATCGCTCTGACGATACATCAATCCATTCATTCCTCAAGTACACATCAAGCACTGAAAAAATGACTAAAAAATTGATTTCATCCGATACATTCACTCCATCCGGTTATGGAACACACATCCCTGTTACACTCACTGTCGATGGGCTGACACGATACCGTGCGTGTTGCCAGACATTCGACTTTTTACATCCCTTGATTCTTATACTCATATAAAAACCAGAACGCTTCATGAATTGCCTAAAAAGATAAACATATTGAGCTTTTGTTACAAAGGCCGTATAAAACACCCCAAATACCAGACATTTACTCTGGCAAGCACACATCCCAAAGGCAACGGCATCCTTGGGGTAAAATAGAACGCATCCGCCCAGAGTCCGCCCTACTGAATATGGACTCCTGAGTCCAAACAAACGATCAAGGCTAACGCATGACCCGCTCCACCCCTTCGCCTCAATGGCAAAATCTGCAAACCCAGCTACCCCTTTGGGAAGCGCAACTGAATACGGCATTGCAAGCGCCGCCGAGCCAGGCACATGCTGCCACGTTATCGGATTTAACCAAGTCGATTCGGCAGGCGCTGGGCGATCGGGGACAAGGCTTTATGGCGCTGGGCCAGATCAACACCAGCCCCGGCGATCTGGCAGGCAACGCCCGCCAGATTATGACTTACATCGATACCGCCGAAGCCCTGGGCCTGGATCTGATCGCCTTTCCAGAACTGGCCCTGATGGGCTATCCCCCTCGGGATGTCATTGGGCGTCATCCCTTTCTGGTGGAGGAAAACCTGAAATGGCTGCAGGCCATCGCCAAACGTACCGGCCAAACTTATGCACTGGTGGGTTTTGTGGAACCCCGATACCAGACAGGCGATGACATCAAGTCCGCCACCACGCCCTCCCCCAAAACAACCGGCAAAGCCTACTATAATGCCGTGGCCATTCTGGGAAACGGGCAGATTCAGGGTATCGTGCGCAAGAACCTGATTCCCACCTACGCCGAATTTGAGGATGCCCGCCAGTTTGAAGGCGCCCATCAGGCGGGTGTTTTTCCAGCCAACGCGCTAGGCAAGCCAGAGAGCCCGAACGACAGCAACCGGGCCGCAGCCAACCTCATCGATATTCATGGGCACCGCTACGGCATCTCCATCTGTGAAGACCTATGGAACGATGCCGACTTCTTTGAAAAACCGCTATATGCACATGATCCCATCGCGACACTGGCCGCCCAACGACCGGCAGCGATCATCAACCTCTCAGCCTCACCTACCCGCTCCCGGAAGGAGCAAATGAAACACAACCTGTGCAGCCACCTGAGCCGCAAGTACAGCTTGCCGCTGGTCTATGTCAATCAGGTGGGCACCGTGGATGAAATCGCCTTTGACGGGGCCAGCCGGGTGTATAACGCCCAAGGGGAACTCACCGCGCGTGGGAAGTCCTTTGAGGAGCAGTTCCTGATCATTAACCCTTTATTGGGACTGGTATTGGGACTGGGCACCATGGCACCGTTGCCATTAGGCCTGGAAGCCACCCTCAGCGCGCCCAAAACTTTTAACGCTTACGATACCAGCGATCTGGGGCGAACCTATGAATGCCTCCTGCAAGGCATTCGGGATTATTTCCGCAAGACCGGCTTTCAGCGCGCCCTGTTGGGGCTTTCCGGTGGGCTGGATTCCGCCGTGACAGTGGTTTTACTAGCCGACGCCCTCGGCCCCGAAAACGTGCTGGGCGTGAGCATGCCGTCAGAGATCACCCCGGACAGCAGCCGACAGGATGCCCAAACGCTGGCCGATAATCTGGGCATTACGCTGGTGGAAATCCCCATTGGGCAAATTACACAGACATTCTCGGACGGCTTGCAAACCATACCCCAGAAACTCAACGGGCACTGGGGCACTCAAGATGCCCGCTCGAATGCGGCAGACAACGTACAAGCCATTTCGCGGGCCACGCTGCTGAGACAACTGGGCAATGAGTATCGGGCGCTCCCCGTGGCCACCTCTGATAAGTCGGAATTTTATCTGGGCTATGCCACCGTCAACGGGGATATGTCTGGCGCGCTGGCCCCGTTGGGCGATGTGCCCAAAACCAAAGTGCGCGCGCTGGCCCGCTGGCTGAACGAACATCGCCCGCTCACTGTCAAAACCCCTAAGGGCGTGCTGCCCGAGAGCGTTATCACCAAGCCCAGCGGCGCAGATTTAAAAGTCGACCCGACCACCGGCCAACTGGTCACCGCCGAACAGGAACTGATGCCTTACGAGTTCGCTGATGAAATCATCTGGCGCATCGAGGCCTTGCAGCAAAGTCAGACCACCTTGCACAGTGTCCGCTTTCAATATGAGGAAAACCACCCGCTCGACCCCACGCAAAAAGCCGCCTGGCTGGATACTTTTTTCGGGAGGATGGCCCGAGCGGTGTTCAAGTGGTTTGTGGCGCCACCCATTTTAATCATCGAGGGCAACGGCTCCATCGCCAAGAGCGACTACCACCACCCCATTGTGGCCGGTCGAATCCAGTGGGCCGGTCATACGCCTGCGGAGATTGAACACGTTTTAAGCAATCCCTTCTCCTCACCCTAACCAACCACCCAAAGGCGATAAAACTGATGGCTGCCGCACATCCGGAAGCTCGACTTTACATATCTTTAGGCTTTAACATCAAAATCCTTCAGATTGTTTTTATACACTTGGTAGCACACTCATCGCGAAAGCATCGAGGACGTTATCACTTTCCACTAACTTCTACCTACCTTTTACTCTACTCAGACAAGTATTGAACCGCCATTGCTCACGCACTGGCGTTTTTTTTTTGCGGAGTGACTCCCGCCACCTCACACAGCCCCGACTAGGAGCCGCTGCGAGGTTTGATCAGAATATGACTCGGCACCAGACTCTCGCTGTTTTCCGGCAAGGGCTGCGTGGTCACTTTCACCTGAATGGGATGCCCGTTGCGCAGAATGCCTAAAACCAGCGTGGTGTTCAGCGGTTTACTGCGGATCACGGCCTGCACCGCTTCCGGCTGGATCACCGCCTGCCCGTCCACCTGCTGAATCACGTCGCTCTGCATGAGTCCCGCCTGATAGGCCGGGGAATTCTGCATGACTTGTGCAATCAGCACCCCCTGCGTGGTGGGCGGCAAGCCAACATGCTGGGCCAAATCCGCATTCAGGGCCACCATCGACAACCCCACCCACGGACGCACCAAGGGCTTGCCCGCAATCAGGGTATTGGCAATCTGCTTGACCTCGTTAATGGGAATGGCAAAGCCAATATTCTGGCCACGCCCGGAGACTGCCGTATTGATCCCAATCACTTCCCCGCGCAGATTCACCAGCGGGCCGCCGGAATTGCCCGGATTAATCGCCGCATCGGTCTGAATAAAGCTGACGTTGGAGTTCAGGGCCGGGATTTTACGCGACAGGGCGCTGACAATGCCTTGGGTCACCGTGTGATCGTAGCCCAAGGGGCTCCCCACCGCGATCACCCACTCTCCCGGACGCAGTTTATCACTATCGCCCAGCGTAATAGCGGTGAGATGAGCTGGGGCGTCAATCTTCAGCACGGCCACATCTGAGTATGTATCCCGGCCAATCAGGCGCGCCGGAAACTGACGCCCGTCATTCAGAGTGATGGAAACCTTATCCACGGAGGCAATCACATGATTATTGGTGAGAATGTAGCCATCCTGGCTCAGGATCACCCCGGAGCCGTTCCCGGTAATGGTGCGCTGAGCCGACTGCCCCGGCGCACCGCCGAAGGGCGTAAAGGGCGAGCCATCCCCGCCACCACTCATCCCGAAAAAACGCTTCATCAGCTCATCGCCAAAGGGCAAACCGGACAAATCGGGCGCGTTGAGCGTGGCGGTTTTCTCCACGTTCACGCTCACCACGGAAGGGGCGACCTTCTCGGCCACATCGGCAATCAAGTCCGGATAGAAAACCGGTTGTCCGATGCCACCCGGCAAATGCACCGAGGCCCAACCGGACGGGGGCAACATGGAGAGTGTCGCCGACAGTACCAGCAACACGGCCAGACCGCCCCGGCACTTCCGTCTCCAATCCAACTGAACAGGCAACAATGGAATCCCTGGCATGGTGTCAATGCTCCTCACAATACTGCACAGCCTTCAATGGGTTAATTTCAGAGCGTCTCAAGCGCACAAACAGAGTTCTCGCTTGAGAAAAGGGGGATTTTGAAGTAAAGTTTAGCATATTGGGAAGCTCGCCGAAAACTCCCCCTTGGCGTGGCTTTTTCTGTTTTTTGGGCAGACGTTGTTTTAAGCATGATTCTGGAAGCCGTTATTGAAAACCTGGAGATGGAAGGTCTCCTGCGCTCAGCACCCCGAACCCATCTGGTTTTGGGCTACTCGGGCGGAGCGGATTCTACCGCGCTGCTCTTTTTGCTGAACGAGATCAAGCAGAAAGTCCCGCTGGATGTCACAGCGGCCTATTTCAATCACCGCTGGCGCGGCAGCATGCCGGAAGAACTGCCCCTGGTGCATCGCAACTGCCAGAAAACCAACACGCCGCTGGTGATTATTCAGGCGGATTTAAATTTACCCAAGACCGAAAACGCTGCCCGCCAGGGCCGTTACCGGCAACTGACCCAACTGGCCCACGATTTGCGGGCCGATGCGGTTCTCACGGCGCACCATGCCGATGACCAGATTGAAACCACCCTGTTCCGCATTCTGCGCGGCACGGGCATTGATGGCCTATCCGGCATTCAAAAGCGGCTGCAACTGGATGCGGCTCACGGCAGCCCCACGCCCATTCTGCGTCCCCTGCTGGATATTGCCCGCAAAACCTTGCAAGAGTTCATTCGCCAGCACCAAATTGAATTTTTCAACGACCCCACCAATCAGGATTTGGCGCGTCAACGCAACCGCATCCGCAACCAGATTTTACCTGTACTGGAAGAGGCCTTTCCTCAGGTGAAAAACTCCCTGTTTCGCCTCAGTCTGGTGGCCGATGGGGATTTACAGATCATCGAAAAAGCCATTCAGGACATCTGGCAAGACATCTACGGGGAAGACAAGGACGGCCCGCACCTGGATGCGGTGCGCTTCAACCAGCTCAGTCTGCCGTATCAGCGCCGGGTGCTGAAGCGATTTTTAAACAGCCAGGACATTCACCCTGATTTTCAGACCGTGGAAGATGTGCTGCAATTCATTCAGGGCGAAGGCCGCAAGAATATGGATGCCTCGCTGAAGTCCATGGTGAAGGGCGAAGCCGAGAAAAGCCGTTTCCTATCGCTGTATAAAAATAAACTGCGCCTGCTGGCCCCACCCGAAGCGCTTCCCAGCGCCCCGGTCGCGCCCGTGACGATTCCGGGCCCGGTGGAACTGCCCGCCTTGAATCTCAGCCTGTTTGCGCTGCCCTGGTATGAGCCGGAGAAAATTTCCATCTCGCCCATTCGCCCCAACGACAGCCAGCAAGTGTATGTGAACCTGTCCCAGTTTGCGGATAAGCCGCTGGAACTGCGCACCCGCCGCCCCGGTGATAAATTCCAGCCCATGGGGATGGATGTGCCGGTACGCTTCAAGAAATTCCTCATCAACCGGGGGGTGCCCCGCTTTGAACGGGATCGGATGCCAGTGCTGGCGCTGGGCAACGAGATCCTTTGGGCGCCCGGACTGGGCATTAACCAGAAGCTGGTGCTCAAACCGAAAAGCGTCCCCACACACTTGCTGAAGATTTTGCCCGGCCTCAATCATCCAGCGCCCCCACCGCCGCCGGTGATTATCGTGGAAGAGGAAGACGACAAACGGCCTTCACGCGGCGAGCCTGAAGAAATTACCTACGGCAAGCTGGATGCGGACGATCTCAGCGATCTCGATGCTGCCGAATCCTACACCACAGAAACCGATTTATCTGAAGAAGAGCCCGAAGAGGCTGTGTCCACAGGAGCCGAACCTTAACATGACCCTCCACTCATCCACCTACAAACCCGAACAACTGGATGTCCATTTCAGTGAAGCCCAACTGCAAGCCCGCATTCAGGAAATGGCCGCCGAGATTAACGCCGCTTATCCCAACTGTGAAAAGCTAATCATCATTGCGGTGCTCAAAGGGTCGTTTATGTTTCTGGCCGACCTGGTGCGACACATTAAAATCCCCTGTCAGATTGAGTTCGTGCGGCTGGCCAGCTACGGCGACGGCCAAACCTCTTCTGGTACCGTGCAAGCGGTGGATCTCTCCCTGCCGTCGCTGACCAATGAAGACGTGCTGATTGTGGAAGATATTATTGATACCGGGCTGACTCTGAACTTTTTTATGGATTACCTGACCAGCCTGCACCACACCCGTAGCCTAAAGCTGGCGGTGCTACTGGACAAAAAAGAAGCCCGCCAGAAGGATGTGCGCGTGGACTTCTCCGGCTTCCCCGTTGGGAACCAGTTCTTGGTCGGTTATGGCTTGGACTTTGCTGGCTACTACCGCAATTTGCCGTTTATCGGTGTGGTTCAGTAAGCGCGTTGCTGCTTTTAATCCTCTTTCTCCCCTCTTTTGAAACACTTTTTGAACCACTTTCAAGTTGAACCCTTACAAGGTCTTTCATTCGCATGTTCACTCAGAAAGCAGCCTTTTTCTTTTCCCCATCGCGAACAGCGCGTTTACAAGGCCTAGGCTCATGATGAAGCCCCGCCCTCAGCCGCCCTTTGTGGTGGGCATGCTGGTACCAACGGGTATCGGCGCAGCCATTGGGGGCTTTGCCGGAGATGCCACGCCGTATCTCAACCTGCTGGCCAGCGTGAGCGACGTGCTAATTACGCATCCCAACGTGGCCAACGCGGCGGTGTTTCAACGTCTGCCCGAAAACGCCCTCTATGTGGAAGGCTACGGGCTGGACCACTTCATGCAAGGGCTTTGGGCGCTCCGTCCCGTGATCCAGAACAAAGTGGGCGTGGTGCTGGATGCAGGCATGTCGCCCGAAATGCGCATTCTGCACATCAACACCATCAACGCGGTGAAATCCGTCTACGGGGTAGACATCATCGCCTACACCGACACGGAGGCCCCCATTGAAACGGGCCTGCAAATCACGCCCTCAGGCTGCTCCAGCGGCTACCTACGCAACCCCGAAGTGGTACTCAGCGCTTGCCGGGCGCTTCAGGCCCAAGGCGCGACGGCCATTGCTCTCTGCACCCTGCTCCCCGACCCAGAAGCCCTGGATCACCATATGGAAGCCCAATACAAAGAAGGCGGGGGCGTTGATCCCATTGGCGGCATTGAGGCCATTCTCTCCCATCTGGTGGTATCCGAACTGGGCATCCCTTGCGCCAACGCACCGGTATTCAGCTGGGAAAAGGCCATGCCCGTCACGGATGAAATTCTGGATCCCCGCACCGCCGCCGAGTTTATCGCGCCCACGTTCTTGCCCTGTGTGCTGACCGGATTGCATCGCTCGCCGGCGTTAATCCCGCAAAGCAACGCGCAAAGCGGCGATCTGTGCATCGATCAGCTCTCGGCGTTAGTGGTGCCCGCCAACGCCTTGGGCGGACTGCCCGTGCTGGCCGCCCTGCAGCGACAGATCCCGGTGATTGCCATTGAAAACAACCCCACCGTGCTGGCCGTGGATGCCACCTGCTTTGAAGCCGCGCCCACCCGCCGCAAGGCATGCATCCGCCACGCCCGCAGCTACGAGGAAGCCGCTGGCATGCTGCAAGCCATGCGTTTGGGCTTGAGCTTAACGCCCACCGCCGTGCCGGAACTCGTCGCTAGACCTGAAACAGGTTCTCCAGTCGGTCTTTGATCTCGACCATTTCCAGCTCCTGATTTTCAATGTTCATTTCCAGCGCAATGGTATAGGACTTGGCCGCCTCGGCGGTCTGCCCCATGGCCTCTAGCGTACGGCCCACATTGAAGCGGGCCAGCGTGTAATCCGGCTTGCAGGAGAGGGCGCGCTCAAACATGTTCAGGGCGCTGGCCAGCTGGCACTTTTCATCCAGATAAATCACGCCCAGATTGTTATAGGCGATGGCGTTGTCCCCACTCAGGGCCAGCGACTGATTGTAGGCCTCGATGGCCTCATCATTCTTGTCCATTTGCCAAAGCAGGTAGCCCAGATAGTTGTAGCACTCGGCGTTGTCCGGCTCTCGGCTGAGAATGTGCCGGTATACCTCAATCGCAGTTTCATAGTTGCACTGCTCGGTATAAATATCGCCCAGCATGGAGAGGCATTCCAGATCGTTGGGATCGAGCTGGTAGGCCAGCCCGAATACGCGCGCCGCCGATTCCAGATCTTGGCGCACCTGATAATAAATGGTGCCCAAGGTCTGGGCCACAGTGGCCGTCCAGAGCGGATCCTTGCCATGACGCACGGCCTCTTGATACTCCTGGATGGCCCCGTCATAGTCCTCCATCTTGAACAGAATGAAGGCCACGTTGCTGTGCAGATACGGGTTTTCCGGCTCCTTGGCCAGCAGTTCCTTGAAATAATAGAGCGAGCGCATGTAATCCGTGTTGTCGCTGTAGATGCGGCCCAGCGCGTACAGGGTGTCGAAATCAGCCGCTTCGGTGTCGACCACTTTTTCCAGATTTTTGGCCGCGTTGACGGTGTCTTTGCACTGGTTATACGCGTGCCCCAGCTTTTTGTGCAGCATGGGATTCTCGGGATCGAGCAGCTTAGCCTGGTTGTAGACCGAGATCGCAGGCTCAATGTCATCCGTTTCCATATACAGATCGCCCAGCAGATGAAAGAAGATGCCCTCGTTGGGCAACTGACGGTTGGCCCAGCGGTACACCGCACGGGCACCCACCCGTAGGCCACTCAGTTTCATCAGGCGCGCCATGGCCATCAGGCTGAAAACTTGTAAATCCGCCCAAACCGCGTTTTGGAGCACCTGAAACACAGAGGGGTTCATGGGCAAGAGGCAGCAGCCCCAGGCAAATTGTTGCAATCCCGCCATCGTCATGGTCATACGTTGCTGGCCAGAGGCTTCGTAAGAGAGATTGGCCTGTTGAATCAGCACGCGCCCCAGGGCCATGCGCGCTTTTGCCGCACCCAGTGCGCCCACCTTGCTAATGGCCAGCTGAAAATGATCGCTGGCTTCGGTCAGTTTGCCCGCCCGGCGCAGAAAGTAGCCCTTAAACAGATAACCTTCGCTGTAATTGGGATCTAAGCGCACGCCGGTATCGCAATAATCGATGGCGAGATCAATCGAAATCACACCCTTGTCCCACAGGGCGGAGGCCAGTTTCACATAGGCTTCAGGAAGCGTGGGGTTCATCTCCAGGGCCTCTTTGAAATGGGTGATAGCCAGATCCAGATCCTTCTTTTGGGAGCGGGAGAGGTACTGGTTGTAGTGCTGATTGCCCAACTTCAAAAAATGCTCGGCGGAAATCTTGGAGGATGCGCTAAGTTCCGGCAAACGGGAAAGGGGAAAGTGCACCGATACTGAATGGGCCTGGGACTCTGAACGAAATGGTTGATTCATAACTCACTCTGCGCCTTTCACTTGCAACCATAGCCGTTGCGAACAACAACACAGGTTGATGCCAATAAAATGCCAATAAAATGACTGAACTAGAGCCAAAGGAGGCTCAGGGCAGGGAACATCCCCCTGCGCATCAAATTCGCTGAACATGACCCGGCGGTAATCCATTTTGCCCAATGCTCCATCCCTGGAGCGGCTATATTTCAGTCTTCGGCACGGCGATACAAAACTTTACTTTTTTGGGGCCTTTTTTCGGAAAATCAGAAAAACAAAATGCAGAAGCCCGCCCCCACAGTTCATTCAGTCGGAGGACAGAAAACCACTTTATTCATATATATAAAGGAAAGCCCGCATTTTGCCACGAGCTTCCCCAGCAAAAATCAGTGCGCTATTCCGACAGTTTTTCCCGGAAGAGCCAGGTGGCCCCCACAAAGCTGAGCAGGGCGCACACCCACATCACGATCAGGTAAAAGCTGTGAATATGCCCGTGCAGGAGAATATCCCGACCGCCTTCAAAGGCCGCCGTAGTGGGCAGCCACGTAACGATGGGGTGTAACCAACCCGGCAAAGCCGAAATCGGGAAGAACAAGCCCCCCAGATACAACAAGGGCGTAATAAAAATGGCCTGAGACTGGGCAATATGATCCGGCTTGGGGAACGAAGTCCCCACCATGGTGCCCATGCAGGTAAAAAAGATGCAGCCCGGAAAGACCAGCGCAAAGTAGAGCGGCAGGGCCGACCATTGAATCTGTACTGGAGAAACCATCAATAAAATCAGGGCCACCACAATGCCCTTGAGCAAGGCCACCAGAAAACCACCCAAAATCTCGCCCATAATAATGTCGGTGGTATGCACGGGCTTAATGCGGTACTCATCCAGCATGCGCTGATGCCAGCGGTCCAGCCAGAGGCCCCAGGCCCCGGTGCGGTAGGCTTCCAGCAGAATGGTCATGGTGATCAGGCCCGGCGTAAGGAAAGCCATGTAAGACACCCCGCCCACATCCGAGATATAGCCCCGCAAGCCCAGCCCAAAGGCCAAAAAGAAGGTAAAAGGCAAGGCAATGGTGTTCACGGTCTCATTCAGCCAACCTTGGCCTTCCTGTTGCAGTACTTTTTTGGCAATGGGCAGAATGCCCCGGCGGAAATAAATCAGTTTCATGGCGCACCCTCCCCGCCTGAGCGGCGGTCACCCGACGGCGCAGCAGCATTGGCCCCGGCCTGTGCCGAAAAGGGCATAGGGTGCCCCGCCACACTGAGATAAACCGTCTCTAAATCCGCCTGCGCCAAACCCAGAGATTTCACATCGGCAGCGGGCACATGCTGGAGGATCTCGCTCAACTGCTCCGGCTGATTCAACTGAAAGCGCAGGCTTTGTTCATCCATCACGCTGGCCTGATGGATGAAGGGAGCCAATTGAGTTAGCGTCTGGGCCGCTGTGGGGGTGTTCAGGTGCAGTTCATAAATCCCCGGCGGAGAAAGGTGCTGCTTCAGCTCCTGAGCGGTGCCGCTCATCATCACTTCACCCTGATTGAGTATCAAAATATGATCACTCAAGCGATCCGCTTCTTCCATGTAATGCGTGGTCAAAATCACAGTGGTGCGGCGCTTGAGATCTTGCAAAGTATCCCAGATTTCCCGCCGGGCAGAGGGATCCAGGCCCGTGGTGGGTTCATCCATAAACAACAGCTTGGGCTGATGGATCAAAGCTCGAATCAGGGCCACCCGCCGCTGCATGCCGCCGGAGAAGTTATCGAGATAATCGTTGCGCCGATCCAGCAAGTTCACCCGCTCCAGCAACTCATGGATGCGCCGGGTGTAATCCGGCTTTTCCAGGCCGTGCATCTGGGCATGGAGCACCAGATTTTGCCAGACAGTCAGATATTTATCAAAATGATTGTCCTGAGCCACGATGCCAATCAAATTCCGGATGTGGATATTCTGGCGGCCGATTTCGTAGCCCTCAATATGAGCCGTGCCCGAAGTGGGGCGCATCATGGTGGTGAGAATCCGCAGGAGGGTGGTTTTACCGGCCCCGTTCGGCCCCAGAATGGTGAATATGCGCTCGCGCTCAACGGTAAAGCTCACGCCGCGCAGGGCCTCAACCGTGCCATCCTTGCTCTTAAAGCGCTTGGTGAGGGCGTTGGTCACAATCGCCGCATTGGCCACATTCCCACTACCGGCCACCTGACCGGGGGACTGAAAAATACTGCGCGGTGCTTCCTGCAAAACCCATCATCCTCTTCCTCTGTGTATCCCCTTAGCCTAACCACTCCAGAGGTCGCTGGCAAGTCCTGCATCACGCACGCGATGAACCCCTAATATTAAGAATCCTTCACATGACATTACCAGGCTAGTCAATTATCTGATTGATCATTTTAAAAACAATTAATTAATTTGTAGCACAAGAATTCATAAAAAATCGTTTATGCAATCAACAGGAGAGCTTAACAGAAAACCAGCGATTGGAGCAATGAACAAGCACTGCTGAAAAGTTTTACAGGTATTGGTTGGACACAACGAAAGCGCCCTGATAGTTCAGGTAAGACGCCCAGTGATCAAAGTGAATTTTGCGGAAACGCTTCAATTTTGCTTAAGGGGGAGACCACATTATGCCTGGCTAAACGCCAGGCCTTTTTTTGTTCTATTTTAACAAACCCAGAAGCAACTGAAACGCGCATGACCTGAAATGCATTATAAAATGTTGTAACGGTCCATACTTTTTTCTTAAAGAGTTTCTACCTTGTGCCGATAAGGATTTCAGGACGAGAAGCCCACCCCGAAAATAAGGGCAAACTCGCGCCCAGCCCTTCTTGCACTAGCATCCACCCACCCCAAGTCCTGGAGATTGCCCGTTGGAAAGCAGCAAAAAGCACAGCCTCAAAAAGGAACCCGCCCCTCGCGGCTCTAGTTTAGCGGGGAATCCACCCGGTAAAGGCGAAGGCGCGAATGATCCGCTAGAGGCCATTTATGCCTTGAATATTGGGGACTTTGTGGCGGAATCCTTTATCTCCGATGACTTGCTGCGCAAAATCAGCCACCGCCTGAGCGATGACCCCGACAAGCTAAAAGCACAGCTGGAAGAGTTGATTCAGATTTATTCCATGGACAAAACCCTGGGCGTGCTGGGCCTGGATGCCCAGGCAGGCTTCCTGATTTACGATTCGATTGCCGCCACGCTGGCGGGCATGTTTCAGGTGGATGCCTGCCACGTGTTTCAAAGCGCCACGCCGGAAAACGGCGAAAGCGCCCTCAGCCTCACCGGGACGTCGCTGGCGCTGGACAGCACCCAACGCTGGGAAATCAGCATTCCCACCAAGGCGTTAAATTTAATTTGCGATGTCTATCAGGGCTACAATCCCGTAACCCATGCCCAAGTGACCATCCAGCCCAACTGGCGCCCCATTGAACGGTTAGGACAATCCCAGACCCGCAGCGTGCTGGCCGCCCCCTTGCGGGAAGGCCAAAAGCAACTGGGCGTGTTGCTGCTCGAATCTTATACAGGCGCGGTCTTTAACGAGGAAGCCGTGCAATTGGCCCAAGTGATAGCGACCGTATTCGTAACCGGCATGCGCCTGCAAGCCTTGGTGGCCGAGGCGCAAAACCTCATTCATCACCACAAGGCAGACAGCAATGCCTTACTGAACATGCGCGCGCAAATCACCGAAAGTATCGCGGATCTGGGCATTCATCAGCAAGAATTCGTGGAAGCCCTCTCCAGTGCGGTCGATGCCCGCTGCAATTTCACCCAGGGGCACTCCAAACAGGTGGGCACGCTAGCCCACGCCATTGCCGAGGCCTTAGAGCTCAACGAAAAATCGATTGATCTGATCTATCTGGCCGGACTGCTGGGCTCGTTGGGCAAAATGCATATCCCTCAAGAAATAATTCGCAAAAAAGAGCAGCTCAACCCGCAAGAGTGGGATCGCCTGCGGGATCACCCCAACGTGGGAGTCAATCTGCTGGTCAAAATCAACTTCCTCTCTGAAGTGATTCCCTATGTGCACTACCAGATTGAACGTTGGGACGGCAGCGGCCCGGAAGGCCTGAAGGGGCGCAGCATTCCGCTGGGCTCGCGCATTTTGGCGGTGGCCAACGCCTATTACGGCATGACCCAAGAGCGACCCTACCGGGGCGAGCCCCTCAGCCACGCGGAAGCGCTGGCCACGCTTCAGAAAGAATCCGGCGTGAAGTGGGATCCGCTGATTGTGGGCACCTTGGCCAATATCGCCCCGGAGCTTTTCGCGTAACTCGCCTGCAAAGTTTGGTATGCCGGAACCAATGCCTCCCAGTGGGATTGGGGATAAGGCACCACAGGCCGATCAAACGCTTGCGCGGTGGCCTCAAACAGGGCTTGACTGAACATGGCCTCGGTCACGCCATAAGGGGCCAAAAAAGCTGCGCCATGCTGAAGCAACCCGCCAGACCGGCGCAATTGGGCGCTACCGGTCAGCTTTTTGCCCTCTGGCCCCAGCAAATCGGAAGGGGTATTCGTTTCAAAGCACACCGGCGAACGCAGATAGTCCCGCTCTCCGGCAGACGCTGAGGCTTGTACCGACAAGGCCAACCGCTGCAAGGCAGAGCGCACAATATCGGCATAAATCTGGTATGAGGCCTTCAGGGATAGTTTTAACACCGCGGGATCGTTGGTAATAAAGGCATAGGAAATATCCTCGCCATGCAAAATGGCTCGCCCCCCAGTGGGACGGCGCACTACGGCCCGCACGGGGCCTGACCCCGACTGCTGGCCATAAAAATCCAGCAAAAACTCAACATCCCGCACCTGCTGATTCACGCCCAGAGAGAGCGTGGGCTCTTCCCAGCAATACGTCCGCACTATCAACACCGGCGAAGCATCTGAATCAGGCTCCGTCACTTGGCCTGTTTGTACTGATTCTGCCGCGCGCAGGGATTCCAGCAGGGCTTCATCCAGCGCCATGTTTTCAATTCCGCTGAGCGCGCCAGATTGTAAGGTGTAAATTTTCAGTGACTCCGTCAAACAACCGGCCCTTTTGCGTCAAACCAAAAGCACTTCCTGCAAACGGGCCCAAAGCGGCCAGATCGCCGGGATGAAACCGCACTAAAACGCAAAACGCAGGGTCAGCCTCACCCATTGCGACGTCATAACGCCATCACAAAATGATCACCGACCACTCGATTGATGCATTGTTTACAGGAACACACTCACTTTAACAAAAAGCCAGACCAGTTGCAGGTCTAAGGGGTGGTATGAACGGCTTTGCTGTAGCCTTCGTTTAAAACGGCTTCCAACTGCTCCACCTGAATGGCGTTTGCCTTGCGGCAGACGATCTCAAATGAGGTCTGGGGGGTGTTTCCCCATTGCAGGACCCAACCCTCTTCAGACACAGCCGTTAAATGAGCTATATTTTGCTGGAGTTGGCTTAATTTCACTTCGGTCTCAGTCATCACATTGAACCTTTGATTGCGGCAAGCGGATTTTCACCGTTCGATAATCTCCAGTTTAGCCGATGACTTCAAAAAGCGCCCTCCTCCAGAGACTGAATCTTTACACTTTGTAACAATCTATAGACAAAAAAACTTGTGCCCGGTTTAGTATGAACTCTGGCAGAAGGTGCATTATAGGTACAAAAATTGTTCAACTTTGACCATGCCGTTCAAGTTTTTATGGACAGTTTTTGCTAGAATAATGGCAAACTTTAGTCTTTGGTTTATACAGGTTCTATTCATGCGAAACTTCAAATGGCAGGTTTCATCATTTACTGGTAATCACACCGAGAATAGCAGAGCAAAAGCGGTCGTCCCGGGTTTTGGCGACGGCTGCAGCGTTGAGTATCCAAGTATAGAGGGGAATACAGCATGGTAAGTACCACTACCGAGTTAAGAGAGAAATTACCCGCAGGATTAACCGCATTGAACAGCAGTCAACGTCTGGTTGCCTTCCTGGAAGAAGCCAATCTGCACAAAAAAGACTTTGCCGAGATGATCGGCGTCACGCTGTCTTATGTGTACAGCTTGATCGATGAAAATATCGCCTTTTCCACCCGCACCACCACCCTGGAACGCGTGGCCGTGGTCATGGAAATTGAACCCGAATCCTTCCCCGAGTACAAACGCCCGGAAGAACCTCGCTTAATGGATCAAGGGATTGAGTTCCTGAAAAACATGCAACGCGAGCAAGGCCTGAGCAACGTGCAGTTCCTCAAGCGCTTCCCCCGCACCCAACGCCTGGAGATTGTGGATATGTGGCGCGGCGCGCTGCCCATGCCCCTGGATTGGGCCAAACTGTACGCCATCGCCAGCATTCTGGAACTGAGCAAGGAAGACATCTACCCTTACTGGCAAGCGCGTTTCCAGCACCACCTGACCTCAGGTGGCATCGATCCGATGTCTAACATCGGCCTGCTGAACGCCATGTTTCAGGGCATTAAAGCGTATCTTCGCGTTTAATCCCCGAAGCCAAAGACCCGCAAATCGGCAATCCTCCTATGGATTGCCGATTTCTGCTATAATCGCTCCCAGACGAACGCAACCCACTGAAAGAGTCTTGAGGGCTTCCCACGGTTAATTCCATGACCCAAATCTGCAAAAGCCATTGCCGCTTACTATTGGAAGCGTGTCTAATGTTCTCCACTAACGCAGCAGACTCCATTTCACGATAGAAGAGTTTCAGTTGATAGAAAGGCTAAACCCGCCATGCCTGTCCCCCCCCCTATTTCCCAACGTTCATCCCGGTCAACGACTCAGAGCAATCTTCCACATGATACACGCCGCAAGGGCATGCCACTCTTCCTGAGCATTGGCCTGGCTGCCAGCATTGCACTGGGCAGCTTGCCCGGCCTCGCGCTGGCCGAAGACGGCACGCCCAAAATCACGGAATACCACCTGCCCACCGGGCAAACCTTGCTGATTAAAGAAGACCACAGCAAGCCCATCGTGACCATCGATACCTGGGTGAAAACCGGCTCGGTGAATGAAACCACCCAGATCAACGGCGTGTCTCACTTTCTGGAGCACCTACTGTTTAAGGGCACCGATAAATACAAGCCCGGCCAGCTGGATCGCATTCTGGAATCGCGCGGGGCTCAGTTTAACGCGGCCACCAGCGACGATTTCACCCATTTTTACATCACCACCGCCACGCCTTACTTTGAAGAAGCGCTCAATCTGCATGCCGATATGATGGTGCATGCCGCCATCCCGCCCAAGGAACTGCCCCAGGAGCGCAAGGTGGTGCAGGAAGAAATCAACCGGGCCAACGACAACCCGGATCGCCAGATGTATGTGGCCCTCTCCAAGCTAATGTACAACCAGCACGGCTACGGCCTAGACACGCTGGGCCCCAAGGAAAACATCGCCAACGTCCCTCGGGAAGCCATTCTGGAGTACTACCACTACTGGTATCAACCCCAGAACTTTAACACCGTGATTGTGGGTGATGTGAACCCGGAGCAGGTGAAAGCGCTGGTACAAAAGGCCTTCCCCGCCCCTCCGTTTTTGGCCCCTAAAAACTATCAGGCCCCCAAAGTGACGGCTGTGCAGCCGCCCGCTGCGGCCCAAAGTCAGGTACTGGAAAACCCCAGTATCTCGCAGGCGTATTTGGCCGTGGGTCTGTTGGGGCCCGCGCAGCAAAACCCGGATGATGTCTATGCCCTCGATATCGCTACTTTGGCGCTGGGCAGTGGAAAAAGTTCTCGACTCTACAAGGCACTGAAGGAAGATCAGCCTTTGGCCACGGGCGTTTCGGCCAGCAATTACACCCAAAAGTATTCCGGCCTGATTGTGGTGGACGCCGAAGCCAAGCCCGAAAACCGCGAAGCCGTGAAAAAGGAAGTCCTCAACCAACTGATGCGACTCAAAACCGAGGGCATCACGCAGGCCGAACTGGATAAGGCGAAAACCCAATACCTCAAGGACTTCATCTTTGAGAATGAAACCACCGACGGCACCGCCTCCAGCATTGGCTACAACGTGACCATTGGCTCCTTGCAGGACTATCTGACCCATGTGCATCGCGTGGAACGCGTGACGCTGGATCAGGTGCAAGCTGCGCTGAACCATTACATCGACCTGAACAAGGCGGTGGTGGTGGAGCTGCTACCCACCAGCCTGAAGGCCAACTTAAAAGCAGAAAGCCAGGCCAATCTCGCGCTGCTGCAAAACATGGGCAAACCGGCCACCAGCCCAGCACCCGCAAGCCTAGGCGCTACGCCTGCGGCAACGACTCCGGCAGCGGTAGCGCCCCAAATGGCCACCCCCTCCACCGAAACAGCCAATGAGGCAGTCGCGCCGCAGAAAACCATTTTGCCCAACGGCCTGACCCTGCTGACCAAGCCCTTGAAAAGCTCTTCCACGGTGGCCATCAAGATCTTCGTGAAAGGCGGTCAGGGTGTGGAAAGCCTACCCGGCACAGCCACACTGGTCAGTTCGGTGATGATGCAAGGCACCCGCAGCCGCAGCGCTGAACAAATCAGCAAGGAGCTGGAGAGCAAGGGCATGAACCTGTCCCTGTCCACTGATGACGATTACATTGAAATCACGGGCACCGCCATTCAGGAAGATCTGGGCGAACTGTTCATGATGATGCAGGATGTGCTGACTCAACCCGTCTTCAACGAGGCTGAAATCAGCAAGAAAAAAGAACAGCTCCGTCAGTCCCTGGCCGCCAACCGGGATAACCCCTCCTCTCTAGCGTTTGAGAATCTGAGCCTTGGGCTCTATCCCAACCATCCCTACGGGAACGAAGGCAAACGGGTCGAAGACAGTCTGGACAAAATCAGCCGTCAGGATCTGCTGGATTACTATAATTTGTACTTCGCACCACAAAACATGGTGGTCTCCGTGGTAGGCAACTTCGACCCGGAAACACTCAAAAACTACCTGAGCGCACTCTATCCGGCCTGCAACGCCTGTGGACCCACAGCCTTGGCGGTGCCCCCCGTATCTGCACTCAGCAAGAATGCAACCACGGTAGTAGAAAAGCCCCAGCTTTCGGCCGTCTGGATGGCAGAAGGCTGGCTGGCCCCGCCCATTCGGGAGATGAAAGAATACGCCGCGCTCAAAGTGCTGAACTCTCTCGTGGGCAGCGGCATGAGCTCTCGACTGTTTGTGGACTTGCGCGAAAAACAAGGCCTGGCCTATGTGGTGGGCAGCATGTACCCCACCCGCGAGCAGGCCAGCCGCTTTGTGATCTACATTGGCACTGACCCCAAAAATAACAACAAGGTGCAAGCCGGCTTCCAGCAAGAGATTGAGCGCCTGAAAAAAGAGCCGGTGCCGGTCGAGGAACTCTCGGCGGCCAAAAGCAAGCTGATCGGTGGCTTCGCCCTGGCGCATGATACCAATATCAATCAGGCCTTTTACATGGGCCTCTATGAGACACTAGGCGCAGGCTTTGCCTTTGACGCCAGTTACCCCCAACTCATTCAACAAGTCACGCCCGCAGACGTGCAGCAAGTGGCACAGAAAATCTTTGCCAGCCCCCATGTGCTCTCTCTGGTCAAACCGGAAAATCCCACGACCGCTAAAAAACACTAGCGCGCAGGAAACCTTGATATTCAGGACAATCCATTGGCTTCAGGGCCAGTGGGTTGTTTTGTCTGTATGAACAAGCACGTTAAAACCAGGAACCCGTCAGAACGACTTGTTTCAATAAAGGTGTGCCTATCTCTGTCTCTTCTTAACTATCACCAGCAAAAAATGTCGCTCGAAAAAAACTGAGCCTATTCAGCAGTCGGCTTTCAGGTGTCAATGCCAACCCAAACTAACCGAACGTTTTAAAAGTCGATTCAATGTTTTTCCCGATCACCTTACGCACCGCATCGATCTCGGTCTGCACCGCATCACGCTGGGTATCCACCCGACGCAATTGAAGCTCCAAAGACTTGTCGATGGCCTGAATGGCCGAAATGCGAGCCTGCAACTGCTGCGTTTCCGGAGATTCCGGTTCCAGGTTGGAAGAAATCGTGAACAGGTTGCCCGTAATGTTGGCCAACTGCATCCGCGACTGGTTGATAAATTGTCCCTGAAGCTCCAGGTCGCTCTTTCGCGCCGTGAGCATCATATATCTTGCCTGACTTGCTGCGAAACCCATTAATTTCTCTCCTCTATAATTGGCAGCTAATACTGCATTCGGCGCTCCTTTGCTACACTATTCATCAAAGGAATGACCGTCTCTCTCTCTTATTTCAAGCCCCACAATAAAAATTACTTATTTTAATAAAAACAGCGAAAAGGAGCCGATTGCCTAACACGCAAAAATCACAGCCCAAGCCTCACACACGCTTCCTAAAAACAAATACTATCCACTTCAAAACGATGCAAGATTAATATCTTTTTTATAAATTAAAAGGGAATACGCCCTCAAAGCATTTATTACATTTCTTTACCGAACACAGGAAATTTGCCTCCATGAGTACCACACAGGAACCCATTCACATCCTTGGCGCCGGACTGGCAGGATCTGAAGCAGCACTACAACTCGCCAAGCGAGGCCATGTCGTGAAACTGTACGAGATGAAACCACTCACCAAATCGCCGGCTCATCACAACGACCATTTCGCCGAAATTGTGTGCAGTAACAGCCTGGGATCTCAAAACACCGAAGAAGACGTCACCGCCAGCGGCTTGCTCAAGGAAGAGTTGGAGCAACTGGATTGCGAACTGCTCAAAATCGCCAAAAAAGTGGCCTTACCTGCAGGCAAAGCCCTCGCGGTCGATCGGGAACGGTTTGCCCAGCTCGTCACCGAGCGCATTGAGGCCGAGCCACGCATTGAAGTCATCTCAGAGGTGGTGGAGCAAATCCCGGAAGACGGGCTGATCATCATTGCCACCGGGCCCATGACTGCCCCAGGTCTGGTACAGGCCTTTTCGGAACTGCTACAAGAGGACCAGCTCTACTTCTTTGACGCGGCTTCGCCCATTATTGCCCGGGATTCGATTAATTTTGACATCGCATTCTACCAGGATCGGTACAACGCAGACCGTAGCGACACCGATGATGCAGATCGCCTTTCTCAGGAAGGCAGTTACATCAACTGCCCACTGGAAAAACCCCATTACGAAGCACTCCTGGATATTCTCATCAACGGCGAAAAAACGGAACTGAAATCGTTTGAGAAAGAATCCGCCAGCTACTTTGAAAGTTGTCTTCCCGTGGAAGTCCTGGCCTCCCGTGGACCAGAAACCTTGCGCTTTGGCCCCATGAAACCCGTCGGGCTGGCAGATCCCCGTTCAGGTGGTAAACGCCCCTATGCCGTTGTTCAGTTGCGACAGGATAATGCCGAAGGCACTCTTTATAATATGGTAGGCTTCCAGACCAATTTAAAATGGGGTGCCCAAAAACAAATGATCCAGCTTATCCCGGGGCTGGAAAACGCCGAAGTGGTTCGCTTTGGGGTCATGCACCGGAATACATTTATCAACAGCCCCAAAGTGCTGGAACCGACCCTCCAGCTCAAAGCCCATCCGCGCATTTTCTTTGCGGGGCAACTGACCGGCACAGAAGGCTATACCGAATCCATCGCCACCGGCTTGATGGCAGCGCTCAACCTCCATCGTGTCCACGCCGGACAAGCCCCGGTAACGCTCCCGCGCGTAGTCATGCTCGGAGCCTTGTTGCATTACATCACCCGAATCGAAGCCGTAAAACAGGGCTTTCAACCCATCAACAGCAACTGGGGCATCCTGCCTGAATTGCCAGAGGGTTCCTTTAAACGAAAGGACAAAAAAGCCCGCAACCGACTGCACCGTATACGTTCCATCCAGACACTCACAGACTGGCTGCTGGCACACGGCAGTGTTGAGGCCTGCGTACCGGCCTCATAGGCAAGCAAACACCCAAAGCCCCCCCCTACTTCTATCGGCGTCCTCTGTGCAGGATAATACTGGATGACCATAAAACACACGTCCGTAGTCTAACCAAGATCAAAAAAGGCTCCCATTCTAGCGGAAGGGAGCCTTTTAAACTGGAATCCTGAATCGATATTGCTATCTGGCCAATGAAATCGCTTCATCTTCCGGATGAGGATGAGCGATGGCATAGGCGTTACCCCGCACCATTTCCTCCACCGACAACTGAGCAACGGTCAGGAAGTTTTGAGCCATCACACCCAATGTCAGGGTAGACACCAGGGCAATCGACAACACCAAACCAATCGGCGAGAGCGGACCGGACTGAGCGTCCTTGGCAGGCAAGGCGTTCACCGCGTCGGAAGGCTCACTAATCACCATCAGGCGAATCACGTTCAGGTAGTAGTACAGGGAAATGGTACTGGTCAGCAAAGCCACCACAACCAGCCAGATGTATTGGTGTCCGGCATTCACCACAGACTGGAAGAGAAAGAACTTCCCAAAGAAGCCTGCTGTAATCGGGATACCGGCCAATGAGAGCAACATAATGCTGAACACAAAGGCGATCTCAGGGCGTTTACGCAACAAACCAGCATAAGCGGCAATGTCTGTTTGACCGGTCAGATTTTCAAAATGGGTCACCACAGCAAAGGCACCCAGATTCATGAACAGGTAGGTCATCAAATAGTACAGAACACTACCCAGGCTGCTGGGGGTGAGAGCCACCAAACCCAACAGGAGATAGCCACCGTGAGCCACGGTGCTATAAGCCAGCAAGCGCTTGATGTTCTTTTGAGACAGGGCCACGATGTTTCCGATCACCATCGACAAAACAGACAGGACGGACAACAAACCCGCCCAGCCAGTCAGTGTACCAAAGAACAGGGTAAAGAGCCGAATCGCCAAGCCAAAACCGGCAATTTTGGAAACCACGGACAAAAACGCAACCAGCGGCGTGGGAGCACCTTCATACGTATCGGGTGCCCACATGTGAAACGGCGCCGCAGAGAGCTTGAAGGCAATCCCGGCCACTATCATCACGACCATAATGGACACAATCAAGGCAGGGTAATGAGACATTGAGGCGTTCAACACCCTGGCAATTTCCGGGTACGACGTAACGCCCGTAATACCATAGAGAATGGACAGACCAAAGAGCAAAACAGCGGTCGCCAAACTACCGTACAGCAGATACTTCAAACCGGCTTCGGCACTCAGGATATTACCCCGCATATAACCCGCCAGGATATATGAGGAGATACTCAACGTCTCCAGAGAGACAAACAACATGATCAAATCGGTTGCACCGCTGAGCATCATGCCGCCCAGTAAAGCGGTCAGCATAATCACATAAAATTCACCGGGGACTTCAGCACGTTTATCAATGAAGGCTCTGGTAAAGAGAAGGACCATTAGCGTGCCTGCCACCAACAAGGTCCGAATCAGCATGCTAAAGGTATCTGCCTGAAACATCCCGTTCATCACCACGGTGGACGTCGGGGTCAATTGCGTCAGAGACCACCACATAGCAGTGATGAACATCAGCACGATAGCAACCCCAGACGTGGCAAGTTTCCACGTCTGCTGACTTTCCAGCTTGGATTTACTGAACGACAGATGTCCGATACAACACAGAATGACCAAGGCCAGAACAATTTCAGGACCGATCAAGTGTAAATTATTCTGGAGTGCAAACATCCCAAGCGGACTGGTGAGGAAAAGTTCAGAAAAGTTCATTGTTTAGGAGCTCCCGTGCTGAAAGAGTATAACATCGGCAGCTGCATGGCCTCATTGGCATTTACAAGCTGCGTGTTCAGTGCGCGATAATTCCGCTGGGCAATCCCGGTTACGTCCGGCTCAAAATGACTGGTCAGCAATCCCGGAAACACCCCATAAACAATCACCAGCAGGGTAAGCGTAGCCAGGACAAACACTTCGCTCATGGAGGCGTCTTTCACTTGAGTCCAACGCTCCTGAATGGGGCCGGTAAAGATCCGCTTGATCATCCAAAGCAGATAAGCGGCGCCAATCACAACGCCCAGCCCGGACACCACGGTCAACATCTGAATCGACCAGGGCAGAATCGTACCAAAGAGCTGAATCTCTTTGAAGGCATTCGACACAAAGGCACCATAGAAGACCATCGTTTCGCTGGCAAAACTCACCAACAACGGCAGCCCCAAACTGGCCATGGACATAAACAGGAAGAAGTAGAAGATCACCGGCACCTGGCTGCCAAAACCGCCGTAATCGGCAATCACTCGAGTATGAGTCCGGTTGTAGAGCGTGCCGACGCACATAAACAAGGCGGCACTGACCAGACCGTGCGCGAACATGACAAATACGGCACCATTAAAGCCCATCGCATTCAAGGCCGCCAAACCTAACAGAACAAAGCCCATATGGCTCACACTGCTGTAAGCAATCAGCTTTTTCAAGTCGGTTTGTACCAAGGCCACACCGGCCGTATAGACAATGTTAATCACGGCCAGCACACAGAGGTAAGGCGCTAACACCTGGGCCGCTTCGGGGAGGAACTCAAAGCCAAAACGCAACATCCCGTAGGAGCCCATTTTCAGCAAGATCCCGGCCAGCAACATACTAATCGGGGTCGGGGCCTCAACGTGGGCATCTGGCAACCAGGTATGAAAGGGCACGACCGGCAGCTTCACCGCAAACGTGGTAAACAGAGCCAGGAAGATCAACACCTGTGCGCTCAGCGGAAGATTTTGCTGAATGGCGCTACGCACGACATCAAAGTGAAACAGGGCCGAATGATCTAAACCAGGAAGCGAACGCGCATGGAAGTATAAAGCCAAAATGCCCGCAACCAGAAAGACAGAGCCAAATAGGGTATAAAGCACAAATTTGGTCGCCGCATAATCCCGACGCGGACCACCCCAAATGGCAATCAGCAGGTACATCGGGATCAACTCCAACTCCCAGAACAGGAAGAACAAGAAGGTATCACGCGCCAAAAACACACCCAACACCGCAGTGATCAGCAGAAACAGCATCGAATAGTAAAGCTTCAGGCGCTTTTGAATAGAGGTATAACTGGCCACAGTTGCCATTAACAGCAGGAATGTGGTCAGAAACACCAACGTTTTAGTCAGGCCGTCAAAACCCAAAGAATAGGTAATACCCAAACTTGGCATCCAGTTAAGCTTCTCGGGCAGGGGTGTGACGAGGCCATCCCACATCAGAGCCGAAAACAGGAACAACACCGCTGAACCAATCATGCCGAACAGATGAAGATTTTTACCATCCTTACCTTCGGGAACAAACAGGGCCAGAACCGACAACAGCAGAGGAATGCTGAGCAGTATTGAAAAATAATGTTCTGAGATAAAATTCACGTTCAAAAGCTCCTTTAATGTGCTCTACATCAACCAGTAGAACAACAACAGCGCTAACGTTACGACTGAAAAGAACAGGATGGCGATATAAGTTTGCACCTTGCCGGATTGCAATTCACGCAAGGCGTAACCAGCACTCATCACGGTCTGGCCCGTGCCATTCACCGCACCATCAATCACATTGCGATCGAAAGTGGCCGAACCACGAGCAAAGACCAGATAAACACGATCCACAAATGCCTGATAGTAGTCATCAAAGTACCATTTGTTGGTGCAAAGATTAAACACAGAGCGAAAAACGGGAGCGTTTTTAATGGCCTCAGGAATCGAAGGACTTTTGTGAAAGAAATAAGCAATCAACGCACCACCAACGCCAAATGCAGTCGATAATAAACCAACTTCCGAAAAAGCAGCTTTAGCGAAAGTATGATGCTCCAGCTCAAGCCCAGGAAAATTGATGTACTGACCGAACGAAGGCAGATGGCTGAATATGGGGTCCTGCAAGCCTGCCAGCGCCAGACCAATGAAGGCAGAAGGAATAGCTAACACTGCTAACGGCGCAACCATCACAGGGTCTTCATGGTGCACATGGGCAGTGCCGCGATATTCCCCGTGGAAAGTCATAAAGTAGGTCCGGAACATATAGTAGGAGGTAAAACCAGCCGTCACAGCCAAGTTCCAGAACACCACCGGAGAATACTCTTTCGCGCTGGCCAGAATCATATCTTTAGACCAGAAACCGCTAGTCCAGGCCACACCGGAAATAGCCAACGTACCAATGAGATAGGTGATATGGGTGACCGGCAACTTCTTGGCCAGACCGCCCATTTTCCGCATATCCTGCTCGTCTTCGCAAGCGTGAATCACACTACCGGAACACAGGAAGAGCATGGCTTTGAAAAAGGCGTGGGTAAACAGGTGGAACAAGCCAGCCGTAAAGGCACCCATGCCCATTGCCGCCACCATAAAGCCCAACTGGGACATGGTGGAATAGGCCAGGGCTTTTTTAATATCGTACTGAACCAACGCAATGGTCGCTGCAATCACCGCGGTCAGGGTACCGATGAACACGATGAAAATCGTGGAGGCATCAGCCACTGGCGGAGCAGGCAGCCGCAGGTGGTAAAACAGGGGGAAAGAACGGCCAATCAAATAGACCCCCGCGGCAACCATGGTGGCCGCGTGAATCAGGGCGCTAATGGGTGTAGGGCCTTCCATGGCATCCGGTAACCAGGTGTGCAGGGGCACCTGAGCGCTCTTGGCCATTGGCCCCATGAACAACAGGATACAGATCAAAGCAAACAGGTTGGGGTCAACCAGACCCGCGTTATGCACAATGAAGGGCACCATATCTGGTAAGGCACGGAAGGACAAAAAGGCCATGCCATGGTGCGCCGGCATCGCGAGATACGTATTCCACAGGGGGAAGCTGAAATACAGAACGCCCAAAATCCCGAACAGGAAACCAAAGTCACCCACCCGGTTCATCAGGAAGGCTTTAATGGCTGCAGCCGCCGCAGAGGGCTTGGTAAACCAGAACCCAATCAGCAGGTAGCTACTCACACCGACCAATTCCCAAAAAATGTAAATCTGGAACAGGTTGGTGCTTAATACCAAACCCAGCATGGAAAAATTAAACAGGGCCAGATACGCAAAAAACTTGGCATAGCCCTTGTCATGCTTCATGTAGCCGTGCGTGTAAATTTGAATCAACAAGCTGATAAAAGTAACCACAAACAGCATCATCACGGACATCGAGTCGACCAGATACCCAATCGACAACCTGAAATCACCGGCTTGCAGGAAGGTGAAGTTATGCTCAATGGCCTTCACCGCCTCACCAGGCTGAGCCAGCAACCAGGGCAAAGCCCCGAAGACTGTGTGCAATAAACCCAAAAAAGTCGCAAAAATGGTCAAACCCGAGCAGACTTCTTTTTTGGCAAAAACCCCTTGTTCGCGGCCGAAAGCACGCCCGAGCACAATGATAAAAAACGCCAGCAGCGGGTAGAGTGCTACTACCCAGATATTATTAATGTCACTAAAGGGCATGTCGTCATCAGCTCCAAAATCTTACCATTTCAACAGGTTGTAATCTTCCATGTCCGCCGTCGCCCGCGCCCGATATAGCGCGATGACCAAGGCCAAACCCACAGTGGCTTCCGCGGCAGAAACCGTGAGAATAAAAATTGAGAAAACCTGACCCAGTAACCCGTGGCCAGTGTGCAGAAAATTATTGAACGCCACCAGGTTAATGTTTACAGCGCTCAGCATCAATTCCACCGCCATCAGCACCCGAACCACATTCCGATTGGTCAGCACACCCACCAACCCGATGCAAAACAACACGGTGGCCAATGTAATGTAATGAAATAGTCCAATATGGGTAATTACGTCAGGCATGTTCTCTTATTGACTCCAAAAATATTAAAGGCGGGGACGCAAGGAACTTATATTTCGATTAAGACTCATCCGAAGCAGAGACTGGACTAGCAGCAACTTCTGCAGCCTGACGCTTTTCGTCATCACTCATCCGCTCCAGACGAAGGGCAGCAATGGCATCTTCACGAGGAGCGCTGGCTAAATCCAACGCCAAACGCATCTCGCCCAACTGATTCT
The DNA here is from genome assembly GCA_903866275.1 of Vampirovibrio chlorellavorus. Lineage (GTDB taxonomy): Bacteria > Cyanobacteriota > Vampirovibrionia > Vampirovibrionales > Vampirovibrionaceae > Vampirovibrio > Vampirovibrio chlorellavorus_D. The sequence continues at coordinate 75,206 of CAIPMU010000002.1, read as the reverse complement.
CATCAGATTCGGCAAATCGCTTCTTGGCAATCACAATCGCGCCAATCATGGCGGCCAGCAACAACAGCGAAGCCAGTTCAAAGGGCAAGCCGTATTTATTGAACAATAACTCACCTAACAGGCTGGCGCTACCATGCGCCTGAAACTGCTGGGTAACATCCGGGGTCACATTAGGCATAATCTGTCTTGCACCTTGCAAAATCCCACGAACCAACAAGGCAAATACATAGGCCGCAATAATGCCATAGGCCATCCGACCCGCACGATTGACCTTTTGTTTTTCCATCACTTTATCGCCGGTAAACATAATGGCAAACAACATGATGATGGTCAGACCCACAGCATAGATAATGATTTGAGCAATGGCCAGGAAGTCTGCGTTATTGAGAACAAAAAAGCCGGCAATGGACATAAAAACCACAATCAGAAACAAGGCTGAATGAATAATACTCCGGGTAAACACAGCCCCAAGTGCCGCGCCAACCGACAGTATGGCAAACGCCCAGAATATCGCGCTATCTAGCATAGAATGATTTTCCTTCTACCGAACCTGCCGTGAAGCAGACTACTGTTGTTTATTCTGTATCGCTGATTTCAAATGACCCATGAAGCCTGAGTGACTCCGTCAGAAGCTGTTTCCTGAAAACCACCCACCAGGACGTTCTCCTGTGGGGCAATCCCTTATTCGACCAATGCCTCCATGCCGTGCACCAGACGCCAGTGATCCGAATCTTCGCCAGACAGAGTCAGATCCTTTTTATCCAGCACCAGCGCCTCACGGGAGAAATCGGCCAACTCAAAATCGGGCAACATCTTAATACAATCCACGGGGCAAACTTCCGTGCAGTTCCCGCAGAAAATACAACGCCCGAGATCAATGGTAAACATGTCGATCACCGGTTTTTTGTTGGCATCCCGGTGCATTTCGATCTGAATCAGGTCGTTGCAAGGGCAGACCCGCGCACAGGCCTGACAGCCCACGCACAAATCCGTGCCATCGGATTTGGTCAACAAGCACAGACGCCCGTGAAAACGATCGCTGAGATTCGGCATCACTTCCGGATATTCCAGCGTTACCGGCGGACGAAAGTAGTGGCTCAGCACGGTGGACATGCCTTTACCAATCTCTTTCAGACCAACCAGAACCCGATTTTGTTGAACATCGTCATGTTTGGGAGAACTATTTGTCATCGGCGCGCTAACCTCGCTTCCAATTTTTGGCTCAACAAGCGGCTCATCAGGACAAAGAAGCCTCCGAAAACCACCGTGGCGATAATAACCCAGATCGCCCAACTGGTCAGTCCCGGTCCTGCTTTCAGGAGCGGTAGGTTATCCAGAGCGGATTGACCACCCGGGAGGACCATGAACTTCTCAATGGCGATCACGAAAATATTAATCAGGGACAAGGGAATCAGGAACTTCCAGCTGAAGCCCATGAGCTGATCGGGCTTGAGACGCGGCAACGTGGCACGAACCCACATGGCCAGGAAGATAAAGAAGTAGGTCTTCATCATAAACCAGAACAGCATTTCAACCTGTAAGCCCAACTGGGCAAAGCCGGACAGATTCGCTGCAGGGGCTTTGGCAAGCAGCTCCACCAGAAACGTGCCAAATGGACTGAAGTAGCCACCCGCGAAGAAAGACACCGTAAAGGCGCTCATCGCAAACAGGGAAGCGTATTCCGCCAGAAAGAACAAGGCGAACTTCATGCCGGTGTACTCGGTATTATACCCGCTGACCAATTCGCTTTCCGCTTCCGGCAAGTCGAAGGGCACCCGGTTGACTTCCGCCAATGTACAAATGAAGAACATCACCAAGCTCACCGGTGTCAGGAAAATGCCGTACCAGTTCCAGATAGGACCTTGCTGGGCTTTAACGATGTCCGCAATATTCATCGAACCCGTGAACAAGACCACCGCCAGGACGGCCATCACCAGGGGGATTTCATAGCTAATAGCCTGAGCCGCGCTCCGCATACCGCCCAGAAGCGAATACTTGTTGTTGGACGCCCAACCAGCCAGCACCAACCCCACCACCGAAATGGAGGAAATGGCAAAAACAAACAACGCGCCCGCAGGCAAGGCTACAGCCAACAACTGATCGGTGAAAGGAATCAGCCCAAAAAACACAAAGCTGGGCAGGAAAAACAACGCCGGAGCAATGGTGAACAAAAATGGATTCGCCCCTTTGGGAATAATGTCTTCCTTAAAGAGCAGCTTCACGCCATCGGCCAGCGTTTGCAACGCACCCCAGGGGCCCACGCGGTTGGGGCCTTTCCGCTGGGTCATCCAGGCCAGCACCTTGCGTTCCATCAACACCATAAAGATAACGGAAGCCTGAGCCACCACAGCAATCAGGGTGAAAATCACGATGGCCCACAGTATCGTCAACCAACCGCCGAACTCGGCCCAGTTAATCGAGAGTCCAAACAGGCCGACCAACCGCTCCAGCAGTCGGGGAAGCCATTCAGGAAAATCTGAAGTCGATGGAAACATCTAGCGATCAACCTCCGGCAAAATAACATCCAGACTACCAAAGATAGCCATCAAATCAGGGTATAGATTTCCAATCATCAGCTCCGGCAGGGCGGATAGGTTGGAGAACGAAGCACCACGCCACTTCACCCGGTAGGCTTTAGGGGTACCATCGCTCAAAATGTAGCAACCCAGCATCCCACGAGGAGACTCACAAGCCATAAACGCTTCACCGGCCGGTGGCTTATAAGTCATCAAGTTAATCTTCTGACCTTGCGTCAGCCAATCCGGATCAATATCCGGCACCAGCTTGGGATCTTCGCCTTTTTCCTTGGCAACGGCTTTGGCAGCAGCAACTTCGGCTTGCTTGTCGAGAATATTCTGGGTGTCCCCACCGGGGATTTTATCCAGACACTGCTCAATAATCTTGCAGGATTCGCGCATTTCGGCCATCCGGACGATGTAGCGGTCGTAGACATCCCCATGCTGGCCCACGGGCACATCAAACTCAATTTCGTCGTAACAACAATAGGGGTTGGTTTTACGCAAGTCTTGAGCCAAGCCGGTGGCCCGCAGACTGGAACCCGTCACGCCATATTTCAGGCAGGTCTCATGATCCAGTTTGCCAATCCCCACGGTGCGATCCAGGAAGATGGGGTTTTGGGTCACGATCGACTCGTACTCGTCAATTTTCTTGGGCATATTGCGGATGAACTCGCGACACTGGGCAATCCAGCCCGGTGGCAGATCGGCGTTCACCCCGCCAAAGCGATAGTAGTTGTACATCATCCGGGCACCGGTGACATCTTCAAACAGCTTGAAAATATCTTCGCGCTCGCGAAAGGCATAGAACAAGGGGCTGGTCGCGCCCAAGTCCAGCAGGAACGTGCCAAACCACAGCAAGTGCGAGGAAATTCGGTTCAATTCCATCGTGATCATGCGAATGTACTGCACGCGTTTGGGCACTTTCAGATTGGCGATGCGCTCAATGGCTGAAACATACACATAATGATCAAAGAAGGACGAAAGATACTCCACCCGATCCAGCGTGGGTTGATACTGAAAGTAAGAGCGGGATTCGGCCATTTTTTCCTTGCTGCGGTGCAAGTAACCGATTACGGGCTCCATGTCCTTCACCACTTCCCCGTTGAGGGTAGTGATCAAACGTAATACGCCGTGGGTGCTGGGATGCTGAGGGCCAATGTTGACCACCAGATCTTCAGTCTTGAGCCCCTGCTCGGTAAAAACTCCAGGAATGTCTTGAATACTCATAGAATACAGCCGTCCTTAACGTTCATTCCAGACCAGACGTGGATCGTTCACTTTGTAATCTTTACGCAGTGGGTGACCCAGCCAGTCGCTCGGCATCAAAATACGGGTAAGATTGGTGTGGCCGTCGTAGTGAATCCCCATCAAATCATAGGTTTCACGCTCGTGCCAATCGGCCGCATGCCAGACGGGCATTAGACTGGGAGAGTGCCCATCGACAGCCGTGACTTTCAGGGTTAGGTACCGATGCTTTTGGGTGGAATAGAAGTGGTAAACCGACTCCAGCCGGTCTTTCCAATCCACGCCCGCGCAAGACAGCAACAGGTCCAGCTTGCCCTTGTCACGCAAAATTTCACCCGCACGCAGAAGATCTGCCGGGGCGACATCGATCATTTCCACCCCGGAGCCATCAGGGCCCAAGTGCTTGACTGAAATTTGGGCCGATTCCAGAAGCTGCCCGAATTCACCGGCAGGGATAGGCGGAACTTCCGGGGCAGCGTCCGCAGCCTTTTCGGGGGAGTTAGCTGCCGGCTCTTTGCCGGTCTCTTTCTGCTCGTCGCTCATGGCGGTATTTTATATTTCCTCTGACTAACGGTATTTTACCTTCGGCCTGCAACTCATCCACGGGGTAGCCATTTTTCTGGACGCCCCATTTCACGTTGGGCTGCCCGGCCTTGGGCAACAGAATTTCACCCGGCCCCAGCTCCACACGCGGCGTGTGCAGCAAGGCCCGTTTTTTACGATCCACAATCGATTCGGTGCGAATTTTCTTTTGCAGGAGAATCAGCGCGTCCAGCAAGGCTTCCGGACGAGGTGGGCAACCCGGCACATACACATCCACCGGGATAATCCGGTCCACACCACGCACCACGGAGTAGGAGTCGTTCTCGTACATACCGCCAGTAACGGTGCAGGCACCCATCGCAATCACATACTTGGGCTCCGGCATTTGCTCATACAACTTAAGCAAGGCGGGCGCCATTTTATGGGTGATGGTGCCAGCGGTGATGATCAAATCGGACTGACGGGGGGTCGCCCGGAACACTTCCGAACCAAACCGTGAAATATCAAAGTTGGACGCACTGGAAGACATCATCTCGATGCCGCAGCAGGAAGTCGCAAAGGTCAACGGCCACACGGAGTTGGAACGCGCCCAGTTATAAACCGCGTCGATGGTCGTCACCAGAATGCCGGAACTCTCCAGCATATCCTGAATTCCTTCGACTACTTTTTCACTTAAAGACATATCAGACAAGCCTCCGTCTGTTATTGCCACTTGAGGGCATCGCGCCGCCAAGCATACACCAGACCCAGAACAAGAATACCAATAAAAATAAACATCTCAACGATAGGATACAGCCCTCCGGCCTTCACCAGCGTATCGAAGGCCACGGCCCAGGGGAACAGGAACACGGTTTCAATATCGAAGAGAATGAACAGCAGCGCGTACATATAGAACTTCACATCAAACTGCACATGCGCTTCCCCAAACGGGGTCATCCCGGACTCATACACCGAATGCTTGAGGGCGGTAGGGTTCTTGATTTGCACAATTTGAGATATCGCCATCAGCAAAAACGGCGTAATGCCCGCAAAGAGGAGCAACAGGAGCAACATTGCATAACCGGTTAGATACATGGCCTTTTCTCGTCTCTTCTCTAAGTTTCCGTCTGCTATTGCGATTCAACCGATGAAAGGTCTGGAAATCCTGCGAGGTCTTGTTCATTGTCCAAACTACGGAACGAATGTCATCTGACCACATCATTTTTTATGTTTTTTAGCCTGCGAGGCTGATATAAAATCTGGGAACCAGTATCATTAAAAAATAAACCGTTGAGCAGGTCAAATAATCGGAAATATTTTTTATGACGGACCCCGGAATACACTGATGATAGCATCAATTTTAAATAATAAACCACTCAAACGCTTCAAGCCCCTGCTAAAGCTGGCCAAAACATGTTTGCTCACTGGAATGCTGTGGAGCTGCTCGCTAAGTAATGCTTTTGCTGAGCCTGTTCTGGATAAGGCGTACCAGTTTGTAAAGGTGGGACGAGTGGATGCCGCCAGCAGTATCTATCAGGCCTATCTGGGAGAACACCCCACGGCCATGCAGGCTGAACTGGCTTTGTCTGAGATTGCCATGCGGCGGTTTGAGTACGCCAAAGCCCGAAGCATCCTGGAAAAAGCATTGGCCCAACACCCGGAAGCCCCGGAAATCTCGGCCACACTGGGGCGCTTGTTCCAGCTCTGGTCGAACGCGCCGAATGGGAAAGTGGCCGATAATAGCCGGAACTATTTGGCGCTGGCTCAGGAACACTTTCGGCAAGCACTGGAACTCGGGCCAGAGCATCCGCTGGTGCTAACCTATGCGGCCGAATGGCAGATGCAGCAAAACGATCTGGTCTCGACAGAACGCTACCTGCAAAAGGCCTTGCAGATTCACCCCACGTTTGTGCCCGCACTGCAAGCCCAAACCCGGTTTTACATGAAAACCCGCGACATTCCCAGAGCCAAGGCCGCCATTATGCATGCCATGGAACTGGACGCTCAGGATCAACAGACCTATTTCCTGACCGCACAACTCTTTGCCCTCGTCAATCGACCCGCTGAGGCCGTGAAATATGCCCAGAAATCGGAGCAACTGGACTTTGGGCACATACCGGAACGGGATTACTTTCTGGCCAGCCAGTTTGAACGACTGGGTGAATCCGAAAAAGCCATCCAGTACTACCAAAACCTCACCGTGTATACCCCTCGAGAAGTGACCATCTGGGTAAAGCTGGGTGAGCTGTATGACACCCTTGGCAAGCCGGAACTCAGCAAACGGGCATACCTGCAAGCCATGGCCCTGAAACCGGACATTCTGGAGAATCTCCACCATCAGGCACGCGACAACACCCGCCTGGAAAAAGCGTCTGCCGCACTGAGCCAGTGGCGGCGCATTTTGAGCCTGCAAGGCAACCAGCCCGAACTGGCAGAAGAAGCACTCGGCGCGATTGCGGGGCTGCATTACCTGCATCGCTTTTATCATCCCAACGAAACCGATCCGATGGCCAGCACCGATTTGATGTTGTTTGATGCCCCCGACAGCCCTGGAAACACCTCCCCTCTAAGCCAGCTGGACAGAGCCAAACTGCTCATCTCCATTGAAGGCAAGCCCAGCGCAAGCACCCGCAGCACCTTACTGACACTCAGCGGCGACAATGACCCAGCAGTGGCGGGAGAAGCCGCCTTTTTGCTGGAAGACGTGGGCAAGGCCAATCAACGGCTGGAAGAAGTGGATGGGCTGAGCGCGGATGAGTACGTGCGGATCGCGGATCGCCTGTTGCTGATTCAGGAGCTGGCCTTTTCCAAGGTGCTGTACCAGCGAGCATACCAGCTCGCCCCGGATCCCTCGCTGGAAACGGCCATCAAGCGCATCCAATCCAAGCAGGCGCTGGCCACCCAGAAAGAGGAAGAGGGCAATCTGGCCTATAACGCCAAGGATTACGCCACCGCCATCCAGAAATATCAGGAGGCGGTGCATATTTACCGTCAGTGGGACAACGTTTACCTGCGACTGGGCGATACCTACGAAAAAACGCGCCAATGGGCAGATGCCAAGCAAGCGTATGATGTGGCCATCAGCTTGAGCCCCGGCCTGCTGGACTCTCAAGGGTTCGCTAAAAATTACGCCAAGCTCTCCAAAAAAGTGCCTAAAAACAGCCGGACCAATACGCCCAACCACACGGAAACCCACAAAAAGCCTCATTCAACCAAAACCAGTTAACCCCTCCAGCGGAAAAGAAAAGACTGACAGCCTCACGGATGACCGGAACAACAGACTGGCCACTACCAGAACCCCGTTTATCACGCTATTAGCTCCACACCAAGGACCTGTCGAGGAACCCTAAAGAGATACCCTTTACACTCAGCCTAGTGGGATTTGCCGAGTTTGGCCGGACCCGCTTCCACGGTTTTGACCAGTTCAGGGATCACCACCTGACTTTTGCTCAGGGGATCGGGCTTGGTTTTGGGAATTAAAATTTTCTCCGTGCCATCTTTTTCCTTGATGATCACCCGCACCGGACCGTCTTTGTAGGGGGCATCCGGATGAGATGGAACATCCGGCAAGACCGGCAGGACTTCTTTCGGCTTGCCGGGATCATCGGACTTGGTGCTGAGGGCTTGCTCCTGCAGGAATTGGGTGCGAGGGTTCAGCATCTGGCTCATTTTCTCGCTGTAGAGGATCAAATCCACCCGACGGTTCTGGCTGCGACCTTCGGGGGTGGCATTGTTGGAAATGGGTTGCGTGGAACCATAGCCAACGGCCACCAGGGAGGCCGGGTTAAACTCGTGGCGATCAATAAAGAAGCGAACCACACTACTGGCGCGAGAAGCAGAGAGCTCCCAGTTGGAGGGATAAATTAACGTAGAGATGGGTTGGGCATCGGTGTGGCCTTCCACATGGATCCGATCATGATCAAACTTCTTCAGGCGCTCGGCCACGGTATCCAGAAACTTCCAGCCAGTGGGCTTGAGAGTGGCACTTCCGGCATCAAATAAAAGACGACTGTCAAAGCTGATGCGAATGCCACGCTCCTGCACGGCGGCCTCCACTTGCCGAATGGGTACCGAGGCATCTTCAATGCCTTTTGCCAGAGCGGGAACATTGGTTCCACCTTTACCGGCGGCTTCATTGGCCTTCATGGCATCAGCATCGGCCTTCAATTCCCGGTTTAAGTCTTTCAAATCCTGAGACAGCTGGTCGGCCAGCTTTTTGACGGATTTAATCTCGCCGGGCTTGTAGGTCATGCTGTCAAATTTGCCAATTACCCCCGGCCCCGCGCCTTTTTCCGAACTCAAGGGGTCCGGATTACGGTTGGGGGCGCTTTTGCCTTGCATGATAGACTTGATGCCGCTCATGATGCTTTGCTCTTCGAAGCCTTCCCGAATGGCCTCGCTGACATCTTTCAGCTTGGCGGCATCGGTTTGCGCCAAGGCGTAAAGGGCGGTAAAGGTTGCAAAGAGGAGGGTCATGAAGTCGGCGTAAGAGACCAGCCAACGCTCCAGGTTCTCATGCTCGGGGTGTTTTGCTTTTTTGGCCATGCGAGGCTAGCCCTCGGCTTTTTCTTTGTGATCCCCACCGTCGCCATGGCCGCCCATGAAGACTTTCAGTTTCTCAGCGATAAAGTTGGGGCTTTCCCCGGCCTGAATGGAGAGAATCCCCTCAATCATCATGGCTCGGGTGGCAATGGTTGTGCGGGAGTTCCCCTTGAGCTTGCCGCCCATGGGAATACAGAGCAGGTTCGCGCCGGCTACCCCATATACGGTGGCAACGAAGGCGACCGCAATACCACCACCCAGCTTGCTGGGATCGTTCAGGTTGTTCATAACGTGAATCAGACCGAGTACCGCACCAATAATCCCGACGGTGGGCGTATAGGCGCCCAAGCCTTCCCAGACTTTGGAGGCATGGGTGACGTGTTCTTCAAAGAAGGCCAGTTCAGTTTCCAGAAGATCCCGCAGCAATTGGGGATCAGTACCATCGGTCATCAACTCCAGCCCTTTTTTGAGAAAGACATCATCAATTGAGCCAATGTCGTTTTGCAAGGCCAAAATCCCTTCCTTACGGGCTTTCAGGGCCAAACCCACCAGAAACTCGGAGACTTCATGGGGTTTTTCTTTGGCCCCCATAAAGATAACGGGTACGCCCTTGATGGCGTTGATCAAATCCTCTTGCGGGGATTGCAACAGAATGGCACCCAAAGCGCCCCCAAATACGATGATAAAGGCGGTGGGCTGAATAATGGCGGTAATGGGCAAACCTTCCAGAATAGCGCCCCCAAAGACAGCGCACATCCCAAGGACCAATCCAATTATAGAGGTAATATCCACTGCTTCAAACGACCGCCAGACACTCACTCACACTTGCTTTAATTATAGTACAGCAGTTTATTCATTCAGAGAGCCAAGGCCCATATCTCCATCAACCAAGGGAGAACATTCAGGAAAAAAACAGGCTTTAGAAGGAGATCACCCCAAAACAACTCACCCACCACCCCAATATCATCCCAATAAAACGACTCTCCCGAATCCAATTCGCCCGCTGTCCAAAAAGAGGCAAAGCCTCTTTTCCTAAGCAAAAAGGCGCCACAGCCACGCAAAAGGACACCCCCTCTGGAGGGGTTTGGGGGAAACAGTTTCCCCAATGGAGGGAGTTTGAGGGAGGCTAGCCTCTCTCAAGCCAGCCCAGTAAAACTTGAAAACCCACTAAAAAAACACCTTCTGCACCCAACGCTCCACCACCTTGGGCAAACGCTTCCCGCGCCCCGGCCGCCGGGACTGGCAACGATCACATCGCCCACAAGGGGGCAAGTCAATCGAGCTGGCCCCTTGGACAAAGGCCGCAAGACTCTGCAGACGACAGGTCTCCGATAACACCCAGCGACGATAATGCCGCAAGGCCAGCAGCTTTTCCCGAATCTCTAACTCTTCGAGGGTGCGGCTGGTTTGCACCCGTTTCAGGGCAGCCTGATAATCCTCTTTGGTATAGAGCAACAGGGCTTTCATAAAATGAGCTTCACCAAAGCCACCCACATTGGTCGGCATCTGACGAAACAGCTGCATCACCAAATCTTCCACACTGGTCGGTGGGGCCCAGAAAATCAGCCTGGGGCACGCTTCTGTAGGTGGTTGCCAGCCCCGCATGTCAGAACCCGCGTTGACAATGATGCCGTTCAGACGGCTATTGGCCACTTCCAGCACACGTGCCTGTTCCGCGCCATTTTTTTTAAAATGAGTAATCCAGACGGAGTCAAAGCCATAATCCAGCAAGGTGGCTCCCAGCTTCTCAGCCTGAGCCGGATGGGCAGTCTGAATCAGCACCGCGCCGGGGCTATCCAGACGAACCGGCTTACCCAGCTGCGAACTGCCCGTCAGGGCCTCCACCAAATGCGAAAACTTCTGCTGTTCAGTCAGGACACACTGAACCTGCACCGCAATAGGCTCCATCTGGGGCCAGGCCTGAATGGACTGAAAATTTTTCAAATTGAGCCGGGCACTTAACTCCTGAATCCGTCGCGGCGGCAAGGGCGGCGTCATCAAGGCCAGGGGGGGCAGCCGACGCAGCTGTTCCAGCCCTTCCTCCTGAAAGCGCCTGAACAGGGAATGCCCCAGCGTGACGGGCAAGAAACGATCCGCCTCTTCGATTACCATGAAATGCACATCGGCATGCACCAGCACTTCCAGAAAGGTCAGGCTGGCAAAACGTTCCGGGGTGGTGTACAACAGCCGAACCCGGTTATGATTCACCTCTTTCTGAACGCTCCGCTCTTCGTGGGGCATCTGCGTGCCATCCAGATAGGCGACATCCGGGAACTTGAAGCCAGCCGAACGAAAGTAATCCAGATTGCGGCGAATGTGCCGTGCACTGGGACAGATGGCCACCACCAGACCACCCCCCAGCATGGCCGCAAAGGCATACAGCGATACCACCGGGTAGCCCAGCGGAAAGCTGGCAATGACATTCTGCCGGTTGGTGACCGCTTCCAGGAACCGTTTTTGATCCGTTTCCCGAACTGGGGCATGTGTGAAAAAATTGGTCATGACTCATACCAATATAACTGATCTCAACGCGCTCGGGAGGATGGAGATTCATTGCCGATTTTGTCCGTGGTATCATCCTTTTGAATGAGCAGGTGCAGGCGTTGGTCCATCCTGTGGACCCCATGAGGATAACTGGGCCCAATCGGCAAGCCGTAGTCCCTCGTCCCCTGCACTACCCCAGGCCGTAACATGCCTTCCTCGAATTCCTGAATGCGTCCCCAAATGGCTATCACCGCAGGTTCAATATGAGTGACATCCGCCCCAAACCAAACTATGCCCAACTGGAAGACAGCCAGTTAAAATGGCCGCATATTTTTTACCAATGGGTGGTCGTCACCAGCTTAAAAATTTACTGTAATCTGCGCTACAAAATAGTGGTGGAAGGCTTGGAAAACTGCCCCAAAGACTGGCAACCCATGGTCGTCGCGGCCAATCACGTCTCGTCACTCGACCCGCCACTGGTTTCCGTGGCGCTGCACTATCGGCCCATTTCCTATCTGGCCAAAAAAGAGCTGTTTGAAAACAACTACTGGATGCGGATTTACAACATCGCCATGGCCTCTATCTCGGTGAACCGCGAAAAATTGGAGCTTTCCACAATTAAATCAGCCCATAAGGTTCTGAAAAGCGGCAAATGGGCACTGGGCATTTTCCCGGAAGGCACTCGCAACAAAGACCGGGACACGGTCGGGGAAGCCAAGAAAGGTGTGGCCTACTTTGCCCGCAGCGGCAAAGTCCCCGTATTACCGCTGGGCATTGCACATATCCCCGATAGCCCCCGCAAGCGCATCAACATCTGCATCGGTCAGCCTATACCTTGCGAAGAGGATCTGGATGCCTTTACCGAAAAAATTCAGGCCAATATCGCCGCCCTGGTGGAGCGAGCCAAAACCCTGAAGTAAATTAAAGCTGCATCTCACAGCCGCCCTCCTCACCGGACCAACATTTCCATCCGTGGGTTTCTTTCTCCTAACAACAAAATCGCTGGAGTCGTTTTTAGTAACTACTGCTGCATGCCATCGCACCCATGCCGCTCGTCTCTCTGAATCGCCTCACATAGGACCCTGCATGAGCCTAACTGGTTTACAACCGATTTCCCCGTATCCGTCGTATGCCCGATATGCGCCACCAACGGCACGATTAACGGCGATGCCTCTGCCTGCTAATTTTCCCGTGCTGCCGCCACCCCCAACGGCCGCAGCAAGCCTGCTGAGCGCCCCACAAATTGCCACAGGCTTTACCCTGGATCAGTTTCAGCGCCGTCAGACTCAACCAATCATTCAGCTGAGCAGCAAAGAAAAAGCCACGCTTGTGGCCTTTCACCCGCTGGAATTTCGCAAATTCCAGCAGATGGGGACACTGGCAGCCTCGAAAGAGGGCCTGTACGAAAGCCTGTACATGTACGACAAGGTCTACGATGTGTTGAATCCGTACAACCGGACTCAACTGAAAAAACTTCTGGGACAGGGGGTCCTGCAGGACACTCGGGCAGAAGGCGAACATTCCACGCTCTTTCAGCTCTACGCCATGCTAACCACCCGACGGGCGCCTGGCTATGACGCCAAAGCGCTGGTCAACGAAACCGTAGACATCCTGTGCCGCCCCTACGCCATTACCCAAAAGTTCGCGCCACTCTCGGAAGACGCCGTACAGAAGATCCTGCTTGCCCGTAACTACCCGGAATCCAATCGGGCGGGCGTGCAACCACCCTCCAAGTTACTCACCCGAGCAGATTTGAACGTGGAAGAGAGCGGGACCTGCGTGGCATCCAGCGTCATGTATTACATGGCTGACCGGGAACCGGCTGAACTGGCCCGTCACCTCAATGAGTTAACCAGCCCACTGAACGCCTTCTTTAAAAAAGTGAAACTGGACGCCATTGCCCCCGAGAATCCCAATCAGGCGCTGTTGACCTTGCAGGAAAACAAGATCCCCTATCAGCTGACCGGCCCGAATGAGGTCACCATCACAGTCAACTTACCGCCCGCCGGTGCCTTGCGCGCCAAAGACAGCCAGCGCGCGCCGATGGATCATCGTTACCGGAACGCCATTGAAACCGGCTATCAGTCTGCGCTGACCTTTTTGGTCTGTAACGCCTACGATCCTGCTATCGACAAGGAAGACAGCGGTCCCGGTGAAGAGAGCCGCAAGGGTCTCACCGAACAGCAAAAAAGCCTTCTGGAAAGCATCGTCAAGGGCAATGGTGGTGTGCAGTCGGTCACCTATCAGGTTGTGGACAACAAAGCCAACCCCACTTCCGGCGAAGAGAACAATTCCTATCTATTTGGCTACACCCGCCCCTTTGAAAAAACCACCAACGACATTCTGCAATCTCTCAAGATGAAAGAGCCCGTGATTGTAGGCACCACCGATACGGATGAAACCGGAGCCATCGTGACAGGCCATGAGATCACCCTCACCAGCGCCTACAATGACCCCGTGGATCATCAGCTCAAATTCGTCGTTGCCGATAGTGACGACACCAAGCCCAAAATGGTCGTCAAAAGCGCCAAGGATCTGATCCCAACCATTCACCACGCGGGCTTGCCCTTGCATCTGGCCCAACGCATCAATCAGGAAATCAACCAGACTCAGGGGATTCTGGTGCCAGACAACCAGGACGCTGCGCACTTTACCTTGCTCCACCGTCAGGAAGGCCCTATGGCCAGCGACGTAACAGACAGTCTGCCCGCTTTTTCAGCGCCTATTGCACCCTACGGCGCATCCAATGCCATAGCCGTCAGTCCTTATGCGTCAACGCAAGCCAACGCATCGCGGCCATCCGCCACTCAGCCCTACCAGATGCCAGGACCAGCCATCATGCCTTGGCCCAGCACTGCACCCAACGCTTTTCCCGGTGCTTATAACCAGCTACCATTACGGACAGGGACACTCAATGCCCCCGTCAACCCATTCATCAACGGCTACAACAATCCGTTTACCCCACGCCCTTTTGAGGCCTCGGCTTAAAGGCCCCTGAGACAAAACATAGCAAGCCAAGCACTTCCCAAGGGCTTTCAGTCCGATTCACTCAAGCGAATCGCAGCGTGGACGGGTACTGGATTAATGCCCCATCATCAAGCCCGGCTGAGATCCACGATAGGCAAACGGGTTCTGATCAATGGAGCGATCCCGATTGATATTCCCGTTATCGATCAGCTGCTTGGCGTTAGGATTGCTTTGCATGGTGGTCAAATTGTTCAACTGGGTCATCAGCTGAGGAGAGACGCCCGGCATGTTGGGCATAATGCTCATACTGCCCGCATCGGAAGGCTTCACGATGGCCAGCGCGTTGTTGGCCGTTCGGCGACCCGTTGCGTCCACCAGCTCCATCGGCGCCAATGTATCGTCAGTCTCACCAGACACCGCATCAATGTACAAAATCTTACCGTCCATGTCCGCATCATTGGGCATGGTCATCTTCAGCTGCAGCACACCATTTTCCGGAACAACGCCGCTCAACTCCTGTGACTCTGGGCCTACCCGCAAACTGGTGCCGTTTGGCAAATTATAGCCGCTACTCTGGCCCGACAGCAGCAGCTTCACGTGGCTACCCGCCGCGGCTTTCACCACAAACTGAACCTCTTCACCCAACACCAGCCGCGTGGGCAAATACACATCGTTCTTTTTAAGAATCAGGCTGTTGAGCCGACTCTGGTATTTTTCGGCAAAGGCAGGGCGAGCATTCAAGCCCACCAGACCCTGCAGCAACAGCAGGGACAGCCCCAAAACCAGAGCAGCGTGATACGGTTGAGACCGGCGAATGACAGCGTTGTTCATGGCTCAGAAGATCCTTATTGATGCCTGTATTGTACAGAAATGCTTCACTTGCGCCAAGGGTTATGATTGAATAGTGTTTCGTTTACATCTTGATTCAGGAGCTTTCGGCATGGAAAGCATGATTCCCTTTATTCGTGGCTTTTTGCAAATCGTACAGGTTATCTCTTCCTTTGTGTTGATTATCCTGGTACTGATTCACTCGCCCAAAGGGGAAGGTATTGGCGGGATCGGCAGCGCCGCCCAGATTTTTGCCAGCCAGAAAGGCGCTGAAGCCGCCTTGAACAAAATTACGGCCTACACCGCAGGCACGTTTTATGTCATCTCCTTTGTCTTGGGGCATTACTTCGGGTTCCAGTAAACCCGCCCATCACCCCAATAGATTCAGGCTTTTGATTTCAGATCATTGAATTTTAAACAGTAAAACCGGGTCTTTCTTTTTGAAAGACCCGGTTTTTGTATTGATAGATTTCAGATGATTTCAGAACAATGCTCCGGAATTTACTGCGCTACACCGACCGCGGTAATATCCACAAACACGGTTTCGGCCAGCTTCACCAGAACGGCTTCGGGACGTTTGATGCCATGTTGCTCCAGCGGAACGGACAATTTGCCATGCACCCGAATACGGGCCGGTTTGGCGCCGTCTGCAGGTTTATAATCTACCGTCAGGGGAACCGTCTTGTTTGTGGTCACGCCATGCAAGGTAAACTCCCCGATGGAAACCAGCTTGACGGTCTGGGGCTTACTCAAGTCCGGTTTACCCTTCAGCTGAATGCTGGTGGCCTTGAACACGGCTTTGGGATATTTGGCAGTTTCCAGAAAATTATCGCGCATGTGCGCATTACGCAGATCAATACCGGTATCGATGCTGGCTAAATCCACAGAAAGCACAATATTGAACGGGTGTTTGGCATCAAACTTGAAGCTGTCATCCAGACTGATGCCTCCCGAGATCTGGCTCGTCTTGCCGTGGATCACCTCAACGGGCGCATCGGATGTAAATTCAACTTCGCTGGGACTACCGCCGCTAACATGAAAATGCAGGGGCTTGGCCCAGCCAACGGGTGCCATCAGCATTGCCACCGCGCACAACAGCACAGCGAGGGCGCCTTGCGGCGCTTTCCGGGGGGCAGGTTTCATCGATAACAGTTTAAACATTTGGGGAACTTCTCCTGTACTTTCCATCTCTCTATTTTTTCAAACCAATTCGTATGTTTATGGGGGCTCTCAATCGGTCGATCACGGAAAAGCGCATCTCATCGCATTCACACTGCTTCCACCATCACGTTTGCGGCAACCGATCGTGTTACTCAAGGCCCACTGGTCCGCTGCAACCAGACCCGAGTAGTATCCCATTTTCCAGACAATTCCGGAATAGGCGCTCGTCCTGCAGGTTCGATGTTTCCCGGGGCATGGCCTGTAACGCCGGGACCTGCTGGTGAATGACCGTCAGGATTTTCTGCTACGACCTTGTCGGCTCAGCCAGTGACATGAAGAATTATCTCATCCATAGTATTCAGTAGACGCGAAAAGCTTCAATGGTTCCATGAGGGAATGGTCATGTCCAAATTTTATGGTTAAAAAATGCAGCATCGCACTTAGACCAGGCTCTTAGTGTGCCTTCACCGCTTCGCTACACCGGGCACACAGCAAGGGATGACCGGCAGTTTGACCCACCGTAGGCTCATACTTCCAGCAGCGGGCGCATTCCGGGAAAGAAGCGGGGGTTGCGATCACCTGAATCCCATTGCTCTCCAGACGCGTGTGCCATTGACTGGCATCGAGCTGGGGAGCTTGCTGAGCCACTGTCACGCCGGAGGTGACAAACAGGGTAGCCAGCTCGTCTTCACCGGTTTGCTGCAGCAGGGCGAATTTATCCGCATCTTGTGTCACCAGCGTAACCTGGGCCTGCAGGGATTTTCCGATATGCCCTTCAGAACGCGGGACTTCCAGCGCCTGATTGACCGTTTCCTTGATTGATAACAGCGTATCAAAGGACTGAACCAGCGCAGGATGGACATGCTCCGGGTTGGGTTGCGGCCAGGGTAACAACGCTGCACTGACGGACGATTGCCCATTGGTGCACATGCGTTGCGCCTCTGGCAGACTCAACCAGATGTCCTCTGCCAGGTGGGGGGTCACGGGTACCAGCACGGGCAAAATGGTGCTCAGGAATTCATACAGCACGGTTTGTACGGCCCGACGGCGCGGCGCATTGGGCGCATCGGAATATAAAATATCCTTGGTCACATCGAAATAAAGGGCTGAGAGATCCGCCATGCACAGGTACTGAATCTCATGGCAGTAGCGGTAGAACTCCCACTTCTCAAAGGCCTCGGTGATGTTACCCAGAATGTGCTGCAAGCGGTGCAGGCTATACCGATCCAGGGTAGACAGCTGAGCATAGGGCACGCGATGTTGAGCCGGATCGAAATCGTAAAGGTTGCCCAAAATAAAGCGCACTGTGTTGCGTACTTTTTTATAGATTTCCGCCATCTGGTGCAAGGTGCCCTTGCCGATACGTACATCGTTGGTGTAATCCACGCTGGCCACCCACAGACGCAACACATCCGCGCCGTATTCACGAATGACCGTATTCGGATCCACCACGTTGCCCAGCGATTTGCTCATCTTGCGCCCAGATTCATCCAGCACAAAGCCGTGCGTCATCACATTCTGATAGGGCGCCTTGCCATACAGCATCACGCTGGTGAGCAAGGAAGACTGGAACCAGCCACGATGCTGATCCGAACCTTCCAGGTACATCGCCACCGGCAAATCACCCAGTTCATCCTGACGGGCTTTGACCACGGCAGTGTGCGTGATGCCGCTGTCAAACCAGACATCCATGATGTCCATTTCTTTTTCCAGCAGACGCTGACCGATGCCATACTGCTGCTTCAGCGCCTCCGGCAGGCCTGCCAAAAGCTGCTCGGGCGTTTCTTCCCACCAGAGATCAGAGCTGTGGACTTTAAAGCGCTCGTAGAGATGCGCGATAATTTCGGGGGTAATCAGTACCTCGCGGGTATCCTGATAGTAAAAAATCGGGATGGGCACGCCCCACACGCGTTGGCGGCTCAGGCACCAATCGCCCCGGCCTTCTACCATGCTAAAGATGCGGTTGCGGCCCCGCTCCGGGAGCCAATTGACTGTGTCGATGGCGGCCAGCGCATCCGCGCGGAACTGGTTGATGTCGATGAACCACTGCTCGGTGGCCCGGTAAATGACCGGGTTCTGGCAACGCCAGCAATGGGGGTAGCTGTGCGAGAACTTGCTGGATTGAATCAGCGCGCCGCGGTCTTGCAGAATTTGCAAAACAATCTCATTGCCCTTGCTGTAGAACACACCCAGCAATTCCGGCACCCGCGCTTCATCGGTAAATTTCCCGGCATTATCCACCGGAGAGAGAATCTCAATCGGGGTTTCCTGGAACACAGGCTCCTTGCGGTTATACTCCTGCACCACCAGATAATCTTCCATCCCGTGGCCGGGTGCGGTATGCACCACCCCGGTTCCGGCATCCAGCGTGACATGCTCACCCAGCAAAACCGGGCTTTCGCGATCGATGAAGGGGTGACGGGTCTTAATCAAGGCCAGTTCCGTCCCGCAGAATTTGCCCAGCACGTTCACCTGAGCCAGCTCCAGCCCGATTGTGCTCACAAAGGTTTCCAACAGATCTTCGGCCACAATGAGCTTGCCGTGGTCAGCGGTCTCAATCACCACGTATACAAAAGCCGCATGAATGGCCAGGGCCAGGTTGGCCGGCAGTGTCCAGGGGGTAGTCGTCCAGATAACAAAAGACGCACCGTCCAGCAGCGGCACCCGCTTGTCCATTTCTTCAACGTTCAGGGCTTCCTCGCCCTTGCCCGCACCGGGAAACTGCACAATCGGAAACTTCACGTAAATGCTGTGACTCACATGATCGGCGTATTCCACCTCGGCATCGGCTAGGGCCGTTTCGCAACTGGGGCACCAGTACACCGGCTTCAGACCCTTGTAGACAAAGCCCTTGTCGTATATTTCCCCAAACACCCGAATCTGAGTGGCCTCAAACTCGGCGTCAATTGAGATATACGGATGCGCCCAGTCGCCCCAAATGCCCAGACGCTTGAAGTTGACCTCCTGGCCTTTCAGATTGGCCAGGGCAAACTCCCGGCAGCGCTTGCGAAGCTCGGTTTCGGTAATGACATGACGCCCGCCCTTGATGTTTTTCACCACGGCATTTTCAATGGGCAGCCCGTGGCCGTCGTATCCCGGCACGTAAGGCGTGTAAAACCCCTGCTGGGATTTATAACGGGTCACAATGTCCTTCAAAATCTTGTTCAGGGCCGTGCCAATGTGGATCTTGTCAGAGCTCAGGTAGGGCGGGCCATCGTGCAACACAAAAGCATGCGCCTTGTCGCTTGCCGCCAGCATGGTTTCGTAGACCTGATGCTCTTCCCAATGGGCTTCAATTTCCACCTCACGGGTGGCGGCCCCTGCTTTCATCTTGAAAGCGGTCTGGGGGAGGTTAAGGGTCTCTTTATAGTTGACGGGGTTGGCTTCCTGTACGGACGGCTCCTGCATCCTGTGACCTTTCTTGGTTGTTCGGTTCATGAAGATTCGGTGATTCTTGACAGGGCTTCATCCAGTGTTATTCGGCAACTTGTGCCAAACCCACCCTGAGCCAGAGATTTTATCACAATTGCGCCCAGAAGCCCAAGCTGTCAGCGGGCTCAGCAGGCTGACGCCACAAAGCCATACCCAGGAAGCATTGCGCCCTGGGAACCCGCCAGCCTAGTTCACCAGCGCAGCGAGGCTCAACTCGCAGAGGGCAGGGTCTAACAAACGCTTGCCCACGCCATCAAACAAGATGTTGAGCACCACGCTGCCTTCCATGGGAATCACCTTCTGCACGACGCCAGCGCCATAGGAGGGATGCGTCACGCGATCGCCCGCATGAAAACCTGAATCATCCACCGAGGGAGCTTCTACGGCTTTTGGCATGATCACCATCGGTTCACTGGGAACCGGAGGCGGGGCGTTCACGGCGGGTGCAGACACTTCCTCGGGTGGTCTGGCCTCAAATTTATAGGGGAAAATCGCATCCAGCGCCTCTTGCATATCCAGATCCGTTGTCGTGGATGACGTTGCAAGCGGTACAGCGGCCAACGGCATCGAGGCTGAGGATGTCGAGACCGAATGGGAAGCGGGCTCCGGGAAAGGTTCGGCCTGAGGCAAATCCAGCGAGGCAAAGGACGCCAGACTTTGAGCAACCGTGCTCGGCCCCAGCGAACTTACCGAGAGCGGAACCTCCGGTTGTTGCGATGAATACCCCAATGGCGAATCCGCTAAAGGGCTAACCGGATTGAGTTCAAAGAAAAATTCTTCCTTTTCGTAAGCATCCGGGCTAGGAAACGCCATGCCGGACGACAGGTCCGACGCGGCAGGCACTGTTAGGACGTCTTTCGCCGTCATCGCGGGCTCGGGCCATTTCGACTGGGTCGCGTCAGGCACTGCCACAGCAGAAGCCTCCGGAATCATCGGTGCTTCCAGAACCACTGAAGCTCGAGAACGCTCCCGGTCATCCAGCTCGGGCAACGGAAAATCAAATTCTTCGGTCGCGGCAGATGGTGCAGCAGTGGGGTAAAATACCGGACCAGCGGGCGTGGCCGAAGCCGCTTGCAGGAAACTCACCCCATCGCTGCTCGGCAAAACCGTGGGTGCTGGAGCCGTAACCCCTGCGCCCAGTGCTGCCGCATTCACAGAAGACGAAAAGGTTGAAAGGTGCGTTTCAGTAGCTTGAGGCTCTGGGGTTTCCAGAATGCCTGTCTCTGAAGGCACTTCATCCAAGGGTTCAGAAGGGTCAAAAAGCTTCGTGGGGCCCGTATTCAAGAGGGCGCTCAATTGGGCAGTACTTAAAAACTCGGGGGCTGACTGCGGAGAAGGGGCTGACAAGTCAACCACCTCGGACGGAGCGGCCAAACTGCTAGAGCCCCCCTTATCAACGGCTACTAGTGCGTCCTCTGGCACATCTACCGGACTGACAAATGGCAAGGTCTCCTCCCGGGACGCAACCCCTTCAGGCTCCCTGGGGGGTAAGGAACTGTCCTCATTCACAGTCGGCGGTTCGAACGAAAGAGGCAAGGCTGGTGCATCAGGGGCACTCACCCAAGGCTCGTGGTCCGCTTCGAACGATTCATCCACATCGTACAAGGGCACGCTAAACGAGGAGTAGAAAGGCTTATCCTGCACTGCATGCGCTTTACCCGGCGCCAATTCAACCGGAGGCTTCAAATCAGGCCATTGCCCTTCAGAGACAACAGAAGCCACAGACTGATCATCAGAAACCTTGGGCGCTGCGGAAGCAGATGACAGGCACGACAAGGGCAAGCCCAGTGTTAGTGCCCCTTGCAAGGAAAAGGCACCGGGGGTATCAGTCCAAAGGCGGTTGTTTGCCATCTGCAAGACCGAATCGTTCACATAAGGCGAAGCCAGCATGAGCAGCTTCACTTCAGATTCATCGGCCTTTTCGACCCAATGGGCCAGCTCCGGCAGGTAATGCTCGGGATAAATCAGGACAGGCACTACCGCGTCACCGGCCTGCTGTAATAAAGCCTGCAGGGCCTCCCGATAAAACAGGCCACGCCAGGGTTCTGTTAGTCCAGACAGATTCAAAACCGTCACCGATTGCTGAACGGCGCGATGCCAATCCAGCGACTGGGCTTGCGTATCAGCAAACACCCGAGTTTGCGCCACTTGCTGGAAGTTTTGCAGGATCAGATTTTTCAACGGAACAGTCAGGGCGCCATACCAGTCCAGCAGGGACTGAAACCCCATAAATTCATGCATCGGCGGCAAATGATCCGCGACCACTCGCAAAGCGGACTCGCGCAAACTGGGAGCAAACAGCTCCCCAAACGCTTCCAGAAACTGTCTACTACCGACGACCTGCAGCGAAAGACAGGCATCACGACCCGCCACCCAACAGGAAAGACCATCCTCAGGGCTAAAAATGCCCAAAGGATCCAGAATAACCACCCGTCGATGCGCCTGAATGGCCGTCATAACCTGATGCAAGGCATCCAGCTTTTGTACAAAATCATCGCCACCAATCACGGTCAGCGGCCCCAACCTGGAAAACTCGGCACTAAAGTCCGCACTCAGCCTCAAGGGCTCGGTAATGGGCTCCTGCAAACGCTGAATCGCATTCGCCCACTGCGTAGCAGTCATCAGGGTGACCTGCTGAGGCTGCAAACTGGGCGTGCCATACAGAAGGGCGATCGTCAACCGAAACCCGCCAGGCAATCCCGGCTCGGTGGAGGGCAGGGCTTGCACTTCTCGCACCTGGGCAAACACGGGCTCAGTGGCTTCAAAACGCAAATACTGCCCGGGCAACACGGACAGACCCGGCTCCAGTCGGGCTTCCAACTCTCGCTGAGTCAGTTTGTAAGGGTAAACCGTAATGGACAAAGACCCGTGGTCCCTCTCTATGAAAGTCTCAAACAGCCACATGCCCGCATCGGGCAGGGACGCCTTCTCTTATTTTACCTCCCTTTCGTTTAAAATGATGCCCATAGGCCCATTGTCTTGAAAAAAGCATCATGAAAAAAACATCCTCAAGCCCTGCACAAGGGCATAATTTACTAGACATGCTGGCGGCACAGAACCGCCAGACCCCTTTACCTGAATTGATGCGGCCCAAAACACTGGATGACTTTCTGGGACAGGAAGAGGTCCTGGGCCCAGGCACGCCCCTGCGCAACCTCATTGTAACCCGTCAGCTGATCTCCCTGATTTTCTGGGGCTTGCCGGGCGTGGGCAAGACCACCTTGGCGCGCATCATCGCCCAGAACTCGGGGGCGCGTTTTATTGAGCTGAGCGCGGTCAATTCCGGGATTAAAGAACTCCGCGAGTCAGTGTCTGAGGCCGAAGAAACGCTAAAAACCTCGGGTGCGCCCACTGTCGTGTTCATCGATGAGATTCATCGCTACAGCAAAACCCAGCAGGACGCCATTTTGCCCTATGTGGAAAACGGAACCATCCTGCTGATGGGGGCCACCACGGAAAACCCCTCCTTTCAGGTCATCCCGGCGCTGCAATCACGGGTGCTGGTGGTGCGACTCAACATGTTGGGCCGCGAGCAGATGAAAACCATGATCAAGCGGGGCGTGGTTTTTCTGGGGAAAACACGCCAGAAAGTAACCATTTCGCTGGAAGCCATCGGGTTTATTGCCGATTACGCCAACGGAGACGGGCGCAGCGCGCTCAATCTACTGGAAACGGCCTTTAAGTGCTCGCCGTTTTACAAGGATGAGGAAGGCAACGAGTCCCGCCTGATTGAGTTGAGTCTGCTGGAGCAACTGGCCCAGCAAAACCGGCTGAACTACGACCGGGCAGGCGATGAACATTACGACCACGCTTCAGCGTATCAAAAGAGCATGCGCGGGGGCGATGCCGATGCGGCCATTTATTGGCTGGCCAAAATGATTGCGGGCGGGGAAGATCCCCGGTTTATTGCCCGCCGGTTGATGATCACCGCCAGCGAGGACGTGGGGCTGGCCGATCCGCAAGCGTTTCAGTTGGCCGTGGCCGCCGCCGAAGCAGTGGAGCGTCTGGGCTTGCCCGAAGGCCGGATTCCCTTGGCCCAAGCCACGATTTATACGGCTCAGGCCGCCAAAAGCAACGCGGCCATCTCCGCCATTGACGCGGCCTTGGGCGATATTCAGCACAAGGGCCACAATTACCCCGTGCCTGCCCACCTGCGAGACGCCCATTACAGCGGGGCCAAAACCTACGGACACGGCGTGGGCTACAGCTACACCCACAGCCAGCCGGACACACCTCAGGACTTCCTCCCAGCAGAGCTGCTGGACAAGCGCTATGTGACGCACGACCCCAACCAGCCCGCCCAACGGGTGGGCAAAGCCCGAGAATGCTTGCAAACAGAAGAAGCAAGGCAAGAAGAAGTGGCAGGCCAACCAGAACTGCCGCCTACCCTAGATGACACACCGACCCCATAACGGAAAGCAATTGCTATGATGGACACCCAAGCCGACCCCAACCACACTTCCCAAGCCTCCAAAAAGAATCAACCCGCCGCCGCACCGCTCAAGCACCGATTGGTGCTGGCCTCCAGCTCTCCCCGGCGGCGCGAGCTATTGGGCTCGCTGGGCCTAACCTTTGAGATCATCAAGCCGGATGTGGACGAGGAGGCCTTCCACCTCGATCACCTCTCCCCCGCCGAAGTGGTCAAGTTTTTATCCCGCACAAAAGCCCAGGAGGTCTTTAAATACCACACCGACGCACTAGTGATTGGCGCGGATACCATTGTAGTGCTCAAGGGAGAAGTGTTTGGCAAGCCCAAAACCGAAGAAGACGCCTTTCGCATGCTCAGCGCCCTGCAAGGAAACGTGCACGAGGTCTATTCCGGGATCACGATTTTCAACCCCAACGAAGCCCCCGACTTCTCGCCGTTCGCCAGTGAGGCACTCTGCACCCGAGTTCACATGCGCCCCCTCTCCCCCGAGGAAATCCGGGCCTACATCGCCACGGGGGAGCCGATGGATAAAGCCGGTTCCTACGCCATTCAAGGCTTCGGCAGCACACTCATCGAAAAAATCGAGGGCTGCTACTTCAACGTGGTGGGCATGTCACTCTACCTGCTAGAACGCCTGTTCAAACAGCTGGGCTATCAACTGGTGCTGTAAAAAAATACAAAACGCCTGTTTCCAAAATCAATACAAAAACCCACCCGCTCAAGCTCCACCCCACCTCCCCCTAACAGCTCGCCCTCCCTCCAAAAAGAGCCAAAGGCTCTTTTCCTAAGCAAAAAAGCGCCACAACCACGCGAAAGAAAACAACATCTGGCGGGGTTTGGGGGGCGCCAGTGCCCCCCAATGGAGGGAGTTTGAGGGAGGCTAGCCTCCCTCAAGACCAATCAGCCAAACCCGAAAACCTCATTCCCATCCCCACAAACTACCCTCCCCAGAGCCCCCGTTTGGCTTGCTTTGCCTGCTGCTCAGCCTGAGTAAACTGATCTTCGTACAGGCGATTTTTTCCCAGAAAGAGCATGGTGGCATAGCCTTGAACCAGCGCCTGCTCATTTAGAGACTGCTGGGCCTTGGCCGAGACATACACAAAGGCCAAGGTGCGCCCATAGCGATCGGTTTTGCGCAAATCGTATTGCAGATAGGCGGTTTTCCCGGCAATCTGGTGCTCCATCCACTCGCTGGCGGCCTTAGCATAAGGTTCATCGGTGGGGTTGGCACTGCCGTATGTGGGGTTTTTGCGGGAATAGCTGCGCTCAGGGGTATCAATGCCCAACAGGCGAATTTCCTCTTGGGGGCGCTCAATCTTCCCGTCCCCATCCAGATCGCAGCCGATGGTGTCGCCATCATAGACGTTCAGGACACGGCAAGCTTGGCGCTGACCCATGCTCGCCAGACTAACCCCATCTACCCCCTGCTTATGGACTGGCTGGTGATTAGCCAACTCTTGCTGAGCGGGCTTTTCCACCAGCCGGAAGCCTGCCAGCAAGCTCACCAGGCCTAAAGCAATTAAGGCGGTGCCCACTACTTTCTCATTGACCTTGAGTCGATACAAAAAGCGCATGTTAAAGCATTCTCAAGCGCACTGGCGAGCTAGGAATACACAAAGAAGCCGCGCCCGCTCTTGCGGCCTAGATAGCCCGCATCCACATATTGCTTCAACAAGGGGCACGGGCGAAAGCGGGGATCCTGAAAACCGTCGTGCAGGACATTCATAATGGCCAAACAGGTATCCAGACCGATGAAATCGGCCAGCGTCAGCGGCCCCATAGGGTGATTCATGCCCAGTTTCATCACCGTGTCGATGTCTTCAGCACTGCCAATGCCTTCAAACAGGGTGAAGATGGCCTCGTTGATCATGGGCATCAGCACCCGGTTGGAAATAAAGCCGGGGAAATCGTGGCTCATCACGCCGGTTTTCTCCAGCCGTGCGGTCAAATCAGCGACCACGCCGTAGGTTTCATCGGTGGTTTGTGCGCCGCGAATGATCTCCACCAGCTTCATCAGGGGCACGGGGTTCATAAAGTGCATGCCGATGACTTGCCCGGGCCGTTTCGTCACCGCCGCCAGCCGGGTAATGGAAATACTGGAGGTGTTAGAGGCCAGAATGGCGCTGGGCTTCAGCAAGGCATCCAGCCGACGGAAGAGATCTTTCTTGATTTCTTCATTCTCGATGACAGCTTCCACCACCAGATCCGCGTCCTTCAGGGCGTCCAGGCTATTCTCGAAGCGAATGCGGGTGAGAATGCCCGCCTTTTTATCGGCAGTAATCACTTCTTTGGAGACAAACTTTTGCAGGCTCTGCTCAATGCCCGCCGCACCGCGAGACAGGGCCTCGGCGTTGACATCCTGCACGATCACTGCCAGTTCGCCGCGATGGGCCATCACCTGAGCGATCCCGTGCCCCATCTGGCCGGCGCCAATGACCCCCACGGTTTTAATGTGTTTGGACTGCCCGGCAAAAGCCACGGGCTGTTGGACAGCTTGCGTCATGCGTTGTCTCCCTTCAAACTCATATGACCTAGACCAGCTCAATGGCCATTGCAGTGGCTTCGCCGCCACCAATACACAGGGAGGCCATCCCCCGGCGCTTGCCGCGATCCTGCAAGCTGTGAATTAAAGTCACCAAAAGCCGCGCGCCACTGGCCCCAATGGGATGCCCTAAGGCCACCGCACCACCGCGCACGTTCAGCTTGTCCATGGGGATGTTCAGCTCTTGCTGGGCAGCCATAGCCACAGCGGCAAAGGCCTCATTGACTTCAAACAGGTCAATATCGGCCACTTGCAGGTTCAGCTTTGCCAGCAGCTTGTTCATCGCACCCACCGGCGCAGTGGTGAACCAAACGGGATCTTGGCTAAAGGTGGCCGACCCCAGAATTTTCGCCACGGGCTTGAGATTATACTTTTTCACCGCCTCCGCAGAGGCCAACAACAAAGCAGCTGCCCCATCATTGAGGGTGGAAGCGTTACCCGCCGTGATCGTGCCAGTTTTAGAAAACGCCGCCCGCAGGCCAGACAATTTCTCCGGGTCGCCTTTGAAGGGCTCTTCATCACGATCAAACAGTTTGGGGTCACCCTTGCGCTGCGGGATGGCCACGGGCTGAATTTCCCGTTTAAATTCGTCGCTTTCGACGGCTTTACGGGCGCGCACATAGCTTTGTTGGGCAAAGGCATCTTGCGCTTCGCGGGTCATGTTGTATTTCGTGGCGCATTCTTCGGCACAGTTGCCCATGTGCAGATCGTTGTAAGGATCCCACAGGCCATCGTGAATCATGCCGTCAATCAGTTGCTGATTGCCCATTTTCACGCCGTTGCGCATGCCTTTGACATAATGCGGCGACTGCGACATCGATTCCATCCCGCCCGCAATGACGAGTTCATACTCCTCCGCCTGAATTTCGGCAGCACCCAGCATCACGGCCTTCATGCCGCTGCCGCAGACCTTGTTAATGGTCAAGGCACCCACGTTATCGGGAATGCCCGCCTTGCGCATGGCTTGCCGGGCCGGGGCCTGACCCACGCCTGCAGGCAGGACACAGCCCATGATCACTTCGCAGACATTGGCGGGCGGTACACCGCTGCGCTGCAAAACGCCCTGAATGGCCGTACTGCCCAAATCCACAGCGCTCACGCCGGACAGTTCACCGAGAAAACTACCAATCGGGGTGCGCGCCCCGGCTACGATATAAATGTCTTTCACTGTCTTTTCCCTGTCTCTTTCTTCAATTTTGATGGGCTAAAAATTGATGGATTCATGCGATGGCTGAATTCAATTATTTTGGCCTTTTCAACTGGCTTTTAAAATCTCTACCTTGTTGGAGTTGTATCCCAAACACAGCCCGAAATAAATTGGATTTTCTATGAACGCAATGCCCCTCGACTCAAGTGCCAGACCAAGCCTGGAGCCCTTCAGCCTGGGTCTTATTTTCTCGTATCTGGGACAACCACCCCAAAATTCGGGCAGGCAAACGCATACGACAACACCGCCGTTTGATGAAACTGGCAGAATCCCTGATCCGCTTTGGTGCTGGGCTTGTAATGCGCGCAGTGGGCGCACCGGTTTTTCCGCCGATCGTATTTCCCCTGCCGCTCGCTAGAACGACGATCCTGCTCCTTGCGGCGCTCCCCTTCCAATTGAGGAAAAGGCACTTGCGGGTTGTCGATGGCAGGCGAATCCTGCGATGGTTCCTCAGGCATACATGCTCGTCTCAGCTGCTCTTATCCAAAATTCAGTTCGATTGGCTTTTTTATTATACCAACATTATTCAACAACAGACTTCACGACGCTATGAAGCCCCAACTGCGCTTTAGTCTCCTGATAGAACGACTCAAACGTCCCCGCCATGATCTGCCGACGCGCTTCTTGCGCCAGTTCGACCAAGGTATAAATATTATGAATGCTGATCAGGGCCGCCGCCGTGGTTTCCCCCATACGGTAAATATGCCGCAAATAGGCCGCCGAATGATTCTGGCACGTGTAGCACCCGCAACCAGACACCAGGGGTCCAAAGTCCTCCCGGTATTCGGCATTGCGAATGATTTTCTTACCCACGGGCGTGAAGAATGAGCCGTGACGGGCCACGCGCGTGGGCATCACGCAATCAAACATGTCGATCCCGTGGCGAATGCCTTCCAGCAAATCTTCCGGCGTACCCACGCCCATCAGGTAACGGGGCTTATCAGGGGGCAACAGCGGGGCCGTAAAGGACACCACCTGATTCATCTGCATCTTGGTTTCGCCCACGCTCACCCCGCCAATGGCAAAGCCGTGGGCAGGCATCTGGGAGACAAACTCCACGCTTTTCGTGCGCAAATCTTCGTAGACCGAACCTTGCACAATCGGAAACAGCGCCTGATCCTGCGGGCGGGCATGGTGCTCAAAGCAGATTTCCAGCCAGCGGTTGGTCATTTCCAGCGATTTTTTGGCGTAATCGTATTCAGCCGCACCCGGTGGGCATTCATCGAAGGCCATAATAATATCCGCCCCCAGTGCGTTCTGGATGCGCATGGATTCCTTGGGGCCCATAAAATGCTTCTTGCCGTCCACCAAATCTTTAAAGAAGACGCCTTCCGGGGTAATGTCCCGGTGCTTGGCCAGACTGAACACCTGAAACCCACCCGAATCGGTCAGGATGGGTTTTTGCCAGTTCATCCAGCCGTGCAGGCCACCGGCGCGCTCAATCAGCTCGTGGCCGGGCCGCAAGTACAAATGGTAAGAATTCGACAACACAATTTCCGCGCCCGTCTCGGCCACCTGGGGCCAGGTCAGCGTGCGGACCGCTGAATGTGTCCCCACAGGCATAAAAGCCGGGGTATGTACCTGCCCATGCGGCGTGGTCAGGGTACCAGCGCGAGCCTGATTTTCTCGCGCTTCCAGTTGATAAGAGAATGCGGACATGGGCATATCGTAGCAAAAACACTTCGCTTATATTTAATTTAAAAAACAATCATTTTCATATAAACTTAGTAAAACAGCAAATTCCAAGCCTTCAAAACGTTTATACACATAAGGGAAGTTTTTCAGGCAGCGCAGATCAACAGCAATCGTGTCAGGCAATCAAGCCAGTTTATTAACCAGAGGGATGGATGACTTGATGAATCAATTTGACCAGCATTGGGATGACGCACGTGCGTTACAAGCCACGGGAGGAGAAATGCTCATGCTCCCTTGCGATCAACGGTATCGCACCAGTCACTATTTTCTGGCGGACCAACTGCGTTGCTCTGAAGCCGTTTCGGATTTCCGCAGTGTCAAAGAACTGATGAGCAAGGCCGCCCAACTCAATCCACTATCAGCGTTTCAGAAACATTTTGAAGCCCTGCCCGTACGGATCGAGCCCCAGTAGCCCTGCTTCCAATGCTAACCAGCACCAATAGCGCTATAGCATAGTACCGGCATTCATCAGCAAACCTTAACGGTCACTCCAGATCAATGGGCTAACGGAAAGTGACTTTTAACGTTTCAGCCAGGGTCTCTTTCAACTGCGTAAGGCTTTGATCCACCTCAGCATCGGTCAACGTGGCAGTATCCGACTGGAAGGTCAGACGATACGCCAGACTGCGTTGATCCGCACCCAGTTGCGCCGATCGGTACTCATCAAACAAGTCCACCTGACGCAGCAAAGGCTGCTCAGCCTGCTTCAGTAGGTCTACAACAGCCTGATTCGAAATGGTCACAGGAGCCAAAAAAGCCATATCCCGTCGAATGGCTGGATATGGGGAGACCACCTCAGCCTTCAATGCAGTATTGTGCTGCTTGACCGCCTTGTAAAGGGTTTCCACATTCAACTCAAAGAGGTACACCGGCTGCCGGAATTTGAGCGTGTGCTGCACATGGGGGTGCAGCTCGCCCAGCACACCGACCTCTTTGGGCTTGTTGCCCACTGCATCGGTATTTAGCATAATACGAGCTGCCTTGCCGGGGTGTAAAAAGGAGGCATCCGGCACGGCTTCAAAGTGAATGGCCTCGGCCAGTCCCAATTCAGCGAACAGGCTTTCTAAGATGCCTTTCAGCAGGTAAAAATCAGCGGGCTCTTTCTGACGCCATTCGCCCTGGGCCACCGCGCCGGTGATCAACCCGCCCAGAAACAGGCGCTCGGAAACACCGGAGTTTTTCAAATTCGGCTTACCCATTTTGAAGTAAGCCCGACCCAGCTCGTAAATCCAGACGTTCTCAATGCCTTGGGCCTGATTGAACTTGGCAATCTCAATGATATTGGGCAACAGCGACTGCCGCATCAGCGTATGATCCGCCGAATGAGAGTTTAAGACAGTTACCAGATGGTCGGTATTCACGCCAAAGCCGGTTTTTTCCAGCAGACTTTTACCAATCAGAGACGTCGTAACCACCTCTTGCAAGCCTTGGGCCCGCAAGGATTCACCCAGCCGGTTCACGGTGCGTGCCCGCAAGGACACCACACTGGTGCCGGTCTTACTGGGCAGGGTGTAAGGGATTTTATCGTAGCCGTAGATGCGCACCACTTCTTCAATCAGGTCAATCTCGCGGCTCACGTCCTCTTGCCGGAAAGACGGCACGGTGACCACCAGACTGGCCACTTCCTTCGTGGGTTCCAGCAGGAAGCCCAGCTTTTTGAGGATGTTAATCACGTTCTCCGAAGGGATGCTCAGGCCGATCATTTTCTCGATGCGCTGCAAGTGCAAGGTCACGCGGGGCTTTTGCACCACCGGCACAGGGGATTCAACCAGATGCAGGAGTTCTGCGCCCGCATACTGCTGCAGCAACTCGGTGGCCCGCAACAGGGCGTTGCGCGATTGGGCGAGATCCACGCCCCGCTCGAAACGCGCCGAGGCTTCCGAACGCAAGCCCACGGACTTGGCGCTTTTGCGAATGGCGGCTGGCGCAAAATACGCGGATTCCAGAAACAGGCTGGTGGACTGATCATCAATTTCAGTATCAGCCCCACCCATCAGGCCCGCCATGGCCACCGGGCGATCGTTCATGGTAATCAACACTGAATCCGGGGTCAGGGCACGTTCCACATCATCCAGCGTGGTGAGCTTTTCGCCTTCTCGGGCGCGGCGCACGTCAATCACGCCAGCGGCAGTCAGCTTTTCCTGATCGAAGGCGTGCAGGGGCTGGCCCATTTCCAGCATCACATAGTTGGTAATGTCTACCACGTTGTTGATGGCGCGCACACCAGCCGCCACTAACCGGCGACTCATCCAATCCGGCGAAGGCCCAATTTGAAGCTTACGCATCATAGCACCACCATAGTAGCGGCAAATCTCGGGATCGCTCAGGGCAATACGCAAGGCCAGCTTCACGGGCGCGGGATGCACCAACTGCGAAATGGCAGGGCCGTGCAAGGGCCGATCAAACAGGGCTGAAATTTCGCGGGCCACACCAATCACGGACATCAAATCGCCCCGATTGGCAGTGGGAGCCACTTCTAAAACGGCATCGCCACCCAAGCCCAGCACCGTTTTGAGATCCTGACCCAGGTGTTCTTCGTTCACCAGCGTATCCAGCGGCCAAATGCCGTCTTCCAGTTTTTCGTACTGGCCGTCTAAGCCCAATTCTTCCAGAGAGCAAACCATCCCGGCCGATTCAACGCCGCGAATGGTGGCCTTGCCCAGCTTAAACAGGGAATTATCCTTGCGGCTGAGCACCGTTGAGCCCTCTTGGGCAAAAGCGATGAAAATATCTTCCCGCACGTTGGGCGCACCGCAAACCACCTGCGTCTGGGACTCACCGCCCAAGTCCACGGTGACTAATCGCAGTTTATCCGCGTTGGGGTGCGGATCCAGCTTCAGCACGCGCGCAACCACCACGCCTTCAAAGCGGGGGCCAATGTATTCCACGGACTCCACTTCGAGGCCGGAGTTGGTCAATGCCGCCGCAATCTCTTCCGGGCTCAAGCCGGCAATATCCACATATTCTTTGAGCCATTCCAGTGAAACACGCATGATTAAAGCCCTTTAAACTGGTTGAGAAACCGCAGGTCGTTGTTAAAGAACAGGCGGATGTCATTAATGGAATACTTCAGCATGGCCAGCCGCTCAATGCCCATGCCAAAGGCGAAGCCGCTGTACTTATTGGGGTCGATGCCCACGTTTTGCAGGACATTGGGGTCTACCATGCCCGCCCCCAGGATTTCCAGCCAGCCCAGATGGCTGCAAATATGGCAGCCATTGCCGCTACAGAAGATACATTGCACGTCCACCTCGGCACTAGGCTCGGTGAAGGGGAAAAAGCTGTTGCGGAAGCGGGTGGGGCGCTCGCCTTCAAAGAACTGGCGGGTAAATTCGTGCAGAATGCCTTTTAAATCGGAAAAGCGCACGTGTTCATCGACGAGCAAGCCTTCGAGCTGGTGAAACAGCACGAACTTACGGCTGTTCACTTCCTCGTTGCGGTAAACCCGGCCCGGCGACACCACGCGTACCGGCAAGGGATTGTTTTCCATGTACCGAATCTGGGAATTAGACGTTTGAGAGCGCAAGAGGACGTTGCTGCCCGCATTGGTGTAATAGGTGTCCTGCATATCCCGAGCCGGGTGATGTTCGGGGAAGTTTAACGCCTCGAAATTGTAGTACTCGGTTTCCACTTCCGGGCAAAAATCGTCATCGATCACTTCAAAGCCCATGCCCGCAAAAATGGTGCAAATATCGGCAATCACCTGATTCAGGGGGTGACGTCCCCCCATGGGCCGGAAGGTCCCCGGCATGGTCACATCAATGGTTTCAGACTTCAGTTTTTCACCCAATTCAGCGCGTTGCAACACATCCAGACGCGCATCCAGCTCCTGTCCGAGAGCTTCCTGAATCTCGTTGGCCAATGCACCAATCAGGGGACGCTCTTCCGCAGAGACATCCTTCAGGCCACGCATCATGCCCGTGATTTTGCCTTTACGGCCCAGATATTCCACACGGACGGCCTCCAGGGCCTCTTTGGTGGTGGCGACTTTCAGGGCGGAGGCGGCCTGCTGGCGAATGGCCTCTAACTCCTGCTTGAGCTTGCTTTGTGCTTTGATTTCCACGGGCTTGCCTTGTCCTGTATTGCTGAAGGGCTATGCGATGATAGGGCCATATGACTCATTGTCCGAGAAAACGGGGCTCATTCATCGAGAAAATCTGAGGAAAAACCGATTTCAATAAAGAGTGCTCATCTCTGGTCGAGTATTGGGAAGGAACTACTAAAAAACGCTAAAAGCCGGTGAGCCCAGTTAGGCCAAAATACTGCGGGCAATAATGGTGCGCTGAATCTGGCTGGTGCCTTCAAAGAGGGTCATCACCCGCGCGTCCCGGAAGTAGCGCTCTACGGGGAAGTCTTTGGTGTAGCCGTAGCCGCCGAAGATCTGCACGGCTTCCCTGGCGCACTCGTTGCTGATTTCCGAGGCAAACAACTTGGCCATGGAGGCTTCCAGCGCGAAGTCCTTGCCCGCTTCCTTGAGACGAGCCGCATTGTACACCAGATTGCGGGCCGCTTCAATCTTGAGGGCCATATCGGCCAGCTTGAACTGAATGGCCTGAAAATCGGCAATGGGCTTGCCAAACTGCTCACGCTGCTTGGCGTACTGCACGGAGGCATCCAGACAGGCCTGGGCCAGGCCCAGCGAAATCGCCCCAATACTAATTCGCCCAATGTTCAGGCTCCGCATAAAGAGCTTGAAGCCCTGGCCTTCATCCGAGAGGCGCTGACTCTCAGCGATTTTGCAGTTATCAAAGTGCAACTCGCCCCAATCGCCGCCCAGCAGGCCCATTTTTTCATCGCCTTTGGTGATGGTCATGCCCGGAGTATCGCGATCGATCAGAAACGCGGACAACCCCTTCGGGCCTGCCACATCCGGGCTGGTGCGCGCGGTGGTCACAAACACACTGCCAATCAGGGCGTTGCTGATGAACAACTTGGAGCCGTTCAGGACATAGTGTCCGCCCTGCTTAGCCGCTGTAGTTAGGCCCGCTCCGGCATCGCTGCCCGCGTTGGGCTCGGTCAGGGCGAAGGCCCCAATTTTGCGGCCCGCCACCAAATCCGGGAGGTACTGCTGTTTTTGGGCATCCGTGCCGTAGTACAAAATGGGCAGCCCCGACAGGGACACATGCACCGAGAGCGACGTGGCCAAGGCCGCAGAGACTCTGGCGATCTCTTCCAGCACCAGAAAGTAGGAGAGGCTATCGACTGCCGCGCCGCCAAATTCCTCAGGGAAAGGCAGGCCCGTGAGACCGGTTTCAGCCATTTTGCCCCAGAGGGACTTCAGGATGTCCAGATCGCCCGTTTCCAATGGCTTGGATACCGGCTTTAACTCGCGCTCCACGAAGTCACGGGCCAACTCGCGGATACTCTCTTGCTCCTGGGTTAGAAACATGGCAACCTGCTCCCCAATACCAACTGGCATATGCCGACTGCCTCCATCATAATAGAAAGATGAACAAAACAGGAAAAAAATTGCAGGACGTGCCCATCATTGGCCTCTCCGGCAAGCAGTTCTCCGGCAAGGATGTGTTAACCCGCTTGCTGCTAGAGCGCCTGCCGCAGTTTCGACAAATTCCGCTGGCGCTGGCCATTAAACAGGCGTATGCCCAGCAGCACGAACTGTCGCTGGCCGAGCTGGAAGCGCACAAGGCCCAGCATCGTCCCGGACTGATTGCGCTGGGGGATTGGGGGCGCGCTCAGGATCCCGATTACTGGATTCAGCAGGTGATGCAGCAGCCGGGCCCCAAAATCATTTCGGATGTGCGCCTGCCCCGCGAGTTTGATTTACTGCGCGAACAAGGTGCGTTTTTAATTCGCGTGGAAGCCGACCGGGCCATTCGCACCCAGCGCGGACAACTGGTCAGCGAGGACGATCCCACTGAATGCGCCTTGGACGGTCGCACGGATTGGGATGCATTGCTGGTCAACAACGGTTCGATGGAAGAACTAGAGCAGCAAGTGGCTCAGTGGTTTTCACCCTAACGAGCTTTGGCGCACTCACACAAAACAGCCGCCCGTGAGAGCGGCCGTTGCAAAACACCTGTCAGAAAGACTCGTTTACTTTCACGACTCCCTAGAGATCAGTGAAGGCCTTTTTGAGTGGCCGGAATTCATTTCTCAACTGGCGCAGGAATGACGGTTTTTCCGGCAATGGTTTACGGGCCTTTTCTTCGGCTTTCTCCATACCGCGCTCAATAAACTGACGCATGCCTTCCCCAGGTCGGACAGAAAGCCTGTATTCCTTGGCCACTTCTCCTTTGGCGTTGCGTCGCAGAACACGGAACGTCATATCCCGCAGCACTTTCACTTCAACGCCTTGCGTTGTTAAGTCCTGCAATCTTTCCTGAATCTCAGGACTGGAGAGTATTGCCAGGGCCTGTTCAAATATTGGCAATTTATTTAGATTGATTCGCCGGGTTACGGCATTGGTTCGCAACATTTTAGGACTGAGATGTCTTTCCACAGATAAATCAGGCTGCAGCGCCTGATGCAGACGAACCGCCTTACTCAGACCATTCTCTAAATGCCGAGAAGGGGTATGCCCCGGTGTCATGGGAATTTTCACCGTGACAGGCCCCAAGGCCGGATTATGTTTCACCTGCACTCTGAATTGACCAGTTTGAAGCACTTTGGTATGCACCGCTTCCTGAGCCAGATCTGCGGCCAATTGATGACGAGTCCCGCCAGCAGTCACCGCCGGATGCTCCAAGCGAAGCGGACGCTGAAAGGCATTATAAAACCCTTCGTATCCCTGCAGGGCAGCTTCTGGCGACAGACCGGTTCTCACCGCCAATCGGGGACTCACAAACGGAGATCGCCGTTCAGTCATCGCCCGGTTAAATCGCACTGCAAAATTTTGAACCCGCTCTGCATAGGCCGGAATAGGCACATCTGACCGAACGGGAAAAGTAGCCTTAACGGTAGGGTGTTTAACACCCATGACCAACGGGCTTCTCACCTGGGCATATTCCTGCCCCACTGACTCCAGGCTAAACGCCCGCTTGATCTTAATCCCCGTCATGTAAGGCAATCTGGACTGAATGCTGTCAATGTCCGTCTCCATCTCCGTTAAACGATTTGCAGCACGATCCATTGGCGCTTCTGCGGGAGCAGCAACCGGCTCTGCAGCGCGAGGGGCAGGGGTGGGGGCAGCGGGAGTCACCGGCTCGGCTGCGCGGGAAGACGAAGAAAACCAAGTCTTAAATCTTTGCCAGTAAGCCTGAATCCCGCCGGGCTGAGACATTACCTCTGGCGTGACGGAAGCCCGCTCAATTTCGGCACGGAGCTCTAGAATTTCTGCCCTTAATCGCGCCAAATCAGAAAAGGGTTTCGATAATGCACTTTGAAACTCTTGAGCAACTGCCGTGTTTCGCATGACAGCTTTCGAGAATTTAATACCAATACCGATTGGGGGCATACACAACTCCTTTACTTGAAAAAATCAAAAATAAATTAAACGCATTCGCTATCAAGCCACACTCAAGGGAAGAAAGCCTTTTGCAAGCCGCGTTTCAATGGTCGCAAAAACCTGTTGTTGAACTTTTGAGCCCTGGACACTGAATAAGGCCAAGAGACTTGCGCATCTGATTCCGCGCTCTGCAGGGCTCGCTCAATAAAATCAGCCATCGTTTCATTGGGCTGTCTAAAAAGCTTATACTCCTGTGCCACATGTCCAAAAATGCTTAAACGGGTAAACCGAAATGCTCTATCACGGAGAATTTTGACCCGGCAGCCATTACGCTGCAAAACCTGAATTCTCCTCAAGATACGAACATTCGACAATGGCTCCAGGACTTCCTTCATCCTGGCAAGACCTGCAAGATGAACAGTATCTACCAAAGAATCAAAAAACAGAATATTTGGACTAACCAGCCCTTTCTTTAAGGACTTACTGTTCAATACTTGATAAATCTCAATGGCTGTCTGAAGCCCATTTTTAATATGTGAATTTACATTCAAATGAGCAGGTTTGGGCAATTTAAACTCGAAAGCCGGCGAAAATGCCGATACGGGCACTTTAATCCTGAACACCCCCTGAGCCAGCACTTTCACATAGACCGAGTGATCTATGAGCGTGCTGGCCAAATCAAAGCCAGTCTGATTGTATCGAAAACGCAAATTCACATTTTGCAATGGCTCATGAAAGGCACGCGAGCACTCTCTGTAAAAGGCAGGTGTTTTTTTCATCACCTTGCTGCTGATATAAGGCATTGCGGCGCGTGAAACAATAATGGAATTCGCAGGCACGGGAGTCTCACTTTTAGCTGATTCTAATGATGAACGCTTGATAAACGATGAATGAACGATGACAACATGGACCCCCTTGGGCCAAACGTTATAAACAAAACCATTGGAAATAAACCAGAATCTTCCAGGCAAATCGATTTGCAGTTTGACACCTAGACCCTATTCTGCCCTAATAAACGCACAGGACAGTTTGAATTGCCCTCATCGCTGAAAAACTCGCCAACCCCGAACATAAAACTTTACAAACCCAAGAGAGAGCGTTCTTGCTTGCGCTATGATGCTTAAGACCAAGCAAAACAACCCTGAAGGTTTCCCGAGGCATGAAAATCCTTTTAATCGGCAACGGCGGACGTGAACACGCCATAGCCTGGCGCCTGTCCCAAAGTCATCATCAACCCCAACTGTACTTTGCCCAAGGCAATCCCGGCATGCAGGAACTGGGCCAACGGCTAGATATTGATGTCACTGATCTGCAAGGGCTGCTGTTGTTTGCCCAGAAAGAACAGATCGATCTCACCGTAGTAGGGCCGGAACTCCCGCTCTCGATGGGTTTGGCCGATTTGTTTCATGAGTACGGACTGAAAGTCTTTGGCCCGGTGCAAGCCGGTGCCCAAATAGAATTCAGCAAGGCGTTCGCCAAAAAACTGATGCTGGACAATGGTATCCCCACCGCGCAATACCGGTTTTGTGAGCGCGAAGCCGATGCGCTGGCCACTCTCAACGAATTTTCCGCGCCCTTTGTGATTAAAGAAGACGGGCTGGCTGCGGGCAAAGGCGTCACCATCGCCGAAACTCAAGCACAGGCAGAAGCGGCCATTGCCGCCGCCTTCCAGAAAAACATGCCGGTGGTGATCGAAGAGTTCATGCACGGACAAGAACTCTCCGTACTGGCCTTTTGCGATGGCAAAACCGTGCTTCCCTGCATTGCTGCCCAAGATTACAAAAAAGCGGGTGAAGGCAACACCGGCCCCAACACAGGCGGGATGGGCGCTTATGCCCCGGTGCCACTGGCCACCGACGAACTCATGGCCCGCATTCAGTCTACCGTGCTGGAGCCTACCGTCCAGGCCCTACAAGCCCAAGGCATTACCTATCAGGGCATTTTGTACGCCGGATTAATGATCACCCCGGACGGCACGCCCAAAGTGGTCGAATTCAACGCCCGCTTCGGGGACCCGGAAACCCAGGTGGTATTACCGCTGCTGGCTGATGATCTGGTGGATCTGATGCTGGCCACGGTCAACCAGACGCTGCACGACTACGCCCCCACGGGCCTGCGCTTTCAACCCGACACCACAGCGGTGACGGTGGTGCTCACCGCAGCAGGCTATCCGGGGGACTACCCCAAAGGCCAACCCATCACCTTCCCGCAATATCTGGAAACAGACACACTGATTTTCCACGCGGGCACCAAAGTGCTACCGGATCAGCGCAAGGTGACCCACGGTGGTCGGGTGATCAACGTGACCGGCCTAGGGCAAACACTGGAAGAAGCGCGTCAACGGGCTTATGCCGTGGTGCAGCAAATCCAGTTTGAAGGTAAAACCTTCCGTCGGGACATTGCCGCCCAGCCTGCACTGGCCCTGCTGCACAAGCCCTGAACGCCTGAACGTTTAAACACCCCGCCCCTCTCCCACCCGGATCGCAGCAGGGACCCATCGTTCCTGGTCTAGGCTGGTCGCCCCTGCAAGCAGGCTTGCCGCAAGGCCGAAGCCAATCGTTGCACGATCTCTTTCTGGAATTTGGGATCAATGAGCCGCTCAAACTCGCTCGGGTTGGTGAAGAAGCCAATCTCCACCAGCACGGCTGTAGCCTGATGAATCCGGGTCATGTACAAACTATCGTAAAACAGGCCATAGTTGGGCACGGTAAAGCGAGACCCCCGATTGTCCGTGAGCCCATTGAGTAGTTGCTGCGCTAAACCTTTGGCAAAGGGATGATAATAAAAACAGCAGGCCCCTTCAGCCTGAAGCGGATCACGGCCATCGGGCAGGGCGTTATGGTGAATGCTCAACACCACATCGGCCTGTGTCTCAATCACAGACTGCCCCCGCGCGGGCAAGGCCAGTTCTTCATCCCGGTTGCGCGTTAAACTCACATGATGAAAGCCCGCCTGCAAGAGGGCATCCCGCAACAGGCGGCTCACGGTTAAGTTCATATCTTTTTCCGGGAGTCCGTTGAGCCCCGTCGAGCCCGGCTCCGGACCGCCATGACCGGGGTCCAGCAACACCCGAATATCCTCCAGCCTTGGGGGCAGTGTTTTCACGGTGAACTGCCACTGGCCGTCCTGCCAGGCATAATCGTAGCCGCTGAGCGGTTGATGCAGATCAATCCACAGCTCCAAAACGTTATCCGCGACAGGCCGCCAATGGATCTGGCTCACCGTGGCATCATCGGGCGGATATTGAATAAAATCGCAACGGGAACAAACCCCGTACAGTCGCACTTGCAGCCGGTTCATCGCCGCAGAGGGGATCACGGCCACCTGCACCGGGCACGCCAACGGTGCACCCGCCTGAGACGGGCTAAAAATCAGGCTCACCACCGAGGCATGTGCACCCAGCGCCTTTATTTGAATGGAAACCAGACTCCGCTCCGCGTGGGCCCCCAAAGCCTGTGCCGCCGAACCGGATGAAAACGACAAAGCCGACGCCGGCAACCAGAACACTTCTTCAGAACTCAGGCGCACCCGCGCCCAGCCCTGTTGCAGCGCATCCACGGAGACGCCAGTATCCTTAACCTGCGGGGTCAGGCGCGCCCCATCCACTGGCGCGGTGCGACTCACGGCGGGCTCGGTCATGATTCGGGCAGGACGAGGCGACTGCAGCAAACTCAATGTCCCTTTCAGGGTCTGTTTCAGGGAATGCTCTCCATGCCGCAGATGGAGCACCAGCGGCAAATCCGGGTAATCCTGAGTCAATGCCGTCAGGCCCGCAGACTGCAACAGGCGAGTCACAGGCACTTGCGTGCGGTAGTAGCCCTGCGAGGGAATACGCCGACTATTCCAGTGCAACTGGGCAAAAATCACCTCGCGTGTATCGACAAAGGAGGCATCCTCCGACACCGGCTCCAGCCGAACGGGCTCTTTCAGGAAGCCGGGCATTTCCAGAACAACGTCCACGCCCACGCTGGCCGAACAGGTCACGGTGAGGGTATCCTGTGCCGAGAGCCAGCAATCTTCAGCGGGCTGAAGGGTTTCCGGATGCACCGCCAATGGCAGGGAGGGCAACACCGAAACGGGCGGCGCGCCATGCAAGGCAAACAGGGTCTGTGCCACTGGCGGGCTGGCGTGATGGCTTCGCAGGGTCAGGATCATGGGGTTCAGGCCCGTGTGAATCGGGACTTTACAGGCAAAAAACCCTTGGGGCGATAGCGGAATAGGCACCGGCGAAAACGCCTGATTGCCCGCCGCATGGGGGCCCGCTTCCAGCATCAGCAAAGCGTCAGGTGGTGCCGAAGTCACCGACCCCATCAGGAAGGTGCTGTCCTCGTAGATCTCATGCTCCGGGCGCGGGTAGACCAGCCGAATATGAGCCGCCGGGCCATGCGCGGCTGGGCTCATGCCAGGGCTTCCCGCATTTCATCCAGAATGGCCTGGGCTGCCGCCAGCGGATCGGCGGCCCCGGTAATGGGACGCCCCACCACCAGATAATCCGAACCGTTTCGCATAGCCTGAGCGGGCGTGATCACCCGCGACTGATCCTGCTCATGCCCGCCCGCAGGACGAATCCCCGGCGTGACCAGCAGAAAATCCGGCCCGCAAACTTCCCGCAAAACAGGCGCTTCCTGCGCCGAGCAGACCACGCCATCCAGCCCACTGTGCTTGGCGTTCATGGCCAGATGCTGCACGTATTCGCTCACCGACGCGCTTTCCACAAAAAGAAACTCCCGCAGGTGCTTGCCGGAGAGACTGGTGAGCAAGGTCACGCCAATCAGCTTCGGCACCAGTCGCCCTGAGGCACTGGCCGCATCCCGGGCCGCCCGGACCGCAGCCGTCATCATCTCCGCGCCGCCCTGGGTGTGAATGTTCAGAAAATCCACCCCTTGCCGCACCAGAGAATCCACGGCGCCCGCCACGGTGTTGGGAATATCGTGCATTTTCAAATCCACAAACACTGTTTTACCGTAAGGCTGCAACTGGCGCACCAGAGTCATGCCCTCGGCATAAAACAGCTGCATGCCCACTTTATAGCTGACACCCAGCGGGGCCAACTGTTCCGCCATGGCCAGCGCACTGGCGGCATCCGGATAATCCAGCGCCACAAAGAGGCGCTCCGCCAGAGAAGACGGTGTAACTGATGATGTCGCCATAGGTCTGGGTGATAGAGGCATAGGATGGTCCCTCCCGCAGAACACCCCGAATCGGGGGCCTAAACGTATTTCAACGGTGCTAGACAACATCTTAAACGAAATGCACCCATCCGGAACAGTCGCCCTTCGGGCGGAATCGCACCCCTCCCTCCCGAAATCAAATGCGTTCAGTCATCGTCCCACTTTTGTCACCACGTCCTTGTATGATTGAATTACCCCAAAAAACTGCCACTTCGTTGAGCGTTGACTCATTTCATCATGCGCCTGTTCATGGCTTCATGCAGAAACTGACTAGCATTAAATGAACGTGTCCTGTTTTTAACTGTCTACGCACACAGATTTACCCCATCTGCCTTACAACCCAGAGGATTGACTGTCACCATGCCCAGCACCGTCTCATTTGGAAATATCCAGCCTACCAGCTCCCAAACGCAGCCAATAAAACCATTCGACCAACCCTTGGCCAAACTGACTACACCACAAGACACTGTTCGTTTTGGCAAAAAAAAACCAAAGCCACCAGTAACCCCTGAAGCCCCCGATCCAGCCAACGGTCAAACACCTGCTGCACAGGCAGGCAAGGCTTCCACAGTCCAAAAGCCAGAAATAACACCAGAACTAACAGAGGAAGCAGAAGAAAAAAAACAACCTGCAGAGACCAACAATGGCAACTGGTTCACCAAGCGGGCTAAAACCATTTGGCCCGCCATCAAGGAAAGCTTTAATGGTGGCAGCTGGAACCCGATTGCATGGCCCTTTAAGGGCTGGAAAAGCGATCTGACCCAAGCCAGCATCATTACATTACCGCTCACCATTTTGCCCGGTAGTCAATTGATTCTGATTCCCATCTGGATGACCCTGGGCGGGATTGTCAGAAGCACCGTGGCGTTAGGCAGAGGCATGTTCTGGCCCGATACAGTCCTGAACAAACTTAAACCCAAAAATGAACAGGCTCAAGCCGAAGAAGCCAGCTAATCCGAAATAGTCGGACAGCATTTTTAAAAGAGGAACTCCATCATGTCTGTCTCTCCGGTATCCAGAACAACTGTGCAGGGCATTCCGCCTGCAGCAGGCAACGCGCCTCAGGTGGCTTCAAGCAAACTCGGCCAAACCCCACAACACGATCAAGTCCACTTCGGCGGGCCAAAAACGCCCCAAAAAGGCAAACTCCCAGCGGCTCAGGAGACTAAGCCCCCAGCCAAACCCAGCATAAAGACAGCTCTAACGAATGTTGTCAAAGCCATCTTCCAACCTTGGGAATTGGTCAAAGACTTTGGTATTGGCTTACTGCTGGCCATCGCGACAGTCATCATTCCACCTCACGCTCACGCATTGGCCATGATTCCATTCTCGTTCATCTTTGGCATGGGCTTGCGTAGCGCTTTTGCCGTTAAAAACACTTATTGGCCTGCCAAAAACTAGGCGACCCCTGCAAAACACAGGCAAAGTAAGGCCACTGTTTTGGCATCCACGATTTCCTGATTGCGGACCTTGGCCATCGCCTCCTGCGGCGTGAGCAAAATCACGTCCAGCCATTCGTGCTCGCTGGGTTGATGGGTTTTGTTGCCGTTAAACAGTCCAGTCGCCTTAAACAACCAGAGTTTCTCATTGCAAAAGCCCGGCGCGGTATAAATCGTGGTGATCTGCTCCCAGTGTTTGGCCTCGTAGCCGGTTTCTTCCCACAATTCCCGCTGAATGGCCTTGGCCGGGTCTTCGGGGATACCGTCATGCCAATCCAGCTTGCCTGCGGGCAGCTCCAGCAGGGTGCGTTTTAAGGGGTAGCGCCATTGCTCCACAAACACGATGCGCCCATCATCCAGAATGGGGCAAACCACCACCCCGCCAGGATGTTCCACCACTTCGCGGCTGACATGCGCCCCACTGGGGTGCAAGGCGGTATCCACCCGCAACTTGGCAATATGTCCGTCAAAGATCACCCTGGAATCCAGGGTCTTCTCTTCAAAGTGACTGACGCCCGGATCGACTACGGCATCAGCAGCGGGGGTATCAGAAGGGCTCATGGGCAAAGGTATCCAAAATCACTAACACAAACTGGGCACACAGGGTCATCTCGCTGAGCCTGACGCGCTCCTTGAGAGAATGGGGTTCCATATACCCGGCACTCAGCACCACGCCGGGCA
Organism: Vampirovibrio chlorellavorus; assembly: GCA_903866275.1. Lineage (GTDB taxonomy): Bacteria > Cyanobacteriota > Vampirovibrionia > Vampirovibrionales > Vampirovibrionaceae > Vampirovibrio > Vampirovibrio chlorellavorus_D. The sequence goes on along the minus strand of CAIPMU010000002.1, from coordinate 30,937 downwards.
AGCCACGCTTCACAAACACGTTGTTGTCACTGCCCCCGTTGGTCCGCATAAACGAAGATTCCAGACCGATTTGACGGGCAGCCTGCATCAAATTCAGGACGCCGGGGTGCGTTTCATCCACGCGATAAGCATCAAACAGGGGCTGCTGAGTAAATCCATAGCTCGTTCCCGGCATTGTGGCCGAAACCTCAGCCAGCACGGCTTCAATGTGGGCCAGCTCGCGGGCCAGGATTTCTGGCGCATGTCCCCGCAGCTCGCCGCGCAACACCGCTAAATCCGGCACAATGTTGGTGGCCTTGCCACCCGTGAGAAAACCGATATTGCAGGTGGTATCGGCATCCACCCGGCCCAGATGCAGTTTTTCAATCACTTTGCCCGCAAAGACGATGGCATTCAGCCCTTGCTCGGGCATAATACCCGCATGAACGCTCTTGCCCCGGCATTCAATCTCAAATTCAATATACGTCGGGGCCTGATTAATAATCACGCCCTGCTTGCCCGTGTGATCAAAAGTAATGGCAAAGCCTGCCTGCAAGCTTTCATCAGCGAGCTCCTTGGCCCCAGCCAGCGCGGTTTCCTCTCGGGTGGTGAAAATCAATCGCACAGCGGGGCGCGGCAATTGATGCTCCAGCGCAAAGAACACGGCTTCCAGAATGGGAGCCAGCCCGGACTTGTCATCCGCACCCAAGACGGTGGTGTTATCGGAGGCAATGATGCGATCCCCGGCCACGGATTCCACCACAGGTTGAATGTTGTGGCACGGCGGCACCACGTCCATATGCCCGGACAGCACCAACACACGGTCATGGCGAGCCTGACACCCCGGCACGTCCACAATGAGGTTGCCCCCAGCGTCCACATGATACGTTAAGCCATACGCTGGCGCTTTTTCAGAGACACGACCAATCAGATACTCCCGAAAGGCGTCTTCTCCCCCGCTGGGGCTATCGATACGCACCATCTCCAGAAAAGTGTGCAGCAGGGTTTCAGGATTAATCTCAACTGGGGTTGAAACTCGGCTCATCCGTTCTGAAACCTCTCTGCGCCAAGCGCGTTTTACTCTATCTTGCCCCCGTTATATAGGAAAAACGCTACAGAGGAAAGCGAGGTTATGTTAGCATACAGGCATTGAGGCCGTCAGTCGTTGAGAAGGAGTTGTTCCCGATGCTACATAAAATATCCGTTATTGGCGCAGGAAACGTAGGCGCTACACTGGTGCAGCGTCTCGCCGAAGCCGAGTTATCCAAGTACGTCACCGTGGTGGACATTCTGGAAGGCATTCCCCAGGGCAAGGCTTTGGATATTGCTGAATCTGCCCCGGTGTATGGCTACGATACCCGCGTGATCGGCAGCAATACCTACGATGTCATTCAGGATTCTGACATTGTGGTGGTCACTGCCGGGATTGCCCGTAAACCGGGCATGAGCCGTGATGATTTGCTGGCCACCAACACCAAGATCGTCACCGATGTGTGCAACAACATTAAAAAATTCGCCCCCAACGCCATGGTCATTCTGGTTTCCAACCCATTGGATGCCATGTGCCACGTGGCCTTGCAAGTGACTGGCTTCCCCAGCGAGCGCGTGTTCGGTATGGCAGGCGTTCTGGATTCCGCCCGTTACAAGAGCTTCATCGCTGAAGCATTAGATGTGTCCGTGGAAGACATTCAAGGCTTTGTACTGGGCGGTCATGGCGATACGATGGTTCCCCTGCCCCGTTACACAACCATCGCCGGCATTCCGTTAGCCGATTTACTCGATGAAGCCAGCATCAACAAGATCGTCGACCGGGCTCGCAACGGCGGCGCGGAAATCGTGGGCTACCTGAAGACCGGCTCAGCTTTCTACGCCCCCAGCGCCTCGGTCTTGGAAATGATCGAATCCATCGTGAAAGACAAAAAGAAAATTCTGCCTTGCGCGGTCTACCTGAAGGGCGAATACGGCATTGAAGGCCTGTATGTGGGCGTTCCCGTCAAACTGGGCAAAAAGGGCATTGAGCAAGTGATTGAAATCAAGCTCACCGACGCCGAAAAAGCCCAACTGCGCCACTCCGCAGATGCGGTGCAAGAGCTGGTGACTTCTCTGAAAACCCTCGTGCCCGCCTAGGCAAGCAGCACAAACGGTTTAACAACTACTACAAAAGCCCTGCCAAATGGCAGGGCTTTTGTTTGTGCATAATTAGCCTCTATAGATAAAGTCTCAGAGCAGATGAATGACACCGTGACGCTTTGGGCCCATAGCCACATTTAGGCATGCCTCAGCAAAGCCCGACAGGAATCATCTAACCGCCAAGTTGACGCTATTACTGACCGAGTTCCGTTTCGGTGGCCAAGCGTTCCCGCAGCGCGTTCATCAACGCGTTGATGGTTTCCAGATTACGGTAAGCCATACCGGGATCTTCGGGCCGTTGACTCAGCTTCTCAATGCGCTCCAGAATTTGTAGCACTTGTTGATCATTCGTCGCCTGTTTCATAGACAGACTTTTCCTTTCAAGGATAGCCACTGGGGTCATAGGACAGTATCTCCTTTATAGTATTCCCGGACTCACTAAAATATAAACTGCAAATGGATGAATTTATGACATTGGATCGCGGGGCCAAAAGAAACCAGTGATAGACGTCGTTTTTTGGAGCCGGGCGTTGTCTATATAAAATCCAAAGACCGCATAAAATTGCAGCCCCCCCCAAACTCAGACAATCAATCATTACCCCAAAGGCCAAAAACCCGATGGACCAGCATCTGCTGAAACCATCGGGCTCAAAGCTCAGTATGTTCAATCCCTCTATTCGTTCACCCAGGATGCCTGACTGGAGAGGAAGTCTATTTCAACTTTTTGAACACCGATTCCACCAATTTGGAACGCTCAGACATACCTTGGGTTGTTAATAACGATATATGTTCATCAGATTGGCGCTTCAACAAGACTTTCAAATTCTCTTGCGTGCGGCTGGGAGGATTCCAGGTCGCCAATTCAAAGAGATGCTTGAAATTCAAACCAAAGGAACCCATCGCTCTCAAGAGCAATTCCACATGTTCACCCAAATCTTTAAAAGACTTTACAGGCGGTAAGCTGTAGGCTTCTCGGCTAGCCCGTTTTAACAGGAGTTCGGCCCGCTCCTGATTGCGGCTGGCCCGCTCAATATAAAGCCCCATTTTAGAATCCGGACGCACTCTGGAAGACTCTGGGTCCTGTTTTGGAGCGGTAAACGCTTGAGGAATGACACGGGCATTTGATGGTCTGCGAGACATTTGTCGTGAAAGGGGTTGAGAAACACCAGACGCCGAAACAGCAACTGGAGAACCAAAAGAAATAATCGGCATAAAAAAACCAATTTTTACAGTACTTTAAGGCCTTAATGTACGATAAACGCTAAGCCAAGGCAAGCGCATTTTATGTATAAATCCACACCAAAATATAACAAAACATTTCATGCTCCATGCAAGCATCTTACGCTTCACGTGCACTCCGAATCACAACGATGGTCAGCTTGGATAGTTGCCCACTCACCCTGTGGTTTTAAAACTTCAATCGCGCATGCAGATCCCGATGGGTGCGCTCAATCAGGTGTTGCTCATCTCGCATCAGGGCCCGACGAATCTCCGGCTTGCCGTGGGCGAACTCTCGCCGCATGGATTCGCTAAAGCGCCCGCTGACAATGTTATCCAGCACCCGGCGCATATTTTCGCGCACATGGCCGTCAATCACCTGATCCCCCTGACTGACATCGCCAAACAGGGCGGTGGAACTGATGGCCTTGCGGGTGCCGTTGATGCCACGCTCATGTAATAAATCGGCAATCAGCTTGACCTCGTAGAGGCACTCAAAATAAGCCACCTCCGGGGAAAAACCACCTTCCACGAGAGTTTCAAAAGCGGTTTTAATCAGGGAGGTCAGCCCACCGCATAGCACCGCCTGTTCCGAAAACAGGTCGCAGGTGGTTTCCTCGGCAAACGTGGTCGGCATAATGCCAATGCGTCCACATCCCAGCGCTTTGGCATAGGCCAGCGCAATGGCCTCAGTGTTGCCACTGGGATCCTGATGCACGGCATAGAGGCCCGGCACACCGGAACCTGCCACATACTTGTTTCTCACCCCCCGCCCTTGAGCCTTGGGGGCCACCAGAAAGACGTTTATCTCGGGATTTGGATGAATCCAGCCCGCATGAATGGCCAGGCCATGCCCAAAGCCAATGGACTGACCAGCCCGCAAATAAGGCGCAATCATTTTCTCATAAGCGTCTGCCATGACTTCATCCGGCAGGAGCATCATGATGACATCACCCCAGGCCAAGGCCTCCGGAATCGACAAAACCTCAAAGCCATCGGCCAGAGCTTGCTCCCGCTTGTGGCTTTCCGGACGGGCCCCAATTTTAAGGGTCACCCCGGAATCCCTCAGGTTAAAGGCCTGAGGACGCCCCTGATTGCCGTACCCCAAAATCACCACTTTCTGACGGAGCAGAGGGCTTAAATCAATTTCCGTATCCCGTAAAATCGGCTTTGGCATAATTTTTCGTACCCTGGAATCACAATTCCGTCTATTATATAGTCTCCAAGAGCATCCGAGAGAGATTGATTCCCATGACCCAAAAGCCGACCAACCCAACCACCACCACTGCCGCAACCGAACACGCCCATCACACCACCGAACACGCCACCCAGATCCGTCAGGGGCGCATCGACAAGCTGGACGCGTGGCGTCAGCTGGGCCACAACCCCTACCCCTATCATTTTGAGAAAACTAGCAGCAACGCGGCCTTGCAGGCCCAATACGAAGCGCTGGAAAACGGTGTAGAAACCGAGGATGTGGTATCCGTGGCAGGCCGGGTGATGGCCCTGCGCAACAGCGGCATGTTTATCGATCTGCAAGATCCCAGTGGCAAGCTGCAAGTGTTCAGCCACAAGGAGAACCTTTCCCCTGAGATGCTGGAAGCCCTGAAACTGGTGGATATTGGCGATATTATCGGAGCCACGGGCACCATTCGCCGCACGCCCCGAGGCGAACTCTCGGTGAAAACCACCAAAATCCAGATGCTGAGCAAGTCGCTGCTGCCCTTGCCGGAAAAATTTCACGGTCTAACCGATTTGGAAACCCGCTACCGGCAACGCTACCTGGATTTGATCATGAATTCGGAAAGCCGCGATACACTGGTCAAGCGCAGCCTGATCATTTCTGAGATCCGAAAACTGCTGACCAGCAAAGACTTTCTGGAAGTAGAAACCCCCATGTTGCAAACCATTGCCGGGGGAGCCGCAGCCAAACCGTTCAAAACCCACCATAATGCGCTGGATGTCACCATGTACATGCGTATCGCCCCGGAACTGTTCCTGAAACGGCTGGTGGTCGGTGGCATCTCGGAAAAAGTGTTTGAGCTGAACCGGAACTTCCGCAACGAGGGCATTTCGCCCAAGCACAACCCGGAATTCACCATGATGGAGCTGTATCAGGCTTACGCCGATTATAACGACATGATGAGCCTGACCGAAGAGATCGTCACCACAGTGGCCCTCAAGGTACTGGGCACCACAAAGATCGATTTTCAGGGCACCGCGATTGACCTCACTGGCCCCTGGCCCCGCAAATCTATGATCGATTGCGTGAAAGAAGAAACAGGCGTCGATTTTGCCGCCATTGAGACCGATGAAGCGGCCCGCGCGGCGGCCAAGCAGTTGAACGTCTTTGTGGAAGAGTACGACACCTGGGGCTATGCGCTGGAAAAAGTGTTTGAAGACAAGGTGGAGCACAAGCTCATTCAGCCCATTCACATCACGGATTACCCCCGCGAAATCTCGCCGCTGGCCAAGGCGCACCGGGATAACCCGCGGTTGGTGGAGCGTTTTGAAACCCGCGTTTACGGCTGGGAAATCGCCAACGCCTTCTCCGAGCTCAGCGATCCGCTGGATCAGCGCCAGCGCTTTGAGGCCCAGATGACCCAGCGCGATCAGGGGGATGATGAGGCGCATGAGATGGATGAAGATTACATCACTGCGCTGGAATACGGCATGCCGCCCGCTGGTGGGCTGGGGATTGGCATCGATCGCCTGATCATGATCCTGACCAACTCCCACAACATCCGCGATGTGATTGCCTTCCCCACGCTGAAGCCCAAGGCGTAAATCAACACAGAGAACCACTGTGCTTTATGTGAATAGGGTGATTTAGCCTTGAAGAACATCCCGTTTTTTAAAATCACAATCGTGCTAGTTGGCCTTTTTCTGATATATGCCTGCTGGATCGAGCCACGCAGTCTGGTGATTAAAACCAGCACCCTTCAGATACCAGGCCTCAAGCAGCCCATTAAGGCCGTGCTCATCGGCGATCCTCAACCCATGAAGCCCTTTTGGCCTGCCGAACGGATTCGATGGGTCATGGATACGGCGCAAGAGCAAAAACCGGATATCGTGTTTTTTGTAGGCGATTATGCCTATGAGCCTTCCGTACTAGGTAAGATGGGGCTTACTAGCGGATTGATGGTGAATCCTGCAGACACAGTTTTTGCTATGGCCCGCATTCATGCGCCAATGGGTAGTTACGCGGTATTGGGGAATCACGACTGGTGGTGGAATGGCCCCGAAATGATTCGCCTAATTCAGCAGACGCACATTCACTTATTGCGCGATCACGCCATTCTGGCGCAGCACGGGGAACAAAAACTGTGGGTTGCAGGGCTGGAGGACATGGCCACGCCCCTGCCTTATGATTTGCCGGGCACCCTGCGTCAAACCAATGGGCAAGCCCCGGTGGTTTTGCTCAGCCATTCCCCCGATATTTTCCCGGAAGTACCCGCTCAAGTAGCCCTCACACTTGCTGGGCACACGCATGGTGGGCAGGTCTACATTCCTTTCATAGGGCGGCCAGTGGTTCCCATTCGGCATAAACAATATGCAGTGGGTCATTTTAATGAGCGCGGGCATCAGCTCTTTGTGACCAGCGGGATTGGGATTTCCATGATTCCCATTCGTTTCTTAACGCCACCAGAAATCGTGGTGCTGAATCTGATCCCCGCCCATTAAGTGCAAGCCCTGTTTGCGCCTAGGGATTGCCTTCCCGGTGGGTCTTTGCTACAGTCAATTTCCCGGCAGGAGGCAGCCGGATTGTGGGTTCAGTGCGTAAAGCCAGCCGTAAACCATTGTGCACGCCTAAAAACAGGCAAAAAAAAGCCCGTGCAAGTCAGGGACCTGCAAAGGCACAAAGGATAGAGAGTTAGAGTTTACGCAATTCTATACGCGAGGGCTGGGGAATGTCATGCGAAAACCCCGAAGCTTGAAGAAACTTTTACAATTGCCGCCTCAAAACCCATGCCCTCAGCGGGTTTAAGTTATGTTAAGCCCCGCAAAACCCGATCCGATCCAAGCTTTCGCCTAGGCGGATTGAGCGACCAGGATCTCCAGCAAGGTATCCGCCACGCGACTCTTCAGCGACTCCGGGCTATTTTTCAGCAGCTCAACCGTCTGAGCCGTTTCATAATCTTCATCGTACCAGCGGTTGCCCCGCGCTTTGGAACGCACCTCCTGCAGGGCCTTGCGCGCCTGAGAAGTTCCCCACTGTTCCTCCAGAAACCGTTGCAGTTCCCGCGCAACCTTGGCCTGCACCCCACCAGGGGCCAAATACAGCAACTTTAAGGCAAACGCCAGCCGCGGATACGGGTCATACCATCTGCACAGTTGATAACTCAAAACTCTCTATCCTTTGCGCCTCAAATCGGCTCGTCTGCAAGCCGGGACATTGGTGCACAAATGCCTCAGTCAATGCATATGCGTATTATACGAAAGGGATCCCGTTTTGCAAAGCGCCAGCGCGCCAAGTCGGGCACAATCACCGCAAACCCATGACGCCAGAAAGCCCTCACCGGATCGTCCCACGCGGATTTCCACCCAGCCGAAGCACGCCCGATCCCACAGGGCGATCTTTTCCGCAAACGCATCACCCTGAAACGATCGCCCCTGAAGCCATTCAGCCCCGGACCGTTCTCGCAACAAACGGATACAATTCAAGCGAATTCACGCGCTGCCTTCAGGCCACTCGTGAGATAGTCAAGTCAGGACGCCTTCTGTATTTGGGCGCTACTTGCGGCTCCACCAGTGACGTTTTTTGTGTTTCACCCGCGGTTCCGCCGCAGGCTCGGTTTCCACGGCAGGCGCTGACTGAACCGCCACCTGCGGCATCTGCACGGTCCGCAAGGCGTTTAACGTCCGGGCCGTCAGGTGCGCTGTATCAAAGAGTACATAGCCGCTGGCGCCCGCCTGCTTTGCAGTATCTATCTGGCTGAGCACCTGTTCGGTGGTGTTCTCGTTAAACGGCCCAAAAATGCCCGAATACACCGGCACCTTGCCCTGTGTGACCTGAATCATGCGGCGCGTATCCCGGTCCACCACCTTGGTGGCGCTGGTCAGCGTCATCGGCGCGAAGAAGTCAATCCAGCCATGCTGAGCCCAGCTCAGCCAATCCTGATGCTTCACCGCCAGCGCCTTATCGGCCTCCGGAAACACGGCGGCAGAAATTTTGATATTGGGGTTAATCTGCCGGATGGACGTGGTGGCCTTTTGCACGAAGTTGCTCACCTGAGCCACCTTGAACTGGTTCCAGGCAGCCCATTGCGCCTCATACTGGGGATTTTTGGGATCAATGTCTACCGGATCAATCCCGGATTGTGCCTTGAAGGCCTTACGAGCCACATCGGTATATCCCCAGGTCGTTTTGCGATAACTGAAGCGATCCGCAGGGAAGCTGGCCGGATAGCGAATATAATCCAGCTGAAAGCCGTCAATTTTGTAGCGACTAACAATCTCATTACTCAGTTTCAGCAAAAACGTTTGCACATCCGGGTTAGCCGGATCCAGAAAGAACGCACCCAGCTCCAGCGAGGAAGGAACGGGTTTATCGGGAGCTTTGTAAACCACGGGGATTGGCGCAGGCGATAGGCTGGCAGGCGTGACGCTCGAACCATTCAGGGCAGGCGTCTTCACCGGCAAGGGCGTAGCCACCGCAGCCTTGCCAGGCAGAGTGGCAGCCGCGCGATAGACATTCAGTACCGCACCCGACTTGCTCACTGGTGGAAGCGCCGGGGAAGCCACAGCACCCGAAACAGAAGGCGGGCTGACCAGGGTTGGCGGCACAGGCTGAACAGGCACCAGTGCCGAAAACTGAACGTTGGCCCAGCTGGGATACTTGCTCAAAATCGGCCCCGGCGGATTAAACACTTTGGTACCGCCGTAGAATACCTGAAACCAGGTATGCACCTGCATGTTTCGCTTATGCGCTTCATCCGTCCAGAGTTGTAACAGGTCAACGCCCTGGAACTTGGGGTTCTCCGCGGTCAGACCGTAAGCCTGAAAGGTTTGTGAGGGGAAAATGGTGTATCCGTGGAAGTAAGTCTCCAGAAAGACGGTGTTAATCCCGGCGGCCTTGAGGGTATCCAGCGTTTGGGCCACAGCGGCCGGGGTGGTTTCCACCGGGCGGTGCCAGGCCCCACGGATGGCCGTATTGGGGAACGATTGATAACTCTTCCAGATGCGCTCGTTCATGCCTTCCAGGGCTTCCTGAATGGTGGCCGCTGCCAACACGGGATTGCCTGCGGCTTGCAAGCTGAGCGCCTTATCCCGCTTGTCGCGAATGAGATTGCAGGTCTGATCGACCGTGGGCTTGGTGTTCCAGGCTGCATCCGAGCAAGGACTGGCCGCCCAACGCTGGTTGAACTGATAGGTGTAAGTGTCAAAATCGATGGTCGAACTCAGGGTTTTCCCGTCCGGGGCGAGTTGCACCTTGGCCCCCAATGGGGTATTGGCAATCAGCCAGCTGCGCCCTTTGCCATGTCCGCTTAAGACAAACCCATCGGTGGGAATCGATGAATCAGAACCCTCTTGTGCTGTGACAACGCCATTGCGCACCGTGACTTCAAAACCAAACTCGTTGGTGCCTGTGTTCGGGCGACCATACCCGGCATCATAGGCCACAATCTGATTGGAAGCACGAAAACCGGGGAAACCGGCACCCATAGAATTGTTGGTGGGCGAGGGATCGACGCTGTCCACTTTCACCTGACGCTGCTGAAACCAGTCTTCCTGCAAGGTCAGGGTATCGCCCGCCTTCAGGTTTTTCAGCCAGTCACGCTTGCTACCCGTCGCCGAAATCACGATACCATCGGCAGGAATGGGGGCATTTCCGCAACTCTGGCCATCGTGCTTGCCATGATTTTCCGGTTTGTTGCACTCCCACACGCTGGTCAGGGAAACGACCCTGTAGAGTTTTTCATCGCTATTAGCCGGAAGATCATTGGGGGCTTGCAATGTTGTGGGCTTCACAGGCGGGGTGACATACGGGGTAATGGGCACAGCCACCACTTCCACGCCATAGGCGTTGGTGCGGGTGTGATGCCCGAAGGCCTTATCGTAGAGCACCAGTGCTTCATCGCCTCGGGGGGCGTTATGACCGGTAATTTCCTGCACCTGACCGTCCGGGCCAATCAGCTTCAGCGAGAGTTGGGCATAAACCTGAGCAACAGAACCTGCGCCCCCCAAAATTGCCAGGGACACGGCCAGCGGAAACAACCGATTTTGAATGCGCTTCACCCGATGCTCCTTCTCTTTCTCTTTGTTCAAATGCTCGTTCACCCACACGCGTAACTATGATAGCCCGAGTGTAAAAAACTTGAGAACGCTGTGGACACTATAGACTATACCAAACTGACGCGATGCAGGCAGACAAGTTTCTATGCTTGCATTACAATAACTACGAGTTATGTCGTAATCCAAATGGTTCTTTCGCATGTTACAGCAACCACCCTCTGAGCCCCTCAGTCAGGACGTCTCGCCCACCCTCAATCCTTCCGGGAAAACCGCCCCCCTGCAAGAAGTCTTTTCCTCCATTCAGGGCGAAGCGCTCTATGTGGGCAAGCGGCAGGTGTTTGTGCGCTTTGCCCATTGCCATCTAAAATGCGCCTACTGCGACACCCCCATGACATCAGCCACGGGCCAGTGCCACGTGGAAGACCCGCCCGGTAGCGGATTAGAGCATCTCTACCCCAACCCCATGCGGCCCCAGACCCTGCTGGAGATTATTGGTAGCTTGCTGAAAACAGCCAAACACCATAGTGTCAGCTTCACCGGCGGTGAACCCCTGCTCTATCACGGTTTTCTGAAAGAACTGCTGCCGCAGGTTCAGAAACTGGCGCCCACTTATCTGGAAACCAGCGGCACCCAACCCGAATTTTTGCAGACAGTATTACCCTGGCTGGACTTTATCGCCATGGACATCAAATTGCCCTCAGCGACCAAAGAGGCACCCCAGTTCGAGCAACACGCCCGTTTTTATCAGATGTCGCTCAACAACCCCAATACCCAATGCTTTATCAAGCTCGTGTTCAACACGCAAACCACCCTGGCCGAACTGGATGCCGTCAAAGCCATTGTGACCGACCGCAATACACCGATTATTCTACAACCGGAAACCAGCCTGATCGATCGCAGTGTCAGTATTCAACCCAAACACCTGTTTGACATTGAAAACCACCTTGCGGGACACTTTAATGATGTGCGAATAATTCCCCAAACGCATAAAATGCTGAATGTCCTGTAACCCGCTTTTGTTCAATCCCCTTTGCAAAATCCACCGTTCAGGACCCTGTTCGCACCCGAGTTAGACCGTCTCAACTGAAATTTACAAGGCGCTTTGTCAAGAATAAAACCCGACCGGTTTTTAAGTGGAGACACTCAAAATAACCACGGTCGCAGATCCTGCCATCCGCCTTGCTGAAAAGGATAGTCATCAATGGATTACGAGACACGCTTAGATCAGGTCATCAAGCAGATTGATGCCGGCGCTCTAGATGAAGCCAAGGCTGGCTTAAAAGAACTGGTCCAGAACAAGGCCCGCTTCAGCCCGGCCACCCAGGCCACTATTTTAGGCGTGGTCGGACTGTGGCATCAGGCACAAGGGAACTACCAGAAAGCACTCAGCTCGGCGCAACGTGGCATTCAGCTGCTGGAAAACTGTCGCCAGCCGGATGAGGCCAAAGAATCGCTCTATACACTAGTAGGGGCTCTACATCGCGAACTGGGCAACGCCACAGAGGCCCGTCATTATTTTGAGGCGGCCCTAGCTCATAAAGAAGCACAGCTGGAAGAGGGACACCCGGATCTGATGGTCGCATTATCCAATATGGGTGGAATCTCACTGGATAACGCCGAATACGAAACAGCCGTGAACTATTATCAACGGGCGCTCTCAATCGCGCAAAAACAGTTTGGCGTTGAAAGCAGTGATGCTGCGGTCATTCAGGTCAATCTGGGAGAAGTGTACCGGGTAATGGGGCAACTCAGCAAAGCCTCGCAGATGTTTACGGAAGCCTATCAGAGCCTGATCCAGCACTACGGTCTGGAATCACCCTCGCTGATCCCGGTACTGAACAACATTGGCAGCCTGTCGATTGAATGCGGGATGCACGCCGAAAGCCTGCCCTTTCTGACTCAGGCCATTGCCATTCTGGACAGTAAAAATCAACAGGCTCACCCATTGCTGGGCAACCTCTGCCATAATCTGGCCTGCGCTCACCGCGAACTGGGCAATCACGAACAGACTGAACAACTGTTGCTGAAAGCCCTGACCATTCGCCTGAACCGCCTGGGGGAAAGGCACCAGTTGGTGGGCATGACCCTGAACCAGTTGGGCATGCTTTATGTGCAAACAGGCCAATTCAAGATGGCTCAAAGTAGCCTCAGCCGAGCCTATGACGTGCTACTTTCCCATTACGGCAAGACCCACCCTGCGCTGTGTCCCGTAATCAATAGCCTGGGGCAACTGGCCATGCAAACCCAGTGCTACGAGCATGCCAAGCAACTCTTTGAACAATGTATCGAGATTTTGCTGAATCACGGGGATTATCAGGAAGCCCATCTGGCCGCCTATCACGACAACCTGAGCGAGGCATTCAAGCAACTGGCGCTGGTCATGGAAAAAACGCCTGGCCCCAGCAGTCACCCAGCAGAAAAATCAGCACTGCTCCCGGTTTAGCCCGGTTGAGGCGGCAGGGTTTTTAATCCGTCTTAAGCGCTAAAGAGTAATGTTTTACGAGGGTAGGGGATTTTATAGCCCGCAGCACTGCCACCGCCGCTTCCGCCAGAGGGCATGCCCCCTTGCATGCTGCCCTGAAAGCCTCCCCGGCCAGCAAAGGGGTTGGGGTTGGAAAAACCGCCACTACTCCCGCCCGGCCCGGATTCTCCCCGCTGCATGTTGAAGGGGATATAACTGTTTTTGCCCTGACTGGCGGTGGCATCGGTCAAGGCGCCACTCATCGGCAAACGGAATGTATAATCGAGCGGCGAGGGAGTGGCAGTCGGCGCATTGGGGGCTTGCCAGGGCATCACATTCACCCGCCCGTCCAACATCCGATCCAGTTGGGGCGCATAGGTGGCTGCATAACTGTTCTGCCGCTGTAAATCAGCGGCGCTGGCCACAGTGGCCATCTGCTGATAATAGTTGCTGCTCACGTTCAAGCCATAATCCGCCTGACTGGTAGCCACTTGCTGGGCCTGTTCCGGACCCAGGGCCGAATCGGCACCACTTAAACCCAGACCATTGTCAGGGGGTTGCAACTGTTCCAGACGAGCCTGCACCGGGTTCAGGCCATTGAGCCCAGCACCAATGCCATTCAAATTGGTCTGACCGATGGATGAAGGGCCACCCACATTGAAGAGGGCCGCGTTTTTACCGGAGGCATTGAGGCCATTCAGACCGGGATCGGGCCCAGCTGCACTTTTCGTGGGAGGCGTTTTGCGAGGCCCGTTGGGGTTTTCCACGGCGTAGACATCCCCAAAACTGAAGCCGGGATCGTTCACCTTGTTGGTGGCTTTGATGCTGATTTCCGCCCGGTTGGGAGAACCCAGACTATGCCCAATGGCGTTGGCGCGGGTCATGGTGCCAAAGACGGCAGGATCTAAAGACTCGGACTGCACGCCCCCGCTGCCATCGGTGGTAACAAGCAGGCCCATGCCAATGCCGGGAATTCGAAAGCTGGCCTGGGCCATCAGGGCCGTAAAATTAGCATCGGTCACGGTGTAATAGGAGGCTCGTTGCTTGAAGGAGGCAGGAATATCAGGCACGGTGGAAGGTACGGTGGTCGTGCTGATATGCCCCGGCACGGCACTATTGAGACTTAGGAGGGTGGTGTAATCAGAGGCCGCGCTGATGGGCTTGCTGACCAGACGATGGGCTTTATCAGGCCCAAAGGTCAGGTAATTGTTGGAATCGTAGGGATTACTCTCCGGAACAATGTTCACGGCGTAGGTGGAACGAAAACGGGTTGAAGGAATCACAAAGGAGGAATCGGCATTCAAGCCATTTTTCCCATCCAGAATCGGCCCACTTTTATAAAGGGGAAAGAGTTTCAGGCTGGGAATCGATGTACTCATGGGGTTCCTCGATCAATGGATACAAAAGCACTGAATTTTAAAGAACTGGATTCCAGAGGAATGGACTCTAATGGAGAGTGGTGGGCTCGTGTTGCAGCGTACATAGGATATACCCAGTTCATCGACTGATTCCCCGGAAACTTGAGCCGAAGTTTATCCAATCGATATACCAATCCCGAAAATCTTTACAAAGCGCCACTCACCCCCACCCCAAAAGACGTCATTTCCCCCAGCCCCTCTCACCCCACCCCCATATCCCTCCTTTCCTCACCCCAACCACTCCCCTCTCGAGTAATCTCCTTAGAAGAGGTAAACTACCCCCCAGAAAACAAAAACTCCCCCCACACAAAAACTCGCCCTCTCTCCAAAAAGAGCCAAAGGCTCTTTTCCTAAGCTAAAAGGCTGCCTACCACGCGAAAGAAAAGCACACTTGGAGGGGTTTGGGGGCAACACTGCCCCCAATGGAGGGAGTTTGAGGGAGGCTAGCCTCCCTCAAGACCCACCAGCCAAACCACCTGAGGCAAAGCTCTAATCCTCAAGGGTCGAAGTATCCCCCTCAGGCAAGCCCAACTCGCGCGCTTTAAGCAGGCGACGCATAATTTTCCCGCTGCGGGTCTTGGGCAGGGAGGGCAAAAAGTCAATCTCACGGGGATAGGCATGCGCTGCCAACCGGGTACGGACGAAATTCTTGATCTCCTGCTTCAGGGTTTCGGAAGGTTCAAAACCCGCTTTGAGAGAGATAAAGGCTTTCACGATCTCCAGCCGCTCCGGGTCAGGCTTGCCGATGACCCCCGCTTCCGCGACGGCGGGGTGCTCAATCAGGGCGCTTTCCACCTCGAAGGGTCCCACCAGATGCCCGGCGGTGTTGATCACATCGTCGGCACGGCCAATAAACCAATAGTAGCCATCGGCATCCATGCGCGCCCGGTCGCCGGTAATGTACCAGCCGTTTTTGAACCGGGATTGATAGACCTCATCGCGCTTCCAGTAATTACGGAAAATCGAGGGCGCTTGCGGACGAACAGCCAGATGGCCTTCCTCTCCGGCGGGCAAGGGGTTCCACTCGTCGTCCAGAATACCGGCCACCACCCCAGGGAAGGGCTTGCCCATCGAACCCGGCTTGACGTCCATGCAGGGGTAGTTACAGATATGCATCGCGCCGGTTTCGGTCTGCCACCAGGTATCATGGAAGACATGACCAAAGACCTGATGTCCCCAGACCACAGCTTCGGGGTTCAAGGGCTCGCCCACGCTGCACAGGTGCCGTAGCGAGGAGAAATCGTAGGCTTTGGCCACAGCCTCGCCTGCTTTCATCAACATCCGTATCGCGGTAGGTGCCGTGTACCAGACGGTCACTTTATAATCCTGGATCAGCTGATACCAGTCCTCGGCCTTAAAGCCGCCCTCGTAGACCAACACGGTGGCCCCCAGTGCCCAGGGACCAAACATGCCATAGGACGTCCCGGTAACCCAGCCGGGATCGGCGGTACACCAGTAAATATCGTTTTCGGGTTGCAGATCCAGAATGTATTTGGCCGTGGCGGCTTGGGCAATAATGGCCGCATGGCGGTGCACCGCGCCCTTGGGCTTGCCGGTAGTGCCCGAAGTGTAATGAATAATGGAAAAATCATCCGGATCGGTGTAGGGCACCGTAAACTGATCGCTGGCCTTGGCCATCATCGCCGCATAAGAAACCTCATGGGGGTGCAGCGGTTCTACGGCAGAGCCCTTGCGGTCCACAATGACCACATGCTGCAAGGCGGGCAGCTCGCCCCGAATGCTGTCCAGACGCTCTTTTAGCTCTGGGCTGGTGACGACCAGCACCGCGCCGCTGTCTTCCAGTCGATCCCGAATGGCTTCCGGACCAAAGGCGGAAAACAGGGGGCCAATGACGGCACCCACCTTGAGCGCACCAAACAGGGTGATGAAAATTTCAGGAATGCGATCGAGATAGACAAACACCCGATCCCCTTTTTTCACGCCCAATTCGGTCAGCACGTTGGCGAAGCGGTTGGTTTCCCGGCGCAAATCGTCAAAGGTGTAACTCTCTTTTTTGCCGTCGGCGGCTTGCCACAACAGTGCGGTGCGCTGCATCACTTCAGGCGAATGATCATCAATGCAAATGCTGGCCTTGTTGATGCCATTGGCTCTGGGCAGATTCAGCGCTTTGGCCATGTCCTCCCACTGGAAATTTTGGTAAAGATCGTCGTAACTGGCCATATTGAACGGCCCCGCTGTAGGATCCTTAGGAATGGTGGGATAGCCGGATACGGGCTCAACAGTTGAAGACATGGGTAACGCCGCCCCTCTCATCGGTACTTTTAAGAAACACTAACTTCCCTATTGTAGTGAAAAGGCAGGCGCTTGTTGAGCCCCATTCCTGCCGGATGATCCAATCCTTAAAAAAACTTGCTTCCGGTGAGGGGTTTAAGCAATACTATCGTCATCAGAAGTGGGTTTTAATCAATCAAAGTCACCATGCAAGTGGCACGCACACTCTTAATGAGCAAATCGAGCATTTCATTTTAAATGATGTGACTGGACACAATAAACAGTTTTTGTTGACACCTAAGTTGGACGGAATCAGATTTGGGTTTCTGGATTTTGAAATTACCACTGAATCAAACGAAGCATCACCGGTTCAATGCTGGCCGTAAAGCATCCGGCTCAACAGAGCACCTGAAAAAATGAACACTATCAGGCTATTGGAGGGGAAATTGAGATGATCATTTCTGGACGAGCACCCGGTATTCTTTCCAGTCCAACCCAGCAATCCCGCCTGCAACCAGCGCTGAGCGCAACACCCCCACGGTCCACTCCGAGCTCATTGGTACCACCCTTGACGCCACCACCCATACCACCTTCGGTATTTGCAGGCGTTTATTTTGCGAGCAGAGGAAAAAGAAAAAAAACTCAGCCTGTTGTTTCAAATGACGCACTGTTTCAGCAATTCCCCAATTACTTTCAGGATGTGCTGAAGAATGCCACCGAAAAGGCGCAAGAACATCACGCCCCCGAGTTAACGGCTGAACATATTGTCTGGGCGACTATCACTACTTTAGACCATTTAACCCACTGGCAAAACGACAACCGGAACAGGAGTCAGAAAAAACAGGCGTCGCAACTGGCAAACGCACTCTTGCCCAATCACCCCGGGTTAAGCCCACAAGAAGTGCTCAAGGTGGTAAATCCACTAGCCAGTGCGTTGGCAGAAGATTTTAAAGTTCAACTCATTTCTCCCAGCGAATTCATAATTGAACCAACCCTGAAACAAGCAATGGAAGATAGTCTCCATGCACCTCAGGCCTTACTTAGTAATATCCTGCGGCAAACAGACCCGCCAACGGCGTTCAAGAATGTCACCCGTATGGCGGCGACGCGGCTCAATGAAACACCGGAGCCCTCTTCCTATCAGGAAGAGTCTTTCGAAACCAATGAAACACCGGAACCCTCTTCTTATCTGGAAGCGTCTATCGAAACCTCGGAAATGCAGATAGATTCCGATACCAGTTCAGTCAGCGGGACGTCTACCCCTCCCCATATTCGCAACAGGAAGGCTCACACCCAAAAACCCAAGTCCTTTGAAGAGAGTGTTCCGACTTTGGCCAGAAACAGCACCAACATGATTCTGCAAGCCAAAAACCGGGAATTCCCCAAAGTGCTCTTGCGAAGTGAATCCGAGGCGCGACTGCTGGCCATGCTCAGCGCCGGAGGCGAACGCAACAATATCTTGCTCAACGCGCCTTCCGGTGAAGGAAAAACCTTTGCCGTGCGCGGTGTGGCCCAGCGCATTGCCAACAACGATCACATTCCAGAAGCACTACAGGACGCCCACATGGTGCACCTGAATGCGGACATTCTGACCGATGGTTATAAACTGGACGATTTACAAAAAGTATTCACGCAGCTAAACAAATATTTAACGGCCAATCCCAAACAGCACGTCATTCTGTTTATGGATGAAATACATATGCTGGGCGATGAACAGCGCAATGCCATGAAAGCCGCTGGCATTCTGGAAAAGAAAAACCTGAGTTTTATTGGGGCCACCACCCCGGATGACTGGCGGAAATCGGCACTCAATGGCGATAAAGCTTTTCAGGGGCGTTTTAGCAAACTGACCTTGCCCAGCTTTACGCATGCCGAAAAACTGGCATTATTGGCCAATTACGAACAGAAACAGAACAAGAAATCACAAATCGGTATTTCCCCGGAACTGTTGGAACTCGCGCTCACTCAGGCTGAAAAACTTTGGCCGGAAAATACCCTGCGCAACGCCACGGATTTGCTGAGTTTATCAGTCTCTCTGGCTAAAAATGCGCCCGTGGAATTGGCCGCGCTCAAAGACAAGCTGGAAGAAAAAAACCTATGGCTGGAAACGCTGCATGCCCAAAAAACCCTAAAGGGTCGCTTTAAGCGACAGGCCAAAGAAACCGAAATGGAAGTTGCCAATCTGAAGCAGCAAATTCAGGAACTGGAACGCAACATCAAACCCGCAGGCAGTCGACCAGGAACCCTCACCGGCAGTCAATCTCATACACCCTTGCAGGAAAAACACCTGCAGCAGGCCTTGGCTATTTTAACGGGCAAGCGCATTGGTGTACTCACTCAGGATGAACTGGGCAAGGTGTATAATGCCAAAAACCTGATCAGCCATTCCATTATTGGTCAGCCGGAAGCCCTGGAAACCGTCGAGAAAGGCTTGCGAGAAATCATCGTACGCCAGAAAACTGGCGGCGTGAGCAAACGACCCATTACCAGCATGCTGTTTGTCGGCCCCACCGGGGTAGGAAAAACCGAAGTGGCCAAGATTATCGCTCGTGAATTTATGGATGATAATTTTCTGCGCCTCGATATGTCGGCCTACAAAAGCGATCACGAAGTCAGCCGCATTCTGGGGGCCCCGCCCGGCTATGTGGGCCACGAAAACGGTGGCCTGCTCGATAAGATTCGCACCAACCCCAATTCGGTGGTGGTGTTTGATGAAATTGAAAAAGCCCACCCGGATATTTTCAACATCCTGCTACCTATCCTGGAAGAAGGTGAACTGCGGGATAACCTGGGGGAACCGGTCAGTTTCAACAACGCCATTGTCATTCTCACCAGCAACCTGAACAATGACGCCGTCACCAAACTCATTCTCCAGCATCGCCAGCAATCAGGCCAAACGCCACCCAAAGATCAAGCGAAACCTCCAAAAACGAGCGAAGTGAGCATTCGCCAACTAGAAACCCAAATGCGACAATTGCTCACAGCTAAGCCAGAGGAAGGCAGCAAAGGCTTTTTGCCGGAACATCTGGGACGGATCGATCATGTGATTCCCTTCAATCCGCTGACGTTAGATCATGTCTCCGACATTCTAGATAATCATCTGCGGGAGATGAACGAAAAAGAGCCCTGCCTGAAAGACAATAACCTGAAGGTCGAACTCTCCCCGTCGGCCAAGGCGCATCTGATTGAGTTAACCAGCGCGAGTGCGCTTTCAGGAGAAAACGGTCAGGGCGTGAGCCCGTCCCAGCCAACGCCACTGCAGCAGGGAGCCCGCGATGTCCGAAATACCTTCCAGCGCTTTGTAACCACCAACGTGATGACCGAGCTCACCTTCAATCCAGAACTGGCCGAGGTGGAAAACGCCAAACTGATCGTCGATTTCGACCCTAAAACCGAAGCGTTTAAATTAAAAGCTGAACCATTCAACTATGCGGAAATCACCAGGGGCACCGCGTCAAAACAACCTACATTCGAGCGAATGGCCTAACCACATTTCTGCCGTAATTTCTGCAACGGTCTTCGAGGCGTAAACCCTTCAAAATTGGCAGGCAAAAATCAGGTAGAATAGAAAGGCTATGACCACAACGCCCACCATTCAGGAACAACCGAGCGGAAGTTCAACCCAGCAGCCCTTGATTCGGCTGGAGGGAGTGACCAAGCATTTCCCCATTCACAAGGGCTTTTTCAACCGCAAGGTGGGCGACGTACAAGCCGTCACCGGGATTGATCTCACCATCTTTCAAGGCGAAACGCTGGGCGTGGTGGGCGAATCCGGGTGCGGAAAATCGACCTTGGGGCGCTGCATTTTGCAGCTGCTTCGTCCCACGGCAGGGCACGTTTATCTGGACGATCAGGATCTCACCACCCTGAGCAACCGCCAACTTCGGCCCTTGCGCCGGGACATGCAGATGATCTTCCAGAACCCCTATTCCAGTCTAGATCCTCGTATGACCGTGGGCGAAACCATTTCCGAGCCCTTACAGGTGCATCACCTTCACAAAGGACCGACTCTCACCAAACGGGTCTACGAATTGCTGGACATGGTGGGCCTCCCCCGAGATGCGTACCGGCGTTACCCCCATGAGTTCTCCGGTGGGCAGCGGCAACGGGTGGGCATTGCCCGTGCCATCTCGCTGAACCCGCGATTTATTGTCGCCGATGAAGCCGTCAGCGCGCTGGATGTGTCGGTACAAGCGCAAATCCTCAACTTGTTGGGGGATCTCAAAAAGGCGTTTAACCTGACTTATCTGTTTATCGCCCACAACCTCAGCGTGGTGGAGTACATCAGCGACCGGGTTGCCGTTATGTACCTGGGCAAGATTGCGGAAGTTGCACCGGCAGGCGAGTTGTACCACAATCCGCTGCATCCCTACACCAAGGCTCTGCTATCGGCCATCCCGGTGCCGGATCCCAGCGTGGATCACAGCCAGCGCACCCTGCTGCAAGGCGATTTGCCAAACCCCGCCAATCCCCCGAGCGGTTGTCGCTTTCATACCCGCTGTCCTTATGTAGTGGACCGTTGCAAGCAGGAAGTCCCCGAAGGCATTGAATATCTACCGGGCCATATCGGCTATTGCCACCGCATCCCGGAGATTAACCACCTCCCCCACTGGCCTGCCACGCCCGTCAACTAAAAGGCAAGAAACCTTGAGAAGGACGGCTCCCTGAACGGGCTTACGCTGTTGCTTTGCAGGGTTCCCTTTAGGGTCAAAGGTTTTTTTCTTAAAATGCAATAAAAAAGTGACCTCTTTTTAGGTTTCTTGATTAAAGTTTTTTCAATTAACGCCGAGAAGAATGTTGCGCCTGGATCATGGGCGCATTTCCCACGACGTGAATAAGGAGCTCTAGTCTTGAAATCAGCTAAAGGAATCTGGGATGATCTGTTTGATTTAGAACCGGACGAGATTCCGGAAGAAGGCGGAGAAATCTCCCTTCAACTGGAAGGCCAGACCGGAGAGGGGATACTCTTTCTGGAGGAGGCTCATGAGGCATTGAACCGCTTGAGCCAGAAGGCCAACAAGCGGGGCAAGGTCATGAAGCATCCGCGCCGCGCCGAAAGCTGGCATTAACCGTGCCTGCGCCGTAATCGCCCATTTTCCAACTTTCAAGTCAAAGGACTCAAGGGAACCGAATGATCGGTTCCCTTCCTGCTTTTCAGGCCAGCCTTCTCTGGCAATGACGCAAGGCTTTCTGTTGCGGCTGGCCGGGCATGGGCTACAATAGGGAGGATGCTGTGATCGGGAACGTCGCTAATAGAAGAGCAAGCGCCCTGTGCAGCCATCACCCTCGCAACAACAAAGCCATCTAACGATGGCATCAGGAAGGAACCGCCCCTATGCCCGGGCTCATCGGCGACGTCGACGGAATCAAGAAAAACCTGCTGCACCGCATGGAAAAGCTGTATCAGCGCCGGGTGCGGGAAGGTCAGGCCGTGTCCTACGAGCTGGCCGAAGAGCTGTGCGAGCTCAGCCAGGAAGCCAAGCGCGAAATTACCATGATGCTGGACTTTCAGGGCCGGGTAGAGCTGGTAATCATTGGAGATGCTGAGGATTTGGATCAGGTCACTGATATTTATATGCCTCATGCCACCGAAGGGCTGGCCAAGCGGTACTGTATCCACACCCATCTCGGCTGGAAGCCGCCATCGCTGGGCGATCAGGTGAGTGTGCTGCAATTTCATTTTCCGCTGTTGGCGGTGTTGATGGTGGGCAAGTCGCCCAAGATTCCCGGTGGCTTTAGCAGCCAGTTTGGCGAACATCCCCGCGCCTGCGATGCGGTTTATCTGCTTACCCCATCGTTGAATCGACTGGAAGATGGAGAAATGCAGCGCGCCTGCGATGTTTCGGAGCCCATGACCGCCCGCCAGGCCAGCACCGAATTGCTGGCCAAGTGGATCGACTGGAGCGAGCCCGTCTTTGAAGCCAACCGCCGCGCTCAGGCCAAAACGGGCGAACGCGCCTTTTTACTGGGCCTGTATACCGGCGGGCAAAAAGCTGAGCGTGAATTACAGGAGTCTCTGGATGAACTGGGCCAATTGGCAGAATCCGCCGGGGGGATTGTGATTGACCGGGCCATCCAGATGCGGCCCTCACCCGATCCCAGTACCTATTTTGGCTCCGGCAAGGCGGATGAGCTGGCCTTCATCATGCAGCAGCGCGATATTGATCTGGTGGTGGTGGATGATGAGCTAAGCCCGGCCCAGCAGCGCAATCTAGAACGGATTCTGAGAGTGAAGGTCGTGGATCGCACCGAGCTGATTCTGGACATCTTTGCCCAGCGCGCCCAATCGCGGGAAGGCAAAATTCAGGTGGAGCTGGCCCAACTGCAATACGAACTCCCCCGACTCAAGGGGCGTGGGCGGACATTCAGCCAACAAACCGCAGTGGGAGCCAAAGGGGGCATTGCCACCCGTGGCCCTGGTGAAACCAAGCTGGAAACCGACCGTCGCCTGCTGCGCGACCGGGTGTCCATGCTGGAAAAAGAAGCCCAGCAAGTGGTGCGGCATCGCCAGTTCCAGCGACAATCCCGCAAACACGCCCAAGTACCCCTGATTGCCCTGATAGGCTACACCAACGCGGGCAAATCCACCCTGATGAAGTACCTGACCCAAGCCGATGTGCTGGTGGAAGACCGTCTGTTTGCCACGCTGGATCCTACTGTACGGAAGCTGTATATGGGCAGCCCCGTAGGCACTGAAGAACCGGTCGATAGCGACATTCTGTTCTTTCCGAACGAAGTCTTGCTCTCCGATACCGTGGGCTTTATTCGCAAGCTGCCCACATTCCTGATTCAGGCCTTTCGGGCCACGCTGGAAGAGGCGGCTTCAGCGGATATTCTCTGGCACGTTTGGGATGTGAGCAACCCGGAGCGAGAGCAACACGCGGCCTCGGTGCATGAGGTGCTGAACACCCTGTTTGAAGAGCTGGACGTAACGCCGCCGCCCATCTGGACGGTGTGCAACAAGATCGACAAGCTGGAAAACCCGGCCGCAGAGCTGGCCGCACTGGCCGAGGATGAAACCCTGGACCAGCCCATTTTTCCAATTTGCGCCACCACGGGCGAAGGGGTGCCCGAATTGCTGGAAGCCGCCCGCCAGGCGCTCGGTCGGCAAATGTCCGCTCAGTACGCCGCGCAATACGCCGCCGAGTAAAGCAATGGTTTTGCCTCCTTCACCTACACTTAGCTTTCAGCCCAGCCAAACTATTAAATTTTTCCGGGACAAATAGCGGGGGCTGTAAAAGATTGCTATACTGCGATCATGTTCAAGCAGACTAAAAAACAGCCCCAACGACCCTCGCACCCCTCGATTGAGCGGGCGCGTAAAGTGGCGACCCTTCTGGATTCGTCCATTACCATTCCCATCATTCGCAAAAAAATTGGACTGGATCCCATTTTAGGCCTGTTGCCCGTGGGCGGCGATGCCATTGGAGCCCTGCTGGCGGCCTATCTACTATGGGTCGCCATTGAACTCCGACTGCCCAAGTCGGTGGCGGTGCGTATCGGGGTCAATATTGTGGTCGATTGCTTTATCGGCATGGTGCCAGTGGTGGGCGATATGGCCGATGCCCTGTGGAAATCGAACCAATGGAATTTAAAATTACTGGAAGAAGCTTACGAGCTTCACGGGGAGGGAACCCGTGACACTGAAAACACCGACAAAAGGCGAAACGGCACCCAGGGGCCTACCATTGATGTATTGGCAGAGCCGGTTTCCGGTTAGCAGACGCCGCCACTGAACTGACTTCGAAGCCCGGCAAATGAAATGCGTCCCACGGATGTAGGATGCATTCATCAAAATATGGAAAATCGAGGTTGGGCTGATTAATCGACTGTGCCTAAGTGGTAGATCTTCAGCATGTTGGTGGCACCCTTCATCTGGGTGTTTCCCGCGCAGAAAACCACACTATCCCCGTTTTGCAACAGATTTTTCTCCAGAATAGCCTGTTCGCCCTGTTCCAGCATCGCATCCGTATGCTCAGACGAGGGAATGACCAAGGGAATCACACCCCACAGCAGGGTCATGCGGTTGGCCACATCCTGCTTGAAGGTCAGGGCGATAATGGGACGGCTGGGTTTCAGCTTAGAAACCCGCTGGGCCATACTGCCGGAGCTGGAGAACACTACCAATGCCTTCACGTTGGCCTTGCGGCTGGCGTAACTGGCCGTGTGGGCAATGGCATGATAAAAGTTGGGCGAGGTAATCTGGCTGGCTTCGGCGGGATGATCCATCCCGGTGACCATACTTTTTTCAGCTTCGTAGATGATGCGGCTCATCATGGCCACGGTTTCCACGGGATGCTCGCCCACCGAGGTTTCCCCGGAGAGCATCAACACATCAGAGCCGTCAAACACGGCGTTGGCGATGTCGCTGACATCCGAGCGACTAGGCTGCAGCGAGCCAATCATAGATTCCAGCATTTGCGTGGCAATAATAATGGGCTTCTCGGCCTGATTGGCCTTGCTGACCAACATTTTCTGGGCCACGGGGACTTCCTCGGGGCGCAATTCCACGCCCAGATCGCCCCGGGCCACCATCAGGCCATCGGCTTCTCTCAGGATGTTGTCAATCTCGGTCAGGGCCTGCGGTTTTTCAATCTTGGCGATCACCGGCGGGCAAACCATATCAAAGCTTTTCACATACTCTTTCAGCTCGATAATGTCTTCAGCCCGCTGCACAAAGGACAGCGCCACATAGTCCACACCGGCAGCAACGGCGGCGCGAACATCCTCTTTGTCTTTGTCCGTCAGGGGGGTAATGGGCAGGGCTGCACCGGGTACGTTGATACCTTTTCGGGCTTCCAGCATGCCTCCTTGTACCACTTGGCACTTCAAGGTGTCGGCGCTGACTTTCTCCAGCACTTCCAGGCGAATTTTGCCATCATCCAGCAGAATAATGGCACCGGGCTCCAGCACCTGAATCAACTCCACATACTTGGTGGCAATGATGCCGGGCGAGCTTTCGCGAGTACGGGTGGTAAACTCCACCACGGCGTAATCATCCAGCGGAATGGGCTGGCCGTCTTTCAAGTAGCCAGTCCGAATCTTGGGGCCTTGCAAATCAGCGAGAATGGCAATGGGCTGTTTCAACGCCTCCGATACGGCGCGGATCATTTTGACCCACTCCATTTGGTCCTGGCCATTGCCATGAGACATGTTCAGGCGAAAGACATTCACCCCGGCCTGCACCAGTTTCGTAATGCACTCAGGGCTAGAAGTGGCGGGCCCCAAGGTGGCAATAATCTTGGTGCGCTTCAGGCGACCGGCATCGGCGGTCACGGCTTTAGAGGTTGCGGGGCTGTTGGCATTGACTGTCATCGTTTGGTCTTGCTTCATTACAGTGGTCATAAATAATAGTCGCTTCAGAGGTCACTAACGGAACAGATACAAGGCTGGCTGGCCCGTTAATCGGATACCTGCTGATCTGCTGCTACTGAGAGTACCATAAACACGAAGTCTCGTTCGATTTGCATGGCATCAATGCCCATTGAAACCGGACCAATGGCTCAGACGTGAGCGCAACCCCGAAGCTTGCCCAGCGAGGTAAGCTGTTCCGCCACACAATACGCCTGGAGTTGCTCAGTGATGGCCTTGAAAATCATGGGTTCCCGGAAGCAAATGGTACCCACCTGCACCAGTGAAGCCCCGGCCATCAGAAACTCCAGCACGTCTTCTGCGCTGGAAACCCCGCCCACCCCAATAATGGGGGTTTCGGGAAAATGCTTGTGCAGATTCCAGATGGCATGCAAGGCAATCGGTTTAATGCCCGGCCCGCTGTACCCCGCCGACACACGCGGCAAGGCCGGTTTGCGCCGACGAATATCAATCGAGGCTCCCAGCACCGTATTGATGGCCGTTAATCCGGCGGCCCCGCCCTCAATCGCCGCCCCGCCAATGGCCACAATATCCCCCACATTCGGGGTGAGCTTGGCGAAAATGGGCCGAGTGCAAATGGAAGTCACCGCGTTCAGGGCTTCTCGAACGGAATCAGCGGCGCTGCCAAAATGCACGCCACCCTTTTCCACATTTGGGCAGGACAGGTTCAACTCCACTGCCTCAATCAGGTGCCCATTGGGGTGCGAGAAAGCCGTTTCAACCATGTGTGCAAAGGCCGCACTGCTGTGGGCTGAAATACTGAGAATCACAGGCAGCCCATACGCCTTGAGGGCTGGCAAATCCGCATCGAGCGTGTAAGCCAGACCCGGATTTTGCAGGCCAATGCTGTTCAGCATGCCGATGCCGGGCAATTCCACCGTGCGGGCTTGCGGATTACCCGCCAGAGGCTCCTGCGTGACGGTTTTGGTCACGATACCGCCCAAAGCCTGATTTAACGGGTAGAGCTGATTGAAAAACGGCGCGTTAAACGCCCCGGAGGCATTCAACAAGACGCTGGCAAAATCAATGCCAGCCACAGTCATGCTTAAAGCGGGTGTTACGACGGACATGTGCCCTCCTGACAGAAGGCGCTGGCGGGCAGCAGGTCTTTTTCCCAGCGAATCACGCGGGCATCAAAGACGGGCCCTTCCACGCAGACTTTTGAAGGTAAATACTGATCCGCCCGCGGCACCACGCAGCCAGTGCAAGCGCCTGTACCACAAGGCATATGCTCTTCCAGAGAGACTTGAATGGGTAAAGTCGGGTGCAATCGGTTCAACAATAAAACGGTAGCCCGCATCATGGGCGTTGGGCCACAGATATAGGCCGATTGTGCCGCATGCACCAGCTCCGGCTGGTTTTCCAGCAACTGGCACACATTCCCGTGAAAGCCCGCAGAACCGTTGTCGGTGGCCAAATGCAGACGCTCTCCAAAGACGGCTTTCAACTCGGTTTCCAGACCAATTTCAGCGGCATCACGCACACCATAAATACAATGGCCCGCCTGAGGCAGGCTTTTTCCCAACTGATACAGGGGTGCAATCCCAATGCCACCGCCAACAAACAGGGCCGCCTCCGGCACTTCTGGAGCGGTAAAACCATGACCCAAGGGTCCCAGACACCGCATTGCCGCACCGGGGAGCCACTCGGCCATCAGGGCGGTTCCTTGACCAACCACCTTGTAATAAATATCAATCACGCCCGGCTCCGGCACGTCCAGCACACTGAATGGCCGACGAAAGAAAAACTTCGACTCCGGCAGATCCAGCATGACAAACTGTCCCGGTTGACACTGAAAGGCCCCGGACAGGGATTTCAGGCGTAACCATTGGAGATTATGACCACAAGACCGATTGAACACCACCTGACAGGCGTGATCAGTCACAGGGCTAGGGGCGACGGAAAGGAGTGGCGGCATTTTTTCAGAAGTTCTATCTCTAAAAATCGTAAATTGAGAGCGCAAAAGTGAGAGATTTAACGCGGAACCGGCACTTTGGCCAACGTTTGCTGGACCAGTTGATCCGGTTTCAGCTCATCCAGCTCGGCTTCGGCCGTAAGAATGAGGCGATGCCGAATGACCGCAGGCGCAACAGCCTTCACGTTATCGGGCGTCACGAAGGCCTGACCTTGTAGGGCCGCATGCGCCCGACTGGCCGCCATCAAGGATAACGCACATCGGGGGCTGCAGCCTAGCTCCAGATTGGGATTCTGGCGAGTATCCTGAATGATGTGCAGGATATAATCCATCAGACTGTCTTCTACCGTGATGTGGCCCAGTTGTTGACGGCAGGATAAGATGTCCTGCTGGGTGGCCACAGGGGTCAGCGCCCGCTGCAACGTGTGTCGACTGCCCAAATTCTGGGCGAACTGCTGCAACATCTGTTTTTCCGCGCCCGCTGTGGGATAGGTGATGTTAATTTTCATCATAAACCGATCCAGTTGGGCTTCAGGCAGGGGATAAGTGCCCTCAAACTCAATGGGGTTGAGCGTGGCGACCACCGTAAACAGAGGAGATAGTGGATGCCGTGTACCATCCGCAGTGACCTGATGCTCTTCCATCGCCTCCAGCAAGGCTGATTGCGTTTTGGGCGGGGTGCGGTTGATTTCATCCGCCAGCAACAAATCGGTGAAGATAGGGCCCTTTTTAAAGGAAAAGGCACGGGTGTTCATATCAAACACACTGCTGCCAGTAATCTCGGCGGGCAACATGTCCGGGGTAAGCTGAATGCGATTAAAGTCCAGTTGCAAAAGCTGGGCCAGACATTTCACCAGCGTGGTTTTCGCGGTGCCCGGCAAGCCTTCCAGCAACACATGGCCTTCCGAAAGCAGACCAACCAGAAGCAGGTCAATCACTTGTTCCTGGCCAAAAATGACCGTCTGCAGCTGCTGGCGCAATTGCTGCCCAATGGCGCTAATTTTGGCCGCGGCGGCCTCACCGGGAGATGAGATGGGTGCGTTGTCGCTCATGGTGCAGCCTTTCCTCGATTAACGTCAATTGGCAAGCCATCTGTAGCAAGGCTCGATCCGACAACGGCTTCGGCACTTGCCCTTGAGTCTGCTCCTGAATTCGGGCGCGAGCCTTTTTCAAGGCCTCGACCAACGCGTCGGGTGAGTCATCAAACCGGAATTCAGGGGACGCTTCCTTATTACTATAATGGCCGGGCAATGGGGCAAGCAAGTGCTTTAACCGTTCCTCGTCATCTAGGGCCAACCGAAAGCGCTGGCGCAGCAAGGTTTCAATCCGGCGCAGCTGAGGGGCTAACACCAGCGAACTCGCATGGGTCCGGGCATACCACTGAGCCATCGATTGAATATAGGCGTTAATCCCGCTGGCCTCCGTGGATTTCATTGCGTCAGCCCCCTTTTCCAATGGTTTCGGCGTCCAGCGCATCAGGCTCAACCACAACAGCAGGACAAACCCCAGCACAAACTGGGCAAACATACTGCCAAATGGCGTTTTTCGACCCAAAAAGGTATACAAATCATCGGTCGGCGCGTAACCATGCACAAATTCATTCAGGTAAACGGGCTTGCCTTCCTGTCGCAGCAAGTTGGTCAAAAATTGGGCGTTATCATTGGGTGGCGCCGTCAGGAAGGCATTATCAACCAGGTCCCAGGTCGTCCCCAAAATGAGAACACCACGGCCAAAGGCAAGCCTGACCAACCGGGGATTGTTCTCCCCATCGACCATCAACGGGGTGACTTGCCCAGACCACTGCGTCTGAACCGGCGCATTCATCCGAAATGCCACGTGACTTCGACTGAGCAATGGCAACCGAACAAACGTGTCCAAAGATGAATGAAGCGATGTTAAGGGCTGTACTTTCAACTGGGAAGGTGCGTCCGAATCCGCAGCCGGGGGCCTAGGCCTCTGGCGTGACGACAGGACCCGCATCTGTAACCGGGCAGCACGGGCAATCCGACCCGAACCAGGTCGCCGGAAGTCATCCAGCAGGATCAGGGTATTGCCTTGAGCCACCCACTGCATCAGCAGCTCAGCCTCTTTGGGACTGAAAACCGCCGCATCGGAAGAATAGGTGTAGGGCGAAATCATCACCATGCTCACCGGCTGCGAGAGGCTCGATAACTCCGCAAAAGGCCGCTCCCAAAGCGAAACTTTGATACCCGCGTTCTGCATGGCCAAATACCAGGCCCGTGTTCCTGTGGCGGAAAAATTGTAGGCTGACCGATTCGGCAAGGCCTCCTGCGAAGATTTGGAAGGGGCCATCAACGTGGACAAAAACACCAGCACAGCCAGAACACCCAGCATCACCGGCAACATCCAGCGGCCCGGCGTTGAAAACGGATTAGCCATGCACCCTGCCTTCCGGACGGTTTAAGATCATGGCAGTCCGATCAGCCATGACCTGAAAGTCCACTCGACTCTGCTCGAACTGCGTCACACTCACAGGCTGCAGGCCAAACCGAACGGATTCAAAGTGACGTGCCAGACGGGCGAAAGCCGACTGCATGGCCTCGACATCCTGAACCGCAGCAGGCTGAACCTCGGCCAAGGGAGGGGCTCCCTTGGCGCCCGCCGTCAAGCCTGCTTTCAGCAAGGCCAGATACTCCAGATTGGTTCGGGTGGCCTCATAGGGCGCCAGCTTTCGCTCATCCAGCAAACACAGGGTGGCCATATATAGTTGCCGCAAGGCCAACGCATACTCTGCGGCATCGGCGGCCCTCAATGCCTGCTGATAATGATGTTCGGCATTCACCAGCAGCACCTCATCCAACAGACGCACCGGTGGTAACGGCTTACGGGCAGCCCCTTCACGCCATCTCACCAGCCAGCCCAGCACCAGATAAATGACAAACAACCCCACCAGAATCAGAACCGCCCCGACCAGATAACTGTACCCATTCTGCAGGTGCGCTGATAACTGACTTG
>CAIPMU010000001.1 GCA_903866275.1 Vampirovibrio chlorellavorus | reverse complement strand
GCCATGGAATATAAATCCACGCCAGAAAGCCGGGGGTATTGTCTTGAAACCGCACGAAGAATGGAAGGATGAAAGAATGGGGTTTTCACTTGTGCACTTTTACGCCGACATAACTGTGCACTTTTTGATTGACATCTGCAGTTAATACTAAAGAACTCTAATCATGACTCAAATCAAGCTTACAGGATGAGTTATAGTTATGATTCATAACAATAGGGAATTTTACCATGGTATTGTAAAAATGAGGCTTTCTAAAAATCTTCTTCTGTGTGAGTATAGTTTTCACCTAAAATGTGGTTGAGCTCTCAAAAAATACATTTGACAATGAAAACAATTCAGGCTAATTCAGCTAAAAACCGTATTACCCAGATATACCAGTATCTGGAAGCTCTTGACCAGCGTCGAAATCCACCAAAATCAAGCATCAAAGATCAGCCGTGGGTGTTCTGGCTAAGAGATTTACCCAAGCATCCTTCAGTGCAAATAGGCACAATGGAAGACTCTGGCTTCATCCTTAAACTGAAACGCCCTCCTATTACTCATGCCCCTTCACCTCCCAAGCAAATTGATGATTGGGTAAAGCCAGGATGGAAGGATATAAATGGTAAGCTGGATGTCTTTGAGAGCTTAAATCGGACGGACCAGAATAATAGCACCATCATCGTCAGGTTTGATGAAGATTCGCTCCGCGTGGAGCAATTACAGAACTGGAAAGCTAAGTGGGAGCAGTGGCAAGTAAATGAGAAGCCAGCTAGGGAGGCTCTCAGGTTCTTTGAGAGAATCTATGGCTTGTATGGCGACATCGACAGAGATTCAGAGAAACTGGAACTGGTATTAGGAGACGGCATCCTAAATTGGCGCTTGAATTCTGGAGATATACACCATCCCATCTTGCTAATAAGGGTTCAATTAGAGTTCGATCCAGAGGTTCCCGAATTTACTCTTGTGGAAACTGAGCGGCCTGTAGAATTCTATTCAGCACTCTTTCGTAAACATCCGGCTATAGATGGTCAGAGAATTGGTAAGCTACGCGAAGAATTGGAAGATGGTGGCTTCCACCCGTTAGGGCCGGAGGATACTTCTGGTTATATGACACGCCTTGTGCGGTCCCTGTCTCCTAATGGGCAGTTCATAGCACAAGGGGAACCTCAAGGATTCGAGACTGAGCCTAGAATTGGCAGAGATCCGGTCATCTTTCTCAGAGCCCGAACCCTAGGTTTTGCGACTGCCCTAGACGCAATCATACAGAGCCTTAAAGATGAGGACTTGGAGCTTATACTCCCATCCTCATTGGTCAACATCGTAGGGATTGAAACTGAAGTTCAGCCCGATAAGGTGGAGGACGGCTCTACCTGCTATGCCAACGAAGACGAAAGCATTCTCCTGAGCAAACCGGCTAATCCGGAGCAGCTTCAGATTGCCCGCCGCTTGGAGAAGTTCGGCTCTGTTCTGGTTCAAGGCCCGCCTGGAACCGGAAAAACTCATACTATTGCTAACCTCATTGGCCACCTGTTGGCGCAAGGCAAGTCAATCCTTGTTACCAGCCATACGACCAAGGCTTTATCTGTCTTGAGGGAGCAAGTTGTTCCTGAACTTCAACCTCTGTGCGTTAGCTCTCTTGAAAGCGATACGCAAAGTAGGGCTGAACTGGAATTTTCCATTAATAGCATCGTTCAGAGGCTTGCATCTTCAGATTCCACAAAACTTCAAAGGGAAATTGTAGCCCTTACGCAACAGCGGCG
Organism: Vampirovibrio chlorellavorus; assembly: GCA_903866275.1. Lineage (GTDB taxonomy): Bacteria > Cyanobacteriota > Vampirovibrionia > Vampirovibrionales > Vampirovibrionaceae > Vampirovibrio > Vampirovibrio chlorellavorus_D. The sequence goes on along the minus strand of CAIPMU010000001.1, from coordinate 21,031 downwards.
AGACCTGTTAGATCGTCTGGCAGCTACTCGGCAACGGTTACTAGAAGGCCGAACTGATGAATATCGCTCTGTTGTCATTGATGGCCAAGGCACAATGCCTACCAGCGCAGCTAAAAGAGTCGCCGAAGGAGCAGAAACCGATAGCTGGATTCCTTCACCTATCTTGCTTGGCTGTGCCCTACCTCTATCAGTTGAAGAATTGACGGAGTTGTATGCAAGCAATGGCATCATTACCCAAGAGGACGAGGAAGCATACGCGACTGCACTTCCCGATTTAGAATCTCTCATCGAACCATTCGAATTTGACCAAATTGTGGAGAACCATCAAAAGTTAGAGAATGACATCAAGAACAAGTATGACTACCTCTGGAATGCCTCTCCAGAGACGCAAACATCCGAACCCCTTCACTCACTGTTTAAGAAGGTGATGCAAGTGGCAAGCACACTACAGGATGTTTCCCAATGGAGGCTTGATGCCATCGAAGCAGGGCGGCAGGGCGGCCCGCATCGGCAGCCTTGGGATAGTCTTCTAAACCTGATAGATACGGTGAATCAGGAGTCTGTTTGCAGTAAGGACACGCTTCTTAAATTCGATCCGCAACTGGCTAGCAATGTTGAGGTAGAAGAACAAGAGAGACTACTTTCGGAAATAGTCGAGTTCCTTGGGAACGGCCAGAAGTTGAATGGGTTTAACTTATTCTGGCACAAGCAATGGAAGCAGTTCATTCCTCAACTTAAGGTAAACCAGAGGGCGCCGGAGAACTTTGAGGAATTCCAAGCGCTAAGGACTAAGGCACAGCTTGAGATTCAGATTCGCACTTTAAGGGAGCGTTGGGATAGACAGATGGCTAGCCTTGGAGGGCCAATATCCTCAGGCTTTACAGGGTCTGTACAAGCCGTCTGTTTACAATACAAGCCCCTGATCCAAGACTGTTTGGAGTGGTATCATGCCTCTTGGCAGCCACTGGAGAAAGAATTATTGGCGGCGGGCTTCCTATGGAATGAGCTATGGGAAACAACACCTCCCCAACTCAAGCAATATGGCGACTTCTACAGATTGCAAGAGGCATTGGTCAATGTGCCTGAAGTGTTTGAAGAGCGGATTTCCCATATCCAAAAACTCAATATTGAGAAGACCCTTGAGGCTCTGAACCGGCAGGTCAATACTGGAGAAAGTCAGCAAACCCCAATCACGGCAGCCATCCGGGAAGCATTGATGACGAGGGATTTTAAAAGCTACCGTCTAATCCATACCCGCTTGGTCAGACTACATAATAATAAGTCGGTATTCGACAGAAGAAACCATCTTCTATGCAAGCTTGAACCTGCCGCTAAGGGTTGGACGCTGGCCCTCAGAACCAGGAGCGGAGTGCATGCGAACAAGGAACTACCGGGCAACCCTGAATCCGCTTGGCTATGGCGTCAGTGGCACGATGAACTAGAAAGACGGGGCTCCATCTCAATCGATTCCATTCAGAAGGATATCGAGAATTTATCTGAAGAACTTAAAGGTGCAACAACCAAACTGATTGATGCCAAGGCTTGGCTTGCTCAAGTAAGCCGTACTAATACCCCTCAGAGACAGGCTCTCATGGGCTGGTTGCAAACGATGAGTAAGATCGGTGCAGGTAAAGGCAAGCGAGTGCCGAAACTTCTCGTCCAAGCCAGGAACCTGATGCAGAAATCCCGCTCTGCCGTCCCTGTCTGGATTATGCCGCTGTCCAAAGTAGTGGAAAACTTCGACTTCAATTCTACAAAGTTTGACGTAGTCATTATAGACGAGGCTAGCCAAAGCGATGTTATGGGGCTTGTAGCCTTCTTTCTTGGCAAGCAGGTCGTGATTGTGGGCGATCACAAACAAGTTAGTCCTTTGGCAGTTGGCCAGAAGATAGAAGAAGTTGACAATCTAATTCAAGAGTTTCTGTATGGCATCCCGAATGCTCATTTGTATGATGGGAAGACATCGGTATATGACCTCGCCCTACAGTCCTTTAGCGGTTTGATCTGCCTCAAGGAACACTTCAGATGTGTCCCTGAGATTATCCAGTTCAGTAATTGGCTATCCTATAATGGTGAAATCAAGCCATTGCGTGACTCTGCCTCTGTCACAATCAAGCCTAGCGTCATACCCTATCAGGTCTCGGGAGGCTACTCAGATAGTAAAGTCAACAAGGCAGAGGCTATAACAATTTCCTCCCTCCTCAAAGCCTGTATTGATAAGCCGCAATATGCCGACAAAAGTTTTGGAGTCATCTCACTTCTCGGTGAAGAGCAAGCCAATTGGATTGACAGCTTCCTAAGAGGTAAATTAGAGCCTGCTCAATACGAAAAGCACAAGATCCGTTGTGGAATTTCCGCACAGTTTCAGGGGGATGAACGCCAAGTTATTTTCCTTTCCATGGTGGATGGCCCCATCGAAGGCACTCATTCCATGCGACAAGGCGGCACAGATGACATGTACAAGAAGAGATACAATGTGGCTGTGAGTCGTGCAAAAGATCAGCTCTGGGTTATTCACTCATTGCAACCAGAGGATCACCTAAAGGCAGGAGACATACGGCGGCAATTAATCGAGTATGCAAATAACCCACAAGCTTTCATCCAAGAATTGGAGAATGAAGAGCGAAAGACAGAATCTGAGTTTGAAAGGCTTGTGCTTAGAAGCCTGAAAGCACGCTCTTTTAAGGTGATTCCACAATGGAAGGTTGGCTATTACCGAATTGATATGGTAGTCGAGGGTAATGGTAAGCGATTGGCTATAGAGTGCGACGGTGAGCGATACCACCCACCTGAAAAGCTGCCTGAAGACCTGGCCCGTCAAGCCAACTTGGAACGCATGGGATGGCGCTTTTTAAGGATTCGGGGCAGTGAGTTCTTTAGAAATCCAGACAAAGCGATGGAGCGTGTCTTTGAGAAGCTTCAAGAGCTTGAGATATACCCATCTGAAACTCTTGAATTTGATGGTTCGGGTGAGTTTATACAGGATTCCGAGTTACTGAAGCAGATAAAGCGTGATGCTGAAGCTATAAGGCGGCAGTGGAAAACAGAAGACCCAAACCTTGCCATCTTCGATACAGCCGACCCTATGGGCTTCTATTCAATCGAAGATGTTGCCGAGTCTGAGGATGACTTTACTTCTGATACTGCGCTTGAATGCCCTGCCTCTACCGGGCAAGTTATAGACCCAGCTGCTATGGCCCTCTATCCCCTCCCCGCGACTGAGCCAAATGACAAGAATGCTACGGTTCAGACGGTAGAGCATAGGAAGGCTCAAATTGATTTACCGTTGGGATTTGATATGACTGCTTTACAGTCCGAGGATCGGGGAGTAGAACGGGAGTTTGAGGATTTAATCCGTACTGACTTCAGCTATATGGACTTGGAGAAGGCAAGTTTCAGCTGGAGTGACCTTAAGGAAGCCTCCTTTACGGGTTCCAATCTGAAGGGAGCAAAGTTTCGTGAGTCCAATTTGGTTCGGGCAGACTTTTCTAGCTCAAATCTGGAGGATGCTAACTTCCAAGATGCCAAAGTTTGGCTAACGGACTTCAAAGGAGCTTTGTACAATCGGAACACAACCCTTCCTGATACGGTGAATCCCGAGCGAGAGGGGATGATTAGAACAGATTGATAAATTATCTATTGAAACTTTTAAGAGATGGATTTTGGGAAACTTTTAAATTAAGTGCAAATAGGAACAGTGAACGCATTCTTTTGACAAGTTTCGCAAAGATTCGCATTGTTTCGCATTCATCAAAGCGCGAAACAACGCAAAACAATGCAAAAGAACGCTAAACTATGCAAAACAGTGCAAATGTTGCATGAAAAATCGTTGCATGACAGGAGAATTGCGAAGTTTCTCGTTGTTTCGCGTTGTTTTGCATTTAAAAAAATGGCAGGACAGGTATTGTAGGCCTACAAGCACAGCTTGCATTCCTCCAAGACAACTAAGCTTATTCGGGGGAACCCCTCAACGCGAGCTCAGTTTGGCTACCGCCAAGTAATTCAAGCGGTAATTCAATGGGTGCTGGGGAGCGCAGAGACCGCCTACATCCAGTCAAGCTATGTTTCCGCTCGCGAACGAGCGGAGATTGAACACCAGGAAATGGGTTCAGTTGAACTTAATAGCGAAACTTTCTTTTTGCTTTTGGGGCAGGTTCAGGCATCGGCTTTAATTGCTCGACTTCAGGAGGGATCATCTCGGCAATCGATGGTTTTTCCTTTTTGGGGAGCGTAATCACGAAGTTTTCATGGATCCATTCCGACGCTTCTTTTTGCTTGATATTGATGTACTTCATTGTGGTCTCAATATCGTTATGGCCCAGAACATACTGAACTCGGGGCAAAGGCATCCCCTGATCCGAAAGCATTTTGGCATAGGCTCGCCGCAAGTCATGCGGTCGAACTGCGCAATTCAGCGTTTTGGCCAGCTCTTTGGCCTCCTTCATCATTTTCTCTTTATTTCTTCCCGGAAAAAATAACTCAATCGCTTCATCAGGGCCGTATTGTACAGCCGTATTATCGATATGAATACCTGCTTCCTTGGCTTTAATGATTGCGATTGCCTTGTTTAAAGCCATTGCTTTGGACAGTCTGCTGAATCGACAGCTCATGGATTTTTCTGTGAGCTTGTTGCCATTGACGCTCACAATAACGTATGGCAAACCTGAAATGGGTCGATAGTGCTCGAGCCATTCTTTCAGTTTCTCAGCCAATGGTTGAGGCATGGGCACCAAGCGCTCCTTTCCCCACTTTCCTGGTACCAGGATTTCATTCTTTTTGAAGTCCAAGCCACTGATCTTAATATTGGCAGCCTCCATCCGCCGCAGCCCTGCAAAGCCATAAAGAAACAACAACAGATCCATTGTGCGAATATCGAGCCGGGTTCGACCATCGTTCCAGCGGTTATTAAAACTGATGGCCTCCCAAATTTCAGATAGTTCCAGGGAATGCCGTTGCGGCTTAATACGCGCTTTGGGCCGGGTTGTTTTAATGTCCTCAAAAGAAGAGGCAGACTTATAACCTTTCCGAATTAAATATTTTACAAAGCTCGATACAGCCTTGTAGATCAGCATTTTAGACGAGTAATAATCCCGTCGAGCCTCTTCATCAAACTGAAACTTGGCAAAGACCTTGCGGACTGCATCCGCATTCAGTGCGTCGAAGGAAGGCTCAACCTCATTGGCCTCCCAGAGCTTTTTTAATGCCCAATCCAATTTATCGGCATATTTCCGGCTAACGGGTGTCGAAGTGCCAGAGTGGGTACCTGCCATCATCTCTTCATACCACTGCTTTTTCAGATCGTTGTAGCCACCGGTTTCCCGTTTTTGTAGCAAATTAGCCAATGTCTCTGCGGTAATTACTTTGTACGGCTTGTTTCCCTGAAGCCGAACTTCCGTGGGAAGAAGCCCCCGTCTGCTATCAACCTTTAACTTTTCATACTTTAGGCCAGTAATGGCAGCGGCTTCAGCCAGTGTATATTCCTTAGACAAAATCGACCCTCCCCGTTACTACGAAAAAATGAACAAGTCATGTTATCGCACTGAAATCATCTGCGGGTCAAATGTGCGGGTCAGGGTCAAAAACACTCACTATACTTTTTGAACAATTGGATTTTTCGTCGGGTTTAAAAACCATTTAAAAAGCCCTCAGCGATTGGCTGAGGGCTTTGGTCGGACCGACAGGATTTGAACCTGCGACCCCTTCCACCCCAAGGAAGTGCGCTACCAAGCTGCGCTACGGCCCGATTTGTTGTTAGGGGACTCATATTATAGAAAGAACCAGAACGGGATGCAACTGATGCTGCCGCATTTGTCTTCTCTAACTCGGCCATTATAGGGAGAACCCCTGTTGGGTGCAAGCAGGGAATTTTCCAGCCCGAACACTGACCACGCTGCAATCCTGAGTCAGGTGTGACGGACCTGTAATGGTCATATGATGGCCATTGTCGCCGGGATTGGCTAGCCTGAGCGCCTTTCTTGCTGGCTGTCTAGCCCTTATATTCAGGCTCAATAGCTTCCAAAAGCGCCTCTTGCTGGGGCATGAGCTTTTTCAGCAGGATATGTCCCAAATACAGCAAGGGGGTAATACCCACGGAAATGATAAACTTCCAGCTATAGTTGCCCATCGCCAGCCGCATAATGTCATGGAAAGGCATTTGCCCCCAGAAAGCGATGAAACTCACAATCAGCGAGTCAAACAACTGTGACACCACCGTGGAGCCCGTAGCCCTCAGCCAGATAAACCGGTGCTTGGTCACCGCCCGAAATAGGTGAAAAACCTGAATATCCAGCATCTGACCTATGAGATACGCTACCAGCGAGGCGACAAACATGCCCATGTACTGGTTAGAAATCACCATAAAAGTGGCTTTGGGTATGAATGTATGGGCGTCTACCGGCAATTTGCCGCCCACAAACAATAGCGTGGCCGTCAGGAGACACATGCCAAAACCGATCCAGGTCACAAAGCGCGCGCCCTCCTTGCCGTAAAACTCGTTCAGCAGATCGGTCAGGATAAACGTCACCGGGAACGGGATGATCCCCGCAGACAGCAAGACGGGTTCTTTTAAAAAGCTCAGCCGAAATGAAAACAACATGGCGCCGGTGAGATCCGCAATCACCAGACAGATGACGAATATGGCGGTCATCCAGGCAAAAATTTTGTGGGAGCGGTCAAACTCTTTCCAGTTCAGCACCGAACAGGACTCCTTTGGGGTTGTGGGTATGCATCGTCATTGCCGGGGTTGTCGGGAAAACTACTACGCGACTGTTTTTCGGGGCAGGATACGTTTTAAGGACATATCTTAAATGATTTCCCTATTGGACACCATTTGCCAGGCTGGAGCAAGGGTCAGTTCTCGCCAGAATGCCCCTTGGGGAATAGTGAACCAACGACCCGTTTGAAGCATCTTCAAAGAGAGCCATCTTGGCCGGTTGGAGAGCATCGACAGGACAACAGGTAATGCCAGTCGTTTGTCTGTTAAAATGAGTTTCAGTCTGATTGAGTCTTGCGTTTGTGCCAGAGGAGGTGCGCCCTGCATGCCCGCTTATTCCGCTTCTCATCCCCGCAAAATTGCGCTTACTGGCGGCATTGCCAGCGGAAAGTCGTTGGTGGGGGAGTATCTGCGCCAAAAAGGCATCCCCGTGATCGATGCCGATGACGTGGTGCATCAGCTCCTTCGGGATGATGAAGCCCTGAAGTTTAAAATTCACGCGGAATTTGGCCCCGCTGTCTTCACCCCGGCGGGGGCGGTGGATCGCCCCGCACTGGGCCAGCAGGTGTTTGGCGATGCCCCCGAGCGCGTGGCACGCCGCAAGTTGCTGGAAAGCTGGATTCATCCGGAAACGCGGGCCGTCATGGAGCGGTTTTATGAGGAACACGCTGAAGCACCCCTCGGTGTGGCCAGTATTCCCCTGCTTTTCGAATCCAGTCTGGAAGATCGCTACGATGAAGTCTGGCTGCTACAAAGCGCAACGGAAACCCAACTCGAACGCCTCCTGCAAAAACGGGGGATGACCCAAGAGGCCGCGCTGGCCCGCATTCAAAATCAAATGCCCGCCGCCGAGAAGCTGGCCCGTGCACAACGGCATCCCTGCCATGCGGTGCTGGATAACAATGACGACCCGGCCCACTTGTATCAGCAGATTGATGCTCTGCTCTCTGTGGCCTTGATTGCGGCAAATCAGGAGCCCCCCGTATGATGCGCGTCATTTTCAAAACAGTCGCTCGGTTTGGGCAACTTGTTTTGAGTCGGCCCGGTTGTTTTGCCCTCAGTCTCTGTTGCACCGTCTGGATGTCCTCGGCGTTTGCCCAGCAAACCATTTTTAACGTGCCCTCGGCGGATGTGACCCCCAAAGGGCATGTGTATCTGGAGACCGAGGCGCAGTTTCGACCCTGGACGCCCGATCGGTTTTGGCTAGGCACCCAATATGCCGCCTTGGGCGTGGGTCACAATACCGAACTGGATCTCACCCTGCTCAACGTTAGTTCGCCCGCTTCAGGAACGGCGGCGCTGGGGTTGGGCTTTAAAACCGCCATTCCCCTGCTGAACAAGCGCCTGCCCCGCCGTGAGTTCAAGCTGACCATCGGGGAACTGATGCCCGTTTCCTTGCGGGGCGATGGCGTGGGAAGCTGGTCCTATTCCCATCTCAGCGGGCGACTGCCCAAGCTGAATACCCGCATCACCGCAGGCGTCAGCACCGGCACCCGACAGATCTTCGGGCGCACCACCGTGGGCTTCATTGGGGGGATTGAACATCCCGTAACGGACCGCTTCAGCCTGATTGCCGACTGGTTTTCCGGCACGCAGAACAGCGGCTATTTTATCCCCGGTTTCAGCTACCGGCTGCCCAAGGATCTCTACCTGTTTGCCGGTTATCAACTCCCCAACACCCCCCGAGTGGGCCGCCAGGGCTTGGTGATTGAATTTTCCAAAGTGGTGCCTTAATTGACATTGAGCAGCAATCCGGGGATTGATTTTTCAACATGTCTGGATTGGTTCCGGGCAGAAACTGACCGCTTTTTGGGGTAAGTGAACCAAACTCAACTTTACATTTAGTTACAAGGCATAGCCTGTCATCTATTTGTCATAGGACTGCCATAGGATGCTTGCATACCCTAAGTGAAGTGATTGATAGGTCGCACACAATGGTCGCATCGGTTCACACAACTGGCTCTCTGCTTGCCGCTCGCACAGCGGCTTTGCCCAAGGCAAAAGTGATCAGTGCTGCGCGTCATGCGTTATCCAATTCGGCATCTCACACGGCATCGGGGATTATGGTTGCCGCAATGGCTGCGGCGTTGCCCAAAGCGGTCGGTGCTGGCTGGCGAGTCGTGGATGACTACAATGCCCCTTGGCCAGTTAAAAAAGATACGATCAAACGTGAATCACTCACCGTGGCTCAAGTTTCCTTCTACGGCGCGATGATCAAAGCTGGATTTAAAGGCTTAGAGCAGGTTTCCCAAAGGATCTCGGTTCAGGGAGAGCGTAATTTATTGGCCAAGGGGTTACAAAAACTGGAAGCCAACCAGCCCGTGTTCCTGATTGGCTTGATGTGTACCGCCAACTTTATCGCTGAAGCCTTTAGCCGGAAGGTGGCTCCACGCAACATCTGGACGAAACCAGCGGCTTCAACGGATAACAAGGCCGATACGGTTGCCAAAACTGCCGTGACCGAGTTGGAATGCGCCCTGTTAAATGCCAGCGAAAAAGCAGAACCTGTGCTACAAGCCAAGGCGCCCAAATCCATGCCGCTTCCCTTTACCAGCCGAGGAACCATCGCCCCGTTGGCCAATCCGTTCCAGTTCGCCAACCATTGCGCTGCGCCTGTTCCCCATCCCATCTTTCCGCTATGATGCTCGTATACCCTGCTCGGAGAACTGAGTGACCCTGATGAAAACCCGCATTCTGGTCGTTGATGACGAAAAAGATCTGGTCAACCTGCTTCGCTACAATCTGGAAAAAGAAGGCTTCGAAGTGGATTGCGCTTACAACGGCTCTTCGGTGCACGCCAACGTGCACGCCGCCCTACCGGATCTAATCATTCTGGATCTCATGCTCCCCGATCGCTCCGGCTACGACATTTGCCGGGATCTCAAGGCAGACCCCAGCACCCGTAGCATTCCCATTATCATGCTCACCGCCCGTTCCTCAGAATATAACCGGGTCACGGGCTTTGAGTGCGGCGTAGAAGACTACGTCATCAAGCCTTTCAGTCCCCGTGAGCTGATGTTGCGGGTGAAAGCCATTTTGGGTCGCACCGCCGAACAGCGGGAACGGGGCCAGAACGACAGCAAGCAACTGGATCTGGGCCGCCTGAGCATTGTCCCGGACGAGTACCGGGTGCTGGTGGATGCACAGGAAGTGAGCCTTACCCACACCGAGTTCAAAATCCTGATGGCCCTGGCCACTCAGCCCAACCGGGTGAAAACTCGCGAGCAGCTCTTGCAGGAAGTTTGGCAGGATGAGGCCGAGACGGTGCTGGACCGCACCGTCGATGCACAGGTGAAACGGCTTCGGGCCAAGCTCAACGAGGCCCGCGATATGGTGGAAACCGTCCGCGGTCTAGGCTATCGCCTGCGTCTGGAAGTGCCTGCCCCGCTCAAAAAATCAACGCCCCTGTCCGGGCCAGTGAGTTCCCACTAGAAAGATGTTCGTCACCCGCATGAAAAACCTCACCCGCAAGCCCCTCTCGCAGATTAAACAGCTCTTTAAGGAACAGCATATCCTGATGATGCTGCTGAAAGAGTTTCGGGATGGCATTTTGATCTGCGACAGTCAGGGGGCCATTTTACAGGTCAACCAGTCCCTGAAAAACTTCCTGCAACTGGATCAGGATGTCACTGGCTATCAGGCCACCGATTTGATCTGCAACGAGCAGTTTCGAGTGGCGCTGGATACCGTGCTGGAATCCGGCACGTCCCACGTGGAAGAGATCACCCTGGAAAAAGGGGTGAGTCATGAACTCTTTTTCGAAGTGCATCTGGTGCCCGTGATGTTACCCAACGGGCAACTGACCGTCACCGACAGCCCGGAAGGGTTGACGGATCTGGCCCAGTTGGCCAGTCTGGCCAGCCAGCAGCCCGCACCGACCGATGATGAAACCGAACGTGCCGGTGTTGAAGCCTGCGTGATTATCTTTCACGACATTACCGATATTCGTCAGACTGAAAAGATGCGCCGGGATTTTGTGGCCAACGTCTCTCATGAGCTGCGAACCCCGCTCAGCGCCATTGCGGGCTATTCCGAAACCCTGCTGGACGGGGCGCTGGACGATAAAACCGTCTGCGGTGATTTTATCAACGTCATTTACCGGCACTCCCTGCGTTTAACGCAACTGGTCGAGGATCTGCTGGATCTCTCCAAACTGGAATCTCCGGACTTCAAGCCAGAGCTGGTGGCGGTTTCCCTGCAAGGCCTCTTGCAACAGGTGATCAGTCTGGTGGAAGGCAAGGCGCAGGATAAGGACATCCAGATTTCCGTGAATATTCAGGAGCCATTGCCGCTGGTGCTGGCCGATATGAGCAGCATGCAGCAGGTACTGACCAATCTGCTGGATAACGCGATTAAATATACCCCCTCGCAAGGGCGCCTGCATGTGAGCGCCTTTGATAACGGCAAGGGGAAAGTTCAGGTGGAGGTGAGTGATACGGGCATTGGCATTGAAGCCAAGTATTTGCCCCGGATTTTCGAGCGGTTTTACCGCGTGGACAAGGCCCGTTCCCGCGACTTGGGCGGCACGGGCCTTGGCCTCTCTATCGTGAAACACATTGTGCAACTCCACGGCGGGGAAATCTGGGTGGAAAGTACGGTCAATCAGGGCTCCACTTTCAGCTTCACGCTGGATCCTGCCACGGCAGTGGCCCCCCTGGCCGATGGGGCATTGGCCGTTTAACGCCGGATCGACGTAGATCAACCTGAGACTATGCCAGTTCCATTTGCAACGTCACATGCGAGAGCCCGAATTTTTCTTTCAGGGCCACTTGCACCCGGTTGAGCGTTTCGCCGGAGAACGCCTCCGGGGTGACCTCCAGATGCGCGGTGAGTAAAGCCTGCTGCAAGTTGATATTCCACACATGCAAGTTGTGAATGGCTTGCACGCCCTCAAAACTGAGCATTTCTTCCCGAATTTCCTCAATATCAATATGCGAGGGACAGCCTTCCAGTAGCACATTAATCGCTTCTTTCAGGAGATTAAACGCGCTCAATAAAATCAAGGCCGAAATCAGGGCGCTAATCAACGGATCGGCCCAACGCCAGCCCCAGCATAAAATCATCAGGCCTGCCGCAATGGCACCCACTGAGCCCAGCAAATCGCCCAGCACATGCAGGTAAGCCCCTTTAATATTCAGGTTGTGTTCATGATCCGCATGCAGGAGCTTGGCGGCCAGCAAGTTCACAATGAGTCCCCCGACCGCAATGGGCAGCATCAGGCTGGCCCGAATCGGCTCCGGCGACTGAAAGCGCTGAACGCTCTCCATCATGATGTAAATACTCATTCCAATCAGAAACAGGGCGTTGAAAAAAGCCGCCAGAATCTCCACCCGCTGATAGCCGAAAGTGCGTTGCGGCGGCGCGGGCCGGTGAGACAACCAGGCCGCAAACAGCGACAACCCAATCCCGGCGGCATCGGCGAACATATGGAAACCATCGGCCAGCAGGGCCAAACTGCCACTGATCCAGCCGCCCGCCACTTCAATCACCAGATAAATACAGGTCAACCCAAACACAGCCTGCAACACCCGAAAGTGTCGCCCTGACAATTCAATAGAAGGGTGATGATGATGGTGGTGATGCCCATGATCGTGATGATGATGTTCACCATGTCCATGCCCACAGGACGGCTGAGTGATCTTTTCCGGGGCGTGATCATCTGAATGCTCGGCGTGACCGGCATGATCATGATCGCCGTGGCAGTGGTGGGATTCCTCTGAATGATCGGGATGGCCCATCTGAAAAGACCTTTAGAGTTGCTGATCGGCTTAAGGAAAAAAATATATGGATGAAAGAGACACGGGCCATTGAAATTGTGGAAAAGCCCCCTGGTGGTTGTCAGTTCCCCCAAGGGGCTTTTCAAATCAATGGTGCCGGGTTGCTTAGGGCAATTAGTTAAAGCTCTCAATCACTTTTTTAATGCGATCGAAGGCCCAGTCCAGATCGGCTTGGGAGATCACCAGCGGCGGGGCAAAACGGATCACCATATCGTGGGTTTCCTTGCACAACACGCCTTCGGCTTTTAAGGCTTCGCAGAAGGGGCGAGCCTTGGTGTTCAGCTCAATGCCAATTAGCAAGCCCTTGCCGCGCACTTCCACCAAAGACTTGCTTTGAATGGTTTTCAGCTTGGCCAGAAATGCCTCACCCAGCTTGGCCGAGTGGGCCACCAGATCTTCCTCTTGCAGGACATCCAGTGCCGCGCAGGCCACCGCGCAACCCAGCGGGTTACCGCCATAGGTGCTGCCGTGATCGCCGGGGTGGAAGACACCCATCACTGCATCGTTGGCCATCACTGCCGAAACGGGGTAGAAGCCGCCCGAAAGCGCCTTGCCCACGATGATGACATCCGGTTCAATGCCTTCGTGCTGGAAAGCAAACATTTTACCCGTGCGGCCCAGACCGGTCTGGATTTCATCGGCGATAAAGAGCACGTTGTTCTGTTTACACAGCTCGGCCACCTGCTTCAGGTAACCCGCTTTCGGAATCAGAATCCCGGCTTCGGCCTGAATGGGCTCCATCAGCACCGCGCAGGTGTTGGGCGTGATGGCGTTTTTCAGGGCGTCCACGTCATCATAGGGCACAATTTTAAAGCCGGGGGTGAAGGGGCCAAAGCCGTCCTTGTACTGGGCCTCGGTGGAGTAGCTGACAATGCTGATGGTGCGGCCGTGGAAGTTGTTTTCAAAGACAATGATTTCGGCCTGATTTTCGGGGATGCCTTTAACTTTGTAGCCCCATTTGCGGGCCATCTTCATGGCCGTTTCCACCGCTTCGGCCCCTGAGTTCATGGGCAATGAGCGGCTGAGACCGGAGATTTCATTCAGTTTTTTGTACAATTTGGGCAACTGGTTGTTGCGGAAGGCCCGAGAGGTCAGGGTCACTTTAGCCGCTTGCTCTTGCAGGGTTTTTAGAATGCGCGGATGGCAGTGGCCCTGATTCAGGGCTGAATAGGAACTCAGGCAATCCAGAAACTTGTTGCCTTCCACATCGTAGACCCAACAGCCTTCGGCGTGATCGATCACGATATCGAGGGGATGGTAGTTGTGTGCTCCGTATTGCTCTTCCAGATTAATGTAATCCTGGGTGGATAGTGCGGGGGATGCAGGTGTTGCGCTCATTCGGGGATCTCCTAACCTCTCAGGGGGCTCATATCAAACGAAACTTCCGAAATATTACCGGGATGGGGCTGCCCGAAGCACTGGCTTCAAGGTAAAGATGGGCTTAGGGCTTGGTCTTGCCTTTGGGCTTGCCCAGCTCTCCGGCGATCAGGGTGGCCTCTTCCACGGCGCGGGCCAGTGTGGAACGAATCTTGCCGTCTTCCATCACCAGCAGAGCCCCAATGGTGCAACCCGCAGGGGTGGTCACGTCATCGCGCAAGGAGGCTGGATGCCTGCCGGATTGCTGCACCATGGTTGCTGATCCCAGCAGGGTTTGGGCCACAATCTGCAAGGCCGCCTCACGGGGGAGCCCCACGCGCACGCCGCCATCGGCCAGCGCTTCCATAATCAGATACATGTAAGCCGGGCCGCTGCCGCTCAGGCCAGTTACAGCGTCAAAGTGAACCTCATCCAGCTGCATACAGACGCCCACCGTCTCGAAAATCTTCTGGGCCAGCGCCAAATGCTCCGGCTTGGCGTGGGTACCGGGGCAAACAGCCGTCATTCCTTGGCCCACCAGGCATGGGGTGTTGGTCATGGCTCGAATCACCGGGTTTTTGGTGCCCAGGGTGCTCTCCATCTGTTCAATGGTGGCGCCTGCCACAATGGAAATAATCAGCGTCTTGGGCGACAACGGATAGGTCTTCAGCTTTTCCAGGACGCTATGAATGCCGTTGGGCTTCACGCACAGCAGGAGGACATCCACGTCGGCCACCACATCGCGGTAGCTGGTGTAGCAGGGAATGCCCAGCTCCAGCCGGACTTTTTCGCAGGAAGCTTCGGTCTTGGCTGCTGCCCAGACGTTATTCACCGTGACCAGTTGCTGGCGCATCAGCCCGCGAATGACGGCTTGACCCATCACGCCCGCCCCTATCACGCCGAATTGATGATTATCCACTTTAGGCATATCGCTATCGCTCAAACTTGTTCAAACGGGTATGTTCTCTTCTATTGTAGTGAAGTCAAGGCAAACTTGAAAGGGGCAGCCCGCTTCCGCCACCCCTTGGGAAGGATCATTTCGGTCCTGAAACCGCTTACAAGGCCCGCCGGGCAAGGCATTGGCCACCGGGTAACCCCGGAAGCGGGCTTTTTTCCAAAAGCCTCTACTTGACTCCCTTTTTTCTTGAATTACCATAGATCTACTAATCTTCTTCAGAAAAAGGAATTCCCCTCATGGCAAAAAAAGGCGAAGGTTGCGTTCACATCATGCTGAAAAGCACGGAAAGCGACCATGAATACCACACCATCAAAAACAAGAAAAAAAACCCGGAGCGGATTGAACTGAAAAAGTACGATCCCACCCTGCGTCGCAAAGTGACTTACCGCGAAAGCAAAAGCAGCAAGTAAGTCGTTTAGTGCCACGTGACAAGAAAAAATCTTTTACGGACTTTGCCACTTGGAACAAATTTAAAAATCTTACAAAAAACCCAGAATCATTGATGATTCTGGGTTTTGGTTTTATTTTGTTGTGGTTTTTACTTATCGGGATTACCGTGTGGATCCTGCGAAAGCTTCTGACCACCATTGAGTTCATCCATATAGGTTAAGACATTGGCCGCATAGACGCTGTCTCCGCTATCATCATGACCTCTATAGGCTTTTGAAGCACCTTCCAGGCTATTCCCAGCTTTTTCATATTTATCCTTCAACTCCCAAGCACCCATCATAATATTATCCGCCGGGTTGGACGCTTTTAAGCCACGAGGCGCATTGGGCTGATCCTTCATCACATCAGAATAGGTATAATCACTTTCCTGCATTACACCCAGATCTGTATGCTTGCCATCCGGGTTTTTGGAAGGATCGTTCGGATTCCCGTTTGATTCTGCCCAAATAGTGGCTTTAATATAGTTCGCTGGCAGGCCAGTCGATTTTGCCGCTTCTGCGATTTGTGTATCCCATTGATCCATATTTTTATCACCGGTAGGCGTCGGCATGCTGCCCTTGTCGGCAGGAGTTGCACTGCCTCCCCCTGGAGTACCCGATGCAGCTTTGAGATCAATTGAACCCGCTGAGCCGGCTGAACCCGCACCCTTTGAACCATGATGGGCTTTGTGCGCGCCGCCTTTATGATGGTTGGAGGCTTTATGACATCCGTCAGAAGGTTTACCACCATCCGCCGCACCAGGAGTTTTGCCGTCAGCTGAAGGGGTTCCTTCATAAGCACCACTATCAGCGCCTCCCACAGGAGGTCCACTGTATGCACCACCAGAATTAGCGCTAGTAGAAGCAGGAGAGGTGGCAGGTGCTTGACCACCACTCAAGTAACTTTGAAGCATGCTGAGCATTTGGGTCAACATCCCCATGATACTTTGCATGTCATTCGGATTCAGAACGCCAGTACTTAAGCTAGTGGCCGGTTGCGGCGTTACGCTAGCGCTATTAAGCCCAATATTGCCACTTCCAATCGTAGAATCAGCACTAACTGAACCGGACTTGGGGGCAATGGTGGTGGGAATTCGTGGCGTCGTTCCAACACTAAGACTATAACTGGACATAGGCTCTCTCCTCAAAAAAATGACACTATCTCTGGGTAAACCGATGAAGTGGTTGCACGCCTTTTCAGCGGCGGATTCGCGCTTCTAAAACCAAATGAAAAACTTTTTTTCTCTCTCTAAAAATGGATCAAGTTTTACTGTCTTTTAAAATAAAAACAACTGTGAGATAAAAATTGCCTTTGCGAGATAAAACTGATCTCTTTACCATCAATAAAATAATAAAACCGTGTACCCTATTGCTGCGACTGAAAATTCAGTGAAGCAGAGTTAATGCAATAACGCTGCCCAGTGGGTTGAGGCCCATCTTCAAACACATGGCCCAAGTGGGCATCGCAGCGAGCGCACTTGAGTTCTGTGCGTTTCATCCCAAAACTGACGTCCGTTTCGGTGGCAATGGGCGCTTGCGGCAAGGCTTGCCAAAAACTGGGCCAGCCACTGCCGGAATCATACTTGGCCTGAGTGCTGAACAGCGGTGCACCACAGCAGACACACTGAAAAACACCCGCATCCTTTACGCTGTTGTACTCCCCGGTAAAAGGACGCTCGGTGCCGTGACGACGAGTCACTTCAAACTGCAAAGGGGTCAGTTGGGCCTGCCATTCGGCATCGGATTTACGGAATTTTTCAGTCTGGGCAGCGGCCTGCGGGGTTTGGTGAGAATCGAAGGGCTGGCTCATGGTGATCTCCTTGCGAGCTACTTTCGCGAAATTTTGAGTTCAAGGACGAATGCGGTCATTATACGCAAAACGAGGAAGGGCTGATTTTGTTCCCGGCAAATGCTTCTTTGAATGTGGGCGCTTTCAGATAGAGAGCGCCACGGAGATGATGGGCTCATCCTCTGGATAGGACGCGTGAGAGAACACTTTAATACTGTAAGAGAATCGCTCGTACCGGGGAGGCTTCCAGTTCCATCAACTTCAGCGGCAAGGCCACCAAAAATGGAGGTGTATGAGCCGGTGACGTGGTCGTTACATCAGTTAAATCCAGATTTTCCAGCCAGACCATACTCGCTTGCAACAGGGCGTGGTGACTATCCAGCGTCTTGGAATCCACAAAGTCCACAGAGGGCGTGTCAATGCCCACCAACACCACCCCGCGCTGGGCCAATGCCTGAATGAGGTCCACCGCAGGCCAGGCGTAAGGGGGCTGGAATTGATTGGCCTGATTCTGTGCCTGCGTCTTGAAAAGCACTCTGGAAGGCAGTTCTGGCCATGCCACCAAGTAAGGCTCAACCTGAGCCCATTGAATCGCCTCGGACCAGGGGGATAGATCAACAACCAGCGCTGGCCCCACAAATGGAGAGAGCGGCAGTTGGCCAATCGTGGCCTCAGAAGAATTTTCGGCATCAAAAGAGCCCTGAATATGCACCGGGGCATCGGCATGGGTGCCCACATGCGGGCTCATGGTCAAGGCCGACAGGTTAATCACCCCGCCGCCGCCTGCCGCAGAATTCGCATAGTTCAGGGTTACTTGCCGGGAAAAGGGCACATCCCCCGGAAAGCAGGCCGTGGCGCTGGACACCGGTTGGGAAATATCAATGATCCGAAAACCCTGCTTCATACTTCTGCCTGAACGCCTTGTACCGCAAAGTGAAAAACCGTTTCCGTCATTGGCGTGGCGGCTTGAGGCTTTGCCTCGCCGGGCTCTGAAGCACTCAGACCCAGTGCTTGAAAGATATAGTGGGCCATGACTTCCAGCTGCCCGGCATTATAGCCGCCCGATAGTTTAATCAGGATGCCCAGCCCGCCTGCATGGCGTTCTGTGGGGCCTGTCCCTAAGCACAGCAAACCCTCGGCACCCTCTTTGGCAATGAGCGGGGGCAAGGGTTGATGACACCCTTCGCCTAGCATCAGTCGGCTATCCAGGCGCCCGGTTCCGCCAATCAGCTCGGGGTATTCCTGCATCAGGGCCGCAATATCATCCCAGTGGGTGAGGATCTCGGTCAGCTCATCGGGGCATTGCCGAATCATATCCCGCGAGACCGGCAACACCAGCGCATGATACAACTGGGCCAGTTCCACCGCCGAGAGGCCCAGATTGGGCATGCCGCAGCCATCCACGGATTCCGGTAATTCATCCACATAGAGCAAGTAGCAGAGCAATTCCCGTAGCAGGTGATAGGGCTCCTGGTCCCGGTGCAGATAATTTTCCAGGGGCAGATGTCGGGCTTTCAGGTACAACAGGTGCGCCAGATGCTTGCCGCTGCAGGGGTGATGCAGAGTGCTTTCGTTCTGAGGATTCCGACCGCGAATACAGGCGCAGGCTGGGCAATGCAACTCAGCTTCGGAAAGCTGGCCAACGGCCATCACTTCTTTCAAAAGTTTCAACTGTTCGGGGTCCCCCTGATGCGAGGCCATCAGCAGCGCAAAATGGGTGCGGGTGAGTGTGGGGTAGGCTTGCTTCAAGGTCGGGTACAAGACCATTAGCTGAAAGGGCTTGAGCAAGGAGCGGCTCCACAAGGGGAGATTGGTGTCTCCCACCCGTAATAAGGCCAGCCCGCTGTTGTTTTGAGCCGCCAGATTTTCCGCCCAGACGTAGGCGACCCCATACACGGTCACTTCCGGCTGGGGCACACCCTGAATATCGGCGCGAGTGGTGCTATATAGGGGCTCCCACGGGAGCAAATTGGGCTCAGCGGCTAGAGTCATTGAGGGACGGCCTCCGGTTGAAGTGTGGAAGGAGAAAGCTCACTCTCGTTAAAGTGGGGCATCACTTGCTGCGCGAAGAGTTCCATTTGATCCATCACTTCCTGATGGGTCAGCCAGCCGAAGTTAAACCAGAGGATGACATGGGTGCAACCCATCTCGTCCCGCAGGGCTTTGAGCTGGCTTACGCAGTCTTCCGGGGTGCCGATGATGTAGAGTTTTTTCAGTTCTTCCAACGGCGGGCAGGCTTTAAAATCGCCCAGTGCGGCCTGATAATAGGGCAGGTTACGCGCGGCGTACTCATCCGCCACTGCCGGATCGCGGTGAATATAAATCTGCCGCGTGACCGGAAAGCGATGCGGGGACACATCGTAGCCCAACGGCCCGGCAATCTCGGTGTAAGTTTGCACCAGATTCAGCAGATGTTCCTTGCTGGAGGTGGAAAAGGACATCACGCCATAGTCTTTTTGGGCGGCCAGCTTGATTTGGGCCGGATCGCCCGTGGCCAGAAACAACTTGGGGCGAGGCAGACTGTAGTACGGTTTCGGAACTACACTCACTTCAGGGAGCTTGTAGTATTGTCCGTTAAAACTAAAGGGCTCCCCACGCAAGGCCAAATCCAGTATTTCCAGCGATTCCAGAAAGCGACTGCGGGCTTCGGCTTGGGGGATACCAAAGCCGGTGAACTCCCACGGGCGATACCCGCAACCCACCCCCAGATCCAATCGTCCGCCGGAGAGCAGATCAAAAGTCAGTGCCTCTTCGGCCACCAGCACGGGATGGGTGAACACAATATTGCGCACCGCCGTGCCCACGCGAATGCGGCGGGTGTTTTCCACAATTTTCATGCCAAACATCAGCGGCTTGGGGGTAATGCCAATCTCCCCCTGCAAATCCGGCAATGCGCGCCGGGAGGAAAAATGGTTCTCGGAGAGCCAGATGCCGTGAAAGCCCGCCTGATCCGCCAGCTGAATCTGGCTCAGGGATTCGGCATACTTCTGGGCCGGATCTTTCCCCTCCGGGCAAACCAGCGCTATAAACTTGGAAAATCTCATTGAAACGCCCCTCAAACAGACTTCCCCTCTATCATTCCCTAATTGGGCAAGAGAGTCAAAGGGGGAAGTGGTTGCGCAGGCAATCGATGCTCACCGTACTGATTGATTGAGAAAAAGCCATTGGTCAGTTTTGAAGGGCATGCCAATCAGGTTTTCTGAAACAAAGTTTACCAACAGGACTTTACGATAGTTACAGTCAGATAAAAATTGACCTTATTAGCCTGAATGACACACAAGAAAGTTTGATTACGTTTAGAACCTATCCGGTAAGTTTATCGAGTAATAATTTGGCACAAGCCAGGTAGCAGAATGCTTTGTAATGTGTGGCAAAGTATTCATATCTTGTCTCTAGCTTTCTAAACTTACCTAACCACGCGAAGCACCTTTCTACACGCCATCTGCCAAGGCGAGCAATCGGATCGTATTTCTTATTATTCTTTTTCCGTTTAGGAATTCTGGGCTTTAACCCTTTTTTCCATAATTGTCTCCGAAACCAGCTTGCATCATAGCCTCGATCTGCGACAATAAGAGAACCCTTTGGCAAAACTTTTACCAGCTTGCCGCAGGCATACAAGTCGTGACGATTGGCGCTATCCAGTCGCAAGTCCACCGGTAATCCTGCTTCGTCCACCACGAGGCTTATTTTGCTGCCTTTCACCTTCACCGCGCGTCCGACGAGTTTCCCCCTTTTTTGCCGGTTTTACCGTTGAATCCAAATGAAACACTTGGCCTAATGGCAGCTTCCGCCTCAACCTTTTGAAAACTTTGGTTAAAATCCCTGCTCTGACCCAATGCGAAAAGCGGTCGTGAACAGTACTTTTAGGTGGAAATTCCGCTCCTAACTCTTCCCAGCGGCCGCCAGAATGCAGTAAGTATAAAACCGCGTCCAGGCAAGCACGATCGCTCCACTTGCGGGGTCTACCCATCACCTGATCTGGGAAACAAGCCCAAATTAACTCCCACTCCT